>NZ_VCBC01000005.1 GCF_005843925.1 Thalassotalea litorea
GAAGTGTTAAAGTTGTTAAGATAATTTGCATATAACAAGCTGTTCAAGCGGGACAAATAACAGGGCGTTAGGTGCATAAGCGTGACTAAGAAACAGGCCATATCAATCTTATTAATAGTTATAGCTTTTATAAGTCTATCTGTAGTTTTTTTACTTAATTCTGCAGCGCCAAAATTTAGAGTAGAAAATAGATCTCCTAGCCCAGTTCATGTTGTTTCTTATTGGCGAAATGAGTCAAAAGATCTTGGGTTATTAAATAGTGGTGACATCGTTATTTTCGAGATTAATGCTGAAGCTGCTATGACTTTCAAAGTTACTTTAAGTAATGGAGAAGTCATTATTACAGAGCCAATGTATTTTACTTCAGGGACTAAAATATATGCTCAAATCAACGAAAAAGGCGTTGATGTAAGTTCTAGCACCTAACAAGAATTTAAAGCGGGATTGCTACCGTTTGCTCGGTTTCGCTTCGCTACACATTTTAGCAAACTATTATCAGCCCCTTAAATGGGCGATATACGTAATACTCAATCACAAGTTTGGAGTTTAGATTTAATGAAGTGCCCACGAACAGGAAGTCCACTTAAGACCGTTAAAGTTGGAAAGATCGCAGTAGATATTTCCGAGGAATGTGGGGGAGTGTTTTTTGATAATCTTGAATTAGATAAATTCGATGAGAAACACGAAATAAGAGGAGAAGTCCTTGTTGAGCATCTTACACAATTTGAGTCTGTAATTTTAGATGCTGATAACCGAATTAATTGCCCTAAATGTGAAAACGTGGTGATGATGAGGAGATTTTATAGTCCGAAACAAGTATTAGAAATTGATGAGTGTCCTAATTGTGCAGGTATTTGGTTAGACTCTGGTGAATTAGAATTACTTCGTGAAAATTTCTCTTCGGAAAGGGAAAGAATTGCTATGTGTGAAAAATTAATTCAAGAAGTTGATAAGGATCCTGATGTAATAAAACAACGAATGGAGCATCAAAATACGATAGGCAATTTGGAAACCTTCACAAAGGTAATGAATCGCTTGTTTACACCAAGACACTACCTGTAAATTACGGATAAAAAGTTGCTTAAACGGACACAAACAGCTGGCTGTGCTCGTACCTCGCATATAGCCCCTTAGCAGGGCGTTATGTGTAAATTAAACATCGAGTATTGTCATAATTAAAATGGATATTTATGAAGTGCAAAAAGTGTAAATCAGAAATTACCTCACCATTGGTTAAAGCGACAAACGTTACTGGAACTCCAATGAAATCATCATCTTGTCCTGTGTGCGGTGAAAATTTAGATGGTTCAAAAAGACATTGGGTTGTATTAGTTATTCTAATTCTCGGTATTGGTTTAATATCAAAGTATTTTGCTTAAATTTGGGTGTGTTTTACACATAACACGCGCATCAACGCATGGACTATATAGCTTGGCTTAGTTCGTGCTTTATTAGCCCGTTATGCGGGCGTTATGTGCTTAGAAGAGTTCATTGATGTATCGAAATTTATTAAAGATAATCATAGTCTTATTTTTCCTTTCAGGTTGCGCTGAAAGAGCGGTTAATATTACTGACAAAGAGGGAAAGATTGTAGGAGGTTGTAATGCGGGTTTTGATTGGCATTTTTATGGCCTTCAAGACTCTATTGATTATATGCTCTATGAATGTGCTAAAGATTCAATAGCTAAAGGTTTCACAATATCAGATGAAAGGCTTCTTACCCTTGATTTTAGGTTACCAAAACCTCCAGAAGGCAAGTCGTGGAATAAAAAATTAGCGATGCATCACTTCCATAAGGGAAACATCACCGAAAGAAAGCTCGGTTATATTCTTGCCGCTATAGAATACGAATATCAGAAGGTTGTTTGGCCAGCAGAAGATGATTTAGCTAACGGCAAAATCACTCAGGCTGAATTCAATAAAATAATCAAAGATGCCAAATTTAAATGGCTTGGCGAATGAAACACACAACAAGATGATAAAGGAAAATGACGTCTTAAGGTTGGCTAGATGTTCGTTCCTCACAAATATTGGCCAAGTATTTTACGTCGCTTATGTAGGCGTTAGCTGCTATATCGTAATCACCCTATACAAAAGGAAGTCATCTTGCCATTGAATCGAATGCTTACATTTCTACTGCTGACGCTCATCGTACAGGGTGCAAATGCCGAACCTCTTATCAAAGAAGCTTCGGGAATTGTGCGTTTGGGCAATAAACTTTTAATTGTCGCCGACGGTGACTTGGGTAATTACTACGAATACGACATAACCGATCTTAGAAGTCGACATATTGTTTTTAGTGAAGCGGGCCGACTGCACAGCAAGCAGATCATTGAGGCAAAACTGCATGTGGACTTTGAAAGTATCGATGTGCTCGCTGACGGGGAAGTTATTGTGCTTTCGGAGCGATTACGGTCGCTTGTGTCTGATAAGGGTACGATCATTTCGTATCCAAGCCGATTCGGGGAATACGCACAAGCGGGACTTGAAGGCCTTGCATCGCGCCCAACGCCTGGTGAGCGGGGTAGTTATGATATCGCCGTTCTTTGGGAAGGGGGCTATCCGATAGCGCGATTCCTACCCGCCGAAATTGCACCGCCAACCCGAGCACTGCGCCCGGTTGTGATCTTACATACTCTTGTAAATGGTGTGGTACCCAAACCATCAAAGGAAGTTGTACTTAACACCGATTCGCTATCCAAGTGGGTCGATCAAAAAGAGCCCAAAGGCCAAGAACCCCATGCTTTTCGCTTTCGTGCCCCCGATCTTGTGTGGCACAGGGATGGATTTATAGTGCTACTGAGTAGCGTTCGAATGCCAAGTAGTGACGACAGTAACCGCTATGGTCCGGCAGTGCTTCAGCGATTTGATCTCAGTGGTGAACCCATAGGGCAGCCGTTTGAGCTAGCTCCCCAGTTGAAATCTTTGAAGGTTCCTGTTAATAAAAACTGGGAAGGCTTGGCGTGGTATGAGCCAGGGAAGACACTCATGCTTGTCAATGACGATGATCGAAATGACGCACATGTGCCTTTGATAGATATCCCGCTAGGCTGGTAATTGGCCGCAGCTAACAAGTCATGCAAAAGGATACTGCTCCTCCCCCGTTTTAGTGGACACCTCTTCATTACTTTGAGGAGGCTAAAATGCCTATAAACCCAGCCTTGAAAAACGTGGTTTTACCCTATAAATTTTAAAATCAAAGCTGTCGAACTAAGTTTACGAAATGATGTGATGTCAAAGGAGGTTGCTGAACCGCTTGCATTTGTTATGTCATTTCCATTTGGAGCAGCATTCGGCAATTTTATTTGGCTTAATATTGTTTTTTAAGCGTAATCAATTTAAATGTGTTACGTAGCAAGTCGTATAAAAGGGCAAAAAACAGTCGGCTTTTGTTCTTTCGTCGCTTAAATTAGCCAACAATTTTTGTTTCATAGCTATGCTTTATACGGACACTGACTGAGCAATAATCAGGTCAATTTGAACTTATGATAATTGTCATGGTGATTAGGAATTTAGGAAATGAAGCTTTTTGTTAAAACACTCAGCATTCTAAGCATTTTGGCCGTGTTAGTTGCTTTTCTTGTACAAATGCCAGCGGTACAAGAACAATTAATACAGAGAGAAATTACCCAAAGCATGTCTAACGTCCCTGATGATCTTTTTGCTGAGGATGCGTTGCGAATAACACTATGTGGCAGCGCCGCACCTATGCCCACCAAGGATCGAGCAGCAACTTGCGTCATGGTTATTGCCGGTGGTAAGTTCTATATAGTCGATACAGGTAACCGTAGTACTAATAATCTTGGGATTTGGCGGATTCCAGCTAAACGTGTAGGGGCGGTTTTACTAACCCATTTTCATTCGGATCATATGGGTGATTTGGGTGAGTTCAATATGATGACTTGGGCGCAGGGGCGTGATGCACCACTTGACGTATACGGCCCCATAGGCGTGAAGCAAGTGGTCGAAGGCTTTGCCCAAGCTTATGCGCTGGACAGCGCTTATCGTACGGCACACCATGGTGAAGACTATTTAAATCCTGCGATAGGAAGGATGGTAGCTAAAGAAATTCGTTTAGAGGGTGATTCAGCAACAGTGTTGGATGACGGGGCGCTGAAGATAACGATGTTTTCTGTCAATCATGCACCGATACATCCCGCCGTTGGGTATCGTTTTGATTACAAAGGGCGCTCAGTTGTAGTAAGTGGGGATACGACGAAAATTGAGAAAACAATTAAATTCTCAAGAGACGCTGATGTGTTGTTTCATGAAGGTTTATCTCGGCATATCGTGAAACAAATGGAAATCGAATCAGGTAAAATCGGTAATAAACAGTTAGAGAAGATTATGTTCGATATACAGGACTATCACACTTCTCCAGTCGAGGCGGCTGAAGTAGCAAATGAAGCTAAAGTCAAAGAATTGGTTCTCTATCACCTCGTTCCAGCGCCAGATAACAAAGTTGCTGAATGGACGTTTATGCGAGACGTAAAGGAGGTTCGACCAACGGGTGTGACAATTGGGTATGATGGCCTGACGTTTACATTGCCCATCGGTTCTGAAGATATTTATCAGGAAAATTTGAATGACCGATAGTCGGCTCATTTAATTGAAAAGCAATAAAGTAGAGAGCTGTGCGCGAGAAAATCATCACGTATAACATGGCGCTGATGAGCTCTAAATATTTCCACAGAGCTCGGTGTTATATTCACATCCTGCGATTTTTCGAAGAAATCAGGAGCGGTTGAAACGTCAGGGAATGGCGCAGGAGAATCAGTAAAGTCACCCGCGTATGCATTCCCAATCAGCGTAAACGTCCAGCTTAAAAAACTAGATGTCGCGTAAAATTGAGATAACGAAAGTCGATAGTTGTGCATATAACAAGGGCATCAACGGTGATGCCAGGACTTCGTTATGGCAGTGTTATGTTTCAGCAACTTAAAAAGGATAACTAAATTGAGTCAGGAATTTTACTCTACGCCCTCAGCAAATCTGGATATAAGAGATACATCAAGAAGTAGCCCTGTCAAAGCTATTAGCATAGCAGTGCTGGTTAGTTTCGTGGGTTCCATGATAGTTGCTATGCTGATTGGCATAATTTATGGCATATATATTGGCACTGTAGGTTTACATCCGGACGCAGAAACAGAAGTATATCTACCAAGTTCAGTTATGTATCTCGCTTTCATTATTGAAGGAGCATTATTTTCTTTATGGTCGGGCCAATATGTCGCTAAAAAAACCAACTTTAAAGAATACAGGTACTGCATCTATTTGATTTTAATTTGTAGTTCGCTAAGTTTAATTATGTTTTGGATAATACCCGATCAATATAACGCACAGCCACTTTGGTATACCATTGCACGCTTCTTGAATTATCCATTTGCTGTATTATTAGGCTGCTGGTTACAGGTCAAAAGAACATAACAAATTAGTTCAATACATTGCGGCAGCAAACAGTCTCTATTGGGCGCAGCTGCGGTGCCCATCGACTCCAAACGTAATATTCAAGTGTTTACTTAAAACCGTTGGCTTTTGCGCGTTCCTCGCTTATTTTCGCCAACAATTATTTACCTCTTAACGAGGCGTTAACCATCAAATGGAGTTGTCGAGAGAATGAATGAAAAAGTTTTGGCTTTAGGTGAAAAATGTTTACGTTTAGTGACATCTAATAAAAGTACATCGAGTTTTCTTGGCGGGAAGCCTCTAGTCGGAGGTCAGTTTGAATGGCCGCGGAAAAATGACAAACCTCTTGGCTTTATCGGACAATTAGACTTAAAAGAAATCAATTCAGAAAAAGAAATAGATTGGCTACCCCAAGTAGGAAGACTTTTATTTTTTATTGCTGAGTTTATCCCTTTCGGTATTATTTATTATTGGTATCTAAAGCCAGTATACGGCATATAACAGGCGCATTAAGACGGAACGGCTAACAGTTTTCTTAGTTCCGCTTCGCTGCACAAGTTTAGCCAAACATTATCAGCCCCTTAACAGGACATTAGCAGTACAAGGATGCAAATGAGTACTATCGATTATTCTAAATACACGTTGAACGATCTATTGGATGTAAAAGAGAAGATTTCACCAGATTCGCCAAACTACAATTCATTGCAACTAGAACTTGAAAATAGAAAGGATGAAATTTCAGAAGCAATTGAAAAGTCTAAAGAAGAGGCCTTTTCAATTGCTAAGAATAGAGTGAAAATTATCGGCTACTTCCAACTAACTGCTGCAGTGGCGATTTTACTTTATTATGTCGGTTCTATTTTCGATGGCTCATTTTCATTTCTAAGTACCGTCGTTGCTATACCATTTATAGCGCTTAATGCAATCGCAGGGATGACCGCGATAAAAGAAAATCACAAATACTATTGGCTTTCAATACTAAACCAGTCTCTTCAAGTACTTAGTATTGGTCTTGGATCTATTTCGGCAACATACTCAGGGCTTGGTAGTGCATATGTTTATATAAGCTGGAATACTCAATTTTTATTTGGTGCATCAGCTTCATTTTCGCCTGGCTTTTCATTTAATCAATATACAGGCAACCTGCCAACGCAGTGGATCTCAATTGATATAGTGGCAATTATATTTATAAGTGCGCTCCTAACTGTGAGTAAAGTTAAAAGTACTGCGAACAAGTCATTAAATCAGGATCAATAAAAGTTGGCTTTTGCTCCTGCATCGCTTATTTTAGCCAACTGTATTTTGCCCCTTAAAAGGGCGCTAGCTTTCTTTAACAATAAGCATCAAGGATAGATTATGAAATCGCGAATGAATTTAGTTACATTAATTTGTATTACTGCTTTATCAGTCACAACATAAGGTTGTACATCATCGAGCTACGGTAACACTTTTACCCCTATTCAAATAAATCACGCGTCAGATCAATATACCTTAAAAATATATACTGGTGGTTTCGCGGGGACAGAATATGCAAAAAAAGATTTAGATGTAGAGGCTAAAAAATTTATCGCTCTGCATGATGAGTATGTTGATTACAAGATTATTTCGTCTAGTTTTCAGTTAATACCTTCCGGTGTTACATTTGTTGTTGAGTTCATAAAAGAAAGCTAACAAGCTGTTCAAACGAGAGAAATAACAGTGACTGGTTCCGCGTCGCTACACTTTTTAGCCAATTTCAATTTGCCCCTTAACAGGGCATTATGTGTTTAATCTCCTGGAGAGTTTGTGCCAAATATTTTGTTTCTATGCAGTAAGAACAAGCTTCGAAGCCCAACGGCAGAAGCAGTATTTTGCAATATAGATGGGTGGGAAGTCTCTTCGGCTGGTATCAGTAGGGATGCTGAAGTTCATGTTTCTCTTGAAGACATCGAATGGGCTGATTATATCTTTGTTATGGAAAATGCTCATAAAAAGAAATTGTCTAAAAAATTTGGCAGCGCAATTAACGGGCAGTCTGTGATCTCTTTGGGAATACCAGATGACTACGAATACATGGATCAGGAATTGATTGATTTATTGAAATCAAAAGTTCCTGCATATGTAAAGTAAACACATAACAAATTGTTAAAAGAAGGGACATAAAATCATTGGTTTAACGCCAGTTCCTCGCTAAAGTATAACCAATTGATTTTTAATCTCTTATAGAGGCGCTAGGCGAATGGAGCAGAAATGTATAAATTTCTTGTGAAGGTTATATTTATCGCAATGATACCTCCATCGGCATTTGCATCGAACGATAGTGAATTCTATGACTCTATCCGAACATTGGATACGTTATTCGAAGTAATCGAAAATAGTGCAACTGAACACAAGTTCAAGGATCAGGGTATGGAATTTACGCACTACTTTTCCTCGGAGCTTAATCGATCCTTTATTGTTAATGATGAAGTAGGGGAAGTCTGCTTTACCTATGAAGGCAGCGAGGTATTAAGTTGCTTTCCTTGTAAATCCGATGAAATCTCTGGAGCTTGTCCTTAGAAGTTCGCCTAGCAAAGCGCTTAAGACAGATTTCCAACGCTTGGAATTTTCGGTTCAGGTTGGGTTTTGTGATTACGGTACATTAGTTTAGGTTAACTGGTCGCGTGGTTTATTACTTAACGCGGCATTATATTTTTGTCGAGTCCTATGAATAGATTCTTAGCCACAGTATTTTTTCTCGTATCTCAAAACACCTATGCCGGTGATTTTGCCAATGATCTTGTTTCCGCGGCAATTGATCGTACCAAGCAAGACATAACTTATGATGGGTCGTACTTTTCTATTGCATACCCCAACGGGGATGTCCCTCAGAATATTGGCGTTTGCACCGATGTCGTCATTCGATCTTATCGCTCATTGGGAACAGACCTACAGGTTTTAGTGCATGAAGATATGTCCAAAAACTTCTCTGCCTACCCTTCAAAACGCATCTGGGGTTTAAGTCGCACTGACAAAAACATAGATCATCGCCGCGTCCCCAATTTACAAGCATTCTTAACTCGTAACGGCTCTGTGCTTCCCATCACCAATGACTCTAAAGATTATGCTCCTGGTGATATTGTCACTTGGATGCTCCCAGGAAACCTTCCTCATATTGGTATCGTTACAGATAAAATATCGAAGATCACTGGAAATCCACTTATTGTTCACAATATTGGTTCAGGGCCAAGTCTGGATGATATGCTATTTTCATATCAAATTACCGGGCACTACCGATATGTGCCAAATAAATATGGCAATTTTTAAGGAAGCGAGACGCTGTAGCTACTTAAGGCGTTAGTATTACATATAGAGCAGGATAGTTTTGATGAATAATCTACAAAAAGTTGCAGGTGTTTCAGCTATTTTTGAGGCTTTAATTTATATCGTTGCCTTTGTGTATTTTGGCGCTTTTTGGGAATATCCCTCCGAAGGTACAGCATCCGAAAAAATGGCATATTTGGCAGAAAACCAGTTTGTGTTTTCTATGATTTATTTTCTGATGTATGCAGTGTTTGGCATTTTTCTAGCGGTTCTTGTGGTTGGCTTATATGTGAAACTAAAACCAATAAATGATCCAATTGTTAAAGTGGGTTCTATCTTTGGCGTTGTTTGGGTTGTTCTGGTTATTGCAAGCGGTATGCTGGCAACTATTGGGCTTTCACATGCAATTAACCTAATGGATTTATCCTCCGAGAAAGCTTTTGATATGTGGAGAATTATTTCAGTGCTAATCGAAAGCCTTGGAGGCGGGAACGAACTGGTTGGTGGACTTTGGGTACTGTTAATCAGTATAGCTGCGTTAAAAGCCCAAGCATTCCCGCGAGGACTGAATTACCTTGGTGTCGTTGTAGGAGTTTCTGGTATTGCAACAATATATCCAGATAAAGTCTTCACCGAAATTTTTGGGATTACTCAGATTATTTGGTTTGTCTGGCTTGGTATATTCATGCTCGGCCAAAGCAATGTTAGCCAGTCTATTTCAGCCGACCGCTAACGCGTCGACTAAATGAGGCATTATATTTACTTTTCATTATTGGAGTTCAATTGATTAATTTCAGAGAAAAATCATTGCTATTATTTTGTGGTATCTTGCTTTGTGGGTGTGTCACAACGAACCCGTCTATTGAACGAAAAAATTATTTTCCTTGGGAGAATGATACTGGTTATACACAAGTAGTAAAAAATGGTAACACTCTGTATATCTCTGGTATTACGAGCGAAAAAGCCAGCTTTGAAAACCAAGTGGACGATATATACACTAACATCAAGAAGATACTGTCTGATTATAATGTTGGAACCGATGCTATCGTAAAAGAAGTTATCTTCACTACAGACATTGAAAAGTTAAAGTCGGCAATCCCAATACGTAAGGCTTATTTTGACGGTAAATACCCGTCTTCCAGCTGGGTTGAAGTAAAAAGGCTATGGAGCGAATCACACTTTTTAGAAGTTGAACTTGTTGTTGTGTTACCGTAAACATAACAAGCTAATAAATAAGGACAAAAAACAGTTTGCTGTTTTCGTTCCTCAACCTTTAGAAAAATAAATTTGCCAATTATTTGGGCACCATAAATACAAGGAAGTTTCGGTTATGAAAAATAATTTTAGTATCTTAATCATTGCTATTTGTTTGCATGGTTGTGCCTCAACCAACGATGAGACAATAAAAGAGTATCCAAATCTATCGTTAACTCACAATGAAATTAAATCCTCAAAGTGGGATCAACTCAATAGATTTCCTGCTAGATACCCAATAAAAGCAGTGCAAAAATTTATTGAAGGCTGTGCAACAATTGAATATGTAATAACCCCACAAAATGAAGTTAAGGACATTGTTGTCGTAGTTTCAACAAATAAACATTTTTCAAAAGCTGCTAAACAAGCAATTAAAAGCTGGAAATGGTCAGAGTTACCTAAAAGCATCCTTACTCAACCAGTCAAAACACAAACTCGATTTGATTTCTGTTTTGATAAGCCAAATCAGCCTTGTTCATCTACTATTCCAACATATTCATGTCCAAGCGAAGATATCATTTATTCCACAGGCATGCTTGTGAAGGCAAGCGGGTAATGTATTTATAACAAGCTGTTCATACGGGCAAATAACAGTAGGCTTTTGCTCGTTCCTCGCTAATTTTAGCCACCATTTTTTCGCGCTTCGTAAGGCGTTATAAGTTAGGAAATCAAATTCAAAGCCTTGAATTAATAAATATATGAAAAACAGAAAACTAAAATTCATATTCAGAATCGTATTATTTGCAGGGACAGCAATTTCTCTTTTTTACGTGCCGTGGATATTGGTGAAAGCATGGATATTACCCCTGCCAAGTACAGTTCAGGAACAAGTTGATGAAGCAATAAGTCATGGGTTCGATGGCATGATTGTTTATATTGATCAAGCCGGGCAACCACCGGAATTTTATGCCGGTGGTTGGAAAGATCGAAAAAATAAAATACCTGCCGATCCAGAAGCATTATTTAAGATTGCGAGTATTAGCAAGTTGTATGTTGCCGTTTCTATGGCGAAATTAGCCAATGACAACCGTTTGTCTTTAGATGATAAGGTTGCAGACTACTTTCCGGAGCTTGTGGGCAGAATTGAAAATATTGAAAAGATCACGTTGAAACTAATGGTACAACATCGCAGTGGTATTCCAAACTTTACTAATAATCCCATTTTTTGGCAAAACGAACAGGAAAACAGTAAAAGAGCCTTAGAATTTGCCCTTGATTTACCCGCAAGCTTTGAGCCAGATAAAGGCTATGAATATTCAAATACAAATTATTTGTTGCTTCGCCAGGTTATAGAAAAGGTCGTGGGTTATTCGCATCATCAATATATTAAAGAGGAAATATTGATCCCTCTAGGGCTGAACAATACGTTTAGTTCGCTGAGCGAAGTAGATTTAGACGACGTAATGAGTGGCTATTATGTTGGTGTTGAAGAGGATTTCAAGACCCATGAATACGGCATGTTGGCAACAGCAGAGGATGTCGGCACATTCTTGCGGGCATTAAACGACGGTTCAGTATTTGATGCAGGTGAACAGGCAATATACTCCTCTATTTACGTATATGAACATGGTGGGCTTGTTCCGGGCTACCAAAGTCTTGCGGAATACCACAAAGACATAGATACCGTAGTTGTGCAATTTATCAATACCACGGATTTTAACGGGTATGATTGGAATCTATCGGAAATCATCATTAACCGTATTGTCGATATACTCAAAAATGACAAAAAGTCATAAAAAATTGGTAAAGAAGGGCGCACCAACATGTGGCTCTTCTTGAGGTGTTATATGCCAAAAGGAGCCGGATGAAACTTCTGTTTAAAATTGCTTTTTCAGTTGTCGCTATACTCACTGCACTGTATTGTGCCAGTTTCTATATTTTGCCGAGTGTAAAAATAGTGAATAATTCGGGTGCAGAAATAGCTCAAGCGAAAGTTACATTGCCAAGTAGCCAATTAGATTTTGGTTCAATATCTAGCGGGGAAAGCAATACCCTTCATTATTCACTGTCGCAACAACACGATGGTGTATACACCTACGAATTTTTCAGCGCTAATTCAGTTGCATATCGAGGTAGTTGTGGATACGTTACTAGTAACGAAATAAATAAACGTGTTGTTATAACAGTGCAAAAAGGCAAGCTTGTCACATGCAATTAGGTAAATTGCAAGGCAGTTGAGAACGGACGCAATACATTTGGCTTGCACTCATTCATAACTAAAGTTTAGGCAACTATTTTTTAGCCCTTTATGCGGTCTTTATACGTAAATGGGTACCAATAAATGAATTTACTATTTATTTACCGCCCAAATGGGTGAAATAGAAATAGAAATAGAGTAAGCGAATTAATAAGGACAAATAACCGTTTGCTGTTTTCGTCCCTAAAAGTATCCCCATCATATTTTTCTATTATCCTGCGGTTATATGGCGCTTTAGGTAGTCGGATGCGTTGCGAAGTTAAGCGCTGTCGGTTGTTTTAAAAGGCGGCGAGGGTGTCTGTTAATACTTTTAATCGCGTTTTTTCGAACGGACGATGTTTTGAGACGGGATTTTTAGACGACTGCGCCTTCGATGCTATCATTACAAATACCCGAGTCATCTCTCCACCTTTATCGAATTATCAACACCTTAGGGGAGTGAATGAACGGATGTTGCTATTGCAACTTAGGTGATTTCATTTATAGTTACTGTATAACAATTCACCAATTTGGAGAATTGGTTAACTGCTAAAAACTAACCATAACAGGATGTTTTAATGGGTAAATCAAGCTTAGTAGTCTTAATTTTAGGGTTTCAGTTTGCAGCCTTTGCGCAGCAGGCAAGCGAACCCGTCAATATTCCGCAAACGCAAGTTAACGCACCAACACCAACACAAACACAAACACCAACACAAACACCAACACAATCACAAATAAGCCATTCGCAGGAGCCATCTCCTGAGCAAACACGATGTCCTGGTATTGAAACTCTTAGCAATAAAGATGATCCCAATCAGATTTATCGTCGTGTGGTTCGCTGCTCGCAATTACAGGAATACGATAGAGCTGCTGAGCTTATGTTTGTTGCCATGTCTTACGGCAAGTTTGACTCGATGCGAGTCAGCGGCAAAGTCAGGCATCACGCGGCGGCGCGTTCACGAATAGAAGCGATGAATAAACTCAATGCAATGCAGCTGGATGGGCTTCATCAGGCGTTAATTGTAAAATTTCAAAATGAAGATGAGCGCCAGCAATTGTGTTCATTAATGCGATCGATTGGGCAACCGGTATATCAGCCCGAATATATGCTTAACTATCAAAATCCACTGAGTAGCCGTCAGACCCACTTAGCGTCGCCATCATTAGGCCTACCGACTTTTGAACAGGAGTTAGCATGGGAAAGCGTATTTTTTAATTTTGCCCGTTGCTCTGCGTAATATGTTAGAAAGTGTCCTTTTTGCCGATCGTCAATCAATGAACACAAGATCTAAGAGCGGCGCTAATTTGATGCGTATGAAAATGATGAAATAAGTGTTAATGGAAATCATTAACTCAGTTACTTGTAAATTTAACGTTATCGCAAGGTTGAAACCAGGTTAAATCCCGTCCATTTATACAGATATCGCTGGCGCTAAACGTTCGCTGTGGTACGCTATTCAGTCCAATTAGTCATCATTGTGAAGTCATAAACAGGCATGGGCAAAACTCTCCATTTCATTTGCATATTTATTGTTGCTCAACTGTTGTTCGCCTGTTCGACCACAGATGCACCGCAATATTTTAAAACCGAAACAAAAGAAAGAGTTATTTGGCAATCTGTGTCAGAAGCCCAACCACAAGATGTTACTGGCATAGACTTTCGTAATGGTCGGTTGGTGAATAATATCTGGATTATCGATCTCCATCAGGAAGTGGCACTTAAGCAGAAATTACTGCAACAAATCATCGAGCACCGTGGCACGGATAAACCAATGACCTTAGATTTAGTCATCGCGCAATCCCAGTGTACTTTTCGCAATACCGATTGCAGCACTTCATCGATAGACTGGTTAGTGGAACCTGGAAAAGAAACGTTTATTGGCTTTACCGGGGAAACCAAAACAGAAGTTCATCCTTATGATAATCGTTTTGGTGATTTGTCAGCGACATTACAGGTAAAACAGAAACAAAATATCGTTACAATTCCTGTGAGTTGGCGAATAAAAGATCATAAAGTCTATGTCGACTTAAAGCCTGCACTGTTGCAATCGCCATTTGAACCAGAAAAAGCCATTTTAAAAGTGGATTTTGCAAATGATCACCATCAGTACAGCCATAAAGTTGTATTTGAACAATATATCTTTAATTTACTCGAACTCTCGCCTCAGTATTGGCACAAGCCGGATATCAATATCCAACAATGGCTTGATGCCATTGCACAATGTCTTCCGGTTGGTGATTTTGACTGTGCGATAGCATATATGCTGAAAATCCAGCGCAGTGGTGAGCAACTACCCGATAGTTACTATTATCATATCGCGTCAATGTATTTAATGGCGGGTGATAGTGAGAAGGCCAAAGCCTACGCTCAAAAATACCTCGCTACCGCCAGTTCAGAACAATACAAACATCAGGCGAGGGCAATGCTTTAATGAAAAGATTATTTGCCAAAATAACGAATTGCAATGCCTACGCTGTTAGCACAGCAGGTGTTTATCGCGCGCTGCAGGGTATTATGTTAACAGCAATGTTATTGATGGCTGCGGATATTGTTGTCGCGGGAGAGCAAAAAAGCATCAAGCCCAAGGAAATTCGATATGCGACGTCACGCTGGCAGGGCATTGATGATGATTCGGGCTACCAGGTTACACTGGAATTAAACAGTAATTTGAGTATG
Source organism: Thalassotalea litorea (assembly GCF_005843925.1). Taxonomy (GTDB): domain Bacteria; phylum Pseudomonadota; class Gammaproteobacteria; order Enterobacterales; family Alteromonadaceae; genus Thalassotalea_A; species Thalassotalea_A litorea_A. The sequence goes on from NZ_VCBC01000005.1 coordinate 14,796, forward strand.
GGGATTGTAAAAAATGATCCTTATTACCTTTGTTCCGGTACCTGGAACCTGATTGAAATTGCCATTCCTGAACATGATGCTCTCCTTGCTGATGTGAATGTCAAGCAGCGCAATCAGGATATTCCTGCCTCAGTGCTGGAAAAGATTAGCTTGCGCCAATTGAAAGCCCAGTTTGCGTTGGACAAACAGAATAATTTTGATTTGGCTTGTGAACTTGGTCAATTTTCACCATCGTCATCGTCACTGCATGCCACGGTCAGCCACAATATTCCTTCGATTATCGACTGGCAAAAACTCATCATTAACAGTATTGATAATCAATATGTTAATCAAACCCTGGCAAAAGATGTGGTGTATGATTTTGTTGGTACGTTGCGAAAAGACACGACTGCAAAAATTGCGCAGCACCAACCCCGAATTGTTGATGTTGATATCGACCTTTCCGCGTTTAAAATTTGGCTTGGCGAACAAGCGCAACAAAAGCTGTTAAGCACTGCGGATGCCGAACTTGACTTAGCGAATGTTCAAGGTTTGGCGTATACCGAAAGCCAAGGGTTTAACGAATTGCAATTTGATCGGTTTATGCAGGGGTTGTATGAACAAAAACGACTAAATGAAGGAACGCGTAAGATAGAGCAGCGCTTTACGACGAATTTATTCAGCGGCGAAAATCAAATTCAGATTGGCGACACAAACCGCACCTGTGCCAGTACCGATGCTCTTTCTGAGGTAATGGGAAGTTGGTTCAGTGGAACCTCTATGTTCCAAATAATCGATAAGTGCCATGGCGTCGCCCCGGATTATGGCTTCGTTAAAACCGAACATTGTGCAATTGAACTAAGCCCGACTCCAGTCTTTCATCCAATCGATGAGACGCTTGCAACGGATGAATTTGTGCATACTTCGACGCCATATTGTCCTAAACCTCTGCTGCAGTTTGTGTCATTAAAAAATGGCAACCCAGCGAGCCGAGCGATGTTTTTGCAAACGTCAGGTTTTTCCAAACAAGGCTTGGCCGCCGTGCAGTTGATTGATGAACAATGGCAGGTTGTTACCAGTGCATTTAACCGACTCAAACCTTTACCCGATGTCGTGGGTTTTCGAGGCGGTTTTCATCATGAACGAATTGTCTTTAAAAGCAGTAACGGGCTGTATGGTGCAATGGATCCGAAATTTAATGTGATTGTTGCGCCGATATTTGAAGAGATCCAAAGCTTTTCGTCTAAAGTGACGCGCGTAAAGTATCAGGGTAACTATGGGGTTATTGACAAAGCTGGTCAATGGATCGTGCCTGCCAAGTTTGCCAAGGCAGGTTTTGTCGAAAATGGTCACATCCTGGTTGGTGATAGCGATAGCGAACAAAGCACATCCCCTTGGTTGTTGATCAATAGTGAAGGTGTTTTACTCAAACAAACCACGCATGTCGGCCATATTCCGCCACCGATGCATGCATTACTCAAGTAATTTCACTAAAAAAGCCCCATGACATTTGAGGGCTTTTGCCTAGACTTAATAGTACAAAGTCACATGTCTATACTGAAAATAACGAATATGTCAGTTGGATAAACACGCCAAAGGTCACTATTTTGAAATCATCGCAAACATTACTAGGCATTAGTGCATTGCTGCTTGTTTCATGCAGCAAAAGTTCTTTCGATTATTACCAGCCTCAACAAGGGATAGCTGAAAACTTCACCAATAGTTGCAATGGCAAGGGGCCAGACGATCATATTCGCTTCACATTGCATCAAAATGTGTATGTGGAAGCTACCGCGTATTTTTCACAGGTTGAGCCCGGAAAGTTCACCGCTCAGATCTCTTATTTTGTCCCCCAGGAAAATACCCTCAGATTCGTGGATAAATCGTTTGTCGTCAGTGATGCCGCGCAAATTAACAAAACATTTATTGCGGATCAGGTTTATCGATTTATGGGAACGGACCATATCGAACGACAATCCATCGAAGGACTGTTACCTGGTCGTACCATCCCAATAAAATACTTTCAGGAAATTCGTGACGTTGATGTTGGTTACCGTATCGAGATTAAACACCAATTTGCCAATAATGTTGATCAATTTACGCTAAAGCTCCCGATGGTTGAAATTAACGGTCAATCTGTCACCGCAGAGCCGATAACGTTTAGCCTGAAAGAGTTAAGTCGTTCGTTACCAGGAAACTGCCAATTACCTCAGTATCAGTAATCTAGACAGATAAAAATGATGATTTTTGTATTACTTTGTTTTAAGGTAAAACTCTGATCTTCAAAGATGTTTTTATGAAACTGTTACGGTACCCCATCGCAATAGCACTCTTCATTATTCACCTATTCAGTAGCGTGAATGGTGCGTTTGCGTCTAATCAACAACCCTTGGTTACTGCCAATGGCAGTACTGTGGTGATGATATGCACCGGGCAGGGCGTCAAGTACATTGATTTGGATCGCTATTATCAATTAGGTGAACTGGTTTTCGTTGATATCGATGATAGTGAATTACCCCAACCAAACGATTGTTCAACGTGTCTAATTTTTGCTGCTGCGGATATAGAAGACTATCAGGTCGCCAATGCTTTCAATCGGAACGTAACGGCGTCGAACCCCAGTTTAGCGATCCACAAACAACACCGGTTTTATCTTCTCAACTCGGCACCATACCACTCCAGAGCACCACCTTTGGCTTAACTCTACAAAAAAGCTGCAAGTTCATACGCAGGTAATCCTGTGTAAAATCCATGCTAACGTGATCAATTGTGTTGTGGGCTGTCACAGCCAACAATCTGATCTGCTGCGGAACTTGCATCTTCTGGTAATTGTTTGAATTAAGCACTAAATAAGGATGTATGATGAAAAAAAATAACAGAGTTGGCCTGTGTGCCTCGGCGGTTCTAATGGCTTGCAGTAGCGCTTGTCATAGTGCCTATGCGAATATGGCCGAGATGATGGCACCCCAAAACAGAGCGCCAATTGGCGTGATGGGCGCTCATATGCATAATCAAGGTGAGTGGATGATGTCATATCGGTTTATGCATATGGACATGTCTGGGATGCTAAGGGGCGATCAAGAAATAAGCGCCGAAGACGTTGCCACTCAGATAGCCAATCCGTATGCTAACCCACCAATGTCACCGCCTACTGTTCGGGTTGTTCCGGAAAAAATGACCAGTCAAATGCATATGATCGGTTTGATGTATTCGCCAAGCGATGATTTGACCCTAATGGCTATGTTAAATTATCTCGACAAGTCGATGGACTTGACGACGTTTTCCGGTGGGATGGGGGATACCCAACTAGGCAGCTTTACGACCCAAAGTTCGGGTTTGACGGATAGCAGTATTGGCGGCTTATATCGGCTTTTTAGTGGTGATACTCATCATTTGCACGTAAATGTAAATTGGCTTGTTCCGATCGGAGACATTGAAGCTAGTGATGACGTTCTGACGCCGATGAATATGCGCATGCCGATGCGGTTACCTTATGGAATGCAATTAGGAACCGGCAGCCATCAGTTACAAGCCGGGTTAACGTATGCCGGCAAAGTCGATAATATGAGCTGGGGCGCACAAGGGCTGTACACCAGTGTCATCAATGACAATGATGAAGACTATCGCTGGGGAGATTCAGCGCAGCTTTCAACCTGGTATGGATATCGTTTATCGAAAAAACTTAGCGCGTCTTTGCGGCTAACGTATCGTCATCAACAAGATATCGATGGGTTTGATGCATTGATCATGGCACCTGTAACTACTGCGAACCCGAATAATTATGGTTTTGAGCGTATTGACCTGGGATTGGGGATTAACACAGTGATCAGCCATGGTCATAGGGCTGCACTGGAATGGGAATTGCCCCTTTATGAAGATGTTAATGGCGTACAAATGGCGATGGATTCCATGCTCACTCTAGGTTATCAATATATGTTTTAGTGGTGCGCTTAACCTCTTGTGTTTTTTAATTGATTAACCGGTTACCCCGGACAATATGGGGTTAGCCGGTTTTTTAAGTTAAAAAGCCCTGTTAATAAAATCGCTATCATTTTTAAATTCTAGACTGGATAAGATTCGTACTTTGACACGGGTCTTTTAAAACTGGTAGTTTTAATTACTGCGATCAGTTGATAAAAAACAACAATATAAGAAGAAAGTTGATGAAGTTATTTCGTATTTTGATATTAAGTTTGTGCATTGGCTATTGTTATGCAAATTTAATTATGGCGTTTGAATTACCGGTTGTGAAACAGCTTGAGCACTGGATTGCCGGGCAAATGGACAATCAGGAAATCCCCTGGAAACTGTATTCTGGTGTGTTGATCGCGGCAATAGTGCCTTTTGTGTGCGCATATTTATATGCCCGATCACAAATAGTGTTAGTCTCCGTTTTGAGTGTTGTATTGGCCGTACATTTTGTCGGAAATCGCCAATCAAACCTGTGGGATCCGAGTGGTGTTATGACGTTTTTTGAACCGTTAAATGCCAATTCGGTCAGCCTAAGTACTTTCGTGTATTTAGGTTTGATTATCTTCTGGCCGTTGGTATTTGTGGCATTGATCCAAAAGATTGATAAAGCGGTTAATTAACGCTATTTCGCTATTTTTTCACCGAGTTTAAACGTTGTGTGAAAGCTTGGTATCTGTTGCTCGGTATCCGTTGTTTTGCATTCGCAACATGCCGCTCTAAATTGGTCTACTCGGGTAAACAGACTGACTACGTCAGCCTTTGCTATTGATATCACGATGAGCAGGCGCCGGAGTGTTGGCAATACTTCACGTTACCTGTGACGAATATGAACGAAATAGGGGTGACGTAGTCGCTGACAGATACAGTGGCAATAAGATGTTCCATAGATCTTAACGGATTAAGATAAATAAACAGGATTCTACTCGCCAAAAAATGCCTTTTTGATTACCATATACACTTTGACAGTTCATAAAAGTAGTAAATTATGTCACTTCCTCCTTGTCCAAAATGCAGCTCAGTATATGTTTATCAAGACCAAAGCCAACTCGTTTGTCCGGAATGCGCGCATGAATGGAACCCGGCGGAAGTTGCCGATGAAGAAGCCATCAAAGTAAAAGATGCGAATGGTGCATTGCTCGCGGATGGCGATAAAGTAACCGTCATTAAAGATCTCAAAATCAAAGGCAGCTCACAAGTGATCAAAATTGGTACCAAAGCACTGGTTAGACGCGTACTTGATAAAAAAGACCATGAACTTGATTGTAAAGTCGATGGCGCCGGCGAAATGATGGTCACGGCCAAATTTGTCAAAAAAGCCTGATCTTGCCCATAGTCGGCAAGCAGTTGGTTTAGGTTTTTGAACTCAAAATTCCAAGCTCTAAATTCTAAGCTCTAAAGTCAGAGAACGCGCGCTCTGAAACCGAGAAATGCCCCCAAGAATTGAACGTAAGAGCTAACATAAGAGTTAACATAAGAGCTAGTAAAACAGCTAACACTAGAGCCAGGCGTAACGACTAAACTGCGATATCAGTCATTACTTCGATTGCCTGGCGATGCTTTTCATCACGCAGTTTGCCATGCTATTCACGATGCCGCTCGCCATAAATAAAATCCTCGTACCGACACCACCAAAAAAATAAATCGTATGCTTTTTTGTCTGTTTCGTTTAAAGCCTTTACTTGTTTAATCGCCATCGAATTAACAATCGCTGTGTGTAAAAAACGGTGACAACGTATTGTAATCGTGCATTTTTCTGTGCGAAACCGATAGACATGGCATATTCTGTATTAATTGCACTGTGTTACATCTAGGAAAAGTAATGATCCAAATACTCATCAATAAACGCATGTGGCTATTTACCAGGTTATTTACGTGCTTATTTATCGGGTCCTTTGCCTTTGTTTTGATGTGTTACTCGCAACCAGTGTTCGCTTATCAAAGTTATCTGATCAAAAACGTCCAGATCCTGTCTTTTTCGCAAGGTAAATTTTTAGCCCCCACAAATGTACTCGTTACGGATGGCAAAATAAAAGCGATTCAAGACAATATCTCGCAGCGGGATGCCGTAGAGATTGATGGTACGGGTCAATATTTGATCCCCGGTTTTACCGAAATGCACGCCCATGTGCCTCCGCATGAAATATCGGCTGCAGACGTGCAGGATCTGTTCTTTTTGTATAACGCCTATGGGATCACGACAATCCGCGGCATGCTTGGCCATCCATCGCATTTAGAGTTGCGAGAACAACTTGCCAACAATCAAATTGATGGTCCGCGACTAATCACATCTGGCCCATCTTTTAATGGCAATACCGTCACATCGAAAGCGCAAGCAATATCCATGGTCGAGACCCAAAAAGAGCAGGGGTATGACTTTATTAAGATTCATCCAGGGCTCAGTACACAAGCGTTTCAGGCAATGGCAAGTACAGCAACAAAGCAACAGTTTCCCTTTGCCGGACACGTTAGTGCCAGTGTCGGAGTCATAGCCTCGATTAACGCTGGTCAGGCAAGCGTTGATCACCTCGATGGCGTTATGGAAGAGTTGGCACAGCGCTCAGGTTATCAGTTTTCAGGTGATACAGGTTTTTTCGGCGCCGCCTTGGTGGCAGGAATTGATGAGAAACAGATTGAGCCTTTAGCAGCAGAGTTAGCACAGACCTCTGTTGCTATGGTACCAACAGAAACCCTAATGTATGGTTTTTTGTCCTGGCAAAATGCAGCGGTTTCCGCGCAAAAAGACGTGATTAAATTAATGCCAGAAAATGTGGTTGCCCAGTGGCAAGAGACGCGCACATCTATGCAACAAAGCGACTGGTATTCCACCGCCAATATACAAAAACTGTTAAAAATACGAAGAACATTTATTCAAGCGTTTGTTGAGCATCATGGGATCGTTTTAATTGGTTCTGATGCCCCTCAGGTTTTTAATGTACCCGGTGATTCATTACATGAAGAAATGCACTTAATGAAGCAAGCTGGTATGACACCCATGCAAGTGCTTTACGCGGCAACACTTGGTCCAGCCAAATACTTCAATAAAGAGCAGGAATTTGGAGAAATTGCCGTTGGCAGATCCGCCGACATGATCCTGTTGAAAAAAAATCCATTGAACGACATTACGTATACTCGTTCGATCGCTGGCGTAATGACCCGGGGAAACTGGTTAAGCGAACGGGTGATTGAAGGGACTTTAAAGGAAATCAAACAAAAGAATCAAGAGAGAGTCAAACAATGAAAGTTTGGATAGTTTTAATCGGGTTACTTACGTCATCTATGGCTGTGGCGAGTGATGATTCAAAGAGCCTGATACAACTTCACGAAGAGATAACGCGGGCGTATATGCTAGATGGCAATGTAGCACCGTTAGACGAAGCAACCCGTCAGGACTATTTTTTGGTTGCCGGCATTGGCTTGTTAGAAACCAAAGAACATGTATTGCAAACGGCAGATAACTTAAAGGTTACGCAAGTCAGCTTTCACAATGATCGCATTATTATAAATGATGACACAGCCATTTTGACAGGAACAATCAACCCGGTTGGTACGATTATGGGTCATCCACTTCCGCAGCAGTTTCGCTATTTAAGCGTGTTTATCAAAGAGCAGGGCAGTTGGAAACTTCAGGCCCGCTCTATTACACCCGTCCGCAAACCAGCAACGAAAAGCTAACTTATGAAGATAATTAAACAACTGTTTATAATGACAATATTTTTGGTTCTGATGTTATCTGCCTATGAAGGGGCTATGGTCTTAAAAGCCTATATGAACACCCAGGATGTTAAAAAACATTGGTTAAACGAGCAGGTGATAACGATTAAGTTCGATGATGTACCTGCTGAAAGGATCAACATGCTGTTGAGTGTGGAAGATCCAAGTTTTTTTGACCATAACGGTGTGGATTTGAACACCCCCGGCGCGGGTTTAACGACGATCAGTCAGGCGCTTTGTAAAAAGCTGTATTTTGAAAAATTTATCCCAGGTTTTGCAAAAATCGAACAGTCTTTAATCGCGGTGTTCGTTTTAGATAAGTTTTTTAGCAAAGAAGAGCAACTCAATTTATTCCTCAATACTGCCTACCTAGGTCACGTTAATGGCAAAGCCATTTATGGTTTTGAACAAGCGGCAAATGTCTATTTCAATACCACATTTGCACAGCTTAGCGACGAACAATATCTGGCTTTAGTAGCGATGGTGGTTGCACCGAACGGTTTCAATATAAAAACCAAACCAGAATTGAATGAAGAGAGGGTGAAACGCATACAAAAGCTATTATCGGGAGAATATGTACCGCAGGAGGTATCCGATATCTATTACCAGCAAGCAATCTAACCCTCAGTCAATTCGCCTCGTAAACTGCTGGTCATCCGCTTGCGGAGTTCTTCGAGACTTAGCCCTTTGCTGAGCAAATAGTGAAGCTTGGTTAATGCCGCTTCCAGGGTCATATCTGCACCTGACATGACCCCACATTTACTTAGTGCATTACCCGTGGCATAGCCGCCCATGTTGACTCGACCTTTTATACATTGGCTACAGTTGACGATCAAAATGCCATTTTTCCGAGCTTGTTCAAATTGCGCTAATAACGCGGGGTTTTGTGGCGCATTACCGACACCATAACTCAATAAAATCAACGCTTTTACAGGCTGTTGCAATACGTTTTCCACCAATTTTGCCGAGATCCCCGGATACAGATGGACGACGCCGACGGGTTGCTCGGTGATGTTACTGACGGTCAATGTCTGCGACTGGCTTTCATGTACGGTACCAGCGATAACCTTAATATTGATACCCGCTTCCAACAATGGCGGCATATTGGGCGAATCAAATGCATCAAACCCATCCGCATAGGCTTTAATACTGCGATTACCTCGATACAACTTATTCGAGAAAAATAAACCAACTTCATTTATCGGATAGTTGGCGGCAATAAACAGTGCATTTAGCAGGTTTTCCTGACCATCGGAACGCAACTCGGTCAATGGGATTTGCGAACCGGTTACGATCACCGGTTTTGTTAAATCTTCAAGCATAAAAGATAACGCAGAGCTGGTATATGCCATGGTATCGGTGCCATGTAACACCACAAAACCATCATAATCGGCATAGTTGTTCTGGATGTCATCTGCGATCCGTTGCCAATCACTTGGCGTCATATCGGAGGAGTCAATTAGAGGATGATATTCATTGATGGTAAATTCAGGCATCTCACTGCGGAAAAATTCTGGCATTTTCGCGATCGATTCGGTCAGGTGTTTTTTCACCGGAATATAACCACTATCGCTTGCCTTCATACCTATGGTACCGCCGGTATAGGCAATGTAGATGCGTTTACGATGATTTGCTGATTGCATTGTTTGTGTCATAAAAAAAAGCCCCGGTTAACCGGGGCATAAGATAATTAATTAATTTCGCAAGTCAAACAAAAAGAATAAATACCTTTGGGATCATTGAGCTGATTTACTCGTTCAAACTCGATCATCAATTGATTTATTACATTTTGCAGCGCCTGGTTACCTTCAAAAGACTGGTCTGCAGAAGCTTCCGGTAAGAAGGCCTGTGCATTGTCCAGAAGATTTTGTAAAAACAAATCTTTAGGCGATAACTCCCTTTCGATAAGCTTGGTGTCGTATTGCTTTAAACTGGCCAGTTTCGCCGCTGCGGCAACCGCGTCGTCTAAATTACCTAACTCATCGACTAAGCCTAACTCTTTTGCCTTCGCGCCGGTCCACACCCGACCCTGAGCAATTTTGTCTACTTCTTCGGTTGTCATGTCACGATTTTCCGCAACCAAGGTCAGGAAGTCTTGATATCCACGATCAATACTGGTTTGAATGATCGCACCGATTTGTGGATTCAATTTTTGGGTAGGGCTCAGTCCGGCGAAATCTGTAGTACCGATACCATCGGTATGAACGCCGATCTCAGCCAATGATTTTTCGAATGTCATAAACATGCCAAAAATACCGATTGAACCGGTAATGGTGTTTTCTGAAGCCCAGATTTCATTGGCAGACGCGGAAATCCAATAGCCACCGGATGCAGCATAATTCGCCATTGACGCAACAACGGGTTTGCCTGCGGCCTTAAGTAATTCAACTTCCTGACGAATTAATTCTGACGCAAATGCGCTACCACCGGGGCTGTCTACGCGTAATACAACGGCCTTAACCTGTTTGTTTAAACGGGCTTTACGCAGCAACTTCGCGGTGCTGTCGCCGCCAATCGTTCCTGGCTTTTGATGACCATTTAAGATGGTGCCTTTGGCGACAACAACGGCCACTTTATCGCTGGCCGGGTTTTCTACAGGGAACGGATTCTTGGTGGCCTTGAGATAATCTTTAAAATTAATCTGGCGGAAAGAAGCGTGATTTTCACTCTTACCGACGCGCTCGATCATATCTTTGCGAATTTCTTCGCGTGTACGTAACTCATCGACAAAACCGGCACGTAATGCATACTCGGCAAAACTGCCTTCGGATTGTTCCAGTTTTTCCAGAAGTTGTCCTGCTTTCTCGTCGAACTCATTGGCATCTAAATCACGGAAATTGGCAATGTCTCGTTTATAATTCGACCAAAGTTGATCTAACCAGGCTTTGTTCGCTTCTTTTGCGGCATCTGACATATCGTCACGAATATAAGGCTCGACCGCCGATTTGTAGGTGCCGACTTTGAATACATGCTGGGTAATCTTCAATTTATCCAGCGCTTCTTTAAAGTAGACTCGATAACGTCCAAAACCTTCCAACAACATCATGCCGTTTGGATTCATCCAAACTTTATCGGCACTTGCCGCCAGATAATACTGTCCCTGGCTATAGTAGTCGCCAAACGATACAACTTCTTTACCGGATTCTTTAAAGTCGGTAATGGCCTGGCCAATCAATTGTAAATGATGAAGACCCGCGCTCATCAGATTTTGCGGATAAATAACTAAGGTTTGGATCCTGTCGTCATTTTTTGCAGTTTCAAGGACATTGATCACATCTGAGACCAAAATTTCAGGTCGTTCTTCTTCCTGGCCTAAAGATTCTGAGAGTAGCTTATCCATCGGATCGACATAGCGTTTTTGCTCAACTAAATCGCCTTTGAGATTGAGCAATAAGGCTGCGGTTTCAGGGACTTCCACCTTATCAGAGTCATCAAACAATGCTGAAAAGAAAATGATGACAAACAGAAAAAACACCAGATTCAGAAAAATGATCCGGGATGTGTTAATGATTTTCCATAACTTGGAAAATATCCTTTTAAAAATACCGGGTTTATCAGACATATATCCTCACGTCTTGTAGATTGATTATTGGTTAATAATACAATGCATTGAATTAAAATTCTGCAACCAAATCAACCTATTTATGATTGGTTACAATTCCCTTTGCCAATTTTGAGAGACCTGTGCTGACAAACGGCGAAACCTATCAAAAACCATGGGAACCCTAAGTTAATGCCGCGCTTTGCGTGTTACGCCATGCACTTATTACAATTTAGTCCATGGGGAAAGCTTTTATGAACTAAAATGTTGTTATTACTCAATGATTAACGCTGGCCTATGAGGATCTCATGATTAAATTATATGAAGCTTTTGTCAATTTTGTCCTGAAACTCGATTTTATACCCGCCATATTACTTCGATTGTTTCTGGCGCCGGTATTTATCATTGCCGGGTATAACAAACTACAGCTAAGTAATACGGAACTTTCGATTGGCGAACAATTTACGGCGGATCCTAATGTCATCGCCTGGTTTGGCAACACGGAATGGGGGTTGGGCCTGCCATTTCCGGAAGTACTTGCGAATCTAGCGGCCTGGACTGAATTTTTTGGAGGGTGGTTGTTGATCATCGGGTTGGCTGTTCGATTAATTTCCATACCTTTGATGGTAACCATGTTTGTCGCGGCAACATCCGTTCATTTGGAAAATGGCTGGTTTGCCATTACGCCTACCAATCCAGATACGAGTGCAGCGCAGGTTTTAGACTGGTTTGGCTTTGAAGAAGCCGAAGACAGTTTAAAAAATAGCGAAGAGGCGGCGGTTCGGTTAGGACGAATGAAGTCTATTTTGGAAGAAAACGGCAATACTCAATGGCTTTATGGTAAAGGCAATATTGCCATACTCAACAATGGTATTGAATTTTCGGCTACGTATTTTTTGATGCTGTTGGCCTTGTTTTTTATCGGCCCGGGACGATGGTTTAGTCTCGACCATTGGCTTTACAAACCCGAACCGGTCGTTGAATCAACGAGTAATTGATAATCATGCTCTCTGGCTTCGCGTCTTGGATTTAGCTTCAAAGGTTACGACTTACAGGTTTCGCCTCATGAGTGATCACTGAACCGGTGATCACCCATTTATTATGATTGCTATACTCGAAAGCAAAGCACTGATCAAACAAAGCACTGATAACCTGACCGCGGATCGTGAGTGCTTTAAACGCTAGTGTAACGCCATGGATTGTGGTTATAATCGTTTAACATTGCGTACTCGAATCCACGGTTTATGAACCTTCCAATCTATATCGTCAATGCATTCACCGACTCGGATTTTGCTGGTAATCCAGCGGCCGTAATTCCGCTAAAGGAATGGCTTAGCGACGATGTGATGCAAAACATCGCCGCTCAAAATAATCTCTCTGAAACCGCATTTATCAAAAGATCCGCAGCCAACCGCTATGATATTCGCTGGTTTTCGCCACTAAGCGAGATCGACTTTTGTGGCCATGCCAGTTTGGCCTCGGCGTTTGTGCTGTTTAATTTTGAAAAAATGGATGCTGCGATCACGTTTTTCGCAAAAGCGGTAGGGGAGTTCTCGATAACTCAAACCACAAATCAATTGATTCAAATGGAGTTTCCCGAACAATTAGCTAAGCCGGTGCAAACCATTCCTGAAGCACTAATGTCCGGGCTTTCGATTAAACCACAACGGGTATTGCGAAATCGCCAGGCGTATATCGCCGTTTACCCGAGCGAGCAGGATATTCGCACCTTACAATATGACAGTGCCAGATTAAAACAACTTGCTCCGTTTGATGTGTCGGTGACCGCACCCGGGGAAAATGTCGATTTTGTATCACGATACTTTTGGCCCGCTAATGGTGGTGATGAGGATCCGGTAACCGGCTCAATTCATGCGGCATTAGCACCGTTTTGGTCGAATGAGTTCAATAAAACACACTTGTCAGCGCTACAGTTATCGAGTCGGACCGGAAGTTTACAATGTCAGGTAGTGGCGGAAAAAGTGATTGTCAGCGGTTATGCAAAACTGTACCTGCGCGGGACGATAGAGGTTTAATTATTTCAATGACTCTCAATATATCTATTATTTTAGAGGGGTAATCGGCTTGATGGGTTGTAATGGAAAGCCTTACGCCTGCGTTAAAGCCTTGATTGTTCCAACAATTTAATGACATCGCCTTCGAGCTTACTCATCATTTTGTCCATTTCCGGCTTTGAGAAGCTCGGCTTAATGGTTTCACCTTGCTGCAGACTTTTTTCGACTTTCTTTGACGACTCGATGTCCGAGGTCACCAAAGCTTTGATCTGGCCATTTGGCAACATCACCAATTTCGATGGTGTTAAGTCATGCTCGGAAACTGCAAAGCAGACCGAACAATAAGAAATAAATAGACTGATTCCAATACAGAGGGATCTCATCATAACTCATACCTGTTTAATAATTGACACGTCCTGTGGTTAACGGCGGGCATTTGAGAGCAAATACAGGCGCTGATAAAACAATGCGAAATCTAACCTATAGTGTAAGCATAGACCATATAAATTGGAGCGGTTGCAAGATACGGTATTTTGTTTAGGTCTGCATGCCACGTTGATATGTGCTATCTTAGCGTTCAAGTTTCTAATCACACTATCAACAACGAAAATGACTGCTCTGGAACTGCTTCTAAAACGTTTCTCAAATCCAAATCTTACCGAGCCGGCGCCCAGCGGCTTGGTGCTTGAAAATATACTCGATGCCGCCATGGCGGTTCCCGATCATGGCGCTCTTGCACCTTTTGATATTAAAGTGATCCGCGGTGATGGATTGCACCGATTAACCGAGTCTTTCGTGCAAGCTACGCGCGCCACCACACAAGACACGGTAAAGATAGAAAAAGCGGCCAAAATGGCTTTTCGCGCGCCAATGATAATTGTTGTGTCGACCCGTTATCAGCAACACCCTAAAGTTCCTCATCACGAACAGCTAATTACTGCAGGTTGTGCATTACATGCTATGCAAATGGCCTGTGTTGCCCAAGGCTATCAAGGAATGTGGCGCACCGGTGATTTCGCCACGTACCCTGAAGTTAAAGAAGCGTTAGGAGTTAAGGAATGCGACCAAATCGCCGGCTTTCTGTATGTAGGCAGCAGCGCCAGAGAAATACCAGAAAAGCGTCGCAAAGACTTTGAGCAAAGAGTGACGATTTGGGAATAGTTCTTACCCAACGTCCAGGTAAGCAACACACGATCGAAAAAGGCGCCATAAAAGGCGCCTTTTTGATGTCAGCCAAAATAGCTTTATTCGCAATCCGGTTTAGAAGGATGCACTATTTGGTGTTCTTGGGAACGGGATCACGTCGCGAACGTTTGCGATACCGGTTGCGTACGCAACTAAACGTTCAAAACCCAATCCAAAACCAGAGTGTGGCACGGTACCGTAACGACGTAGATCGCGATACCAACTGTAGTCTTCTTTATCTAATCCCATTTCAGCTAAACGGTTATCTAGTACATCAAGACGTTCTTCACGTTGGCTACCGCCAATGATTTCGCCAATGCCAGGTGCCAGAATATCCATCGCCGCAACCGTCTTACCATCGTCATTTAAACGCATGTAAAACGACTTAATATCTTTTGGATAATTTTGCAGAACAACTGGGCCGCCAACATGCTCTTCGGCAAGATAACGTTCGTGCTCTGAGTTTAAATCAACCCCCCAAGACACTGGATTTTCAAATTTCTTACCGCAGTTTTGCAAGATAGTAATCGCGTCGGTGTAATCCATCCGTACGAATTCACTTTTTACAACAGATTCAAGACGTTCAATCACGGTTTTATCAACACGTTGTTGGAAAAACGCCATATCATCGGCTCGCTCTTCTAACACGGCTTTAAATACGTAGCGCAACATTTCTTCGGCTAATGTCGCAGCATCGCCCAAATCGGCGAAGGCAATTTCCGGTTCAACCATCCAAAACTCAGCCAAATGGCGTGACGTATTGGAATTTTCGGCGCGGAACGTAGGACCGAAGGTATACACCTTAGATAACGCACAACAGTAAGTTTCTACATTTAGCTGACCTGAAACGGTTAAAAAGGTTTCTTTACCGAAGAAGTCCTGTCCATAATCGATAGCACCTTTGTCATCGCGCGGTAGGTTTTCCATATCAAGCGTACTGACACGGAACATCTCACCAGCACCTTCACAGTCACTGCCGGTGATTAATGGCGTGCTGATCCAATAATAGCCTTTTTCATGCATGAAGCGATGTACCGCTTGGGCAAGGGTATTACGAACACGAGTGACAGCACCACCAATATTGGTGCGCGGGCGCAGATGAGCCTGTTCACGCAGGAATTCAATACTATGGCGTTTTGCTGCCATCGGATAGGTATCCGGATCATCAACCAAACCAAGTACTTCGACCCTGGTTGCCTGAATTTCAAAAGACTGACCTTTGCCTTGGGATTCAACGAGCGTGCCCGTGACTTTAACCGAACTACCCGTGGTAAGTTTTAATACATCATTCTGATAATTTTCAAGGTCATTAGGCACGACAGCCTGAATTGGATCAAAACAGGATCCATCATGAATAGCGAGAAAAGAGATTCCGGCTTTGGAATCTCGACGAGTTCTGATCCAACCCTGAACAGTGATTGGTTCACCAACTGGGTGTTTACCCGTTAGTACATCAGTAATCGCAGGAACTGACATTATTAACCTCTTAATTAACACAAAATACGTTTTTATCTTTAGGACGCTTGCGCCATAGCTTCAGGTTTTGCAAACCTAGTATAACTGCCGAGCACAATATTTGCTGACATCAGCTTTAAACGCCTTAACGACCTTGGATTGGCTATGTTACCTGTGAGAAATTTAGACTCAAGTAAAACTTTGATAAATTCCGGTAATTTTTAACAAAAGGGCTAAATTTGTGAAGCTTTAGGGGTCTTATGGCTCGCCCTGATGATTTATCACCAATAATTTCAAAGCAATGACGCGGTTAATTCCAAATGTCCGGGTACTGGACAACCTGTTTCACCGCATCGATTAGTTGCTGTAAGTCGTTTTTACTAATGACATAGGGCGGCATGATATAAATCAGCTTTCCAAAGGGCCGGATCCAAACCCCCATTTTGACAAAATGGGCCTGAATTGCAGCGGTATTGACCGACTGTTTGGTTTCCACGACGCCGATAGCGCCTAACACGCGAACATCTGCGACGTTGTCGTGGTTGGCGATAGATTTTAGATCCTGTAAACAGGTTTCAATGTCAATGATTTGTGTTTGCCATTGATTTTCCGCCAAAAGTGATAAGCTTGCATTCGCGGCGCTACACGCAAGAGGGTTACCCATAAACGTCGGTCCATGCATAAACACTCCAGCGTCTCCGGAACTTATTGTGTCAGCAATGGCTTTGGTGCAAAGTGTCGCTGCTAGCGTCAGATAACCACCGGTAAGGGCTTTACCTAAACACAGAATATCGGGGCTAATCTCGGCATGCTCAAACGCAAATAACTTGCCGGTTCGACCAAATCCAGTGGCAATTTCATCGGCAATAAGCAGCACATCGTATTTGTCACACAATAACCGACACTGTTTTAAATATTCCGGATGATAAAAGCGCATACCACCAGCACCCTGGACAATCGGTTCGATAATAAAGGCGGCTAAATGTTGATGATGCTGCGCAAATAGTTGCTCTAACTCTTCGGTTTCTGCGTGATCCCAACATTGGTGAAATTGACTTTTAGGCTGCGGTGCAAATACGCTTTTTGCCATAAAACCCTGAAACAGCTGATGCATACCGTTAACGGGATCGCACACCGACATCGCCGCGAACGTGTCGCCGTGGTAGCCACCCTTAACGGTCATCAATGTATTTTTTTGCGCTTTACCTTTGCTGTGCCAGTATTGGATTGCCATTTTTATGGCAACTTCAACCGCCACAGAGCCACTGTCGGCGAGAAATACTTTGTCGAGGTTTGCAGGGGTCATAGCCACCAATTTTCGGCACAAATCAATCGCGGGTTGATGGGTAAGTCCACCAAACATGACATGGGAAACCTGATCAATTTGTTGATGCATCGCCCGATTAATGGCTTGATGGTTATAACCATGAACGACCGACCACCAGGAAGCCATGCCATCGATAAGTTGTTCGCCACTTTCGAGCGTTATTCTCACGCCATTGGCTTTGACCACTTTATAGGCTGGCAAAGGTTGAGTCATGGAAGTATAAGGGTGCCAGATATGTTGCTGATCAAACTCGATATCACTTGTATATTTTTTGTTCATTCGTAAACCAATGGGATTTTTAAATGTTGACAGGTAAAGGGCGGTGGCTAGACTACCGATATTCATTGGACATTGCAATTCACGCAATGAGAGCTATCCAGGCAAAATCAGCAAATCGAGAATTTCATGGAAGTACAAGCAAACCAGACCTCTGTAGCGGTCATTCGCAATAACTGGACGATAGACGAAGTAAACGGTCTTTTCAATCTGCCTTTTAATGACTTGTTATTCAAAGCACAAACCGTTCACCGTCAACATTTCAATCCCAACGAAGTTCAGGTCAGTACGTTACTGTCTATAAAAACCGGTGCCTGCCCGGAAGATTGTAAATATTGTTCGCAAAGTGCGCGTTATTCAACGGACATTGAAAAAGAAAAGCTGATGGAAGTTGAAAAGGTTTTGGAAGCGGCACAAATTGCCAAATCGCAGGGCTCAACGCGTTTTTGTATGGGTGCGGGTTGGAGAAACCCTAAAGATCGAGATATGCCGCATATTGTTAAAATGGTGCAAGGTGTTCGAGATCTGGGGTTAGAAACCTGTATGACTCTGGGCATGTTAAATTCCGATCAAGCTGAAACCTTAAAAGAAGCCGGTCTGGATTATTACAACCACAATCTTGATACCTCAAAAGAACATTATAACCAGATCATTACCACCCGTACTTTTCAGGATCGTTTAGATACCTTAACCAATGTTCGCGATGCGGGTATGAAAGTCTGTAGTGGCGGCATTGTCGGTCTTGGAGAACAGGCAAGTGACCGAGCTGGACTGTTAATGCAACTGGCTAACTTGCCCAAGCAGCCAGACAGTGTGCCGATTAATATGCTGGTGAAAATTGAAGGGACGCCGTTAGGAGATGTGGACGATTTAGACCCATTTGAGTTTGTTCGTTGTATCGCTGTTGCCCGGATCATGATGCCAA
Organism: Thalassotalea litorea; assembly: GCF_005843925.1. Taxonomy (GTDB): domain Bacteria; phylum Pseudomonadota; class Gammaproteobacteria; order Enterobacterales; family Alteromonadaceae; genus Thalassotalea_A; species Thalassotalea_A litorea_A. The sequence goes on from NZ_VCBC01000005.1 coordinate 33,182, forward strand.
AATCTCACGTGCGTTTATCCGCCGGTCGAGAAGCAATGAATGAACAAATGCAGGCTCTGTGCTTTATGGCTGGCGCCAATTCAATCTTCTACGGTTGTAAGCTGCTAACAACGGCAAACCCAGAAGCCGATGCCGATATGCAATTGTTTGCCAAGCTTGGTATCAATACCGAACGTGGTCGCGCCCAAACAGAAGAAGAACAGTATCAGCAACAGCAATCGTTACAAACAGCAATCGTTAATCAAGAAAATGCCGATTTGTTTTACGATGCGACTCAAGCATAACAAGCAAGCGTTCAATGAAATTTGATTTTTTATCCAAGCAAGTCCAACGTAAGCGGGATAAAGGTCACTATCGTCAGGTAAAACTGCACAGTGACCAAACATCTGGTAAGGTCGATTCGGATCGGCATGCATTGGTCAATTTTGCCAGTAATGATTATCTTGGCTTGAATGGTCATCCGCAAATCATAGAGGCGTATCAGCAAGGGTTGCAACAATATGGCTCGAGTAGTAGTTCATCGCCTCTGATCACCGGCTATAGCCAAGCTCATCAATATCTGGAGCGCCAATTAAGTGAATGGCTTGGGGCCGAGCGCTGTTTGTTATTTTCAAGCGGCTTCAGTGCCAACTCAGGATTGTTTCAGGCGCTTCTTAAAAGTGGACAATTGACTATATTATTCGATCGCCTCAGTCACGCCTCGATGCTAAATCAGATGTTTCACTTTGCCAAGCATTGTCAACGCTTCCACCACAATGATTATTTGGATTTGAACCAACGTTTACAAAGAACCACAGCGGACAACAAACTGGTTGCCGTTGAGGGCGTTTATAGTATGGATGGCGACAGAGCCGACGTTTCAGCTTGCTATGCGCTTTGTAAGCAACATGATGCCGCCCTATATATCGATGATGCCCATGGTATCGGCGTTATCGGTGAACAAGGTCAAGGTAGCGCCGGCCAGGTTTTTACTAATGTTCCTGCAGACGTGACGCAAATGGTGACGTTTGGCAAAGCACTGGCAACAAGCGGTGCCGCAATAGCGGGTTCGCAGCAATTAATCGAATACTTAACAAATTATTGCGGTGAATATATTTTCAGCACCGCAATGTCTGCGGCAAATGCCGCGGCAACATCAAGAAGTATCGATATTTGCCAACAACAAAACTGGCGACGAGAAAAGCTTCAGGAATTACGTCAAATGTTTCTTGAACAATTATCCGCGGATATTAAAACCACCGATTCGAACTCGCCGGTGATCGGCATATTCACGGGCAGTGAAGAGAACACCTTAGCTGTGGCAGAAACCTTAAGGTCACAGGGCTATATTGTTTCAGCGATACGGCCTCCAACGGTCGAACCCGGCAAGTCAAGGTTACGCGTTACCTTGAGTGCGAACCATAACCCTAAGGATATTAGTGGGTTAGCGACTTGTATTAATCAAGTAATGGAAAAGGAGTGGTTACCATGTTAACCCTAAAAAACCGTGAAAAAATCGCGAACACCTTTGGCCAATCCTGTCTAAGCTACGATAAAAATGCTCGATTACAGCGTTTTTCTGGTGCCTTGTTGTGTCAATATTTAGGGCAGTTACCGCATCAGGTGAATGATGCCGGTTTAAGTATTTTAGATCTTGGTTGTGGCACTGGGTATTTTACTGAAAAATTGGCGCAACAGCGCTTTACTGCGATTACGGCATTGGATTTATCCAGTGACATGATCGCGTTTGCGAAACAGCGAGACTATGGTGATAACGCCATTCAATGGGTAAAAGGCGATGCTCATGCTCTGCCAATGTCATCCGCATCGAACGACATTATTTTTTCAAACCTGGTTTTACAGTGGACACAACCGTTAAGTGTTGCACTGAGTGAAGTCTATCGGGTGTTAAAACCCGGCGGCCACCTGATTTTTTCGACTCTGGTCGATGGTACCCTCGCGGAACTTAAGAATGCCTGGGCAAACGTCGATGATGATAAGCATGTCATCGACTATCTGAGCCGTGAGCAAGTTGAGTCGGCGTGGCAACAGGTCGGTTTTGATTCGCGATTCGCGCATAAAGAAGCGGTAGAATTGCCTTATCCGAGCGTTAGACATTTAGCCAGAGAGCTCAAGCATCTTGGTGCGAGTCTGGTCAAAGATAAACGCCAGAAAGGGTTGGTGGGTAAAGAAAAGTGGAAACGTATGACAACACATTATCGGGCAATTGAAGCCGGTAAAACCCAAACCAATCCGGCATCCGAGCAAATACATGCCACATATCAACTGTATACTGCCTGTTTAACTAAACCCACAAGTTAATTCTTTATGACCAATATCCAACCAAAAAACCAAACTGTCTTTGTTACGGCGACCGATACTGACGCCGGGAAAACCTATGTCAGTGAAAAATTGATTAAGTTGCTGGTACAAACGGGTAAAACCGTTTCGGCGTTAAAACCCATTTCTGCAGGTTGTGAATGGCATAATGGTGAACTGCAAAACGAGGATGCATTATGTTTGAAAGCGGCAGCAAATGCGGGACAAACATTGTCGCAAATTAACCCGATTGCTTTCGAACCACCGATTGCTCCGCATATTGCCGCGGCGCAGCAGGGCGACTGTTTAACGGTACCTCGTATTACCAGTGCATTTGTTGATGCACAAAAGGTCCCCGCCGATATTTGTTTAATTGAAGGGGCGGGTGGTTGGCGTTTACCTTTAAACAATCAAGAATTCTTATCGGATTTTGTTAAAAACGAATCAATACCGGTGATTTTCGTTGTTGGTATGAAACTCGGTTGTTTAAATCATGCGATACTTACTTACCAAGCGATGATTCAAGATGGCATTGACGTTATTGGCTGGATTGCGAATCAGGCACAGCCTGAAAAAATGCGTAATCATCAGGACAATGTGGAATTTTTAACGTCGGCAATCGACGCGCCTTTTTTGGGCGAGCTTGGCTTTGGCGACAGCGAAAAAAACCTCAAGCAATCTGTGATTTTGTCCGCTCTGTTTGAAAAAGATAATTGACATCGTATCGGATTTTATTAGGATGGTTTTAGTAGCCAATGAATGGCTACTTTAGAATCCTTATCCCCCTAACAAGGACGACATCAAATTTTGGCTTTCATTCGACAAAATAAAGTGAAATGGATATTCATTTTTCATGTTTGGATTATGGCCTGCCTTTGTTCATCGTATGGTCGTGCAGAGACCATAACGGAAACCTCACTCAAAGCCTTTAGTTATCACCTACAAGAACTTTCATACCAGTCTCCCGATTATCTTTATCCTTTTTTAGCAGACGATTTGATCGTTGAAATTAATCTGGGTTCAAATGCCCAAGGCGTGTCGATGGTGTTTAATAAATCCGAATACATGGCGAGATTAAAGAAGAAGTACCCAGCGAAATCCTATAAAGAGAATTTAAAGTATCTGGATGTCAGGAGCTATGACCATGTTGTCACGTCACCGTCATCCGGCCGATTTAGCATAGTGACTTATTCACGAGCGACACGAGTAAAGACCTGGGGCGTGTATGATATCGAGCAACAGGGTGACAAGTTAAAGATCGTTAAAATCACCGAAGATATGTAACCATTGAAATCGGTTTTACTCTCCAGGCTGGATTGAAGACGCAGTAAATCGTGTCGTTTTTTGTTGTGTTTTGCTTTGTTTTGTTGGTCAATTCTGGTTTGCTGGCAACGGGCCTTAAACATCGGCAATCGCGGCGCCAGCAACTAACTCTAGTTTATTACCACCTTTAAAATGCCAACCGTTTTCGTTCCCCAAAAGAGTCAGTTTACTTTGTTCTAATTTTAACGCCGTTCCTTCAACAATCCCTAAAATCGATGTGTTCGGGTCAACGACCATAAACTCCTGTAATCGCTGTTCACGGGTTTCACCATTGTGTCCAGGTGCGATGTAATCGGTGTAATGGGGGTTGATTTGCACCGGTAATAATTGCAAAGCATCAAAACTTGGCGGTTCAATAATTGGCATATCATTTGTTGTACGAATACTTAGCCCTGCCACGTTCGATCCTGCACTCCAGCCAATATAAGGCGTTCCCAGTTTTACCCTTTGCTGAATGGCCGCAATTAAATCGTTTTCATATAGCTGATGTAGCAGGTGAAATGTATTACCACCACCCACAGCGATTGCTTTTGCATCCATGACTGCCTGCCTGGAGTTTTCGGTTTGATGGATGCCAATCACTTTTATTCCTAACGGTTTTAGCGCCGTTCGTACCATTTGTGTGTATTGATCATAGCTAACCGAAACACCGGCATAAGGAATAAATAAAAGTTCATCGTGCTGTTGAAGGTGATCTTTAATCCAATCCAAGGCGTGTTGCAGATAATCCGATGAACCAACTCTTGAACTGCTTAAAAGCAGTAGTTTTGCGCACATAGTAAACCTTAAGTTTTCTGTAATTCATTAATGGCAGCTTTTGCGAGGAAGCCCGATCGAGTTTTATATTCGGGGTTCGTTGCTACCTGACTATCAATTTTTTTAATCAGTAGTTCTGGCAAGGTAACATTAATCTTGTGACTCTTGCCCAGAAATGGGGTTATGTCGATATCGACAATTGCCCAGATACCGCCTCGAAAGTCATGTTTTCCGACATGGGTTTCAAACGATTGTGGGGTAGGGATCGACTGTCCGTATTCCGCCATCAATGTCAGATGATCTTCAATCGCAAAGAGTATGTCGTCAAGCCCCTTATCCATCGATGAAGCATAGCATTGACAGCCTGGGATATCCGGTACTTGAATAAGGTACTTTTGTTCTTGATTCAAATACAGCAAAACAATGGGATAACGCATAATGTTGCCTTTTATTGCAAAATATTGATAACTCTAACAACTCTCGCCCTTTGATTCAATATAACTCTTATAACTCCATAGGTACCGACACAATAACTCCGACAACCCCAAGTGAGTGCGTACTATGTGTATAACCGCTTATTTTTAGGCGGGAACTTAAACGAAGGATCGGAAAGGATCCTAATTATCACTGAATAACTCCAATACGTACAACCCAAACACCTAGGTGCGCAAAGCAAGCGCGAACAGGGCATGGCAAGGGATCTCGCTGACGAGATTTGCTATTTATTGCGGATTTGATAAATTAAATTTAAAACACGGAATGAAGAATGATCATGAAACGATTTTTGTGGATAACTTTGGTAGTAATTTTTATGGGGTTATTGACCCTGCCATTTTGGTTGAATGAAGAACGACTGGTGCTTAAACCTGCTGAAATTTCTTCCGGTGGTAAAATTGCCCAAACGCAAAGTGGTTTCACCCATTATCAACTGTTTGGGAAAGAACAAGATCCGCTAGTGATACTCATACATGGATTTAGCGTGCCATCCTATACTTGGGATAATACGGTTCCCTATTTGGTTGCAAGCGGGTTTCGAGTGTTAACGTTTGACCTTTATGGGCGAGGTTACTCTTCACGAGATCATAGCCGCTATGACCGAGGCTTATTTATTCGTCAACTCAATGAATTGCTCATCGAATTAAATATCAATGATAAGGTAAGCTTGGTTGGTTTATCGATGGGCGCAGCCATCGTCGGTGGCTACACATCCGAATTTCCTCATAAAGTCAGTAAGGTGGTATTGTTGGCGCCATTTCATCAACCCATCGACATAGGTCCTTTGAAATATCCTTTGCTAGGCGACTACATTGCTTATGGTTTTGTGGTGCCATCGATGGCCGATTCACAGTCAGAGGATTTTGTAGAGCCAGATAATTATCCTCTTTGGAATGAAAAATATAAAAGCCAGATGCAATATGAAGGTTTTCGCTTTGCGTTGTTAGCCACCGCAAGAGATTTTTTACAGACAGATCCCATGGCGGATTTTAGGGCCATTGATCAATTTAGTATTGAAAGTATGTTGTTATGGGGCGCGGAAGATAAAGTTTTTGACATTAAGAATCAAAGTTTGGTCTCTGATGCGCTAGGTAAAACCAATAAAAGTATTACAATTAGTAATGCCGGACACGCACTGCATTTTGAACGGGCCAACGAAGTAAACCCGCTTATTGCTGAATTTTTGTTGTCTTCTGATAATCAAAACGAGACCCGTTCAAGTCTATGAACAAACTTTCTTTCTATTCAGTCGTTTTACTCGCGACAGCAATTTTCTTGCCCGCTGTTAGCAATGCCGGGGATAGGGTCGCCAGTGGTTCGCTCGATACCGTCGAGGCATTTAGCTCGAACTATGTAAAGAGCCGCAGGGTTCAGGTGTGGAAGCCCGAAGGGTATAGCCAAGACACCAAGTATGCGGTGTTATACATGCATGATGGGCAGATGCTGTTTGACAGCAATACCACATGGAACAAACAGGAGTGGGGCGTAGACGAAACGGCAACTGCGCTGATCAAAGAAAAAAAAATACGACCTTTTATTGTTGTCGGCATTGATAATATTAAAGACCTACGTCACAGCGAATACTTTCCTCAAAAGCCATTTGAAAGTCTTACCGAAAACGATAAACAAAGAATTTATAAAGCCGCTCGACAGAACGGTAACAGCGTTTTTTCAAACCAGGTAATCTCCGATCAATACCTTAAATTTTTGGTGTATGAATTAAAACCATACATCGACAAAACGTACAGTGTTCACACCGACAAAGACAACACCTTTGTCATGGGCTCAAGCATGGGCGGTTTGATTTCTGCTTATGCAATGATGGAATACCCATCGGTCTTTGGTGGCGCAGCCTGTTTGTCTACCCATTGGCCCGGTATTTTCACCATGACAAACAATCCAATCCCGTTAGCATTCTACCAATACCTCGATGGTCACTTGCCATCACCAAATAGTCATAAAATCTACTTTGATCATGGTGATCAAACGCTGGATGCGATGTACCCGGATTTACAAAAAGAAGTCGATAAAATTATGGTGAAAAATGGCTATACCCAAAAAAATTGGCAAACCCATGTGTATCCCGGCGATGCGCATTCTGAAAATGCCTGGCGAAAGCGATTAAATGTGCCATTAACCTTTTTACTGGGTCAATAGAAGGTTTGCAATCGTGCAAAATAACACGGAATGGATAATAACAATCGCAGTTTGTTGAAACACACGTCAAAGCAATGGTTATAAGAACGAAGCCGTATACGATATCGGCTTGATATCGGTGCTAATTCAGAACCATTGAAATTATCACCTGCCAGTAAAATGTACTGTACGACAAAGGCCCAGATACGACAAAGGCCCGCAATTGCGAGCCTTTAATCTAAATATGGTCGGGATGGCAGGACTTGAACCTGCGACCTCACGTCCCCCAGACGCACGCGCTACCAGACTGCGCTACACCCCGAATCATGGTTTGCTATGTTAATGATATTCCTTATGAATGCAAACAATAAATGCATCATTGTGTGCAAACGCTTATTTATTATCCGTATAGGATTTGTTAACCCCAATTAAATGCATAATAAACGCGAAGTAAAGTCACAATCACGTTTATTACGGTGGGTTCGATTTGTTAGTTTCGCTAAATTGATTGATAAATTTAACGCCTTCAATCAAACGAGGAAAATCATCGGATTCTGAAAGTACCGTGTCTAACTGGTTTGAGAAGGATTCAAAGTTGCCCTTGTCATCGACAAATACCGTTTTATCTTTTTGAAAAATAACGATTCCGTCTTCGAGTGTGTTTGCCAACACCCGATCAGCCGGCAAATCAAATAAATCTCGGCCGTTAGAATAAGACTTTCTATCAAGATCACAATTTAACCAGCGCTTCATCAACGTTGGCTGAATGTCCATATGCGACGCCAGTTCAGTAATTGCATCACTCGAACGTTGCGGCCACATAACAACTCCTGGTTTTGAGGTAAAACGAGACGCATTGGACTTATTACCCAATGAACTGACCAGAATAATATCCTGCTCGCTTTTTTGTTCCTGCGCTAGCAGTAAAGCGTCACTAAATAACGAAAATTGATAATCCCCAGCTTCAGCGAAATAAAACACATAGAAACCAATAGGCAGGTTGTTGAGCTTTTTGGCGGTCACAAATGACGAAATATCGGCAAAGTAGTGGGTCTGGGTAAATAAATCACTTAGCCAGATTGGCAATGTTTTCACGTCTTCGCCAATGATTGCCAAGGATGTATTTAATTGATTTGCCGCTAACACTTGAAACAGTACAGGCGATTTTTGTTGATCAACAATGCCCGTTTTGTAAACACTTGGCAGACTGTATAACAAATTAAACCAAGCATCATTGGTGGTTGATGCATCCACTTGGTTGGTCACCATAGTACCGCCTTCCGCAGAACGCCTTAACAGACGTTTGGAAAGCTTGCTCGTTAGCGGGGTATCATTCAATAGCATAAATACCGAACGATCAACAGCTGGCAGATCGCGACATTGGTTATCCAACGTTGGATATTCTGGGACATCAACACTAAACGCCATCGGTTGATTACGTTGATTAATATAGCCTTCTTCGTTTACCAGTGAATATTTGGTTAGCAAGGTTTTCGCGGTCGTAGGATAGGACAATGGCAACATATTATCTTGGCGCAAGACACTGTATTCTAACCGCGCGTCCGCCCAGATGTGGGTTAAGTGGCTGATAAAAAAAGCCGTTACCCAAACCAGAGTAAAGTAGCGTCCAATGGTTTTTTGTTGTAATTGTTTCAGATGCTTCCAGGAGTAATTACTGATCACCAGTTCAAATGCTAATATCGCCAATAAAGAAACACCGACAATCCAGTAAAACGGGATCTGATAGTCTCGAAACTGATCTTTTAATAAGCTTAAGATTTTACCACTACTGTCGAGATTCAGATGATAGCCTAACTGACTGTAGCTAATGCTGTCGATGACCAGCAGGGTAAGCACCAGAGTAAATATTATCGACGCCGCACCGCGAATAAAGCGTATTCGAGGAAACAACAAGGTGAGTGGAAATACCAGCAGGACGAACCCTAAAAAGGTAAGAAAAGCCATGTGACTAATCCAGGTGGTCAACATATAGATTGTTGCCACAATTCCATCCGGCGAACCTTCCACGATCAGATAGGTAATGGATATCGCAATCGCGGCAATCACATTAAAGAATGTGAACCAGTGGCCCCAACTAATGAGCTGCAATAATCGTTTACTGTAAGTTGTACTTTCGGTGCTAACCATATTAGTAGCTTCTATTTATTATTATTTTTGGTCAGAAACAGACTGTGTTAGAGCCTGACAGAAGTTGTCCGTTATCGCTTTTCGCTTGTCTGCGGGAACTTGATTATTAATAATCGTCGACAGGCTATTACCCAGACACATAAGCGCCAGATCCGTCGAAACTTCCTGTTCAACAAGTGTGTCCAACAAACTTTGGACAATTTTTTCTACACGTTCATTCGAATACTTAGATACAATAGGCATTATTTTACAAAATTGATGAATTTGAAATTAATTTTAGTTTATCAAAAGCTTCTACAAGATAAAACTGACGTGGACCATGAGTTTAATTATTAATAAAATTGATTTGCGCTTTGTCGCAAAACCTGAGAATGATCCTCAGGTAACGATCACCACAGGTGATGCACCGGTTGCAATCACTCCAAAAATCAACGCCTTCATTGAAGATCTGCATACGATTTATAACGCCAAAGGCTCGAAAGCTTATGGCGGTTTTAAAGAAAATCAGGAACCTTCGGAGCTAAAGCCGTTTCATCACAGCTTTGATGATTACTTAAATGAGCAGTTAGATTTTAATGATTTTTGCGATCGGGTCAGTTCTGGCCTTGCAGCCGAGCTGGAAAAATACGATATGGCGGAAACGGGCTATTTGCTAACCTGTCATTATGAAATGCTTTCCGGCCGTTATCTGTTAGTGGCGATGCTGCCGGTTACCGAACATTTTTATGTAGATGGCGAGCTCAATATTTCATCCGATCAGCATATCGATAGTTCAAAACTTCAGTTAGCGGTTCGTATCGATTTATTCGATTATGCCGACAATGCTGAAAAATTGCGCTACATCTCATTTATTAAAGGTCGCGCTGGTCGCAAAGTTGCAGATTTCTTTCTCGACTTTTTAGGTTGCGAAGAAGGTATTGACCCGAAACGTCAAAGCCAGGTACTGATCAGTGCCGTGGAAGAGTTTGTCAACGTGCAGCAATTGGACGCTGAAGAAAAGCAACAGACTCGTAAAGAGATGCTCAGTTATTGTAAAGAACAACAGACTCTCGGCCAGGATGTAAAACTGCAGGAATTATCACAATCACTACCCAATGAAGATAATGGTGATGCGTTTTATCAATTTTGCCAGGATAACGACTACCCGCTGGAAGAGTCTTTCCCTCATGATCAGGCAACCATTAACAAAGCGACTAAATACTCGGGCTATGGAGCTGGTATCAGTATTAGCTTTGAACGTAGTCACTTTGGTCAGGATGTAGTGTATAATCCTGCCAATGAATCACTGACGATTCATCGCGTACCGCCAAATCTTAAAGAGCAATTGTTAAAGCTGTTATCCAGCGAAGAACAATAGAACTCAGACATTGGCTGCTGCGCCGCGGTATTTTTCTCAACTATAGTTAACCAATGTTTGTCGACGCGAAACGTGAATTTACAATTGGCATTTCATGACACACGCAAAACTTTGATTGGCATATTTAAAGCAATACGGAATTATTAATGACGACTCTTACGATTACTCGACCTGATGACTGGCATGTACACCTTCGCGATGGCAATGTTTTAGAGGATACGGTTAGAGATATTGGCCGCTATTTTGGGCGCGCCATTATTATGCCGAATCTCGTTCCTCCAGTAATGAATACGGATCAGGCGATTGAATATTACGAACGTATTCAACAAGTCAATTCGTCAAAAACGTTTGAACCATTAATGGTGTTGTATCTTACAGACAGCACCACGTCTGACGATATTCGCGCCGCGAAAGCATCTGGTAAAGTCTTTGCCGCAAAACTGTATCCTGCCGGTGCGACGACTAATTCTGCCTCCGGTGTGACCGACATTAAAAACATTTATTCGGTACTGGAAACCATGCAAGAAGAAGATTTACCTCTTTTACTTCACGGCGAGGTTACCGACAGCCATATCGATATTTTTGACCGAGAAAAAGAATACATTGAGCGCATTTTAAAGCCGGTTGTCGCCAAATTTCCGACGTTGCGCATCGTGTTAGAGCATATTACCACCAAAGATGCCGTGGACTTTGTCAATCAAGCGGGCTCAAATGTCGCCGCGACGATTACTGCGCACCACTTACTCTTTAACCGTAACCATATGTTGGTGGGTGGCATTCGCCCTCATTACTTTTGCTTACCTGTGCTTAAACGCAATATCCATCAACAGGCATTGATTGAAGCGGCAACCAGCGGCAGTACGAAGTTCTTTTTAGGGACGGATTCTGCACCGCATACCAAAGAAGCAAAAGAAAATGCCTGTGGTTGTGCCGGTTCGTATACGGCTCATGCCGCCATTGAATTGTACGCGGAAGTATTTGAACAGGAAAATGCCTTGGATAAATTGGAAGGCTTTGCAAGTTTTCACGGTCCGGACTTTTATCAATTACCTCGCAATAATGACTCCATAACCTTAGTTAAAGAGTCCTGGTCTGTCCCGGCGACCATGCCATTTGGTGACGATACCGTTGTCCCGATCCGTGCCGGAGAAGACATTCAATGGCAAGTAAAAGCGTAATCGTGACATGTGCCTAAGCGAAACCAAGGATTAATCATGAGTTTGAAAACCATGCAATTGTTTGTCAATGACTTAACCGTCATTGATTTTTCGTATCTGTGCAAGGATAGGGGAGTTGTCGGTGAAAGCTGGATAGTGGATGTTATTCTGTCTGGCGATTTAAATGCGGAAAGCATGGTGTTGGATTTTGGGATTGTTAAAAAACAAATCAAAGCCATCATCGATGATGCGGTGGATCATAAGTTATTGTTGCCAGGTAACGATCAACACCTCTTCATTGAAGACTCAGGCAGAGATAAACATGTTTACGTAGACTTTTATCCAGAGCACATAAGCAGCATTCACTTACAATCACCAGAATGCGCATTTGCGCAGATCCCAGCAGAAAAAATCACTGAAGAATCAGTTACGCGTTACTTAACTAAGGTGATAAAGGCGCAATTACCGGAAAATGTAAAAGCCATTGAGTTGACGTTACGCCCAGAAGTGATTGATGGTTTTTACTATCACTACACCCATGGACTGAAAAAGCATGATGGCAACTGTCAACGAATTGCCCACGGCCATCGTTCGAAAATCACCTTGTATGAAAATGATATTCGTTCGTTAAGCCTGGAAAAAAAATGGTGCCGCCGTTGGCAAGATATCTATCTGGCAACGAATAGCGATGCTATTGACCAGCAACAAGTCGAATTATCCCAACGTGGACAACAAGATTTAACTGCTGAGCACCAATGCTTTTCTTACTATGCGCCACAGGGACGTTTTGATATCGCCATCAAGGATAATCTTGAAATTGTCGATTGTGACTCAACCGTGGAACTTCTCGCGGATTATATTGCCAGACAATTGCAAGCAAATAACCCAGATAACCGTTATAAAGTTGTGGCGTATGAAGGCGTAGGCAAAGGAGCCATTGGCAATGTATAGAACCCGAACTCACGCTGATGGCATTGGTTTGCGGTACGGTATGAAAAAATATATTCAGGTATTGATCACCAACCCCCTAAAACGCTGTTATCTGCCGAGCCTGTTATTGTTGATTGGCACGTCCCAGTTAAGTCATGCCAATGACAATCTCTTGATCGATCTGCAAGGTGAAGTCATGCAAGGCAGCCTGATGGTAGGTAAAACGCTACCTGGCAACCAGGTCTATTTAGATGATCGGGCATTAAAAGTGTCTCGTCATGGCTTGTTCACGTTTGGCTTTAGTCGAGATGATGAACATAGCTATCAGCTAAAACTCGTTAACGGCGATAAGCAACAAATAAAAACACTAGAACCCGCCAAGCGCGAATACAAGATTCAACGGGTGAATGGGATTGCCAAAAAAATCATGGAGCCAGATCCTAACGATGTCGCAAGGGCCCGAAAAGACAGCAAACAGATTGGTGAAGTGCGCAATATTGCCTCTGACAGCATTGATTTTGCCCATGGTTTCATTGCGCCAAGTAAAGGCAGGATCACCGGTGTTTACGGCAGTCAACGGGTGTATAACGGCAAACCTGGAAATCCCCATTACGGCCTGGATTACGCGGGTAAAACGGGTACTTTGGTGCAAGCACCGGCGGCAGGTATCGTAACGTTATGGGTACCAGATATGTTTTATTCTGGCGGTACATTAGTGATTGACCATGGCCACGGTGTAACCTCTACGTTTTTGCATTTATCCGGCTCTTTAGTGACCGAAGGCGATAAGGTTTTACAAGGTCAGAATGTAGCAAAAATTGGCTCAACAGGGCGTTCAACCGGTCCTCATCTGGACTGGCGAATTAACTGGTTTAACGTCAGGCTAGATCCGGCTTTAGTACTCAAGCTTCCGAATATGCATACGTTTCAATAAACGCATTCATTTATAGGCATAGAGTAAAAAACATAACTATCGGTATCGTTAAATCGTTAAAAAAGGCTGATTAGAAAGGGCGCATTTCTGCCATTTTCTAATCAGCCTTTTCTGTTTTCTCAACACACTTAATTAACGTAATTTTATCTTTTACCAATCCTTCTCTATTTCCAGTCTAATCATTAGCTGCTTTCAATACTGCGTTTTTTACCGGATTTCGCGCGCTCTAAGTGATCGGATTGAACATATACCCGGTCCGTTGTGCCCATACTGGCATGTCCTAGTTCATCGGCCATATGTTTTAGTGGCCTTGAAGCGATATCCATTGAGGCGCCAGTGTGTCTGAGCCAGTGAGTTGTCGCTTGTTTTAGGGTCTGGGCTTCATGGCTAAATCCTTCCTGAGTCATTTGCTCATAGGCATGATCAAAAGCCTGTTGCACAATGCGACGCAATTGACGTGACGTCATGCCACCAAAACCTTTCAATTTGTTCAGTAAAGGGTCCGTTTCTGACGATAAAGGGTAACCATTTAAACCACGATATTGGCGATAACGCTCAAGATACGGTAAAAAACTGTCCGGTACAGAAACATCCCGTTGTTTATTGCCTTTACCAAATACCTTAAACCAATGGTTCTTGTCTTTGTCTGTCCAGAAATGTCCCATGACTGGCGACCAGACAGGGCGCTCGGATAGCTCGGAAACCCGTAGATACAATGTTTTCAGGCAGGCAATTATAAATAAGGTTCGTTCAAAGGTTTCATCGCCATCCGCCAGAGTTTGCGTACTTTGCAGGATATAATCCCATTGCAATGAGGATAAACGTTTAACGTCGACGACAGAGGCATCTTTGATCAGATATGGACTGTCTTTTTTTACCGAGGCAATGGCATTGCCAAAGGCATAATCTTCAGTTACCAGGTAATCATAAAAGACATTCAGTACTGAAAATGTCGCTTTCATGGCATCTTGTGAACACTGGTAGTTGCGTTTCTTATTGTTAAAGTCGATATCATCAAGACGTTGCGATTTTGGGATCTTTATCGTAAATGGTCGCCAGTCAGGGTTAACATGTCGATAACCATTGCGATCTTCAAAGCGACGGTAGACATAACTGGAGATCCAATTGACTGGCGGCTTGTGAACGAAATCAATGTAGGTTTCTAGATCACGGCGTTTTAGCGTAACAATCGATTTACCCGCATATAGCCAAGCCCATAGTAAAAACTTTTCCGTTTCAGAGCGAAATAGATTGTAGGTCGCTTCGTTACGACGTCCTTTAGATTGCAGGAATTCTTTTGTATAGCGGTAATCTTCGAGCGCGCCGTTAACGGTTTGATTGATGGTGTCAACAAACTGTTTTACTGATTGATTGTCTTCACTGAATAATTGATTACGATGCATTTGTTGAAAATTGCGATGAGAATCAAATAAAGGTTCAGCGTTAAAAGCATCTGTGTTCATAAGCATTTATTATTCTTTAAATTGAAAGCCAATAGCTCTTGATTAACAATAACCAAAAGCACAGGTATTGATTAAAGTCATGGTTAACTGAGTGTAAAGCCCATGTTAAATCGTTATACCCTATATGTCCACTAATTAACATTATCGGACATTTGGTAAGGGTAGCTTTGGCGCATACAAGTACTCTGCTGTGTTTACTGTGCCTGAATCCGCGTTAATGTACTTTGTTGTAGTTTTACCGTTTGTTGTAGTTTTGCCGTCTGTACGTTAACGCTTGTCTTATCTGGCTTGTGTCTCTTCGATAAAACACATACGTATGGTTTTTAAACGAGCGCTATGTATAAAAGCATTACGTATACAAGCACCGCATAATTCATTGAATTTTATCAGGAATTCTCTACAAGCTGTATAAATAAAGGGATCTATCATCATTCACCCTATTTTTTACGTGCGCTACGTGCACGAAATTCTGTTTTGCCAGTGATAATCCCCAACAATTCACGTAGAGCGCTGTAAATAATACCCACACCGCTAAGTAAATTTGTGTTTTAGTAAAATGCTTTTGAGCTTAGATTTTAATTGAGGTTTAAATTGAGATTTAAAGCGCAGGACTTTACTGGCAACAACTCTGTTTTCATGGACTTTGATGTGTTTGAGTTTTAACGGCTAAAGATCAATAGCTGGGTCTAAATTCTGGGGTCAGTTTGAATACCGAACCGTCCTCTACCTTGGTTTTTGCCAAACGGTCGCTTTCTGGTTTTTCTGAATTTCCTGATGCTTTAGAGGAATTTACAAATGCGATTCCCCCGCTAAGGATACTTGATAGCGACTCCGTGGTAATGGTCATCCCTGAAAACAAACCCGCGTCGACTTCAACACCACTGACATTATAAAACGTAGATGCGCTGGTAACTAACGATTGGTATTGAGGTTCGATATTGATATAGATCAGGACACCGGTGCCTTGTTGATTCAGTTCACTGCCTAAAACTTTACCAACGGGTATTTGTCGGTAGTAAACATTTTGCTCAGTTGCCACCGAACCTAAGGTCAGCGCCGATAACGTTAAATTCAGCCCTTGCGCTAATTTCTTTACGGTTGGTGCTCGGTCTAAGCCGATAAAACTCGTTACTTGCTCGCCATTACCTGGCACGACACCAAGTTGATTCCCTGACAGCAATGACGATGCATTTTTTATTTGCGTTAAGCCGATGCTAGGTTCGAGTAAATAATATTGGGCGCCTTGTTGAGTCAGGTTTTTAAATGTTTCACTGACTTTTACTTGTAGTTGGGTGTGGGTCAATTGATCTGCCAGTGTTACTTGAGTAACGATCCCGACTTCATGGCCTTGATGAATCAATTTAGCGCCAGCTTTAATATCAACCACGTTATTGAATGTTACGGCAATTAAAGGCCCTTGATATTGACTATGCTGCACCGATTCTAATAACGGATATTGACTAAATTCCTGGGTTTGGACCTTATCTTGTTTCACCGGGTTCACCAGTGAGATCCCACCATTTACAATACGTTCGAGCTTAGACGAAGACACAGAAACGCCGGAAAGACTGGCTTCAATGTGAATCCCGCTGGCAAGATAAAATTCACTATTAGTAAATACCAGGGAATGATATTGAGGCTCAATGCTGATCACAAATTCAAAATACTTGCCTTGTTCTTTTAAGTGCACAGCCTCTACCTGGCCAATGGTGAGATCTTTAAAAATTACCGGCGAACCCGCGACTAATCCATGGGACTGTTGATTTGTCAAAATCAACTGCAAGCCAGGTAAACCGGCACTAAAGTGCCCTCCTTTGGCCAATATTTCATAGTCTGACGCATATTCACCATTACCAGGGATCACTTCAAGGAAACTGCCTGACACGACAGCGCCGAGTTGTTTTGCACTTAATCCCGCAGTCACTAGCCGGATCTGACTATGCTCTCGAAATAGAGTTTTGAATCTGCCATCATAGTCAACGGTTAGCTGCATCTGATTGACCGCGTCGTTTAACTCGACCTTTTTCACCTTACCGATTTCAAGGTTACCGTATTTTAAAACCGTAAAATCGGAATAGACATCAAGGATCCCTGGGAAATTTAACGTTAACGATTGATTTAGGCGAGAATCTTGTTTGGTGTTGGCTAAGTTAAATTCAAAACCATCACCCAGACGCGGCTCTCCGACAAAGGAGTCTGTCGCAAAACCGATCCCTCCAACAAACATATTAGTTAGCGTGCTCGCATGTACCTTCACCTGCGGTAAGCGTGCCTGGATATCCAGACCACCGAGTTTAAAGAAGCGACTGCTTTTATTCACCAGATACTCATATTCCGGGCGAATAAAAATGTGTACCGAAAAGCTTTGCTTATCCTCATTTAATTCATGATCTTGTACTGAGCCAACAGGCATGTTTCGGTAAAAAACCGGGGTGTCGAATGTTAACGAATCAATGTTCTTGGTCTGCAGTTGCAGGTGTAAACCCGGCTCTTCGTAACTTAACGGTGGCGGTTGAGAAAGTACATTAAATTCACGGGTTGGCTCTCCGCTTCCTAAACGAAACGACACATAAGGCCCACTCAGCAATCTGTCCATATTAGAAATACCAGAAAAACTAATATTGGGTTTCACTAGCCAAAATTGCATCCCTGATAATAAATAAGGCTCAAGTCTTGGGTCAAAATTGACACTCGCGATTAGTCCGCCTTGTGCCTGGTTGTACGTAAAGTCTTCAACAACGCCGAGCTCGACCCCTTCAAAAATGACTTTCGTTTCACCAGCTTTAACCCCACTATTTTGAGGGAAATTCATGGTGACCTTGATACCTGCTTGGGCGGCATCAAAATCATCATAAAGATTAAATTTGGTATAGTTTTCTACGTCGGGAAATTCTTTATTTGTTGTCGGTGTATGAAACGCAATGCCACCACTAATAATCGACGATAAGGATTCGGTTCGAACTTTAAATCCGGACAAATCGCCGCTAACCTCGACACCACTGGCGTTATAAAATCGACTATTAAACTTAACAAGTTGTTGGTATTTTTCATCGATGAGCAACTTGATTGCCACATAACCATTTTCTTGAACTAATTGGTAGTCATAGACTTCACCAACCCGTATTTGTTTGTAATAGATACCACTACCACGATTTAACGAGCCAAGGCTTTGGGCATGCAATGTAATATGCAAGCCAGGGGTGTCTACAGGAATAGCCGGAGGCGAATCCAGAGCATAAAATTCTCGTATTCTTTGGCCATCAGATGCGGGTAACATTTCAAAATAGTTACCTGTAATGACCGTTTCCAATCCAGAAACCCCTGACAGACTAATTTCTGGTTTGACTAACCAAAATTGAGAGTTTTGATTAAGGTATGGCTTGGTTGAACGATCCATTTCGATATTGACCGTAATCACATCCAAACCGTCTTTAATCGATAAATCCCTTACCAGACCGACGGGTAGCCCTTTAAATCGTACCTCTGTTTTTTGTTCGACAATACCTTCCGCATCTTTAACATAGATTTTGATATCAATGCCAGATTGATAATAGGCCTGAACAATTAAATAGGTGGCGATTATGGCGGCAAGGATCGGCAGTATCCAGATAAAGGAAATTTTGGGACGCGGCTCGACTATGGCCTGATTGTTTCGGCGTTTGTTTTGATTATCGTTCATCCGTGCCCCGCTCATCCCATAACATCTTAGAATCAAAACTCGCAGCTGCGAAAATACTGAGCAAAACCATTATGCCAAACGCAGTTGCGCCAGGACCGGCGACGACTTCTAAAACGTTACCAATTTCGACTAAGGACACCAGAATCGCGACGACGAAGACATCCAGCATCGACCACGGGCCAAACATTTCAATGTAACGATACATGTGTGATCGATGTCGTCGTGATATCCGTGACGGAAATTTCACTGAGTATAAGAGGTAAATCAAACCAATAATTTTCGCTAACGGAAAAATAAAACTGGCGATAAAAACAATGGCAGCAATCGGGATCATGCCATTTTGAAACATATATAGCGTACCGGAAAGAATCGTATCCCCCTGACCTTTGCCAAATTGCAAAATGGTCATGATGGGATATAGGTTTGCGGGAAAAAAGGCAATGATCGAGCATAGGGTCAATGCCAGCGTTTTTTGAAAAGCTAATGGCTTGCGCTGCTGCAATTTCGAGTTGCATCGTTCACACAGATTATCGATTTTTGGGTTGAAAGGGTTTACCCAGTGGCACGTATCACACGTTGCGAAGTGATTCGCTTTGCCATTTTGCGTAAAATCTACGGATTCAAGGTTAATCATTGATCACCACCTTGTTCCAAAGTAACTCTTTATCAAAACTAAGCTTCAATGCTACGATGCTCAGCATAAATAGTATGTAGCTAACTAACCCCAGATCAAAAAACAAATCCGCATCCGCTCTGAGTTTAAATATCGACACCAGAATGCCAATCATAAACACTTCAAGCATTTCCCAGCTATCTATCTTCTGATAAAACTTAATGAGCGGCATATAACTGTTGCGCTTGATTTGATCCATTTTGATTTGCAGCCCTAATATAAGCGCAATAACCAGCTTACCAATGGGGGCGAAAATACAAAAAAAGCACGTTACCACGGCCACAAAATAGAGTTCATTCAACCAAAGCGCATAAACCGCAGATGACAAACTCACTGTACTGTTAATGCTAAACATCTTCATTGACATAATTGGCAAAAAGATTGCTGGTACCGACAGAATAAGGCCTGCTATCGCAATAGCAACGCTACGGTTTACTGGGTTAGGCTTTCGATATAGGACAATATGACGACACTGCCGACAACGGGCTTGCTGACCTTCTTTTAAGACAGGGTAAGGCATAAGATTGTCGCACTCGCGACAAGCCAGTATTGTGGGTTTTGTTGTGGTGGCTGCTGTCATTATTATTGTAATTTGCTAGAGAAAAACAAAAATTAACGAATAAGAAGCACCTTGATCTGGTTGTATTTATTCTTATCCTATTACCTAACCATATAAGGAAACAGGATATTTTCAAATTTACAGGCCAGTTAATTGACGATTTTCGCCTTTAAATGGTATTTAATTTATCACCGACGTTGGATGATCCACCAGTTGAAGCTCTGCTGTCCTCCCCATGGCGTTATATGATCCTGCTGCCAGTGCTCAACACACTGAAAGGGACCAAGTTCAGACGCGTCAAGATACTCAATCAGTTGTTGATGACTGTAGCGCTGTACCGGTAGATTTGAACACTGTTGCGGACCATTTTCAGCAAATGTTGCCAGCACCCAGTATCCCTGCTTTTTTAAGCTCGTCGCTACCTTGTTGATATAATTTTTTCTTTGCCCCGCTTCAGTCATAAAGTGAAAGACCGCTCTATCAATCCAGCAATCCACGGTGTTTAAAGCGGTGGACTGCCAATGGCTTTCAGGCGCGCTTAAATCTAGTTCCTGATACTTGCAGGTGTGACTGAAAAGGCCGCTTTGACGATGGTTTATTTCTAAACATTGTAATGCTTGTTTTGAGATATCGATTAGGGTCAGGTTTTGATAGCCGTTCTGTAAGGCATGCTTTGACCAGTCTGATATACCACAACCCGCTTCAACGATATAAGCCGATTTGTTTAAATTTAATCGTTCAAATGCCAAATAAGCGGTATCGGTATTGGTTTGCGACCAGCTCATTTGCTGCGCTTGTTTATGGCTAAATACCTGTTGCCAATGCTCGCGATTACTCATTGATAATTTTTATGTATTGTTCTGGGAAACTTACCTGAATGGTATCACGATAATGGACATCGGGGATAAACTCAGCGATAACTTCAACCACAGAGGGAACCTGGAAGTGCCCTATTTTCGTTGCTGGTAGTGGATAGTAGACAAAAGCTTTAACCGTTTTATCTGAAATTTTGAGTAGGCAGGGACAAAACGCAAAGGATTCTGCAGCGAATTGTGGGTGCCACTTTATGTCGTGCAGACAATGCCAGTATGATACCCAGGTCAATATATTAGGACTTAACTCCAGATTCAGTGTACCGGCATAGCAATTTTGAAACGGTAAGCCCTGTTGACAAAAAATGGGGAGTTGCAACTCAAGACTGCCGGCGCCATAGGGATTGTCCGCAGAAAGCCCCGATGCGATTTGATAACCACGGACGACTTTCGCGGGATACCATTTTGGGTTTTTTGGATGACTAATTTGATGATCGTGCATAATAAAGGGAAACCTGAGTTTCCCTTTATTTTAACCGAGATTGTCGATTTTGCGGCTCGCTCTATTTTTTGTCGACCAGCAAGTCCATGATATTTGATAAATCTTTTTTGCCGTTAATGATTTCATCTGGGGTCAACCCGGATAGTTCATGGGGGAAAACAAGCCATTCATCGGAGTCATGTACATAATAGTCCGGCTTGATATCCACTTTCGAATTTTGAGGTTTGTACCAAGGGCAGGCAACGCGAATATCTTTTGGCGTATTTAGCCTCATCAGCTCTTGTATTTGCTTGATCAGTGCATCGATACTGCGACCCGAATCGAAAACATCATCAACAATAAGCAATCCGTCATCAGCATTGGCATTTTCAATCAAATAATGCAAACCATGAACTTTAATTTCTTTAGATTGTTGGTTAATGCCGTAATAGGACGATGTGCGTACCGCAATATGATCCGTTTCGACTTGCTTGAAATCAAAATACTCCTGAACGGCAATCCCAATTGGGGCACCACCGCGCCAGATGCCGACAATAAACTGCGGACGGAAACCGTCATCAAAAACTTGAGCGGCAACGCGGAAAGAATCTTCGAGAAGTTCTTGAGCACTAATAAATTTTTTATCCATTCTATGCCTCTTGGATAACAACCTGAATAAATTAGGTGTCAATGAAAGAAATTAGATTTGTTTGGCTCTGAGCCGCCGCCAGTCATTGAGTAATAAACGTGATAATTTGAAGACAACCTCTAACAATGTAGAACCTACCCCAAACTTATAAACCGAATATCAAATGAATAAAACCAGATGCGATAAACGATGCGACGTCGAGTTAACTGACAATTATAACGGATTTTAAAAGCAAAAGTATCCGCTTAGATAAAAACTTATCAATTGGCTGCTACTTGTTTCTTTGGTTGTAGGTTTTGATCTAACTGCATAATTAATTGCGCGATCGAGCGGATCCCAAACTGGTAAAAATCTGCATTAATCGAGGCCAAGGTGTCTGTTTGCTGATGATAGTCTTTGTGGTTTTCACCGGTAATAAATAAATACGGCACCCCAACTTTGAAAAATTCATAGTGGTCACTTGCTCGATGCAAATCAATTTTGCCGCGTGAGACACTTCTTTTATCCGTAAATAAGGTTCTACGGGGTTTAAAAGGAACCATCACGTTGGCATTGGTTCGTTCAACAATAGCGGCGAAATCAGGCCAGCGCCGGGTTCCAGTTAACCAGTAATGACGGTTGTTATTTCCATGACCAACCATGTCTAAGTTCACATTAACTCGAAATTGTTCAATAAGGTGAGGATTGTCGTGAATAAAACTTTTCGCCCCATATAAGCCATGTTCCTCTCTGTCGATGGCAATAATGATGACGCTATGACGTAGTTGCACTTTATCTAAACATTGAGCTAAAGCTAAAATTGCCGCCGTTCCTGATGCATTGTCATCGGCCCCATAATAGGTTTTATTGGAATTTGTGCCAAGATGGTCATAATGCGCGGTTATTGCAATAAAACCAAGATTTGGCTGCAATCCTTTGCGACTGACATACCAGTTGACCCCGGTTTTTTCATTGAAGTGACTTTGGTAAATAAATTCCTGACGTGTTAACCGATATGAGCTTAAGCTAACGAAGGTTTTTTCGATGTAATTTTGGGCGAGTTTATGACCTTTCTGACCTGGTCCTCGGCCAGCCATCTCTTCAGAGGCAAGCTGATTGAGATGATTCCAGGCAACCGAACCTATATTGGTGCAGGCTAGCACTGTGAACGTTGAAAAAAGTAAAAGGAAACCAATTAGCAGTCGATTTAACATTGCGATTTCGCTAAAGCTTACTTAGCAGGCGCAATTTTTGTGCATATTTTTCTTCAACATCGGGAAATTCAGCGTTGTTTTTAGCTTTGTTGAGATACCGTTCACTCAGTTCATATTCGCCTAGTTTCAAATACGCTTTTGCCAGTCCAAAATAAAACTCATCTTCTTTTGGTTGCATTTCACTGGCTGTGATGTAGTGACTTATGGCTTTTTTGTACATCCCATTGTGATACGCTTCGTCGGCTAGCACGGCGTGATAGTATGGGTTGGTAGATCTTATGTTGGTGATAAATTCACTGATTTCTTCTGACTTTTCGGTATTGCCAATTTCGCGCAGCAAAATGCCTAAGTTATTCCAGGCATTGTAGTTAGCCTGATCCATCGTAATCGCCCTTAAATAACTCTCGCGGGCGAGGTTTTCATACTTATGAATTTTATATAAATACCCTAAATTCCCCCAGACTGCACTGTATTGAGGGTCGGATTTTAGCGCGGCTTTAAAATAGGCATAAGCTCTAGGAAAGTCAGCCTGGGTTAGTGCTGTAGCGCCTAGGTTGTTATAAAACATTGAAGTGACGCGCTTTTTACTGATCACGTTTCTGGCAAAATGCTTTTTCACGATAAAAGGGTCAAAGTCAATGGTTGTTGCTTGTTGCCCCCAAATGGTTTGAAAACGGCTTCTATCATCTCCAACAACGACTAAGTTCACATGACGACTCAACATATTAAAACTGCCCTGCCGTACCCAGTACTCAGGGATCATCACTTCCTGAAAATTGATTTTTAAGTTTGCTTCTTTTGCCAGTGCATAGGCAAGAATGGTTAAAGACAGGCAATTTGCCGATTGTTGTTCAAAGGTTTGCTGAGCCGTTAAGTTTGCGCCCTGATTGTAGAGCAAGCCTGTCGCTGAACGTTTAAATAACTTGGATAATAGTGCTTCAGCACGTTGTTTTGGATCTTCGATACGCAATAAGTTGTAATGCACAAACTCCTGCATTTCTTGATTAAGGGCGTAGATTTCTCGTTCGCTTTCTACGTTAATGGATTTGTGACCTGGAAATGAGTCCTGATGAATGAGAAGAGACGTTGGCATTTTATTCGATTCGACCTTAGGAACCGTATTGCAGGCACTCACCAGTAATGCCAAGCTCAATAAAACGAAACGTACAATACATGCATAAAAACACTTTCTCATAATGCCTCCTGCCTATCATTACTTAAGCATAAGCAATTTTTACTTTATTTACCTCTATCTAGCGCCTTCCTTCATAAATGCTTACAGATAAATCGTAATTACCGGCTTTCACATGTAAACAAATTGTCTTTTCGGGGTGTTAGGTTAAGGAAAATGGAGGATAGTCTCGCGGTAATAAACAACCATTACCTATCCGATGTTCCTCCATAAATGCAGTACTTAATATTGACGACTACTCACAACAGTCATTGGTGAAGTAAGCGGCGAACGCCAGCGTACCTAAGGTGAAATATATCGCAAGAAGCGCAGAAATGACTTTAAAGATCAGGTGTGTCGATGAGGTGACAGCACTATATGCAATGGCCCCAAACAAGATTGTTAAAAGTAAGAAAACCAATGACTTGGATAAATTTTGATTTTTAATAAGCGGTTCAGCATCCCCTTGAGAACGTTCATTAGTATAATAGGACGCATAGGCTAGCGAGCTTAGGGTAAAACAGACAGCCAACAGTACAAACACGATTTGCATAACCACAATCGCAGACGTTGTGACCGAATTCGCCGCTAACAGTACAAATAAGACTGCCACCGGAGCGCACACCAAAGCGCGAAATAAATTTTCATTTTGGATTAGAAGTTCATTGTTATTGGTCGCCATACGACTTCCCCTTTTTTGAAAGTACTTTTTTAATTATTATGGAATGATCGTTTAAAATCATCTGACTGTTTATTATTTATACACGAGTTGATGGTTTTTAAAACTAAAAAAGGGAGTTTTTTTATTAGGTTATTTATTTTCACTGGGTGGCGAGCAAATAACCGACAACAATTTCAGCGTTAAGTTGGGGTAAGTGAAAAGATGCACAGATGATTCCATGCCATGAACACCGTATGCTCCCTATCTGAGTTTGTTTTAATATATAGAAGATTTAGCTTTTTGTTTGCTGTTTGCTGTTTGCTGTGTGTTGAGGGAATCAAAAGTTTTGATTCATTAGATGCTTAATTCGCACTTTCGAATAAAATTAATTAATTTTTCATGCTTGCTAATAAAAAATCTACCGCCACTTTTACTTTTGGGACTAAATAACGCTGTTTTTGATACAGTAAATAGACTGCCATATCAGTGTGTTGGTTAATGCCTAACTCATGTTCAAACGTTAACTCCTGTAATTCACCTGTTTGAATATAAGATGCTAAGGCCCAGCGAGTAGACATTAGTATCCCCTGTCCTTGGCAAGCTTTTTTTATTAACCATTGACCATTATTTGACACCGCAACCGTTCGCCCGGTGACATCATGCCACTGGCCATCAATTTTGCACAACCACGGTGTTGGACCTGATGGAGTCCGAAAATATAAGCCGTCGTGCTTACGTAACTCAATCGCATTTTGTGGTACACCGTGTTTTGCCAGATAGGCAGGTGCAGCGACAGGGATAAAACGGTTGTCCATTAATTTTTTAGCCAATACCCGCTCGTTCGGTGCATAACCACCTCGAATGGCAATGTCTACTTCGTCACGCCCTAACATCGATAGCTCATCACTTAAACTAACATCTAGCACAATGTCTGGATACTGTTCACTAAAGGCATCTAACAAAGGCATTAATATACGCTCCCCAAACCCCACCATTGAACTAATACGTAAACGCCCCTTTGGCGTAGTTTGATAACTACGCACCGTTTCATTGCTTAGCTCGAGTTGATTCAGGATATTCTGAACATCGTTGTAATAAATTCGACCCACTTCAGTGAGTTTCACGACCCGGGTTGAACGTTTTAATAGAGTCGCTCCCAAACTTTTTTCTAAGTCAGCAACGCGACGCGATAGTGATGAAGGTGGCACCGAAAACATACTAGCCGCTTTAGTAAAGCTGCCAGTCTCTGCTACCTTGATGAAGTAACGTAGTGCCCGAAGTTGATCCATAGCCACTCTCCATTGCTAAGCTTAGGTACATTATTGTCTAAATAACAATAGTGTTTAGCATTCTACCCTATATATACCCATTTAAAACACAGTAATAATATGTCCGACTTAAATGTTGAAAAGTTAGGTTGAACATTGAATGCAAAACTTAATAAACCTTTACCCCTAGGATAGGACACAGATAGATGATCATTTTGCACGGGTTTGCCGCCAGTAACTATTACAACTTAGTGAAACACGTACTGTTATACAAAGAGATCCCTTTTCAGGAAAACCTGATTTATAGTACAAGTGACAAATTATTGACCATAAGCCCAGCGGGGAAAGTACCGGCAATAACCACCGCTAATGGCCACCACATATCCGAATCGAGCGTTATTTGTGATTTTATCGAGGAAGCTTATCCTGCCAAACCGCTCTATCCTGCTGAGGCTGGTGAACGGGCAACGGTGCGTCAAATCATGAAAATAGCAGAACTTTACTTGGAGCTACCGAGCCGACGACTTATTCGCTATGCGCTTTCAGGTACTGCTGCACCTGAAGCTCTTCAAGATGAAGTGCGCCAGGTATTAAATCGAGGCATTGGTGCTATGCAGCGCTTATGCCAATTTTCTCCCTGGATCGCGGGTAAACAACTCACGATGGCCGACATCTATGTGTATTACGTAAACACAATTGTCGACTCGTTTGCCTCATCTCAACTAAATTGGGATATTCTCGACGAAATTCCAGGTATGAAAGAGTGGCACAACTCGATGAGTAAATCGGCGATTGCTAAATCAGTAGACGCTGACCGCGCGGCAAACATGCCTGAGTTTATGAAATACGTAAAAGAGCAAATAGCACAGGCTAAGACCGAAAGAAATTCACCACCGTAACGACGTTAGATATACGTTTATTATTCACAGAATATAATCAGCAGTCCAGCAAGGCTGATTTGGTTAATGTATTTTTGCAGGAGCAAAACCCTATGTCAGATACAAACTTACAACTTACTTCCACCATTAGCGAAGACAATACACTGCAACTTGCACTTAAATATATCGAGATCCCACAACCCGGTGCAGATGAAGTAGTGATTCGTATTGAAGCGGCACCACTTAATCCTTCTGATTTAGCCGTTATGTTTGCGGCTGCCGATATGACAACAGCTCGCCAAACAGGCAGCGCACAAAGCCCGGTGCTCAACGCCGATGTACCTGCTCAAAATATGTCTTCTGTAAAAGCTCGTGTTGGTAAATCTATACCTGTCGGTAACGAGGGCGCAGGGACTGTTGTTGCTGCCGGATCTTCATCTGCTGCCCAAGCTTTAATGGGTAAAACGGTTGCGGTAATCGGTGGAGGTACATTTCGCCAGTACCTATGTGCTAACGTACAAAATTGTTTAGAACTTGAGCCAGGTACCACCGCAAAAGAAGGAGCATCATCTTTTGTGAATCCGCTCACTGCATTAGCAATGGTAGAAACAATGCGAGCTGAAGGCCATACCGCTATTGTGCATGCGGCTGCAGCTTCTAACCTTGGACAAATGCTAAACCGTATTTGTATCGCCGATGGCATTGATTTAGTCAACATTGTACGTAAGCCAGAACAAGAAACATTGCTGCGCAATATGGGCGCTAAATACGTGGTTAATTCTAGTAGCGACAGTTTTTATGACGATTTAACTGCCGCACTAATTGAGACTGGAGCTACGATCGCCTTTGATCCAATTGGTGGTGGTACGTTAACAAGCGACATCCTTACCTGTATGGAAGCGGCAGCATCACGTGATATGGCTGAGCACAGCGTCTATGGCTCTGATACCTATAAACAAGTGTATATTTATGGAGCTCTGGACCGTGGACCTATTACCCTTAACCGTAATAACTTTGGCTTTGCCTGGGGAGTAAACGGATTTTTGTTATTTAACGTCTTAGGCAAGCTTGGAATTGAAACCACTATCGCCATGCGTAAGCGTGTTGCTGCTGAAATTACAACGACATTTGCCAGTCACTACACACATGAAGTGTCGTTAGCACAAGTATTGCAACTGGAATCATTAGGTGCCTATGCCAAACAAGCCACAGGTGAGAAGTTTTTAGTTTTACCACAAGGCTAAACCCAGGATGTTATAAACATGGATGTTTTGTATGTCTTCATTCCATGGATGGTTTAAATGAAGACGATAAACCCAGGATGTTTTTTATGCCGCCACGCCATGGATGGCGCAAAAGCAAGAAAGCCCGCAATTAGCGGGCTTTCAAAAAGTGGCGGTGAGATAGGGATTTGATAAAATACCTCCATGTATTTTACCCTTTGGGCATACATAGTATGAGCAAAAATGATCCTGTCATTTTTGTGAACCCCTTTACGGGTTCAACATCTATCTCACCAAACGAAAAAGGGCCCCTTACGGAGCCCTTTATCTTATATGGCGGTGAGATAGGGATTTGAACCCTAGATACGCTACAAACGTATGCCGGTTTTCAAGACCGGTGCTTTCGACCACTCAGCCATCTCACCTGAAGTGGTGCGAATATTAATGGCTGAATTGGGCAATGTAAAGGGATTCGGTTAAAAATATTTAAAAAAAACGAATTTTTAGCGCGTTTGTTCAATCGTTATACAAAGTTTACTGAAAGCCAAGTAAAATCATCAGTAAAGCACATCCGAAAATGCGGTTGAGGTAACAAATGAATCAAGACGAATCTTACATGAAAGACTTCATGAGAGTATTTCAGGAACTCGAACGCTGGGGCCCCGGCAATGAGCAAGAATCTCTGCATGCATTTTCTTTGGTACCGTTTACTCCACAGCATATTCTTGAAATAGGCTGTGGCAAAGGGCTAACGACTCAGGCAATAGCATCAGTGACCAATTCTAAAATAACCGCCATAGATAATGAACCTGATGCGCTACAGTCGCTTAACACGGCGCTCATCAGTAAAGGTCTAGACGATCAAATTAATACGGTATGTGCAAGTATGACCGACTTACCTTTTCCAAAAGAGAGTTTCGATTTAATCTGGGCTGAAGGATGTGCTTATATTATGGGAGTCCAAAATGCCATTAAGGAATGGCGTGCTTTATTAAAGCCCGGTGGTGTGATGATGCTAAGCGACCTGGTATGGCTTAGCTCTGCTCCTGGCATGCAAAGCAAAGATTTTTTCTCCAACGAATACCCAGATATGCAGACAGTCGCCACCAGAAATGACCAGTTTAGTCAGGAGGGTTTTGATATTCTTCATCACTTTTCATTAAGTGAACAGGCATGGAAAAATTATTATCAGCCCTTGAAACAACGTGCTGTCGCGCTAAAAGCGGATATGCCCTACTCTCAAGCATTGAAAGATATCCTTAGCGAAGTTGAACTGTACGAGCAACATTTAGGAGAATTTGGGTACCAAATGTTCATTGTACAGAAACACTAAACTCCTTCCTGAACATAGCGGTTATAAACATGGATGTTTTGTATGTCTTCATTCCAGGGATGGATTAAATGAAGGCGATAAACATGGATGTTTTGTCTTCTTCCAAGACATAGTAAAAATTTGACTCAGTTTTGCCGTTAAGTTCTTCACTTTAAAGAGTCAATATCAATTTTTTTGGTCTGTTCGGTACTAATAGCATTCAAGTACTTGCTTTGATTAGATATGAACACGCTTGCTTTTTGTCTATTTGTTGTTAATAAAACCCTATCTGACGGCAGTGCTTCTTGGGCAACAGAATCATATACCTCAATGACACAAGGTAAAACCTGACCACAAATGGATAAGTCGACTGGTTTCGATTCTCGATTTAAATAGGCCCATTTAGGTCTATTGCCTTTAAACTCAGTTCTTGGCCATATAACGTTCAAATCATAACTATCTTTATTCACAGACCAAAAGGTATCTTTGCTTTTTAAAATAAAAGGGGTATCTAAATCATATTTTTCAAGTATTTGTTTATAGATATCAGGCTCTTCACTTCTATTCGCGTATTCGACAAAATCAGTCTGATTAATCGTTAAAGGATCAATTGCTGTTTTATCTCGCAGAATTTCAGCTAACCAACCTTCTTTCTCCTTAATGTGTGAATACCCAACATGAATCAAAACTTTTGCCGCTTTATCATGGCTGAATATCTTTTCATATAAGTTTTGAGCTGCTGAACGCTCTCTATCTTTACGTGTTGATTTATCTCCGTAGTCATATGAAATCAGCTTAAAGCCAATATTTTTGGCATGTATAAGCAGTTGCGCAAATGTTGTTTCTTCAATGTAGGTACTGCCTGCGTTTTCTTCTATTTGATCACTGGTTATAAAACCTTCAAAATTTTCAGCTAATGCTTCCACAGCAAAATACCTAAATCCTTGCTCCCATAAATTACTTAGCAAATCGTATGTTAGCACTCTATGTTGAGCTAAATGGTGCGCTTCATTTACCATTACAATTTGTCTGTTTTTAGAAAGTTCGGTTATCGCTTTAATTGCTTCAACGGCTTTAAAGCTCTTCATATCTAAAAACGTTTGTTCATCTAATTTGGGCTTAAATTCATAGCTTTCAAGCGCCCCCAAGTAATCTCCGGCTACGGATTTATCAGTTGCCAACAACTGCTTGAACGTACTAAATGCAAAGGGATTGTCGCTATATTCACTAACCTTTTCTTCTAATAAAATTATTTTTTCTAACAGGCTTTTTTCTTGCAATTCCTGGTGAACTGGAAAATATATTTTGTTGAATTCTTTAAGCAACTCTTCATTTGATTTAGCTGAATATGAGGGTGAAGTGAAGACCAGTAGAGTGGATATCAGCAGCCATTTATACATAAAAATCCTTTTAAAGTTTGTTAGTTCAAGTTCTGAAACTATGAGCTTATTTTCCCTATTTATTTTCTGTTTAACGAATAAGGCTAAAAATGAAGCCGTATTAATATCGGCCATTTTGAATGAACAAGTAAAGTAGTTTTTAACATTTGAAAGCAAGGAGTTAACTCTTTCCGGTACACAAAAATACAGTGGTAGATCTTTGGTTTAGGAAATTTACATAGATAATTAGCAATGAAGTCATAGTCGGCTTTTTTTTGAAAGCCGCGACGCCAAGGATGGCGCAAAAAGCAAAAAAAACGCCATTAAGCGGGTTTTTCAATGTAGCGGTTATAAACATGGATGTTTTGAATGTCATCATTCCATGGATGGACCAAATGATGACGATAAACCCAGGATGTTTTGAATGCCGCCACGCCATGGATGGCGCAAAAGCAAGAAAAACGCCATTAAGCGGGTTTTTCAATGTAGCGGTTATAAACATGGATGTTTTGAATGCCGCCACGCCATGGATGGCGCAAAAGCAAGAAAGCCCGCAATTAGCGGGCTTTCAAAAAGTGGCGGTGAGATAGGGATTTGATAAAATACCTCCATGTATTTTACCCTTTGGGCATACATAGTATGAGCAAAAATGATCCTGTCATTTTTGTGAACCCCTTTACGGGTTCAACATCTATCTCACCAAACGAAAAAGGGCCCCTTACGGAACCCTTTATCTTATATGGCGGTTATAAACATGGATGTTTTGAATGCCGCCACGCCATGGATGGCGTAAAAGCAAAAAACCCGCTATTAAGCGGGTTTTTCAATGTGGCGGTGAGATAGGGATTTGAACCCTAGATACGCTACAAACGTATGCCGGTTTTCAAGACCGGTGCTTTCGACCACTCAGCCATCTCACCTGAAGTGGTGCGAATATTATAGTCTCAATTTGGCCTTGTAAAGCGTTAATTCAAATAAACTTTCTGAGCGCTGAAAAAACCAACAAAATGGTATTTTTTTGCTCGAAAGTGTTGTTAGGGTTAGACTAACTAGCACGCACTCAAAGAGAATCGCTATGGCAAAAGAAGAATTAATTCGATGTCCCTGGCTTGATTTAACCAAACAAGATTACGTCAAATACCACGACGAAGAATGGGGTGTGCCGGTACATGATGATCAAACCATGTTTGAATATTTGACCTTAGAATCGGCACAAGCAGGCCTGAGTTGGTACACGGTTTTAAAAAAGCGTGAAAACTATCGTAAGTTATTTGACAATTTTGATGTAAAAAAAGTCGCAAGTTATGACGAAGCGAAAATCCAGGCGCTTCTACAAAACCCTGGTATTATCCGCAATCAGTTAAAAATTCGCGCCGCGGTCAATAATGCCCAACGGTTTATCGAAGTGCAGCAGGAATTTGGCCGTTTTTGTGATTACTTGTGGGCATTTATCGATCATAAACCTTTAGTGAATCATCTGACCTGCCTGGAAGAATACCCTGCCAAGACTGAGCTTTCAGATAAAATCAGTAAAGATCTGAAAAAACGTGGGTTTAAGTTCGTCGGTTCAACAATTGTTTACGCCCATATGCAGGCATGTGGCATGGTCAATGATCACAGTAGCGATTGCTTTCGTAAAAAAGAAATAGAAAACCGTTAATCGAATTGGCAAAATATCGGAATAAATGTGTAATTTAACGAGTTTTTCTATATTAATATTCCGTTTAGCGTTAAAATTTGTTAAAAAACGACTTGGAACTATTGGGGAATACCCCCATCATATAGTTAACTTTGGTTTAAAAAGGAAATACAGATGCAATCACCTGTAGGTTTTAATACCGCTTCACAATTATCAACTGTAGAAATTAATAAGGTTCTTCGTAATACCTACACCTTATTAGCTATGACACTTATTTTCAGTGCAATTGTCGCTACTGCTGCGATTGCATTAAACCTGCCTTCTCCGGGTTTGATCGTTACCCTTATTGGTGTATACGGTTTGATGTTTTTAGTTTATAAAACTGCAAACTCAGCAATGGGTCTGGTATCGGTTTTCGCATTCACCGGCTTCCTCGGCTACACCATAGCGCCAATGGTTGGCTATGCATTAGGCGCAGGAGCAGCAGATCTTGTTGTACTTTCGCTTGGTGGTACAGGTCTTATTTTCTTCGGCTTGTCTGCATATGCGTTGACAACAAAGAAAGACATGTCTTTCTTAAATGGTATGTTAGTCGCAGGTTTTTGGGTACTTGTCATTGCCATGATTGGTAATATATTCCTGCAAATCCCAGCACTTTCGCTAGCTATTAGCGCATTGTTCATCCTGTTCTCTTCAGCAATTATCCTGAAGCAAACCAGTGATATAGTAAACGGTGGGGAAACGAACTACATCGTTGCAACAGTGACTTTATTCGTATCTTTATACAATATCTTCTCTAGCCTATTACATCTTTTGATGGCATTCGCTGGTGGTGACGATTAAACTATCATTCAGGTAGATAAACAATAAAGCCTCGGAAACGGGGCTTTTTTATTTCAGGGAAAAAACGTGACTACTTTTGCGATCATTGTCAGCACTGCGCCAACCGACAATCGAACATTGACCGCTTTGAAATTCGCACAAGCGCTTCTCACGCAAGGCCATCAAATCGAAGGTGTATTCTTCTATCAACATGGTGTCATTAATGCCAATGTCTACTTGCAGACACCGTCGGATGAAATCAATCACTTAACCGCTTGGGAAGCGTTTTATGACGTCACTAAAACCCCTATGCACCTATGCATTAGTGCCGCAGAGCGGCGCGGACTTACCGACTCAAATACACCGGGTTTTTCCCATAATATTGCAAAGAATTTCACCATATCTGGCTTAGGTGAACTCGTGGTGTTAACCAATAAAGCCGAAAAGGTGATTCAGTTATGATCAGTAATAATCGTATTGCCATCGTTAATACCGCAACCACCTTCGATGATTTTAAAGCCAAAGAAGCCCTGGATCTGGCGCTGATATTTGCCAGCTACGAAATGCCAGTGGCATTGTTTTTTATGGCCGATGGGGTGTTTCAGACCAAGGCGAACCAAAACCCTGAAGGCATTGGCAACAAAGATTTTATCGCAACCTTCAAAGCATTAGGTTTTTATGATATCGATGACATCTATATTTGTCAGGAAGATATGGTAGAAAGAATGATCGAGGGAGAGCTGTCCGTCGACGGTGCTGAAATTTTACCGCGAACGCAGTTCAAACAAACTTTAAACAATTATGATTTGGTTTTAACCTTTTAAAACATGGCTAATTTACACATAGTAAGAAGCTCTGGCTTCACTCACAACAAGTTGCGTCAATGCCTACAAACTTTAATGGCCGCTGACCAGATAATTCTCATTGATGATGGGGTTTATAACGCAAGCCACCCCGACATGATGCCACTACTAAATACGCATAAGGTCTACGCCTTACAAGACCATATACAGGCGCGCGGATTAACCCCAGTGCCTAGTGGCATAGAACTGTGTCAATATGACGATTTTGTTGCGCTTACTATCGGCTCAGACAAGGTAATAACATGGCAATAGAATTTAACGGTCAGTCAATCACAACAGATAAAGAAGGTTATTTAACCCGTGTTGACGACTGGCAACCCGAACTGGCAAAGGTTATCGCAGAGACTGAAAATATCCAATTAACCGATGACCATTGGGAAGTTGTTAATTTTGTTCGTAATTTCTATCTAGAATATAAAACATCACCGGCGATCAGAGCCCTGATTAAAGCCCTGAAAGCTGAGTTTCCCGAAGAGAAAGCCAATAGCCGATATCTGTATCGTTTGTTTCCCAAGGGGCCTGCCAAACAAGCCACCAAAATAGCCGGCCTGCCAAAACCCGCCAGGTGCATCTAGTTAAATTGGCGGATTCGTCAATCGTTACAAACTTTAATGGGTTTAATATTTGTTAATAATTTGTGTTCTGGTTAGAATCAGGTCGATAGCCTAACAATTACTGGTAAAATTTATGACTAAGACCTTAATAATAAACGGTGAAACCGTATCGATTGATGTCGATGAAAGTATGCCACTACTCTGGTTTCTTCGCGATCGACTTGAATTTACAGGCACAAAATTCGGTTGTGGCAGTGGCCTATGCGGCGCCTGTACTGTCCATCTGAATGGTCAGGCAATTCGCGCCTGCGTCACGCCCGTTGGCTCCCTGGCCGACCAGTCAATTACCACCATTGAAGGGCTATCTGACAATGGCGATCATCCCTTACAAAAAGCTTGGTTAGATAATCGAGTGCCACAATGTGGCTATTGTCAGGCAGGTCAGATCATGAATGCTGCGAGCCTGTTAAGTCAGAATACACAGCCCAGTGATCAAGATATCGAAATGGCGATGCAAGGTAACATATGTCGTTGTGGAACCTATCAGAGAATCAAAAAAGCCATCCGGGATGCCGCGGATGAATTGGCAAAGGAGGCCTAACATGAGCAACCTTACGAGAAGAAGCTTTTTAAAGTCTGCAACGGCTGGTACGTCCGGTTTAATGTTAGGTATCACCATTCCTGCTAGTGCGCTCGCAAAAGACAAGCCATTTAAGCAAGACGAGTTTAATCCCAATGCGTTTATCCATTTAACCGAAGATGGCAAAACGACCATTTATTGTGGTCGTTGCGAGATGGGGCAAGGGATCAGTACTGCCCTACCCGCGGCCGTTGCCGACGAGATGGAAGCGGATTGGGAGCAAGTGACAGTATTACAGGCTGAAGGTAACGAAGATAAATATGGCCCGCAAGCGACGGGTGGAAGTGCCAGTATTCGCTTAATGTATATCCCGATGCGCGAAGCGGGTGCGAAAGCGAAATTTATGCTTGAAGCGGCTGCCGCGAAGACTTGGGATACCGATATTAAAAACTGCTACGCCAAAAAGCATTTTGTCTTCCTTAAAAACAGCGATAAAAAGTTAAGTTTCGGAGAGCTGGCTTCCCTTGCTGCGACCATGCCTGCGCCGGAGAATCCCAAGCTCAAAGAAAAATCAGACTACGCCTATATTGGTAAAGACCTTAAACGTCACGACCAGGACGATGTTGTCGTTGGTAAACGGACCTATGGTGTGGACACTAAATTACCTGGATTGAAATATGCGGCCATTGTCCATTGCCCGGTTCTTGACGGCAAACTAAAATCCGTGGATAAATCTGCGGCGCTTGCCATTAAAGGTGTCTCAGATGTTGTCGAGATCGAAAGGCTTGATGTACCTTATGGATCTTTAGGTGGTGTTGCCGTAGTTGCCGACAATAGTTGGACTGCGCAACAAGGGGTAAAAGCCCTGAAAGTGGAATGGGACGCTGGTAAAAATGGTATCTATGATACCAAAACATACAAGCAACAACTGATTGCGAATGTTGAAAAACCAGCACAAGTGATGGACGCTCGAGGTGATGCAACAACCGGCCTTAAAAACGCGAAAAACACCCATAGTGCGACTTATACCGGTGGTCATTTAAGTCACTCCCCTATGGAGCCAAACGCCAGTGTTGTATGGGTTCAGGATGACAGCTGTGAGGTTTGGGCTTCGACGCAAAGTCCTGCAGATATCCAAAAGGTTTTAGGCCAGTTTCTAAAAAGAAAACCCAAAGACATCAAAGTTAATGTAATGATGGCTGGAGGTGCATTTGGGCGTAAGTTTAAATGCGATTATGTCCATGAAGCTGCAGCAATATCACAACAGGTCAAAGCACCAGTACAATTGATTTGGTCACGTGAAGAAGATATGCGCACCGGGTACTACCATTCTACCAGCGCTCAGCATTTACAGGCAGGTTTTGATGATGAAGGCAACGTCGACAGTTGGCTACAGCGCGTTGCGTTTCCTTCGATCAATTCGTTGTTCGATAAATCGGTTAAGCGGGCTCCGAAAGGGGCGACAAAAGATGTCTTTAACCACCCTTTTGGCATTGAAAACATGCAGGTCGAAAGTGGTGAAGCATTGGCTCATACTCGTATTGGCTGGTATCGAGCGGTTTATGCCATCTTCTATGGTTTTGCATTTTCGAGTTTTGCCGATGAATTGGCGCATAAAGCCGGGATGGATCCATTCGAGTTTTTAAATAAACTCTATGACAATAACACCAACCCAAAACAAGCAGAACAAATTGAGCGGTCAAAAGCTGTACTGGCACTAGCCGCGGATAAAAGTGGCTATCATCAGCGAGATAAGTTACCAAAGGGGCAAGCGATTGGACTGGCAGTGCATTACAGTTTTAACAGCTATGTCGCGATGGCCGTTCATGTTGACGTCGATGGCGATAACATCAAAGTGCTTAATGTCGATTGTGCGGTCGATTGTGGTCAGATCCTCAACACCGATGGCGCGACTGCGCAAATGGAAGGTGCGGTTGTGATGGGCATGTCTTTATCACTCTATACCGAAATTGTATTTAGAGACGGACAGGTCGTGAACTCAAACTTCCATAATTACCCCGTGTTAAGAATCAATGAAATGCCGAATGTCCGGGTTCATTTGATTGACTCGGATAAAGAGCCTACAGGGTTAGGTGAACCCGGAGTGTCTCCATTCCCACCGGCACTAACCAATGCGATTTTTGCCGCCACAGGAAAGCGTTATCGGGATCTACCGATTAAACCTATATCGGTATAAGTAGACCCCTTTTAACAACAAGGCGCCAAATAGGCGCCTTTTTTACGTTTATCGAAACTATTTAACGCTAAAAGCGTTGTTAGTGTAAAACCCGCCTATTTTCGATGCGCATTGCGTATTAGCTAATTGGCCCAATGCTTAAGCCCCCAGGCAGCGGAACCCTTAAAACATCCGCTATTGCACGGACCAACTCATATTCCTTAATACTACAGATGCCATCAATACTGATAATAAATAAACATCCTCTTAGAACCTTTTCTTTGTCACCAAAACCAAGACGATTCAGCGTGTCTAAATACTCGCTGGCACGTTGATAATCCGTTGCATCACTCTGTAATTTTTCCAGTTGCGTTAAATCCGTAAACTGTTGCAATTTATTGTGATTCGCATCAGACAACTGATGTTCAGTTGCGGCCAATACCAAAGATAAGATTCCGTTGACTGCTACCGAAGCTTTGCTAATTGATAAATATTTTTTCACCCCAGCATCTGTCGCCCTATTATCGATATGGTTAAAGACGACCTGTTGCAATATCCATTCAAACCGATCCAATTGCTGATCGGCATAACTTAAGCTGTCAACGAGGTCTTTAAACTGTTTGATTTGGGTGGCGCTTAGCTGTTTTAATGCCGGGTTTAACAAATCTACCAGCGGTAAACGATAGCCAATAGGCAAGACATCAACTTCATTGCGTAACGCAAATACCGAATCTATCAGCTGTGTGTCCTGTAAACTTCGGATGATTGCTAGCTGCTTGGTTAACACATCGGACGTTTTCGACAACAACAAACAGCAGACTATCGCCCTCGCCCCTACGACGTTATGACTGGCAGCGTAAAGGGTGTCATCAATATTATTGATTAGCGTGTGGGCATAATCCAATTGCTGCTGATCAATATTACCGGCCTGGGACAACACGGACAAAATGGCAACTTGTTCGACACCGAAGCCAGCATACGATTTTTCCGCCTGACTCCCTTTCGAAGTGTCGTTCGCACTTTTTGTTTTACTAACTTTGCGCATAGGCTTGTGGTCGGCATTCGCTTGGTTTAGCAGAAAATGCGGGGATATTTTGCTGATTCGATCGTCTAACGGAGGGTGAGTAGCAAAGAGCCTGGAGGCGAATGATTTAACGCCCGTTGAAAAAAAACCGTGGGTATATTCTATCGCGTCCGGTTGCTCAATATATGAACCATAAGACGATTGTCTTATTTTATAAAGTGCTTGGGTGATACCTTGATTGTTGCGAGTAAATTGTACCGCAGACGCATCGGCAAGGTATTCCCGCTGGCGACTGATTGAAGCCTTTATGATATTGCCAAAAAAATGACCTCCGTAACCAATCAATATCAGGCCAAAACCCAATCCAAAAATTGCGGCACCATTTTTACTATTACCCCGCCCGGCATGTAACAGGTAATAACCGATAAAACCGATGACTAAAATACCATGGAGTAGCGCTAATACCTGTAAGTTTAGGCGCATATCACCATTTAATATATGGCTAAACTCATGGGCTATCACTCCTTGCAGCTCATCTCGGTCGAGTTTTTCTATCGCTCCTTGCGTGATGCCGATTACCGCATCGGCACTGGTAAATCCCGCAGCAAAGGCATTGATCCCAGGTTCATCTTTCATCAGGTAAATGCGCGGAACGGGCGTTCCTGCGGCGATTGCCATCTCTTCAACGACATTTAGCAGACGTTTTTCGAGACGATTTGCCAAGGCCGGATTAATGGCAACACCACCCATAGCTTCAGCAATAACTTTGCCACCCTGGCGCAATGAAATTTGTTTATATGCACTACCACTAAAGATAACAAACCCGACAACCGTGGTGACAAAGCCAAACATGCGCCAGTCAAATTGGCTGAGCAGATATTGAAGATTAACTTCGCTATCCGCTTCCAAATTCAGATAGCCCAGCGCTGCCATCGCAATAATATTGGTAAATACCACTAAAGTGATCACCGCAGCAGCAAATAACAGTACGAGTATGCCAGTTGAACGTTTCGCTTGTTCCTGAGCTTTAAAAAAATCCATAACTGCGTTTACCGGTTAAAAATCAACCTTGGGCGCAGCCTGGATCTCTGCGCTGTCGTCAAACTCTAACAAGGAAGCATCCTGAGCATGGCCAAACGGGCCGGCAAAGAAGTTTTGCGGGAATTGTTGCTTATAGGTGTTATAACTCATGACTTGATCATTAAATGCCTGACGGGCAAAGCCAATACGGTTTTCCGTACTCACCAGTTCTTCATTGACTTGTAACATGTTTTCATTGGCTTTGAGATCAGGATAGTCTTCCATAACTACATTCAATTTGCCTAGCGCTGACGACAACATCCCCTCTGCTCCCGCTAAGGATTGCATCGCAGAGGCGTCACCTGGTGCTTGCATCGCCGCCTCCAAGCCCTTGGCTGCGACATTTCTCGCTGAAATCACCGCTTCAAGGGTTTCTCTCTCATGTTTCATATAACCTTTGGCGGTTTCCACTAAATTAGGGATCAAATCGTACCGGCGCTTTAATTGCACTTCAATTTGCGCAAATGCGTTTTGATAACGGTTCTTTAGCGCAACCAATTGGTTGAAAATAGAAATGACAAAAAATACAAGGGCAGCAAGTACTACCCAAAAAATGATGGTGGAAAATTCCATTAGAGTTCCTTCAATGTCTTGATTCTGGCTTGCATAAAGTATCGCTTACCTTATCAAGTTACTCTAACCCATTGAAAATTAATCAGCAATGTTTGAAATCTGAAAGGATCATGGGGGGTATTGAATCCCCCATTGTTACGGTGATTCTGCCAATGCCTTTTTGATTTGAGCAAACTCATCCGCCTGATGGCTTTCCGGAAACGCATCGATAAAATACTCTATTTGCTGTTTCGCTTTTTGGGAGTCTTGTTGAAACAGATACAAAAACACAAAACCACTTTCCACTTCATGGTTTAGCGCGGGAAGATAATGCGCACGCAATGTATCCAGACTCTTTTCCGCATCTCGCAGATAATAACGACCTGCGGTCAAATAGAAATACGTCGCAGAAAAATTACAAGCAACAGAAGAAGGATACATCTCAAGGCAATCCGTTAGATATTGCAAAGCATTTTCACCACTACCGGATACCTGCATGTTATGGCCCATGCGATAGAGCTCGGTTAACATATAAAATGTTTTTTCTTCTTGCTGTTGTTGGTGAAATCGTTGCGCTTCATCGACCAGTTCAATCCAGTTAACAAACACCTGTTCACGATGTTTCTCATTGCTAAACCTGGGTGGGTACATGCCTATGACGGGGTTTAACCGATTCACTTCTTCGTCCAACTCTTCGAACGTCAAAGGCTGAACATTTTTTACAGAGGAATAGTTAATACCGTCTGCAACAGACGGATTTTCGGTTACGACAGAGCAGGATGTGATAAAAAATATCAGGCTCAACAAAACAACAATCTTCATTCGACGCTCCTATCGACGATACGTATTTATATCGTCAACGAAAATTCAACAAGAGTTTGTAATTTCCTGAAATTATTGAGCTAAAAGCCGTTAACAACGACCTTTGATATTTGAAACGAAAAACTAAAAAACACTGCGTTACTGTTTCGCTAACATTGAAATTTATCTTATGAATTCAAGAATTATCAACCCTATTGATAATTAGAGAACGACCATCACGAAATGAAAATTCAAAGCATCAAAGATAAATAACTGAACACGACCGTTATCTTTATAAAGTTCCATCAAAATACTAAGCAAAGTGCTTAATTACACTATAGACAAGGATTTATAGGGTTGAAAATTTTTAATGTGTTTTATCGGCATTTTTATGTGCGAATTGAAAAAATCGGTAACCAAAAAATGCTGCAGCCCTAACGATTACAAGCGTAGTAAACGCGCCGATGCTTTCATTGAGTATGGGTAATGACAAAGTAGATAGTGCACTCGGTAGTTAAGTGAATTGTGATGTAAATATTTATTATGATCGTAAGGGAGATATTTAAAAACATAATCAGCAACATAGTTGCTAAGAGAACCAACAATGATGGCAGTCTTCATTGCCAACGATTCAGCATTTCGCTCGAGTTGTAAAAAAGGGAGCTTTCCGCTCCCTTTATTCGATTGACTACTCAGCTTAATGCTTAGGCATTAACCGCCGCAACCGCCTGCTTGGTGATCTCAGTGATTCGATCCCAATCTTTACTGACGACAGCATCTTCAGGAACTAACCAGGAACCACCGATACAACTGACGTTTTTCAATGCGTGGTAGCTCCCCATATTATCCTGATTGATACCACCCGTTGGACAAAAGCGAATATCTGGGAATGGACCAGCGATAGACTTAATCGCCTTCGCACCGCCAATGGCTTCCGCAGGGAAAAACTTAAAGTGATCTAACCCGGCATCGATACCGACCATCAATTCTGAAATCGACGCAATTCCCGGGATCAATGGAATGCTTGACTCTCCAGATGCTTGCAATAGTTCTCGAGTCATACCCGGGCTAATCGCAAATTTCGCACCGGCATCTTCTGCCTGACGTAACGTTTCTGGATTCGTTACAGTACCGGCACCAACCATGGCTTCTGGCAATTCGTCAGCAATTTTTTTGATCACTTGTAACGCATTTTGGGTTCGCAAAGTCACTTCTAACACTTTGATACCACCAGCCATCAATGCTTTAGCAATTGGTACCGCATCATCGACATTTTCAATAACCAGCACTGGCACAATGGGGCCCATGGCAAAAATTTGTTGTGGCTTTAATTGCCAATTGGTTGTTACAGACATACGACCTCATTATTGATTTGTTGTGTTAGAAAGGCGCTGGCACCTAATATGCCAGGTTGTGGTTCAGTAATTACATACGTTGGTATCGCTTGATTAAATCCTTCAAAACGCCCTTTCGCTTCAAATCGTTTACGAAAATCACTCTTTGCTAAGAACTCTAAAAAGCGTGGTGCAATACCACCGGCGATATAGACACCGCCAAAAGCACCGGTTGTTAAAGCCAGGTTACCGGCAAAACTTCCCAAGGTTTTGCAAAACTGCTGCATTGCCTGATGGCAAATATCACATTGTTGAGCAACGCCTTTGGCAGAAATATCTTTGGCTTGATAAGGCTTTGCCGGGATCTGATTTAGATCACACAGTGCCTGGTATATTTGTTCTATCCCTAGACCGGATAGCAATTGTTCCGCCGAAACCCGTGGATATTTGTTGTTAAGAAACTTTAGAATGGCAACTTCAGTATCATCGGTTGGCGCGAAATCTACATGACCGCCCTCACCACCGACACTGATCCATTGCCCTTGATATTCGAACAAGTTTGCAACACCAAGCCCGGTGCCGGGCCCGCAAATCGCGATTGGTTTATGAGCAACAGCCTGACCGCCGCCGATTTTAACTTTCTGGCTATCGTCCAGGCTGTTAATCGACATCGCAATCGCGGTGTAATCGTTAATCATGTACAAACTGCGTAGATTCAAATTGGCCTTAAGCTCAGACTGCTTAAATTCCCAAGGAAGATTGGTCATGCTGATCAAATCTTTATCTACGGGACAAGCAATAGCCAGACAAGCATTGACCTGGCTTGAATCAATTTGATGTTGAACAAAATAATCTTCTAAAACGGTTTGTAGACCAGAAAATTCTGCGCATTGATACAAATGCAGGTTTTTCACCGAACCCGTGCCATCAAGCATACCAATACGTAAATTAGTACCACCGATGTCGGCTACGATGTTTACCATGGAAGAATTTGACGCCATAGCTTAGTGGTCCTCTTTAAACAATGAACAAGCACCTAATTCTGCGCCACTTAAATTGCCACGCATAAAGCCAAATAACTCTCGGCCCATGCCCTGATGCTGCATTTGCCCGGCAAACTGTGCCGTTTCACGTTTGGCCAATTCTTCATCGCTTACCAATACGTTGATACGGCCACTATAGCCATCGACCTGGATCATGTCGCCATTTTGAACTTTGGCGATCAATCCGCCATCCAGAGCTTCCGGAACCAAGTGAATTGCCGCTGGAACTTTACCTGAGGCACCCGAC
Source organism: Thalassotalea litorea (assembly GCF_005843925.1). Taxonomy (GTDB): domain Bacteria; phylum Pseudomonadota; class Gammaproteobacteria; order Enterobacterales; family Alteromonadaceae; genus Thalassotalea_A; species Thalassotalea_A litorea_A. The sequence continues at coordinate 76,832 of NZ_VCBC01000005.1, forward strand.
ATACGGCCGTCAGTAACTAATGCCACTTTAAAACCTTTGTCTTGTAAAACGCCAAGTGGTGGCGTTAACTTATGCAATTCTGGCATACCACGGCTTTTGGGTCCCTGAAAACGAACGACCGCGATAAAATCTTTTTCTAACTCACCATTTTGAAATGCTTTTTCTAGATCGTTTTGATCTTCGAAAACAACCGCAGGTGCTTTGATCACTTCTGCGCCTGGTCTTAACGCCGAGGTTTTCAATACCGCGCGGCCTAAGTTGCCATCAAGTACCTTTAAACCACCATCACTTTTAAACGGCTTGTCGACATTGGCGATAACTTCAAGGTCGCCAGATTCCGTTGGCCCATCAATCCATTTTAACTCACCATCTTCGAGAACCGGTTGCTGGGTATATTTTTGCAGACCTTCACCACAAATCGTGTGTACGTCTTCATGCAACAAACCTTGCTCGATTAAGCGACGGAATAGCAATGCCATACCACCCGCATCTTGGAACTGATTAATATCCGCAAAACCATTAGGATAGATACGTGTCATTAGTGGCGTTGCATCACTTAAATCCGAGAAATCATCCCAGTTGATAATCACGCCACCAGCACGGGCCGCTGCGATCAGATGCATGGTTAAGTTTGTGGAACCGCCAGTTGCCAATAACGCGACAATGGCATTCACCCAGCTTTTCTCATCGATCATTTTACCAATTGGCTGGAAATTACCGGATTGCTGGGTCAAACGGGTTACCTGACGAGCGGCGGCTTTCGTTAGCTCTTCACGAAGTTGAGTATTCGGAGCGATAAAAGACGCACCCGGAAGGTGTAGGCCCATCACTTCAACAACTAGCTGATTTGAGTTTGCAGTACCAAAGAAGGTACAAGTTCCAGGAGAATGATAAGAGCTAGATTCCGCATCCAACAACTCATCTTTACCCACTTCACCTTTGGCAAATTGTTGACGAACACGTGCTTTTTCTTTGTTTGGAATGCCCGATGGCATTGGACCTGCAGGTACAAACACCGTTGGCAAATGACCAAATGTCATCGCGGAAATCAATAAGCCAGGCACGATTTTATCGCAAATACCGAGCATTAACGTACCGTCAAACATATTGTGAGATAGTGCCACAGCAGATGACATCGCGATCACATCGCGGCTCATCAAGCTTAAATCCATACCCGGTTGGCCTTGAGTCACGCCATCACACATGGCCGGTACGCCACCGGCGAACTGTGCTACCCCACCAGTTTCGCTGATCGTTTTTTTAATAATCGCAGGATAGGTTTCATAGGGCTGATGTGCACTTAACATATCGTTATACGCCGAGACGATGGCGATATCGCTATGATTTAGTTGCTTTAGAACATCTTTTTCTTCTTTGCCACAGGCGGCAAAGCCATGGGCCAGATTACCGCAGGACAACGCCCCACGGTGGACAGTTTGCGATGATTCACGGTCAACTTTTTCAAGGTACGCCTTACGGGCATCACGACTGCGTTCAATAATACGATCGGTAACTGCTGCTATTTTAGGGTTTATCATAACTACTCCGCCCAAAAAACGTCGATGGTTTTTGACGTGTGGTGTAAGAAAGCACGGATTGGCATTTCCATACTGTTTTCATTGGCTATCGCCTGGTCAAGCACTTGCATTTTACTTTCACCAACAAGGTGTAAATAAAGATGGGAAGCTTGTACCAATGCGTTGAAATTGAAACTAATTCTATCAAATGGCGCACTGCCCGGTACGACCTTTAGTAAACCAGGAGCAGCACCTTGGTCGAGTCCTTCTCTGATTTCCTTACTGCAAGGGAACAATGAAGCGGTATGACCATCTTCACCCATGCCCAAAATCACAATATCTAAAGGTAAAACATCGTTACCAGCAAGTTCATTTAACTTAACGACAGCACGCTCGTTCAGTTCACCGTCAAGTTTTAATGGGAACAATGTTGCCTTGGCTGCATTATTGGTCAATAAGTTTTCACTCAGAAGACGGGTATTGGAATTACTATCGTCAAAGTCAACCCAGCGTTCGTCCGCCAAAGTCACGGTAACCTTATCCCAGGCGATATCCTGATTCGATAATGCGGCAAAAAAACCCTTTGGCGTGCTGCCGCCGGAAAATGCGATAGACGCTTTTCCGTTAGCATCAATAACGGTTTGTAATTGCGAAGCGACTTGTGTCGCAAACGCCTGATCAAGCTCAGCTCTGCTTTTAAAAATCTGTTTATGGTACATTATTCGTCCCAATTACGGTCGTCACGCGCGATTAACGCAATAGATGCTACCGGTCCCCATGAACCTGCAGCATATGATTTTGGTAATTCATTGGTCGAGTTCCAGGCATCCATAATGCCGTCAACCCAATTCCAGGCTTGCTCCACTTCGTCACGGCGAATGAACAAGGATTGATTACCATCAATTGCGGTTAACAACAAACGCTCATACGCATCGATCACTCGTGTATTTTCAGTAATTTGCGAGAAACTTAAATCCAGTTTTGTTTCCTTTACTTCGATCTCGTTGGAAATACCCGGTATTTTATTCATCACAGTCAATTCCACACCCTCATCCGGTTGCAGACGAATTGTCAGCTTATTCGCTGGTAATTGTGCATAACTATGGGAAAAAATATTGTGCGGTTGATGTTTGAAATAAATCACCACTTCGGAATGTTTACGCGGCATACGTTTACCGGTACGCAAGTAAAATGGTACCCCTGCCCAGCGCCAGTTATCGATTTCTGCTTTTATCGCAACGAAGGATTCGGTGGTGCTTTCTTTATTGGCCCCCTCTTCCTCGAGGTATCCGGGAACTTCCTGACCATTTAGGTAACCTTTCGCGTACTGACCTCGAACGGCTTTTTCGTGAATATTTGTTTTGTTAATTGGCCGCAGCGCTTTTAACACCTTCAGTTTTTCATCACGGATACTTTCTGCGCTTAAATCCGTTGGTGGCTCCATCGCCAATAACGATAAGATTTGCAACAAGTGATTTTGGACCATATCGCGCATCTGACCAGTCTCATCATAAAACCCCCAACGACCTTCGATACCGACACTTTCTGCGACAGTAATTTGGACATGGTCAATACAATTGTGGTCCCAGTTGGTTGAAAATAATGAGTTGGCAAACCGAAGCGATAATAGGTTGAGGACAGTTTCTTTCCCAAGGTAATGGTCAATACGGTAAATCTGACTTTCGCTAAAGAAACGGTTCACCTGGTCGTTAATCACCTGTGAAGACGCCAAGTCGTGACCGATCGGTTTTTCCATAACAACGCGAGCATAATCATTTGCAAGTTGATGGGCGTTCAATCCTTCACAGATCATTCCGTATATTGCCGGAGGCGTAGCCAGATAATACAACGTAGTTGCTTCTTCTTTCAGCTCTGCTTTGAGTCTGGTATAACCAGACTGGTCGGAAAAGTCTAACTTAAGGTATGTAAAGCGAGCAGTGAAACGCTGAACAACGTCTTCGGTAACTTCGCTGCCAATAAATGTGGCAAGATTGTCAGCAACAAACTTTTGAAACTCTTGATCACTATAATCATTACGCGCGACACCGATAATTTTTAAATCGCCATGGAGAAGTTGCTCTGATTCTAGATGGTAAAGGGCCGCGAACAATTTACGGCGAGACAAATCGCCTGCCGCACCAAAGAGTACAATTTGTTCCGCAGATTGCAGATTGTTTTGAGTCATGTGGTACTACTCTCTTTAAACAATGAAAAAAAATTACATTTAGCCATAATTTAAACCTAAGCAGGCATAAGGTAAAGTAATATTGTAATAAAATTACACGACGATAATCCCCTAATTCCGTTAAAAATTAGGTTTTATCCCTTTATAATGGTGGTTAGCTAAGCTTTTGATATTTATACACACCTGTAATGCAGTTTATAAAACGATCAGATTATGAAATAAATTTACATAAATACTGTTATATTCTGTTAAAATAATTTACAGTAACAGCAATTCAACACGAGGCTTGTTATGAATATATTAGAAAAAATCACTAACGAATTTGATTCTTTCAGTAAATCAGAACGAAAAGTTGCCGAAGTCATTTTAGCATCTCCTGCGACAGTCATTCACGCCAGTATCGCGTCGTTAGCCAAACAGGCAAATATTAGCGAACCAACGGTAAACCGTTTCTGTCGAAGGCTCGACACCAAAGGTTACCCCGATTTCAAACTGCACTTAGCGCAGAGTCTTGCTAACGGTACACCATATGTGAATCGCCATGTTGATGAGAATGATTCTGCTGATGAGTATACAACAAAGATCTTCGAATCGACATTAGCCAACCTTGAAATGGCTCGTAAAAGTTTAGACACCAGTTTGATCAATCGCGCCGTTGACGTATTAACTCAAGGTCGAAAGATTTCCTTTTTTGGTCTTGGTGCATCCGCAATCGTTGCTCACGACGCCCAAAACAAGTTCTTTCGCTTTAATGTGCCGGTGGTTTATTTCGATGACATACTGATGCAACGCATGAGCAGCATTAACAGCTCACAAGGTGATGTTGTTGTGGTTATCTCCCATACTGGCAGAACCAAACCATTGGTCGAGGTGGCGAGTATAGCGCGTGAAAATGATGCTACAGTTATTGGTATTACCGATGCTGGGTCGCCATTGGCGAAAGAATGCAATATCGTGCTATCCCCTACCGTTGCCGAAGATACAGATTTATATATGCCGATGGCATCGCGGATCGCACAACTTGCACTGATTGATATTCTCGCGACAGGATTTACTCTGCGTCGTGGCTCAAAATTTCGAGATAATCTCAAGAAAGTGAAAGACAGTTTACGTAGTTCCCGTTTTGAACGGAAAGAGTAGTTAGTTAAAATAAGGTTTAGACTTCATGCCCAGAAGAACCAAAATTGTTGCCACCCTTGGACCGGCAACTGATGATATCAATGTTTTACGCGAAGTGATCAAAGCCGGTGTTAATGTCGTTCGTTTGAACTTCTCACACGGCGCTCCTGAAGATCACATTAATCGAGCCAACATGGTTCGCTCTATCGCCAAAGAGCTTGGCTGTTATGTTGCCATTCTTGGCGATTTACAAGGCCCGAAAATCCGTATCTCGACGTTTAAAGATGGCCCGATCACCCTGGCAATTGGTGACAAGTTCATCCTCGATGCCAATATGGCGAAAGGCGAAGGTAATCAGCAAGCGGTTGGTATTGACTACAAGCAATTGCCGGAAGATTCAAAACCCGGTGACGTTTTGTTACTTGATGATGGTCGCGTGCAACTGAAAGTGGAAAAAAGTGAAGGTGGCAGAGTCCATACGGTAACCACCGTTGGCGGTCCATTATCCAATAATAAAGGCATCAACCGTCAAGGCGGTGGTTTGTCGGCTGCAGCACTAACTGAAAAAGACAAAGAAGACATCAAACTTGCCGCGAAGCTTGATGCTGACTTTCTTGCTGTTTCTTTCCCGCGCGATGCCGCAGATATGCGTGAAGCACGTTTGTTAGCAAACGAAGCTAATTGTAATGCGAGATTGGTTTCAAAAATTGAGCGCGCAGAAGCGGTAAATGATAACGATGTACTTGATGAAATTATTCTAGCCTCTGATGTTGTTATGGTTGCCCGTGGTGATTTGGGTGTTGAAATTGGTGATGCAGAGCTGGTTGGTAAACAAAAGCATATCATTGCCCGTTCACGCCAGTTAAACCGTATCGTGATCACCGCGACACAAATGATGGAAACCATGATTTCACAACCAATGCCAACTCGTGCGGAAGTGATGGATGTGGCAAACGCAGTACTTGATGGCACCGACGCGGTGATGTTGAGTGCGGAAACGGCGGCGGGTAAATATCCGGTAGAAACCGTCAAAGCAATGGTTGACGTTTGTATCGGCGCCGAAAAACAACGCTCGGTGAATATTTCTAAGCACCGTGTCGAATTGATGTTTGAGGAAGTCTCCGAAACTATCGCATTGTCAGCAATGTATGCGGCTAACCACTTGAAAGGGGTAAAAGCGATTATCTCCTTAACCGAGTCTGGTCAAACAACGAAAATCATGTCTCGTATTACCTCTGGTTTACCGATTTATTCGTTATCAAGACATGAAAAAACGTTAAATAAATCCGCAATCTTTAGAGGTGTGTATCCTGTATATTTTGATTCGACTCAAAGTAGCAATGACACCCTGTCAAAAGAAGTACTTGCTGAAGTCGAGAAACACTCAGAGCTTAAATCTGGCGATATCGTATTGTTTACCCACGGCGACATGATGGAAACCGTTGGTGCAACCAATACAATGAAAGTGCTAACCATCAAATAAGCTAACAGTTTGTTATCGTTAAAAAGCCAGCGATTTGCTGGCTTTTTTGATCTTGGGTCTTTAAGCTAATGAAACAAAGATAAGCGTTTAGGTTTCGATTAGCGACGATGACAGCAAGCCAAGCAAAGACAATTAAGAAAATAGCATTACTCACCAGTGGTGGCGATGCACCAGGTATGAATGCCGCCATTCGCAGCACGACATTGTATGCCCTGCACCATGGCATTGAAGTGATTGGATTTCGTCATGGCTATAACGGATTAATTAACAATGAGTTCATCCGATTGGACGAACCGTCCGTTAGGGAAATTGTTGGTCGCGGTGGCACCATTTTAAAAAGTGCCCGATGTGAAGAGTTCAAGACTTGTGAAGGTATGAAGCAAGCTGCGAAAAACTTATCCGCACAGAACATTGATGCGCTCATCGTGATTGGTGGCGATGGTTCGTTTGCAGGGTTGGTAAAATTTAAACAGTTCTATTCTGGTCAAACGATCGGTATTCCAGGCACCATCGACAATGATATTGATGGCACCGATCACACCATAGGTTTTGCAACTGCAGTCGATACTGCGGTGAATGCGATTGATAAAATCCGGGATACGGCAGATGCATTTGAACGGATTTTCGTCGTCGAAGTCATGGGCCGAAAAAGTGGCTTTTTGGCATTAAATGTCGGTGTAGCTTGCGCAGCAGAACATATCATCACTTTTGAGAACTTTTCCAACCCGGGAATTGAACTCCAGCACATCGCAACTAAGGTTGAGCGCATCAAAAAACACCGGGGTAAATGCAGTCATTTGATTGTAAGCGCGGAAAACTTATATCCTGGCGGCGCAAATAAGTTGGCCAGCGATCTCGCAGACTATGCTGCGATCGAATGCATCCCCTGTATCCTAGGTTATATTCAGCGCGGTGGTGATCCCGTTGCAAAAGATCGAATTCTCGCAACCCATATGGGTGCACACGCGATACAGGAATTGTTGGCAGGGAACAGTGACATTATGATTGGTATTGAAGGGCAATTTTGTAAACCCATTGCATTGTCCGAAAGCGTAGAACACCACAAAGGCGTCAATCAAAACTTATTAGACATTCAGGAAAGTTTGCAAGATTTACGGTAAGCCAAATGCTTAACTTAAAATCGCTTTTTTGACTTTGTCTTTGTAACTACGGGAAACTTTGAGTTCTTTATTGTTAGTTAAAATCAGGTAATACTCGCCATTTACCTGATTACCGAACTTGTTAATATAACGTTTATTGGCCATCGCCGAACGATGGGTTCGGATAAAAACCTTAGGATCCAGCAATTGCTCTAACTCTTTCATTGTCTTACGCAGGATATGGGTTTTTTCTATCGTATGAACACACATGTAATCCCCCGCCGCATCAATCCAGATAATGTCTTTGGTTGGCACCAATGACGTTTCCCCAATGTCCTTAATCGCAAGCACGTCCGAGTAGGGGCTTGTCGAAACCGGTTTGTCTTCTTCGAGTTGCTCGATGATGGTACCGCTATCGCTGCCAGTAACTTGGCTTACCACGTCGATAAGACGCTGTTTATGGGTGTTGGCTTTTTTCTGGCCGATAAAGGCTTCGACACGTTCTATCGTTTGCGCTAAGCGCTTATGATCGACCGGTTTTAACAAATAGTCTAATGCGTGAATATCAAATGCCTGCACCGCATAGTGATCAAATGCTGTAACAAACACCACGATTGGCATCGATACGTTATCGCTCAATAATTGACGAACAACATCAAAGCCGCCGACTTGCGGCATTTGAATATCCAAAAAGACGAGATCGGGAGATAAGGATTTGATTCGCTCGATGGCCTCATTACCACCGGAGCATTGGGCAATCACATCGACATTATCAAAACCCTGTAATCGCACCGCCAACCCTTTGCGTGCTAATGGTTCATCATCAACAATTATGGTCGCTAATTTGTTCATTCAACCTCAGTTTGAAAGGGAATTCTTATATTTATTTTTAAACCATTTGGGATGTTTTCGCTCACCACTAAAGAATACTCCTGAAACAGCGTTGCTAACCTTTCCCGGGTGTTCGCCAGACCGACACCATTTTCCCGATACAAATTGCCATCAACAATTTCAGCACCAGGGCCATTGTCATTAATTTCCAATTGCAAATCATTGGCGAAACGGCTGACCTTCACTTCAATAGTACCACCCTCTTCTCGCGCCGCAATCGCATACTTTATGGCATTTTCTGCCAGAGGTTGCAATATCATTGATGGTACCAAAGCATTCTGGCAATTATTCTGTATCTCAAATTTAATCTGTAACCTTTCTTCAAACCGAACCTTTTCAATATCCAGGTACAGCTGTAGAGCGGTTAACTCCTGGGTGACGGTGACGCGTTTCATCGGATCTTTATCCAATGAATATCGTAAAAACTCGCTCAACTTAGTGACCATGGCATTCGCAGTTTTATTTTCATTAATCAGAATTAATGTCGATATCGCGTTTAGCGTATTAAATAAAAAATGCGGGTTTAATTGATAGCGCAACATTTTTAACTGCGCCTGATTTGCCATGTTATTGGCCGTTAGTACTTTCTGACGTTCCTGCTGAAGCATTTGGTAGTATTTTATCCCAAAGTACAAACCGCTCCAGGCGAGCATGATGTAAAACGACCAAACACTAGACTTGGTGTAAAGTAGCCAGAAGTCTGGGCGGAACCCGTGTTTATATATTTCCCAATAGGTAATGTTATTGACGACCTGCCACACCACTCCCGCAACATAGGATGAAACAATAACCACCAGCGCGATTTTCGCTGGTGATAGGTTCCAGGCTTTTTGATAGACATAGCGAAGCCCAAGCGATATTAGCGCACCGGCCCATGCCCGAAACAAGATGATCCACACGAAAACATCGCGAAGATCATGTAATAGAGAGCCTAAATAATGCACCATGGCAAAACCAATCCAACCACCAAGATGCAATAGCCAGAAAAAACGGTTTCTATCTTCGATTAAATGTTGCCAGTTCAAAGTGTTCCCAGTATTAAGCGATTTGATGGCAGTTATTGCCAGTCATACCCCAAAAGTATCTCTTATTGAGTGACAAAACACCCTGTAACTTATCTTGAGTTAAGGGATATTTGTCGCAAATTACCGAGGTTTGCAATGATAAGTGCCTAAAAGCGTGGAATTAAATGTCTAACACGGGTGTTGGTTTGCGGTCGGCATCGAGTGCCACAAAACTAAACGTGCCGCTAATGGCGTGATGCTTATTGTCTTCGTACATATTTTCAAGGTAAATATCGACTTTAACTTTTAAACTGGTTTTGCCAACTTTTACCACTTCAGCAACCAGTTCACAAAAACTCCCGCTCGGGATGGCTTCTTTAAAATCGATACGATCCGTAGAGATAGTAACTAGAGGTTTGCGACAAAACCGGGTTGCTGCAACAAATGCGATATCGTCCATCCAGGCCATTGCCTGACCTCCGAAAAGCGTATTGTGATGATTGGTATATCCAGGAAATACCGTTTTCGTCTGGAAGCTTTTTGATTGCGCCATACGTTGCGCAATCAATTGTTCACGAGCTGTCAATTTCTATCCTTAACCGGCAACGATTGTCTAAATGGCAAGCATTGGACCAAGCGGCTTACCACCAAGCAAATGCATATGTATATGGAATACTTCCTGTCCACCATGCTGATTACAGTTGAAAATTAACCGATACCCGTCTTCACTAATCCCCTCTTGTGCTGCCAATTTACTGGCAACGACAACCATCCTCCCTAAGGTCACTTCATGCTCAGTTTCAACATCATTAATGGTTGGGATCAAGATATTAGGAACAATAAGAATATGAGTCGGCGCTCTTGGGGTAATATCGCGAAATGCTGTTACACGATCATCTTGATATAGCAGTTCGGTTGGAATTTCCTGACGAATAATTTTCGAAAAAATGGTTTCTTCGCTCATAGCGACTCCTGCGCGCGTGATAAAACAAAACACCGCCCCTAGTTCAATTTAAGGGTACGATGTTTGAAAAATAAGATTAAGCCAGTATAACTGGCCCTAAATTGAACGCTAAATATTAGTTTACCGATGGCGATTGAAACGAGGCAAGCATAGCATCGACCAACTCTTGGATCCTGGCTTGCTTTTCCTCAACTGGAATATTGTCTTTTACCGCTTCGGAAACCTGACTGCGCCAAATCGATTTTTTCAATTTAGGATCTATCATATCGATAATCAACGTACCTTCTACGTAATCCTGGACGTCCACTTGATTAACGGGTGCACCGTAATTGTACCCGCCATAGTATGGGCCACAGCTCCAACAGCTATAAAAGGAGGTGTTATAGCTGCGAATGCGGGTTTTATCTTTAGTAACCACCTGATAACGCACCTGAATATCCGCTTGCTCGGTTGACTGTGCCGCAAGCCCTTTGTTTTCAAGGTTGATATTAATCGCGCGAATGATGCGGTCATTATCCAAATCACTTAAATGCATATTGAATGCTTGATTGTCTTCTTTTGTTGCCTGCATTGCATCAAGTACTGTAAAACTTTTAATTTGTGAGAAATTGTACTCTGGATTGTAATCAATTTCCGGCTTGTAGCTACTTGCGCAGGCACTCAGCAGAACTACCAGACTAACTACGAGTAATCGTTTCATCGTTGCTCCTTCCTTAAAAAACGGCTCGGTAAAAAATTACCAAGGTAATGTATTAATAATATGTGGCAATTGCCCATATTGGAACTATTTACCCTAACTGGTTAATAGATTAACAGAATCTTAGGAAATTAGACCGGAATAAACGACGCTTAATTCGCGTAAAATTTAGAGGAGATGAAATTGGAGCGGCTAACGAGACTCGAACTCGTGACATTCACGTTGGCAACGTGATGCTCTACCAACTGAGCTACAGCCGCAAAATAGGTAATTTGATTGAGATAGAATTGGAGCGGCTAACGAGACTCGAACTCGTGACATTCACGTTGGCAACGTGATGCTCTACCAACTGAGCTACAGCCGCATAAATCCTTCATTGAAATGGTACCCGGGGCCGGACTTGAACCGGCACGTCCGTTAAGACGAGGGATTTTAAATCCCTTGTGTCTACCAATTCCACCACCCGGGCATTAACTATGCCTAGTACGTTTCAATGAAATTAGAAAGAGAGTTGGAGCGGCTAACGAGACTCGAACTCGTGACATTCACGTTGGCAACGTGATGCTCTACCAACTGAGCTACAGCCGCTTCGAAATGCAATACTTAAAGAGTTGGAGCGGCTAACGAGACTCGAACTCGTGACATTCACGTTGGCAACGTGATGCTCTACCAACTGAGCTACAGCCGCATATCTTTAAGTTTACACTTATATTCTATTACATCCCAAATTGAGAAGAAATGGTACCCGGGGCCGGACTTGAACCGGCACGTCCGTTAAGACGAGGGATTTTAAATCCCTTGTGTCTACCAATTCCACCACCCGGGCAGAATGGAGGCGGGTCCCGGAGTCGAACCGAGGTCCACGGATTTGCAATCCGCTGCATAGCCACTCTGCCAACCCGCCTATTTCATCAACAAGTTGGTGATGTATTTCCCTGAAAACTTTGGAGCGGCTAACGAGACTCGAACTCGTGACATTCACGTTGGCAACGTGATGCTCTACCAACTGAGCTACAGCCGCTTTCCTGTGTTGACTCCCTGTCAACGGATGAGCATTCTACATCGAATTTATTATGAGTCAACAGTTAAATATCATTTTTCTGCTGACTGGTTAAATAACAGCTAAACTGCTGATTTTTTAACTCAACAAACGCTTTATTGGTTAATTTTTACCACTTAATTGTGGCCATGAAGCTTTAAGATATTGAAACATGGAAATAAAGGTAAAGAATGTCGCCAATGCGTAAAACGCCCAGGCAGCCCACATCACTACCATCGCAGGCACATCAAACAAAACTAAAGGGATCGGATAATCCGGTTTCCAGATCAGTCCCATTAACGCTAACATTTGGCAGGCAGTCTTCCACTTGCCAAGTGAAGATACCGCGACACTGTCTCGTTTACCGAGATCCGCCATAAATTCTCGTAGCGCAGAAATCACAATTTCCCGGCTAATCATAATTAACGCTGGTACGGTAACCCACCACACCTGGTAATCGGCGACAATTAGCACCAACGCCACCGTAACCATGAGTTTATCCGCCACTGGATCGATAAACGCGCCAAACTTACTCGACTGTTTTAAGCGCCTTGCCAGATAGCCATCCAGTGCATCGCTAATCGATGCAAGCCAGAATACAAAGGCAGCACCAAAATGAGACCAGGACACGGGTAAATAGAAAACAACGATAAACACCGGTATCAACAAAATACGAAACAAGGTTATTTGATTAGGAATAGTCCACATAATTCTTATTAATCAGGATTTTTTACTATTTTACATTAAAGGGATCAGTTGTCATGCAGGCTTTCGAAAATATTTTTTGCTAGCTCTAAACTTACCCCGGGAACTTTCGCTAATTCTTCGACACTGGCTTTCTTAACTTCCTGCAAGCCACCGAGATATTTTAGCATCGCTTGACGACGTTTGGGGCCAATTCCAGGAATATCCTCTAAACTCGATTTTTTGGCGACTTTAGCGCGCTTAGCCCGATGGCCCGCAATGGCAAATCGATGGGATTCATCACGAATATGTTGCACTAAATGTAATGCTGAAGACGTTGGTTCAAGCGAGATTAATTGATGAGAGCCGGCCATGATTAATGTTTCCAGGCCTGGTTTTCTTGATTCTCCTTTCGCGACCCCCACCAACAATGGTGTTTTCGGCAACTCTAACTCATTAAAAAACTGCTCTGCCCTGCCTAATTGGCCTTTCCCCCCGTCAATAAAGACAATATCCGGAAATTTATCCTCGGCGGTTAATTTGCCATAGCGCTTTTTCAGCGCAAATGACATCGCAGCATAATCATCGCCTGGCGTAATACCATGCACGTTATAGCGGCGATAATCACTCTTTAATGGACCTTCAGGGTTAAAAACCACACAGGATGCAATCGTTTGTTGGCCCATGGTATGACTGATATCAAAACACTCGATACGTTCAATCGGTGTTGATAAGTCGAATAACGCATTTAGCTGCTCGAATCGGGCCTGCATCGATTCCTTGTGGGAATTTTTAACCCGCAATGCAGTTTCCGCATTGGTCGATGCTAATGCCAGGTATTTCTTTCGCTCCGTACGTACATTACTCAATAGCTTTACGTCATAGCCAACCTCTGAGGACAATAACGACTGTAATTGCTGTTTGTCAGGTATTGTCATTGGCAGCACGATTTCTTTGGCAATGTTGCCCTGCTCTACGCTTTGTCCCAGATAGTTTTGGCTAATAAATGCCTCGATAATATCCGTATCTTCAGTGTCTGCAGGGATAGAAGGGAAATAGCTCTTGCTACCCAGTATTTTTTGATCACGAACAAATAGCTGATGGATGCAGGCTTGATTTTTTAGTCGGTAAAAACCAAGAACATCCAACTCGGCGGTCATCCCGGAAACAAATTGTTGCTGCTGTACTTTTCGTAAGGTGGCGATTTGATCTCGATAACTCGCCGCCTGCTCAAATTGCAGCTTTTCACTGGCTTGCTCCATTTTACCGACCAAATTTTCGATGACCTGATCGTTTTTACCGCGCAAAAATAGTTTCGCAAGTTTTACCTGCTCTGAATACTCGTCATCACTCACTTTACCTACACAAGGAGCCGAGCAGCGTTTTAATTGATATTGCAAACATGGTCGAGAACGAGCCCGGTAATAGCTATCTTCACATTGTCGAATGGGAAACAAGCGTTGCATTAGCCTGAGACTTTCCCATACCGCACCAGCGCTCGGAAACGGTCCAAAATAATCGCCTTTGATTTTTTTTCCACCCCGATGGGCACCAAGTTTAGGGTGTTGATGATCGGTTATCAAAATATAAGGATAGGATTTATCATCGCGCAGCAGGATATTGTATTTTGGCAGATACTTTTTAATGTAGTTATTCTCAAGTATCAGTGCTTCGCCTTCGGTGTGCGTTACCGTAACGTCTATGGCACGAATTTGCGCCACTAAAGCGCGAGTTTTGGTTGAGCCTACATCTTTACGAAAATAACTGCTTAAACGTTTTTTAAGGTTTTTCGCTTTGCCAACATAAATAACCGTAGAATTGGCGTCATACATCCGATATACGCCATTTTGCTCGGTGGTAACTTTCAAGAAGGCGTGATAATCGAAGTCGTTCGATTCACTCATTGACTACAAAGCTTCACTATTAACCAAACCATAGCGGATCGCCAAATGCGTCAATTCAACATCATTGGTCACCGACAACTTTTCAAACATACGATACCGATAACTATTGATAGTTTTACTGCTTAAGCTTAATTGCTCAGAGATATCGGTTACTTTTTCACCGCGAGTTATCATTAGCATTATCTGTAATTCACGTTCAGACAGCGCATTGAAAGGATTATCATTATCGGAATCAAACTGACTTAGCGCCATTTTTTGCGCGATTGAGGCCGGTAGATATCGTTGCCCCGCATTTACCGCTTTTATCGCCTGTACCATTTCATTGCATCCTGCACTTTTTGAGAGAAATCCACTTGCACCAATTTGCATAACTTTGGCTGGATAGGGATCTTCAACATGCACGGTCAGCATAATAATTTTACAATCAGGTACGTAGCGGAGTATTTTTTTTGTGGCTTCAAGTCCGCCTATGCCCGGCATATTCATATCCATTAGCACCACGTCTGGTTCAATTTGCCGACAAAATTGCACGGCTTCCTCACCGGTCGCAACTTCAGATATCACTTTAATGCCTTTAACATCTTCTAAAATACGACGGACCCCAGTGCGCACCAGATCATGATCATCAACTAATAACACCTTAATCAAGGCTCTCTCCTTTACGTCTTTAATTTTTTATCCGTTAGTACCAATAAAGATTATCAGTTTCCCTGACAATTGAGCACTATAAATTGTTTTTTTGTAGCCATTTGCTTAATAAACCGATTTGCCCGTTTTTATATGCGGCGTACGTTAACCTCAATGCATTGGTCAATATCTTACTATCGGTCCAGTCAGTTTGCTCACTAATTAACTCATAACATTTCAATGCTTCGTCATTGAGATAGCCCCGAACCTCTTTTTTCCCGAGGTTCTTCTGGCGCTCCCGATAGCGTTTTTGCTTTTCAGCATTGGTAAGGGGCGCTTTCTTGCTTGAGTCCGTACTATTCGCCAGTTCATTTAAGGCATCTTCAAAATTGTCTGTATTCGCCATTGCTCTCACCTTTTTGAATTCAACCCCATGGTTACGCATAACCAATAAAAAAGCAACAAATCGAATTTTTTAGTTGTCTCGTGTACGCCTGTTCGCTAAAGTAGCCCCATATTTAGTGTACACGTGTACACTGAGGTCGGAGGAGTTGTTTTTTTCATCAGACTAAAACACCACTCCTCCTTGCCTTTATTTGCTTTTCATAACATTCAGAGGTTTTCAATAAACGCTATGGGACAACAACAATCCTTCGACAAAAACGACTTAATTAAAGCCGGCACGGGTGAATTATTCGGCGAAGACAATTCAAAACTGCCTTCTGACAATATGCTGATGATGGATCGCATCGTATCAATCAACGATGACGGCGGTGAGTTTGGCAAGGGCGAAATTATCGCGGAACTGGATATTAACCCAGATCTTTGGTTTTTCGATTGTCACTTCAAAGGTGATCCGGTAATGCCAGGTTGCCTGGGTCTTGACGCTATGTGGCAATTGGTTGGATTTTTTCTGGCATGGTCCGATGGTCCAGGGCGTGGACGAGCGTTGGGTGTAGGGGAAGTGAAATTTACTGGTCAAATTTTACCTACGGCGAAAAAAGTTACCTATAAAATTGTTATGAAGCGTGTGATCAAGCGTAAACTGTTTATGGGGATTGCGGATGGCATCGTAGAAGTTGATGGCCGCGAAATCTATAAAGCGACCGATTTAAAAGTTGGTTTGTTTACTGATACGTCTAAATTCTAATCTTGACCGATTATCAATAAAAAAGGAGAGCGTATGCTCTCCTTTTTTTTACTCAATTTTGCGTCTGGTCATTAGGTTGACACGCTTTATGTACTCAATCTTATCTGTTTACAGTTAAGTTACTTGAGATCAGAAGTACTGCGCTTAGCGTCTAACAGGGCCTACAATGAGTAAATGACATTGACGGCATGTTTTCTAACCTTGGTCATAGGCAAAACTAGTTTCGGCGGCGGAATAAGGTTAATAAACCAAGGCCTGCTAACCACAATAGGTTGAGTCCTGCACCTTTGCGTTCTACTTTATTATCTTCTTCACCACAGTCTTCAATTTCGCCTTCTATTGGGCGAAGGTAAACGGCACGGAATACGTCTTCTTCAATAGGGTTGCCACTATCGTCAACTACCAACTCGCCTTTTGCATCGCGCAAAGGTTCTTTCACAAGTGCCGTTGCAACAATTTCATTTTCATTGTTGATATCGCGAGCTTCAATAATGGTGTACTTTGAGTCACAACTTAATAAGTCGTTAAGATTATGGAACTCATCGGTTTTAATGTTGTACATGAATCCTGCACGACGACGGGTGTTACTACGATCATTAAAGGTTTCATATTCGCCTTCTCCAACAATAATATCATTGTCATTTATCGCAAAACCGATACTGGCAGATCCCGGGAAGAAATCATCAATAAGGTTAATTGACACTTCTTCTTCATTGGCATCCGCGAAATACACTTTAGTACGCAAAGTACCGTTTACAAGCTTATTGACATAACCGGTTACGATCCCGTTATTATTGATCGCCAGACCTTCCGATGTTGTATAGCCGTAACCTCTATAAAAATCATCGCGGTCTGTAAACTCAATCACCTGATCGCCTTTAAAAATACCGGCGAAATAGCCATAGCGTTCATCGTCATCGGGATCGGTTGTCTCATCATCCAACCAGGCTGCCGTAAGGCCGACCGCAATGCCTGAATCATTAATCGCATTGGCAATACTAATGATTGATGTACGTTCATCTTCCGGATGACGGTTATCATCGACGGCGGTTCCTAACAATTCAGGCTCGCCAACAATTTGACCGGAAGAGTCAAGTTCCCAACGAACTGCACGTTGCTGATAAATCGTACTTTTTTCACGGGAAATACAAATTTCTTGTGGAATATCGGTTATTCTATCGTCGTTAACAACACCGTCAATTTCATCAAGAATACATTTGGTTTCCAAATCTTCGAGTTCTGTTTCATTGATACCAACAGAACTACTACCTACGACCTGACCATGTACGTTGACATCATATATCTGTGAAATACCACCGTACAATGACTCTACAGGCGTTAATTCAACCACGGTGTCGTCGTTAAAACGGATAAAACCGCGTTGATCAAAATCTCGTACCCAGTATTGAACGGCCTCTTCATCATCACCGGCATCTTCCGGTAAAAATGGTTCGAGTGGGAGAAATGGCGCCGAAGATTGCCCAAAGATCCAACCATTATCCGTGATCCCCGACGGTGTTTCTGCAGTTGAACGTGTTAGTTCATCGGTACCTTCAAAGGGTTTATCAAACAAAGTGATAGGTTGCGAGAAGGCACCATCATATTTGAAGATATAAGTTTCAGCGACACTTTGATAAAGCTGTGAGGATTGACCTCGAAGCCAGTTTACGGTCCACCACAATGCATTTGCATCAGGATTGCCCTCTTTTAGGTCTTCAAATTGTTGGTCGGTAATTTCATACGCGTACAAATAACGTTCATTTTGATTCTCCGCAAGCTTGCGAATGCTTTCAAAATCATCTTCGTCCAATAGGTCATATTGAACAGGAAAATTATAAGAACTGTTACCATAAACAACGGCTTCACCCAGATTATTTTGTTTAATACCAAAGGTGTTTTTTACCGTATCAACTAATCCGAGATCATCCACTTCATAGGTAGCAGCCTGAGCTTGCTGAGCGAAAAACGCAGAGGTCACCGCTAAGGTGATCAAGGATTTACATAAGGTTTTCATTAACTACTCTTCTCTTGAAATTCTTCTAATTCTTGCCAACGCTCATAGGCATTCTCTAACGCACGTTCCTGCGCTTGCAATGTTTCGAGTATTGGCTGGGTAATTGTACTGTCCTGATTGAAAAAATCAGCGCTATTAATTTGCAATTGTAACGCTTCTACCTCACCTTCCAGTTTTTCTAATAGTGCGGGTAAGGCGTCTAATTCTCGTTTATCTTTGTAAGATAACTTAGTATTTGTTTTTTTAACTGAACTCGTTTTTACTTTAGTATTGGCTTTGATGTCAAATTGTTTCTTTTGTTCCGCTTTATCTGCTAAATATTTTTCAACATCAGAATAACCACCAAAAATTTGGTTGATTGTACCACTACCATCAAAATAAAGGCATGAATTCACACAATTATTCACAAAATCCCGATCATGGCTGACCAACAATACCGTGCCTGGATAGTCGTTTATGACCATTTCCAGCAGTTCTAATGTTTCAATATCCAAATCATTCGTCGGTTCATCGAGGATGAGTAAATTACTGGGCCTGAGGAACAACTTCGCCAATAATAACCGATTCCTTTCTCCCCCGGATAATGCTCGCACTGGAGTGCGGGCTCGTTTTGGGCTAAATAGGAAATCCTGTAAGTAACCTAACACATGACGTGTTCGGCCGTTAACCGTTATTTCCTGTTTTCCTTCCGAGACTGCATCTTGTACCGTTTGATTCACATCCAATTGCATGCGGTGCTGGTCAAAATAGGCAATTTCCAAATTAACGCCAAGTCGCATTTTTCCTTCGGTGTTTTCTAATTGCCCTGTGATCAATTTAAGCAAGGTTGATTTACCAGTACCATTGGCGCCAATCAAGGCAAGCTTCTCTCCTCGGGTAATTAACAATTCGAGATCGCGAATAATAACTTTTTCACCGAAGGCTACACCAACCCCTTCCCCTTCAAAGACCATTTTGCCGCTATTATCCCCTTTCGCGAACGTCATTTGCCCTTGCATTTTCACATCTCTTCGTTGGTTACGTTCTACCCGTAACTTCTCTAATGCACGGACTCGGCCTTCATTGCGAGTTCGGCGAGCTTTAATGCCCTGGCGAATCCAGGTTTCTTCTTCGGCGAGACGTTTGTCAAACAACTGATTTTGTTGCTGTTCGACCTGTAAGTCGTGTTCCTTCATCTCCAGGTATTTATCATAATCCCCGGGATAACTTGTTAATATGCCACGATCTAAATCAACAATTCGGTTTGCCATAGAACGGATAAACGCGCGGTCATGACTAATAAAAATAATGGTGCCATTGAAGCCTTTTAAAAACGTTTCCAGCCAAAGTACACTTTCAATGTCCAAGTGGTTGGTTGGTTCGTCAAGCAACAGAACATCCGGATCCCTGACAAGCGCCTGAGCCAACGCAATTTTACGTAACCAACCACCAGACAAAGAATTGACGCTGTCGTCAGCATTTAATGCAAGTTTGCTTAATACTTGTTCGATACGTTGTTCATCTTGCCAAGCGTTGTTCCTTTCAAGCTTCACTTGAATATCGGTTAATCGAGCAAGGTTCTGTTCTGATGGGTCGTGAGCTACTAACGTAGTGAGCTGATGATACTCACGAATTAAGTCGCCATTGGCTTTCAAGCCTTCGGCAACGTAGTCAAAAATACTTTGTTCAGAGGTTTGTGGCGGATCCTGGGCAAGCATCGCGACAGTTATTTCATTAGAAAACACCAACTGACCATCATCGAGTAATTGATCCTGATTAATGATTTTTAATAACGAAGATTTACCCGCACCATTGCGCCCTACAAGACACACCCGTTCTGAAGATTTAATCCTAAGCTCAGTGTTGGCCAGAATTTTGTCGTCACCAAACGCTAATTCGGCATTTGTTATTCTAATTATTTCCATCTATAAACTCGTTTAACTGCTCTAGATCAAATGGCCAGCCCAATACTTGGTCTCGGCCTTGAACTTCGATTACCGGTATCGTATTTTTAAATTTTTCTAACCAAACAGGATCATCAACAATATCGCGATATTCCAATTGTTCTTGATCAATACTTGCACTCTGATTGCACAATGCTAACGCCAAATCACACAAGTGGCACCCAGCGGTGCCATACAAATAAATTTTATTCATCGGGTTTATCTACGGGTAACGATCCAACTATTGTGAATATGTTTATTTCGTTTAAAGTCCATATCTCGCGTTTTCTCAGTAAGTTCGTCGGCCTTAAATCCTAGCGCCGCAAGCGCTTCATGATCCATTTTAAAATGACGCTTATTGTTGGTGAAAATAAGTTCTCCACCCTCAGCGACCGCTTTCATTCCCATACTGAGGAGTTCGACGTGGTCCCTTTGCACATCAAACGTTTTATCCATGCGTTTAGAGTTTGAGAACGTAGGAGGATCAATAAATACAAGATCAAACTTGCTTTGGTTCTTTTCTAGCCATTGCAGGCAATCCGATTGTTCAAAGCGGTATTTATGCGAGCGCAAACCATTAAGCTCAAAATTATCCTGCGCCCAATCAAGGTAAGTATGAGACATATCGACAGTTGTGACCTGCTCCGCTCCACCTATTGCCGCCTGAACGGATACCGAACCGGTATAAGCAAATAAGTTCAACAGGCTTTTCCCTGACGCTTTTTTGGCAACCAGTTGTCGTGTTTTACGGTGATCGAGAAACAATCCCGTATCCAGGTAATCCCAAAGATTGACTTTCAATCGAGCATCATATTCCTGAACCACCATAGAGCGGTCGGTTTTACCTAAGCTTTGATACTGATTCTTGCCTTTTTTCTTTTCCCGAGTTTTTAATGACACTTTCTCAGGTACAACATTAAGCACTTGTGGTGCCCAAAAAATAACTTCTTGTAATCTGGCTGCAGTTTTGGATTCTTCAATGTTCTTAGGTGCCGCGTATTCCTGAATGACAATATGATCGTCATAAACATCGACGGCGACGTTATATTCAGGAATATCGGCATCATAAACGCGATAGCAATTGATCGCATTTTGCTTCAGCCAGCCCTTCAAACCTTTCAGGTTCTTTTTAAGTCGGTTTGCAAAGGCACTTGGTTGGCTCGTATCGATAGCTGCACCAGCCCCCCGCTCTGCTTGCTCGGTGCTAATTTCGTAAAGAGCAAAAATACAATCGAGAGGCCCGTTCTTAAACTTATAGCGCTTATGGCTCGCCAACTTTAATAACTTTAACGTTTCAGGGTTGCCACTAATAATGGCCATCTTCCAATCAACAAACTCTTTTTTGATTTGTTGACCAAGTTTCGTAAACGTTGCAACTAACTCCGGTAGAGAACCAATACGCTCACCATAAGGAGGATTAAAAACGATATGACCCGTAGAGTTAAATGGATTCTGTAAGTCTTCCGCATTGCCGAGTTTAAACTCAATGTGATCGGAAAAGCCGGCGTTACGCGCGTTAGCTTTTGCGGTTTTCAACACCCGCGCATCCATATCAAAGCCATAAACTTTGCTGGTTAATTTGCTAAACTGTTGCGCATTTCGTGATTCTTCTTCCGCGAGAATGGATTGCCATAACTGGGCTTGATGTCCATGCCAGTATTCAAAGCCCCATTGTTCTCGGTTAACCCCTGGAGCAAGATCTGCTGCCATTGCGATGGCTTCCAGCAAAATCGTACCTGACCCACACATAGGGTCAACCAAAGGCTTACTAGTGTCTTCTAACCAACCACTGCGAAGAATCAATGCTGCAGCCAGGTTCTCTTTCATCGGAGCGGCACCAGTATGTTCGCGATACCCTCGGTTAAATAGAGAGCGTCCTGAAAAATCCAGGTAAAAATGTACCTGATTCTTGATAAGGCGTGCCTGAATGCGAATGTCTGGACGAGATTTTTCTACATTAGGTCGTTCTAAACCCGCATCTCGAAATCGATCAACAATCGCATCTTTAACGGTAAGTGCACCAAATTGAGAATCCCTAATTGCCTGGTTCTTACCGACAAAGTCAACGGCAAATAACGCATCACTATCAAACTGTTCAGGCCAGACAATATCCAATGCTGCATTATATAAGTCTTCTTTTGACTGCACCCCTGCAGGTTCAGATAGTTGCAATAAAACACGACTTGCCAATCGAGTTTTTAAAACAATTCGATACGCGGTTTCAAATTCTGTCTGAAAATAAACACCTTCAGGTTTTTGCACAACCTGTTGGCCGCCAAGGGCAGTGATTTCCTCAGCAAGTAAGGGTTCGATTCCAAAGGAGGTTAACGCTAAAAAATTTTGCATAATATCTGTCGCGGGAGTTCAATGGCGTGGATTATAAACAAAGACAGTGTTTTTGTCCTGAATGAATTGCTAATAAAAGAGACAAAGTTAATCATAACTTATGAATAAGAATAGCAATTCGGACAATAAAGCGTCAGCTTGTGTGTTAATCGCTCAAGATTACACTTTGTTATAATATTTGTGTGTTTATCGCTTGCATTGTCCGTGGGCAATCCTTATAGTACGCTTCGATTTCAGGCGCGGGATGGAGCAGCCTGGTAGCTCGTCGGGCTCATAACCCGAAGGTCGTCAGTTCAAATCTGGCTCCCGCAACCAATTCTCTTGAATTGAAGATAGTGTAGGAATTCTGAGTAAGCGTATTAAACAACTGACTCGTCAGTTCGCTAATACAAAATCAGGGCTCCCGCAACCAACTTTCTTATAATATAGAGAGTGTAGGAATTCTGAGTAAGCGTATTAAGCAACTGACTCGTCAGTTCGCTAATACAAAAATCAGGGCTCCCGCAACCAACTTTCTTATAATATAGAGAGTGTAGGAATTCTGAGTAAGCGTATTAAACAACTGACTCGTCAGTTCGCTAATGCAAAATCAGATCTCTTACAACTAATGTTCTTTTATAAAGAAAATTAGTATACTGAAAACGTAACACAGGCGCGGGATGGAGCAGCCTGGTAGCTCGTCGGGCTCATAACCCGAAGGTCGTCAGTTCAAATCTGGCTCCCGCAACCAACTTTCTTCTAATAAAGAAAGCGTAGGAATTCTGAGTAAGCGTATTATGCCACTGACTCGTCAGTTCACTAATACAAAAATCAGGGCTCCCACAACCAACTTTCTTTTAATAAAGAAAGAGCAGGAATTCTGAGTAAGCGTATTAAACAACTGACTCGTCAGTTCGCTAATACAAAATCAGGGCTCCCGAAACCAATTCTTTTCAAATAGAATCAAAACAATTTGAGGCTTTCCTACGATAATAGTAGGTCATTCGGACGCGGGATGGAGCAGCCTGGTAGCTCGTCGGGCTCATAACCCGAAGGTCGTCAGTTCAAATCTGGCTCCCGCAACCAACCTTCTTAAACAAAAAAATCATTCGAAATGCGCAAGTAAGCGTAATATTCCCATTTGCCAATCGATCATCCTTAAAGCTTTTATCAAAAACCCTTGTTTCAACTTGTGTAAATCTCAATTGTCTGACAAAGTTCTAGTCTTTGAAATTTAGGAACATTCCCATGTCTATCCCCATCGGAAAATATCAACATTACAAAGGGCCCTTTTATCAAGTTCTGCATGTAGCCAAGCATAGTGAAACAGAAGAAGAATTTGTTGTTTACAAGACGCTATACGGTGATATGAGTGTGTGGATCCGACCTCTTTCAATGTTTATTGAAAAAGTTGAGAACGAAGGTTTAGAGCAACCCCGGTTTGTAAAAGTCGACGATTAAGCGACACTAGGCCGTCTCATTCCAGACTGTCCAGAACAAGCCCTCGACAAACCAAGCGCTAGATTAGATTTTCGATAGATACTAAAATGCCAAAGCTGGTGCTTCGGCATTTTCTAATATTAACCAATCGAAAAATGATTGATATCCCTGGCATGCGTAGATTCGGCCTCTACACTTTCAACTTCTGCTTCCTCCGGTCCTTGCTCTAACCACGCAAGCATTTTTTGAGCGTTTTCTTCGGGCCCACACACCATCACTTCCAAGCTGCCATCTTCCTGATTATGTGCGTAGCCACTAAGTCCTAAGTCTATGGCCATATTTTGGGCGGCTGCTCGAAAATAAACGCCTTGAACAAGGCCCGTTACGGTCGCTATATAGCAAACTTTCATATCTGTACCTTAGTTATTTGTTATTTTCGTCCGATTGCGTCCGATTACCAATTCGATTCTAGAAATAAACCATTCTTAAAGATTATTTCGTAAAGTCGATTGGCATAATTCATTGTTTAGCTAGCTACCATTGCTTACAATCAGTACTCTTTTACTCATTTAAGAATATAGTATGTCTGCACGAGTTTTGTTAAACCCAGGAAGAGAAAAATCGCTTTTACGTCGTCACCCGTGGATATTTTCCAAAGCAATTAAGAAAGTGATCGGAAAACCTATCTCTGGAGAGACAGTCGATGTGTTTGATAGCCAAGGTAAATGGCTGGCAAAAGGCGCTTTTTCACCGGATTCACAAATAAGAATCCGAGTCTGGAGCTTTATTCAGAAGGAGGAGGTAAATGATCAATTCTTCCTCGATAAAATGACGTCAGCGTTACAACTTAGACAACATACGATCAAAGCCGCTAACCTGACTGGATATCGATTAATTGCCGGTGAATCTGACGGATTACCCGGAGTTACAATTGATATCTATGATTCTATTATTAGTTGCCAATTACTTAGTGCCGGTGCAGAGTTTAACCGTCACTTAATATTAAAAGCTCTGGAAACTCTTTTTCCTACACACAGTATTTATGATCGCAGTGATGTAGAGGTTCGAAAGAAGGAAGGATTAGAGCTTACTCGCGGTTGGATAAAATCTCCCGCGGATGAATCGTCCATCGCCACCATTACCGAACACGACGTACAAATTCAAGTGAATGTCGACACCGGCCATAAAACCGGCTTTTACCTTGATCAACGCGATTCACGGATTGCTGCAGGTCGGTACGCAAAAGATAAAACCATATTAAACTGTTTTTCCTATACAGGGACATTTTCATTACATTGCGCTAAACAGGGGGCCAAAAAGGTCACCAATGTCGACGTTTCCGAAACTGCAATCGAGCTTAGTAAAGAAAATCTTCGACTTAATGGAATTTCTGAGGAAGTCGTAGATCATGTTCAAGCGGACGTTTTCAAATTACTGCGCAAATATCGAGAGCAAGGTACGCGTTTTGATATGATAATTCTCGACCCGCCAAAATTTGCGGAATCCAAAGCACAACTCAATGGTGCTTGTAGAGGGTACAAAGATATCAATATGTTAGCGATGCAGTTACTCAACCCTAATGGCATTCTCCTGACATTTTCCTGCTCTGGGCTAATGGAAGCGAACCTATTTCAAAAGGTGGTCGCGGATGCAGCCCTAGATGCAAAACGTCAGGCAAGGATCATTGAAAGGTTGCAACAGGCGAGTGATCACCCCATAGCTACCAACTTTCCGGAAGGGTATTATTTGAAAGGTCTGGTTTGTTATATGGATTAACCGGTTTCGGGTGACTAAAAATCGTCTTGTAACCAACTAATTGCGAGCAGGTATCGTTCATCTGGCTGCGTTTGGCAGCGAATCACTTTACCTTGCTCGAGGCAAACGGCTAATTCACTTTGTAAATCAAACTCGTTTTCAACTCGGATCAAAGTCCCTGTGGCCACCGGATGCATTAATTCAACGGCCATGCCACCATCACTGACATCCACACAAGTGCCCTGCACTTTCACCGCATCTTCTTCATCATCAAGAATCAATTGAATCGGTTTGTTGAGCAGATTTCGATAGTTTGCTCTTTTTTCCTGGATTGCACTCACGCCATAGTCCTTGTTGTAGACTTCATTACCGGAAACATAACCGATAACTTTCTCCTTTGTTATAGGTAGGTTCAGATCTTTTGTCAAAAACTTCACGCGAAACTCTTACAACTAAACAGATTCAATCGTAACCCTAACCAAAACCGCTGTCCGCGCAGTCTATAGCTTGCCAGGAATTAATTGTTGTTTAGCTCTTACTTAGCTGCGGTTTAGTTCTGCGATATGATTTTTAATTCTTTTTAAGGAAATCGGATAAGCAGTACCAAGATTTTGTGCAAACAGAGAAATCCTAAACTCTTCTACCATCCACTTGAGTTGGTGAATATCGACTTCCGATGCTCCATTGCGACTTTGCTCAAGCAAATTTTTCACCATCGCTTGCGATTTTTCTACTTCCAACATTTTCAATCGATCTTGGTTAGGATCTATCGGCAATTTTTCCAAACGTCGTATGATACCTTTGAGGTAGCGAAGAACATCATCTAATTTATCGATGCCACAATCCGTCACAAAACCTTTAAAAACCAACTGAGCTAACTGCTCTTTAATATCACCGTGGGATTGAATCGCCGCGAACCCTAGGTTTCCCTTAAGCTGTTTTTGGATTTGATGATGCAAAGACAAAATCTGTTCAAGCTTAATCGCACTATGCAAAACCGTATCTGAAATGTCGGCCCTTACCTTGTCTCTTGTTTCTGAAAAACGAGTTTCATCATAAGGTAGCTCACCTTGCTTCGAGATTATCGACCGCGCGCTGGCGTGAATGCAATCGACTAAAAGGTCGGAAATTTTGCCGAAGGGATTAAAATAAAGCCCTAACTTGGATTTATTAGGCAGTTTTTGTTCTAAGTATTTAATGGGTGAAGGAATACTTAATAACACCAATCGCGTGACGCCTTTAATCATACTTTCCGTCGCTTGTTGCTCGGTCTCGAAAAGTTCTATGGAAACGTCTTTGCCCTGATCGACTAACGCAGGAAAAGCCTGAATAGTAATATTCGCCGTATTCTTTTGATAACTTTTCGGTAAGCGACCAAAACTCCAGTCTGTAAGGTGCTGTTTTTCTATCCCTTTATCGGCAACCGCTTTTATCGATTTTTTCACTTGAGATTGCAATTGCTCCTTTAATTGCACAATATCTCGACTTTGTCCCAGCAACTTGCCTTTTTCATTGACCACTTTAAAATTCATTTTTAAATGTGCTGCCAATTCACTATCATTCCATAACTCAGGTTCAATGCGCATTCCACTCATTTTCAATAGCTGTTTGGCCATTGCTTGTGTTAACGACAATTCACCTGGGGATATCGCGTTAAAACATGCCTGAGCATAATTGGGTGCCGGTACAAAATTCTTTCTTACTTGTTTCGGCAATCCCCTGAGAAGGGCAGTAATTTTTTCCAAGCGTAAAGCCGGTATCAACCAATCAAAATCAACATCCTGTATTTGATTCAGTACTGAGATTGGGATATTGATAGTCACGCCATCATCAATGCTACCTGGATCAAAATGGTAGCTTATCGGCAAACTCAAGTTTTCCTGACGCCAAATAGTTGGGTAATCCTGAACATTAATATCATCCCGATCATCTTGCAGCGCATCTTGTTTACTCATAGTGAGTAGTTCAGGCGTTTGCCGCTTCGTTTTTTTCCACCAATTTAGAAAACTTGCCTGATCGCAAATGGCTTCTGGCAGCTTTTGTAAGTAAAAGTCCACCAATTGCTCTTCATCTACAAGAAATTCGCGTCGACGCGACTTATCTTCCATATCGATGATTTCTTCAATCATCTTTCTATTTTTGGCCAAAAAACCTTCGTTAATCGAGCTTTCACCTAACACTAGTGCGTGCCTGGCAAACAGTAGTCGACAGGTTTGTGGATCAACTTTGCTGTAGTTCACTTTGCGCTTGGCGACAATCACTAAGCCGTACAAACTCACCTGTTCAAATGCCATCACGGCACCTTGCTTTTTCTCCCAATGAGGCTCGAGATACGTTCGTTTTACCAAATGTTTTGCTAAGGGTTCAACCCAGTCAACATCAATTCGGGCACAAAATCTCGCAAACAAACGACTGGTTTCAACAAGTTCCGCTGCCATAACCCATTTCGGTGTTTTCTTTGCTAATCCAGAACCGGGAAAAATGGAAAAACGAGAATTACGCGCGCCTATGTATTCTCTATTTTCATCAAGGTTACCAAGATGACTTAGCAAACCAGACAATATCGCCTGGTGAATTGAGTCATGATTGCCAATCTCGAGAGTGAGTTGTCCACTATCATCGGCAATTTTTACTGAAGGTGTGAATTGTGACAACACAATGCCCTGCTCTTTACAACTCAAACGGAGCTGGGAAACGATGTCCTGCCACTCACGGATGCGCAAATAGGACAGGTACTGTTTTTTACACATGTTTCGAAACTGATTGTTGCTCAGACTTTTTTGCTGTTGTTGGATATAAACCCAGAGATTTAACAGGCTGATAAAATCCGATGTTTTGTCTTTAAAGCGGTTATGAAACTGGTCTGCCGCTTGTTGTTTTTCCATCGGTCGCTCACGCGGGTCCTGAATTGTCAGCCCTGCGGTAATAATCGCTAACTCCTGGCCACAGCCAAATTCACTGGCGGTCATCAGCATTTTCGCCAGACGAGGATCAATTGGCAGACGCGCGAGATTACGTCCTTCAGGCGTTAATTTTACCGGACCGGATTTGGACTCTTTAACGGCATTTAATTCCAGTAACAAACGCATGCCGTCATTAATATTGCGTTGATCCGGTGGTTGTACAAATGGAAAATCGGCAATACTGCCTAAATCAAGCGCCAACATTTGCAAAATCACCGTAGCCAAATTAGTTCTTAATATTTCTGGGTCGGTAAATTCAGGGCGAGACAGAAAATCTTCTTCTGAATACAATCGAATACAAACGCCTTTAGCAACACGACCACAGCGTCCAGAGCGTTGATTTGCGCTTGCCTGGGAAATCGGTTCAATCGGCAATCGTTGGACTTTGGTTCGATAACTGTAGCGAGATATCCTTGCGGTGCCCGTATCGATAACATAACGTATGCCAGGTACCGTCAAAGACGTCTCTGCGACATTCGTAGAAAGCACGACGTTGGTACCACGATGGGGCGCAAATATTTTGTTTTGCTCGGCAACGGTTAACCGCGAAAATAACGGCAGAATATTGGTGTCGCGAAATTGCTCTTTTTCCAGGGCCGCAGCGGCGTCGCGAATTTCTCGTTCACCGTTTAAAAATACCAGAATATCGCCCGGTGGCAGTTGCTGTAAGTCTTCGACAGCGCGAATAATGCCACCAATGTAATCGTATTGCTCAGACAGTGGTTGGTAGTGAATATCTACCGGATACGTGCGACCTGAAACTTCAATGACTGGTGCATTATCAAAGTGTTTTGAAAACCTGACCGGGTCAATCGTCGCGGAGGTAATAATGACTTTTAAATCGGGACGTTTTGCCAATACTTGTTTGAGATAACCGAGAATAAAATCAATGTTTAAGCTACGCTCATGGGCTTCATCGATAATGATGGTGTCATATTGACGTAATAATCGATCTTTTTGCATTTCCGCCAACAAAATACCATCGGTCATTAATTTAATATAACTGCGATCACTCACTTGATCGGTAAATCGAACTTTATAACCGACCACATCACCAAGCTTAGATTGCAGTTCCTCGGCAATACGATTGGCAACGGTTCTCGCCGCAATCCTCCTTGGTTGGGTATGTCCAATCATCCCTTCGACACCGCGCCCTAGCTCTAAGCATATCTTAGGAATTTGGGTGGTTTTACCTGAGCCCGTTTCGCCGGCGATAATTACAACAGGGTTATTGGCAATTGCTTGTTTGATTTCATCAACGTGTTCACTGACGGGAAGGCCGTTGGGGTACGTCACCTTTGGGCGCTGCGCAATTAGACGCTGCTTCATCGCTATCGACTCAGAAATCGCCTGGTCGATTTTTACTAGCGCTTTTTGTTGTTTATCGTCATTGGTGATTTTATTGATGCCCTGCAAGCGGCGCTTAAGCAAAAATTTATCACATAGGCGGGTTTGGTTAAGCAAAGCGTAACAGTCAGTGGCGGTTGGGGATGACACGGAGATAAAAAACCTGAACAGAAAGACAAAAAAGTTGCGTTATCTTACCACTTCAAAAAAGTAAAATCAGTACAACAAGACACCAAAAACCAATGCGTTGCTGGGTGATAAGTTTTGTAGTGTCTGACAATCTAGCGTTGAATTTGGTTTTCTTTGGGCTGCCAGGTTGATTCATGGAAACTGGAACGAATATGCAAATCTATGGCTCTAAGAACGTCATTACGTGAAATCGTACCTAACAGATTGCCATCGTCATCGGTGACAGGATACACCTTGGGCTTTTGCAAAAGCATGGTCTGCGCTAATTCGACGATGCTCGTATAAGGTTTCATCGTCAGAACTTCGGTTCGCATCAATTCGCTAACATCGGCCATGTGCTCCGCGTAATAACTCGTTTGCAGCATCTTGGCCAGTACATCGGATTCCGATAAAAATCCAATCAATTGTCCATTGTTATCAATAACAGGACCACCGATTTGCTTTGTTTTCAAGAACCGAAGAGACGCCTCTTCTACCGCCATGTCAGCAGTAAATGTGACCGGATACAAATTCATGTAATCTTTAACTTGAAGTGATTCCATCGCTTTGCCCTATTGCGTAAACGAGAAAACTCGTTGTCTTCTATAACGTTAAGGTTAGCTGAAAAATCACAAAATTGGCAATCCAGCCATCTACTTAATCACGCACGTAGTCGCGCACATAATCGCGCTCAGGCAAAACACTACTCCGATGCAAAAATTGCCACGTAAGTCGCTTCACCTTGTTTTCGATAACCTCGGTACATACCTTTAGAATTAAATGGCATTGAAATATTGCCTTTGACATCCATCGCGATAACTCCACCACTCCCACCAGCATCTACCAATACTTGATTGACTACGGTTTCAGCGGCCTGTTGCAAAGGAATATTTTGGTACTGCATACGTGCACAGATATCCGCTGCCACATGATAACGGATAAAATACTCACCGTGACCTGTCGCTGACACTGCACAAGATTGATTGTTGGCATAAGTCCCAGCACCGATAATGGGTGCATCGCCAACCCGTCCAAAACGTTTTGCAGTCATGCCTCCGGTGGACGTACCCGCCGCCAGATTACCATATTTATCTACCGCTACCGCGCCAACGGTACCATATTTGAAATTGCTATCCAGAGCGTTATATGCCGATTTCATGTCCGATATCTGCTCAGATTGGCGCAGTTTTTGTTTTGCCTTATCCAATTGCAGCTTTCGATGTGGGGTGTCAAAATAATGATTTTCTACCATGGGTAATTCTTGTTGTTTGGCAAATTCTTCCGCACCGACTCCACTTAACATCACATGCGGTGAATGATCTTTCACGGCGCGCGCCAATGCAATTGGACTGGCAACATGTTTCACTCCGGAAACGGCTCCGGCGTCCAACGTTTCACCATCCATAATCGAAGCATCAAGTTCGTGCTCTCCATCATAGGTATACACGGAACCAATACCCGCATTAAAAAACTCGCTCGCTTCGAGAATTTGGATCGCAGCAATGACTGCGTCGGTGCTGTTACCGCCTTTTTCTAAAACCAAGTAACCACGATCAATGGCTTCTTTGAGTTTGGCTCGATAAGCAGCTTCCTGATCAGGTGTGAAATTACCTTTGTCAATGGTTCCGGCGCCGCCATGAATGGCAATGGCAAATGGCGTTGTTGGCTCAGAATTTGCGGCATGCGCAAAGCACAATCCCATAATTATTGATAATGAAGCAGAAGATAAAGTGAAAAACATGGGAGAAATAACTTTTCGAAACATGACAAACAACTCTTGTTATGGCTTTAATTCGGGGGCGGAATATCGAATTATTCCAAGCCCCAGCGTATTGTTGCAAATCTATCGAACTATCAACCGTTCACGGACAACGTTTTCAGCCAATAAGTTCTGCTAATTGTCGAACGTCAAAGAACGACAAACTGCAAATTCTATATTGCATCAAACTAGCATATTTATGCAATGTGTTAAACCCAGGTTAATGAGAGACTTGTCGTTAAGGGGTAAACCTTGTCGATCCTCGCTATTTCCTAAGAACTTTCATAATTTAAACTCTAACTCATTGATAACTCGCCTTTCATAGAGATATAAAACAGACATTCCTCAGCTTTTCCTCAGGTTTTTTATAGGCAAATATCCTTAACTTAAAGAGTCGAAAGCACGACACATCAAGTAAGAACGCTTGGTTAACTGCTAATTGAGGTAACAACAGATGAATAAATTATCACTTAAAGTGCCAGCAACAATGGCCGCAGTCGTGGCAGTTTGTGGCCTGGCAATCGCACCGACTACAGCTTCAGCCGATGCTATGTCTTCTTATATGGAAACCGCATTAATTGACGTATGTCGTTCTGCAGAATCTAATAACCTGGTACGCTTTAACAAAACCATGAAGGAGTATCGTTTAAAAACCCAAACGGTTGCTTTAAAGGTTGTATGTAATGGTGAGAATATTCCCGATTTTGCAGCGACTCACGGTGCCTACAGAACCGCGGAACGTCTGAATGAAAGCTTAGAAGATGTCAGCATTGAAGATGTCGCATTGCAATCTCAAGACAAAATCCACGTGAATTATTAATCTCGATTGAAAGCGGATTAGGATTGAGAATGAATAGGATAGAAGAAAATTAAGCAGCAGCCTAAGGGTTGTTGCTTTTCTTTGTTAGCAACTGTTGCTTTTGTCTTTCCAATAATTGTTCTATGTATGCGACGCCTTCCTGATAGCGTTTTTTCGATTTAATCGTTGCTAACGCTGGATGAACACCGCCATACTGCCATTTATGCAAATGTAGCCAACCTTCTGCAATCGCATTATCAAATGCAGCAATTGCTGCATCAACATCCTGCAGAACAAGCAATAAAACCACATCGCTCACCCCTTTACCGTCATACCCAATGATCTGTTGTTCCGAAGTATTCTCTAAAAGTTGACGAGCAAAACCTTGCGCCTTATCAACGTCGCCAGTTTTGAACAGTAACCAAACGTAATCCACCCAGTCCATCAGTCTCATTGTGGTTTGTGAAGGTTGTTGACCAGAAAAGAACTGCTGATAAATTTCTAAAGCCTGTTTATTATTTCCCAGGAGCATCTGATAGCGCCCAAAAATTAGCGCTGTGTGCGGCGAATTTGCCAACACACACGCTGCTTCCCCACCCTGATTAAGGACAATTGCTAATTGACATTCAATCTGCGCACTGGTTATCGCATCCGATTGCCTTAGCAATTGTTGATAGTGTTGTTTTGCCACTAACGGCATATCCAAATAGAAATAGCTTTGTGCGAGCAATACCTTGAGTTCTTTACTGTCATCCTTAATCACGCTTTGATTAAGGAAATTAATTGCTTCTGAAAATCGCCCTGTTTCAACAAGTAACCAGGCAAGAAGGTATCTGGCACTATAATCTTGTCCATTGAAATTTAGATAAGTGGTTAAGGTATCAATGGCAGATTGATTTTGTCCCATTATGCTTTGTAACTTCGCATAGTAGAATGTCGCAACGGAAAAACCCGGAGCAAGTTTAAGCGCTTGTTGTAAATGTCGTTGCGCTTTTCGGTATTGTTCATTCTTCATATAAAAAGACGCTAGATAGCTGTGATATTCTGGCTGAGACGCCATACTGCTGGCAGATTGTTCCGCGACTTGGATGACTTGCTCCAAGGTCAATTCACCATTGGCGTGTCGATACAGTCCTTGAACAAATGCCATTTCGAGGCGAATATCGTCTTGTTTTCCATTGCCCCAAAGGCTGCGCATTTTGACAAAATACTCGGGGTTATCGAAAAATATTGCGGCTCGATAATACGCAATCCCCAGTTCTACGGGCAATTGCTCTGACTGAGGATACGTCCGTACACCATTTTCAAGAAGCTGGATCGCAAGCAGGTAATTTTCTTGACTACTAACCATTCGTAGTTGCCTGGCCTGGTGGATAAGCAAAGCAGTTTGCATACTTTCAATGGACATCTCATCCAGATCCAGACCATCGCGATCTACCACCTCAATAAAATAGTCCAGTGTATTAGCAACACTATTCACTAATAGGTGCCAGTCGGCTACATTACCGGCAAAGGTTTGACTCCAAATCACTTCACCTTCTTTGGCATTAGCGAAATGGACACTGACCTGAAAATCCTGATTAATACGACGCACCGCACCGCCAACAAAATAGTCAAAATTTACCGCTTCAGCATCAATAAACTGATTATTTAAACTTACCTGAACATGCTCAGAATTGCCTAAGGTGGTGATTAATTGCTGGGTTAAAGATTTCGCGACTAAAATGCTTTCATCAAGATTGTCGCTGGCAGTAAAATTATCGATCCTAAGTTTAACTGGATCGGTTCTAGAACCTTGGTCATGAAAAATAAACCAAGCCAAGCTGGTCAATATCAGAGCCAATAGACCAATAAAAACATAAAGCTTTTTAAATTTGACGGTAATAAAGTCGGCTGGCGGTTCATCTAAAGACGGTAAATGCTGTTCATTTCTCGAAGGCGTATAATCGAGCAGATAGCCGTGTTTGGGAATGGTTTTAATGTATTGGTGTACTTTACCCTGATCGTGTAATTTTTTGCGTAATACCGATATCGCTCTGGTAATCACATCATCTGAGGTATAGCGAGATTTCCATACTTTTTCATTTAATTCTTCTCTCGATACTACGCGATTGCAATTTTCCAGCAAATAAACTAAAACCTCCATAACTTTTGGTTCAAGGTGGATCACCTCCCCATCTTTTTCGATCAACGACTTCTCGGGATATACTACCCAGTCGTCTAAAAGATAGGAAATACTGGCCATAAAACGCCCTCTGACTATACGGGAATGGATTACCCAAAACGGTTTAGAGTTGCCCTGCTTGAATTAACAGACCAAGGTTTTACTGAATTTTGTTCAATTAAGTGTAGTGAAGAAATTGCTAGAGTGAAGCAATCATAATCGGCTCAAGCCACCCATTTTTTGAAACAACATTGACCATGGCCTAGCTAACTTGTTGAATTTCGTCAGACCATGGCAACACAAGCGAATGTTTCACATTGATAAATAAAAGCATAACAACAACGAATACTGTAAAAAATCCATACAATTGCAACTAGAGCATCCTTTGTTCAAGCCCGGAACAACGTCGAACCTGCTTGTTAACACCTTCCGTAAACTCCTTTTTGCGAGAGAACAGCTGAAAGTGCGACTTTGCTCTGGTTAAACCTGTATATAAGAGTTCACGGGTCAAAAGCTTTGCGCTCCCCTGTTGCGGAATCACCATAGCGACCTGATCGAATTCGGAGCCCTGGGTTTTGTGGATCGTCATTGCATAGACAGTTTCAAATGGAGGCAATCTCGGAATGGATACCTGTCTAAACCCGTCACCACTTGGAAAGTACGCTTTTAAGTTACCATCCTGATCAGGCCACAACATCCCAATATCACCATTAAACAACTGTAACTTATAGTGATTTTGAGTGATCATGATTGGCCGGCCTCGATAAAGAGCCTGGGAGAAGTGGATAAATCCCTTACTTTGAAGTTCTTTTTCAACCTGTTCATTAATGCTTTCCACGCCCCCTTCGCCGCTTTTGCAAGGGCTCAAAATCCGAAACTGCTGAAACGCCTGATAGGCTTGCTGCAAATTATCCGACTGAAATACCGGTAAATAATGCTGATTGGTTAATTGCACTAGGTAACTGGCTAATGAAGATTCTTTGCTTAACCGTAATTGCTCAGTATTATTTGCTAACAATTGCCAAGCCTGCAGACTGTCACCAGCAATAATAGCCTTCGCCAAAAGACCGATCCCGCCACTGCCGGTAAAGCGCCGAGACTGGGTTAAATAAGTCAGATAGTCACAAGCTGATTCGTTCAAGCTAATCACTTCAGAACCAAAAGACTCCGCACAAACTTGCGCCAGATACTGTCCATTGCCCGTCGAAAAACGCGTCGTTTTATGGGGTGCCAAATCCGCCAGTACGCTGCCAGTCTCCACCGAAGGTAACTGTTGGCAATCACCGAGCAAGACAACTTTACATGTTGTAGGCAGTGCTCGAAACAGTCGGGTCATCAGCGGTAAATCGACCATCGAGACCTCATCGACAATCACAACGTCACAATGCAATAAATTTTGTTTGTCGTGACGAAAATTCGGGCTGTTTGGGATAACACCCAAAAGTCGATGCAAGGTTAGTCCGATGGTTGGTATCTGATTCAGTATTTGTTCTTCAATGAGTTGGCTTTTACGAAAGCTCTCAACTGCGGCGCTAATCGACTCACTTAATCGTTGTGCGGCTTTTCCTGTCGGAGCAACGAGCTGTATATCTAAGGTTTTATCTGCTTGCATCAGTAACGCAGCGATCAATTTGGTCACGGTATAGGTTTTCCCGGTACCAGGACCGCCGGCGATAATACTAAAAGACTTGTTCAGTGCATTCGCCACTGCGACCTTTTGCCAGTCAATATCATTTTGCAATGACTCTGGAAACAGCTGAGTTAATCGCTGTTTTTGGTCATTTATTTGACTCTCTATAATCTCATTTGCATTCGCTACTCGTTGCGTAATAGCATCCGCGAGTTCTCTTTCAAACAGCCAATATCGACGCAAATACAAACTGTCATTGTCAAACACAACCATAGCGTCGTTATCCGCAGATATCGGTAATACATTAACTAATCGTAATAACGTATTAAAATCTGGAAACACATAGCCATCATACTGTTGTTCTTGCTCTCCGTCAGTGGAACTGACGAACCAGTGCTGTGCACTGAGTAACGATAATTGTAAACACGTATGGCCATGACGTTGTGCCTGCGATAGCGCCATAAATAAATGAAATAACGTTGCAATTTGTATCTCACTAAAGGCTAAAATTTTGGCGTCTGGCACATTTACCAATGCGCATACCATTTCCCGGGCAATAAAGTAATCAATCGCCTCGATTTCTGCGAGTTGATTTTGCACGCTTTGTAGTTCAGGGAGCTGATTTAAGATTACCGCAATTTCCTGGTCCAATGGATTTGCTTGAGTTGCCTGAGATAATTCATCGCGTTTATCTTCCGACTGTGCCCGTGTCAATCCGGAGAAAGCGTCTTGATTCATGATGATTGCCCCTCGAAGTCAAAATCTTGTTCGCCGTCAATTAACCGGTCCAGCGCTTCAAGCCAGGATCGAGACAAGCCGTGATAATACACCCCATATTGCGCGCTGGCTTTGTTAGAGTGACAGTTTGCGCTAGATTCGGTGCTAGATTCGGTGTTAGATTCGGTGCTAGATTCGGTGTTAGCGGTGACAGTATCAGAGCCGGGTGCAAGGTTCGGTCCCTGTTGCGGATTCAATTTTGCCTGGCCCATCCCGCGCAGATACAGATATACCGCGCCACCAAAATGACGTTCAAAACAATAATCGTTTACACGCGTTTTCAAGTAACGATGCAGCGCCAGAGAGTAAATTAATGCTTGTAGATCGTAGAAGTTTTCAAACATGTGTTGTTGTAACTTATTGGCTTGATAGTCCGTTAACGAACTCCCCAGGTATGACGATTTGTAATCACACACGTAGTATTTTCCATCATGCTCAAAGACTAAATCAATAAATCCATGCATCATTCCTTGAATATCGCCCTTAGTGGGTATTTGCAATTGCACTGGGTTTTCAGGATTTAGCGCCTTGCGAAATCTTGCCAGATAATCATTAAGCACTCGGGGTTGAATATGATTTACGGGAAAATAAAATTCCAGCTCCTTTAACGTTTGTCGTGACGTTAGAGCGGATAATGAACATCTACTTCCGTTAGACAAAATCAATGGTTGTTGTAAGCATTGATCCAGCCAATCACAAATTTGTTGGATTTGTTGTTCACTCTCGCTGATTTTACTGTGCTGCAAGCGAGTCTCAACCCAGCGCCAGTCAGGTGCCGAAAACTCTATCGTTTCGAGAATATCGTGCAGCAGGTTACCGGTATTTGCGCCTTTAGCAATTTGATGAGCAACACTTTGTTGCTCCTGGCCTTGCAACGCAAGATTCGCATCTAACCGGTCAGGATCCGATATCCCATAGTGTCGGTGTCCTCGGGTTAAACCGGAAAATGAGGTTAGCCACCAGTCTCGTTCAATTCGACCGTTAAATCTTGCTACCTCAAATTCAGCATCAATCGCTTTGCTCTGAAAAAGTTCTATTTCAAGCAAATCGGCCCCTACCGTTTGATAATTGACGACATCGCCTGCTAACGTCTTGAAGTGTTGCCAGGCTTTGGGGTAATCCGAATGCTGTGCCAACTCTAACACATGCCCTAGTGGCGATTGCTGCGAATGTTTGAAATCGGCACTAAACACATAGCATTGTAATTTCGCCCGGGTCAACGCGACATACAATAATCGTTTATCTTCGGCATATTGTTCATTGGCCATTGCTAAGGCTAACGATGCATTTTCACCTAAGGCTACATTGATCTGCCCTTGTTCGTTATGAGCAATGAACACGTCACGACTGCGATTGCCTATTTTAAGTGGATCTTTATGGATACAGGCAAACGGCACGAATACGATAGGATATTCCAAACCTTTTGAACCATGTTGGGTGACCACCTGAATTAAATCTGCGTCACTTTCCAATCGCAATTCGGTTTCTACCATTTGTGGATTTTGACATAAATATTCAAATTGGCTGATTAACTGCAGTGGCTGTCGATGTTGCTGCGATAGTCCTTGCAATACCTCAAACAAATGGATGCTATTGGTCAACACCCGTTCGCGGTTGCCAAAATGTTGTGATTGATATTGAGCCGGAAAAAAATCGTGCAATAGTTTCATTGCCATTGGCATAAAACCACGCTTTTGCCACACCTGATGCAAATTCTGGAGTTGTTGGACCAATTGTTCCCAGTGTTTTTCGTCCTGCTGTAGTTCACTAATTTGTGTTGGCGTAAATCCGAAAAAAGGACCCGCTAACGTACCATACAAGCGACGCTCATCTTCGGGTGTAATTATGGTTTGCAGCGCATCCACAAGCGCTCGACTAATCGGATGCTGCAATAAATTGGCGCGCTCTGATTTATACACGGCGCTCAGCCCCGACGCTTTTAAAGCCTGTAACACGTAGCCTGCCTGGCCGCCATCACGAACCAGAATTGCGATATCTCCGGCTTTGACGTTACGTTCCTGGCCGGTATCCGAATCCTCTATCACCCCTTCGCTTAGGAGCTTACCCACTTGATTGGCAAGCCATATCGACATCTTTGCGCTAAATTCTTTGCTTAACTGTCCACGGCTCAAATCGTCGTCTGAGTGTTCAAAATGCACGGCTTGTATTGCCTTGCAAGGATTATCATTGAGTCTCAGGCTTTGTTTACCGGCGTTTACCGAGGCTTTAACCGGTTGGTACTGAATTGTATAACCAAAAATATCACGGCCTGGCTCGGTCAATTCATTACCATAAAAAAACACATTATAGGCGTGGATCATCGCCGCTGAAGAGCGCCAGTTGGTATCCATTACCCAGCGAAATGACACTTGCTGTGCAGCTTGCAGATAAGTAAAGATATCGCCGCCACGAAAGCCATAAATTGCCTGTTTCGGATCGCCGATCAAATATAACGCAGTTTTGCTGGTATCCGGTTGTGATGGATCAAAGTAGAGACTCGACAGAATATTAAACTGTCCGGGATCGGTATCTTGGAATTCATCTACTAACGCCGCTGGGTACTGTTGCCTTAATTGCTCTAATAACGCTTGCCGGTGAGTTCCGCTGACTAGTGCCGATTCAAGGGTACTTATTAAATCATCAAAGCTTAAAATTTGCTGCTCTGACTTTGCTTGTTTGACTTTGCTGCGGATCTCGCTCAGATGTGGAACGACCATGGTGTACGCTTTGATGCGTTGAATTTGTTTGGGTAATTCAGTCAATAAGGTTTTCAATTCATACAAGGGTTGAAACGCACGTTGTAATGCCAGCTTCTGCTCTGTTTTATCCTTACTTTTTGGGAGTCTCGCGGCCCCACAAAACGCAAAATCAATCAAGATCCCACCGAATGTCTCTGCTGTAGTGCAAAGACTAATTGATTGTTGCAACTGCTGTCTTAGTTCCGAGAATTCGTCTTCCCGTTGAGATTTTGCCTTACCTGTTTTGCTGTTGACTAAATGCTCAAAAATCAAAGGTTCATTGTTATCCAACGATGTCAGGCAGGTTTTCATTAGGGCTTGCACAGATTCCAGCTTTTGTTG
The DNA here is from genome assembly GCF_005843925.1 of Thalassotalea litorea. Classification (GTDB taxonomy): domain Bacteria; phylum Pseudomonadota; class Gammaproteobacteria; order Enterobacterales; family Alteromonadaceae; genus Thalassotalea_A; species Thalassotalea_A litorea_A. The sequence goes on from NZ_VCBC01000005.1 coordinate 117,339, forward strand.
TTCGCTTTGTACCTGAGGCTCTATATCGCGCCGACATACACCGATAAAAGTCTGATAAAACGCCTCTGGAGATGGCCAGAATTCAGTCATGGTCAAAAATTGTTGCTGTTCACAAGGTGATGCAGCAAGACGTCGATACAAATCTTCGATGCTATGCAGATAGTATTCTTGATCATCGGTTTCCATTGCCGCGTTGAAGCTCACCCCACTGGCAAATGCATACTGCGACAGTACTCTTTTACAAAACCCGTGAATGGTAAAAATTGCTGCATCATCCAGTTGCAACAGCGCAAGTTTAAGCGCAAGTTTTGCTTTGCCGGCATCGACGTTTTGCCCCAATTGATAGAACAATTGATTGTCTGGGTCTGCGGTCCATTGGTCCCAGTGACTGTAGGCCTCCCTCAGAAAACCATCGATACGACCACGAATTTCTTCTGTCGCCGCTTTGGTAAACGTCATCACCAGAATATTTTCAACATTAAGCTGTTTTTCAAGCAATAAACGCAGGTATATCCGGGTGATATTAAAGGTTTTACCGGTCCCAGCGCTTGCTTCAATCAGATGGCTACCGTGCAAGGGAATGCTGCTTGCGTGCAACGGTAAAAATTCAGGCGTAGCGATTGGATGTTGATCCGGGCGTTCAAGGTGATTCACTGAATTTGATTGTAAGTCTGTTGGCACCGTATCATTTACCATTACTGCTGTCCTTTTTGTCCATCTTGTTGCGAGTATTAGCGCCAGCAGTCCCCGGCGTTAGCGATAGTTCGTCTTCGCTGAACTTATTGCTTTTTACGCTTAAGCGTTCAAAAAATACTTGATAGGTCTGCCCCAGCGTTGCATTAAGTGTGTCTAAGTCGGGGCATTGTGGGAAAAAATATTGCAAATAAGGATCGGTTGCTAAACTTCGGCCAAAGGTTTCTTCATGCCATAAGGTTTCTAAACTTGCCTGTGACAAATAGCCCGGATGAAATTTGTTTCGCGACCAATAGTTTTTACGAGCAATGGCCATAGAAACCGGAAAAGGTTGTTTTAAAGCCGCTAAAAAACCGCCGACTAAATCCATTAATATCTCGAAGGCATCTGGCCAGAATTCTAGCTGGTACTGCTCTATCGTTTTTTTGTTTTCATTAAGGTACATTGCCAACGTTGTAACCTTAGGCATTGTCGCATTGGCATCCGTTTTTTGTTTCTCGATGGCATAGGCACAAGCCAGCAAGTGACCAATATAGAACTGACACAGGTCACCCTCATTGGCACTTGAGCTTTTTGCATACATCAAAGTGAAACCCTGTTGATGTTCAACAAAGTGTTGCATCAAGGTTTTCTGAGCGATCACTTGCCCCGGTTGTTGCTGCTTTGCCTGCCCTGTCGTTTGGCTTGTCGCCGTTGCGATTGTCTCGCTTGGATCCGTAGACAAGGTCGCAGAAGGTAAAATACTGGCGATAGCAGGCAGAGTAATACGAATCGGTAACTCCACAGCCGTACCATTGTCATCAATGGCTTGCTGAATACCCTGTACATGGGATGCAAAAAATTCAACCATTGCCCGCCATTCTGTAAGCTGTGCATAGGTATCACTGCGATCCGGAAAAGACCCGCTAAGAAAATGTCGACGTTGTAATTGATTGATATCAAAGTCTAACTGTTGACTTATGATGGGATCCGTCGCGTCTGCGCGTTGTAGCATTAGGCCAAGTACTTGTTGCTTAAAGGAGAATTTTTCCAGGGCATTGACAGTGAAAGGTTCGGTATCTTGTAAAGGTTCCTGTTGATAAGCGAATGATAAGTTTAATACTCGGCTACCATACAATTTTGCTGGGTGGCGAAGTAACTCAATTAAATCCGCATCATTAATAACTGCACTGGCCTGCTCTATCAATTCCCCTTGGTGCGGATATATGGTGTCAACTTGGCTGACATTCTGTATTTGCGCAGGATCCGTTGATAAGTTCAGCCATTTCTTATCAAAACTCGGCCACAAATTATCAACCGCATAATTTTCATTCGAAAACGCCTGCATTGGAAGCTGTCGAATGTGCTCATCACCTGACAGTTGCCAGCCAAACCCTGCTGCCAGATAATCCATTAGTTCTCTTAGCACTATTGATGGCTGACGCTCACCATTATTGCGAATATCACGCCCTTGATAGCTCAGATATAAGTGCTGACGCGCCGAAATCAGAGCCTCAAGAAATAAGTAACGATCATCTTTGTGTAAGGAGCGATCGCCAAGCTTGCTCGGCGTCATTGACATCAGATCAAAACCGATGGGTTGGCGCTGGCGCGGAAATTGACCATCATTTAACCCCAATATCGCCACCAGTTTAAAGGGAATACTGCGCATTGGTAACATTGAGCAAAATGTGATCTGCCCGATCATAAATTGCCGCCCGGGATCTGGCTCAGAGAAATGCGTATTGAGGTATTCGCGAACTGGCCATAATTTAATTTCGCCTTGATGCTTGGCTTGCTGACAGTGCTCATACAAGCTATCTATCGCCTGACGCACAATTATCAGGCCATTATCTTGGTCTTGTTCATCTTCTTCAAACAAACGCGCCAGCCAATCCATCAGTAACTGATGCCAATCTTCCGCTGCTCTGGGACGATCAAGCTCACGTTGCAAGGCTTGCAATTGCTCCAAAAATAAAATGAATTTACCCAGCAGTACACTGTTATCTCCCTCGACCCAAGGAAGGTAGAGATCGTGCTCAGACACTGAGAATTGATCGCTATAGGCAAATCCACGTAATAAACGTTGCAAACCAAGTTTCCAGGTAAATTGCGCACTGACCTCGTCTGAGCCTATGTGTACACCTTTATGATGTGCATCTAATCCCCAGTGAATACACGCCTGCTGTACCCAAAAACTGATAAGTTCTATATCTGCATCATTAAATTTGAAACGTTTTTGTACCGGTTTAAGTTGCAAATAGGAAATTAGCTTAGACACTTCAAAGCGGCTGTCGGGCAAATTTAATAATTCATTAAATCCATTTACCAGCGGTTCACTGTCTTTACTGACCCGATCCGCGATTGAACAAGGCAAAGGCGGGATATTCTCACCGATATCTTCCCAGCCGCGCACAAAAACCGCATCGATATACGGGGCGTAGTCCTCTACTTGAGGGCACATTACCAACACATCTTTGGGAGTTAATTGCGGATCCTGATTAAACTGGTGCAACAGATAATCGTGCAGACCCTGAACCTCCCTTAGCGCACTGTGCGCACTACAAATCACAATACTGTCGTCAAATTGCGGTTGGTGATTCGTTCCTTCATCAATGCGTCTGTCTTGCAGGGTAAGAATGTCGTCCTGTAGTTGGCTCAACACCGAAGATCCTTTGCGTTCAGACTCACCTAGACGCTCATAGACAGGGATTTCGATATGGTCAAATTGTTGTAACTGGCTTAACAAATCTTTGCCCTGCTGACCGAGATTTGCCAACAGTGGATTTACCTGCGTGCTTAACTCTTCAACATCTGGCCAACCGGACAGCAATTGCTGAAATTCCTGACGAGCCTGAGACTTTTCCGATTTAATATCTCCCCAGTATTCGATACAAGGGTTAAGTTGATAAAAATGTACGTCGATATGTTTGCCGATCGCCGCCAAAAACTCCATCCAGATCGGCGCGATGGCATTGAGGCCAAATAAGGATATTCTTTGCGGCAAAATGCTTGCCTTACTATCCAGACTGTTAATCGCCTGTTTAATCAAGTGCTGTGGATCATAAGGACTTTGTTGATGCAGTCTTTGCCATATCACTGCCTGCCATTGGGCAATGCCTTCTGCCGAAGAACTATCCAGCTGAATCGATTGCCCCTGACTCCATGCGTGGATCCATTGTGGGCGATAGATTAAATATTGCTCATAAATATCGGCGATTTTTCTCGCCAATTGATAACGCCGCAAATCCTGTTGTTGACCCGTTGCCGCTTGCCAATAGTGAGTAAGCGAATCGCAACGACTGTCGTCAATGATGGCTTCATCCTGCAAAATCGATTCAATTCGCCAGGTAAGCACATCTCTGGAATACGGTGACTGCTCTGGTAACTGTTCAGAGCATAACGTTCTTAATGTTTGCCAAAAAAACTGCGCCGGTAGGGAAAATCGCGTATTCATACTAATACGATGGGCATGGGCTTGTTGCATGTTCAGCCAATGCTGCATGCCCTGATTCTGAACCAGAACCAACTCTTCAGTCATTACAGGTAATGGCGATATCTGCTGAACTTTAGCAAACAACAGCAACAAGTCTTCCATTCGATTGGCGGGATAGAGGTATAACAAGGCTAATCCATCAGAAATGTACCAGAAAATCTAGTCTTTGATTTAATCACAAAGCAGGCAGTAAAGAAATAGAGTCGGGTGAGAAATGGGTTACAGATACTTAGCTCGATTGCGAGTTATTTGCCGGTAAAATGTCCCGCTTAGGCACTCGTTGTTTTGATAAAAGCAGTAACACACCTAGAACACACCTAGAACACAAGTAACTGCAGTCACTTTATCCACAATAAAACCAATCAGTAAAACAATCGTTAAAGCAATCGTTATCCAATACCAAATTGCTAGATCACATACTGCAAGGTTTGCTGATAAAAATTCCCCACAACTGGCAATGGTTTTGCTTCCCCTTCACACGCTTGCACTAAGCCTACCGCCCATAAAACCAAAAGTGGAAAAACAAGTACCCAGCCAACTAACGGTATAAACACCAAGACGACGCCAGTTAAAAAGAGCCCTAGAGATTGGCGCAGATGAAACGCGCCAAGACGAGTGGGTTTTTGTCCAAACATAATTAACGCAATAATCCAGCCAACTAAGGTAAAATAGGCAATGATAGCCACGTTTTTACCATGTTTACTCACCGGTTTTTGTTGAATCACCTGATTTGACACATCACTTCCTACAGAGTAATAAACAGTTATGGAGCCAATTTCGACCAGAGACGGTCGACAAGCTCTGGTACACTATTAACTATGGAAAATTACAGCGAATTTTCAAGATAATTAGACCTAGATTTAAAACAAATTTTTATGGCAAATGCACAAAAACCGAAAAATCTATTGATTCGAGCAATGAGTAAGCGCAACGGCCTATTTCTAACCGTATTGGGCATTCTGCTATTTTTATTATTGTTGGTCGTTGCCAGCTTTTGGTGGGATAGCTTTAAAATTCAACTTATCTTTCTTTTTATGGCCTGTTTCGTGGTGTTTTTCCTTGGCGTTTTAAAGTTAAAAGAGCCTGATTACAGTTATCAATTGGATGAAGATGGGCTTATACATTTTCATCGTTGCGGTAGCTGGAAAATTTACTGGGATAACATTCAACGAGTCGGTCTGGTAAAACCCGATCAGGTTACGATGGAACAACGCCTAAGCTATACCGGCGTCAAACTAAAAGACATTCAAGCGCTTGCTGATGGGATATCGCCGCGACTTGCGAATCGGTTATTACACGAACAAAAACCTTTACTTATGGTTGCCTTGCGCCATGGACAACTGGATATGCAAGAATCAATCATCAACTTTGATCCTTATCCGCTCAATGGCAAGCTTTATCGGGGCCCCCTTGGGGCGTTTTTGCACCGTAGTCAGGCGTTACATAAAGCCTATGGCTATCATTTGTTCCTCGCCGATGACACTCTGGATCGCGACCCAGATGAATTTATCCAGTTACTCAAACAGACAATTGAGACCCAACAAAAATTAAATGACCAACCCACGACCTCGGTATAGGCAAACCGGTTGTGTGGGTGTTATCATCAGCCCATAAAAAATAACCGATACGAATTGAATGCAAGCCAATCAACCGACCATTCTCTGGCACGATTATGAAACCTGGGGCGTTTCTCCGAAATACGATCGCCCATCACAGTTCGCCGCCATACGCACCGATCTTAATTTAAATATCATTGGTGAACCGGAAGTCTTTTACTGTCAGCCGCCTCAGGATTACCTGCCGCATCCAGGTGCCGCTTTGGTGACCGGTATCACCCCGCAAAAAGCGCAACGAGAAGGCGTCAATGAGGCTGAATTTGCGCGTCGCATTCAAGCAATATTCACGGTCCCAAATACGACCGTTGCCGGATACAATTCAATCCGCTTTGATGATGAAGTGTCCCGTTATTTATTTTATCGAAATTTTTACGATGCCTACGCCCGGGAATGGCAAAACGGAAACAGCCGTTGGGACATTATTGATATGGTGCGACTATGTTATGCCCTGCGCCCCGATGGTATCAACTGGCCTCGCAATGAACTTGGTAATGTCAGTTTTCGACTTGAGCTGTTAACGCAAGCTAATGGTATCAGTCACGAAGCGGCGCATGATGCCATGAGTGATGTATATGCCACGATTGCGATGGCTAAGTTAATCAAAGATAAACACCCTAAGCTTTATGATTTCGTGTTTAATCTTCGTAATAAGCGCGAAGTACAAAAGCTCCTCGAAGTCTTTGAGATGACCCCTATCGTGCATACCTCTTCGAAAATATCGGCGGAGCACGGTTGCACCAGTTGGTTTGCACCGGTGGAATATCACCCCACCAATAAAAATGCGGTGATTGCCGTAGATTTAGGCTTTGATGCCAAGCCAATTATTGAATTGGATGCGGAACAATTAAAACAGCGGTTGTATACCAAGCGCTCCGACTTGGCAGACGATGAGTTACCGGTAGGCATTAAGCTGATCCACATTAACAAATGTCCGATTGTTGCGCCGGCCAAAACGTTAACTCAAGAAGATGCGCAGCGATTAGGGATTGATCGTGAAAAATGTCTGAGTAATTGGCGTTTACTGAAACAGCACACCGCTGAAATTCGTGAAAAATTATCATCTGTTTTTGATCAACGTTACGAAAATAGTAGCGAAGATGCGGAAGTTGCGCTGTATAGCGGAAACTTTTTTAACGACAGCGATAAAGCACAGATGCAGTTAATTCATGAAATGCCGGTTGAGCAACTCGCGACTTACCCGTTTAAATTTCAAGATCCGAGACTTACCACCCTGCTTTTTCGATTCAGAGCCCGGAATTACCCGCAAACTCTGACGGCAGACGAACAACAGCAATGGCAACAGTATTGCCAGAATAAGCTTGCAAATGGTGAAAATGGCTTAAGTTACGACGAATACATGTTAACCATTGAAAACCTTGCCCATGAGCACGAGCAAGACACCCATAAGCTCGCGATCCTCAAAGCCTTGTATCAATACGTAGCAAGTTAACCACCATAGTATTAACTAACACCAACTTGCTTTTGAGGAGTTATTTTGCCGTAACTCCTCAATATTGGCGCGAATGATCCCATAGCCAACATTCCCAAACAGGATCTGTCGTCCCTGATTCATCACTAACGATGGGCTGCCTTTAATTTTCCAACTTTCACAGGTTTTTCGATCCAACATTAGCGCAGCTATTGCTGCACCACTGTCAATCGCTACCTTAATCTGACCAGATTCAACCCCTTGTTCGTTAACCATTTCATCCAGCACTGCCACCTGACTAATATCTCTGCCGTCGATAAAAAAGGCCTGACGTACCGCAGACAACCATTTAAGCTCGGCGTTATCGTCAAAAACAATTTGGAAAGCCTTGCCATACAGATGAGCCGGCGCTGATGAGGTAGGTTTACAGGTTTGCCAGATTGATGAGTGAACACTGAGCTGAAATTGCTCTGCGGCCTGAACAACATGCTCTCGAAAGCCACCGTATCCTCCCTTAGCTTGCCATTGACTTGCCATTTTATCTGCAACCGACGCGAAGATCTCGACATAATGATGCGATAAATTTATTTGTTTTAAATAGTCTTGATTAAGCTCGGCAATTCGACGTTCATTAATATACGCCCAAACACACAAGACATCGGTGAAATAGTCAATTTTAATCTTCATAGAAGTACGCAATAGAGATGTGATTTACTAAGTTTAAATGCGATTTATCGTATTGGTGCATGATCAGCTAGTTTTTTTTGGCGTATTGCTTTTACAAAAGTCGGGCAATAAAAAGCGCCCGATTTCACTGGACGCTCTAACTAGGGTGTAACGACATTTATGACGTTAAATGGCAACTAATATGCAAACGGCCATTGTTAAAATCATCAGCCGTTTGCCATTTGTTGATATTCTGCATAGGCAGGAATTGCAATGGCAGCAACAATTCCTAAGACGAAGATACCGAGAATAAGCACAAGCCCCCAAATCGACCAACTTTTCTGAACACGCTGAAAATGCTCTACACTATCCCAACGTTTATTTTCCCATGCCCACTGCCTGCCCTTAAAGCCGAGGACGATGGCAACTATCAAGCCCACATAAGGGATAAATGCCAATAGTCCAATCCAGGTACGATTACCAAGAGCCCATATCCAATTCAATAAAAATGCGCCCCAACTCCAGCCTTTAATACCTTCAGGTAATTTTTCAACTTTGCCCTGCCCTGAATTATTCTCTTCAGCAACAACTAAATCTGATTCTGGTGCTGTATATATTTCTGTCATAATTATTCCTTTTATTGTTATGTTTTTAGTTTCTTACAATATCCTGCTTTAGATTCTTCATTTTCTATTTTGTAGTAACGCGATCAAGCTACTGGTGTCCCAACGGTTACCACCAAGCTCCTGAATTTCTTCATAAAAGCCATCAACCATCGTGGTCATTGGTAATTGCGCCTGATGTTTTTCTGCTTCACGAAAAGCAATCGCAAGATCCTTGCGCATCCAGTCGACCGCAAACCCAAATTCAAACTCACCGTTAACCATAGTTGCGGAGCGATTTTCCATTTGCCAAGAGCCCGCCGCACCTTTTGATATGGTTTCCACTAATTTTTCCGTATCAAGACCGGCACGAGAAGCAAAATTGAGCGCTTCCGATAGCCCCTGAACGATACCTGCAATACAGATTTGATTGGCCATTTTCGCTTTTTGACCATCACCAACCGGTCCCATCAGCTGACTAAAACGCGAATACGCTGCCATAACCGGCGAAACCTTGGCATATGTCTGGGGTTTGCCACCACACATCACCGTAAGCACGCCACTTTCGGCGCCAGCCTGACCGCCTGAAACCGGCGCATCAATAAAGCCATTTCCCTGTTTTTCACACAATGCTGCCAGCTTAGTAGCTAACTCTGCAGACGCGGTGGTGTGATCGACCAAAATGGCACCTGGCTTTAATCCTGCCAAAACCCCATCTTCCCCGTTACACACCGCAAGGACGTCATCATCATTACCCACACAGACAAATACGATATCGCAATTAATACTGGCCTGGCGAGGTGTTGGACAGGCACTTCCCTGATATTCTTTTGTCCATGAGTCAGCCTTTGCAGCGCTTCGGTTATACACATTCACCGAATAACCGGCCTTTGATAAATGACCGGCCATGGGATAACCCATCACCCCTAATCCAATAAATGCAACGTTACGTATCGTCATGGTATCTACCACTTCTTTTCACTTGATGATAAAAGGTGATAGTGTAAAGAAAATATCTGTCTAAAGGAATGCTATGTCAGCAATTTACGATTACTCGGTCACCAATAACAAAGGTGAAACCGTGCCAATGTTAAATTATCAAAATAAGGTGCTTTTGATTGTTAACACCGCCAGTGCTTGTGGATTTACTCCACAGTATCAGGGGTTACAAGTACTGTATAAAAAGTATCAGCAGCAGGGCTTTGAGGTGCTAGCGTTTCCCTGCAATCAATTTGGCAAACAAGAATCCGGCAGTGATGAAGAGATCAAAGGCTTTTGTGATTTAAATTTTAATATCGGCTTTGATTTGTTTTCGAAGGTTGATGTAAATGGTGACAATGCCGACCCGTTGTTCACCTATTTGAAAAATGAAGCGAAAGGTCTGTTGGGTTCAAAAGGGATCAAATGGAACTTTACCAAGTTCTTAGTCAACAAAGATGGCAAGGTGCTAAAACGTTATGGCAGCATGGTAAAGCCAGAACAAATCGAAGACGATATCAAACACGCTTTAGCGTAGGTGAATACCTCGTGATCAGACAAAAAGGGAAGCTCACTCGCTTCCCTTTTTCGTTCAAGGATCAGATAGTTGTCGAACGCAAAAACAGTTCATTTCAGCAAAGCTGAAACTCCACCCTCAAAACGTATTCTGTCTTGACTCCATCTATTTAGATTGTCATTACAAATTACACAAACAAGGTATCGTGAAGAGTTTGTACGATTTGCTCCCCTTCCCCTTCTGGAACCAGGAAGCACAAATTATTATCACTGGCACCATGACAAATCATCCGCACATTGGCATCAGGGATCGTATCAAACACCCGCGAACCAACGCCACGACTGCGCAACAACTCATTGCCGATGACCGCAACCAGAGACAGATTGTTTTCCACCTGGACATCACACAACTGTTCCAGCTCTTCAACCACTTTTTCGGTAATCACCGCCTGGGTAGAGCCCTGCGGGTTATCAAACGTTAGCGCCACACTGATTTCAGACGTGGTGATCAAATCAACACTTAGTTCGTGACTCGCCAGTATCGCAAACACCTTTGCCAGGAAGCCACTTGCATGTAACATCGCCGGGCTTTTAACCGTAACCAGAGTCTGCTGACGGCGCAATGCAATTGAACGGTAGGTCGGTTTCGACGCAACGGTTTCCATTATCCGCGTACCACCGGCTTCCGGTTCACGACTGGAACCAACAAACACGGGAATAGAACTGCGAATGGCTGGGATAAGGGTTGCAGGGTGGAGAATTTTAGCACCAAATGTCGCCATTTCCGCCGCTTCGCCAAAACTGATTTCACCGATTGCGTGAGCTCGCTTAGCGATACGCGGATCAGTAGTAAAAATACCGACAACATCGGTCCAAATTTGCAAATCATCGGCATTGATCGCTTCCGCCAGCAGCGCCGCGCTATAATCCGAACCACCTCGGCCTAGTGTTGTCGTATTACCCAAACCATCACGTCCAATAAAACCTTGCGTCACCGTCACCACATCTTGTAATTGTGGGCCCAATAAGGTTTGGCTATTGATTTGCAGAGCATCGGTATCGACAACCGCTTTACCATGCAAACTATTCGTGGCCATCACATCACGCACATCAAAATACGCACCCGCACAATTTCGTTGACGAAGAACGCGTGCAAACAAACGTGAACTCATTTGTTCACCACAAGATAAGATTGCATCGGCGGTTTTTGCAGTTTGCAGAGTATTTTGTTGACCTACCAATTCTGTCAGGTGCGCCAGAATTTCTTCAATTTCATTGCCGGCTTCTTGCTTTTCGTGAAGCTGGTTAATAATGGCATACTGAATATCAGAAATTTGTTGAATGATTTGTTGTTGTTCAATGCCTGAGAGCAATTGCTGTGACAATGTGACGAGATGATTGGTAACGCCAGCACTGGCGGAAACCACCACAACTCGAATGTCACTACGATTAATAATGATATTGGCGCAGCGTACCATAGCGTCAAAATCCGCTACACTTGTGCCACCAAACTTTGCGACGGTTAACATGATAGCAACCCCCCAAAATTCGGTTCACAAGTAAAAAATACTGGAGCCAGAGCAATGTTATTATTCATGGAAAATCTCCCTAATTAGCTAATACAGCAAGGAAGAGCATGACTGAGCAGAGAAAACGAATAGAATATGAGTTTACCTTTCAGCCAGAAGCCCTCCACCACAATGGTGACAGTTGCAAGGATTCAACCTTAACACCCGAGCAAGACAGTTCCATCACTGTCGTTGCCCTCGGCATTGCGCCCCCTCAATAATCGTCAAAGGATATGGTTCCTCAGATCATCTACCTGGCGAATGCGCCTCTTCTGGTTGTTTACAAGAACAAATGATATAAATCGGCCGTTTGGCGTTGTTTTGTAAATAACGAGCCTATTAAAACCGATATAAATCCCGATTGCAATAGACAGATAGACGTCTAAACAAAAAATTTAAAAATGATTGAGTATTCACAACATTTTTTCCATTCCTAGTCGATAAAATGGCAAAAACATGCGCAATTACATATAGTTTAATCAAATGAAATGGAAAGGAATAAAATGGATTTCTTTATACTAAAAAAAATTATTGCCGGTGTAATTATGCCGTTGCCCATAGTATTCATTTTATTATTTATCGGCATCGCGTTAATCAATAAGCGCCCTAAACTTGCCAAAAAATTTGCCATCGCCGCAACTTTGTTACTGGCGGTTATTTCATTTATGCCAATAGCGGACAAACTGTTGGTCTTGTACGAACAAGAGTATCCGGTTTTTAATAACCAATATGGAAAAATCGACAGTATCATTGTCCTCGGTTGCGGTCATACCGCTGACGAGCGATTAAAACCCTCCCAGGAATTAAAACATTGCGCATTACAACGTTTAACGGAGGGGATGAGAATACTGCGCGACCAACCACAAGCAACATTATTTACCACCGGCTACAACCCATACGATACGGTTTCAAATGCCGAAAAATTGAAGCAGGCAGCAATTGAACTTGGCCTGCCAGCAGATAAGATCGTAACGGTTTCTGATCCTAGAGATACCGCTGACGAAGCGGCCATGCTTGCGCCTCTGGTTAAAGGCACTAGCTTTGTACTGGTCACCAATGCCAATCATATGCCCCGGGCGATGCAGTATTTTATTGATCAAGGGGTCCAGCCGATCCCGGCCCCAACCGGCTTTTTAGTCAAAGATCCGGAAGGCACCAGTGTTTGGTTTAATCTGGTTCCAGACGCGGCCAATATCTCAAAAACAGAACGGGCATGGCATGAAACACTGGGACGCCTTTGGCAATGGCTTCGCAATTAGCATCGTAAGGTTTGGCTCTTTGCTTTACCTAGCATGTTGCTCCTAGCGTTGATTTTTATGTTACTCCCACTTTGCTACTGTGTAGCGCCACGCCTATGAAATCGACAACACTTCCCCAAAAAATTTCGTTAGTTAAAACCACCAATTATTAGTGTATATCACAATATTTACATGAGTTTGATAATTGAAAACTCACGGATCTCTCCTCAACCCCTTGTAATACCTCGAATAAAAATATTGGCACATAAGGTGCTATCTATTTTAAGTAATTCGCCTTAGTGAATATTTTACTCACTAATTACCAATAATCATTGAAATAGATTGCATCATGGACAGAAAAATAGAACGTAAGTCTTACTCTTGGCAAAAAGCCGCAATGGTGATCATTGCCATTGCCGCCGTCACCTTTGTTGGTCGGCTTTATTCGGCCCAACAATCCGGTAAATCTTTAGCCGTTAGCCCTCAAAACCTTACCATTTCATCGGTTGAGACCGGTATCTTCGAAGACTATATTCCGATTCGCAGCAAAGTCACACCATTAAAAACGGTGTATTTAGATGCCGTTGAAGGTGGTCGCGTTGAACAGGTACTCATTGAAGATGGCGCGCTGGTCGAGCCGGGTCAGGCGATCGTGAAACTATCCAATACCCAATTGCAACTCGATGTGATGCGCAATGAAGCCGCGGTAACGGAGCAACTGAATAATATGCGCAGCATCGAACTTTCTCTGGAGCAAAATAAACTCAGCCATAAGCGCAATCTTATTGAAATTAACTACCAGTTAAAACGACTCACCCGGCAGGTTGAGCGCGAGCGCATTGTTTACCAAAAAGGCAGTATTTCCGAAAGTGTGCTGAAAGAAAATGAAGATCTGCTGGAATATTATCAGCAACGAAAAGTTGTGACATTAGAGAGCCAAACCACCGATACCCGATTACAAGAGCAACAACTGGCGTTTTTACAGGAAACCGGTAAGCGCTTGAACGATAGTCTGCAATTTGCTCGCAAGAATATGGAAAACCTCAATATGGCCGCCCCGGTTGCAGGCAAGTTATCCGGGTTCGATATCGAAGTCGGTCAATCCATTGAACGGGGCGAACGAATCGGTCAAATTGACGATCCGGACAGCTTTAAATTACAAGCCTCGATTGACGAATTTTATCTTGAACGTATTGATCTTGGACAGACCGCGGTCATTACTCGCAACCGGAAAAACTACAAATTGCGCGTTTCTAAGATTTATCCGCAAGTAAACAACGGCCAATTTCGAATCGATTTAGTATTTAGCGAAAATCAACCTTCTGGCATTCGCCGTGGGCAAACATTGCAAACCAAATTAACGCTCGGAGATCCTGCCGAGGTTGCGTTGATCCCAAATGGTGCCTTCTATCAAGACAGCGGTGGCCATTGGGTGTTTGTGGTAAGCGAAGATGGCAGCAGTGCAATTCGCAGAAATGTTCGTTTAGGCAGAAGAAACAATCGATTTATTGAAGTCATTGAAGGTCTGGAAGTCAATGAAAAAGTTATTACTTCACCCTATGCAAGTTTTCTCGATATGGACAGGTTGAATCTCAAATCCTAAATCATGTCACTTAAAAATTAACAAGCTTTAAACCTTATCGCCGTAACAACAGAATTATTAAAAGGAACAACAACCATGATCACCATTGAAAACCTAAGTAAGCGATTCACGACCGAAGAAGTCGAAACCACCGCATTAAACAATATTAGCTTTGCGATAAAACCGGGTGAGTTTGTTGCCATTATGGGACCTTCAGGCTGTGGTAAATCAACCCTGCTAAACACTCTGGGCATGCTCGATAGTCCAAGCGAAGGTCACTATTTTTTTGATTCAGAAGATGTCGCAACATATGGCGAGAGTCAGTTAGCAAATATTCGTAAAAAGAACATCGGTTTCATTTTTCAAAGCTTTAATCTGATTGACGAGTTGAACGTTGCCGAGAATGTCGAACTTGCCCTGCTCTATCACAACATATCAAAAGTAGAACGCAAACAACGGGTTGCCGAAGTTCTGGATAAAGTCGGTATTTCTCATCGCAGCAACCATATGCCAAGCCAACTATCCGGTGGACAGCAACAACGCGTTGCAGTAGCACGCGCAGTGGTCGGTAAACAAAGCCTGATCCTGGCCGATGAACCAACCGGTAACCTAGACAGCGAACATGGACGAGAAGTCATGGAAATGCTCCAGCAACTCAATAAAGAAGGCACCACCATCATTATGGTGACTCACTCGCCAGAGCATGCGGAATACGCTGATCGCGTCATTAACCTGTTTGACGGTGAAATCGTTGTTCAGGATTTGCGGGCAGTATCTTAAGTTACGGACGTTAGCAATAGAATTACAGGAAGAATACTATGTTATTGACAAATTATTTTCAGACTGGCTGGCGTAACCTGCTAAAAAACAAATTATTTTCAATGATAAACATCATTGGTTTAGCCATAGGACTTGCCGCCTGTGCTTTGATCATGATGTTTGTAAAACACGAAACCAGTTTTGATAATTTCTGGAACAATGCCGATCGCATTCATCGCTCGCATATTACATTTGCCATACCTGGGCGGGATCCTATGCATGCATCCAGCGCCCCTGGGCCACTGATACATGCCTTGAAAAAAGACTTTCCGCAGGTTGAGTATGCCTCTCGTATTGGTGGTTGGGGACCGACCATCGATCACAACGGACAAGTATTTGTTGAGCAAATTAAGTTGGTTGATGCCGATTTTGCAAAAATGTTCAGTGTTGATGTGCTCAAAGGCGACCTTGAATTGGCGTTACAGGACAATTCATCCATTGTTCTTAATGAAAGTCTGGCGAAAAAGTACTTTGGTGAACAAGACCCATTAGGACAAGTGCTCTCCCTGGACTTTAACTTCTTTAAAAAGGACTATAAAGTCGCGGCAATTATTGCCGATATTCCGGGCAACAGCCAAATTGATTTGCCGGCGCTAATTGTCATTGACGAGAACACCTGGAAAGAACAAAATTATATGTTCCATGCGTGGTTTTCGGTAAATTCGCAATTATTTTTTACCACTCACCGTGCCGAAGATCTGCTTGAGATCAATCGTCAGTTTGATGAATTTGCCAATCGAAATTTTCCGCAAATGCCGATCGGTGGCGACGATGCAAAGGCCTCAGACTTTATTAAATTGTCAGCGATGAATATTCAGGACTTACACCTGAACGCCATTGGCTTTGGTGAAATGCGTCCTCAGGGCAGTAAAACCACAGTTATTACCTTTTCAGCAATCGCCGTGTTGATATTGCTAATTGCCTGCATCAACTTTATGAACTTATCAACCGCCCATGCTGCGAAACGCGCGAAAGAGGTATCTCTGCGTAAAGTGTTAGGTGCGACTCGTACCAATCTGGTTACCCAGTTTTTAGGCGAATCGATATTAATGACACTGATTTCAGTCCTGCTCGCATTTATTATGGTTGAGTTAGCATTACCTTTTTACAACGACACCCTGAATCAAGAATTGGTAGTAAGTTACGACATCAATACCATCGCGACCTTGCTGCTATTAGCAACCGGTGTCGGTTTACTAAGCGGCATGTATCCTGCGGTAATTTTGTCCGGCTTTCGCCCGGCAACAGTGCTTAAGGCCAATAAATCAGCCGAAACTGGGGCATCATTAAAACTCAGAGCTGCACTGGTTATCTTTCAGTTTGCCGTATCGATAGGTCTGTTTGTAGCAACCAGTGTTGTATACAGTCAGATGCAATACGCCAAACAAATGGATGCTGGGTTTAACAAAGATAATATGATGGTTATTAACCGGGTAAGCCGTGAGGAAGCGAGTAATAAGCGCGAGTTGTTGTTACAGGAAATTGGTAAACACCCACAGGTTACTGCAATCACCTATTCGAATGAAACGCCTGGCAATACCAACGAAAACAATACTTCGATGCGTACGCCAGATATGTCAGAAGAAGATGCATTGATCATGGGACAAAGAGCCGTAGGTTATGGTTTTTTCGAGGCGTATGAAATCAATCTAATTGCGGGTCGTGGCTATGATAAAACACGCAGTGACATATCGCCAACCGATGAACAATTGCGAGCAGGAGAGAAATTCCCCGGCAGTATCGTGATTAACGAATCGGCGCTCAGACGTTTTGGCTTTACCGATGCAAAAAGCGCTTTAGGCCAAACCTTAATTACTGGTCGCGGTGATCCAGGCGAAGACATGTTCGTTGAGCTTTTGATTATCGGCGTGGTAGAAGATGTGCATTTTAATAGTTTGCACGCCACCATTCGCCCTGAAGTCTACCCATTATCCGCAGAATTCGCCAATAGCATCAGTGTGCGCTTTACCGGTGCTCCGGAGCAACTGGTTAAAGATGTAGAAAATTTATGGCGTCAGGAAGTTCCGGGTATCCCCTTCTCCCACAGTTTTGTCGAAGATAATATCGCCGAACTTTATCAGGCCGAGCAAGGTCAGGCAACGATGTTTGCGGTATTCTCAAGCCTTGCGATCCTGGTGGCATCTTTGGGGCTATTCGGTTTGGCTAGTTTTACCGCCGATCGACGCACTAAAGAAATTGGTGTACGCAAAGTTATGGGGGCCGGTGTGTTTGATATTGTCAAAATGCTGATGTGGCAATTCACTAAGCCTGTAATGATCGCAAGTTTAATCGCCTGGCCTGTCGCATTTTATTTTATGAATGATTGGTTGCAAGCCTTTGTCTATCGTATTGATACGAGTGTGATTATCGGTTTGTCAATTGTTGCAGCCTTGTTCGCGCTTTGCATCGCCTGGGTTACCGTTGCCAGCAATTCCATCCGGGTTGCGCGTGCCAACCCGATTAAAGCCCTGCGCTACGAATAATAATATCGGGGTCAGCCGAGGGATTTAGTGCTGACCCCATTTTAATTCATCTTAGCCGTGTCTTTGCGTGTCAATTCGCTATCATTCACAGTACAATCAGACATCGCCCTTCCCCCAACAAACAGAAAAATATCACAAGTATTTTCCAAAAATATCCACATAGGTAGACGAGAAAATACTAACGAGTTTGCTGTTCTATGGCATAAATATCATCATCAATGGATTGAACTCGCGTTTCAAAAATCGCTCTGGCATCATGCAAGCCGCGATTGTAATAATACGCGCCGATTTCTTTGGAAAAAAAGTCTAACAGAAATTCAGCGTCAAACTGCTCCAAATCTTGCTCTAGTTCATTCTCAAAATACGATTGTAACTTAGCTACCATCAATGCTTTTTCATGGTTTGTGAATGAAATTTCTGACATTTTTAAAATCAACCTTTAGTTATATTGTGGCCTTAATGAGGCAATGAAATTCGTGGATGACAAGGTTAGGCAAAACGACAAGCGGTTAATTTACCGGTTAGAATAACTTACCGTGTGTTTATACAAAATTGCATTTTATGTTTTGTTTGAAAACGCACAATTTTTGATCTAAATACGCAATGCTATCGTACTTGTTAAACCATCCGCCTTAATTCGCTGAGGACATTATGAAGACTCTTGCACTTAGAATCTATGACACTTACGAATACGTTTTTAACTCGGATAAAAGCCCATTGCGACACATTCCCGATCCTGTCAGTCGCTTCTATATCATGACTATTTTAGCGGCAATGTGGAGTTTCACTATCGCTGTTTATCTTGGCAATATCATTTATTTTGGTATCAGCCTTGCCGCTCACTCCATCGTGCTTCTGATGTTTTTCTTCACAATGGCTGTTTTTTACGATGCGAAAAGAAACCAGTCTTCATGGCTGATTAACTTGCGTCGACAAAAATGAGCGCTACGCTATTCTGGTTCTCGCCTGACATTAAAGCGTGAATGTTTATTGGATTGATTATTGTATTGTTTTTGTTAAATTTATTGATAAATTGACGAGTGAATTGTTTGAACAATTGCTTGATGTTTTGTTTGTCGCTAACTCGGCAACATTGGCAACTCGACATAATATTTAGAAAAAACAACAATCAAAAAAAAGAGCTCCAGGTTACCAACTGCGAGCTCTTTGATGGTTTTCAGGCTGACTCAACAACTTCCGTTAAGCCGCACGAATACAGCCTTAGCGTTAATGTCTTAGTTTTGTCTTAGTTTTGTCTTAGTTTTGTCTCAATTTTGTCTTAGTTTTGTCTTAGTTTAATCATCATTCGATATAGAAAAATCTAAGACCTTAGCTTTCGGTTTAACAATAGCCATGGGTATTACATAAACAATGGTTTTACCCGCGCTAACAAAGGCTCTTGCTCCGTAGTCAGAGGTCCACACGATAGCCACTGGTACAGCTTTTCATTTAGATTCACTTCCGCTCCACTGAGTTTGTCACTCAACATAGAAACCTGCAGCGCCTGGCGTAAATGTGCCTCCTCTTTAGGAGATTCTACCTGAGCGATAATTTCCATTTCCAGGGTTAATTTATTCCGTTCATCCTGATGCAACTCGCCTTTAAACGCCGAGTTCAGAGCCCGTTGATTGGCCTTATTCAGCTCTTGATACGTCGGTTCATCTTGAATCGCCTGTGGATCACAGTCCTCAGTACTCATGCTTTGAAATAGATTGAACAGATTATCATACTGTCGCTGTTGATTCTGTTTGCGCAACCATTGTTCTCGCTTACCGATCCTTTCTTCTAACAGCCCGACTTTACGACTTAAACTAAGGTTGTTTTTGTCCGAATTAACGCCATCATGGCGATGGTTTTTAATTTCAGCAACAAGGGCATTAACCCCGGATTTTAGTGCATGCAGAGATTTTGCGTCTGCTTTTTCTATGTCATGCGATAATGCTTTAAAACGAGTTTCCCACTCACTCTGTAATTTGGCAATTTGCGCGTTATTATCCTTAATCTCTTCATCTCTTTTTGCAAACGCCGAATCGTTAATGGCACGAAATTGTAGCCACAATTGATTGTCTTGCGGTGCACCTGCAAAGCCAATGGCACGCCACTGTTTCTGTAACTTTTTAAGCACCTGAGTGGCGCGATTAAAATCGTTTGTCGCAAGGATTTGTTCTGCTTCACTAATCAACGCCTGCTTAGCTACGGCATTTTCTTGTTGATAAAGCCTTATTTGAGCTTTAATCGGATCGACGACGTTGTGATAGCTTTGCTGTAACGATTGATATTGTGTTCGTTCAACTTCACCCGCTTGTTTCCATCGGCTCATAAGCTGATTTAGCTGAGTATTTAGCACATTCAACGATTTCCCCTGAGCATGCTGAAGCTTTTCAGCAAGCTCTGCAAACTCGCCAAGTAATGCTTGCTTGGTCGCTAAGTTAGTTGCTCTAATTTCAGACTGTTGTGCATAGTAGCTTCTGCATGGCGCAAATGCCTGTTCGCACAAACGATTGAATGTTTGGTTTAGCTGCCCTTCCTGTTCACCCTCGGCTTTTCCTAGCGCCAACCAGCGTTGACGAAATTGTTTAACGTGCGCCGCTTGTGCGTTAAGATCTACCAATGGAGACTCGACTAATTGTTGGAGTTGCGCCAAAACTTCCTGCTTTCTTGGCACCACGACAAACGATTCGAGGGCTTTAAGTTCTTCTACCCGTGCCTGAACTTTTTGCAGGTCATCAGGGTTAAACGTTTGTTCCGCACCAGAGAAATCACCTAAGGCCGTTTGAATTTTTCGATACACAGCCATAGCCGCACGATATCTTCCGGCGTTATCCAACCGTTCAAACTCAGCGAAGCGTTGTTTAAACCAATGCTGTTGCTCTCGCTTTTTCAGGCGTAATGGTTTTAATGACGATTGCCATTGGCGGTTCAATGCACGTGCAGCTTCATTGATGGACTGTGGTAACCAATTTTCGATATTCTCGGTACATAGACGCCATTGCTCGCGCCATAGTTTAAACGTCAGTTCCGCGGGTTCTAAGTCAGCTTGGCTATCAGGCAACTTGTGCTCTGACAATTGCGAAATTAAACGAGTTGCACAGACGATTTGCTCTCTGATTGTCTCTGCCTGAGTCAATAAGTTGTCTGCCCGTTGCAGCGCAATGGTTACTTGCTTTTGAGAATCGTTTGGAACTTGTATTAGCGCCATAAGTTGTTCTATCTCAGATACAACGACACGCACCTGTTCAAGAGGCGCATCTTCGCTAATCACCCTATTTTGTGTCTCTGCTAACGTAGTAAGTAAACCTTTAAGTTCAACCTGCTGCTGGTTGAGTTGTTGCTGGTGTAGCCGTTGCATTTTGTGATGCGCCAACCGCTCGTGCATTTTCGCAAGATGCTCGGACAGTTTAGATTCAATCAAACTGTGCTTTTGAATCAGTAGTTGTTGTTCCTCAGCAGATAGCAACGATAGCTGTTCTATCAACTGTTGCCATTCAACGCTCATTCGTTGATGTTGCTCGATAACAATTTCAGCTTGTTGTTGATCACGTAAAGCCAGTAATTTAGACAGCACTAATTGCGCATTCTTTTTGATTTTACCCGGTCGCTCTCGTAATTTAGCTAACCCATCCATTTTTTCAATAACGGCTTCTTTTGCTGTTTCATCTATGACATGTTTGGCTAATTTAGCCAACGACTTTTGTTCATTGACTTTATCGATAATGACGCATTGAACCGCGGCAAATGAAGTTTGTTGAAATAACGCATGCAATGTTGGCAGATGATCAGTTATGGCGGCATAATCTAATTCAAACGATTCGTTGGGTTGCACTTGAAACCATTGCAACAAAAATTGCGAGCAGCCTTTTTGTTCCCGGATCCTTTGATAATAACTTTGCTGTTGGCTCAATTCAAAATCATGTTCTGGGTGAATTAAAAACGATTCAATACGACGTTGTGCAAAGTCTACTAACGCTTGAGGATACTGCGCTGAGTCAATGGCAAGCAACGTTGAGGGTGACTCTAATGCCAGTAGCGCCTGTTTACGAACCCGCAGATCAGGATCTGTCGCTAATAGCTCTGACAAAATGGATTTTGTATCCCCTTGCCCGGCAAGTTCCTTAATTGCTTCAACACGAATACTCGCATCCTGATGTTGCCACTTCGCTTTACGCCATTTTTTAAAAATCATAAGTCTTTAAATCGAGCGATATCATCGCCTGGTTTTTGTTCCTGTTTTGGGTTTTGTGAACGAGATTGCTGTGCGCCTTTCGCAAGGTCCGCACGCAATTCACGTTTGCTCTTGTGAATCAATTCACCATCGGAGCCAACGGTCATCATCTCGTCGCTGTTTAAATGTCGAGCCTGATACGCCATCGTAATTTGCAGTGCCGATTGACGTGTAGCGTCATCGACCAATGTACCCTCAGGCCATCTTCCGGTTTCCGCCGCAGTTTTCATCCGCTCATACATTTCTTTCGACATTGAGTCGACAATTTCAATTAAATTCATGCTTACTTTCGTTTTATAATCATCATTCGTACCCGATTAACCAGATACCATACAAAGCCGATCACCGCAGAACCCGTGGCTAGATTGTGTTGAATCGATCCGGGTTCTGGTTCACCCCAGAACATTGAACCTATCCCGGCACAAAATAACAACATCGCAATCATTGATTGAGTCATTAATTTTTGCGATCGTTCAATCTTCTTCATGCGCTCTACATTCAAGCGTTGCTCTGAATCCATATCACCAAGTTCGATTTGGCAATGTTCACACAACTTCGCCAAGGAAGAAATTTTCTTAGAACAATTTGGGCAATTCACTAAAGCCATAGACACCTCTTTAATTTGAAATTGCATTTTACAAAAAAAAACACCCATTGCGGGTGTTTTTTTCATGAAATTATAAATTATTTTTTCAGCTTGTCTTCCCAAAGCTTGGCGTTTTTAATGCCAAGTGATTCTGGGTCAAACGTATACTCTTTTACTTTCTGTTTTTGCTGACGTTCGTAATCTTTCAACGCCTTGATCGCCGGGCGACCCGCTAAGAAAATAATCAAGATACCTACAATGTTCAACCAGGCCATCAAACCGACACCAATATCACCTAATGTCCATACGATACCGGCTTCACGTAAACAACCAAATAAGGTTGCTGCCATGATCATTACTTTCAGCACAAACGTAAGGCCTGGAATATGCACATGACGATTAATATAAGTCACATTATTCTCAGCGATAAAGTAATACGCCAAAATCGTCGTAAAGGCGAAGAAAAACAATGAAAGTGCCACAAATGGACTACCAGCACCGGCAAACACCGAATCAAGAGCCATCTGGGTAAACATTGGGCTGTTTGGATCGACATTGGCAATGTTTTGCTGGATCATCGCCGCTCCTTCACCAACCACGTTATATTGACCCGTGATCAAGATAACGAATGCCGTTGCGGTACAAACAAATAATGTATCCACATAAACAGAGAATGCCTGAACCAACCCCTGCTGGGCTGGATGTTGTACTTCTGCCGCTGCTGCCGCATGTGGGCCTGTGCCCTGACCTGCTTCGTTGGAATAAACACCACGTTTAACACCCCAACCTATCGCCGCACCAATACCAGCCATCGGTGTAAACGCATCGGATAGGATCAGCATCACAATACCGGGTAATTCGGTAATGTTAAGGGCAATGATAACGAGCGCAATAATGATGTAAGCAAGCGCCATAAACGGAACGACCAGTTCGGTGAAACGAGCGATACGCTTAATACCACCAAAAATGATAAAACCAAGAACTAACACAACTGCAGTCGCGGTATACAATTTGGTTGAACTAAATGTACCCATGGCAGTTTCTACCATGTTACCAGCGCCCACAGCCTGCTCAACCGCAGCACCAATCGCATTGGATTGTACGGTCGGAAGCAATAAACCTGTAGCCAGGATCGTTGCAATGGCAAATATCCATGCATACCATTTTTGCCCTAAGGCTTTTTCAATGTAATACGCTGGACCACCACGGTACAAACCTTCATTTTCTTCTTTGTAGATTTGCGCCAATGTCGATTCGATATAGGCCGTTGCAGCACCAAAAAATGCCACAACCCACATCCAGAAAACGGCACCTGGGCCACCAAAACCAATTGCCGCTGCAACACCGGCAATATTACCGGTGCCTACACGACCAGAAAGCGAAACGGCTAATGCCTGAAAGGAAGAAATCCCTTTATCAGAGCTTTTTCCGGATAAAAGCAGACGCCACATTTCGCGAAAGTGACGAACTTGAGCAAAGCGTGTGAAAAAGGAATAGAACAAACCTGCGCCAAGGCACAGATAAATTAATGCCGGGCTCCAGATGATCCCGTTAAGAGTGTTTACAAATTCAAGCACAATGACCCCTGAATAGATTTTATTATTATAAAGAAGCCAGCAGTTGCTGGCTTAAAACGCAATGATTCACTTCAATAGGTCGAACGCTAGGGTAATTCAACCTACGAATTTGACCTTATCTTAAATCATCTACTACGTGATAGATAGCCGTTAATGTATCTTTGCCCAGGATGGCAGAGCGCGCATCTGACCAGCCAAAAATCAAATCCGGTAATAACTCATTATCTTTAAACGGCATCTCTACCGTAAAGGCCAGACATTTAAAATGGTTGCCAACCCAACTTGAACCAACGGTTAGATTTGCCTTACCGGGTTCGTCTTTGGGGTAGCCTTTTTCATCCTGAAATTCTGGAGTGATTGTACAAAGCAGCTCTTTAAACTTGTCTTCCAAAGCTTTATGACGCGCATCGTAGTTTGGTACACCCTCGCAACCGGCAACAAAGTTAACCGGCAATGCCTCGTCACCATGAATATCCAAATGCAAATCTACGCCAGTTTGCTGCATTTTTTCTCTTACCAGATATACTTCCGGACTTCTTTCCATGCTTGGCTCTTGCCATTCACGATTCAGATTGACGCCAATCGCATTGGTACGAAGATGACCTCGCACACTGCCATCAGGATTCATGTTCGGAACAAGATAAAATACCGCGTTTTGCAACAGTGCATTGGCAACACCATCGTCGAAATCGAGAAGGCGTTCGATAAAACCTTCCATAAACCATTCTGCCATGGTTTCCCCTGGATGCTGACGAGCAGTGATCCAGATATTGGCTTTCCCTTCACCCGGCTCACCAACAGTTAAAAGACTCATATCACGGCCATCGAGCGTCTGACCAAGTACGCTTAAATCGCACATATCAGTATCCTGGGCTTGGTGAAGCAAGTCCTGATGGCGCTCGTAGCTATAAGGAGCAAAATACGCAAAATACACTGACGCGTGTTCGAGGTGATGTTTAATGATCAGATTTTGACCATCAAATTCGGTTTCCACTCGAAACCAGGTTTCGCGATCGTAAGATGCTACAGCTTGATAATCTTTCCAACCTTCTACATAGGCGGATTGACCGGCATTGGTAATGGCCATTACATGCTCGCCCAAATTGGGATTGTGAAGCTTAAAATGGAACCATTGATAAAACTCAGATTGGTTATCTTTGACAATTTCCAGCTTTATATTGGTCGGGCTAGATGCGTCATTGACACGAATGTTACCACTGTCAAATGCACAGCTTATTTGAATGGTTGATGGATTACTGTTGGTCATGGTCTTTATCCAAACTCAGAATGATTCTGTTGAGTTTACACAAAGGATTAAATTAACTGAAGTTGTTCACCGTGAAAATTGAATGCTTTAACGGATCTGCAAAGAATATACGGCAATTGCAGGGCAAACTTAGTGCAAATTTAGTGCAAATATTTACCCTATTCACATTATAAGGTTCTTAATATTAACCCAAGCTCAGTGGAGTATCCCATCGAACGATGCACTACCTGCTGATTTTGATCCAGAACATAATAACTTGGATAAGCAGAAACCTGATACGCTTGTTTAAGGGCTTCGTTTCCAAGTAATATCGGCATCGTGAGATCTAGGCCGGCAACAAACTCTTCTACTTCCAGTGGTTCGACAAAATCTAATGCAATGGCATACACTTGCACCTGCTCTCCTGGATGGCTCTCATATAGTGCCTGAAGATTACCAATGCTGTATTTACAAACGGAGCACCATGGCGCGAAAAAATACAACACAGTTTTCTCAGTGCCCATCGCGTCATTTAGATTTATGATTTTTGAATTAACGGACGTTAAATGAAAGTCCGGCGCTTCTTGCTTTTGCCAGCTTGACAACATACCACTTTCGCGAAGCGCCGAAACCCCATTAAAAACAATGACGATTATCAACGCTTGTAATAGTAAACTTTTAATAATTTGAATAAATGTAGACATTATATTTCGAGTGTTAATCCTGAACGTTTAGTAAGACCGAATTCGATGACGCACTATTTCACAAATCATTGCAACCCTCAACAAAAGTACCAAACCACAATCATTGCCACAAATATCACCGGTATGTTTAAGGAACTCATCGTTTGCTAACGAATCTACTCGCCTGCCCCAAAAAAAAGCTAAAAAAAAGAAAAAAAAACGGGACATCATGCCCCGCTCGTATTTAACCGGTATTTTTTAACCTGGTTTTTGGTTATTAAGCTTTAGGCAAACTCAATACCCTAACGCCAGCCATTTTATTCATGACTTTTACCACCTGACAACTGTAACCAAACTCGTTGTCATACCAGACATAAAGAACGGCTCTGTCATCTTCAACGATCGTTGCCTGAGAATCAACCACACCGGCGAATCGCGAGCCAACAAGATCCGTTGACACAATTTCCGTAGAAGCGGTGTAATCTACCTGCTGGCGCAATGGCGAATCAAGTGAAACTGAACGCAGATAATCGTTTAACGTGTCACGATCTGTCGCTTTTTTAAGATTCAGATTCATAATCGCCATCGAAACATTGGGTGTTGGCACTCGAATCGCATTACCCGTTAATAACCCTTTAAGCTCTGGCAAAGCTTTGGCAACGGCCTTTGCCGCACCGGTAGATGTGATAACCATATTCAATGGTGCACTACGGCCACGGCGCTCAGACTTGTGGTAGTTATCAATCAAGTTTTGGTCATTGGTATAGGAATGTACCGTTTCAACGTGGCCATTGCGGATCCCAAATTGATCATTAACCGCTTTTAGTACCGGCGTAATCGCATTGGTGGTACAACTGGCGGCACTGACGATTTTATCATCGTCTTTTATCATGTCTTCATTGACGCCAAACACGATATTTTTAATATCCCCTTTCGCGGGCGCCGTTAACAACACTCGTTTAACGCCTTTACTTTCAAGGTGCTGACCAAGACCTGCTGCATCCGTCCAAATACCCGTATTATCGACGACTAACGCATCATTAATACCGTATTCGGTGTAATCAATGTCCGATGGAGATTTGGCATAGATAATCTTGATATAAGCACCATTGGCTTTAATCACACCCATCTCTTCATCAATCGAAATACTGCCGTTAAATGCACCATGGATAGAATCGCGACGTAACAAACTAGCACGTTTTTCCAGATCACCGTCTTTACCGGGGCGAATCACGATGGCTCGTAATCTCAGGTTTGCTAAAGGACCCGTCTGTTCGATTAGTAAACGAGCCAATAAACGACCGATACGACCAAAGCCATAGAGCACAACATCCTGAGGACCATTTTGGGTAAGGTTTTCTTTTAGAGGGGTTAATTCTTTACTTAAATATTCTGCAATGCTCAGGCCATTGGCTTCGCCATGAAACAAATAACGATAGGCAAGCTTACCAACATCAATATTACAGGGTTTTAGAGGTATCTCGCTTAGCGCTTTTAAAAACGGAAAGCTTTCTCTTAAACGCAGTTTTGTCGCTTCGTGAATGGCGACAGACTTGTGCGCCTTGATAATATCGATTGCTGAAGCATTCACCATTGGACGACCATAAACGGAAATTTCTACGCCGTAATTACGGTAGAGTTGACCAATAATCGGCAACATTTTTTCTGCGAAGTCCTGACGTTCCTGCCAGCTTTTCTGGTAAATTTCCTCGTTGTGATAACTCATGCGATAACCCTTTTGGTATTAAAATAAGTAAACAAAGCAAATGAGCAGTATTTAGCGTTATTATTCTGCTCTCAATTAGCGGCGACATTGTAATTAATTATGTAACCTTACACTAGCGATTTCACCCAAAACAGTAAATTAAGTGATAGAACCGGTGTAAAGCCTAGAAAACAGCAGATAATCATCCAGACAATCGGCTTTTCGAGGCCAATAAACGGAATTTTATGAAAGCGCGATGTAAGTTATGGGGTTAGTCGTCAGATTTAAATGTTAAGCTCAACGAATTGACACAATAACGCTTATGAGTAGGTGCCGGGCCGTCATCAAATACGTGCCCTAAATGCGATTGACAGTGGCGACACTGGATTTCAGTGCGCACCATATTATGTGAATTATCAGGCAGGTAGGATACATTGCCAAAGACAGATGCGTAAAAGCTGGGCCAACCGCAACCAGATTCGAATTTGGTATCGGAATGGAATAAAGGTTGCTGACAACAGGCACACAGATAGGTACCCAATTGCCAGTGGTCGCAATATTTGCCTGAAAAAGGCGCCTGTGTCGCACCTAAACGACAGACCCGATAAGCCTCTGGCGACAATTTTTGTTTGTAATCATCATTTGAGTCACTCATCGGGGCACCTTGTATGTTAAATGGCTACTTAGCAGACCTAGTTTAACGGCTTAATCGGACGACCTTGCTTTGACCATTCAACATGGAATTTTTTACCCGCGGCTTTATCGACACGTTCAAATGTATGGGCGCCAAAGTAGTCGCGCTGGCCTTGTAATAAATTCGCCGGTAACGTCTCACAACACATCGAATCATAGTAGCTTAACGATGCTGAAATCGCGCCTACCGGGATCCCCATTAGCGTTGCTTTTGCGACGGCTTGACGCCAGTTACTTTGATATTTACTCAGTTGATCCGAAAAATAAGAATCTAACAGTAGATTTTCCAAATCACTGTCACGTTCAAACGCTTTGGTTATTGACTGTAAAAAAGACGCTCGAATAATACAGCCCGCACGCCAAATTCTGGCGATTGAAGCAAAATTAAGTTTCCAGTTGTGTTCAACTGAAGCCAGCTTCATCAATTGAAACCCCTGCGCATAGGCACAGATTTTCGCGCAATACAGGGCATCATGCAGCTCTGAAATTAACGCCTGTTTCTGTTCTTCAGAAAGCGTTTCTGTTTGTGGACGCGTTAATTTTTTCGCCGTTGCGATTCTAAGCTCTTTAAATGAAGAAATGGAACGGGCATAAACCGCTTGAGAAATGGTTGGTGCCGGACACCCGACTTCCAGTGAGCTTACTGCTGTCCATAAGCCTGTGCCCTTTTGACCGGCCTTATCCAGAATCAAGTCAACTAAGGCGGCTCCCGACTCTGGATCTTTATGGCGCAATACTTCAACGGAGATTTCCATCAGGTAACTGTTAAGATCGCCCGCATTCCATTCGGCAAAAATATCAGAAACTTGCTCGCAATCAAGCCCTAGCCCCTCGCGCAATACGTGGTAAACCTCGCAAATGATTTGCATATCGGCATATTCGATACCGTTGTGAACCATTTTCACATAATGACCGGCGCCTGCTGGGCCAATATAGTCCGCACACGCTTCTCCGTGAGGAATAATTTGGCCAGGCTCTGTACGCTCAAGCGGCTTACCGGTATCACCATCAACTTTTGCGGCAATCGATTGCCAGATTGGCTTAACGCGTGTCCATGCATAGGCACTGCCACTTGGCATCAATGCTGGCCCGAATCGAGCGCCAACTTCACCACCGGAAACAGCCGAAGAGAAAAAGATAAAGTTTTCGTTATAGCGCTTTTCTCGTTCGACGGTATCGGTCCACAACGAGTTGCCTGTGTCGATAACAATGTCGTCCGGCTGAATGCCAGCGCCAATGAGATTGTGGCAGACTTGATCAACAACATCTCCCGCAGGAACGCTCAATACAATCAAATGCGGTGCTTTTAGTTTTGATAGTAGCTCAGTATATGAAGAACAACCGATAACCCGTGGATTACCATGTTTATTTTCTTCTGCGTCCTGCTCGATCGCCGCGTTAACTTTTTCAAAGTCTAAATCAAAGGCAGCAATTTTAAAGC
Organism: Thalassotalea litorea; assembly: GCF_005843925.1. GTDB lineage: Bacteria > Pseudomonadota > Gammaproteobacteria > Enterobacterales > Alteromonadaceae > Thalassotalea_A > Thalassotalea_A litorea_A. The sequence goes on from NZ_VCBC01000005.1 coordinate 147,157, forward strand.
CATTATCAGCCAGGTTCAAAACCAGGTTTTTACCCATTACACCAAGGCCTACAAAACCGATGTCACATTTCATTGAATCGTCAGACATGTATTTATCCATTCCTAATTGGGGATGCATTGCCAGCAATACCTATAATTAAAGCTCACTGGCCTAAAAATGGGGCGTATTCTGCCATAAAAGTCTTAGTTTATGTAATTGTTAACGAATAAATATTTATTAATTTAATAAAATAACAACAAAACATACTACAAATGTAAAAAACACTTGAATAAAGCTCAAATTGTTGTAATTTTACAACATAATGTTTTTATCTAAGGATACCGTAATGAAAAAAATTGCTATTAATGGTTTCGGTCGCATCGGCAGACTAGTATTTCGTGCTGCAATGGAGCGTCAAAACCTGCAGGTTGTGGCGATTAATGACCTGATTGATATCGAGTATATGGCATATATGCTGAAGTATGACTCAACCCATGGCCGTTTTAATGGCACCGTGGAAGTGTCTGGTGATTCATTAGTTGTCAACGGTCAGACGATCCGTGTTACTGCGGAACGCGACCCTGCTAGCCTTAAATGGGACGAAGTTGGTGCTGAGATTGTTGTTGAATCAACCGGTTTATTCTTAACAGAAGAAACGGCAAGCAAGCACATCGAAGCAGGCGCAAAAAATGTAATCATGTCGGCACCATCGAAAGACAGCACACCAATGTTTGTTGCTGGTGTTAACTTTAATGATTACAAAGGCGAAGCAATCGTATCAAACGCTTCATGTACCACTAACTGTTTAGCGCCACTGGTTAAAGTTATCAACGATAAGTACGGTATCGAAACTGGATTAATGACCACGGTTCATGCGACAACGGCAACGCAAAAGACAGTTGACAGTCCAAGTGCCAAAGACTGGCGTGGTGGTCGTGGCGCAGGTCAAAACATCATTCCTTCATCAACGGGTGCAGCCAAAGCCGTTGGTCGTGTTATTCCGGAACTAAACGGTAAACTGACCGGGATGGCGTTTCGCGTACCGACTCCAAACGTTTCCGTTGTGGATGTAACCTTAAACCTTAAAACGGCCGCAAGCTACGATGATATTTGCGCAACCGTTAAGGCCGCGTCTGAGAATGAAATGAAAGGCATTCTTGATTACACCGAAGAACAAGTTGTTTCAAACGACTTTATTGGTGAAACTTGTACATCGGTATTTGATGCCAAAGCCGGTATTGCAATGAGCGACACATTCGTCAAGCTAGTGTCCTGGTATGACAATGAAATGGGTTACTCGAATAAAGTCCTGGATCTTGCTGAGCATATCATTGCTTATCGTGATGCGACGGCATAATAGTCGATAAAAACATCCACTAAGGGAGCAATCATTGCTCCCTTTTTTGTGGGTGTCTACTTCCGCTCAACCGCAGATGTATCTTTTTAAGACCCCCGAACACAATCCCCCCATGCAGTATCATGCAGGATCACGCCGACGCCACAACCTCCCAACACCTAAAGTGCCCAGTAGTCGCCTGGCATTAAAATATAGCTGGCCAAAATGGGAAATAAAAGCAATACGTATTTAGTTGCTTTTGGGTACTAGCGAGCGCTAAAAACAAACCAAAAAAAAGAGGGCAAATGCCCTCTTTCAAACAACACTAATCGCTTTAGCCGATCTTTTCGATTCCGCCCATATAAGGCTTCAGCGCTTCTGGTACTAACACGGAACCGTCTGCTTGCTGATAGTTTTCTAAAATGGCAACTAACGTTCGGCCAACCGCCAAACCGGAGCCATTTAGTGTATGCAGGAGTTCAGGCTTGTTGGTTTCACTATTGCGAAAACGCGCATGCATACGTCGCGCCTGAAAGTCACCCATGTTTGAACAGGATGAAATTTCGCGGTATGTTTGTTGAGCCGGCAACCAGACTTCGAGATCATAGGTTTTCGTCGCACTAAAACCCATATCGCCCATACACAGAACAACTTTCCGGTACGGTAAGTCTAATGCCTGTAATATATTTTCAGCATGGGATGTCAGCGCTTCCAATGCCGCAAAGGAATCTTGCGGTTTTACCAATTGCACAAGTTCAACCTTGTCAAACTGATGTTGACGAATCAAACCGCGGATATCGCGACCGGAAGAACCCGCTTCAGAGCGGAAACACGCAGAAAGCGCAGTTAATTTTACTGGTAGCTCTTTCTCATCGAGAATCTCATCACGTACAAGATTGGTTAGCGGTACTTCTGCTGTTGGGATCAACGAGAATTTTTTACTGCCTAGATCGGTGTGGAATAAATCTTCCCCAAACTTAGGTAACTGACCAGTACCATATAAAGAATCATGGTTTACCAGTAACGGCACGTTGGTTTCCATATAGCCATGTTGTTCTGTGTGCATATCCAGCATAAACTGCCCTACCGCACGATTTAATCGGGCGATTTGGCCACGCATTACCACAAACCGGGTACCGGATAATTTGGCGCCACTTTCAAAATCCAGGCCTTTATCAATCGCCGTTGCCAGATCCACATGGTCTTTTACGTCAAAATCAAACTGTTTGGGTTCACCCCAGGTCAGCACTTCAACATTATCGTCTTCGCTTTCGCCCGCAGGTACAGAATCATGTGGCAGATTGGGAATGCTGCTGGCAATGTCATTTAATTGTGACAAGATCACATCTTGTGCTTCTTTGGCCGCGTCTAAATCGGCGCCAAGTTGCCCGACTTCTGCTAATAGTGGCTGAATATCCTCACCACGCGCTTTCGCCTGGCCAATCGATTTCGAACGGGCATTACGTTGACTTTGTAATTCCTGAGTCTTCACCTGAATTTCTTTGCGCTGTTGTTCTAACGCTTCGACTTGTTCAGTGTCTAATTTAAATCCACGTTTTGCCAGTAATTCGGCGGTATGTTCAAGATCTGTTCTTAACAGTTTTGCATCAAGCATAATTGTTCACTTGTTATTTATTTACGACTAAGTACATTCCTAATGCCGCCGCCAATATACACAGTGCGACATTCAAAATGACATTTAACATTGCTTTTATTATCTCACCTTGTTGCAGTAACAACAAAGTATCTAACGAAAAAGTTGAAAACGTTGTGAAGGCGCCAAGAAAGCCGATACCGAGTAACGTTCGATATACCACAACTTCAATGATCCCCTGTTGGATCAACCCATACAGGAACCCCATCAATAATGAACCGGTGATATTAACCAGCAACGTTGCAAAAGGGAATCCTTTTCCGAGCCAAATCAACACCATTTGTGAAATAAAATAGCGTAAACTCGCGCCGCATGCACCACCGAGCGCTACAAACAAGTAGGTTTGCCACGTACTAATCATAGCGACGCCTAATCGATTGATGGTTTAACGAATCAAGAAATGCTTGTTTTTCCTTAAGCTTTTTCTCCAGACCACGATCACTTGGGTGATAAAAACGAGTATTTGATAATGGCTCTGGAAAATACACCTCGCCAGCGGCAAATGCGCCATGTTCATCATGGGCATAGCGATATTCCTTCCCATGGCCAAGCTCACGGGTAATACTTGAGGTTGCGTTACGAAGATGCAAGGGTACAGTTAAATCGCCGGTGTCTTTTGCTAACTGCCGTGCTTGTTTAAACGCCTGATAGACCGAATTGCTTTTCGGTGCCAACGCCATAAAAACCGTAGCCTGAGCAATCGCGCGCTCACCCTCTGCAGGGCCGACGCGATGAAACGTATCCCAAGCATCCAGACCAATTTGCAAGGCCCGCGGATCGGCATTACCGATATCTTCACTGGCAATTGCCAACAAGCGACGTGCAACATATAAGGGGTCGCCACCACCTTCTAATATTCGACAGTACCAATATAGGGCAGCATCCGGATCGGAACCGCGAACGGATTTATGAAAAGCCGATATCAAATCATAAAAATGATCGCCCGATTTATCATAAAGTGGTTGTTTATCACCAGCAACCTGTTGCACGGTAGCAACATCGATAACCTTTTTTGACTCACCCTTATCCGCCAAATCCACACATATTTCCAGAAGATTCAGAACCCGTCGGGCATCACCATTTGCCAGAGCAATTAAATTCGACTTGGCGTCTTCGGGCAATTCGATATCGAGTTTACCAAACCCCTTATCTTTATCACTTAAGGCTCGAGAAACTACGTTACCCAGATGTTCTGGGGTTAATGACTTTAAAACATAAACCCGAGCTCTGGATAACAATGCCTGATTGAGCTCAAACGAGGGATTTTCTGTCGTTGCACCGATAAACGTAATGGTTCCGTCTTCGATAAAGGGTAAAAACGCATCTTGTTGGCTTTTATTAAAGCGATGCACCTCATCGACAAATAAGATTGTCCGGCGTTGTTGTCCCTGGGCTCGGATCTTTGCCTGTTCAATGGCAAGACGAATGTCTTTTACCCCGGAGGTTACCGCCGACAACCGCTCAATATCGGCATCTGCATACCGGGCGATCAACTCCGCTAATGTGGTTTTACCGGTACCCGGAGGTCCCCAGAATATTAAAGAATGGCAAAGCCCCTGCTCAATTGCCTGACGCAAAGGTTTATTGGGATTTAAAAGGTGTTCCTGGCCGATATATTCATCGAGATGCGCTGGCCGCATGCGAGCGGCGAGCGGCGCAAAGAGGTCTTCTGAATCCAGGTCAAAGCTAAAATTACCGCTATCGCTGGTCATCAAAGTCCACCCCTTCAGGCAGGGCAAAGTTAAATTGGTCCAATGCTGGAAGCGGTTTGGTGCTGACGTTAGATAAAGAAAAACGACTAAACTGACCTGTCGCATCTTCTATGGTAAACGCACTTAGTACATCACCATCAAAGGTTAATGCCAGTGTTTTGACCTGAGCATTTTCATCTAAGGACGTTATCGCATAGGAGGAGTTATCTTGCGACGTTACTTGATAATCCTGCCATAAGGCTTTATCGGTATCGCTAAGCAATAAGATTGGCGTATTGGCGACCGCATTGCTCACTTCAAATGCAGACACCTGCTCAACGAACGGGTTGTAAAACCACAGGGTTTGGCCATCACTGACAATTAGTGTTTCGTCTGGCTCTACCGTTTCCCAATAGATTAAATTTGGTCGACGAACCTTCAAAATACCGCTTTGCTGTTGCAATTCATTACCGTCTGCATCACTTACAACCTGAATAAAATCAGCACTAAAGCCACCGACAATCTCTAACTTATCAATCAATTTCTGCTTCACATCTTCCGCATTCGCCGGTAGCACTGCGGTTGCAGTGGCAATCAAGAAAGCGGATAACAACCATTTTTTCACTGTGATCAAAATTACGACCTTATCTATTCATCAATGATTCGCGGAATTGACGAATCAATTAAATTGGAACGTTAAAAACCAATAAAGTTTAATTGGAATTTAGTTTTTTACTGGCGGTGGTGCCAAAACTTCGCGATTGCCATTATGACCTGGCGAGCTCACGACACCGCTCGCTTCCATCTGCTCGATAATGCGTGCGGCACGGTTATAACCAATTCGAAACTTGCGCTGAACACCAGAAATAGACGCTCTTCGTGTTTCGGTGACATGCACCAATGCTTCGTCATACAAGGCATCCAAGTCACTTTCTTCGGTTTCTGATTGTTCACCAGGCAATAGGTTATCGGCATTGGTCTCCCCAGACAGGATCTCTTCAATATAATTGGGTTTGCCACGCGCTTTCCAGTCATTTACGACAGCATGAACTTCATGATCGTCGACAAAAGCACCGTGAACACGAGTTGGAACACCAGTGCCCGGTGGTAAGTACAACATATCACCCTGCCCTAATAGCTGCTCCGCACCTTGTTGATCCAATATGGTTCTCGAATCAACGCGAGATGACACCTGAAATGCCATTCGGGTCGGTATATTGGCTTTAATCAGGCCTGTGATCACATCCACAGAAGGACGCTGAGTTGCCAAAATCAAATGAATTCCGGCAGCACGAGCTTTCTGGGCGATTCGGGCAATGAGTTCTTCCACTTTCTTGCCGACGATCATGATCATATCGGCGAATTCATCAACGACAACAACAATTGCCGGCAATTTTTCTAATAACGGTGCGGTTTCGTCCATACTGTCGCCTGGTTTCCATAACGGATCCGTAAGAGGACTACCTTCGGCAATTGCTTGTTTAACTTTTTGGTTAAAGCCTTTTAAGTTTCGAACGCCCATTGCTGACATCAATTTATAACGACGTTCCATTTCACCAACACACCAACGCAATGCATTCGCCGCTTCTTTCATGTCGGTGACAACTTCTGCCAATAAATGTGGGATACCTTCATAAACTGACAGCTCAAGCATCTTAGGATCGATCATGATTAATCGCACATCTTCAGGCGTTGATTTGTAAAGCAAAGACAGAATCATGGTATTTACACCAACCGATTTACCTGAGCCAGTTGTACCTGCGACCAATAAATGTGGCATTTTTGCCAAGTCGACCACAATTGGGTCGCCGGCAATGTCTTTGCCTAAGACCATGGTTAGTGGTGATGCAGATTTGGTAAACGAATCACTGCAGATTACTTCACTTAAGCGCACAATTTCACGATGCTTATTTGGAAGTTCCAATCCAATTACCGATTTACCTGGGATCACTTCGACAACACGAACACTGATTGCCGATAAAGCCCTGGCCAAATCTTTCGATAGATTGGAGATTTTACTGACTTTAACACCCGGCGCTAAATCTAATTCAAAACGGGTAATAACCGGGCCTGGAAATACATTCACAACCTGAGCCTGAATCGAGAAATCTAATAATTTGGATTCAACCAGACGACTGACCATATCCAGCTCTTCCTGATTGATCGGATTTTCATTTTTGTCGGCTCTGTCGAGTAACTCAATCGACGGCATGCCAACATATTTATCAAAGCCCGACTTGGCTTGTGTCGGCGCTGAAGGGTCCGGGATTGCTGATAGCGGTTGTTTGGCGACAGGCTGTGGTTGATCATCAAATGGCTCGATTGGATTTGCCGGCGAAAATGCCGCATCAATTTCATCAACCGAAATATCGGGTTCAATATGACCAACAAGTGGCTCGTCTAGAATATCATCGATATCTAGAAACGGCTCTTGCTCTGTTTCTTGTGTAAATTCAGATCGTTGTTGTGGGTCCGGGGCAAAAAACCTGGCGGCAAGTTCTTCATCTGAAGGAGAAAGCGACGCCGGCTCCATTGGATCTGTGTCAATACTTTCAAGTATCGGTGCTTGTTCTTTGCTTTTATTGCGCTTGCTGTTTCGAGGCTTGACCGATTCTTCAACCAATGACTCTTCAACGTCGATTTCAAGCGGAGAAGAAGAGAACGAGTGTTTTAATCGCATTGAACCACTCGTTAGTACCATAATCGCACTGATGGTTCTCGCCCCAAGCCAATCGATCATGGTTAAAAATGACACACCGGTGAGGAATACAAATCCCGATGTGGTTAACAACACAACAAACAAACTGGTGCCAACAAAATTTAAATAAGGCAGCAATGCATTGGAAATTAAATCACCAATCAATCCGCCACCAGAAAATTCATAAATGTCAGCGCTATTCATGCTCCAAATTGACGTTAAACCAATATAAAGCATCAAAAAGCCAATAAATTTTAGACCTAGGGTGAAAAAGTCGATTTCCAGCAAATAACGGATACGTTGAAACAATAACCAACCAATCAGGGCAACGGTAAACGGCAGCGTGTAAGCGATGCGTCCAAAACTGAATAAAATAACGTCCGCAAGGTATGCACCGATAGCTCCACCAGCGTTATTAACAGCAGCATGGTAACCGGTTTGCGACCAACTCGGATCACGGGGATCAAAGGTCAATAACGCGACGACCAGAAAAATGGCGAATACGGTGGTAAATATCAATCCCACTTCGAGCAGGCGTTGGCCACCACTCAGGGTTTTCTTTGCTGGTTCAGACAAATTCGAATCCATGGAAAATCTTTGTTGTTATTAAGGCCTAAAATAGCAAACATTTAGGTCGCTGAAAATATTTATCCGGCATACCGGATAAATTACTCGTAAATTGAACAATCTATGACCGTTACAATCACTATCTAAACAGCAATAAAGGACAGTCAATCGCCAGCGAGAGTTACTATCGACAACCACTAGCCGTTTGCTTTAACGACTGGCTTTGGCGACGTGTACTAGCGGATCGGCAAGTGATTGTTTGACTTCACTTCTTCCATTACCACATAGGTGCGACTCTCACTCACTGCCGGCAGTGTTAATAACGTATCTCCCAATAAGTTTCGATACGCTTGCATGTCAGACACTCGGGTTTTTAACAAGAAATCAAAATTACCCGAAACCAGATGACATTCCTGGATGACATCCAGACGTTGCACCGCTTTTGAAAACTCTTCAAAAACATCGGGTGATGTTCGACTTAGAGTGATTTCCACAAACACTAATAAAGAAGCGCCCAGGTAGTCAGGATTCAAGTTGGCACTATAGCCAGTGATGACATTATCCACTTCAAGCTTTTTTACTCTTTCTAAACATGGCGTCGGACTCAATCCCACACGTTTGGATAACTCAACGTTGGATAATCGACCATGTTTTTGTAACTCACTCAGGATATTTTTATCGATTCTGTCTAATTTTCGTTCATTTGTCACAATAAAAGACCATTAATCTGTGTTATTGATATATTGCAATATATTTATCTTTAAATAGGAAAAATACAATCAATTAATCTTACTATTTCACATTATACTAGCTGAATAGTTTATGTATTTAACAATATAGAGATAGATTAATGATTATTGGTGTTCCTAAAGAGATTAAAAACCACGAATATCGCGTGGGTATGGTACCGGCAAGTGTTCGTGAGTTAATTAATCACGGCCATAAAGTGATTGTTGAAACCCAGGCTGGTATGGGCATTGGTTTTACCGATCAAGATTATGTAGATGCAGGTGCCAGTATATTAACTACCGCAGCACAAGTGTTTGCCGACGCTGAAATGATTGTTAAAGTGAAAGAACCACAAGCCGTAGAACGTGCCATGTTACGTGACGGACAGATCTTATTTACCTATCTTCACCTGGCACCAGATCTTCCACAAACAGAAGATTTGGTTAAATCGAATGCAATCTGTATTGCTTATGAAACTGTAACGGACAATCATGGCGGTTTGCCTTTATTGGCACCAATGTCTGAAGTTGCTGGCCGTATGTCGATTCAGGCGGGTGCTCAGGCACTTGAAAAATCGAATGCTGGTCGCGGCATGCTACTCGGTGGCGTACCGGGCGTAGAACCTGCAAAAGTTGTTGTTATCGGCGGTGGCATGGTTGGTAATAATGCTGCACAAATGGCGGTAGGCATGGGTGCTGAAGTTGTCGTTCTTGATCGCAACATCCATGTATTGCGTCGTTTAGATGCTCAGTTTGGTAATAAAATAAAAGCCATTTACTCAACCGCAGATGCGCTAGAGAAGCATGTACTAGAGGCCGATTTAGTGATTGGTGGTGTGCTTATTCCAGGCGCTGCTGCACCGAAACTTGTCACCAAAGCGCACATCAAAGCGATGAAGCCAGGTTCGGCAATCGTCGACGTTGCCATCGATCAAGGTGGTTGTATTGAAACCTCAAAAGCGACGACCCACGCTGATCCAACCTATATCGTTGATGACGTGGTTCATTACTGTGTCGCAAATATGCCAGGCGCAGTGCCACGCACTTCGACGTTCGCGCTAAACAACGCAACATTGCCATACATCATCCAATTAGCCAACAAAGGTTATAAACAAGCGTTGCTTGACGATAAGCACTTGTTAAACGGCTTGAATGTTATTGCTGGTAAAGTGACTTGCCAAAGCGTTGCTGAAAACTTAGGCTTCGATTACGTTGAACCTGCAATTGCACTAGCTTAATGCGGCAACTGGGTAACGAGAAAACCCAAAGGCTGTATATGCACGTTGACACCATAAGTGTTAACAAATTGATAAAAACGCTGTTAATCTAACGGCGTTTTTTTTATCTTATAGCCTTGTTTTTGTCTTCGGCGACCCCAATCAAGACAACATAATTAGTTTATAACTCGTATATTAAAATTTTCTCAAATTCCATGGAGTATTACATGAGTGATGTAAGGCATTGCCCTCTTTTGATCTTAGGCTCAGGTCCTGCTGGTTATACCGCCGCAGTATACGCTGCGCGCGCCAACTTAAGTCCAGTAATGATTACGGGTATGCAGCAAGGTGGTCAGTTAACCACAACGACCGAGGTCGAGAACTGGCCGGGTGATGCAGACGATCTTACAGGTCCACTGCTAATGGAACGCATGCAAAAGCACGCAGAAAAATTTGATACAGAAATCATTTTTGATCACATTGATGACGTTGACTTCTCTAACCGCCCTTTCCGTTTGAAAGGCAGTAGTGGTGAATACACCTGTGACGCGCTAATCATTGCCACCGGGGCATCTGCGCAATACCTAGGCTTAGAGTCCGAAACTGCCTTTATGGGTAAAGGTATTTCTGCATGTGCAACCTGTGACGGTTTCTTCTACCGTAATCAGAAAGTTGCCGTCGTGGGTGGTGGTAACACGGCTGTTGAAGAAGCTTTGTACCTATCGAATATTGCGTCAGAAGTACACTTAATTCACCGTCGCGATACATTCCGCAGTGAAAAAATTCTCACTAAGCGTTTAATGGACAAAGTTGAGAATGGTAATATCGTATTGCATCTGGACCGCACATTAGATGAAGTTCTTGGTGACAATATGGGCGTTACCGGTTTGCGTTTAAAAGACACAAATTCTGACGCTACCAATGAAATCGAAGTTGCCGGTTGTTTCATCGCGATTGGCCACAAGCCAAACACCGGAATATTTGCCGGCCAATTGGATATGAAAGATGGTTACCTCACCATTCAATCTGGTACCGAAGGCAATGCGACACAGACCAGTGTCGAAGGTGTGTATGCTGCGGGTGATGTCGCGGATCACATTTATCGTCAAGCAATTACATCGGCGGGCTCGGGTTGTATGGCCGCCCTTGATGCCGAGCGATACTTAGATGCTTTAGCATCAAGTAAGTAGGTCGAGTTAATCTATGCAACAGATCCTGCATCGCCTGTCGAGTCAGGATCTTTCGTTTCCGCCAATCAATCAGGCATTAACCGAGCCAAGTGGTTTACTGGCGGTTGGCGGCGACTTATCTCCTCAAAGAATTGTTAATGCCTATTCTCAAGGCATATTTCCCTGGTTTTCAGAAGGTGACCCAATTTTATGGTGGAGCCCAGATCCCAGAGCAATATTGCCCCTCAAAGAACTTCGCATTAATCGTTCATTAAGAAAATTTCTTAAAAAATCGCCCTATCAAGTGACACTCAATCAGGCCTTCGATGAAGTGATTGAATATTGTTCCGATGCGCCTTTTCGGAATGAAGAAACCTGGATAGTCCCGTCAATGATGTGGGCTTACCAACAATTGCACCGTCAGGGAATTGCCCATTCCGTAGAGGTTTGGCATGACAGTCAATTGGTGGGTGGTTTATATGGTATCGCCATTGGCGGTTTTTTTAGCGGTGAATCCATGTTTTATACCGCTGAAAATGCCTCGAAAGTGGCGTTAATCGCGCTGCAACGGCATTTAATGAAGCAAAACATTGGTTTTATTGACTGTCAGATCCAAAATCCATTTTTACAATCAATGGGGTCAAGGGAAATTCTAAGAGAAGACTTTTCGAAGCTCCTTAAACACGCCATACAATGTGATATCAGTGATGATTGCTGGCTCCCGAAAACATTGAAACTCGAAAATTAAGCCGTGATTCTTTATAGTGAAGGTATTGTCACTTTTACTAGCGACTATTTCCGCGTGGGAACATTGCGGTCGATCACCATAGAGTTGGGCCCATGATAGACTGACACCGCGCCGCCGGGCACTTAAACAGAGCAAGTTAATGAACGAGCAAAAGAAATTCTTTCAATTTGGTTTAACCCAGCACTTCCCCTGCAATTATTTGCCTGAGCAAAAAGAACGACTCATGGTTGTTATGAATCAAGAGTTATTGACCAATGAAAACTACCAAAGATTGCTGGAAGCTGGTTTTAGGCGCAGTGGTAATCAAGTTTATCGTCCCCATTGCCAGCGTTGCGATGCCTGTGAATCGCTTCGAGTCCCAGTCAAAGACTTCACCCTGTCAAAAAGCCAGAAGCGTATTTTAACGACCAATAGAGACATTAAGGTGAATATCAGCTCGACCGAAAAAGAGCACTATTACCCACTTTATGAGCGTTATATCAACACGGTACATACCGATGGCGGCATGTATCCAGCCAATAAAAACCAATACGACAATTTTATATTCAGTAACAAAATTTCCCAATTATTTATCGAGCTCTATCTGGACGATGAACTGGTGAGTGTCGCGGTCACGGATCACCTGCCGGGCGCTCTTTCTGCACTGTACACCTTTTACGATCCCCGTTTTCCAAAGCGTTCTTTAGGGAAGTTATCCATATTGAGTCAAATCGAAGTCACTAAAACATTGGGGAAAGAGTTTCTTTATCTCGGTTACCAAATCGACGCCTGTTCGAAAATGAACTACAAAAATAAATACTTTCCCCACCAACGACTTAATCAAGAGCGCTGGCAAAAGATAAATAAATAGCGCATTGACTTTACAAACAGCTCGCTTTTGGGCATGATCTGCGCAGCAAATTTTTATGCAGACTTTTTAGAGGATTAACGCTTAGATGGCGAAAGAAGAAAATATTGAAATGCAAGGTACGGTTTTGGACACGCTTCCAAATACCATGTTTCGTGTTGAATTAGAAAACGGCCACGTTGTAACCGCACATATCTCAGGTAAAATGCGCAAAAACTATATCCGTATTTTAACTGGTGACAAGGTTACTGTTGAACTAACACCATACGACTTATCTAAAGGTCGCATTATTTTCCGCGCCAGATAATCCCACGGCCAGAACGGCTGAAGTAGAAAATTTAAAAACCCCGCAATTGCGGGGTTTTTGTTGTTTATCACATAACTAAATTTTTTAGCTGCAATAAAAAAGCCCGGAACAATATCCTGGGCTTTTTGATGCCTTGGCCATTTATGCTACGAACCAAAACATCGCGTCGGCACTATCTCGCGATCAAGAAACAAGCTCTTCTTTCTCTTCAAAGTTAAACACGAGCTTTTCTTTCTTCTTGTCGACATCAACTTTTGCGACCCCACCTTGCATCAGTTGGCCAAACAGCAATTCATTAGCAAGCGGCTTTTTCAGCTGCTCCTGAATCAATCGCGCCATCGGACGAGCACCCATCGCTTTATCATAGCCATGCTCAGCTAACCAGCCACGAGCCTTTTTACTGATCTCTAAAGAAACACCTTTATGATCAAGCTGTGCCTGAAGTTCAACAATGAATTTATCGACAACCTGTTCTATCACGTCCGTTTGTAAATGATTGAACCAGATGATTGAATCCAGACGGTTTCTAAATTCCGGTGAAAATACCCGATTAATTTCAGACATCGCGTCAAAACTATGGTCCTGTTGTTGGAAACCAATCGACTGACGTGTTGTTTCTCGTACACCTGCATTGGTTGTCAATACCAGGACGACGTTGCGAAAATCCGCTTTACGGCCGTTATTGTCGGTCAGTGTGCCATGGTCCATCACCTGCAACAGAATATTATAAATGTCAGTGTGGGCCTTCTCGATTTCATCGAGCAATACAACCGAATGCGGATGTTTGATCACAGCATCCGTTAACAACCCACCCTGCTCATAACCCACATAGCCTGGAGGTGCACCAATCAAACGACTGACCGCATGTTTTTCCATATATTCGGACATATCAAATCGTAGCAATTCAACCCCGAGGATTTTCGCCAATTGATTGGTCACTTCGGTTTTACCGACACCGGTAGGACCTGAGAACAAGAACGAACCTACCGGTTTTTCTTCATTGCCTAAACCCGCTCGGTTTAAACGAATAACCGAAGTTAATCCATCAATCGCTTCATCCTGACCAAACACAACCATTTTTAAATTACGATCAATGTTCATCAAATTGTCTTTTTCTGTCGAAGATACCGATTTTTCCGGGATCCGAGCGATAGACGCAACAATGGCTTCAATCTCACCAATATTGATGGTTTTTTTGCGTTTGTTGGCGGGGACAAGTTGTTGTTTCGCACCAGCTTCGTCGATCACATCAATCGCTTTATCCGGCAAGAACCTGTCATTAATATATTTGGCCGATAATTCTGCTGCGGCTTTTAGCGCTTTATTCGTGTACTTCACATTATGGTGTTTTTCATAACGTTCTTTCAAACCTTGCAAAATTTTTGTGGTTTCATCAATCGAAGGTTCATTAATATCAATTTTCTGAAAACGACGAGCCAAAGCGCGATCTTTTTCAAAGATTGTCTTAAATTCCTGATAGGTAGTTGAGCCCATACAACGCAACTTACCGGACGACAACAAAGGTTTTATCAGATTAGAGGCATCCATCATGCCACCAGAAGCCGCTCCTGCGCCGATAATGGTATGAATCTCATCAATGAATAGAATCGCATGCGGATCTTTCTCAAGTTCCTTTAACAGTGCTTTAAAGCGCTTCTCGAAGTCACCCCGATATTTTGTCCCGGCAAGCAATGCTCCCATATCGAGCGAATAAATAGTCGCATCCAACAACACTTCCGGTGCTTTTTCTTCAACGATAAGCTTCGCTAAGCCTTCTGCAATCGCGGTTTTACCGACACCTGCCTCGCCAACAAATAATGGATTATTTTTACGACGACGACTCAATACCTGCACAGCACGTTCCAATTCAAGTGAACGACCAATCATCGGATCTATCTGCCCTAGCTGCGCGGCTTTGTTAAGGTTTTCTGCATAGGCATCGACATTTTTATTGTCTTCATCAATGCTGATCGCATCATCATGTTCAATTGTTGGCTCAGCAGAATGGCCTTTAGAAATACCGTGGGAAATAAAATTGACGATATCTAAACGCGTAATGTCAGATTTTTTCAGGAAGTATGCCGCCTGGGATTCTTGCTCACTAAAAATCGCAACCAGAACGTTGGCACCGTTGACTTCCGTTTTCCCCGAAGACTGGACGTGGAATACCGCACGCTGTAGCACCCGCTGAAACCCGAGGGTTGGTTGCGTTTCTTTATCTTCCTCTCCCTCCTGAATCACCGGTGTGGTTTCGGAAATGAAGGTGTTTAATTCCAATTTTAGCTTGTCGAGATCACCACCACACGCTTTAATCGCTTCAATCGCTTCTGGATTTTCCAGCAAAGCAAGCAATAAATGTTCAACCGTCATAAATTCATGGCGAGAATCTTTAGCTTGACGGAAAGCCAGATTTAAGGAGATTTCTAGTTCTTTATTTAACATTAACGTCTTGCTCCATACTTTGGGGGAATATTACACCTGTTCCATGGTACACATTAGTGGATGTTCATGCTTACGGGCAAAGCGACAAACTTGATCAACTTTTGTTTCGGCCACTTCTGCGGTAAATATGCCGCAACTTGCTTTACCCTTATAATGTATTGTTAGCATAATTTGCGTCGCTTGATCAGTATCCATGTTAAAAAATTTACTTAAAACTTCAACCACGAAATCCATTGGCGTGTAATCATCGTTTAAGATCATGACACGATACATGGATGGACGCTTTATTTTCTCTCGCTGTTGTTCCTTTACGACACTATCAGTGTCGTCGAATTCTTTAGCTTTACTCATACAAAATATATTTGCCTTTACTATATCTATTATAAGAAAGATTTAAAAAATCAAAAAAACCAACAATTTATCTTGACTAATTTTTTGAATAATCTAAATTTTTAATTGTGGCTACTTTTTCGCCACGCCCCCTACCAGTAATTTACTGATAGAAATACTTTAATGATCATGTGAGATCGATTCAAACAAAAATACCAATGTTTAAGAAGGAAGTGGAAGTATGGCTAATGGTACAGTGAAATGGTTCAATAACGCCAAAGGTTTTGGTTTTATTCGTCCAGAATCCGGTGGAGAAGATATCTTCGCACACTATTCTACAATTCAAATGGACGGCTACCGTACTCTAAAAGCTGGCCAAAGTGTTGACTACGAACTAAATGAAGGTCCGAAAGGACATCATGCTGCAAGTATCCGCCCTCTTGATATGGAAGGCGAACAACACTAGTCGAGCTTTTCAGTGATATACAGCAGGAGAGCGAACCTCTCTTTGCTGAATCCTGATTTAACGCTAACTACTGTAATCAATTCCTGGAAATGCACAAGCCTCAAAGCTTTGGTGCAAACACTCAGGAATGACACATAAAACAGATTATTGCCTTATTCTGTTTTGCGGCTTTCGCAGTAAAAGCCCCTTTCGCTTCTTGTCACCAAGTGAGCACAAAATATGTGTGTCTCACGTAAAAACAGAAAAGCCCCCACTTTTCGCGTCCT
The DNA here is from genome assembly GCF_005843925.1 of Thalassotalea litorea. GTDB lineage: Bacteria > Pseudomonadota > Gammaproteobacteria > Enterobacterales > Alteromonadaceae > Thalassotalea_A > Thalassotalea_A litorea_A. The sequence continues at coordinate 163,603 of NZ_VCBC01000005.1, forward strand.
CAATAATCGCTGCAATATTAACGTAATGACCGCGATCCCTATGATTTCCTAATGCCGGCCGATTCACACGACTTCTTAAAACTATATAAGGCGGACTTGCCTTGATTACAAGCCTGAATATTGCAATGTGTTATAAATCAGTGATATGCGACATCCGCACTAATTTATTTGACCGAAAAAAAAGCCTGCAATCGCAGGCTTTTTGTTATCCGTTGCTGTACCTCTTAGCTAAGAGAGTCAACCACTTGATTTAACGTTGCGCTTGGGCGCATTGCGTCACTCGCTAAAGCGGCATTCGGTTGATAGTAACCTTGTACATCAACTTCAACACCTTGTGCAGAGTTAAGCTCGTTAACAATTGTCGCTTCTTCTGACGTAAGTTTTTCAGCCACTGGCGCAAAGATAGCCTGCAACTCAGTATCTTGAGTTTGCGCTGCAAGTTCCTGTGCCCAATACATCGTCAAATAGAAATGACTTCCACGGTTGTCAATCTGACCCACTTTACGAGCAGGTGACTTATTTTCCGCAAGGAACGTTGCAGTCGCCGCATCAAGCGTATCCGCGAGCACTTTCGCTTTGGCATTGTTGGCAAAACCACTTAAATGCTCAAAGGAAGCCGCTAATGCCAGGAATTCACCTAATGAATCCCAACGCAGATAATTCTGCTTTTCAAACTGCTGCACATGTTTCGGGGCAGAACCACCAGCGCCCGTTTCAAATAAGCCACCGCCATTCATTAGTGGGACAATGGAAAGCATTTTCGCACTGGTACCGAGTTCAAGGATTGGGAACAGATCCGTTAGATAATCACGTAAAACGTTACCTGTCACAGAAATCGTATCTTTACCTTCTTTAATACGCTCTAACGTAAAACGAGTCGCTTCGACAGGAGCAAGAATACGAATATCCAGACCATCAGTATCGTGCTGAGGCAAATAGGCATTCACTTTTTCGATAAGTTGCGAATCGTGCGCACGCTCAGGGTTTAACCAAAATACCGCAGGAGTATTGGAAGCACGTGAACGGTTAACCGCTAACTTCACCCAATCTTGAATCGGTGCATCTTTCACCTGACACATACGCCAGATATCACCCGCTTCGACGTCATGCTGCATTAATACATTACCGGCAGCATTTACTACACGCATCGTACCATTAGCTTTCACTTCAAACGTTTTGTCGTGTGAACCATACTCTTCGGCTTTTTGCGCCATCAGGCCAACATTCGGAACACTCCCCATAGTCGTCGGGTCAAACGCACCGTGTTTCTTACAAAACTCAATCGTTTCCTGGTAAACGCCAGAATAACAACGATCCGGGATCACTGCGATTGCATCTTGTAATTGGTCGTCTTTATTCCACATTTGACCAGAAGAACGGATCATTGCCGGCATTGATGCGTCAATGATCACATCACTTGGCACATGCAGGTTGGTAATACCTTTATCGGAGTTCACCATCGCTAAATCCGGTGCGTCGGTATAAACCGCATCTAACGCGGCAATAATTTCATCTTTTAACGCAGGTTCTAGCTGTTCAATTTTTGCATAAACATCGCCAATACCATTGTTAACATCAACACCAAGTTTGTCGAAAACATCCTGATATTTCGCAAATACATCTTTGTAGAAAACGGATACACAGTGACCAAAAATAATTGGGTCAGAAACCTTCATCATGGTTGCTTTCATGTGCAATGAGAATAAAACGCCCTGCTCTTTAGCGACTTGAATTTGCTCTGCTAAAAATGCACGAAGCTTATTTTTACTGATAAATGAAGAGTCGATCACTTCTCCGTCCTGCAATGCAAGACCCGATTTCAATACTTCGACATCACCGGATGCAGCAACAAATTCGATATTTACCGTTGTTGCCTTATCCACGGTGACAGATTGCTCACTGCCAAAGAAATCACCATCGGTCATGCTCGTAACGGTAGATTTTGAATCCGCAGACCAAGCGCCCATCGAATGTGGGTTGTTCTTTGCGTATTGTTTTACAGAACCTGGCGCACGACGATCAGAGTTACCTTCGCGCAATACCGGGTTTACGGCACTGCCCAGCACTTTCGCATACTTGGCACGAATGGTTTGCTCTTCATCCGAAGTGGGTTCTTCGGGAAAATCAGGTAACGCGTAACCTTTAAGTTGAAGTTCTTTAATCGCTGTTTGCAATTGTGGGATGGACGCACTGATATTTGGCAGCTTAATAATGTTTGCTTCCGGAGTTTTTGCCAACTCGCCTAATTCAGCAAGTGCATCGCCAATTTGTTGCTCATCCGTTAAATACTCAGGGAAATTTGAGATAATTCGACCCGCTAAAGAAATGTCTTTAGTCGTTACTTCAATGCCTGCTGTGCCAGCAAACGCCTGAACGATAGGTAAGAAAGATTGAGTCGCTAGTGCCGGCGCTTCGTCGGTAATAGTGTAGATTATTTTAGAATTCTCGGAGGTCATACCTTGTCCTTTGTTTAACGCCTTTTTCCAGGCGCTACTTTAAACGAGTTAGGTCTGCTAAGTGTTGCGTACCGCTTTGATTCGATTCAAAAACTGCGAAACAAGTCTATCCCTTTATATTCATTTTTACGCAGAGAGATATCCTTGCCCAAACGTTGAGTGAATCTTAAAACGCCTTTGGCAAAAAACTAAACCAGCCCTTTTTCTGTCGCCGCGAAACCCCAGTTCCAGTCATTTCAATATGGTGATCGGACACAATTAAACTGCCCTGTTGTGATACAGGAGAGCCAAAACAGGCATTTCAGTTCGGGTTTATATGGCGAGCGCGCGTTAGTATATCAGCATGCATTTAATTAACATAGCCTTAACTTTGCTCCAGGTTTAAAACAATTTGGAAGAACTTATAACCCTAACTTTGTGTAATTTGCTACCATAGATTCTTTAGTATTCGCCAATCAATACCCAAGTAAACTTCTATGGAAAAGCCAAGAACTAACGCTCGTCTAAACGAAAAGCGTAACGAAAAACGAAACCAACGTGGTGGCTCAACGCAGCAAAAGCCACACAACAAATTTCGTGGCCGTATTGTTGATAAAAAGTCAGTTAAATCTCGCCCAAAACCAGAACAGAGCATCATTGTGCTGTTTAACAAGCCTTATGATGTATTAACTCAGTTTACCGATGATCAAAAGCGCGCAACCTTGAAAGACTTTATTCCGATTGCCGATGTTTATGCGGCGGGAAGATTAGATAAAGATTCTGAAGGATTGCTTGTGCTTACCAATGATGGTGAACTGCAGCACAAATTGGCCAACCCAAAATTTAACAAAGCCAAAACCTACTGGGTACAGGTTGAAGGTGAAGTAACTAAAGATTCAATAGCGTCATTGCGAAATGGTGTTGAGTTAAAAGACGGGTTAACCCGCCCCGCCAAGGTTAAGCAAATTGCAGCGCCCGAGATATGGGAACGTAGCGTCCCGATTCGCGAACGAAAAAACATTCCCACGACCTGGTTAGAAGTTATCATTACAGAAGGTAAGAATCGCCAGGTAAGGCGCATGACAGCCCATGTTGGAAACCCAACATTGCGTTTGATTCGTGTGTCGATGGGCCCCTATTCTTTAACGGATATTGCGCCTTTAGGATCAATTAAGCCCGGGCAGTACGTGGAATTACCAACAACCAGTCACCAACCATTAACCAACACAGGAAGTAAATCCCGTGGATGATCATCATTTGCAATTTAAACCCAATACCACAGTCGCTGCAATCATTCATCATAACGGTAAATTTTTAATGGTAGAAGAATGGCAGGATGGACAATGGGCGTACAATCAACCTGCAGGTCATTTAGAAGCCAATGAATCGATACTCGATGGTTTAAAACGGGAAGTCGTCGAAGAAACCGGATTACACGTTTGCCCGGATGCGTTGTGCGGAATTTACTATTTTCATCTACCACGTTCAGATCTGTTTTATTTACGATTTTGTTTTGTTGTCGAATTGGATGCCTGGCTGCAAACACAACCTCAAGATGCCGAAATTAATCGAGCGATTTGGATGAGTTTTGAAGAAATCCGTGCAAAATCTGAACAATTACGTAGTCCTATGGTACTTAATGGGATAAACGATTACCTTGCAGGAAACACTTACCCTTTATCCCTGTTAAAAAACTATGTTTAGTCGCGATGCATAAAGGCGATATGCAAAGGCGATATACAAAGGTGATTAAAAAAGACGTATAACAAAGACTAAACTGCGTTCCGTATTGTTAGCCTTCATCTAACGAACCGAATACAACCAGCGAATTCAAACGTTCTAACTCAAACAAGCTTTCTCAAACGAGCTAAATTTAACCACTGACAAAGGTATTTCGTTCGTACATTTGTCGATAGTGCGCCAAGTTTTGAGTAAACAGGATCGTTTGCAAATTCGTTACATTTTCACGGGGTGGCCGAGACAAAAATCGAGACATTTTATCGATAATGTTTCAAAAAATTGGCCTTTATCCGGATGGAAAAAAACGACTCTATACGAGTACTTAGTGCGTCGATTGATTGTGAAAGCCGTAAACACATTTTTTAATTTTTCATCGTTCAATAAGATTTAGCAATAATAATGCGTTAGCCGTTATTTCATGTTAAAATTCGCGCCATTTTTTAACTGGTTGGGAATTACAGTCCTTGAGTACAACAGCTAACCGTGATCTTAAAGTTATCGTCGGCATGTCCGGCGGCGTTGATTCTTCCGTTTCGGCCTATCTTCTGAAGCAACAAGGCTATCAGGTGGAAGGCTTGTTTATGAAAAACTGGGAAGAAGACGATGACGACGAATATTGTGCAGCGGCGGAAGATTTGCAAGATGCACAAGCGGTTTGTGAAAAATTAGGGATAGAGCTTCACACCATTAACTTTGCCGCAGAATACTGGGACAATGTATTTGAATATTTTCTTGAAGAATACAAAGCGGGTCGCACTCCAAACCCAGATATCATGTGTAACAAAGAAATCAAATTCAAAGCCTTTTTAGAGTTTGCTTGCGAAGATCTAGGGGCGGACTATATCGCCACGGGTCATTATGTTCAGCGTCGCGAACACGATGGCAAATTTCAAATGATACGTGGTCTGGATAACAACAAAGATCAAAGCTATTTTTTATATACATTAAGTCATCAACAGGTTGCGCATACACTGTTTCCTGTAGGCCATCTGGAAAAACCAGAAGTTCGGGAAATTGCTGAGCGAGAAGGTTTGATCACCCATGATAAAAAAGATTCTACCGGAATTTGTTTTATCGGTGAGCGCAAATTTAAAGATTTCCTCGGCCGTTATCTACCTGCTCAACCCGGAGTCATTGAAAATTGCGAGGGACAGGCAATAGGTGAACATGATGGTTTGATGTATCACACGCTTGGTCAACGCAAAGGTTTACGAATCGGTGGCTTAAAAGATGCTGGTGATGAACCTTGGTATGTTGTTGAAAAAGATATGAAGCGCAATGTGCTGATTGTCGGTCAGGGGCACAATCACCCTCGCCTGTTTTCCAAAGGCTTAATCGCAAATCAATTACACTGGGTTGATCGCGAGCAAATAGAGGTTGGTAAAAGTTTTCGTTGCACGGTAAAAACTCGATATCGCCAACATGATGTTGCGTGTCTTGTAACTCGTGTAAATAATGACGAGTACGAAATCATGTTCGATGAACAACAAAGCTCTGTGACGCCAGGGCAATCGGTTGTGTTTTACCAGGACGATGTGTGTTTAGGCGGCGGCATTATTGATATCTTGATCCGGGATTTTGATGCCGTAGAATGAACCGTCTACCCACGAATAATTAACACGTATTTTCAACATGATAGAAGATAAACCATAACAATTACGCTGTAGGTTATATGAGACAACAAACCTTAACATTCGCTGCAATATGTCAGGCCGCTGCCATGATCCAAGGTATTGCCCGAAAAAATCAACTGGACGAGCCTTTGTTTGAGTTGATGCTGAACTCTATTGTGATCACAGATCCCAAAGATTCCCTGGAAGTCTATGGTTCCGATATCGCGCATTTGAAAAAAGGCTTGCAACTCATCGTCAGCCAACTTGGCGATACAACTGCTGAAAAAGATCCAGAGATTACTCGTTATATCGTCAGCATGCTTAATTTAGAGCGACGATTGCAAAACAAGAAGAAAGATCTCGCCAGTCTTGGTAGCCGCATTGATCAATGTCAACGCCAGTTAGATCACTTTGAACTTACCAGCGACACTATGATTGCCAATTTCGCCAATGTTTATATTGACGTGATCAGTCCTTTAGCAACTCGCATCCAAATCGCTGGTGAACAATCAATTTTAAAGCAGGTCGGTAACCAAAACCGTATTCGTGCTTTGCTCCTGTCAGGTATCCGAGCTGCGGTACTTTGGCGACAAATGGGCGGTAAACGCCGAGTTATTTTATTTCGCCGACGCCAGGTAGTGGCAGAAGCTCAAAAATTATTAAAGTCTATACATTAATTAGGAACCTGATATGGAACTTTCAAGCATCAGTGCTATTTCTCCGGTAGATGGTCGATATGGCAGTAAAGTTAAAGCCTTACGCCCGATCTTTAGTGAATTCGGTTTGATTAAATACCGAGTAACGGTTGAAGTACGTTGGTTACAAAAACTTGCTGCTACTGCAGAGATTGCTGAAGTGCCAGCATTCTCTGCCGACGCAAATGCCGTTTTAGATGCAATCGTTGCAAACTTCAGTGAAGAAGATGCGGCGCGCGTGAAAAATATTGAAGCGACAACGAATCACGATGTTAAAGCGGTTGAGTACTTTTTAAAGGAAAAAGTCGCGGATAATGCTGAGCTAAATGCAGTGTCTGAATTCATTCACTTTGCTTGTACTTCAGAAGACATCAATAATCTGTCTCATGCATTAATGCTCAAAGATTGTCGTGAATTGGTCTTGTTACCGGTTCTTGATGAAATTTTAAATGAGATTAAGAACCTAGCGATAGAATACAAATCGATCCCAATGATGTGTCGTACCCATGGTCAACCAGCAAGCCCAAGTACAATGGGTAAAGAAATGGCCAATGTTTACGTGCGTTTGAAACGTCAGCGTGATCAAATTGCCGCGGTTGAATTTCTTGGAAAAATCAATGGTGCCGTTGGTAACTACAACGCGCATTTATCTGCCTACCCTGAGTTAGATTGGCATGAGTTTTCAGAAAGCTTTGTTAACAGCTTAGGTATTACCTGGAACGCATTTACCACTCAAATCGAACCGCACGATTACATCGCAGAGCTTTTCGATGCAGTGGCTCGTTTCAACACCATTTTGATTGATTTCGACCGTGATATTTGGGGCTATATCGCCCTGGGTCACTTTAAACAAAAAACCATTGCTGGCGAAATTGGTTCTTCAACCATGCCACACAAAGTTAACCCTATTGATTTTGAAAATTCAGAAGGTAACTTAGGTATTGCCAATGCGTTGTTTGCCCATTTAGCGCAGAAACTTCCTGTTTCTCGCTGGCAGCGTGACCTTACCGACTCTACTGTGCTTCGTAATCTGGGTGTGGGTTTTGCGCACTCTTTGATTTCTTATCAAGCCACGTTAAAAGGTATCAGTAAACTGGAAGTTAACGAGCAAAGCCTACTTAACGAGCTGGACTCAAACTGGGAAGTATTGGCAGAGCCTGTACAAACCGTTATGCGTCGCTACGGTATCGAGAAGCCTTATGAAAAGCTTAAAGAGTTAACACGAGGCAAGCGCGTGAACGGCGAATCAATGCGTGCATTTATCGAAAATCTTGAATTGCCTCAACAGGCAAAAGACGAATTGATTGCCATGACACCGGCAAGCTATATCGGTCGTGCGATTAGCTTTATTGACGAATTATAAATCGTCAAAAATGACATCACGAAAAGGCTATGAATCATCATAGCCTTTTTTTATGCTCTGATCCCCCAACCACATATGCAGACTTAGTTACAAAGAATCGAAAGACTCAACGACCTACCACGCTTTAAAAATTTCCACTACCAAATCACTAATCATCACTAACAAGATACCCAAAAATGGCACTTGAACACCGGGTTAGGCTTTCAACCTTAACAGGACACCCACCATAAAAATCGGCCTATTCTCACCAAATAGGCGATTAATTAGAAGGAGAACTCAAAGAACAACGTCCGAGTATATTCGAACAAAAATCGTAGATAGCACATTTTAACTGCTCTACAGCAGAAGAATTAACTATTCCCCCTCCTCCTATGCCTAGTGGAATTCTCCAAATTGCCCGCCCCAATTGATATGGGTGTCTTGTTAGCGTGGGTGTCTTGTTAGCGTGGGTGTCTTGTTAGCGTGGGTGTCTTGTTAGCGTGGGTGTCTTGTTAGCGTGCGTTAAGAGTAATTTGAGGCACAGGTCGCCTTCTACGGATAGAAGCCGGTCTTTGCTTGAATTGAATATTCATTTGTACGAATCGGGTTTTGGCATAATTGCTAACGGCATAAATATCTTCTCCGTCCCTGATTTTTTTAACGTTGACGTGTATCCTATAGCCATTGATTTTTAATGTTGTAGTAAAACCATGATCATCGAATGGAAAGATCTTACCCCTGAACTTTTTCTTGAGCAGTATTGGCAGAAAAAGCCATTACTAATCAAGGGAGCATTTCCCGATTTTAATGATCCAGTAGATCCGGACGAGCTTGCTGGGCTCGCCATGGAAGATATGATTGAATCTCGTATCGTTCAGCGCTTAGGAAATGAATGGAACGTCGAACATGGTCCGATTCCCGATTTTGAACCGTTTGGTGACGAAAATTGGACTTTGCTTGTGCAAGCGGTAAATCACTGGTTTGAAGATGTTGATTCACTCATCACGCCATTTCGATTCATTCCCAATTGGCGCATAGACGATGTTATGGTAAGTTTCTCAACCCCGGGTGGCGGTGTTGGACCTCATCTCGATCAGTACGATGTTTTTATTATTCAAGGTAGTGGTAAACGTCATTGGCGCGTCGGTAAACCAGATCATGGATTACAAAACCTATTGCCACACCCAGATCTAAAGCAGGTATCCGCTTTTAGCAGTTGTATTGATGTTACAACGGAGGCTGGGGATTTACTCTATATCCCACCACACCATCCCCACGACGGCGTGGCCATTGATAATGCAATGAACTATTCCATAGGCTTTCAAGCGCCAAATCCTCAGGAATTGTTTGGAGGACTCGCCGATTACATGCTTGATGAAGACCTGTACGGTAAACGCCTTGACGATAGTCAACGTAGCTACACTGACAGTCCTGAACATTTAAGTACAAAAGACTTCCAACACATAAAAAATCAAATGCAGCATGTGTTAAATAATGAAGATATGTTAGAAGACTTTCTTGGTCAACATTTAACGAGTGTCCATCACGCCCTCGATGTAGGGTTGCCCGACGATCCTATCTCCATCGATGAATTGCCTGATATCATTGAACAAATCATAGAAGATGATGGCGCTCTAGAACCCGTGTTAGGCATTAAAACGCTTGTGATTGAGCAACGTAAACTTTTCATTAATGGCGAACGATTTGCGATCTACGAAGAAACTCACGATCTCGCCTTTGCGATGGCAAATAAGCAACACCTTAATTCAGAATTGTTAAAAAGCGCGATGAGCAATTTGAAAAACCTGGAGCTGTTAACTAGGGTTATTAATATAGGACTTTGGCAGTTGGCTTGAGGTGAGTAGTGCGCTACAAAGTGAATGTTGTTCGTTGGCAGCAAGCCGAACGACAATTAAAATCTGTTCGCGAAAAAGTTTTTTGTTGCGAACGGCGGATCCCCTACGACGTAGAATTTGATCAGCAAGACAGAAAAGCCCACCACGTTCTGGTGGTGGATGAAGAAACCCAAGAAGCCATAGCAACCGGTAGGATCACCAACAATGGTGAAATATCCCGAATTGCTGTGGTCATTTCAAAACGAAAGAGTCCGGTAGGTAAAGAGGTCATTCAGGCCTTGGTCAAAATTGCCCGAAAGAATCAATTGAACGAAGTGTATATCAATTCCGATTTGGACGCCGTCAGCTATTTTGCCAGTCATAACTTCCGCCCAGTAGGGGCAGTTTTTATGGAAGCCGGAATACCCAGACAACGAATGGCCTGTCCCATCCGGGAAATCGATTTTAAAAGATTCTATTTAAGCCATTAACCTTGATAGAATCTTCGTTTCTCTGGGCGTTGAGAATGTCGACGATTAGCCGTTTTTCCAAACGCTTTCGTCTTCAAACATCTCATACAGACTTTCGGCTCGGGAAACCAGTAAGCGGGCAAACTCAACTTGTGCAGGTTCGTTTGCAGCGCGCCCGATATTTTCCGCCTGTAATTGCCATTTCATCGCAAAATTTCTTACGGCTTCACGACCATCAATCGCGGCAGCGACCGGAATATGGTCAGCGGGTAAATCACCACAAATCACCCAATAATTTTCTTTTTCATTGGTCTGTAGTTTCCACACCGCGAATAGTGGCGCGATATAACGGCTATCTTCCGTCGTAACCGAAGTGACAACCATGCCCTTCTCTGCCATGTATTTCGTTGCTTTTTGGTATTGTTCACGCACCCATGCGCTGCGTTGTTCTTCGGTAAATTCGCCAGGATTGCTCATACGAGGCCTCATAATGAAAAAATTTTCGCCCATACTCGCTGAAAATGTTGATAATCTCAAGTACAAAATGACGAATTTGCTTGTAGTATTAAATGAACAGATCCAAAAAAAAGAATTTATTGCTATATATGGCCTGAAGCGAGTGAAAGTGATATTGTTCGCGCAATTTTTACCGCTTAAATTTTCAGAGATTTGAACTCTGTAAATTACTCTGTACTGAACAATAAAATGGAGAAAAGTGTGGCTCTTTTTGATCTCGTCGATTTTGATCACCACGAACAGGTTGTGTTTTGCTCTGATGAACAAACCGGTTTAAAAGCGATTATCGCTGTACACAATACAAACTTAGGTCCTGCCGCTGGTGGTTGCCGATTTTGGGACTATGCCAACGAAGATGAAGCATTAAAAGACGTATTGCGTTTATCAAGAGGCATGACCTATAAAAATGCGATGGCTGGATTACATTTAGGTGGTGGTAAGGCTGTAATTATCGGCAATCCGAAACAGCTTAAATCAGAAGCCCTGTTTAAAGCATTCGGCCGAGCGGTCAACAATTTGGGTGGACGCTACTATACAGCAGAAGACGTAAATATTACGACTGCTGATATGGCGATTGTGAACCAAGAAACCCAATTTGTTTCAGGTCTTGAAGGTAAAAGTGGAAATCCTGGCCCATTTACGGCACTCGGCACTTTTCTAGGCATTAAAGCCGCAGTCAAATTTAAGTTAGGCAAAGACGACTTAACCGGCATCAAAGTTGCGGTACAAGGTTTAGGAAGCGTAGGTTATTCTCTGTGTGAGAAACTGCATCGCGCTGGCGCCATACTCGTCGTTACCGACATCAATCAAATTGCGCTCGATAAAGCCCAAACAGAACTGAATGCAAAGGTCGTTGGCCTTGACGAAATTTATGCTCAGGATGTTGATGTATTTGCCCCTTGTGCACTTGGCGCCACAGTAAATGATCAAACCCTGGCACAATTTAAAGCGACCATAATCGCGGGTTGCGCCAATAACCAATTGGCTGAAGCTCGTCACGATCAAGCGTTAATGGATCAGGGAATTCTTTATGCACCAGATTACGTGATAAATGCCGGAGGTATCATTAATGTCGCATTGGAAATTGGTGAAGAGCCCTACTGTGCCAACCAAGCGACCAAATTGGTTGAAGATATCTACAACACTTTAATGAAAGTATTTAGCAAGGCACATGAAGAAAATCTTCCAACAGGATTGGTCGCGGATAAAATGGCAAGAGACATTATTGCCAATGGCCATAAATAACGTCATTAGTCGCCACTTCAATTAAATAAAATCCCGTGCTGATACGGGATTTTTTATTTCATATTTTCATACCGATTAAACGGCAAGAAATTCGGTATTACGAACCGTCTGTATTTCTTCACAGCACGGATAATGTTTTCAAGTCATCGACGAGTACCTGGGCATATCCAATGGTCAGAAAAACTTCTAATGCCACACTGATTAATATACTGGCATTTACACGCTTCGCTTGATACTCCTTAACGCCAAGCATCGCCAACACAACCATCGCAAACAAAAGCCCTGCTGAAATCGCTAGCCGTAGCTGCGAAAGTGGTGCTGTCCTGGCTAGCAATAAAATGATCGCAATGCCGAGATAAGCAGTGCCAAGACGACGTCCGACAACGACGGTTTCACTGTGTACCTGCATGCCCCACCTTCGAATCAATACAGGTGCAAAGAATAACCACCCCACCCCTAAAATGAAGGCAGCGACAGCAGTAACGGTGACAACGAAACTAAAGCTCATAATTACATCCTTCTGACTATTTGTCGCACAGCAGCGAAGCCTCGGGTTATACAAATAAAGCGGTAAATAAACAGCAAAAGATAAATTTCATTATTTAGCCAGTTGATGTTGAGAATACGAAATTGCCCAGTAATAGGAAATTCACCAACGAACCAGAATGAGAAAATTATGCCTTGCACTAACCTAACGACAAACCAGGCAAATAACGCTGACACGCAATATAATAAATTGCATATAGCCCTTTAGATGACTTTTTTGTTTACTTTGTCGGAATGTCCGAGAGATTTATCTGGCGCAATAACATCACGAACGATTTGTTTTAGTTCGGTGATTTCTGGAAATCGGCCTTGTTCTTTTCGCGACCAGATAAGAACGTCATTGGCAATCACTTCAAAAATTCCCCCGGTCCCTGGCTTTAACGTCAATTCGCTGACTTCGCCATCAAAGGTGGTAAGGATCTCTTGCGCCATCCAGGTTGAACGAAGCAACCAACGACATTGGCTACAGTATTTGATCTCAATTTTATTCATAATTTGTTATTCAACTGTTTGTTTGAACCAGATAGTGCGGCCAATTAACTAACCGATACGTTTGAGTAACGCTTGAACCGGATGCTGCAGTTTTTTATCGGTATAGCGTTTCACCTGACTACGGCAGGAAAAACCCGTTGCCAACAACAAATCGGTTGGGCTTTGTTTTAACGGTGTTTGCCAGCTCAGTTCAAATAAGCCCCGGGAATTTTCCTGATTTTGTGTTTCATGTCCATAGGTACCCGCCATCCCGCAACAACCAACACTAACGGCTTCAAGCGTCAAACCAAAATGCTCAAAAATTTTCTGCCACTGCCCTTCACTCATTGCCAGTGCTGTTTTTTCGGTGCAGTGCGCAAAAAGCTTAAACACACCCGTTGTCGTTACTGGTTGCATGTCATCAAGCGAATCGAGCTGAGCAAATAGCCACTCATGGCTAAGCAGCACGTTAAAGTTGCCTCGCTTGTCACCAAGTACCTGAGCATATTCATCGCGATAACACAGTACTAAAGAGGCATCCATACCCACCATTGGCATTCCAAGTTGGTGCAGTTCATTGAAAAATTCAGCACTATCGGCGGCGGTTTTCGAAAATTTAGATAAAAATCCTTTCACATGTTGCGGTTTGCCATTGGGTTTAAATGGCAATAGCACAGGTCGATAACCTAACTTTCGAATCAACCGCATAAAGTCGGCAACCACATCGGCATCATAAAAAGAGGTGAACGGGTCTTGAACTACCAATACGGTTTTACGTTTGTCTTGTTGATTCAGTTGTTGCAACGCATAAAGATCGAAGTCTTCAAAATTTTCATCTTCAGTCTGTTGCCCCAACGTAGGTACCGATAGTAACGGTGTATCTTCATAACCGAGAATTTTTCGGGAAAACCAAGCAAACAATGGGTTATCTATGGAGGTATTTATTGTTTTTGGAAACTTCGCCATCATCGGTGCAAGGGTTTCAATATGCGCGACAAAATGATCTTTTAAGGGTCTTAAGTAGCGTCCATAATAATGTTCAATGAATCGCGCGCGAAAATCCGGGACATCCACTTTTACCGGACATTGACTGGCACAGGCTTTACAAGCCAGGCATCCAGACATTGCTTCCATCACTTCGTGGGAGTAATCATATTCCCCAGCTTTAAAGCGCAGGGTATTGGCCGTTTTCAGAGCCATCGCTTTTACAGAAAATCGGTTTTTGCCATTTTGTAGGCTCTTTAAATCAATGCCTTTTTCTGCCAGTAAGCGCAGCCATTCACGCATTAAGCCGGCTCGTCCTTTGGGCGAATGACGCCTGTCCGCGGTAATTTTGCTGGACGGACACATCGGGCTTTTACTGTCAAAATTAAAACACAGGCCATTACCATTACAGTTCATTACTGACGGGAAATCTTCTCGTACTTCGATTGGAATTTGACGGTCAAATCCCCCGCGTTTTTTATCATCGACACTCACCAGCGTATCGTCACGCTTTAAAGGCGTGCAAATTTTGCCTGGATTCATTTTATTTAAGGGATCAAACGCCGTTTTTATCTTGCGCAGTTCCATAAACAAGTCATCACCAAAAAACTCTGGGCCATATTCGCTACGGTAACCTTTACCGTGCTCGCCCCACATTAAACCGCCATATTTCGAGGTGAGCGCAACCACGTTGTCGGAGATATCTCGCAGCAGTTCTTCTTGTTTTGGGTCGCACATATCTAATGCTGGGCGAACATGAAGCACTCCCGCATCCACATGCCCAAACATGCCGTAATCAAGATTATGGCCATCGAGGAGTTCGCGAAATTCGATAATAAAATCCGCGAGATTTTCCGGAGGCACTGCCGTATCTTCGGCAAACGCTAAGGGTTTTGCCTGTCCTTTGGCATTCCCCAATAAGCCAACCGCTTTTTTTCGCATCCCATATAAACGCGAGATACTGGCCAGATCGTAAGTCACTTGATAACCAATGACTCCTTTTGCTTTGGCTCGTTCTCCCGTTAACGACGTTTCCAGCGTGGCAATCTTTTGTGCCACTTCACTGTGCTCAAAACCGGTAAATTCGACAAGGTTCAAGCCATCCATTTCGGTGCCAGGAACATCCGTTATCATATCTTCAACGCTATGCCAGACGATATCCTGTTTAGCAAGATTCAACACTCTCGAATCAATGGTTTCAACACTCAACGCCTTTGCTTTTACTAAATCCGGAGAATGGCGCAGTGCGGATTCAAAGCTGTCATATTTTATATTGACTAACGCTCTGACATTGGGAATTTCAGTGATATTGAGCTTTGCTTCTGCGACAATTGCTAAACTCCCTTCAGAGCCAGTAATAAGCCGACCAAGATCGAATTGGGTTAAGCTAGGATCAAATACATTTTCCAAATCGTAACCCGTCAGAAAACGATTTAACCGAGGAAACTTAGTCAGTATTTTGTCGCGATTATCACCGCAACTTGATAATGCTGTTTGATAAACCTGACCTTCTTTGGTCGCCAAAGACGCTTTAATTTCCGCTTCTTCGATAGGAATGGCGCATGTGTCTAATTGCGAACCGTCCGCTAAAATACTGGTTAAACCCAATACGTGATCGGACGTTTTACCATAAATCAACGAGCCTTGACCGGAGGCATCTGTATTAACCATACCGCCAATCGTTGCACGATTAGACGTAGATAAATCCGGGGAAAAGAAAAATCCATGGGGCTTTAAAAATTCGTTGAGTTGATCTTTAACAACGCCTGCCTGAACTCGCACCCATCGCTCTTCAACATTAATTTCCAGAATGCGATTCATATGCCGAGACAAGTCGACAACAATCCCTGGCGTCAATGATTGGCCATTGGTGCCGGTACCACCGCCACGGGCTGAAAACTGAATTTCGTGAAATTTTTCGAGGTTGGCGAGAGAGGTCAGAATGCCGATATCATCGACAGACTTCGGGTGTAATACCGCCTGTGGTATTTTTTGATAAACGCTGTTGTCTGTGGCAACGGCTAACCTAGCACTGTATTGACAGGAAATATCTCCCCGGTATCCACTGGATTTTAAGGTTTGTAGATACTTTTGATATAAAGGTGAAACTAAATCGTCAACATCAAGGCGCGGCAGCATAGACAACAGAATATTTTTAGCGAGATTATGCCCCTATGATGCTAAAAATGCCGTTAAAAAACAATCGATTTAATAAGAAAAAAGCAACCCTTGGGTTGCTTTTTATCGAATACTTCGATCAACGGTTAGGTGTCGCTCCCACTTAAGTATAACCAAGTAGACAGCACAGAATCGGGATTTAACGATACGCTATCAATGCCCTGCTCCATTAACCAGGCTGCAAAATCCGGATGATCTGACGGTCCTTGGCCGCAAATACCCACGTATTTATCTCGGCGTTTACAGGCCTGAATCGCCATTTCTAATAACGATTTGATCGCCGGATCGCGCTCATCAAAAAGATGTGCAACGAGACCAGAATCACGGTCCAGACCTAACGTTAATTGCGTTAAATCATTCGAACCAATAGAAAATCCGTCAAAATAATCGAGGAATTGATCCGCCAAAAGAGCATTTGATGGCAACTCACACATCATAATCACTTTTAGGCCATTTTCACCCCGAACCAAACCATTATCCGCAAGAATTTCAATAACCTGTTCAGCTTCTTTCAATGTACGAACAAATGGGATCATAATTTCAACATTCATTAATCCCATATCATTGCGAACGCGTTTGATGGCTTCACATTCCATCGCAAAACATTGACGAAACGTTTCACTGATGTAGCGAGATGCCCCACGATAACCAATCATCGGGTTTTCTTCGTCCGGTTCATAGACATCACCACCGACCAGGTTTGCGTATTCATTCGACTTAAAATCGGACATACGAACAATGACGCGCTCCGGGGCAAACGACGCTGCCAACGTGGCAATACCTTCGGTTAGCTTACCGATATAAAACTCGCAGGGTGAATCATAACCCACAATAATATCGGTGATTTCTTCCTGCAGACCCGCGTCAAGGGAGTCGAAATTAATTAACGCTTTAGGATGTACGCCAATCATCTTATTGATAATAAACTCAAGTCGCGCAAGACCAATACCACTATGAGGCAATCGAGCAAAGGTAAATGCTCGGTCAGGATTTCCCACGTTCATCATAATTTTGAATGGAATATCAGGCATGTTGTCAATTTGCGAGCGTTTCACTTCAAAATCTAACTCGCCATCGTATATAAAGCCTGTGTCCCCCTCAGCACAACTCACGGTCACTTTCGTGCTGTTGGACAACAAATCGGTTGCATTACCACAACCTACGACTGCGGGGATCCCCATTTCACGGGCAATAATTGCCGCATGGCAGGTGCGACCACCACGATTGGTGACAATGGCAGAAGCCCGTTTCATAATTGGTTCCCAGTCAGGATCTGTCATGTCAGTCACCAGAACATCCCCCGGCAGCACCTTGTCCATTTCATCAATACTGCTGAGAACTTTTACCGATCCTTTGCCAATTTTATGACCAATCGCGCGACCTTCACACAGGACATTCGATTGCCCTTGTAATAGAAACTGTTCCATTACATTTGCACTTTCACGACTACGTACAGTTTCCGGTCGAGCCTGGACAATATATAACTTGCCATCTAAACCATCTTTCGCCCACTCGATGTCCATTGGACGACCGTAATGTTGCTCGATAATGATCGCTTGTTTTGCTAATTCCTGAACTTCAGAATCGGTAATCGAGAACTTGTCAGATTGCACGGGTTCGACATCGACAACCTCAACTTGTTTGCCATGGGTCAAGTCGTCGGTATACACCATCTTCACCAGTTTCGAACCAATATTACGACGCAAAACCGCCGGTTTCTGCTCACTTACTGAAGGTTTAAAAACATAAAATTCATCTGGATTAACAGCACCTTGCACTACCATCTCACCTAAACCATAACTGGAAGTGATAAACACAACCTGATCAAATCCAGATTCGGTATCTATGCTGAACATTACTCCGGAAGAAGCAATATCGGAACGCACCATTCGCTGGATCCCAGCCGACAATGACACACCTTTATGGTCATAGCCAGAATGCACTCGATAGGATATCGCTCTGTCATTAAACAACGAGGCGAAAACATGTTTAATCGCAATCATGACATTGTCAAAACCACGAACATTCAAAAATGTTTCTTGCTGCCCGGCAAAAGAAGCATCCGGCATATCTTCAGCGGTTGCCGATGAGCGTACCGCAAAAGAAACTTCATCCCCAAAACCTGCGCTTAAATTGCCGTAGGCTTTTTCAATAGCATGTTGCATCTCCGGCAAAAATGGGGTGTCGATAATCCATTGACGAATATTTGCACCAGCTTCGCTAAGTGCTTGAATATCTTCAACATCGAGATTATCTAATGTGGCGTAAATTCTTTCGGTAAGACCGGACTGGTCAAGAAATTCATTGAAAGCATATGCGGTGGTGGCAAAGCCCGATGGCACTTGAACACCTAGAGAGGAAAGGTTGCTGATCATCTCACCTAAGGAAGCATTTTTGCCACCCACGCGATCAACGTCATTCATGTTAAGGTCTTCATACCAAAGTACATGTTCTTGCACGTTATTATTCTCCAAGAAGTATGAAACAGGATCGAAATGACTTATATCTATAGGTGTTGATACTATATTTAAGTCAGCGGTATTCTACACAACCCATATATTAACTGAAACACATAATGTAAGTTTTTACAAGGAAGCACAAAATGCGCGCAGCTTTTTATATTTCTGATGGTACTGCTATCACTTCAGAGGTCTTCGGACATGCTCTATTGTCATTATTTCCAGTAGAATTTGAACACTTCACCATCCCTTTCGTCGAATCTGTAGAAAAGGCTGAACAGGTGAAACAACAAATCAATCAGATGTACCGTAAAACTGGCTTAAAACCTTTTGTTTTTCATACCTTTGTGAATCCGCAAACGCGAGAAATAATCGACACTTGTGACGCGGTAATTTATAACTTTCTGGAACATTTTATTAGCCCGGTAGAGCAACAATTAGGGATAGGAGCCAAGCCTAAAGCGCATCGAACCCATTCCATCCATGAAAACAGTTATGACTATAGAATCGACGCCGTAAACTTTGCGCTGGCCAACGATGATGGCACTCGCGTAACAGATTATGAACACGCGGATATTATTTTGGTGGGCGTTTCTCGTTCGGGTAAAACACCTTCGTGTCTATATTTGGCACTTCAATACGGGATTAAGGCTGCAAACTACCCATTTACCGAAGATGATATTGATGAATTACGATTGCCGGATTTTCTCATGAAACATAAACAAAAGCTTTTTGGCTTAACCATCGATGCCGATCGTCTAATCGATATCCGCAATGGCCGTATGGCAAACTCAAAATATTCGTCGGCGCGCCAGTGCCGCCTTGAAATTCGCGAAGTGGAAAAGCTCTATAAGCAAGAGAAAATTCCCTTCTTAAACACTACGAAGTTTTCAGTGGAAGAGATATCCGCAAAGATATTATCGACAACTGGATTACAGCGTTACAAATATTGAATATCCGCCGGTACTTTTACATTTACCGGTGCTAAAAAATTGGTTTTACAGCAATCGGTTGAGTAACATTAAAAGGACGTGTTTACCGTAATTAAAATGGATACAGAACACATATCTGGACAATAAACAAAATTATTCTATGCAATTCATAGAAACTATTTCACATATCCATTTAATTTAGCTATGTTAGCGGCCTGATTTAACGAGGGTATCCTAAACCAATGACCATAAAGACTGACGAGTTTCGCACTTCATTGATTGAACATCTGATATCACCGGCGCAACTAGCCGAAGATATCCCTTTGTCTGAAGAAACCGCCAACTTTATTATCGATTCACGCAATACCGTAGAAAATATCATTTGCGGTAAAGATGAACGATTGTTGGTAGTCATAGGCCCCTGCTCTATCCACGATCCCGTGGCGGCCATTGATTATGCAAAACAATTAAAAGTACTGCATGACAAATACCGCAATCAATTACAGATAGTCATGCGGGTCTATTTTGAAAAGCCACGCACAACTGTGGGCTGGAAAGGTTTGATCAGCGACCCATGGCTAGATAAGTCATTTGATGTCGAAAAAGGCCTGCATTTGGCCCGTAGTCTGTTAATGGAAATCAACGAACTGGGATTACCCGCGGGAACCGAATTCCTGGATATGGTAACGGGTCAGTATATTTCTGATCTTATCAGTTGGGGCGCGATTGGCGCCAGAACCACCGAGTCTCAAGTGCACCGTGAACTGGCATCAGCATTATCCTGCCCTGTTGGCTTTAAAAATGGTACCGATGGAAATGTTAAAATTGCGATAGACGCCATAAAAGCGGCGAGTGTCCCGCATGTCTTGTATTCACCCGATAAAAGCGGACAAATGTCGATTTACCAAACCCACGGCAATCCGTTTTCACACATAATATTACGCGGCGGCAAACAGCCCAATTACCACAAAGAAGATGTGCTGGGTGCGCAGCAGCAATTACATCAATCCGACATCAACACAAAAATCATGATTGATTGTTCGCACGGTAACAGCTCGAAAGATCACAATCGGCAAATCGAAGTGGCACAGAGTATTGCCGAGCAAATCAAGAGTGACAACACTGCCATCTTTGGGGTGATGATCGAGAGTTTCTTAGTGCCAGGTAATCAAAAAGTCGTACCCGGTAAAGAAGACCAGTTAACTTACGGGCAAAGTATTACCGATGCCTGTATCGATATGGCGGAAAGCGAAAGGATCCTTGATATTCTCGCGGATGCAGTTGCAACTCGTTAAGTTCAAGCTCATCACAACTCATACGTTTTTCACAATCATCTAATATTACTAAAAATCAATTAAGGGGTATTACCAACCCCTTGATATTGGCTTTTATTCGTCACCACGAATCTTGTTTAATAACCCATCACTGGCATCCTCAACCAGATTTAGCACGTGCTCAAAGCCATGACTCCCGCCATAATACGGGTCCGGTACGGAGATTTCCGCGCGATCTTCGGCAAACTCCAAAAACAGTCGAACTTTATGTTGTAAGTCTTGCGGACATTGCTTGAGTAAATCGTCCATATTGTCATGGTCCATGGCAACAATCAGATCAAATCGTTCAAAGTCTTCACCAACCACTTTACGAGCACGAATATTGGAAAAATCATAGCCGCGAGCTGCACCGACTTGCTGCGAACGTTTATCAGGCGGCTCGCCCTGATGGAACGCTATGGTGCCCGCCGAATCCACTTCAATATCGACGCCCTGCTCTTTGGCTTTTTGCCGAAACACCGCATCTGCTGTTGGGCTTCGGCATATGTTGCCCATGCAGACAAACAGTACCGAGCGAATCTGCGTGTTGTCCAAACTTGTAGCCAATTGATTCCCCTTAATAAAATCTCTTTTTCATAAAAAACATTATGAACCAAAGAGACTTTTCTCACCATAGCTTATACTTGATACATTATTGATAAAGGCGATGAAGAGCGCAACCGTGAAGCAGTTTGGTGAAAATCTATTTATCAGCAGTACCTTTGTGAAGTTTTACGGAGCGACTCTGCAAACCCGAATGGCCGTGATCAAAGCTGATAACAATCAATTATTGATTTACTCGCCAATCTTTTTAACTGATCAGATCAAACAATCATTGGCCGATCTTGGCACCGTTACCTGGATTATCGCCCCCAATAAAATTCATAATCAAGGTCTTGCGGATTACATTGAGGCGTTTCCTGATGCAAAAATATTTGCGGCGCCGGGATTAAAAGAGCGCTGTCCACAGCTAAAAGTCGATAATGTCCTTCATGGATATCAGGCCAATTTTCTAAGCCCGGATATCGATATGATCACCACGCAAGGCAATAGTTTTTTCTCAGAAGTACTTTTGCTTCACAAACCTTCTAAAACGCTAATTGTTGCCGATTTTATTGAAAACATGACGAAAACTACAACATCAATGTTGTGGTTATTTAAGTTGTTTGGTGTCAGAGAAAAGCCGATGTCTTCACCCGAGTTTCGTATGTACACCACTAATGCTCAACAAGCTCAGGAAGCATTGGAAATTGTCGACAGTTGGGACTTTCAGCAGATATTTCTTTGTCATGGCGAATTAATTACAACCAATGCCGGCGGTGTATTCAATCGTGTTTGTGAAAAGTTTTTAGAGCAGATAGAACGTCGTAGTGAATTAACAAAAGGCCTTTACAGTCAACTGTCAAAGTTACAGTAAAACCGTTAAAACGCCGAGTTCACATCATTTTAACCGAAGTAATAGAATCGTACTTTCACTTGTGCAATCACCCATCACGTCTAAAATGCCCCCCGTTTTGGGAGGCTTCTCCCCTATTCTAACGAGGTTATTATGTACAAGATTATTCTTGCAGCCGGGCTAACGGCTTCTTTTGCGGTAAACGCAACTGCCACGAACGAACACCTGGTCACTGGCAATATGGCGCCTGAAGCCCGTTTAGCGACGCTATATGACGTTAAGATACACACAGTCAAAAGTGAAACTCAACAGTGCTGGATCAGTGCGACTCGTGATGGACAGACCGTAACCACAGCTCGCGTTGAGCCTTCAAATTCTGCGTTTAAACGTGACGCTCTAAAAGCCTGTGTAAAACGTGATGAAATGTTTGAGTTAATTCAACAAGCAAAATAGTGATTATTGCCCGATGTTCTCTGTCGGGCGCTTTCTACGTTAAGTTTCAACGACACTACCGCTTGCAAACCCTTTATTGCCGACTATGCTCAGTGCATTGAAAACTAAGATCTATTTCTTTGTTCGCGTGTGGTTAAGGGAATGTTTGGATTTACCCGACAACCGGTATTGATTGTTTCGATGTCAGCTCCGCAAAAACTGGCATGGTATTTTGCACTTCTTTTTTTCACGTTAAACGGCCTATTCGCATCAAGCGTTCGCGCAAAACAAGATCCTCTCCCGGTCAAAGCGGACAATACCATTCAGATTCTGGTTTTTGATGACGATTTAAATCAGCAAGGCAACGACATCTTTATCCGCAGTATTAATAACACTCTCGAAGCGATTCAACTGGATGAAGAGTTTTTCAATACCGGAGAAAATCCGCTAAGCACAGGCAAAGTCATCACCGAATTTAAATCCAGATATCAGTTTGTTCGCCTGCCACTAAAAAGTCTGGATTGTCAGTCGACTTTTGAACAAATAAAAAACTGGTCGCAAATAGGTTTAGTGTTGGGACCGTTAACGTCAGGCTGTACCATACAATTATTAAATTTGCTGGCGATTGAATCTACCAATATTCCAATCATTAACTCAACGGCAACCCGTTCAAGTATCAATCAAGATGATCAGGGACGGCCCATCTACCCGTATTTTTTCAGAACGGTTCATGCGGATGATAAGCGCGTTATGAATGTGGTGAATAAACTACAAAGTAACCAAAAAGCCACACATAAAAGCAACGCATTTTCTATCCATATTTTCTATAAACGCAAAGATCCCTACTCCGAAGGCTTAACTAAGCATCTGGTAGCCACTTTGGAGGGGAAAGGTATTGCCCCTAACAACATTTTTCGTTGTTATAAACAGCAAAAAATTGTCTGCTCATCCCTGGCGCAAAAAGTACCGAAAAAAAGCCAGAGCCAGCAAAAAAAATTCCAGCAGCAAGGCAAAGAAAAATCGCGACCTCAAGCTAGCGCCTTAAACAAACCGAATGCGGTGATTTTTGCGACATCCACTGATGACAAATCTATGGCGGGCGTCAGAGATTATTACTGGCAACTGTCCGGCGGTTATAACATAAAATTTTATGCCTTTGGCACACCGTCAAGTTATCCATTTCTTAAAGCCGACTCATTGCTAATCTCAATGCCCACGTTAAACCTCTACGAAGGTCAGTTTAGTAATAAAGTCGCGCAATTTAACCCTCGTAAGCCTCACTATCTATCGACGGTATTAGCGACCGAATTAACCTTCAAATTAATGCGCGATTTCAATTCCCAAGATAAAGCGTTAGTGGCCGAAATCGTAAGCAAAACACTAAACGGCCTTATCGATCCTGAAAACATCAACTCCGCACTTCAACAAACAATGCAACAAGAAAACTGGTGCCTTAATAATCCAGTAGTATGTTTTCGCGTGTACGCGGCGCAACGATTAAGCAGAGAAACCTTTCGAACCCAATTGGCCCATGAGAAATATCGGTTTAATCACTTTGGAGATTTCGTTTCCAATATGGTCGATGCCACTTTGTTTGAAAAAGAAGCACAATATAATCTGAAAAACCGCGAACAGGTTGTGGTCAAACCCGATGATATTACAGCGTCCGTAGATAGAAGATTTGTGCAATTGCTTTCCGGATCCATATTAATTACTGGTACCGTGAATAAACCGGCGTTAAACAAAAATTATAAAGTGCGTATTCGCCAGCAAAACAACAGCGATAACGAGCCTGAGATCCTGGATCTGGCAGTTGCCGAAGATGGCAGTTTTGCGGTGAAACATACGCCAATGCAAATGGGCGGCTTTGACATTAGCTTCTATCGCGATAAATTCCGATTGCAGAGTCAGCCCCTGTTCTTTCATGTTACGCTGCCTTCAAACCCCATCTGGTCTTTATTAATCGCCTTTGGTGCAACCTTGCTATATCACCGCGATATGGTGGCCAATCGTCAATTCTCGCGATTAAAACGACCTATCATTGAAGCCTTATTGGCGACGGTACTTTTCTACGTTTTCTTTGTCATTTTAAAAGAGTTTTTTGGTGATTTAACACCACCGGCATTAAACAGTGACCACAGCCTGAATCCGGGTCTTATTGGCCTGATTTGTGCGGTGCTTGGGATGAAGGTGTTGGATCCCATTATCAATGTTATGAAGAATATTAAATCCGACAATTCTGGTTAATCGTCACAAATTGAATAGACTTAAAGCTGAATTTCTCCTGTTCCTAATTGGTGAGGTAAACGTGACCTTAAAACGGTTGTCTTTTATTGTATTGTTCAGCTATCTCCTGTTTTGTATTCCCGGATCATTTGCAAAAGAGGCGAATGACCAGCTTTCCATCGCCGTTCCATTAGACATCCAGCTCAACAAAGACATTCAGTTTTCGTTGATTGATAAGGATTACCTGAAGGTCATTTCATTGAATATGGCCCATGGCCGCAAAGACGCATTTAGTCAAATTTTAACCAGTAAAACAACCATCCAGAAAAACCTCGATGATATTGCCGCCATGTTAATAAAAGAACAGGCTGACGTAGTGGCGCTGCAGGAAGCCGACGCACCTTCCTGGTGGAGTGGAGATTTTAATCATGTTGAGTATCTGGCGAAAAAAGCGGGCTATTATTTCTACATTCAGGCGTCCCATGTTGACAAGTTTTTCGGAACATATGGCACCGCGATTATGAGTCGCCTCCCCATCCGAGAGGCATTTTCAATCTCTTTTAAGCCCACCCCACCGTCGACTCAAAAAGGCTTTGTTACCGGTAAAGTTGGTTGGGACTGTATGCCCGAAGATAAAGAATGTCTGGAGATTGATATCTATTCTGTGCATCTGGATTTTTTACGCCAGGTAAAGCGCGACGAACAAATACGGATGCTGGGACTCATGTTAGAAAAGCGTCAAAGAGAGTCGGTGATCATGGGCGACTTTAACAGCGACTGGTTGGGATCTGAAAAAGTTATTCGTTTCTTTGCCGACTCAGGCCGCTATAAACTTTACCAACCAGAATCTGAAGAACTGGCCACCTACAACGACAAACGGCTGGATTGGGTGATTATTTCAAAAGAATTGAATTTTAAACGCTACCGTATCTCCAAAGAGAAATTAAGTGATCATCAGGCAGTCATCGCAGAAATTGAATTTTAATGTCTCCCTGAGCCGAGCATGCGGTTAATAACGCTTACTTTATCCTTGCTTGCTTTAACGTCGCTTGAATTAGCGTCGCTTGATACGAACTAACATGGCTCCCGTTGCTTAACGCGAAGGATGTTGTACCCAAATGAGTTCGTCCGCATCAACCCCTAAAGCCTCAACATGACGAATAAAGTCTTGTTTTTCAGCCTTCGTCACCGCAGGCGTGCGAGATAACATCCACACATAATCCGTTTCATAACCGATAACATACGCCGTTTGATAGGCTTCCTGACCGTCAGTGCTGCTTTCCTTTAAATGGGAAATCACATAGGAGGAATAGAATGGCCCGAAAAAAGACACTTTTAGATGACCCGTATTTTCACTGCCGACAAACTTAGCTTTACCCTCGGCGCTTGACCATTCTCTATCGACAGAATCAAAGCCCTTATTTTCCACCACCACATCGCCATTATCATCGAGGGAATAGCGAGCGGTAACCTGCTCCAGCCCTCGCTCAAAAGAGTGATCTAACCTGGCGACTTCATACCAGGTGCCTAAGTAGCGTGACAGTTCAAACCCTTTGACGGGCTCTACACCTTGAGGAATTGAGGTGCAACTTGTGATATTAAACAAGAGAACCAAAGACACCAAAGTCCTGGCAGACAATATCAAATTGGCATGTACCACGTGTTTTACGCTCCGTTACATTTGCTTATCTAAGCGTACGATGCCGCCTTGTAAATAGATCATGCGAACTAAATCATCCTGGAGGAAAACCATCGACGGGTCGAAATCCTGAACCACCATAAACTGACCATCCTGCTCGGTCTCCACCATGATCTCTACCAGCCGAATCGTCCGGCTTTGATATTGCGGATTGTTATTGGACGCCATACTACCGCCAATAATAGAACCGAGAATTGTGGTAGCCACCCGACCACTGCCACCGCCAAACTGATTGCCGATAGCGCCTCCGATTAATGCACCACCGAACACTTTCCAGCCATGGTCTCGGTCTTCTACCAGTTCCTCTCGGGAAATATCACGAACACTGAGGACCTGGCCAAACAACACTTTTTCGACAGGGATCGCCTTGTTCCTTTCATACTGGGCGTAAAGCGGGTAGCTAAATATCATTAACACCAAGCTAACCCAGACAATCACAAGTTTCATACACCGACCCTCTTTATGCTTCCCAAGCTTTACCAACTCCAGCCTTGTTTCTCTTTGGTTTTCCGAATTTCTGTTTCGTCAGCCCATTCAACAATACCAGATTCAAGATCCATTAAACGCATTGTAAATTTGTAATACACGTCAGACTTGTCTTTGTTTGACTTCACAATACTCGAAAGGTTGCCATACAACATATATTCTGCGCCGGTTTGTTTACCGAACTGTACGGCTTTACTGGGATCGACCAAACCACCATCATTTTGAAACTCTAATTGTTTAGTCACGTCCTGAACCCGCGACATATCGACAAACCGGAACTTACCTGAGCGTAATAATTTCGTAGAAATCGAGTCGGTAATCGATTCCGTATCGATATGTTCAGAGGTTTTATTTTTGATCCGCTCTACGTACATCACTGGACGACCGTCTTTAACCAACTCATCGACCGCTGCAGATGCGATTAAAGAATCGGTCATTTCTGTTGCTATCTTTTGCAGATCCGTTGATCCGAAGCTCAAATCCGTGGTTTCCACTTCCTGTGCATCGCCATAACTGACCGTTGCCTTATTTGAACAAGCACCGAGTGTGAGCAATAAACCGATACTAATCATACTTAATGTTAGCTTTTTCATGTTGGTTCCTTTTAGTCTTCGAATTTATATACTTCTTTAGGTACTTCGCGTACATAAAGGCTGAATTTATCGACGTTTTTTACCGGTGCCATGGCTCTTAACGTTAAATTTTGCTGACCATGCAAGGCGATAGCTTTCCAGGGGGTTTTGCCTGGTTCGATTACAAAGCCATCGGCATCATACCAGTAAAACTGATACTGCAGATTCTGCGTTTTATCGTAGGTACTGAGCAATTGCAGATTGACCTCTAAAAACTCATTCGTCTTTCTGGATTTCACATCGGTAATTTTCAGACGTTTACCCAGTTCAGGATTATTTACCTTGAGGTAATCCTGGTAATTATCTCCCTGCGTCATGGGGTCGGTACCGATCCCAGCGGTATCGGGTTCACTGGCACAACCATATAGCATCAATAATGGTAGAGCGATTAAAACGAGCTTGCGCATAAACATACTCCCGAGATCTTATGATCTTAATTATAGGTTAGAGCTTACGTAGCCAATATAATTCCCGGTCACGGTCAATTTGATCAGGGTTATACGGCTTTCTTTTACTTCTACATCAATAAGTTGCTGTTGGCCATTATAGTCAATACGAATGCTTTGCGGACCAGCATTCACCGGTTGCCGTAATACCTGTATTTGCTGTGGTAATGTTAACCAAGAACGTGTGTCTGCGCGTTCTGAGGCCATATTGTATAAACTGGCAAGGACGTTACCCACGTCACCACCAGAGCGTGCTGCTTCCTGACGAATTTCTTCTTTGGCAAAAATTCTCAACACCTGACGCGCGACCATGCCTGGCATTTGATCATACAGTTGAAACTTCGCAAGTGGTAATAACTCTAGAATTGGCTCCGCGAGCAATGAACGTTCACCAAGGCTTAACTGCACTTTTGCCGGCGCGGCAAACCGACTGGCATTGTTGTAGGAAGGTAGAGAAAGAGAATAGAAACGTAAACTGCCATGATGGCTCGTTGGGATGTTAATACTGGCGTCCTGGCGGGGAATAATCTGCCCTAGCTCAATCATCACAACGACATCACCCATGCCTTGGGCGTTTTCGCTTTTGGGTCGATAAGTTCCATAGCGATTATCAAACCTTTCAATATCGTCTTGCATTTGTAAACGCTTAGCCAAGCGCTGTACATCATTGATAATCACAGGATTATCAGGATAAATTTGTAATGCCCGTTTGTAGTCAATATAGGCATCGTTTAATTCATTACTGCCTTCATAGAGGACGCCCGAAAGATAAAAAGTATAGGCATTTTGAAAACCGCTTTTCACATCGGCTAGCGTCGACTCCATATCTGGAAAGCTGGAATAAAGGCTGGATTCTGACACGTCAGCTTTTTGTAAGGTATCGTTGCGGGCTTGATCAATTTTCTGCTGATTTTGTTTTAACGCATTTTCCTGAACAATATTGGCTCGTCTCACTTCGACTAATGCCCCTTCCCGGTTCCCTTGCATTAGATAGTTTATGGCTTGATACGAGTGCATCATACTCTGTTCATAGGCGGGAATAATGTAGGGCAAGGCGTTGTCATTGCTCAGCAGCGCACTGGCCTGGTTTAGTGATTCACTGACTCGTATTTTAGCCTGCTCATTGGTTGTTTTTACGTAATTATAAACCTCTTCAAAGGCTTGTTGACTCGCTGACCAGTCACTCGCCAGATACGCTAGGCGGCCCCTTTCGAGCTGGCTTAAGGCATAACTGTTTTCTGTCTTGCCACGTTGAACGAGCAATGATTGTGCTTGCTGGACCTGTCCCTGGTCTATCTGAGCGCGTACTGGTTGCATTTGCTGGGCATAGCCACTGAACATATCGGAAAATTGCATTCCTGCGCAACCGGCAAGAAATGCCAATACGCCCAGTGAGCCAAACAAAACTCTGAGTTTGGTGGGTTTGATTAAAGGTACGAAGTGTATTCCCATGACGTAAATTAACCACAACTGTTCGCGAATATCGACAATTTTTATCGTTAAATTGTAATTAACTATTTAATAGTTATGAAAAAATAGTATGAATTAATTTTTTCTTGCTAACTTTTCCTGCTTCTTTTTAATCAGTTGCGCAAATTCCCAAGGGTGAAGAATACGCCCTTGTAAATCATCCGCAGGAAAAATAATCATTGCCAATTCATCTTCTTCCATGCCCGGGAGCCACTTATCGATAAGTTCATCAAATGATAATACTTTGGGCTGGCATTTCGACCATTCCTCGCTGGCCCAATGCCTTGCGGTTTCCTCACTCGGCCAAAACGGCACCAAATCTTCATCACCATCGGTGAGCATTACACAACCATGTTCGTCGGTAAGGATCCATGCCTGTTGCTCGCTCATTAAGCGATTCATAAACAGCTCAAAACGCTGCTCTGCCGATAGTTTTAGCGATTGCTGTTCAAGTTCTTTACTCATTAACTAAACCTTATAAACGGGTACTGACAGCTTTCGCCAGTTTGTCGAGTAACACTTCTGTGTCATGCCAGCCAATACAGGCATCGGTGATACTCTGGCCAAAAGTCTCAGCCTTATTATTGACCAGATCCTGTCTTCCTTCCACAAGATGACTTTCAACCATGACGCCAAAGACTGAACGATTGCCATCAACAATCTGCTGACAGACATCATCACACACCAGCATTTGGTTCTTATATTGCTTTTGCGAATTGGCATGGGAAAAATCAATCATAAGCTTTTCAGGAAGGTTTGCTGCGGCGAGTTGTGCGCTAATATCATTGACAAATTCCGCTTGATAATTCGGCTCTTTTCCGCCGCGCAGGATGATATGGCAATCTTTATTTCCTTTGGTTTCAACAATCGCACTGTGACCCAGCTTGGTCACCGATAAAAAGTGATGTGGCGCGCTGGCAGCACCAATGGCATCGATGGCAATTTTGATGGTACCGTCGGTACCATTTTTAAAACCAACCGGACAAGACAGGCCACTGGACAGTTCACGATGTACCTGGGACTCAGTCGTACGAGCACCAATTGCTCCCCAACACATAAGATCCGCCATATACTGGGGAGTGATCATGTCAAGATATTCACCGGCCGTCGGCAAGCCTAGGGCATTTAAATCCAATAATAGTTTGCGACCTAGACGCAGCCCTTCATTGATATGAAAACTACCGTCCAAATACGGGTCATTGATCAACCCTTTCCAACCAACCGTGGTACGCGGCTTTTCAAAATAGACGCGCATGACAATTTCCAGTCTATCGGCATATTTGCGGCGCAACTTCTCTAAACGCTTACCATATTCCAGCGCTGCATCCGTATCATGGATGGAACATGGGCCAATCACGACCAACAACCGGTCATCTTTATCCGCCAGCATGTTGTGAATGGCTTCACGTCCTTCAAAAACCGTTTTTGAAACCATTTCACTCGCACGATAACGTTCTAACAGTGCAACTGGCGGTAACAAATCTTTGATCTTATTTATTCTTACATCGTCGGTTTGATGAAACATGAATACTTCCTTTTGTCGCGGTAATTTCTATCAATGGTTGGTTTTCGATGGGTTGGATATCGTTGATAAAATCTGAACGAATACAATAAGAGTATTTACTCTTATATCGATTGGCTAAATCTAGCAATGTTTATGGTTTATTCCAACTATAAATTAACCTCAGGTTAAATAAATATTAAAAACACGCCAGTATGCGTTAAACTAACAGCCATTATCAGGGCTTAGGCTAACGTCGGCAGCCACTAACGATACAAATATTGTTTTGGCTTAAGTCAGACTGTGTTGAAAATAGCTTAATTGCCGTAACCCCGTAAAAAGCGAAATATCATGGTTAATACATCCATTCCCCTTATTGATTTACACCGTCACCTAGACGGTAATATCCGGCCTGAAACCGTTTGGGATTTAGCGCAACACCATGGCATCGATTTGCCGGTTGATAATTTTCAGGCATTTATTCCCCATGTCACCATTACCGATAAAGCGAGTGATTTACTCGAGTTTCTCAGTAAATTGGATTGGGGGGTTAAGGTGTTAAAAACATTAGACGATTGTTACCGAGTCGGTTACGAAAACGCACAAGACTTAAAGATTGCCGGCATTGATTATGCCGAACTTAGATTTTCTCCCTATTACATGGCGATGAACCACAGCCTCAACATTGCCGACGTTGTTGAAGCGGTGATCAATGGTGTTCAGCAAGGGTGCAAAGATTTTAATGTCAAAGCGAATTTAATTGGTATCTTGAGCCGAACCTTTGGTATTGAAGCATGCCAGCAGGAATTAGATGGGTTACTGGCTCATCAAAAACACCTTGTCGCAATCGATTTAGCCGGCGATGAACTGAATCAGCCTGCAGAAAAATTTATTGAGCATTTCAATAAAGCTCGAGCCAGCCATATGCAAGTTACCGTGCATGCGGGTGAAGCCGCCGGCCCAGAGAGTGTCTGGAGTGCGGTTAAACATTTGGGTGCTCAGCGCATTGGTCATGGTGTGAAAAGTATTGAAGATCCGGCGTTAATGAACTACCTGGCTGAACAGCAAATCGCGATAGAGTCCTGCCTGACATCCAATTATCAAACAGGCACCATCAGCAATTTGATCCAACACCCAATCAAACAATTTGTTGAACAAGGGTTACTCACCACGTTAAATACTGATGACCCGGCAGTTGAAGGCATAGAGCTTGCTCATGAGTATCAGCTTGCTAAAAACCTGCTCGGTTTTAGTGACGAGCAACTTAAGCACATACAAGAAAATGCCTTAACCGCAGCGTTTCTTAGTGACAATGAAAAGTATGCGTTAAGACAACGAAAATTAGGTAACCAGATTTCTGGTTAAACAACATTGAACTACCCATAAGAGAACCAAACTATGGCAACTCCACACATCGAAGCAAAACCCAATGACTTTGCCAGCACCGTATTAATGCCTGGCGATCCGTTACGCGCTAAATTCATCGCCGAGAATTTCCTTGAGGATGCAAGGTGTGTAACCCAGGTACGTAATATGCTTGGTTACACCGGAACATATAAAGGCAAACGAATTTCAGTGATGGGTTCGGGTATGGGGATCCCATCGATTTCCATTTACGCGACAGAATTATATAAAGATTATGGCGTAGAGAGCATTATCCGCATTGGCAGCTGTGGCGCAGTGCGTGACGATGTAAAACTTCGCGATGTGATCATTGGCATGGGCGCTAGCACCGACTCTAAAGTCAACCGCTCAAGATTAAGCCAGCACGATTTCGCCGCTATCGCCAATTATGAACTGTTGAACAATGCAGTAAAATCTGCGGAAAAGCTCGGTAAGCCGGTTCACGTCGGTAATGTATTTACTGCAGATCTATTCTATACCCCTGAGCCTGAGTTATTCGCAAAAATGGAAGCGATGGGAATTTTGGCCGTAGAAATGGAAGCTGCGGGACTTTATGGTGTTGCTGCGGAATATGGAAAAAAAGCGCTGGCGGTATTTACGGTCAGCGATCATATAAAAACCGGTGAACAAACCACCTCAGAAGAACGACAAACAACATTTAAAGATATGATGGAAATCACATTGGAATCCATTGTTTAAATGACACTTGTTTAGGCGGTATTTTTTAAGCGATAACTGATTACATGAAAACTATTTACAACCAAACGATTTACAAAAAAGCGATATACATCAAAACAATGAAAATATTACCACTAAGTTTGCTGATTGGAACAACGCTGGCTATGACTATGGGCGCGGCGCCAGCATTGGCGTCGAGTCAGGGAAATAATGATAAACAGCCCCAGGTTTTTGAAGCTGAGCTGGTGTCGATCAAATCCCATGACGAATTTTTTGATAACATCAAAAAGCATTGTGGGAAAGCCTATCAGGGTACAGTGACCGTGGACAATGCCGGTGGCGATGGCTTTGCCAACAAAACACTGATCATGCATGTGCGCAAATGTAGCGCACAGCAACTGCAAATCCCGTTTCACGTAGGTGATGATTCATCAAGAACCTGGTTGCTCAGTAAAACCGGTTCGGGGTTGCAATTAAAGCATGATCACCGCCATCAAGATGGCAGTAGTGATAAATCTACCATGTATGGTGGCCATACCTTAGATGCGGGTTGGTCGCAGGCACAATCTTTTCCCGCCGATCAATACTCAAAAGAATTGTTTGTTGATTTAGGGATCCCACAGTCCAATGGCAATACCTGGCAGATGTTTATCTACCCTGAAACGTTTACCTATCGGATGATCCGTCAGGGTCGAGAGTTTCGCGTAGACTTTGATTTGACCAAACCGATCACACCGCCGGCTGCACCATGGGGATATAAAGACTAAAGAAATTCTGCCGGCACCATACCCGTTATCGCATCCAGCTAGCCTTGGTAAGGGAACAAAGATAATGGGATTTATCGATGTCGAGATATCAGGGAGATTATATCGCGACCAAGTACCTCCATGTACAAAAAAGCCAACCCGAAGGTTGGCTTTTAGCTATTGGGTAAACACTACTGTGTTTAGAAGCCGATAGACGCTTCAACACCCCAGAACTGTGGTTCGTTTACAAACGCAGTTAAGTTAAGGAAATCTAGCGCACCATCAACAACAACTTTATCCGTGATGTTACGGCCAACAACCGCGACGTCAAGACCGTCATCATTCTTAAAACCGAAACGCAATCCACCGATCCAACGTTCTTCTGCAACAAACTCCGTTGAGTTGTATAAGAAAATATTAGACTCGCTGCGATAGTTCCAATCTGTTTGTGCGTATAAGTAACCAGCACTGATTGGATATTCGTACGCAAGGTTGATGTTTGCTAACCATTCCGGAGCACGAGGCAATGGATTACCGTCGATAAATACCGTCGTAACAGGACCAAACGGGCCATCAACAACGTTGGCAATTTCATCAGAACTATTACAAACTGGCGTAGATGAACAGCGTTCAGCTTTTAACTCGCTATCCTGAATTTCAGTTTTGTTGTAACTCATGTTGACGTTTGCAGTTAAGTTATCCGTGATAACCGCTTCAAATGAAGTCTCAACACCAGCACCGTATGTATTATCGGCATTTAACAATGAGTTGGTATTTGCCTCACCACCAGTTGCTGTTAACTGTTGATCTTCAATATCATAGGTATAAGCCGTGATATTCCAACGCGCATTACCATCGAATAAATCTGCTTTCAAACCGATTTCATAAGACGTTAGAGTTTCTGTATCCGCTTCACTTGGGAAACCGAAACGACCAATCGTTACCGGACCACGCGATGCATTACCGACTCGAGCGAAGGCAGTCAAATCGTTATTGATGGTATAACGAGCCGCAACGTCCCAGTTTGCATAACTGTCGTCTTTGTCGATTTCAAATGTCGTCGTTGAGTTACCTGACATTAAATCGATGCTTCGGATATCAAGTGACTTATCGTCCCACGTATAACGAAGACCTAGAGTAAAGGCCCAGCTATCGTTAGGCGTGTATTCAACTTGACCAAAAATGGCTTCAGATGTTGTTAGCTGATCAATTTGATAGAAATTGGTCGTATTACCTGCAACATCCAGATCTTTGTTATCAACGGTATAGTCTTCTTTGAAGTAGAAAACACCAGTCTGATAATAGAAATTATCGGTTTCACCGGAAATGCGAAGTTCCTGGGTGAACTGGTAGTGTTCATTCAGACCATCGCCAGAGGCAACGTTGAACCAAAGTTGCTTACCTAATTGGTTTTCAATGCCTGAGAAATCCGTTTCACCACCATCGATATCGGCATAGCTAAAGCTTTCCAATGAATCGTAGCCAGTGATAGAAGTAAACGATAATGCATCAAAATCATGTTCAAATTTGAAGCTACCACCGTTATGTTTCATATTGAAGCCTGACGGGCTGTCATGTGAAATTTTGGTTTCGTCAAATTCAGAGCGAAGACCTTCTTCACCCGATTTGATTGCATTGGCATAGAAGATTTGCGGCATATCACCGTCTTGG
The DNA here is from genome assembly GCF_005843925.1 of Thalassotalea litorea. Taxonomy (GTDB): domain Bacteria; phylum Pseudomonadota; class Gammaproteobacteria; order Enterobacterales; family Alteromonadaceae; genus Thalassotalea_A; species Thalassotalea_A litorea_A. Next base: position 199,164 of record NZ_VCBC01000005.1, read on the forward strand.
TCAAAGCCATGCAGCTTTAATAGTGCACGTGTACCACTATCGTTATCAAACAACAGTTGGAAACGATACGCTAGCTCTTCATATCCGCCAACCTTTTCATCACGCGCTTCATTATCAACCCAGGCACCACGCTCTTGGTGCTTCAAGGAAATACGAGTTGCCCAGTTGTCAGATAACTCAAAGTTCGCAACACCTTCAAGGAAGAATGTATCGCGGCTACCGTAACCGGTGCTCGCATAACCAGAATTTTCAAACTGCGGTGCTACAGTTTCAATCTTTACGATACCAGCGGTGGTGTTACGACCGAATAAAGTACCTTGTGGACCATTTAAAACTTCAACCCGTTGAATATCAAATAAAGGTACGCCCTTTAACACTGGGTTTTCAAGAACGATATCGTCCAAAACCATAGATACTGGCTGGTTAGCATTAACGTCGAAATCAGTATTACCTAGACCACGAATATAAAAACGAGGTGACTGACGACCGTTTGAAGACTCGATTTGTAAGCTCGGTACACGACCGGCTAATGCACGAACGTTTTCACCGGCGCCTAAGTAATCTTTAATATTATCTGCTGACATAGCAGTAACCGTGGCTGGTACATCTTTAACCGTTTCAACTCGCTTACGAGCGGTAACTTCGATAACTTCCAGCTTTGAAGAATCGACTTGTTGACTCTCCTCTTCTGCAAGAGTTGGACTGGCTGCAAGTGCAGCAACAGATAATATCGCGCCATTAATACTCATTGCCAGAGTACTAGGTTTGAAGGTTTTCATGGTTGTCTCCCTGTGACATTAATTTCAACCCGCTTTTTATTATTTATTTCAGGCGATTGACGACTTTACAATCAGTTACGAATGATAACCGATTTCACCGCAAATCGTTAACTTTTTATGACGTTAGCAGGGTTTTAAACGAAGTTCCATATTCGGGTGGGTGTAAACTAAAAATGTCAGCGATGGTAGCACCAAGATCGGCAAAGGTATTTCTTTGTCCTAAATCAATGCTTTTCATGTTTGGTTGCCAGGCGAGAATGGGCACAAACTCGCGAGTGTGGTCACTTCCATGCCAAGTGGGATCACAACCGTGATCTGCGATTAAAAACAGATAATCATCGTTCCGTAGAGATGAAAATATTTCAGGTAAGCGAGTGTCGAAGTACTCTAGCGCCTGACCATAACCGATTGGATCACGGCGATGGCCATAATCTTGATCAAAGTTTACCAGATTAGTAAATACCAGAGTGTTGTCTTTGGCGGTCTCAAATTCCACCAATGACGTATCCACCAGTTCATCAAGTCCAGTCGCTTTCACTTTACGGCTAATTCCCTGATGAGCAAAAATATCCGCAATTTTACCGACACTAACAACCTGTCCACCATTGTTATGGATTGCATCTAATACCGTTTTGCCGGGCGGTAGTATTGAATAATCGCGACGATTACCGGTACGTTGGAAGCTGGCCGCATCATCGCCAATAAAAGGTCTGGCAATGACCCGTCCAATATTCAGATCTAAATCGTCGAGAAGTTCACGAACCTGTTCACAATATCGATAGAGATTACTTAAACCAAAGGTGTGTTCATGGGCTGCAACCTGCAACACACTATCGGCCGAGGTATACAGGATCGGCACGCCTGTTTGCATGTGCTCTTCCCCGAGTTGCGCAATAATTGTGGTGCCGGATGCATGACAATTGCCGAGTCCACCTTCAATCCCGGTGCGGATTGAGATTTGCTCTAATAAAGATTGTGAGAATGAATTGGTTTTTTCATGAAAGTAGCCCCATTCAAAAAGCACCGGAACCCCCATCATTTCCCAGTGACCACTTGGTGTATCTTTACCAGACGAGATTTCCGCCGCATAACCATAGGCTCCAGCAGTGGCGGTTTGCGATTGCACCGATAATGGCTCGCCACCTGCAGCTTGTGCCGCTTCAAACAACCCCATTTTGCCTAAATTGGGCAATGCCAGAGTGCGGCCTTCCAGCTCTAAAAACTTAGCGGCTAAATTCGCAAACGTATTCGCACCTACATCACCAAACGATGCCGCATCCGGGGCCGCACCAATACCGAATCCATCAACTACCAAAATTAGCGCACGGGCCATAATAAGTTCCACAGTAACAACACAATATAGTGAGTATAGTAATGTTAAAGACAGATTAATGTAAGACAGCGTAATGTGATTGCCTGGCTAATCGGTTAATTAGCAACCGAATGATCAAAAAATGTTAGATAATCATTTGCTAAGGTCATAATTTATTAACATTTTGCTAGTTTTTAGGGCAAAATAAGCGATACTATTTGCATCAATTTTAGATTGCTGACGTATTTTGTCTATCAACCATCTCACAATCATTGCCGTTGTTGGAGCCTCTGCTTCCGGCAAGTCTTTGTTTGCAAAAACTATCTATAACGAGTTAATTGGTGAACTGGGTCAAGATAGTATGACCATCATCAACGAAGACGCCTACTACCGGTGTCAGGATCACCTTCCCTTAGAAGAAAGAGTAAAAACAAATTACGACCATCCCGATGCCTTCGAACATGATTTATTGACTGAACACTTAAGCAAGTTAAGTCAGGGCCAAGAAGTGGCAATGCCCGTTTACGACTACAAAGCGCATACCCGGTGCAAAGACGAAGTGATTCGGGTGAAACCTGCGAAAGTCGTATTGGTGGAAGGCATTATGCTATTTACCTGCGCGGAACTCAGAAAAAGGTTCGATATCAATATTTATATGGATACGCCATTAGACATATGTTTATTGCGCCGTATTAAACGAGATATAGAAGAACGTGGGCGTGATTTGTCATCGATCCATGATCAATATTATTTAACCGTTCGCCCTATGTACTTTCAGTACATTGAACCCTCCCGAAACCATGCAGACATTGTGATTACTCGCGGTGGCCGAAATCGCCGGGCGTTAGAGCTAATCAAGGCGAAGATTCGCGAACTGGTAAAGGAAAACTAACATGCAAAAGACGTTGCGGAACAAAAAAGGTAACCCATGGATTTTTCAACCTTAAGAGCATTGGCAGGCATACTGATATTATTGGCGATTGCCTATTTAGTTTGCCGAGATAAGAAACACATAAAATGGCGAACCGTACTTGGTGCGCTGTTTATTCAGATCTCGTTAGGCGCATTGGTTCTCTACGTCCCATGGGGTAAGGATGCATTAATCGCGGTATCTAGCGCCGTTGATAATGTTATCGGTTATGGTAAAGACGGGATTAATTTTCTATTTGGTGGTCTCGGCACCGACGCCATGTTTGAAAACGGTGTAGGCTTCGTATTCGCCGTCCGGGTATTGCCAATCATCGTATTTTTCTCATCACTTATTTCCGTGCTTTATTATCTGGGGATCATGGATAAAGTGGTGAAACTGGTTGGTGGTGCATTGCAAAAATTCTTGCAAACGTCTCGCCCTGAATCCTTATCCGCCACTGCAAATATATTCGTCGGTCAAACCGAGGCCCCTTTGGTAGTTAAACCCTTCCTGCCCACCATGACCCGTTCCGAGTTGTTTGCGGTAATGGTTGGTGGTTTAGCGTCTGTTGCCGGTGCTACATTGGCCGGTTACGCCGGGTTAGGCGTTGAGCTTAAATACCTAATTGCTGCTAGCTTTATGGCCGCCCCCGGTGGCTTGTTAATGGCAAAGTTGATTTTGCCTGAAACCGAAGAGCCTAAAAACGATTTGCATGATTTAACTCATAAAGACCAACATGACGATAGCGTCAATGTGATAGACGCGGCCGCAAACGGCGCGGCGAAAGGACTACAACTGGCGCTGAACGTGGGTGCGATGTTAATGGCATTTGTGGCATTAATCGCATTGTTAAACGGATTACTTGGTTGGCTGGGTAGTCTTTTTGGCTTCGACCAATTGTCTTTACAACTAATCCTCGGCTACCTGTTCCAACCGGTTGCTTATATTCTCGGCGTGCCATGGTCTGAAGCAAATATCGCCGGTAGTTTCCTTGGACAAAAGATTATCGTCAATGAGTTTGTCGCCTATGTTGATTTCATCGCCAATAAAGACAGTTTAAGTGCCCATACTCAGGCCATTGTGACATTTGCACTGTGTGGTTTTGCTAATTTATCATCCATTGCAATATTGCTCGGTGGTATTGGTTCACTTGCCCCGAATCGACGTCCTGATATCGCCAAACTGGGTTTAAAAGCCGTATTAGCCGCGAGTTTAGCGAACATGATGAGCGCAGCCATTGCTGGCGTGTTTATCTCTTTGCAGTAAAAACAAGGACATGATGTATGTTTGAAGATCGTCATATTGCCGCTCGTCTGGCCATCGCATTAATGGATTTAACCAGTCTTAATGACGATGATAGCCCAGCCGTGATCGATAACCTTTGCCAACAAGCGCGAACAAATCAAGGCGATACCGCGGCAATTTGTATCTATCCGCAATTTATCCCGCAGGCAAAGGCGAAACTTGCGAGCAGTGATGTTCAAATCGCTACGGTGGTGAATTTCCCATCCGGTAATGGCCAGATAGATATGATTGTCAGTCAAACCAATCAGGTCATCGATTATGGTGCCGATGAAGTCGATTTGGTATTGCCTTATCAAGCATTAATGCAGGGCAACCTCGACACGCCCAAAGCTATGGTTGAACAGGTAAAAGCGGCTTGCGGTAACCAAGTTCTCCTGAAAGTAATTATTGAGTCCGGTATTCTGGCAGAGGCCAAACTCATTCAAAAAGCCAGTGAAATTGCGATTAATGCTGGCGCAGATTTTATTAAAACGTCGACTGGTAAAGTTGCCGTCAATGCTACCCTGTCAGCCGCAAAAACAATGCTTGATGTCATTGCAGTTATCAACCCAAAAGTCGGATTCAAAGCCGCTGGCGGTGTTCGCACCCTTGACGATGCTGTGCGCTATATGCAGCTTGGTGCGGATAGACTCGGAAATGACTATCTCAGCAAAAAGACATTTCGATTTGGCGCCAGCGGCCTATTGTCCAACCTGCTCAGCGAATTGGGTCAGGAATCTGGAGATTTAAACTCAAAATATTGACACCAGTTTAGCGATGTCAATTGAATAAGGAATTCTATGAGAGCTAAAACAAACGTTGCTTTATGCGCATTCATTACAACCACCCTGCTTTCCCCACTCGCGCCCACGTACGCGCAGCAATTAGCAAATGAGCAAGAATTAAAAGCGCAACAAACAACGTCCTCTTCGCCAAAAAACATCATCATGGTCATTGCCGATGGTATGGGCCCTGTCTATCCGGTGCTATATCGAAATTTCAAAGATGACCCGCAAACAAACGTCGTCGAAAAAACCGTGTTTGATCGACTGCTAGTCGGCTCTTCCTCAACTTACCCCCATAAAATGTCAGGTTACGTGACGGACTCTGCAGCAAGTGCGACGGCATTGGCAACCGGTGTAAAGACATATAATGGTGCCATTGGGGTGGACATTAATAAATCGCCATTGTTAACCGTGCTAGAGTACGCAAAAATTCAGGGCAAGCGCACAGGCCTTGTTTCAACGTCGCAGATTGTCCATGCCAGCCCCGCTTCATACATCGCTAAAAATGAGAGTCGAAGAAACTACAACGAAATCGCCGATGATTTTTTCGATAATCGAGCCGAAGAAAAACTCATCGCCGATGTTATTATTGGCGGTGGAACACGCTATTTCAAACGCGATGATCGAGATTTGGTAAAAGAATTTACCGACTCAGGATATCTTTATATTGATTCATATGAACAGCTTGAAACCCTAAATACAGGTTCCCAAACCAATGTATTAAGCCTATTGGCTGACATCGCTCTGCCGTCTGCTCTTGATTCCGAAATTGACTCGCGCTTATTAACCATGGGGAAAGTCGCAGTCGCCCAGTTGGAAAACGAAAAACACGGGTTTGTTTTGATAATTGAGGCAAGTCAGGTGGACTGGGCCGGACATTCTAATGATATCGCCTATGCGATGGGCGAAATGGATGATTTAGCAAAAACCATGCGATTCTTTGAGGAATACGCCAATCAAACGCAAGACACTCTTGTCGTATTAACCGCCGATCACAATACCGGAGGGGTTAGCATTGGTCGCGATGGTGAGTATAAATGGCAAGGAAAGTGGCTGAAAAATCTCAAGCAAAGCCCAAAAGCGATCGCTACAGCGATTGAAACCGATGATCTTGAAAAAGCTGAGGTCGAACATTTGCTTGGTTTTGATTTATCCAGCGATGAGTTTAAGAGCTTAATTAAAGCCGATGATGAAAAAGGCATTTATCAGGCGCTTAAATCCTTGTTGGATCTCAAAACCCATACCGGTTGGACAACCGGTGGTCACACAGGTGTTGACGTTCCCGTTTATGCCATCGGCCCTGGCTCAGATAAATTTTCTGGCTTTCAGGACAATACCGATATTGGCAAAGAATTATTTCATCTTTTAAACGATAAGAAAGATTAACAGGCGTAATCATTTAAAATGACGCTTTTTGCGTTGATTGCTGAGTAGTAAAATTGTTGAATTCGAAATTCAGAGTTCAATATTCAAATTTAAAAATTCAGCAGCTAGCGCAACACTATCAATAAGCAACATAGTGTGCCTAATTGGTTACACTGAAGGTTGATATCTCACTCAATGTAACTAAATAAGGACACACCTATGTGTGACTTTATGTGGGTAATTTAGTTAGATAGCGAGATTGTCTGATCATTGTTTAATGTCGCGACCTTTCTGGCTTTACGACTATTAAAGGAAACAATTACAAATCAACTGCAAATAGAAATTGCCCCTTTAAATAGCAACGGGACCTTCAACGGTCCCGTTTTCTTTATCTTTTGTTTGTTTAACTCGCGTTGTTCATGACAACGCGCTTATCGTGACATACCTTACTTGCTTTGCTCTGGCGGCGCTTTTAATGAAATTTTCAACAGCACGAAGCCAACAATACCGCTAAGTACCGAACCGACAATTATGCCAATTCGCTCATCGAAAAATTTGTCCATCCCGCCCATTTCAAAGGTCAGCGAACCAATAAACAAACTCATCGTAAAACCAATACCACAAAGCGCTGCAGTGCCATAAAGCGCGGTATAATTCATACCAGTCGGCAATCGCGTCCACCCTGCTTTGATAGCTAAATAACAAAGCCCGAATACACCAACCTGCTTGCCCACAAATAATCCCAAGGCAATCCCTAAAGGAACACTGTGTAATAGCGCTTCTGTACCAACGCCAGTTAAATTGATGCCAGCGTTTGCAAATGCGAATACCGGTAATACAAAAAAGGCGACGACCGAGTGTAGGTCATGTTCGAGACTCTTTAATGGTGAAAAGTTTTTCCGAGTTGCAGATTTTAACGGGATAAATAAGGCAACCAGAACACCGGACAATGTGGCATGAACACCGGATTTTAACAACGCAACCCACATGATCAGGCCAACCATCATATACAAGCTTCGAGCTTCAACTTTATAGCGATTAAACAAATATAAAATCGGAATACAACAAGCCACAACGACAAGACTTACAAAGGATATATCGTCGGTGTAAAACATCGCGATAATAATAATGGCACCAATATCATCAAATATTGCAAGCGATGTTAAAAACACTTTTACGCTACTCGGCACTCGAGAGCCCAATAGACTCAGTACCCCTAAAGCGAATGCAATGTCAGTTGCTGCGGGTATTGCCCACCCCTGACGCAACATTGGATCATCATAATTGAAATACACGTAAACCATAGCAGGCACTAACATGCCGCCTACCGCACCGACGCCCGGTAAAATAATATTGCGCCGATCGCTTAATTCACCCTCAATCAACTCTCGTTTGAGCTCTAAACCAACGAGAAAGAAAAATACGGCCATTAACCCATCATTTATCCAAAGTAACAAAGGCTTAGCGACTTCTAAGGGCCCCACGATCACGGCAACTGGCGTACTTAACAATAAATCGTAATAGACTCTAAGCTCGGTATTGGCAAACACCATTGCCAAAACTGCGGCGAACATTAAAATGATCCCGCCAGAGGATTCAAGCTTAAAAAAGCTTAAGATAAAATTTTCTTGATCTTGATTATTCGAATTTGTCGGTGCTTCATTCATACCTGACTCGTTAACTCCTTTCTACTTACGACTGGGTTGCAAATTTAGTCTCTTAATTGGCATTGCAACGGGCAAAAGCTTACATTATCGGCTATCAAAAACGCTTCAATAGGCGAACTTACAAGCTGATCTCTTTCCTATTTTATCATGGGTGCGGGATTCAAGGGTGTTTTTAGAAGCAATTATTGGCCCTTCTTGTAACGCTTTGTGTTGTTTTTAACACTTCACACAGATTTACCTCAAATAACGAGTCAAATAAATGCAACGATCACATTGAGCTTAATGTTGAACTTTATATTGAACTTAGTGTAGTGAATAAAACCTGCATTGGCTTGCTTGAAAACCGTTTGCTGCCGGACAAGAATTATTTAATCTCACCGATACACTTCACTTCGACACAGGCGCCAACAGCCAATCCACTGGCGGCAAAAGCACTTCGAGCCGGAAATGGCGAGTCAAATAATTCGCAATCCCCGGGATTAAGCGTCGCCCACTCGTTGATATCCGCAAGTATCACCGTCCTAAGCTGACAGAACTAAGCTGCTATTTATCCTAACTGTTTCAGAGAAAGGTAAATAGAGCCCCAAGTTAGGGTTAATATCGAATAACGCCCAAGATCAACTAGGGACAGAGAAAGCCAAATAAATCAATTGTCAGAGCATTGAGCCTTAACAAGGTACCTTAGTCATTAAGGTGAATAATTTTGGTTCTCAACCAACTTAATTGTCAGCATTCATCGCTGTGTAGTTTGGTAACGCTTCAATTCTCGCGATCCAAGCCAGGATTGCAGGATATTGGTTAAGGTCAAATCCACCTTGTTCAGCGACATGTGTATAGGCATATAACGAAATGTCTGCCAAAGTAAGGTCATCGCCAACGAGATATTTGGATTTGCTCAGTTGTTTTTCCATATGAGCAAGAGCCTTGTTTCCACCCTCTTGTTTTTGCAGGTATTCTTCTCGCCTATTCGCAGGCAATCCTAAATAAAAATTGATAAATCTGGCAACCGCAATATAGGGCTCATGGGAATACTGCTCAAAAAATTGCCATTGCAGCACTCGAGCTTTGCTTAAAGCATCCTTACCGGTAATGGCATGCTGATCAGCAATAAAATGTAAAATTGCGTTTGATTCGCTAATTACCTCACCATCCGCCGTTTCCAAAACAGGAATTTTTCCCAATGGATTTTTCTGCAAGAAGCTATCGCTTTGAGTGTCTTTATTAAGAATGTTTAACTCAACCCAGCGCATGGGAACACCTAATAGCGATGCCAATAGCTGAATTTTATAGCAATTACCCGAAAGACTATCTCCATAAACCGTAAACATTATAGCTCCTATTAAATTCGAATAATTGCGGATCTCAAACGACCATTCTCTGTGCTGTTTTAGCATATTGAGATGCATCGTTTTCACTAAAACAAAAACTATCTTATCTGCCGAGAGACAAACAGTTAGAAACGCATAGTCCCTAAATGATAAATCAGTATTGCAATCATGGTTAGGGGCTATCAAAAAACGAAACAGGAAGTAAATCCTGAACAAGCCATTTATTATCTTTAAATTGGCTTGCAAATCAAGATGTTTACGAGAAATAAAGCCAGGTTGATGCTGACTTAATAGCGGTGATTAAGCTTCTTCAGAAATGAGAACGGCTGGGCGCTGCACGCGCACTGCAATGAGGTGAGAAATTGCGGTGAACAATATGATACCGATGGCATCTGCAATCACGTCTTCAATATCCATATTGCGAGTCGGTAAAAAGCCTTGACTAAACTCTTCAGCCAAAACAAAAACACTCACCAGCAGGGTTCCTAAATAAAGATTAAGTTTGCCAAAGACAAGGGTGCGGAATTTTAACGAGGCATTGGTAATTAAGGTAAGAAAGCCAAAGATAAAAAAATGGCCTAGCTTGTCACCATAGGGGGTTTGCGCGACCCATTGAAATAACGCGTTATTATGCCCGATATTCGCCAGATAAATAACCCACAGCACAAAACCAAAAAATGCCAGAGCCAATAAAGACATAAATTTATACAAGACGCTACCTCTACATCTACTGAAATTGTATTGAAATATTCCAATGGCGAAACATTTGGAAAAGCGCAATCCTAGGGAATGTCCAAGCCGAATTGAACGAAAATAAGTGTAACTGATGGACAATTCTCCGTCAGCTTTTGTTGCACTAGTTTTACAAATTTTTCAGGTAGCGTCTGTAGAGTAATTGATTAGGGCATTTACCGTTCCATCAAAGTAAGCTTGCTGCCATTGCGTACGATGAATTTTCCTTCAGAATCGTCTAGGTATTTTACCTTTTTCTGGGAAAACAACTGATTCCCCTTTCGTTCCAGCCAATGTAAAACAAGGGCTTGACGCTCATCATCGAAAGATTCGCTTTGAAATTCAACGCGCCAGTGCTCATCATCTGTGATCTGAACTTTGGTAATTATATAATCTAAGCTCTCACCTTGATTATCTCTAAAGTATGCTTCTGCCAATTTGCTTTCCTGCTCATTTAATGTGAGCAACTGGGTTGCATGGATCAGGTTTTCAGGATCTGTAAACGTCAGTTGGCGAATTAACGTCTCCTGATCAGAACTAAGGCTTGCCTCAACCGACATAGGAATGGAAAACCTCTGGCCACTTTGATAATCAAGATAATACAATTCACCACGCCATTTTCCTGTTGTTTGATGCAAAACCGAGGTTAGAGACGCTGATGAAGAAACCTCTACCGCCTGAGAAGCGACAGGAACATAAAATACGAATGCAATAAAAGATAAGAATATAAACAGCGAATTTTTACTGTTAAACCGCATGTTAGCCTCCTTTTAAAATTTGGACGCTACAATTTTGTTTAGGTTTCTGGCTGAGCAAGCAACAACTTAAAACACGCCGAAACATCAAAACTGATACGCCCCGATAATCCTTTCATGGACTGCATACAGCTAATTAACTCATTACGGATACATTATTGCGCCAGATCGAGTAATGCCTTTCCAGTAAGTCGATAACCAATCCATTCGTTTTGTGGTTTCGCTCCCAGACCATCATAAAAATCGATGGCAGGCTTATTCCAATCCAACACACTCCATTCAAATCGACCACAGTTAGTATCAAGTGCGATCCTGGCTAAATGCCTTAATAACGCTTTGCCGCCACCATAACCGCGATATTCAGGAGTGATGTATAGGTCTTCCAGATACAAGCCTTGTTTTGCCAACCAGGTTGAGTAATTAAAAAAATATACCGCAAACCCAATCGGTTCATTGTCATATTCACAGATCAAGGCGCGAGTCACCGTTCCTGGACCAAACAATGAAGATTTTATCGTTTCCTCACAAGCCTTTACCTCACTTTCCGCTTTTTCATAGCGAGCCAGTTCCGTAATGTATCTCAAGATCAATCCACTATCTTCAATACCAGCATTTCGAATGTTTATTGACGACACAATCTCTCCAGAGTTTGCAAATAATGATAAAAACCGTCGAACTGACTGCAAAAAGCAAGTGAATACATGCAAGTATAGTCGACGAAAAGAATAGTAAAAGGTGAGTTGAGATAACCAGTGAATCGATTACGTATGGTTGCACTCACAGCCATACGCGGTCATTAAATATTGACTCCGCCAAAAATAGAACATCGTCAACGATAAAGCTATTTGCATTAGTACATCCTGTGTGCGTATCTTGCCTGAAGTCAGGACCTGCATTGATGAAAAAATTTAACACGGATTACCGGTTGCCAGTTTCGAAATGTACCCGACAGCGAAGCTACAACCATTCAAATTGCTTAAATAGTCTTGCACTAATGTGAAGACAACGCATCGAATGATATTCTCTGCAGTGCAGGCGCTAATTTTTCTTGGTTGACACATCCCCTTGAATATCTTCTTCTATGGAGCGATGCTTATCGGCGGTTTTTCGCCATAAAGATGCCAATATCGAACCATTAACGTTCATCGTCGGACCGAAGACCGCTGGAGCGATCCCCATGGTCGCTACACGACCCATTTCCACCGCGATCCCCGATGCTAACCCTGAGTTTTGCATACCCACTTCAAACGCGATTGCTCGAGCAGACGCTTCGTCCATACGAACCAATTTAGCGACGAAATATCCTAATCCTAAACCTAGGATATTTTGCAGTGCCACAATGCCAATGAGTGCAAAACCTAAAGTGATTAAATTGTCACGTCCCGCGCCGGTAATTATGGCAATGATCACCACAATGCCGACCATGGAAACTAGTGGCATGGTTTTATCAATCATAGGAAATTTGCCGTGTAGAAAATGATTAAAGACAAGACCCGCGACGACCGGCAAGATGACGATTTTAGTAATACTCCAAAACATCGCTACCGCATCAATTGGAATATATTCTCCCGCTAACCAAGACATTAAAACAGGGGTGACAAACGGCGCGAGTAATGTAGAAAATGCCGTTAATGATAAGGATAACGCTAAATTCGCGCCGGAAATATATGCCATAACATTGGACGCCAATCCGCCGGGTGCACAGCCAACAAGAATGATCCCAGCAGCAATTTCAGGAGGCAGGCCTGATAAGGTCGCTAACGACATGCCGATAAACGGCATAATGGAATATTGGCAAATTAACCCTACCGCAATGCTTTTCGGCATTTTTACAACGCGAACAAAATCGGCCACACCTACCGACGTTCCCATACCAAACATGATGATCATCAATAATGGTACGATAAGACCTGTCAGTTTGTAGTCTCCCACTTGTTGGAATGCGCCGGGAAACGCTAATGCGATGGCAACGATAATGAAAATTGATAAGGTAAATGCAGTATTTTTTAACATCGTATTTTCCAGTAATTGTTATTCTAATGGGCTCAGAGTCATATTTGATTAAGGGATAATATATTGTTTTCTTGAGGTTTAGTCTTTCGATAATTGACTCTGATCAGATGATTTTTATTTGCTGTTACTCAAATCAACTCAAATCAATCCTTGCAAATACATCTTTCGAATTTCAGATTCGTGCTTTTCAATGGCATAGCGGAGCATGGTTCTTGGCATTTGCTGGTAATGGGCGTTTAAATAGGTGTCCAGAACCTCACGGTCATGTCGGAAAATCTCCCGCAACATCCAACCACAGGCCTTGTGCATCAGATCTTCTTGATCATTAAGCAACATGGTGGCGAGTTTCATCGTGGGTTCAAAGTTCTGCTTCTTGATAAAGGCCAATGTAGATATCACCGCAACCCTGCGAGTCCATAAATCATCAGACTCGGCGAATTGATAGAGCATGGATTTGTCGCGATTTAATAAGTAATGACCGAGAATATGATGGGCAGAGCTGTCGACGAGATCCCAGTTATTCACCCAGGTTAGATGATCAAGATAAAAATCCACCAACATCGTTTGCTCGCTTTCGGTTTTGGCTGATTGATACTTCTTCACCAAAATAAAAAGCGCTAACAATCGGATCTCGTGATACTGGCATTGCTGTAATTTACCCAACTCTTCCAGCTCAACCCCTTTGTATTGGAGAACGAGTTTTCTTAAGCTTGGCACGCGAATACCAACAAAGATATCCCCTTCCCCGTATTCGCCTTTGCCGGTTTTAAAGAAACGCTGTGACTGTTGAGCGATATCAGGATCGCCCATGGCAAGCACGTCCGATTCAATCTGTTTCGCGGTTATTGTCACACTTACACCTTAAACCTTAAGCATCAGTTACAGATGCTCATTCAGGCGCTCGAAGCCCCTTTCCAGATCGTCAATTAAATCTTCGACATCTTCCAGGCCAATATGTAAACGCACCAGAGGTTGCGAAAATGGCCAGGTGGTTGCACTGCGCATTTTTCCAACGCTGGAATTTGCTAAGATCAGGCTTTCGTATCCGCCCCAGGAAAAGCCCATTTTAAAATGCTCCATGCCATCAAGCATGGCCGTTAATGCCTCCGGCTTGCTACTTTTCAGGATAAAAGAAAATAAGCCATTGCTGCCCTGAAAGTCGCGTTTGAAATACTCATGGCCAGGATGGTTTTCAAAAGCAGGATGTAATACGCAATCCACTTCTTCGCGCTGCGCCAGCCACTCAGCGATTTGCAACGCGCTGGTTTGGTGCTGTTTTAGGCGAACCCCTAAGGTTCGGATCCCCCGCATCGCCAAATAGATATCATCGGGTGATGCACATTGCCCAAGTAAATAGGAGTTTTCTCGTAACGTCGGCCAGCACTTTTCGTTAGCGGTCGCCGTTCCCAACATGGCATCGCTGTGACCGACAATATACTTGGTCGCCGCCTGCACAGAAACATCGACACCATGCTCGAATGGTTTAAACAACACAGGTGACGCCCAGGTATTGTCTAGAATGACGGTGATATCATGGTTCTGAGCATGGGCTACCTCACAAATCCCTGGAACGTCCTGAACTTCCATGGTTAATGAACCTGGAGATTCAAGGAAAATGACGGTGGTATTGGATTGAATTAATGTTTCGATTTTGCGGCCAATCATCGGGTCGTAAAACGTAACATCGATACCCAGACCCGCTAAGGTCTTCTCACAAAAATCTCGTGTGGGTTCATAAGCGGTGTCGACCATTAACACATGGTCGCCCGTTTTCACGAAAGACAAAATGGCGCTGGTGATTGCGGCTGTCCCGCAAGGATAAACGTAACATCCGGCGCCACCCTCAAGTTCTGTCATTGCGTCTTGAAACGCAAACGTCGTGGGGGTGCCACGGCGACCATAGAACATTTCCTGTTCCGCGCGTTTTGCGGTGGCCTTTTTCATGTCTAATACTGTGTCAAAGACTATCGTTGACGCGCGAAATACCGGCGGGTTAATAACCCCCTGGGTCCATTTTTTCTGACGTCCAGCGTTTACGATTGCAGTATTTTTTTTCATAGTGACATTTTCCGATAATAATAACTGGCGATACTAGATAGCCGAAGACAAACTCGTGCGATTGATAATAGAAATAGTAAAATAGAGCCTTGCCAGTGGCTTGCACCATTGATGCGGCCCCAACAACACACGAACCGTCGTCAAGAACGCAACATCAATCAATACGATTGCAATACACTTTTAGCTATCTAGCCATCTAAAATGTAAAGTTAGAATACGGTAACTTAGCTTGAATTACACGAAATTTTTCAAGCAAATATCAATAAGATGTTATTTTTTAACACAATGGCTGTGGAATTTATCTTGATTCTATCCCAGCTGACACTCAGGTGACTGTCGCATTCATGAGGGCAACCGAGGACTACCCTTTGATTCATCTGTCTGTGTTATTTAAAAAATCACTGATAAACACGGTGAAAAACTCGGCCGTTAGAATAACTGCATTTGTTGATCACAAATGCTCGCAAAATCTTTACCAATAAAGGGTAATATACCGTCGGCAATCGCCGCAAGTTGCCGGTCAATATAAAGCTGATAATCGATGGGCGCCTGCTGATGTTCAAGTGTTTGCGGACCCGCCATGGTCATCACATATTCAATCCAGCCTTTATTCTGATACCGTAAGGGTTTATCCGTGGCTTGGTGGATTTCGTCGGCATGGCGAGCGGCTTTGACATGGGGTGGTACATTTTTTTGATATTCATCGAGCTTGCGCCGCAAGCGTTTGCGATAGGTGAGCATATGATCAAATTTGCCTTCTAAAGTGTCATTGACCATCTGTAAAATATACGCGTCCACCGGCTCATGATGAAACACCTTGAGGTACAGGTTTTGCTGAAAGCACTTAGCCAGTTCGGTCCAGTCTGTACGGACACTTTCTAATCCCTTGAATATCAGCTGCTCTTTATCATCACGCCCAACCAATCCTGCATAACGCTTTTTGGTTCCGATATCGGTACCCCGAACGGTTGGCATTAGAAACGTATGAAAATGAGTTTCAAATTCGATTTCCAGAGCACTGGAAATATTATAATCATCCGCCAGTTTTTGCTGCCAACGCTGATTAATCAGATTCATCAGTGTTTTGCCTATCGCCTGAGCATCGCTATCATCATGCTGCTCACCAATCGAAACAAATATCGAATCGGTGTCTCCATAAATGACTTTATAACCCAGTTCGTCAATCCAGGATTGAGTGGTTTTAAGTAAATCATGGGAACGTTTAGTGATGGAACCCGACAGCCTCGGATCGAAAAATCGACAACCGTTTGAACCGAGTACTCCGTAAAACGAATTCATAATAATTTTTATTGCTTGAGACAGGGGCGCATTTTTTTGTGCTTTGGCCTTATCTCGCTCGGCCCATAAGGATTCAATGATTTGTGGCAGAAAATGCTGTTCGCGGCTAAAACTCGCGCCGTCATAGCCAGGGATCACCGAACCCGGATCAGACTCCGCGCTTTGCAATCCAATCACCATGCCCATAGGGTCAATCTTAAAGGTACGAATAATACTGGGATACAAACTTTTAAAGTCTAATACCAGGACATTTTTATATAAGCCGGGAATAGAATCCATCACGTAACCACCGGGAGAAACCAGATCCCGCTCGCCATCACCAAGATTTGGCGCAATATAGCCCGCGCGGTGTAATTTCGGTAAATACAGGTTGGTAAAAGCGGCAACACTACCGCCGATACGATCCAGCTCTAAACCGGTTAAGTTTGAACGTAGTACCGCAAACTCTAATAACTGTGTCTTGATAAAAATATCCCAGACTAGCTTGCAATCCATTAGGTTATATTTCGCCAGTGCTTGCTTATCCTGATGAAATTTTCGGGTAATTTCCTTACCGCGATTATTTACATCATCAATGTCTTTGCCAACGCCTAACAGCGATTGCGCTACGTTTTCTAAAGAAAAACTCGGGAAGTTATATGTGGCCGTTTTCAGTAAATCGATGCCGTCAAGGGTGACTCGGCCAGGGATCATCACGAAATGCTGGTCGGGAGACATACGATTTTGCCGCCAATGAAGTTGCCCACCATCCCGGCCGATTGCAAAAGGAATTTTATGCAGATCGCAGCGTTTTTGCAGTAAGCGCATGTCGAAGCCAACCACATTCCAACCGATAATTGTATCCGGATCCCATTGATTAATTAGGTCAATTGTTGCCTTTAACAAGGCTTTTTCATCCTCGACCCAGACAATGTAGTCCGGCGCATCGGGTTCAGGGATGCCAATCATAATGACAATCTGACGCTTATCCTGGTAGAAACCAATAGAATACAATTCCCCGGAAAACGAGCACTCGACATCCAAAGATAACATCGACAGATTTGGCGTGTATGTCGCAGATTTTGCCCGCCCCTGCTGAATATTATGGTAAGTCGCAGATGGACAATTAGGGTGTTGAATGGGTTGCGATTTCTGGTTCGATGTACCGGTGAAAACTAACGAGCCATAGATAAACCGTTCCATTAAAAATCGATCATCTGGGCGAACATCATCTTCGTAAACCTTGATGCCCTGGTCTTTTAATCTGTCTCTGGCGACGTAAAATTGATTTAATCGCTGAAAATAAAACCCGGTTACTTGGTTATGGTTATAGTTGGTAAGATTAAGTTCCTGGGTTTGATGGGATATATTGTGTTGATTGAGTGTTTTTACCGCATGCGGTGCGCTAGTTGTTTCAACAAAAAATACCGCTTTTTCACCGTCAATTTCCAGTTTCACCGGTCCATTATCTGTGTGTAGCCAAAATACCAGCTGAATGCCTTGACGATTTTCCTGTATTTGTCGGCTAAGAACAAAGCCAGGTAATTGTCCATACACACCGGACTGCATAGGCTTAGGCGAAGTAGCAAGCTCAGATTTAGGGGTAGACTGAGTTATTTGGGACTTTACTGATGCGGTATCACTCATAGACACACAAAGAGATGAACTGTTATTATATACAGCATATTCGAAGCGCGAGTTAATGGAAACCAATTTATTTATGTTAGGTGAAAAGACCAAGGAAGTTATCCGCAACGCGTACAAAGAAATTGGCCAGAATCTCGACAATTTTTCGCCACGCAAACAACAAACCTTTTTGATTGCAGAGATCGCAAAAACATTAGGTGGCGAATACGACAAATTGCGCAAACATATCGCCATAGAAGCTGGTACTGGTACCGGAAAGTCTCTGGCTTATTGTTTAGGTGCAATCCCTTTGGCAATGGCTCGCAATAAGAAGGTGATTATCTCGACCGCTACGGTTGCTCTACAAGAACAACTGGTTGACAAAGACCTACCTTTTTTACAAAAAAACTCTGGTCTGGATTTTGATTATTGTCTGGTCAAAGGGCGTCAGCGCTACGTATGTGCGCAAAAACTGGCACAAGTTACTCAGGGAAATGCCGGTGGCGACGATACTCAGGTAGCCTTGTTTCAGGAAAAACCTAAAGCCAGTGATATTCGCATGCTCAACACCATGTCGGAAAAGCTAAGCAGTGGCAAATGGCAGGGAGACCTGGATTCCTGGCCAAAATCCGTGCCCCATCACATTTGGCAAACCATTCAATGTGATCGTCATTCCTGCCTCAAACATTTACCGGAACACACCCATTGTCCTTTTCATAAAGCCCGAGAAGCAATGGATCTTGCTGACGTGTTAGTGGTGAACCATGCCTTATTACTATCGGATCTTGAATTGGGTGGCGGTAAAATTCTGACAGAACCGGAAGATACTATTTACGTGCTCGATGAGGCCCATCATCTGCCGCAGATAACCCGGGATCATTCATCAGCGATGGCCACCGTGAAAGGCGCAATGGACTGGCTAAGTAAGGTCAGCATTCTCAGTGACAAAATTTCTAAGCTAAGTAAAAATCAACGGGCGATCTCTCCGTCGTTAAAACTCGCGGACTATTGTCAGGAAATCATCGCTGACTTACAAAAAGTATCGAGTTTTATTGATGCGAACCGCAGCGTTTACTTTGTTGACGAACAACAGTATCGCTTTGAAAATGGCCTGATCCCGAAAAACCTAAAGAATCTGGCGGAAGATATCGCCTCAGCAAGCAAAAAGGCTCTGGCAGAAATCACCAAGCTTTATAACTTGTTAATGGAAGAGGTAAAGGATGGCGCCATTCAGATGTATCTGGCTGAAGGTCCGTTATCGGAAAGTGGCTTTATTATGCAACGCCTGGAAAATCTCGAGAAAATCTGGGCAATGTATGCCAAAACCGACTCAGAAAAAGGCGCACCGCTTGCCCGCTGGCTTGAACAAAGCGATGGTAATCGCGATGATGTTATGGTTTGTGCATCGCCTATCGAAGTTGGTTTTATGTTGGAAGACAACCTGTGGAGTAAATGTGAAGGTGCGGTGCTCTGCTCAGCAACAATCTGTGCTCTCAATTCCTTTGATCATTTTCGTCGTCAGGTTGGCTTGGGGAACAATGACGGTACCCAATATCAGCGCATTGGCTCACCGTTTGATTACCAAAACAATGCGGTGTTGCACATTCCGGCGATGAAAACCGAACCGACCAACAGTGACGCCTTTACCGATGAATTAATAAAAATCATCCCAGATTTACTCAAGGACAATGAAGCAAACCTGGTGTTATTCTCCTCTTATTGGCAAATGCAAAAAGTGGCGGAAGCTCTGCGAGAGAAATCCAAGATAGAGATTTTGATGCAAGGGGAAGATTCGCGGCAGAAAATTATCGAAACCCACAAAAAACGCTGCGACCAGGATAAAACCAGTGTTGTGTTTGGTAGTCAGAGTTTTTCTGAAGGGCTCGATTTACCAGGCAAATACCTAACCAACCTGATCATAACCAAACTCCCCTTTTCGGTGCCTACATCACCAGTCGATCAAGCGCAGTCCGAGTACGTCAAACTCAAAGGCGGTAATCCATTTATGATGTTAACGGTGCCAGAAGCTTCGAAGAAGCTCATTCAGGCCTGTGGCCGTTTGCTTCGCAATGAAAAAGATACTGGCAGCGTCTATATCCTCGACAGACGTCTGGTGAGTAAGCGTTATGGCAAGGAACTACTGGATTCGTTACCACCGTTTAAACGAGATATTAGTTATTAATAATCTGGGGCTGCTTTAAATTTATGTATTGATATCAATCTGTACTACGTTTAGGTAGAAAATGGCAATGTTTATTCATGCAGTTCACAACTTATATAAAGTTAGTTTTGCAAACGTCAACTTCTATGTAAAATACTTCATTTTTATATTTCCGCAAAATATGCATTGACCTCAACTTAACTCGAGGTCTTAGTCTTCTGCTTTTCTCAGATAGATAAGAATACAATAATGAAAAGTGACATCTCGTTTTCCAGACTTAAACAGTTTCCACCTCTTATGTGGATTTTACTATTCGGATCTTTTATAACTCGTGGCAGCTTCTACATGGTGTGGCCATTCCTTGCCGTAATCCTATATGAAAAGTTTGCGTTAAGTGCAACTGAAGTAGGGTCTATTTTATCACTCGCAGCAATAATTTCGGTTTTTGTCAGCTTTGTTGGCAGTACCTTGTCGGACAAATTTGGTCGCAAACCAATGATGTTCGCTACAGGGATCCTTTATATCATTTCATTTAGTTTGCTTGCCGAAGCTGACTCTGTGGTGACTTTTACCCTGGTAATAACCCTTTGTTCTATCGCAACCTCTTTGTGGCGACCTCTTACTTCAGCATTAATAGGGGACATTATACCGCAAGCGGAGTCACGAGAACTCGCAATGCAGTCGTTGTATTTTGCAGTAAACGTGGGATGTGCAATAGGACCGATGCTTGGAGTATTGTTAGGGTTAACAGGTGAGCAGTCTAGCTTTTATATTACCGTCTTTGCGTTTGCGATTTTATTGGCTTTATTATTTGTTGGTTTTAGGCATCAGGAAAAAAGCCAAACTAGCGCTAATAACACCATCGAGCATGATGCCAGTAAAATGGGACCGGGAACAAAGCATACAGGCTTAAGGCAAACATTAGAGATACTGATCAAAGACAAATTATTGCAGTGTCTGATATTGGCCAACGTACTCTGTCTGTTTATTTACGGACAAATGGACAGCTCTTTGATTCAATATTTGACCCGCGAGCAAGTACCAAATTTGCTTGAGCTTATATCGTCTATGATCTTTGCTAATGCCCTAGTGATAGTTTCTTGTCAATTTGTGTTATTGAAATTGATGGCATCTCGCCCTCTGTTAGTTCGTATCAGATTGGGACTGGTAATGCTGATACTGTCGCAAATTTGGTTTGCGTTTAATCCGTTACATTTTTTCATGGGATGGATCGGAGCAGTAATAATTATGAGCCTGGCTGAAGCAGTTTTGTTTCCAACTATGAATGTCCACGTTGATCGTATCGCACCTGAAAAATTAAGAGGCGCCTACTTTGGCGCAACAGCATTCTATGATTTAGGCTTTGCACTGGCACCGATTGGTGGGGGAATTATTCTCGATTTGTATAGTGGCACCTGGCTATTCTTATTTTCCGCAGGAATTGCTGTTTTCGTATTTTTCTTGTATCACATTATGGGCAATTTGAGTCGTCCAGATTTTGTTACTGAACAACTCAAAGTATCAAGCAATCGAAATAATAAAATGAGCAGTTAACAAGTTTTTCTGAACGCTTAGTCTCTGAAGTTTTTTCACCATAGACCGTTTCTGTCAATTCGCAGCTTCGGTCTACCATTTAACAGCGCAGACGACCTTAACAAGATGCCTGCATAGCTCTTCAGTACTGAGATGGGGGTATTAAAAACTTAGCGTCAGTGCAATAAGTACTTAGCGAGTCTCAACTGCCGTTATTGTGTCTGGCTAGACTGTTGTTCGCGATAGCGATCTAGCTCCTCCAGTAACCAGTCGCCAGAAGGAACCGCATCCTGCTGCGGGCAGTGGATCATATATTTCTTTTTCGAGATAAGACTCTGAGTCGCGCTCTTAGCGATAAAATCTTCGGTCGTTTCAATGTCATCAACGAAATAATCGTATTTTTTTTGAATGTGCTCTACCGCTTCTTCACCTTGATGAAAATCACCATTACGCTCATATTTACAACCACTTTCTCCAACGTAATCAAGAAGGTGCTGTATTTCCTGCTTGGTTTCCTTGTCTATCTCAGAGCCATACGCCAGCGGGCTTAACGCGAACAGTGCGGATACCAAAATCCATAGACGGTGTTTCATGTAGTTCTCCCGAAAAATTGTAGTTGTCATATTCAAAAATAACTCTGCCATTAAGTATAAGTGATGATGTTCAGACTGCTGTATCGGTTAAAAGGTTTAAAAGCATGCGACCAGAACCTGATCATTGTTGATAAACAGGATAGTCGGTCAGCCCAGTCTCGTTGCCGCCAAACAAGGTATCGGGGTTATGCACCGCTAATGGGTAGCCATGCTTAATACGCTCAGGTAAATCAGGATTTGCCACAAATGGCCTGCCAAATCCAATCATATCGGCGAGCCCGTTATTGATTGCTGCACTCCCCTTTTCCCCATCGTAGCGGCCAGCATAAATTATCACCCTGGAAAACGCCTTGCGCAAAGCACGCTTAAAAATCTCCGGTGTCTCGGGTGCATCTTCCCAATCCACTTCCGCGATATGCATATACGCGATGTTATGACGCTCAAGTAATTCAGCAGCTGCTACATAGGTTTGCTGAGGATTTGCATCAACCGTGCCGTTTAAAGACGTTAACGGTGCCAGTCGCACGCCGACTTTGCCCGCGCCAACCGCATCCACTAAGGTTTCGACAACACGATCCAACAACCGCAACCGGTTTTCCAGATTACCACCGTATTCATCCACCCGTTGATTCGATTCTGAATCGATAAATTGATTAAGCAAATAACCGTTAGCGGCATGCAGCTCGACCCCGTCAAATCCGGCCTCCATGGCATTTAATGCTGCCTGATGAAACTCTTGTATCACCAGTTCGATATCATCCACTGTCATTGAACGTGGTTCAACGACGTCCACAAAACCAGGCTGTTGTTCACCGTTATCGACATACACCTTGACGTTTTCTGCTGTTAATGTCGATGAAGATATCGGTTGCTCGCCAGCAAGGTTATCAGGATGGGACACTCTGCCAACGTGCCATAGCTGAGCAAACATAATACCGCCTTTAGCATGGACAGCTTCTGTCACTAGCTTCCAACCCCGTATCTGCGCGTCACTAAAGATCCCAGGGGTAAATGCGTAGCCTTTGCCCATCGGCGAAATTTGTGTTCCTTCACTCACGATAAGCCCTGCAGATGAACGTTGTTGATAGTAAGTTGCCATCATCTGATTGGGGATATCGCCCGGTTGCGAGGCACGCGAACGCGTCATGGGCGGCATAACAATGCGGTTTTTAAGTTGGTAAGGTCCAAGTTTGATAGGTTGAAACAAAGCGTCGTTCAAAACTAAACCCTCTTGCTGCGGCTTTCTTTGAGCTTAGCCCAAATTTACAATTAGGTCAGAGTGCAAACAGGTAAGGATTATCGGTAGGTCGTGCTCAACAGCTCAGTAATGTTTAAATCAACAATACTGAGCCGATAGACGGATAGAGGGATATTGCTTGAAAAAGAAAAGGAAACCGGGCGCTACTCAATACCGATATATTTATGGACTTGAATCGACAGACGCCAGTTATTGGCAATGCAAGTGTCGATGGCAAGTTGCGTGGCGCGCTCTTTCTGGCTTATCGGTTGCAGATACACCGGAGTATCTGTGACCTGATGCTCCACCAATAACGCTTTTAAATCGTCTACATGCTGTTCCGTCGCTACCGGGTGCTTAATTTCATTGGCGCGCTGCATTGCAGAACCAAGTACTTTATAACCGCCGCGCATATTAACTTTCGGCGATACGGTCACCCAACATTTTGGACTAACCAGCACTTCAAACGTCCCGGATGTTTCTACCTGTATCGAAAAGCCACTTTCTTCAAACACTCGACACAATGGTTCCAAATCTACCATACAGGGTTCGCCACCGGTTAACACGATATGCTTAGCCTGCCAGCCATTCTCCGCAATGGTTTGCAATAAATCGGCAATACTAAACTCCGCCCATTCATCGGTTTCTGCGTTTTTACTCAACATAACGGGCGCACTGACTTCTCTTTCCGGATCGATTTCCCAGGTATGTTTGGTATCGCACCACGAGCAACCGACGGGGCATCCTTGCAAACGAATAAAAATAGACGGTTGTCCGGTAAAAGACCCTTCGCCCTGAATCGTCTCGAACATTTCATTAATTTTATATTGGCTCATCATAAATCTTCTTTTGCGATACAAGAATATCAAGTAAAATTAGTAGCATCCGATATTATACCAGCCTGATCACATAAGTGCCTTACTAAAATGGCAAAGCACGGTGACATAAACCACTGGGTAATATAACTAAGCAAATCAATAAATGGCTGAAAATATGACAGAAAAAGTTGTGGTAATTTACTCCGGCGGTATGGATTCTTTTACCGTTCTCAACCGTGCCGTGAAAGACAACAAAGAAGTATTCGCCCTTTCTTTCGACTATGGTCAACGCCATGTCAAAGAGTTGGAATATGCCGCAAAAGTGTGTCGTGAGCTGAAAATCGAACATAAAATCATTGATATTACCAGCATCAACCAATTGCTTACTGGCTCATCTTTAACCGATGAAATTGACATCCCAGAAGGTCACTACGCCGAAGAAAGCATGAAATCCACGGTAGTTCCTAACCGTAATATGATTCTACTCTCTTTAGCCGTAGGTTATGCCGTATCCAAAGGCGCAGGTCAGGTTTATTATGGAGCCCACTCCGGTGATCACGCCATTTATCCGGATTGTCGCCCAGAGTTTGTAATGAAGATGAACGATGTGTGCAAAATTGCTAACTACGAAGCCGTCGAGATCTATTCGCCGTATCTTACCGTTTCGAAGATCGAAATATTAACGGATGGATTAACCATGGGTCTCGATTATTCGAAAACCTGGACCTGTTACAACGGTCGGGAAAAGGCATGTGGTAAGTGTGGTGCATGTCAGGAACGGTTGGAAGCGTTTGAGAAAAACCAGATAACAGACCCGCTAGCGTACGAATAACAACCTTGTCACGCCTTCGGTTTTAAAAAGGTGATAGATTTCTTGAAGTCTCAGGGATTAACCAGATTATTGGTGTAGCGGTTACGATGACAAACTGCGTCAACTTGCTTGCTTCGATTATCATTCTACGAATCCACGTCATTTCGCGAATTCATGTTATTTATGATGTCATCCCCACGAACGTGGGGATCTGTTTTTAATTAAAATGAAGTACCAGGCCAATAACTTAGCGTTTTTTGGCGTCTAATGCTTGTTGTATCTGAGCCACTTCTTGCTTGCTAAGATCCGCTCTTTCCAACAAGTGTACGATGGCTTTAGCCGTCCCACCTTCACTATTAGCACTAATGAACACCGGATGTTCACCGTCATCACTCGAGTGCACAATTTTTTTAATAATTTTAACCTCATGATCGTCGGTATCAGAGTCACTTTCGGTTTCGACGACAATCACCTTGCCTTTCGCCTTCGTTTTGCCGTGTGAAATAATCTCAACTTCTTCACCGCCCTTCTCTTTCCATTGCAATACCTGCATTTCTCCTTTATCACCCTTGCTCATAGAGACATTGCTTAACGCATCCATGACAATTTTTTGGGTCTCTTCAGGCAGACTCGCCAACTCTCTTTTTAGGGCTTTCTTGTCTTTTAACGCGGCTTCGCTCAATGACACAGTATGGGTTGTTCCATTTTCAGAAACCGTAACGTTCGCATCATCGCCATCTTCTTTGATGATCTCAATTTCTTGCTCGATAGCCTTTTCGATAACTTTTTCGCTCGCCATCGCTATCGGTGAGGCGAAGCTTAGCGTGAGAAAACTCGCACATAGAATACTTGCATAAGGTTGTTGTTTTATTATTGTCATTGTCGACTCCTTGTTTATCTGAAATTAGCATACCGAGATGTTATATGCTTGCCAACATAAGATTCCATAAGGGAATAAATGCAGGATTAAAAAGCGTATTCGCAGGAGTACACACGGAAAATTTAACCTTAAAGAAAAATAAAACGCCTCGCTTTATTTTTTTAGCTTCAAAGAAAATATGATTTAAATAAATGACTTAATCAAAATACTCGGTAACGCCCATATTTATTGACGTGAAACTATTTTTAAAAAACTACACTGAATTATTTTTTAACCTAAAATTAAGAGATGTATGGGGTTTCTTGCGAGGTTGTTATGGGTTCAGTTTGGCGCCATCACGCAGAACATTTGGCAAATTTAATTACAGAAAAAGATGAACTTAAGGCACACTTGTACCTTGAACAATTAATGTTATTCCCGGTGGATATTCAGGATAAAATTATCGAAGACATTGCCAAGTTGCCACGTTGCAGTACCGACGATATTGCTGAAATCATCAGTTATTACACAACACGGGTTTAATACCAACAATACTCTTACCAGGAAATCTCAAACTCAATGATGCCTATTTTGAATCCAGTTTGCTTGTATCGGGCCTTGTCGCCTACTGATGCTTGGGTTTAAACTTTACTGCGTCCGCCATTCACACTATCACTAACCGTATCAACCAAATGAGCTAACTGCGTAGCTGCATTTCTCTCAGTTTGGCGATTTCGTCGCGCACCGCAGCGGCTTTTTCAAATTCCAGATTACGAGCATGATCAAACATTTCATTTTCAAGTTCAGACACCTTAGCGTCAATCTCAGACGTTGATAAAATAGGAGTTTGTTCCTTCGGTTCGCCGATATTCCTTTTTCCGCTTTCCACACCAGAATCCACACCCATAACATCGGAAATACGCTTTACTAATCCCTTAGGCGTAATATTATTTTCTTCGTTGTAGACTTGTTGTTTCTCTCGACGTCGATCCGTTTCATCGATGGCACGTTTCATTGAGCCCGTAATGCGATCCCCATACAGTATCGCCCGCCCATTCAAATTTCGCGCCGCACGACCAATCGTCTGGATCAATGAGCGTTCAGACCGCAAGAAGCCTTCTTTATCGGCATCCAAAATCGCCACTAAAGAAACCTCTGGCATATCCAGCCCTTCTCGAAGCAAGTTAATACCGACCAAAACATCAAATCTACCAAGTCGTAAATCTCGAATGATTTCCATCCGCTCAACGGTATCCACATCGGAATGCAAATATCGGGTTTTTACGCCATGCTCTGTGAGGTAATCGGTTAAATCTTCGGCCATACGTTTGGTCAGCGTCGTTGCCAACACTCGCTCATTTACAGCGACCCGCTTGTGGATTTCAGACAGTAAATCATCTACCTGAGTATCTACCGGTCGCACTTCAATTTGCGGATCTAAAAGACCCGTTGGTCGAACAACCTGCTCTGCAACATCGCCACCGGATTGGTCCAATTCATATTGTGACGGCGTTGCCGACACATAAATGGTCTGGGGAGCAAGTGCCGAGAATTCCTCAAATTTCATCGGTCGGTTATCTAAGGCCGATGGTAATCGAAAACCATATTCCACCAGGTTTTGTTTCCGCGATCGGTCACCTTTATACATAGCACCGAGCTGTGGCACCGTAACGTGGGACTCATCAATGATTAACAAACCATCATCGGGCAAATAGTCAAACAACGTTGGTGGTGCTTCACCCGGACCTCGTCCAGACAGATATCGCGAGTAGTTTTCAATGCCTGAGCAATAACCAATCTCAGTCATCATTTCAATATCGAACTGGGTCCGCTGGACAATGCGTTGCTCTTCCACCAGGCGATTGTTGGATTTTAGTTGCTCAGCGCGTTCTTTTAATTCGACTTTAATTTTTTCAATCGCACCGAGGATCCGATCCCGTGGTGTCGCGTAGTGCGTTTTCGGGTAGATGGTGACACGCGGTAATATTCGTTCAACCTGGCCAGTTAAAGGGTCAAATTGACTAATTCGCTCTACTTCTTCATCAAACAGTTCAACACGCAACGCGATACGATCCGATTCTGCAGGGAAGATATCGATAACGTCGCCGCGGACCCGGTAGGTTGCCCGTTGAAACGCGACATCATTGCGGGTGTATTGTAATTCAGCCAAACGTCGCAAAATATCGCGCTGATTAATAATGTCACCCTGACGTAAGTGCAACATCATTTTCAAATAAGAATCGGGATCACCCAAACCATAGATAGCTGAAACTGACGCGATAATGATCACATCTCGACGTTCCATTAAAGCTTTCGTTGCCGATAAACGCATCTGTTCGATATGGTCGTTTATGGATGCATCTTTTTCAATAAATGTGTCCGTGGTCGGAACGTAAGCTTCCGGTTGGTAGTAGTCGTAATATGACACAAAATATTCAACCGCATTATTTGGGAAGAACTCCTTCATCTCGCCATAAAGCTGAGCCGCCAATGTTTTATTTGGCGCCAGAATCATTGTTGGACGATTTTGTTTTTCAATCACATTCGCCACGGTAAATGTTTTACCGGAGCCGGTAACCCCTAGTAAGGTTTGGTGGGCTAAACCCGCGTCAATACCATCGAGTAACTTCGCTATGGCCGTGGGTTGATCACCACTTGGGGTGTAATTAGAAACTATTTTTAAATCTTTGCTCATGCTCTACTCAGGAAGACTTTGTCTCTACCAGACACTCGGGTTGCGCAAATTGTCGGGTAAATAAATGATAAGACACGATAGCCATCAATAAATTTCCAAGCAAAGCGCCAATAAAAAGACCGTTTAATTCAAATAATTTGCTACCAAGATAAGCAAGTGGCACGTAAAACACAAACAAGCGAATGATGCTTAGCACCAGTGCAGCAATCGGTTTATGGAGTGCATTAAACGATGAATTGGTTAAAATAATGATACCCTGGAGCCCGTAGCCAAGGGGTAATATGTAGATAAACAGCTTGATGATATCAGCAACGTTTTGCTCTTTGGCGAAAACCGATGCAATCCAGGGAGCCAACAGAACCATTAATAAATAAATACCCACTTGCCATACCAAGACAAATTTTGTCGTAATTTTAAATGCCTGTTCAACGCGCGCCATTTTACCGGCTCCGAGATTCTGACTAATAAACGGCGGTAAAGTCATAGATAAGGCCAGCACAACCAGGCAGGCAATGGATTCAATTCTTGAGCCAACCCCAAAGGCCGCTACAGCAGTTTCACCATAGGATGCGACAATTGCCGTCATAACAGCTGCCGCAATTGGTGTCAGCATATTCGCACCCGCCGCAGGTAACCCGATATGCAAAATTTCCCGAGTACAACGCTTTAAAACGTCTTTATGGGGCATTTTCAAATGAATCATTTGTCGGCGAACACCTAGTATATAAAGAATGATAATCATCCCAAATGCCCAGGATATCAATGTGGCAATGGCCGCACCTTTAATGCCCATCGCCGGAACCGGTCCCCAGCCAAAAATAAAGAGTGGATCGAGCACTGCATTAATTAAACCCGCGGCCCCCATCACATAACTTGGGGTTACCGTATCACCAGCCGCTCGTAAAATGGCGTTCCCAGTCATCGGCCCGATAAGGCCTATGCTGCCAAGAAACCATAAGTCCATATAATCATGGATCATTGGCATCATTGAAGGTTTTGCGCCCAATAAGGAAAAAATCTGTTCGGAGAACACCAATCCGGCCATCGAAACGAAGCCGACAATAATCGCGGTCATTAACATCGCAACGGTCGCACTATCACGTGCCGATTCTACATCGCCCTTTCCTAAAGTTTTCGCGATAACCGCGGACGTGCCAATGCCCAGACCTATCGCCAGGCTAATGACTGTAAATGTAATGGGAAAGGTAAAACTGATCGCTGCCAAAGGCTGGGTGCCGAGCAAACTGACAAAAAATGTATCAACCAGATTAAATGTCATCAATAAAACCATGCCCAAAATCATAGGTATGGTCATATTTTTTAGCGTTCCACTAACCGGCTCGTTGAGCAGATCCTGCTTTTTCTTGCTTTTAGCTGATGTCATTAAATGCTGGGTTTATAAAGAAATGAAAGGAGCGTATTGTAAAAGATAGACTGCTTTGTTGCTAGCGACATTTATGAGCGGCGAATAAACCGCCTGTAAACCGAACAATAAGCAATCCATTATTATCCATTGCCGGACTGCTGACTTAAAAGATGGCTTGGTTTGATTATTTCCAATTCAATTTGTTCGCAAAATCAGCAATCGAAACAACATTTAAATTTATTCTTATTTTTCCTGTTGACAGTACAGTTCCAGATAGATAATATTCCGCCCCGTTAGCGAGAAGCGAACATTTTTATTCCCCTGTAGCTCAGTTGGTTAGAGCGGTGGACTGTTAATCCATGTGTCGTCTGTTCAAATCAGACCAGGGGAGCCAAATTTAAACATCAATGGCTCTTAGTTAAGCGGTTGATTAAAAAAGTATTATTCCCCTGTAGCTCAGTTGGTTAGAGCGGTGGACTGTTAATCCATGTGTCGTCTGTTCAAATCAGACCAGGGGAGCCACTTTCAATAGTAGCCTGCCTACTATGTACAATTTGTAATTCCCCTGTAGCTCAGTTGGTTAGAGCGGTGGACTGTTAATCCATGTGTCGTCTGTTCAAATCAGACCAGGGGAGCCACTTTAGAAAAGCCCGCTTTGTGCGGGCTTTTTGCTTTCCATTTATCGCTATTTCCTAGCCGCTATTAACATTCCCTGCTCTGAGGTGTAATCGAAATTGCTTTAAAGAGATGTAAAGAATGCAATATGAGCCTGCAACAAACAATGGATAGCTCATACGAAAGAGTTTTTTTCTGTCCCAAATAAACGGCAGATTAGAATCTGTTGATGTTCGCTGTGAAATTAACAGAGAGCTATTTACCTCTAAAGACGCCAGCCAATAGAAGATTCCTGTAAGCTGGAAAAACTGTAAACTATACGTTAATGTGGATAAACAAACGAGTTTGAACTGGTTGAATACCTAAGCGCTAATCCAAAACCTGTAATGGAAGAAACCACGGAATAACATAAGCCTGCACTACGTAAAATTAGGCAATCTGTGGAAACATACAGGACACACTATAAAGAACAATAAGAAAAAACCAATGCAATTGATACTTAGATATTTTCTGTTAAGCGTGACAATGCTACCAGCAATAGTCACTGCCGAGATCAAGCTTCCGCTTCCTGAAATAACCATTCCTAAAATAACCGAAGAAGTGCAACGAGAAACGGATTCAGATCAGGATTTTCAACCTGCAATGCCTCATGCCAAAGTAGGTCCAATCTACCCTATTTACTATGCGCGAAAGAAAAAAGAAGGCTGGGTTGATCTGACTTTTTCTGTCGAAAAGGACGGTTCAATCAGTAATGTGCTGGTTACCAATGATAGTGGTGGCGCTCAGTTTGTTACTGAGGCGATCAAAGCTATCAACCGTTGGAAATACAAACCCGCATTAGAATTTAAGCAACCAGTACAATCTAACATCCACAACCAGCGATTAACGTTTAAGTTCGATCGCGACAAAAAAATTCGAGAAAAAGTATACGAATTTTATATGCAAGGATTAGAGTTCATTGAGGCTCATGACCGAGATGGTATGGACGAGATATACGAACAAATTAACGACTTGAATTTTCGCAAGTACGGTGAAAAAGACTTTGCTGATGTTTACACACTAAATTATGCATCTCATATCGATGATAGCGACCTTTATTTATCTACCTTAAAAAACATAGAGCTGGTGTCAATAATTGTTACTTTTCCAGACCTATGGGCTGAACTTGCGATGGAAAAAGTAAAATTGCTGGCAGAAGATCATAAACTTGCAGAAGCGCTGTCCTTGTTAAATCATATCGAGGCAGAAAATAGTAAAACCATTGAACAAACGCGCCTTTTGTCTTCAAGGGAACAATTAAATCAGTATATAGAATCGGACATTGATTTAGTTATTGATGGAAAGACGAATAAACTGGGGATCTGGCAACACCACCTTGCCAGAAACCATTTCGCGATAACGAATCTTGAAGGCAAACTGGAAAGTCTCGATATTCGCTGCGATAACACTCGACGCCTAATTGACATTGATGGAAATAGTGAATGGCAAATCCCGAAAAAATGGAGAAATTGTGTTCTCTATTTCCAATCTGAAAAATCTGCACAATTCACCTTAATAGAATTTGCAACCCGTAAAATAGTTTAACACTATGCCTTTCGGCGCTATTTCATTACAATAGCGTCACAAAAAACATTCAAGTCACCCATAATGGATTCGTCTCTTCTTTTTCTTTTTATTCCGACCTTTTTCCTGGTCAGTATTACACCGGGTATGTGTATGACGCTCGCGCTTACATTAGGCATGAGCGTAGGTGTCCGTCGTACCATGTACATGATGCTGGGCGAACTTCTTGGTGTGGCCATTGTTGCCATTGCCGCAGTTCTGGGTGTCGCAGCCATCATGTTGAAATTTCCGTTATTATTTACCGGATTGAAACTGATCGGTGGTGCCTATTTAACATACATCGCTATCCAAATGTGGCGTTCAAAAGGCAGTATGGCGATTTCTCTGGCTCTAGAGCGCAAGACAGACACTTCTCGCTTCACCTTGTTTAGTCAGGGGTTTATAACGGCCATAGCGAACCCTAAAGGCTGGGCATTTATGATTTCCCTGCTACCGCCATTTATCAGCCCGGAGCAGTCATTTTATCTGCAACTATTAACGTTAGTGGCAATCATCCTATGTTCTGAGTTTATATGCATGATGATTTATGCGACCGGCGGCAAGACTCTGGGAATGTTGTTAGCAAATGGACGCAACGTAAAACGAGTAAACCGTATTTCTGCATTATTAATGTTTGCAGTCGCTATCTGGCTTGTATCCGATTTACTCTAATTGACGGCTTGGCGCTACTGATAGCTGACAAAGTCAAAATGTAAGGTTTTAACTTCTTGATTAACATTGACAATTACCGTCATCCGCCAAACCATTTGCGATTCTGTGCAAGCACCAATTAACACTTCGGTGGTAAAATACGATTGCTTGGAATTGAAGAAAAGTGGGATCTTACCCATGTACATATCTCGACCCTGCAAAAATGCACTTTTAATCTCGGTGTTTTTAGCATCACTAAACTGTAAATTAAGATTGAACACGTCTTCAGGGGTGATGGTCTGAACCGATGAACTAAGTATAGCGGAGCCCCACTCTGCGTTATAACGGCATGGTTCCATTCGAAAATCACACAAAGGAACACCACTTGCACCAAGATCAACGCTTTCTGTCTCGTGCATGTTGAACGATATTATTATGCTCGCGATTGCGATAATAATGACTGTGTAAAAAACCCGCATTTATTCACTTTTACTTTGCTATTTGAGGCAAATTATCCGACTTTTATATAGAAAAACCCAGTAATTTGATAAAAATTTTGATCTAGGTCAGTTTTTTACAACTCAACTGGTGACATCTGAGTGTTCAGAGATTATCATTCCTCCGAAAAATGGACTGTCTATATATTGTTGTAGTTTTGAACTATAACTATAGAAGCAAATTTTTATCGATCGGTTTGCGCCGATCGGAGCAATTTTAAACAGAAAATACTCACATCAACTTTATAATTATAAATGTGGAACCTTTAATATGAGTCAAAGCACTACGACAGAAATGGATTACAACTACAAAGTTGTACGTCAATTTACTGTAATGACTGTAATTTGGGGTATTGTTGGCACATTTGTCGGTGTGTTAATCGCTGCCCAGTTAATCTGGCCAGCTCTTAACTTTGATACGCCCTGGCTTACATACTCTCGTCTCCGTCCTCTGCACACCAATGCGGTAATTTTTGCCTTTGGTACCAGCGCCCTGTTTGCTACATCCTACTATGTCGTTCAGCGCACCTGTAAAACCACCTTATTTGGTGGTGCTCTCGTACCATTTACGTTTTGGGGCTGGCAGGCAATCATCGTTGCTGCTGCAGTCACTCTGCCGATGGGCCTGACGTCTTCAAAAGAATATGCTGAGCTGGAATGGCCAATCGATATTCTTATCGCGCTGGTCTGGGTGTCCTATGCCATCGTCTTCTTCGGTACTTTGGTGAAACGAAATACGTCACATATCTATGTTGCGAACTGGTTTTTCGGTGGTTTCATATTAACGGTTGCGGTATTGCATATAGGTAATTCTATGGCGATGCCTCTAACCCTGACTAAATCCTATTCCATTTATCCTGGCGCAATTGATGCCATGATGCAGTGGTGGTACGGCCATAATGCCGTAGGTTTCTTATTAACCGCTGGTTTCCTTGGTATGATGTATTATTTCGTACCGAAACAAGCTGAGCGCCCTGTTTACTCATATCGTTTATCTATCGTTCATTTCTGGGCGTTAGTGTCATTATACATCTGGGCAGGTCCTCACCACTTACACTACACCGCATTACCTGACTGGACTCAGTCTGTTGGTATGGTAATGTCCATTGTTCTGTTCTTACCCTCTTGGGGTGGTATGATTAACGGTATCATGACCCTGTCAGGTGCCTGGGACAAACTGCGTTCAGATCCAATCTTGCGCTTCTTGATTGTATCTCTTTCTTTCTATGGCATGTCGACCTTCGAAGGTCCAATGATGGCTATCAAATCCGTAAATGCTCTGTCTCATTATACGGACTGGACTGTTGGTCACGTTCACTCTGGTGCCCTAGGTTGGGTAGCGATGATCTCGATTGGTTCAATGTACTATTTGATTCCAACTGTATTTAACAAGCCTAAAATGCACTCGATCAAACTGATCAATGTACATTTCTGGTTGCACACAACAGGTATTGTTCTTTACATCGTAGCAATGTGGATTTCCGGTGTGATGCAGGGTTTGATGTGGCGTGCGGTGAATACCGACGGTACCTTAACCTACAGCTTCGTTGAAAGCTTACAAGCTTCATATCCATTCTACACTATGCGTTTTATTGGCGGTTGTTTCGTCGTCGTTGGTTTCTTACTAATGGCCTACAACATGTTTAAAACCATAGGTTCAAAAGAAGAAGGCTCGCAGCGCGAAGCTGTTACGGCTTAAGGACGGAAACGATGAATAGACATGAAAAAGTAGAACAACACGTCGGTTGGTTTTTTATTGTAACCATTCTGGCCATCAGTATTGGTGGTCTGGTTGAAATCACGCCATTGTTTTTCCAAAAGGAAACGACGCAGCCTGTAGATAGCTTGCGTCCGTATACTGCTCTGGAAATGGAAGGTCGTGATATTTATATTCGTGAAGGTTGTAATAACTGCCATTCGCAAATGATTCGCCCACTTCGTGCCGAAACCGAGCGTTACGGTCACTATAGTGTTGCTGGTGAATCCGTTTGGGAACACCCATTTTTGTGGGGTTCTAAACGTACCGGTCCAGATTTGGCCCGCGTAGGTCAACGTTACTCCGATGACTGGCATTATGCGCACTTAATGGATCCTCGTTCCGTGGTTCCAGAGTCGAATATGCCTTCTTATAAATGGCTGGCTGAAACAGAAATCTCCAATGAGCTTTCCGCTCGGAAGATGCAGCTGTTTAATAAGTTGACAAAAAATCGTAGTCATAAGGATGAAGAAGGAAATCCAATCCCTCTTTATTCCGATGAAGATATCGCCAATGCTGGTGCGGAATTTTCCACCACAAAAAGCATTACTGGTAAGGATGGTCTGACGGAAATGGACGCCCTTATCGCTTACTTACAATCACTAGGTCACGCGTTGAAGTAATTATGGATTACGGCACTTTAAGAGGCATATTTACTGTTATTATCTTTGTACTATTTATTATTATAGTAGTATGGGCTTTTAGCAGAAAACGTAAGACTTCATTCGATGAAGCTGCCAATTCTATCTTCGACGAAGATGATAACGTGAACAAAGAAAAACAGGAGACTAATAAGAATGTCTAGCTTCTGGAGTATATGGATCACAGTTCTTACCCTAGGCACGTTAATCGGATGCTATCTTCTGCTCCGATGGACGTTAACAAATTTCACTGGGGTGGAAGAAGGTGAATCCATGGGCCACGAATTCGATGGCATCGAGGAATTAAACAATCCTCTTCCAAAATGGTGGAGTACTTTCTTTCTGGTAACGATTATATGGGGCTTTATATACTTAGCCCTGTATCCAGGTCTTGGAAATTTTAAAGGCTTGTTTGGATGGAAAAGCTCGAACCAAGGGATTACCAGCCTGGCGGATTCTAAAGCACAAAGCCAAGCCGCAAAAGAAGCGGGATTATTGGTGCAATATGACCGCGAAATTGATTCTGCTCAAGAACGTTTTGGACCAATTTTTGAAGGCCTTGCCAAGCAAGACTATAGCGAATTGGTGAAAAACGAAGAAGCCCTGCGTATTGGTCAGCGTTTGTTTTTACAAAACTGTGCTCAGTGTCACGGCTCTGACGGAAAAGGCACCACTGGCTTCCCTGACCTGACGGACGGTGATTGGTTATATGGCGGTTCGCCTGAAGCCATCGAGGAAACCTTACTTCATGGTCGTAAGGCCCAAGGTATGATTGCCTGGAATACCATGCTTGGTGGCGAGCAAGGGGTGAAAGAAGTTGCCGCCTATGTTCGTAGCATGAGTGGTATGGAAGTGGATTCAGAATTAGCCGATGCAGGTAAAGAGAAGTTTGCCATGTGCGTAGCATGTCACGGTGCTGATGGTGAAGGTAGCCAGGCAATGGGTATTGCTTTAGGCGCTCCTCGACTAAACGACGATATCTGGCTATATGGTGGTTCACCTCGAGCCGTTGAAGCAAGTATCCGTAATGGTCGCGCTGGTGTGATGCCTGCCTGGAAAGATTTTCTTGGCGAAGATAAAATCCGCGTAGTCAGTGCCTACGTTTATAGCTTGTCTGCTGAAAATACAGAAAGCGAATAATCCAGACCCCGATAAACCCTGTACAAAATTATTGTACAGGGTTTATTTTTGTCTGAAACCAGGTCCCGCCTTAACAGGTTAAATCAGCATAGGTTTCTTTAACCTCATTCAGTTATCAACCCGATATCTATGCTTATTTAACTTCACAGCGAAAAGCGTTAAAATTGCACATTCCGTAATCCACTGACCTTTTTCACTCAACAATAGGTTTTTTTATGACAACCCGCTGGTACAAAGAGCCCTGGGCTTATTTCGTTTTCTTCCTCCCGCTTAGTGCCGTCATTGCCGGTATTACCACATTTATCATCGCCAATACGAATGCTGATACCGTTGTCGTTGATGACTATTACAAAAAAGGTAAAAGCATTAATCTGGAAATTTCTAAAATAAAGGAAGCAGAAAAACTCGGCGTAACTTTCGATATGAAAGTATCGGATACTGAGATCATTTTAAAACCGACCGGAAATGAATCCAGCTTTGCGTTGCTTAACGTCAGTTTCTATCACCCTACTCTCGCGGCACGAGATTTTAATCTGGTACTGACCGCCGATGGGAATGGTTGGTATCGACAAACGTTTGAGCAATCCATTGATGGTAAATGGCGTATTCAGGTTTTACCTTTTGATAAGCGCTGGAAGCTGCAAACCACAGTGGCGTTACCTCAATCTGACTTCAGGCCTTTTGAATTACAATATTGATGATCAACATGGATTGTTTTCATTGCGGTGAAGTAATACCACCGGGGTTGAGTCTTAACGTCACCATACATGGTAAATCTGAGCCCATGTGCTGCATCGGTTGTCAGGCGGTTGCAGAGGCAATTGTTGACAACAACCTCGACGATTATTACCGTTTCAGAACCGAAAAAGGCAATAAGGCAAACGCCGATATCCCACAACAGTTGCAGGTCAGTCAATTTGTTGATGATCAACAGCTGCAATCCGAGTTTACTTTTGAAACCGATGGCCACCAGGAAACCATTTTGTCTATCGAGGGTATGAGCTGTGCGGCTTGTGCCTGGTTGATAGAAAAGCAACTGTCCCCACAAACCGGAATTATCAAAGCTCAAGTCAATGCGACAACGCAACGTGCAACGATCGCCTGGGATAAAGAGCAAGTTAAGCTCAGCGACATCATTACCGCGATTGCCCGGATCGGCTATTCAGCCTTACCATTTAAAGCTAACGCCACGGAAATAAAAAACAACCAACAAAGCAAAGCCTTTATTCGACGGCTTGGCATCAGCGGCATTCTGACCATGCAGGTTATGATGATCGCCTTTGGTTTGTATTTTGGTGCGTTTAGTGATTTAAGTGAACACAATTTAATGTATTTGCGTGCCACAAGTCTGGTTCTCACCTTGCCGATCGTCACCTACGGTGCCTTTCCGTTCTATCTCGGTGCCATAAACGCGCTCAAGGGCCGCCGGTTAACGATGGATGTTCCGGTTGCCATTGCGATAAGTCTGGCATTTATGGCCAGTTGCTGGGCGACCTTCTACCAGCAAGGGGAAGTCTATTTCGAATCTGTTGCTATGTTTACCTTTTTGCTATTGATTGGAAAGTTTATGGAGTTCAGAGCTCGGGCGCGTGCTGCGGAAGTGTCAGCCAACCTGTTAAAACTAATGCCTTTGTCGGCAACGTTAATAGAGGGTGACAAAGAAACGATCGTCAGTGCCAAACATCTGAATATTGGCGATATGTGTCTAGTAAAACCGGGAGAAACCATTCCCGGAGATGGTGTCATTATGCAAGGGGAAACCAGCATTAATGAAGCCATGTTAACTGGTGAGTCGGCGCCGGTAAGCAAAACAATGGGCGATCAAGTGTTCGCAGGAACCGTCAATACCGATGGTAATTTACAAATTAAAATTAACGCGACTAACGCCGACAATTTTCTTACCAATATTATTCGCATTAGCGAGAAAGCCCAAAACCACAAACCAGCGATTGCAAAACTTTCGGATAAAATAGCCCAGTATTTTGTGGCGATCATTCTAATTACCGCGGTTTTCACTTGGTTTTATTGGGCGCAGGAAGACGCCAGCCATGCATTTTGGGTCACTATTTCAGTATTAGTGGCAACCTGTCCCTGTGCGTTGTCACTGGCGACACCAACCGCATTGACCTGCGGTACTATTCGCTTAAACCGTCATGGTATTATGGTTAAAAGCGCCCACGTTATCGAAACGATGAATCAGGTTGATACCTATGCGTTTGATAAAACCGGTACCCTGACCCATGGCAAGTTTTCATTAAATGATGTCAAACTATATCCTTGTGAGCTTAATAAAGAACAGGTATTGGCATTGGCGAGTGCTTTAGAAATCAATTCTCAGCACCCTATTGCGGATGCCTTTGCACCATACAGACGCCACGACATCAACATCACCAATGCCCAAACCTATACTAGTTGTGGTGTTAAAGGTTTGTATCAAGGAAAGAATGTATTGATTGGCAAAGCCAGTTGGGTCAAGCAATGTATCGGTCACACCGACCGTGCAGAAGCGGATGCTTCGTCAATACAAAGTAATTGCATTCTGGCCTTTGATGATCAGCTAATTGCGGAGTTTTTTCTCGATGACGACATTCGTGAAGATGCTCCATCGGTACTTGCACAACTTAACCAGTCCGCTGACACCCAATTACTCAGTGGAGATAACTTAGCCGGTGTTGAGCGTTTTGCCAAACACATGGCTAGCCAGGGTGGAAAATTTAATGCCGTGCAAGGTAACCTGAGCGCAGCACAAAAGCTGGAAACCCTACGAGCGTTAACCGAACAACAAAAAAATGTTGCTATGGTTGGTGATGGCGTCAATGACGCGCCAGTATTTGCCGGAGCTCATGTGTCTATCGCGATGGGCAGTGGCACCGAAATCGCCAAAACCGGAGCCGATGTTATTTTACTGGATAACCGTTTGTCCAGCTTGCTATCCTTAAAAGATACATCGAAGCGTACGCAAGGTATTATCAAACAAAACTTTATCTGGGCGATGGCCTATAATGCGATCGTGCTTCCTTTAGCGGTATGTGGTTATATAACACCATATTTTGCTGTATTAGGAATGTCCGCCAGCTCTCTGATTGTGGTTACAAACTCCTTAAGGCTCTTGAAAAAATGAGTGTGATTTACATATTAATTCCTATCGCGATACTATTTACAGCGGTCGCCATTTATCTGTTTTTCTGGGCAGTGAAATCTGAGCAATTCGATGATTTAGAAAAACAAGGAATGAGCATTTTGTTCGACGACGAGCCGGTAAACCGTGCCCAGTCAACGGAAGAATCGAAAGCCGCCGTGAATGCTAGTGCTATGACTGATGCTGTTACCGATACTGTCGATACTAATACCAATCCCGATGTCGACGTTGGTTCCGGTGTCGAAAATAAGAGCAAGGCTAGCGATAACGCTACTTCTGCGGATAACTAGTCAAAGGCCTGCCAATGGAAATGGATGTCATCTCTGCGTTTATTGTCGGTCTTGCCGGTGCTGGTCATTGTATTGCAATGTGCGGCGGCATTACGTCGATGCTAACTCAGTCGATTGGTCGAGATAAACCGCCCGCAACGCTGATTATTTCTTATAATCTTGGCCGCATATTTTCCTACACTATTGCTGGTGTTATTGCTGGCTTTACCGGTTCATTGGCAGCCAAGTCGATTGGCCTACCGATCGCAGTATTACAGCTGATAGCTGCAGTATTTTTAATTTTACTCGGCTTATATGTTGGACAATGGTTGTTCCTGTTGCATCGGGTCGAGGCGATGGGTAAACACCTTTGGCGGCATATACAGCCATTTTCGAAACGATTCTTGCCAGTCATGTCAAGTGCTCAGGCATTGGCGTTAGGCGCCATCTGGGGTTGGTTACCTTGTGGATTGGTCTATTCAACACTCACCTGGAGCATGGCTAGTGGCGATGCGTTACAAGGCGGCGCCATCATGCTCGCCTTTGGTTTAGGAACATTACCCGCATTGTTTACCTTAAGTGTGAGCTTTAGTTGGTTGACCGACCAATTACGGAAACACTGGGTCAAAAAAGCCAGCGGTGGATTTTTACTAATCTACGGAATTTACTCATTAAATATTGCACTCAAAAACCTGTTTTAGTACTCTTGTCGTTAAAGTTTTAACGTATCCATCACTGTATTTATGTCTACATCCCCAAATATTTCTTGTGCCAATTGCCGAATCAGCGAACTGTGTCTGCCATTCAGCTTGTCAAACAGTGAATTAAATTTGCTGGATGAAATCATAAAACGCAAAAAACCAATCCAAAAAAATCAGACGTTGTTTAAAATTGGCGATACTCTGAGTGGTTTGTATGCAATCCGTTCTGGCACATTTAAATCCTATATCGAAAACGCCCAAGGGGAACATCAAGTCACTGGGTTTCATTTACCAGGCGATGTCATCGGCTTTGATGCCCTAGCAGATAAAACGCACCCAGGTACAACTCAAGCGTTAGAAACCGCGATGGTATGCGAGATCCCTTATGATGTTCTCGACCAGCTATCAAACCAGATCCCACGGTTAAAAATGCAGATTATGTCGTTGATGAGCGCTGAGCTTAACTATAACCAGCGCCATTTGTTAAGCATTAACCAAGAAAGTGCGGCGCAAAAACTGGCCCGATTTTTAGTCAAATTTGGTGACCGACTAGCAGAAAGACAACTATCATCAAAAGAATTCCAATTACCTATGACTCGCACTGACCTGGGTAACTACCTTGGGTTAACCGTCGAAACCGTTTCCAGGTTATTAAGTCGCTTTCAGCAAAACCAGTGGATTACACTGGATAAAAAATTCGTCACAATTATCGATCATAGTGCACTTCTCCAACTTACTGATTAAGCCCCCGCTATAACTCACTTTTTATTTGTATCCCTGTCAATATCGGATTAAGCTTAATACCAGTCGAACTGACGCAAATTGAACCAGTCAATCTGTATTCACGTAATCTCAATTGCTGACAAAGGGTGGAGCTATGGAAAGGTATCGAAATATTCTGGTGGTCGTTGATCCCGATAGTGACGATCAAAAAGCATTGCAAAGAGCATGCACGATTGCCAAACAGACGGGTGACAAAATTACCGCATTACTGGTGATTTTTGATTTTTCCTATGAAATGACGACCATGCTTTCTGGTGATGAACGCGAAGCAATGCGAAAATCGGTCGTTAAAGACCGTCAATCCTGGCTCGACGACTTAGTTAAAGAGTATGATCATCCCATGGAAACGAAAGCCGTCTGGCACAACCGTCCATTTGAAGTGATTATCGAAGAAGTCATTAAAAACAAGTTTGATGTTGTCGTAAAAAGTACCCACGAGCACCCTACTTTACAGTCCGTTATTTTTACGCCAACAGATTGGCATTTAATTCGTAAATGTCCAGTTCCATTACTTTTGGTTAAAGATCATGAATGGCCTGAAAATGGTCATATCCTTGCGGCGGTCAATGCCAGTAGCGAAGAAGAAAGTCATCGTGCATTAAACAACACAATCACCGACGCGGCTCTTACCTTGAGTAAATTGATCACTGCCGATGTGCATTTGGTAAATTCTTATCCTGGTACCCCAGTAAATATCGCCATTGAGATCCCTGAATTCGATGCCGGTGAATACAACAAAACAATGCGTGAGCATCATCAGAAAATGATGGAAGAACATGCGAAAAAATACCAAATAGAATCTCAATACCTACATGTTGAAGAAGGTCTGCCGGAGGATGTGATTGAAAAAGTCGCGAATGATATTGATGCAGAGCTTGTTATACTCGGCACAATTGGCAGAACCGGTTTATCCGCCGTATTTATTGGTAATACCGCCGAGCATGTCATTGACAGACTAAATTGTGATTTACTCGCATTAAAGCCAGATGGTTACATTTCACCCATTGAAGAATCGTAACAAATAACCATAAAAATGGACGCAAAGCGTTGAAACCGTTTGCCCCGGCACCTGGCTTGGCTATAATACGCCCTTTTTTGCATGGGTTGGTTACATGTCCACACAAGTAGCATTTGAAAAACAGCAGTTAAAACAGCTGGAAAAGCGATTTCGTCACCACGTTGGCAAGGCGATCAGTGATTACAAGATGATCGAAGACGGCGACAAGGTGATGGTATGCTTGTCAGGTGGTGCAGACAGTTACACCATGCTCGATATTCTTCTTAAATTAAAAGCTTCGGCGCCAATCAAGTTTGATATTGTTGCCGTTAACCTCGATCAGAAGCAACCGGGTTTTCCTGAACATATTTTACCGGAATACCTGCAACAACTCGGTGTTGACTATCAAATCGTCGAAGAAGACACCTACGCGATTGTCAAAGACAAAATTCCTGAAGGAAAAACCACCTGTAGCCTCTGTTCACGTTTACGTCGCGCCATATTGTACAAGGCCGCAATAGCACTAGGAGCCACAAAAATCGCATTAGGTCACCACCGCGATGATATGATCGAAACCCTATTGCTTAATATGTTTTTCAACGGCAAAACTAAAACCATGCCCGCAAAACTGGTTAGCGATAACGGCGAACACGTCGTGATACGTCCTCTTGCTTATGCAAAAGAGAAAGAAATAAAACAATACGCTAAGCTTAAACAATTCCCAATTATTCCTTGTAATTTATGCGGAAGTC
This sequence comes from Thalassotalea litorea, assembly GCF_005843925.1. Taxonomy (GTDB): domain Bacteria; phylum Pseudomonadota; class Gammaproteobacteria; order Enterobacterales; family Alteromonadaceae; genus Thalassotalea_A; species Thalassotalea_A litorea_A. Next base: position 242,672 of record NZ_VCBC01000005.1, read on the forward strand.
AGCCAAATCTGCAGCGACAAAACATCAAAGCCATGTTGCGTGACTGGGATGAACGTTTCCCGGGCCGGGCCGAATCTATCTTTACCGCAATGCAAAATATTGTGCCTTCGCATATGGCCGACCAACAACTGTTTGATTTTAAAAATGTCGATCTCGAATCGGGTGTAATTAACGGTGGTGACCTGGCATTTGATCCCGAACCGATCGCACCGGAAAATTTAGCAACAGATCACAACGCGAATATTCAACAGTCGATTAACATCGTTGAAATAAAATAACGGAAAATCGCCGTTTTTAGCAAATATTCCGTAAAAAGATGTAATTTAGCTACATCTTTGGGTAAAATGCCGCAATTTTTTTGTAAGGACCAATCGATGTTTGAGAAACTTTTTAAGCTTTCACAACACAATACCAGTGTAAAGCAAGAAGTGATTGCCGGGTTCACCACCTTCTTGACCATGGCATATATTATCTTCGTTAACCCGAGCATGTTGGCGATGACCGGCATGGACCAAGGCGCAGTATTCGTGGCCACTTGTCTTGCTGCCGCCATCGGCTGTTTAATTATGGGGCTGTATGCCAACTACCCTATCGCACTAGCGCCAGGTATGGGATTAAACGCTTTTTTTACGTTCACCGTCGTGATGGAACTCGGCTATAGCTGGAATGTGGCATTAGGTGGTGTATTTATCTCCGGTGTTATCTTTACCGCTTTAAGTGCATTTAAAGTACGAGAATGGATCATTAATTCCATTCCACATGCCCTGCGCTTTGGTATCGCTGCGGGCATCGGTTTATTCCTCGCATTAATCGCTTTGAAAAGTGCCGGCATTATTGTTGCCAGTGACGCAACCCTTGTTACCTTAGGCAGCGTGACAGACTTTGAACCATTAATGGCAATCTTAGGATTGTTCTTAATCGTCGGTTTGATTTCTTTAAACATTAACGGCGCGGTAATGATCTCTATTTTGGTGATCACTGTCCTTGGTCTGATATTTGGAGCTGTCGAATATGCCGGTATTGTGACCATGCCGCCATCTTTAGCACCAACGTTTATGGAACTGGATATTGCTGGTGCCTTTGAAGTAGGCATGTTAAGCGTTATCTTTGCCTTCTTATTTGTCGATTTATTCGATACCTCAGGCACATTAATCGCCGTAGCACAACGCGGTAAGCTTCTAGATAAAGATGGTAACCTGCCAAACCTTAAAAAGGCACTATTTGCCGATTCTGGCGCAACCATCGCAGGTTCTTTGTTGGGGACATCAACAACCACAAGTTATGTTGAAAGTACCGCGGGTGTCAGTGCCGGTGGTCGCACAGGCCTTACAGCAGTAACGGTTGCCATTTTATTCCTATTGGCGCTTTTCTTCTCACCACTCGCATCAATGGTTCCAGCATACGCAACCGCAGGTCCACTATTTTTTGTCGGTGTGTTAATGGTTGCAGGCTTGGTCAATGTTAAATGGGATGATCTCATGGACGCGGTACCTGTCACGGTTATTGTGGTTACCATGCCATTAACCTTTTCGATTGCCGACGGTATCGCCTTTGGTTTTATCAGTTATGCCGGAGTTCGTATTTTTAGTGGTCGATTGAATGAAATCAGCCCCGCGGTATGGTTATTGTCAGCTCTGTTTATCGCGAAATTTGCTTTCGCTTAACACCAATCTTTAGTTAAAAATCACTAAGGTGGCTTCAGTTCATGCAGTATTCACTGCCACATTGGAGTCACTGAACTTTGTAGTATTTTGGGAATGCACACATGTTAAATCTTAAGCACGTATTTGCTGGCCTGGTTGCCAGTGCATCTTTTGTCACCACTTCAGTAAATGCTGAAATGTTCTGGAGTGACAACTCCATTTCATTATTAAAAAATCAAAACCAATACCAAGTCACCGAAAATGATGACGTCAATGTCATCACAATTGAACACGCATCTGGCCATAATTGGGGTGATGTGTTTTTCTTTGTTGATCGTTTAGATGCCAAAGCCGATATCAATAATCTGGCCAGCAAAGAAACCTATTCGGAGCTGTCGCCTCGTTTAAGTTTAAGCTACCTAAGCGACTCAAAACTGGAATACGGTTTTGTAAAAGACGTATTTATTGCAACGACCTGGGAGCACTCGACATTAGATGTTTCTGGTGTGTTTTCACAAAGCTTCGACAACTATCTGGTGGGTGTTGGTGCCGATTTCGCGGTTCCGGGTTTTGCTTACTTTAATGCCAATATCTATCAAGCGAACAATGAATTGACAGATAATGACCAGCAGCTAACGATTGTGTGGGGTTACCCTTTCTCGATAGGCTCTGCGGATTTCATGCTTGACGGTTATATCGATTGGTCTGCGGCGGCTGACGACCATGCGGCGGATTTTCATTTTAACCCACAACTGCGTATGGATGTTGGTAAATACTTCGGTGTACCTAAGAAATTTGAAGCAGGTATCGAGTACTCATACTGGCACAATAAATTCGGTATCCCAGGTATCGATAACGAATCAACATTAAACTGGATGGTAAAGGTTCACCTTTAATTCCAGCTTAAGTTTTCAAAAAGCCAGCACTACGCTGGCTTTTTTGTGTTTATAAAAAATTCTCCCCTGCATTTCGCTCGTTTTATAGTCAGCGCAAACAGTTTGTTACAAATCTTCAGCAGCAATAAATCAATGGCTAATGCCGCCCTATCGCATTTGCTGTAGCATTATCAGGTTTCATTTTAAGGAAGTAACTATGAAAAAACTCTTAACCTCTTGCCTGGCCTTATTAAGCATTGCCAGTCAGGCTGATGAAGGAATGTGGCAACCTAATCAGCTACCTGAAATTAGCCAGCAGTTAAAACAGGCTGGCCTGAAATTAGATCCTAATGATCTTACCAACCTCACTGGCTTTCCAATGGGAGCTATCGTCAGTCTTGGTGGATGCACTGCCTCATTTGTTTCTGAAAAGGGTCTTGTAGCAACAAACCACCACTGTATCTATGGCTCAATTCAGTACAACTCTACGGAAGAAAACAATCTGTTGCGCGATGGCTTTTTGGCCAAAAGCTTCGATGATGAACTTCAGGCAACGCCAGGCAGCCGAATTTATGTTACCGAAGAAATCAATGAGGTAACTGAGCGGGTTAATGCGGGCCTGAATGAAAGTATGGAAGGCGCTGAGCGCTATAAGGTTATCGACCAAAATCGTAAAGACTTGGTTAGCGAATGTGAAGCCGACGATAAATATCGTTGTCGGGTCGTGAATTTCCATGGCGGCTTGCAATATTTCTTATTCAAACAGCTGACCATTCGCGATGTTCGTCTTGTCCATGCCCCAGCGATGAGTGTGGGTAAATACGGCGGCGATATCGATAACTGGATGTGGCCTCGTCATACCGGTGATTATGGATTCTATCGAGCGTATGTTGGTAAAGATGGCCAGCCGGCGGACTACCATGAAGACAACGTACCCTACGAGCCAAAGCATTACTTAAAAGTGAACAAAGCTTCGGTAGAAGATGGCGATTACATCATGGTACTTGGTTACCCTGGACGTACAAACCGCTACCGTGTTGCCAACGAAGTGGAGAACCAGTTTACCTGGACTTACCCTCACGCGAAAACGATGCGTGAAGACCTTATCAATCTGATTAAATCGAACTCAGAACCGGGTGGCGATGCTCGCATTAAATATGAGAGCACACTCGCCAGCCTTGCCAACTATGCTAAAAACTACGGCAGTATGATCCGCAGTTATCAAAAGGGCGATACCTTAGAGCGCAAGCAAACATTGGAAGCGGATTTAACCCAGTGGATTAATGCCGATAGCAAGCGTAAAGCTCAATATGGCAATGCTCTTCCCGGCTTAAACAAACTCATTACCCAAAGCCAGACGCATCAGTCTCGTGACCTTATCTTAGGTTACATGCGTTACGGCGCACTATATAACAGTGCCAATCGTTTATATCGCTGGTCGATTGAGCAAGACCTTGACGATGCGGCTCGCAAAAGCGGTTACCAGAACCGAGATAAGAATCGTTTTGTTCAAGGCATGAAAACCATCAATCGTCGTTATGATGAAGTGATTGATAAAGCGATCATGACGACATTATTAAGCGATTACGCAAAACTTCCGGCAAGCGAGCGTTTAGCGAGCCTGGATAAATTCTTCGGTATCGATAACGGTGCCGATGAAGCGAAAATCGCTAAACAACTCGATACAATGTACGCGAAAAGCACGTTAGCTGAACAAGAGCAACGTCTAATGTGGATGGAAAAGTCCGCCCAAGATTTTGCTGACAGCAAAGACCCGTTCATTCAATTGGCGGTGGCGACTTACAATGATCGCAAGGGGTTAGAACAAAGCAGCGAAGCGTTAAACGGCGAAATTCAAGCCTATCGTCCGAAGTTCATGGAAGCACTAATCGCCTATTACAAAGATAAGAACCTTCCGGTATATGCCGATGCGAACTCTACTTTGCGTATTACCTACGGCAACGTAAAAGGCTATTCACCTCAGGATGGTTTATGGGCAACACCGTTTACCCGCCTTGAAGGTATAGCGGCGAAAAACACTGGCGAAGTGCCATTTAACGCTTCAGACAAACAGCTTTCGTTAATCGCGAATAAAGAATACGGCGATTATGCACGCCCAGAGCTAGGTTCTGTACCGGTTAACTATTTAGGTACGTTAGATATCACCGGCGGTAACTCAGGCTCGCCAACGCTTAATGACAAAGCCGAATTTGTCGGTTTAGTGTTTGACGGTGTTTACGAAAGTATCATTGGCGACTGGGATTACGATCCTTCTTTGAACCGTTCAATCCATGTCGATGTTCGCTACATGTTATGGGTGATGGAGCATATCGATGGTGCGACCAACCTGATTGATGAAATGGATATCGTTGAATAATCCAGGCGCAGCACTCGCCAGGAACAGGACTTAACTCTTAATGAGTTTGTTGCGTCTATCGGATGAACTCATAGCCAATAACGGGAATTAATATTCCCTCAAGGTTGAAGGTCGCAGGTTTCAGGTCTAAGAAAAAGCCTTAAAACCTGCGTCATTCCCTGCCACGACACGGAATCTATCGTCACCCGGTTGAACCGCGGCTATGTGCCAACAACGGGAGTTGAAACTCCCTTAGTACGTATCGTAAACGATACTCCGGGCACGTGACGGAAATCGTCACTTCGAGTTAAAAACAAAAAACCTGAGTCATTCCCTGACACTACAGGGAATCTATCGTCACCCGGTTGAACCGCGGCTATGTGCCAACAACGGGAGTTGAAACTCCCTTAGTACGTATCGTAAACGATACTCCGGGCACGTGACGGAAATCGTCACTTCGAGTACACAATCGAAGATTGTTTCGGGTACGCGACACAAAACGTCGCTTCGAGTTAAAAACAAAAAACCTGAGTCATTCCCTGACACTACAAGGAATCTATCACTATAAGACTGAACCGCGGCTATGTGTCACTAGCTTCCCGTTAGCAATTGCTAATATACAATGAATTTGGAGTGTTAACGCCATAGTCTCTTGTTAGGAGTATGTTGAACTAAAGCCTATCAGATTTGAGTAACCTCTGGTTTTAGAAATAAGCCTAGAATGCTCCCGAAAAGTTTTTTATACATAGATTCTATTTCAATTTTAGTAATCGCACCGCCAAATATTAGCATCTCAAGATTTTCGCCTGGCTCCTTAACTGTGAAGCCGGAAGATAAAAACCCATTATTTTCATAAAAAGCTTTACGTTTTACTCGTTGTTTATAATTACTTGCTTCATCCTCTATAACCTCAATATTTAAAACAATCCTTTTACCTGAGTGTAAGCTTTTTAAGGAATCAAGCACTTGACTACCAAACCCTTTTGAGCGGTTAAACTCTGCAATTGCAAGAGACTGAATAAAAACAATATCTTCATATTCGGTTATATGAATAAGGCCAATCCAAACATTTTCAGAATACAAAGCACTAAGCCCAATTTTTCCATTTCTTAGCTTATATTTGAGCAACCATTTAGGTACTTTCCTCGCTTCAGGGAATGCTTCCTTATAAAGGTCTATTACCTCAATATAATTAGCGTTATTGCTATTTACAGGATAGAAAGTGATGTTCATAAGGAATACTCATAAGCGTTTACTATGTAGACGGAATAGTAATTTACGCCTATTAAGGCACAATAAAATACCAGAAAAAGTTTAAATATCAATTGGTTAAAATTTCCACTTCGCTAATATTTCAGTACCTTGCAGATATTATTTAGCCAAGCGATATAAAGTATTTTCTTTAAATTCATTGGGTTAGTTGATGTTTCGACAAACTTGTGGGTTACAGTGACTTGTTAGCAATATCCGTTTTTGCGAACGATGAATGACTGTAGAGCGCTCATTCAGCCTCTGGCTATTCATTTAAATTGCAAGGTTACTACGACCGACGAAACGTGCCAAACTCCTACTATTCATAATATTTAATTTAACCGGTGAGCTTTTTGAACTTTAAGATCTACGTAAAGTAATATGATTGCACTACCTGATAATATCAGAACGAATAAATGGGTAATTAAAGGACGAGAATCTTGTATAAAAACTGTGGCCACTTCACCAACAAAAATGGCTATTAACTCTAAACCAGCCAATAAATATGCCCAGCCAAATTTTCTCTTTAACCCCTGCACTATTGCAATGTTTAATGCTATCAATGCGATAGAAATAGGTGTAAAAAAATAAAAATCATTAATGCTTGCTTGTTCTGTTACTAGCCCTACGACCCCTGCGATATGTCCTATAGTAGTCGCCAGAATGATTAATAAAGTTAAGAGGCTAAATCCTAATACAATGTTTCTCATTCATTATTCCTTTAGTTTAAGTTCGTTATATGAACTGTTCCAAGTGCCGTATTACTTTGTTTATAGACATTAACCTTTTCAATGAGTTAACGTCAAATTGCAATCGAATTTAACGACGTTACCGGGTTAATCAACAAGGCTTATCACAACCTTTGGGCTTTTCGTGCCATTCCATCATATTGCCTTGTGCATCTAACTCAAACTGGCAACAGCGGTTAAACAGGCCGCGGAGTAATTCACGGCTTTTCTGGGTACGGGATTTTAAGGTGGAATATGCAATGCCATGTTGCTCGGCATAATCTTTTTGGCTTTGACCATGCAAATCGATGGCGGTGAGGATATCTCTCGATTCTTGCGGTAAGGCTTCGATGAAGGGTTCAAGGCAGTCTTCAAGGCCTGTGAGCGGGCTCTCCAACGTTTTTGAGTCAGCATTAGCGAAAGAATCGAGCAGGTTTTCGTCTATCCCTGTGATAACTACCTTGTTCTCTCTGCCCTGTTTACGGTAATAATCAATAATAGTGTGGTTAGCAATTTGAAACAGCCAGGGTTTAATTTTTGATATATCGTTAAGAGTGGATATTTGCTGATAACTTTTTAGAAGAATGTCCTGGAGTAAATCGTCAACCTGATTAGGATCTGAGATTTTGCGATGCAAAAATCGCTTTAATTGCTCGCTAAACTGATTCCAGATGGTGACAATATCATTACGGATTTCTGTCTTAGCTGGCATTTCATTACCTAAGAAGATTAATCTAGTCTTTTGCAACCCATGGCGATATGACAATCGGCGGCTGGCTAAACTGCAATGCCATTTCTGACGATGTTTGCCCTTCATCGATTGCCAGAGTGCACTGCAGTTGTTCGCAATTAAGTGCCTCTTGCAACGTCTCATCGATATACGACAGGCTGTTGTCGTTGACCAATTTAAAGTTTAATCCCTGCACATCCGGCATCATAAACCAGAGAAAGCCGCCAAACTCATCCATTAGGGTTTGCATTTGTTCACGATACGCAGACAACTCAGCAAAACTAAATGCGGTTTTGCTGACATCTTTGACCTGAATTTGCATTTGCAGCGTACAATTTTGTCTAGGATCTTCTAAGTTGACCCGTAAAATCGCAAATCTGTCATAAAGCTTTTTATCAAAGGGAATGATTAGTTTTCCGTCATCGCCGGTATCAGCAGGCATCTCCGAAATTCCTGGACCAAAAAAGAATGCGTCTTCGATGGCACAGCGCTCACGATTATATGAATCAACCAGATAAAACCCCATGGTTATCTGATCCAACTCGTTTTCTTCTATCACCTCAAGGCGCTGATAAAAACCCTTATATTCGAGATCCACTGCCTGCGCATGAATACTTGCAAGGGCCAACAATAGCGAGGTGGTAAGTTTTTTTATCATGACAAGATAGGCCTGTTAATTTTAAATGTTGTGTTCATTGGATTATCGCCACTATAGCGGTTGCAGTTTTTACCTTAGTGCCTCAGTGAGCAATCTAAACGGAGAAATCCAGATTGCCCAGAAATAGATTCTAAGCTTTAAAATACCGTTGATTTTGACGCAACATGGTATGGATCTCAACGATATAATCGATGCCCCGCTGTGAGTATGGCAATAACCCGGTTGCCAACACATCCGCTTGCAACGGCAAATCATTTTCGCGTAACTGGCCACGAATAGAGCGGAACATATCATAAGCATAATGACTGTTAAGATTGTGAAAATAGAACCTTAACATTTGCTGAACACTGTCGAATGTCGCCACTTCATGACGGGCACCATGATCCCGGCCTTTTGGGATCATTCCACAATTGCGTTTAAAACACCAAAGGCCGAAAAAATTCAAGCCTTGCTGGGCAAACCTCGAACTGCCCCAGGCAGATTCGTTCGCCGCTTGCACCATAACCAGTTCCATTGGGATTTGATCAACGCGCAATAATAATTGCTCAAATAATTCGTTCAGATCGCCGCGGGTCTGAAGATTATAGGCTTCAACCATTTCCGCGATAAACTCTTTTTGCGGCAAAGATAGCGACTGATTGCGCAGGTATTGATTCTGGCTATCGAGCACTTTTTCGCGAAGTGCAAGCAAGCGCTGGTTTTCAGCGATAATTGCAGGTCGTAGGAAATCGAAAAACTGTTGCTTACGTACCGTGACATCAGCAATGCTGGCAAAATCTGGAATATCCACATCGTGATAACGAACTACTTGCGATTGTGCAGGCACATTGCTTGGCTTTTGACTGTCAGCACCGGTTTCAGTTAATGCAGATTGTTGTGACCAGAAATACACTGGCTGAGCCATCATATACACTGCAACGCTGGCAATTATAAGTAAACTTAGCTTTTTCATAGGAGTATTCATCAGGCTGAAAAGAAACTTTCGCCTGTCCCCTCGGCATTATCGTCTAGCACCTGCATACGAACACCAAATATTTGGCGATACAAAATGCCTTTCACATAATAAAAGAATGGAGCAATCCAACTCAGACCTAATACCGCAATCACAGCGGCAGGAATAACGCCAAAATTTTGAGCCGCAATGACTACGATAAATGCCAAAGGCAGAAATATCGCCATCACAAAAAGATAGACCTGGAAAATTTTAAGCCATTGAAAACGAGTCGCCTTTAACGACAGGATAATTGCTTGATTTGGACTCAGGTTCTTCTCAGCCACTAACGGGCCGGTGAATGACAACGCAACCGCGAGATAAATGCCAGGTACCAACAAAAGCATTAAACCCAAGTTCGTTAGACACATTACAATTAAGCTGGCTAATGCAATAAAAGCACTTTTGCGTAAGAAGGAGAATATCATTGCAGGCTTTGCTTGCATGCCGATGGCAAAGGAAATCCCCATCATCTCTAGCCCAACAATAAGGGGAGACAATAAGGTGGTGACAATCATATTCAGACCTGAGAATATTTTTTGATCGGCCATTACGGCATCAATGCCGCCCATTGTCTCAGCGAAAGCCATCATCAACACCATAGTTGCCGCCATAATGATCATTACAGCAAGCATTATGGCTTGTCTATTGGCCTGGGTGAGCTTCCAAGCTTCTTTGATAATTCCCGCGACATCAATCTTATAGTCGCCAGAAACGGCTTTTTCCGGGGTGCCGCCAATTTGGATATAGCGCTTTTCGTTCATTCAGCTTTATTGTTTACGAATAAATTTTTGGCGATTATACAGCAAACTTTAGCAAAACTCACCTCAAGGCCACCCGACAAGTTTGTAATTAAATGTAATATCGAGGGTTTTTCCGTGTAAGTCATCGTGATGGAAGGCAAAACATCGTGTTCGGTCATTGCAAATGTTAGTGATTACAGCTGCCAGATAATCCGCAGGGCCAGCAGAATCAATACCACACCCATCACACGTTCAATTAGGTAGCGTTGGTTTTGCAGTCTTTGCTGATATTTTTTAATGGTAAACAACCAGGACACAAGGCAAAACCAGGCAGCCGTCGCCAACATCATATAAAAACCATAGGACGCCTGTACCCAAAGAGGAGTTGTTACGGAAACGACGACCGAAAACAACGCAACGAAAAACAAAGTTGCTTTTATGTTTAATCCATTGACCACAAACCCTAAGGCAAATGCTCGCCATTTTGATTGGTGAGCGATGGACGCTTTCGCATCAACCTGTACCAATTCACCATCACTTGATTTAGCCGTCAGACCGCCCCACCCCAAATACGCCAGATAACCCGCCGCAATAATACTTAACCCGCGGATATATTCAGGATTAGAAGCAATAATTAAACCGATTCCCAACAAGGAATATGTCACATGCAAACCAATGCCAGCACCCACACCAAGGCTGGTTAATAGGGCAAACTGACGGCCACGGGTTAGGCTTTGCTTTAGGACAATCGCAAAATCTGGCCCTGGGCTTGCGACCGCTAAAAAATGCACCACAGCAATGGTGAGAAATTCTTGCCAATATAAAGACATATCAAGTTTTATGGTTTGTTTTTATTGCTTGGATGAATAGATGCTAAATAGTCGATAAAAAATTGTCGACCTTTTTGTTCACACAATTCAATATTGCGCTCAGGGATGGCTTCTGGATCTGGATGAGCACTAACCGCGCGAGTCATCGACTCTTCCCTGAGGATATGCAAAATTGGCCAGGGAGCTCGATTGGTATAGTTTGATACATCCTCAGCGCTGGTATCAGCAAAACAATAATCGGGATGAAAACTGGCGATTTGAAATACCCCTTCAAGCTTGGTCATTTTTAGCCACTGCTGGGCCAGGTCTAACAAATCCAGATAATCATCAAAAAAGGCGTAACCATCCGCCAAAATCACTAATGTGGTTTCCACGTCCGGATGATTTTGAAGATACTGTAATTCTTCCGCTAACAGAGTTAACGCTTTCTCGTCATCTAAATCCTGCCCTACTTGGTAGCGTACAGTATTGTTAATCACTTCTTTTTTAGCAAAAGGACAGAAATTAAGGCCGACAACCAGGTCGTTCACCCATTTTTGGCATTGTTCAACGATGAGTTTTTCGTTCATAAGGAAAGGTTTTAAAGAGATATAGGCGAGATTATAACACTAGGCCATGACAAACCTGTATAAAAAGCGTGATTAACACGGTTGTTATTTCTGTTCAGGTACGGGTAATATGGAGGTACAAATAAAATAACAAGAGAGTCATTACAGTGTATCGCCTCATTGCCAGTTTGTCCGACAAACTCATGTTCACTGTTAGCTGTTTGCTAGGAATGCAGATACCGGCATTTATTAATGCCTATCAGCAACGCCTGGCCGGACATCTTGATGAAGCTCACCTGCAACTGCAAAACTTTCAGTCTATTGCCGATAAATATCATCAAGGTGATATCTCGCAATTGCTATCTGCCTATCGTGCTAGCGCGGATCCCGGGATCAATGCCAGTGCCGAATTAGTGCTAAACCTGATTGACCGAATCGCGCTACTTACCAGTCATTTGGCCAACCTTACTCAGGGAGATTATGTCCATCAGGTGTATTATTTTCTGACCGGCATGGACTCAGCTATTGCCAAAGCCACACTGCATGACTTTCAACTCGCGCTGCCCATGCAGGCAAGCGCCCTTGCAACCGGTCTAATGCTCGCCATTGTGTCAACATTTGTGTTCAGCCAAACCTTAGGGAAATTTTCCCCGCAAAGTTAAAATAGGAAACAACTGATTATATTGTGTACAGTTAATGTATCGGATCACAATAATGATCAGGGTTAACTTTGAAAAAGACCGACGTTAATCACTACCAACATTACTTAAACGTTGTTGATTGCCAACAAGCCTGCCCCGCACACACTCCTGTGCCTGAATATATTCGTCTGATCACGCAAAAGCGTTTTGGCGATGCCTATATGTTGAACTGGCAATCGAATGTATTTCCGGGCATTCTCGGCCGGGTCTGCGATCGTCCTTGTGAGCCGGCATGTCGTCGTACCCGAGTCGAAGACAAAGCCGTTGCTATCTGTCGCTTGAAACGTGTTACCGCAGATTATAAAGAGGATATCCGCGAGCGCCTGCCCAAAGCACCGAAACAGACCAACGGTAAACGCATTGCTCTGATTGGTGCGGGCCCCGCGTCTTTAACTGTTGCCAGAGATCTGCTGCCGCTAGGTTATCAAATTGATCTGTTTGAGCGCGACAGTAAGGCCGGTGGCATGATGCGCAGCCAAATTCCACAGTTTCGATTACCCCACCAAGTGTTAGATGAAGAGCTGGATTACATTCTCGATATGGGGGTCAATACCCACTTTGATCATCCAATCAAAAGCCTTGAATCCCTATTGAGTCAGGATTACCACGCCATTTTTATCGGTACCGGTGCGCCAAAAGGCAGACATTTGCACCTGCCAGGTTTTGATGATTGCAAAGACGACATAAACATTGGTATCGACTGGCTCAGTGGTGTCAGTTTTGGCCACATAACCCAAGCCCCAAAACGGGTCGTGGTGCTTGGCGGAGGCAATACCGCGATGGATTGCTGTCGCACGGCCAAGCGTTTGGGAGCAACGGACGTAAAGGTTTTGGTGCGTTCCAGCTTTGAAGCGATGAAAGCGTCTCCGTGGGAAAAAGAAGATGCGATAGCAGAAGCCATCGAGATCCTTGCGGATCATAGCCCTCTCAAATATCAACGTAGCGAAGACGGTCATATGCGGGTTTCTTTTGAGAAGGTTATCTCCAGTTATGACAAATCCAACAATCGAACTTTAACCAAAACTGGCGAGACTCTCGATATCGACTGCGATCTGGTTTTGGTGGCAATCGGTCAGGATACCAGTTTTCCGTGGATTGAACGGCATATTGGTTTAAAATTTAATGACTGGTCGCAACCAGTCCTGAATAAAGCAACGCTGCAATCCACCCTGCCCCAAGTGTTTTTTGGTGGCGACAGCGCCTTCGGCCCAGAAAATATTATCACTGCCGTTGCCCACGGCCATAAAGCAGCAATTTCCATTGATTTATATTGTCAGGGCAAGGATCCTGAAAACCGTCCCGATAGCGATTTTAATTTGATTAGTCAGAAAATGGGCATGCATGAATGGCGTTATGATAATCAGATTGAACATCATCAACGCCGAAATGTGCCCCATATTGATTGGCAGCAGGCGAGCCAGGAACTGGCTACGGAAGTCGAACTAGGCTTTGATGAGAAATTGGCACTTAAAGAAGCCCAACGTTGTTTAAACTGTGACATTCAAACGGTGTTTAGCGAATCCAAATGTATCGAATGCTCCGCCTGTGAAGATATTTGCCCCTTAGATTGCATTAATTTTATTGACGACATTCCCCAATCGGGTGATCCCGAAACGCTGCTAAAAGGTAAGCTTCGTGTAGAAAAAGCCCATTCTGAACAGGATTATTTTATCTCTGACAAACTCAATACCGGCCATATCATGGTCAAAGATGAAGACGTCTGTGTGCATTGTGGTTTGTGCGCTGAACGTTGCCCTACAGGGGCCTGGGATATGCAAAAACTGATCTTGAGTAATATTGAGGCGACCATCAAATGACTATCAATAAAAAGAATGAACTCACCAATGATTTTGTAATTCGTTTTGCCAATACCAATGGTACCGGGTCTGCCAGCGCCAATCATATGTTCGCCAAAGCCATCATGCGAATGGGGATCCCGGTAAGCGCGAAAAATATTTTTCCGTCTAATATTCAAGGCTCACCGACCTGGTATGAAGTCAGAGTCAACGAACAGGGATTTCTCTCCAGCCGCGGTGGTCCTGCAGATGTACTGGTGGCAATGAATTCGCAAAGTTTTGCCCGAGATCTTGGTGATTTAAAAGCCGGTGGAACCCTGCTGTACGATAACAGTCGACAGCAAGACTTGACATCAATACCCGAAAACACCACGGCTTTAGGGATCCCGATTGCGGAAATTTGTTTAAAGGAGTATCACGATCCCAGACTCAGACAACTCTTTAAAAACGTGATTTATGTTGGCGCACTGGCGGCATTATTAGATATCGAATTCGAAGTGTTAAAGATCCTGGTTAGCGATCAGTTCAAGGGCAAAGAAAAACTCATTACCCCAAATATTTTTGCTTTAGAATTAGGCTATCAATATGCCCATACCCATTTTGATTGCCCATTAGCTACCCGGGTTGAGCGCCGCGACTTGATCAAAGAGCAAATTCTCGTTGATGGCAACACCGGCTGTGCGCTTGGCGCTGTCTACGCGGGCGTAACCGTTGTAGGTTGGTACCCTATTACGCCGTCTACATCGGTTATCGAAAAGTTTGCCAGCTATTGTCAACGATTACGCATTGATCCGGCAACGGGTAAAAAGAATTACGCCATAGTCCAGGCCGAAGATGAATTGGCCGCAATTGGTATCGCCATTGGTGCCGGTTGGAATGGAGCGAGAAGTTTTACCGCAACCAGTGGTCCAGGGGTGTCTTTGATGTCGGAATTCCTTGGTCTTTCTTATTTTGCTGAGATCCCCGTTGTATTAATGAACATTCAACGGGCAGGCCCTTCAACGGGGATGCCAACCCGCACCCAACAATCGGATATTATCGCCTGCGCTTACGCTTCCCACGGCGATACCAAACACGTCCTGCTATTCCCTAAATGTCCGACAGAATGCTTTGAACTAACCGCCATTGCCTTTGATCTTGCCGACCGATTGCAAACCGCGGTGATATTAATGAGTGACTTAGATCTCGGCATGAATGATCATTTATGTGAGCCATTTCAATGGGATGACGAGCGCCAATATGATTTAGGCAAAGTGCTGAACGAAGCCGAACTGGACGCGATCGAACAATACGGGCGGTATCAGGATATTGACAAGGATGGCATATGTCCTCGCACACTAGCCGGAACACACCCCAATAAAGGCGCATTTTTTACCCGAGGCACCTCCCGAAACCGCAATGCGGTTTACACCGAGCGTTCCGAAGATTATGTCGACAATATGCAGCGCTTAGCACGAAAATATCGCACTGCAGCAGCATTAGTCCCGGAAGCTCAGATACGACAGCAGCATCAGGTTGCCGATATCTCGTTAATTTTCTTTGGTACCAGCGCCCAGGTCATCGACGAAGTTACTGCGATTTTCGCAGAGCAGAATTTAACGGTAGATAGCATGCGCATCCGTGCATTTCCATTCGGTGCAGAAGTTCCTAAGTTTATTGAACAACGCAACAATTGTTTTGTTATCGAGCAAAATCGAGATGGGCAGATGCGCAGCCTGTTAATCAATGAGTTAAACCTATCACCACACTCACTTACCGCCATTCTCAATTATGACGGGCTGCCTCTTACCGCAAGGTCAGTGGTTAGGATGATCTCTGATGCCAGAACAGTCGCTCCAATTCGACAAGGGGGTCAGCGATGAGTTATGCCAAATCCAAGTTTCGTCATCCGAATTTAGAGGTTAACGATATCGGCCTGACCTACCGGGATTACGAAGGCGTAGTATCAACCTTATGTGCCGGCTGTGGCCATGATTCTATTTCAGCGTCTATCATTCATGCCTGTGCGGAATTATCCATTCCGCCCCATAAAATCGCCAAAATGTCTGGTATTGGTTGCTCGTCCAAAGCACCAAACTATTTCTTAAACCGCTCCCATGGGTTTAATTCCGTGCATGGCCGTATGCCATCGGTCACAACCGGTGCAAATTTAGCAAACAAAGATTTATGTTATCTGGCCATGTCCGGCGATGGCGATACGGCATCCATAGGACTTGGTCAGTTTGCCCATGTCATTCGCCGTCGCTTAGATATGGTGTACCTGGTCGCCAATAATGGCGTCTATGGACTCACCAAAGGCCAACTTGCCGCAACATCCGATAAAGGTGCGAAAAACAAAGCAGGCGAAATCAGTCCTTTTAATGAAATCGATTTATGTGTCATGGCATTGCAATTAGGTGCGAGTTTTGTGGCGCGGTGTTTTTCCGGAGATCGAAAACAACTGGTTTCCATTTTAAAGGCAGCAATTTGTCATCAGGGTTTTGCGTTTATCGATATTATTTCCCCCTGTGTAACCTTTAACAATCAGGCAAACTCAAAACGCTCTTATGATTATGTTCAGCAGCATGTTAGTACTGGCGCAGTTAGTGATTTTGTTCCGGTAAAAGATGAAATTAGTTGCGATCTTCCCTCTGGAAATTATCACGACATTTGCCTGCACGACGGCTCTTTGATCCGCTTATATAAAGTCGCAAAGGATTATCGCAGTGATGATAAATTGCATGCGGTAAATATGATTGAAGCGCATAAAGCGAAACAACAGATACTCACCGGCTTATTTTATGTGAACCCTGCGATAGACACCTATCATGAAGTTAACCAAACCTCGGACACCCCCTTAAATCAACTGCGTGAAGATGCCTTGTGTCCTGGGCAGCGAGTGCTTAAAAGTATTAATGGCAGTTTCCGCTAGTCGACAAATACTTGAGTGTATAGAAGTCGCTGTCGTTTGACGCTATGCAAAGTAATAAGGAGCCGCCCACGAAAACGGGGGAAGACAATGTTGCTGTTTAATGGCCAGCAATAGGGACACTAACGCGATATTTGGTACAGTTTTAGTGATGGAAACTCGCAGTCCATTGTTTGGACATAAATATTCCGTTCAGCCCACATTATTTCAAGATCGTACAAGCAAAACGAATACTTATTCGGATCCTCGGCCCATACCCCCTCAGATTTCACCGACACGGATGTAAATAGTTCATTATCATTCGCCCACCAGACTAGCACCAGATAGTCGCAACTAGCCCCGTCATGAAAGATCACAAATGATGGAGTATTCACCCAATCAATATTTCTAGCTAATTTTACGTCTTTAAGGCGTGGCAAATATTTTGATTTCTCGACAGCGTCATTGTGAGCAGAAATTGTATAGATTTTACTATTGGTTTCGTCTAACCAGTCAATCTGGCCTTCAATACTGCGAGGTTTAAACATAACTATCCTTGTTTAATTTCTTACTATGTGGCTATTGATACCAAACAGTTACGACCAATGTTGCTGGCATCCAAGAGCCACCACTTTGTGACTGAGTAATATTTTTAATCTCTACATCTGGTTTAGAAGCTAACCAAAGATTAATTTCGGCTTCCAAACCACAATCGGTTACTGTCGTAGAACTAGGCCAGAAACCTTGCTTAGGTTTAATGACTTTTGTGAATATTTTAGCGTTCATTTTCGAATTACACTCCTTGTTAATTTAATCATTTAACGCCCGCATTAGCGGTGGGATTGAATTGGCTATCATCGTGAATTTCAAACGTAAACCCAATATTTTTACGCCCGCTCCATGATGCTGTTGTTAGGCATTATACCTATCCCCTTTTGATTAACCGGTTATAAAATAAACCATTGTTCGTATAGCATTTATCTATGCCTATGGCAGCGGTTTTTCCGCCATTATCGATAGTAAATTGCCATCCGGATCTCGTAAAAATCCCAACCAAAGTTCATGATCCGGCATTTTAGCCGCAAGTTGTGGTGCTCTTTCAAATATGGCACCGCGGGACTGTATTTCACTTGCGTAATTGTCGATATCATCAACCTGATAATATATTACCGAAGTGTGGTGGTCACGCTGCTCACCCTGTTGTTCCGTCAACATTAATCGAGTGTCTCCGGCTTGCACAAACGCCATCGATGGCGGCGCTTCAAACAATAAAGTAAGTTCTAATACCTTAGTGTAAAAGTCGATGGCCATCTTAATATCGGATACTGCAATCGCAATTTGACCTATTTTCTGAATGCTTGCCATCGAACTCTTCTCCATGATGTTGTGCCAATTATCTGCCTTTAACTCATCGACAGCGCAAAGTTCACCGCTGCCTGACAATGCAATTCAGTTGTATCGAGCAAAGGGAGTTGTGAATCGCTTTGCTTGACGAGCAAGCCAATTTCAGTGCAACCCAGTACCACCGATTGCGCACCATTATCTGCGAGCTTAGCAATAATCTTCAGGTATTCCGCTCTCGAGCAATCCTTTATTTGTCCTTGTACAAGCTCTTGATAGATAATGTTATGGACGGTTTGTCGCTCATCGGCATTAGGCGTTAACATTGAAACCTTATATTTATCCTCAATGCGTTGCTTATAAAAATCCTGTTCCATGGTAAAGCAGGTACCAAGCAATCCGGATTTCTGATGACCTAATTGATTTAAATAGGCGCCAGTGACATCGCCAATATGTAATAGTGGGATGGATACCGCCTGCTGAACTTGCTCGGCGACCAAATGCATTGTGTTAGTGCAAATCAATAAAACATCGGCGCCAGCTTGCTCAAGTTTTTGCCCACATTCGCTAAGTAATATGCCGGCACCTTGCCAATCGCCTTTTTGTTGCATCGCTTCAATTTCGGCAAAATCGACGCTTATCATAACGATTTTTGCGCTATGAAAGCCTCCTAAACGTTGATTAACCAATTGATTAATTTTGTCATAGTAACTTCGCGTCGACTCCCAACTCATGCCTCCCAGCAAACCAATCGTTTTCATTTTTAAATATCCTTATCCATCACTCATGTTAACGCTTTATGCTTGCGAGCCTGCAAGTTCTTTAATTCGTTTCACGATTGCCAACAAACCATTGCCCCGGGAAGGACTTAAATGCTGCATCAATCCTAACTCTGCAAACAAAGGCTCAAAATCGAGTCTGGTAATTTGTTGTGGTGTCTTGTTTTCACTCGCAATAAGAATGATAAACAAAAGCCCACGGATCACTCTGGCATCGCTGTCGGCAACAAAGCTGAAACCATCGACGTTTGCTTCGTCAATTTTTAACCAGGCATTACTTTCACACCCTGAGATCAGGATATCATCTGAACGCTCCGATTTTGCCATTCTTGGTAATGCTTTCCCTAACAACATAATTTCACGATGTTTTGCATCCCAGCCTTGTGCCCGGGAAAATTTTTGTCTGAGTTGTTGCCACTGAAGGTTCATTGCGCCGTGAGATTCTTCTGTCGAATCCGACATCGGTATCTTCACTAATTCAGACTGTTGCGCATCAGCAATAGCCGCTGCAGAGAAGTCTTCGTTAACAAACTGGTTAATGCATTGCACTAGGGTGTCGATTTCTTGGTAAGAATTATAAGGCGCGAGGGATACTCTCACGCAACCGGACAATTGCAGATATTGCATTAATGGCATGGCACAATGGTGACCACTGCGCACGGCAATGCCTTTACTATCAAGATACGATGCAAGGTCTTGATGATGCAGGGAACTCAACGTAAAGCTAAAAATGGGTAAATCTGGGCTTTTGGTTACCAGCCATCGTAACCCTTTAACCTGATTCAATTTCTGATAAGCATAAGCGATGAGATCTTGTTCATACTGCAACGCCTGTTGATATTGATCGCTCGATAAGAAATCAATACAGGCCCCCATCGCAATCACTGCGGTAAGGTTCGGGGTGCCCGCTTCAAATTTATGAGGAATTTCATTAAATTGTGTGCACTCAAAACTCACCTTTTTAATCATCTCGCCACCGAATTGATAAGGAGGCATAGCATCGAGCAATGCTTTACGCCCATACAATATACCTAAGCCGGCGGGACCAAACATTTTATGAGCGGAGAACACTACAAAATCGACATCCAGACTTTGCACATCAATTTTCAAATGCGCCACCGTTTGTGCAGCATCCAAAACCGTTATCGCATTTACCGATTTGGCTTTGGAAAATAAGGATTGTATCGGGTTCACCTTACCGAGAACGTTTGAAGCATGATTAATACTCAAAAATTTACATTTTTCCGTCACTAATGGAAGCGACTTTTCGACATCAATTCTTCCCGACTCATCAACGGGCAAGATCACCAACTTTGCGTCACATTGCTGGGCAAGTTGTTGCCAGGGAACAATATTGGCATGATGTTCCGCCACCGAAATTACAATTTCATCACCCTTCGAAATACGCTGCATTCCAATGGTCGCAACCAATAAATTGATTGACTCCGTTGTTCCTTTCGTCCAGATAACCTGCTCACGGGCAGGAGCATTGATAAAGGCAGCAACCTTATCTCTCGATTGTTCATATAAAGTCGTGGCGTTTGCACTTAAATGATGGGCGCCACGATGAACATTTGCGTTGCAATGCTCAAGTTGACTGGCAACAGCCTGTATTACGGGGATTGGCTTTTGAGTGGTCGCCGCATTATCGCAATAAATTAACGGGTAGCCATTAATAACCTGCTGAAGAATGGGGAATTGTGATCGAAATTCTGGCAATAAAAATTGTGTCATCTTGATAGTATTTAAGTACCGATTTTTGCCTGGATAGAAATTATACCCTAACAACTGGCAATTTTTGTTAGACAAATCAGGATTTTTTACAGTTTAGCCAGCAAAATAATCGATACAGGTCTATAACTAATAGTGTAAATCAGTTAGAGACATAACAATGACGATTTTTTCCTGGTTCAATCAAAATAAAACCCAACAAATCAGTGATTCAAACGAAGCTAACACAGGGAAACGGTTATCAAAAGATAACCTAATACCACTTCATCATCGTGGTAAAACTATGTGGCCAATCGCGAAAGTTCGCCTGATAGATATTAAGTCTAGTGCGAATGATGTGAAAGCCACAGATTCAGTGACAGCCATCACAGATATTTCTGAACGACTTGACTCCGATTTGGTCGGTGAAAAGTACGTAATTAACGACTAGTCTGCCGCCTTAGGCGGTTGCAGTGTCGAGGATACCATGAATTTTTTCATGGCATATTCACCTGCATTCATGGCATATATTTGTTGATACACGTGAGAAAGCGGTAAACTGTTGTAACGCATCGCACCCCAGGTGTGTTGGGGTTTGAAACTCGCCCGCGCCTGTTGATCACAGGTCTGTGCGTTGAACAAGCCTACTTCATCTTGAAATTCTTCCGGCGTGCCAAGTACCCTCTTACCATTTACCATCTGGGTTATCGGTGTGGTTGGCTTAATCAAGACACCCCAAGGAATTTTCCCTAGCACTTGCCGACGAGCTTGCGTGTCCGAATCAAACTCACTTCTTGGCGTGGAATCAACAACGATATTGTTGGCCACCGCGCTAAATTCATTAACCTGACACACCTGATGATTTTTTGGCAATGGATATTCATCGATAAAGCCGATTAAATGTAAAAGTTCATGCTTGAAAACATGCACATCATCAAACCTATCCAAATACAACACCCCATGGTTTACATTGGCTCGTCCATGATCCGATAACACCCCAATATAATCCACACCGGATTTTTGACGATATGGCGATATGGCTCTAAGACTACATTGTAAACGAGCACTAGTCAGGTTATTACAATCCAAAACCGATTTGGGAATATATTTTGGCGGGTACAGGCAAAATTCCTGTGCGATAAATGGGTCTTGTTGAATACTTTGAAACAGGAAATTTAGCCGCCTGAGATTGGCCAATGAACCCGCAAAAAATTGCACGGAATTGGCACAGTTTTGTTTAAACGGGGATGCAAACCCAACGGCATTCGTTTGTTGCCAATAATCATTAATGGCAAACTGCCTGACGTCACCCAATAGACGATGGTTAGGATTTTCCTGAGCAAGTTTCATCGAAGCATCCCGCACAAGATCGCCCTGCTCTGCTGCAATCGCTAACCGTAATTGTAATGAGAAAAACGTCTCCGAATTCGTATCTAGTTTGCCAATAAGGGATTTGGCCTTAGGGTAATCATTTTGACTAATGAATCGCAAAACTTGAGCTTCTATCGCTCTGGGATAGTTCAACTGCAAAGCATGCTCAAACCAAACATTAGCCTGATGGTTTTGATGTTGTCGCGTAAAATATTGATATAAAGAAAATGCGGTTTCACCATCATTTTGTGCCAGTCGACGGCTAAGTGGTAGCCACGTGGGATCGGTTGGCTGAAGGTCGTTTAGTTTGAGCTTGAACGCCAACGGACGGTTAAATTGCTCTCCCAGTTTACGTATAAAGGTTTGCTCTGGATATTGAGATAGCGCTTCGTCGAGAGACGTTTTAATCCAGACAGGATTGAGAGCAAGGATAATCGCACAACAAGCGGCGATCAAAGCAGTCGATACAATAACAGGTATAACTTTCAACGTTGGCGACTCAATAACATAGCTAAATCGCTATCTAAAATACCGTTTAACTGCGTATACAACAAGTTTTCACCGTCATTTTTCGATTCAGTCAAGGCCATAAATTTGATATGCAAAATCTCTGATCTCGCCGCTGAATCGCACCGTTGAAACGATATCGCTGAACAGACAGTTACGAATTAATTTCTATTCAACGACCGGTTGTTGCTCTTCATTTAGAGGTTGAGCAACATTTACCTTTAGCAGTTCCAACTCAAGTTTTGCGTATCTGTGTTCAATAAACTCATACACATTCGTACTCAAGGCAAGCTTGAAGTAATTAGACGAATTATCTGGCAATTCCTTTATCTGATTGAACTTACCGAGATAAAAATAGCCTTCACAGAGGCGATCCGTTAGCTCTTTACTGCTAGTCACACCTATGGTCAATTCGTCGATGAATTCTCCTTCGCTCATTTCGCCAAGAAACAGTCGCAAGATGTTATTCGCCCAACTGTTATGGGGCAGACTGCCATAATTGGCCTGAAGATTCTGTTTAGCTACCTGTGGATCAATTTCATATTCCACCAAGTATAACCAGGCCATACGATAAGGGTCGAACTGTTCCTGAAGCTGAAATTTTTGAATATCTGCCACGGCCATTTCCGCTCGACCGCCATAATATAAGGCAATGCCTCGATTTAAATACGCATACTGATGTTGCGGCTCTAATTCGATGGCCGAATCGAAGGCTTCATAAGCAAGATTAAATTCTTGACGCTGGGTATGGTGAATGCCCATAAAGTTGTAGGCATCAACTAAATCCGGTTGTAAGCGCAATGCTCGTTGAAAATCAAAACTGGCTAATGAGCGCAAACCAACGCTATCAAAGATAACGCCACGATCATAAAATAGTTTCGCTCGTTGCTCTTCGGTCACTTCAACACGCTGAATAATCTCCGAGAGTCGAGCTAATGCCAGCTCACTTTGCGGGTTGATCGCCATCGGCTCAGCGATCACCAAATTGGAGATCCCTTCAGAGGAAGAACTTGAGGTTGTTGAACAACCCTGAGACAAGCCAAGTAGAATTAGCAGGGCGACTGATGTTGCACGACGCGCAATTAGATTCAAAATTTACCAACCTGGTCCATTTAACACATTCTTTACATTATAAATAAAAGGGAGCTAAACAGCTCCCTTTTTTCTAACAAAATTAATTGTTTGATTTATCGTTTTTGATTACTCTTCAGAAGCTGGTGCTTCTGCAGACTTCTCAACCGCTTCTTTCATGCTCAAACGAACACGACCCTGGCGGTCAACTTCAAGAACTTTAACGGTTACTTCCTGACCTTCGCTCAAGTAATCCGTTACATTATTCACGCGCTCTTCAGAGATTTGTGAAATGTGAACCAGACCATCTTTACCTGGAAGTACGTTAACGAATGCACCGAAATCAACGATACGAACGACTTTACCCGTGTAGATAGTACCGACTTCGATTTCCGCTGTTAACGCAGTAATACGAGCGATTGCATCTTCAGCTTGCTTGCCGTCAGTAGCTGCGATCTTAACCGTACCATCGTCTTCAATTTCGATAGTGGTGCCAGTTTCTTCGGTCAATTGACGGATAGTCGCGCCACCTTTACCGATAACGTCACGGATTTTATCTGAGTTGATCTTCATCGTATGAATACGAGGAGCAAATTCAGAGATATCGTCGCGGTGAGCATTGATTGCTGCATCCATCACGCTAAGGATGTGAATACGCGCACCCTTGGCTTGATTAAGAGCGGTTTGCATGATCTCTTGAGTGATACCTTCAATTTTGATATCCATCTGCAATGCAGTAATACCATTTGATGTACCAGCAACTTTAAAGTCCATGTCACCTAAGTGATCTTCATCACCTAAGATATCAGAAAGAACAACGTGGCTGTCACCTTCTTTAACAAGGCCCATTGCGATACCGGCAACAGAATCTTTAATTGGAACACCAGCATCCATCAATGCAAGTGAAGTACCACATACAGAAGCCATCGATGATGAACCGTTTGATTCTGTGATCTCAGAAACTACACGAACTGAATATGGGAATTCTTCGATAGTCGGCATAACCGCCAAGATACCGCGTTTTGCCAAACGACCGTGGCCGATTTCACGACGCTTAGGAGAGCCGATAAAACCAGTTTCACCTACACAGTATGGAGGGAAGTTATAGTGCAACATGAAGGTGTCAGTCTTTTCACCAAGAATGGTTTCGATACGTTGTGCATCACGTTGCGTTCCAAGTGTCGCAGTCACTAAGGCCTGAGTTTCACCACGAGTAAACACAGCAGAGCCGTGAGTACGTGGTAATACGCCAGTCATCACATCAAGAGCACGGATCATTTCAGGATCACGACCATCGATACGAGGAGCACCTGAGGTAATACGCTCACGAACAATTTTCTTTTCTAAGTCATGCAATAAATCTTTAGCATCACCTTCGTCCAGTTCTTCGCCTTCGGCTAAATCCGCATTTAACTGAGCAAGTACTTTGGTTTTGATTTCGCCAATCGCTTCATAACGCTTAGCTTTCTCAGTAATCTGATATGCATCAGTAATGTCACTGCTGGCAAGTTCAGAAATCTTAGCAACAAGTGCTTCGTTTTTCGCTGGTGCTGCCCAGTTCCAAGAAGGAGTATTAACTTCTGCTGCAAATTCTTTAATTGCATTGATAGCCGTTTGAGATTGCTCATGGCCATATACTACAGCGCCAAGCATCACTTCTTCAGATAAGACTTCAGCTTCTGACTCAACCATAAGTACGGCAGAATCAGTACCCGCCACAACTAGGTCTAGTTTACTTTCTGCAAGCTCAGCCTGAAGTGGGTTCAATACGTATTTGTCGTTGATGTAACCAACACGAGCCGCACCAATTGGACCACTAAATGGAATACCAGAAATCGCTAATGCTGCTGACGTACCTAACAATGAGATAATGTCAGGGGCAATTTCAGGGTTTGCAGATACAACCGTGATAACTACCTGAACTTCGTTAGTGAAACCTTCAGGGAATAGAGGACGGATTGGACGGTCAATTAATCGAGCCGTTAACGTTTCTTCTTCCGAAGGACGACCTTCACGCTTGAAGAAACCGCCTGGGATTTTACCCGCAGCGTAGGTTTTCTCTTGATAGTTAACAGTTAGTGGGAAAAAGTCTTGGCCAGGTACGGCTTCTTTTTTACCAACAACTGATACTAATACGCTCGTATCATCCATGCTTGCCATGACAGCTGCGGTTGCTTGACGAGCAATAACTCCAGTTTCTAGAGTTACTTTATGCTGTCCGAATTCAAATGTTTTAGTAATCGGAGTCACTTTCTTTTCCTTATCTTTTAATACCATTTGGTATTAGGTATGTATTTTCATATATTAATTCGAGGGTAATTATACGCACTTAAATTGTGAATGCCAGCAAAAGAAAATGAAGCTTTGTCGTCATTCTAATCAGAGCAATTACCGGCAATACCGTATGCACGACCTGACTGCGAAGTTATTCGACAAATAATTGAAGTTGCTGATGATAAACCCTAAAAAAAGCGGCTTCCGTTTACCAGAAACCGCTTAATTAAATGCAATCGATTTTGCGTGAAATAACAGCTTATGCCGTTAAGTGCTGTTTGAAGAAATCTACCGTTCTTTGCCAGGCAAGTTCCGCCGACTTTTCATCGTAGCGGGACGTCGAATCATTATGGAATCCATGATTCGCACCTTGATACATATGCATGGTGTATTCAGCGCCCGCTTGCTTAAGATCTTCTTCGTATTCAGGCCAGCTTGCATTGACGCGCTTATCTAACTCAGCCAGTTGGATTTGCAACGGCGCCGTTATGTTTTTACGAAGTTCGCGCGCCGCAGGGGTGCCGTAAAAAGGTACGCCTGCATTTAAATCCTCTCCCATCGTAGCGGCTAACATATTGACAATGTAACCGCCAAAACAAAAGCCTACGGCACCTAATTTGCCATTACCGGATTCGTGGTTTTTGAGAAAATTCGCAGCCGCAATAAAATCCTGTTCAATTTTTGCTCGATCCATTGAGCGCTGCATGCTTCTGCCTTCATCATCATTGCCTGGATATCCACCTAAGGGATATAGGGCATCCGGCGCTAATGCAATAAAACCTGCTTTACCAAGGCGACGTGCGACATCTTTTACATAGGGATTAAGACCACGATTTTCATGGATAACCAAAACAACCGGCGTCTTAGCATCAAGTTTTGCCGGTGTGACTAAATAGCCCTGCCCTTCACCGTGACCCTGCGGTGAAGGAAACTTTGCGTAACTTGCGTGAATATCTGGATCATTAAAGGATACTTGCTCTGCTTTCGCGTAGTTTGGCAATAACGATGACGTGAGAACACTAAGGGTTAAACCAGCGACAGCCAAGCCAGATAGACGCGTTAAAAATGTGCGTCGGTCAATTAAACCATGTGCATATTCATCATACCAGTCAAATGCTTCTTGAGGAATTTGATGTAACGGCTGCGCCTGGGCACCATTGTTTTTCTGATTTTCCATGACTTTACCTTTGTTATTTAGATTGTAATTTAGATTGTAATTTAAGCTTTTATTTTCAAATTTGTTGTTAAGCTTTTATTCGCCGTCTTATTCGACTGCTTATACACACGGTATAGAGACAGGTTTTATGCTCTGCTCTTGTATAATCTGCTGACGATGTCCGTTTGCTTGATAACGACTGTAATAAGAACGCAATAAAACCGGTAAAAATATACTATTGCATGGGTTATTAATAAGTGCAATTAATCGGGCCAGAGAAATGTGGCAGGGATCAAATAAAAAGATATTCAAAGGGTTAGATAGTAATGGGTAACTTTACCGGAACCGGTGGCAATAAGTGTGGCTAACGTTTTTGCTCGTTAGGATTTTAAGATTTTAATGCTGAGCCGTTTTAGAGAGCATATCGAACAGAGCCAAAGACTGACTATGAAAAAACAAAAAAGGCCGCGAATGCGGCCTTTTTGTAAAGTTCAAAGAACTTATTCTTAGCGACGTAGGCCTAAACGAGCGATAAGATCGCTGTAACGAGCTACGTTTTTACCTTTAAGGTAGTCAAGAAGCTTACGACGCTGGCTAACCATGCGAAGTAGACCACGACGAGAGTGGTGATCGTGGATGTGCTCTTTAAAGTGACCTTGAAGGTGGTTGATTTGTGTAGTAAGTAAAGCAACTTGTACTTCTGGTGAACCAGTATCACCTTCAGATTGACCAAATTCTTTAACAATTTCAGCTTTTTGTTGTGCCGTTAGCGACATAATAAACTCCAAATAAACTTAGCCAGACCGATCACTAATTCAGTCCGACTGACAAAAGAGGCGGTATTCTAACAAGATTAACCGCCAGTGCAAGTAATTATTGAGGATTTAACTCTCGGTATCGTGATCAACGACCAAACGTTTCGGCGCTAATAAGCCGTCATCGTTTAACAGACCAACACCGATAAAGCGATTTTCTTCTTCAATTACAATTTTCATTAAACCGGATTCACTAAGCCCAGGTACCAGCACCGGGTTACCATGGCGCAGATAACCCGCCATTTCGCTATCGACTCTTGCTTCAGGCAATTCGCTAACAGCGGTGTCCATCGGTAGCAATAACGGCTCAAGTACGGTCGAAGGGGTGATATCCTTTTCTTTGGCATCTGCCAACAACTGTTCCAAAGTTTCCAGCGTCACCATTTTATCTCGTGGATACTGGCCTACGGACACGCGGCGCAACATACTGACATGGGCGCCACAACCTAAACGTTCTCCCAAGTCATCCACGATGGTGCGGATATACGTACCTTTAGATACGTGAATTTCCATATCGACTTCATCGTCCTCAAAGCGCAACATATCCAGTCGATACACGGTAATATCGCGAGCTTCACGTTCGACTTCGATGCCTTCCCTCGCATATTTATACAAAGGTTGACCTTTGTACTTTAATGCCGAGTACATCGAAGGTACTTGTTTGGTCGTACCGCGAAAGAAATCCAACGCTTCGGCTAATTGCTCTTCGCTTACCGAAACCGGTTTTTCAGACACCACATCACCAGCGGCATCCGAAGTTGTTGTACGGATCCCGAGTTTTGCCGTTACGATATATGTTTTATCGGTATCCAACAGAAACTGAGAAAACTTAGTCGCTTCGCCAAAACAAATCGGCAACATACCTGTCGCGAGCGGATCAAGCGCCCCGGTATGCCCTGCTTTATTGGCAAAATAAATACGTTTTACCGCTTGTAATGCATGGTTGGACGACATTTCATAAGGTTTGTCGAGTAACAACACACCATCGACCTGACGACCTTTTCTACGTCTTGCCATGAAAACTAATCCTGCTTATCTGTGCTTTGCTCGTCATCGCTGTCGCCATTATCACCGGAGCGACGCTTGTCTTCCGACACGGCTTGATCGACTAACGTGCTCATTCGAACACCTTCGACCAATGACTTGTCATATTCGAAGCGGATGTGCGGCATTATACGAGCGCGCAGACGTTTGGCGAGTAATGAACGAACATAACCGGCGGCGTCTTCTAGCACTTTTAACGCTGCATTAATTTTTTCCTGATCATCATCAAAAAATGTGACAAAGACTTTTGCGTATGCAAGATCGCGTGTGACTTCAACCGCAGAAACGGTCATCATCGACAAACGTGGGTCTTTAATTTCCCGTTGCAAAATCATCGCAACTTCTTTTTGAATCTGTTGGCCAACCCGATCAGTACGGGCATATTCTCTTGCCATGAGAATCTCCATTAGGTTTTCGCAACTCATAGGCACTCGGCCAAATTGCGGAGAATTTCATCTACAAAAAATGGGAGCCAGGCCCCCATTTTATTTATCGTATTTCAGGGTTCGAATTATAAGGTACGCTTAACTTCAACCGTCTCAAATACTTCGATTTGGTCACCCACTTTTACGTCATTATAGTTCTTAACGCCGATACCACATTCGGTACCATTGCGAACTTCTGGCACGTCATCTTTAAAACGACGTAGTGATTCTAGTTCACCTTCGTAAATTACCACGTTCTCGCGAAGTACGCGGATTGGGGCACTACGTTTAACGATACCTTCAGTAACCATACAACCGGCAATGGCGCCAATTTTTGGAGATTTGAAGACATCACGCACGTCGGCAATACCGATGATTTCCTGTTTAAATTCAGGTGCTAACATACCACTCATGGCTTGTTTCACTTCATCGATTAGCTGATAAATGACGCTATAGTAACGCAAATCAAGGTTCTCAGATTCAATCACTTTACGGGCTGAAGCATCTGCACGTACGTTGAAACCAACAACAATTGCATTAGATGCGGCGGCGAGTGAGGCATCCGTTTCGGTGATACCACCAACACCAGAACCAACAATCTTAACTTTCACTTCATCCGTAGAAAGCTTCACAAGAGAATCGGAAATCGCTTCTAAAGAACCTTGTACGTCAGATTTAAGAACAATATTTACTTCAGAGACATCGCCTTCCGCCATATCTGTAAACATGTTTTCAAGTTTAGCTTTTTGCTGACGGGCAAGTTTCACGTCACGGAATTTACCTTGACGATACAAGGCAACTTCTCGCGCTTTACGTTCATCTTTCACAACCGTAGCTTCATCACCTGACTGTGGAACACCACTAAGACCTAAAATCTCAACAGGGATTGATGGACCCGCTTCCTGGATTGCACGACCAAGTTCATCGCGCATCGCTCGAACACGACCGTATTCCAGACCACAAAGAACGATATCACCTTGTTTTAATGTACCTTCCTGAACCAGAACCGTAGCAACTGGACCACGACCTTTATCAAGTTTCGATTCAATCACCACACCGTTTGCCATTTTATCGACAACAGCAGTTAGCTCTAGAACTTCCGATTGTAACAATACAGAATCTAATAATTCGTCGATACCGGTACCAGATTTAGCAGATACATGAACGAACTGAACATCCCCACCCCAGTCTTCTGGGATTACGTTGTGTTGAGACAATTCATTCTTAACACGATCCGGATCTGCCGTTTCTTTATCCATCTTGTTGACAGCGATAATAATTGGCACCTCAGCGGCGCGAGCATGTTGAATCGCTTCGACAGTCTGTGGCATTACACCATCATCTGCAGCCACAACGATAATGACGATATCCGTTGCTTTTGCACCACGTGAACGCATTGATGTAAATGCGGCGTGACCTGGAGTATCCAAGAAAGTGATCATGCCATGACCCGTTTCTACGTGATACGCACCAATGTGCTGGGTAATACCACCGGCTTCGCCTGCGGCAACCTTCGCTTCACGGATATAATCAAGTAATGAGGTTTTACCGTGGTCAACGTGACCCATGATGGTAACAACCGGAGCACGGCTCACTGAATCACCTTCTGCACCACGATCTTCAAGAACCTGCTCTTCAAGCGCATTCTCTTTCACAAGAGTTGCTTTGTGGCCCATTTCTTCAACCACTAATTGTGCAGTTTCTTGGTCAATGACCTGGTTAATGGTTGCCATCGCACCCATTTTAAACATTACTTTAACAACTTCGGCGCCTTTAATTGCCATTTTATCGGCAAGTTCAGCAACGGAAATCGTTTCACCGATACGAATTTCACGCTCGACGGCTTTGGCAGGTTTTTGGAAACCATGCTGCAAAGAAGTCGGTGCACTTAACGTACCCTTACGACCACGGCTTTGACGACCTTTCGCGCCTTGGTCTTTCGTTTTCTTCTTCTTACGACGACGGCGACCGCCACCTTCGTCTTCACGATCAACGTTATCTTCCGCTTCTTGCGCATAAACAGATGACGTTACGTGAACAACTTCTTGTTCTTTACGCTTACGCTCAGCTTCTTGCTCTTTCCAGCGAGCTTCATTTTCTTCCGCAAGTTTCGCTGCGGCTTCAGCGGATTTTTTCGCTTCTTCTTCGGCTTTGGCTTTCGCTTCGGCTTCTTGCGCTAAACGAATACGTTTCTCTTCTTCGTTCTCTGGCTTTTCTACGACAGGCTCTTTGGCTTTTTCCTGAGCTTGCGCTTGCGCACGTGCTTTAGTTTCAGCATCGATTTTCGCCTTCGCTTCTGCTTTGGCTTTTGCTTCGGCTTCTGCCTTGGCTCTGGCTTCCGCGTCTGCTTTCGCCTTCGCTTCGGCTTCTGCTTTAGCTTGTGCTTCCGCTTCCGCTTTGGCTTTCGCTTCCGCTTCTGCCTGAGCTTTCAATTCCAAATCACTGGCTTTCACGTAAGTACGCTTCTTGCGCACTTCAACCTGAACCTGTTTCGCTTTACTACCAGAACCGGTGGTAATGGTCGATTTGGTCTTACGATTAAGCGTCATCCGCGATGGCTTGTTACCTGTTGTGTCACCGTGTTGTTTCTTCAGGTGTTCTAACAAGGTTTCTTTTTCTTTCTCAGTAACACTGTCACTGGCGCTTTTTTTAATGCCAGCATCAGCTAACTGCTTCAGCAATTTAGCTTCATCAGTGCCTATATCTGTAGCAAGTTGATTTACGGTTACATCTGTCATCTAATCTTTTCTCCTTGCCAGTTCTTATTCTTCATTGAACCAACAAATATTTCGTGCAGCCATAATAAACTCTGCTGCTTTCTCTTCACTTAGCTCTTCGATATCGGAAATCTCATCCACACCCTGTTCCGCTAAATCTTCCAGGGTGATCACGCCGCGGCTGGCTAAAACAAAAGCCAGATGACGTTCCATACCTTCCAAGTTTAATAAGTCTTCAGCAGGTTCTGCACCTTCAAGACTCTCTTCACTCGCTAAAGCTGCTGTGGTTAACGCGCCTTGGGCACGTTCACGCAACTCTTCAACGATATCTTCATCTAAGCCATTAACTTCCAGTAATTCACTTACCGGAACATAAGCAATTTCTTCCAACGTTGAGAAACCTTCCTCTACCAGCATAGTGGCAAAGTCATCATCGATGTCTAATTTCTCGGTAAACAAGTTAATTACCTTGTCATTTTCCGCCTGATGCTTAGCGTTCATATCTTCAACGGTCATTACGTTTAATTCCCAGCCAGTTAACTGACTCGCTAAACGAATGTTTTGACCACTCTTGCCGATTGCCATGGCAAGATTGCCTTCTTCAACCGCAATATCCATTGAGTTGGCATCTTCATCAACAATAATAGAAGCCACTTCTGCAGGTGCCATCGCATTGATAACAAACTGAGCCGCGCTGTCATCATATAAAACGATGTCAACACGTTCACCGGCTAATTCGCCAGAAACGGCTTGTACTCGAGAACCACGCATACCAACACAAGCGCCGACAGGGTCAATACGTCGGTCGTTAGATTTCACCGCGATTTTAGCGCGAGAACCAGGATCACGAGCAGCGCCCTTGATTTCCAACATTTCTTCGCCAATTTCCGGTACTTCAACACGGAATAACTCAATCAGCATTTCCGGCTTAGCACGACTGACAAATAACTGTGCGCCACGGGCTTCAGGTTTGATTTCATATAACAAACCACGAATACGATCACCTGGACGGAATACTTCGCGAGGTAGCATTTCGTCACGGAAGATTACCGCCTCGGCATTGTTGCCAAGATCCAAAATAACGCTTTCACGATTCGCTTTTTTCACGACACCGGTAATGATCTCACCTAACTGGTCTTGATATTCATCAACAACTTTCGCACGTTCAGCTTCACGAACCTTTTGTACGATGACCTGTTTTGCGGTTTGAGTGGTAATGCGGTCAAATTTAATCGATTCAATTTGATCTTCAGTATATTCGCCCAGTTGAATATCTTCTCTTTCAACTTGAGCGGCTGCTAAACCAACTTCAGCGTAAGGGTTTTCTAAACCTTCATCGCTATCTTCAACCACTAGCCAGCGACGGAAAGTATCGAATTCACCGCTTTCACGGTCGATGCTTACACGAACTTCAATATCGCCTTCATATTTTTTCTTCGTCGCAGTTTCCAAAGCAGTTTCCATTGCTTTAAAAATACTTTCACGCGGCAGAGCTTTTTCATTCGAAACCGCATCGACAACCAGTAATATTTCCTTACTCATCCTAACTAGCCTCTCTTATTCTATTTACAACTAAAACTTGGCAATTAAGTTCGCTTTAGCCACATTGGCTATCGGCAACTCATAACTTTCACCATCCACTTCAACAATTAAGTTGTCGCTTTCTATCGCCTCAAGGATCCCCTTGAACTTACGGCGACCGTTTAATGGCATACCAAGTTTTACATCAACAGTTTCGCCAACTACTTCTTCGTAATGGGCTTTTTCAAATAATGGACGGTCAACTCCCGGAGATGACACTTCCAGGTTATATTCTGTACTAATGGGATCTTCAACATCCAAAATTGCACTCACCTGACGGCTTACTTCGGCACAATTATCGACATTGACGCCATTTTCATGATCGATGTACAAACGCAATACTGAATGGTTGCCGGCACTAATGTATTCAATACCTAATAGCTCCATATCGGCCATTTCGACCGCAGGACGTAACATTTCAGTAAGTTTTTGTTCAAAATTGCTCAATCACATTCTCCAAAAACAAAAAAAGGGCATAAAGCCCAGTAAAAAACACCAAAAGCTGAATCGTTTTTAAGTAAATATTGCCCTTTAACCTCACGGTCAGGCGCGAATATTAAAACCGGCAAACAATAAAAACGAAAAAGCCCCAATTTACACGGGGCTTTGTACTGAACCCTTTGTGTTACTGAATTAGCGCACTAATTCAGTCCCGTAAACCACTAATGTATCTGCTTAGAGTCACAGTCAGATATCAGTTCACGGCAAAGCTGGGGCAAATTATAAAGGCTGTTGACTAAGATCGCAATAAGAAATCTATAGCGCACCGCATCTTAGGTGAAAAACCATGTATTTTGCTGGGTGGAATCGAGATAAATAGCATCTCGAGGGTGAAGTTGAGATAAAAAGGCACCTCGAAGGTGGAGAAACAAAAAATCGAATTTCTTCCACCTGTGCCAGACCCCCGCGTTATTCATGAAAAAGCATTCGCTTTTTCACTTAGTCGTGATCGCCTTTGAGCAAGGTGATTTCCGCAAACACACTGGCATTTTTGAAGCCTTGATTCATATCACCATCAACAGGTTCAATCGGATGCGAACCGATAAAGTGCTCACGGTGTTTAGAACCATCGTTATCACAGTACGCCAACATAAAACCCATCTTTTTGCCGATAGTTAACGTCTTAGGTTGGTTTTTATCGGGATTTTTATAATCATAGCTGTCATCAAACACCAGAATTTTCGCTTCCCAGATCATTTTATTTGGTTCATCGAGCTGGCGTTGCCACACAGATTGCACATGATGATTTAATAACAAAAAATTATTTTCATCTTCTTTTATCCGCGGTCCCATATCTGCGGATTGGTTATCCAGGCTGACATGATAAGCAAAGGCATTAAAATTATGCGTATGGTCACCACCAGACGAATCTTCATCGATAAAAATTTCTAGCGCGTCGTCATCCCAGTATCGATCTAAAGGGTTTGGATGTTGATCGAATAAAATGTCATCCACAATCTCAACAAGCAAATACAAGCCATCGGTTTGCCAAAGCAGCTTATAACGGCCAGAAAAATCTTCCCGACTCGGTTTTTCTCCGACCCACACATGGTTAAGCAATTGCCAGTTACCTTGTTGCCAGGCGATATCGCTACTATTACCATCGATAATAATATTGCTGTTTACTCTTGGCACCGTAAGCGTTGCTCGCTCTGGTTCTTCAACCGAGTCTGATGGCTCACTGGCAAGCGCAAAACCACTGTGAGTCGCCAATAACGCGCCAAACGCTAAGCAAGATGTGCCAAGACAAAATGTTTTTAACCATGATTTAGAATTTTTATTGACCTGACTCAACCTTCACCCTCACTATGCATAACAAAACTGATTTGCTCGACCATTTCCTGCAGGGATTGATTACCATCAATAATCACAATAGGTTCAGAAGATTTAATTTTTTCAAAATCTTTAAACTGGCTCATCAGCAGTTTCTCTGAGAAAAAATGCTGTTTTCGCTGTACCAATCGTTTTTGCAGAACATCTTTGTCGACTTTCAAAAATACCGCCCTGACATTAAAGGGTAGCTCCTCAAAAGATTGCCGTTGTAACTTTCTCAACCCTGAATAAGCCAACACACAATTACGTTTACGCCGTGCCTGTGAGCGCAAATAACTTTGAATCGATTCAATCCAGGGTTTGCGAATTTCATCGGTTAATGGCAGTGCTTCGGCCATCATTTTCTTCGCTTCAGATGTATGGAAGCTATCCGCGTCAATATACTTATATTCATAGTGACCGGAAAACTCTTCCGCCAGGGTCGATTTTCCAGATCCGCTGACACCCATCAAAATAAACAGATTCGGTAATTCAGGATCCAATGGTGGGTATTTTTTTAATGCGTTAGATTGCTTTTCAGACCAGGCAAGCGCTGCTTTTGATTGATGGGGTTTCATTGTTGCCAAAGCAACATGGCTATCAATTGCACTGTCACTTGTGCTGGCAACTGTATTATCAGTACTGGCAATGCCATCGGCCGATTGGACCGTCGCCACGGATTCTTCTGTGGCATTGGCGCTGGCTATATTCGCGGCACTTTTGTCTGAATCCAGCGGCATTTTAACCACCGGCTCCGGGACAGGTAAATACAGCTTCACTTGCAATTGATATTCCGTATCCTGTTGCAGGCCCTTCACAATATTGCCTTCTACAACTTTGCCATCCAGGATTAATTGCATCGGTTTATTCGCCGGCTCCTGCGTATAGTCAATACGAATCGTCGCACCACGGAATCTACGAATGACCGAAACAGATTTCCAATCGGTCGGTATTTTCGGGGATACGAGTAACCCTTCTTTATGACCTTTAAGCCCAAACAATTCTTCAATAATACAGCGATAATACCAGGCGATGGTGCCGGTATTGATCAACTGACTGGAACGTCCTGCATACGCTTCAAGATTATCAACCTTGCCTCGATAGTAATTCGGAATAAAATTACCCAGTTGCTGACGACTTTCATTGTCATGACTCAAACTCAACATCTGTTTTAAGCCGCTAAATGCCAGATCACCTTGATTTTGTTGATAAAGGCCGTAAATATAAAAAATACTGGCGTGGTTATATACCGAACCATTTTCCGCACAACCTGGGAATTTCTGAGTCAAACGCCCAACGTCTTCACGCATATGCGTATACGCAGGGGCCAGCATCATAGTGCCAAAAGGGGTTAATAGATGGCCTTCAATGGCCGCTAGAGAGTCGCGAAACTGGTTATCATCCACAGCGCCGGCAAGCCAAGCCCAGGATTGTGGATTTAAGAAAATTTTTCCTTCTTCATCCTCACTAACGCCAAATGGTTTACCCGCATCAGTAATGCCTCGGCTATACCATTGACCATCCCAGCAATGTTGATTTACCGCTTCGTTAATTGTCACCGATAAGGCGGCGAACTGGTGCGCTTTTTCTGGATCGAAGTCTTCGATTAGCTTTGCCGTAATTTGCAATGCCCAAGACGTAGCCAGACTCAGCCAGGTAGAGATGCCTTTGCCTTCAGGTCCCGCCATATTTAGTGGATCGCACCAATCACCTAAACCTATCAAGGACAATTTACGTTGATCAAGATTCGAGATTAAATATTCCATCGCCCGTTGCAAATGCTGGGCAACCGTTACAGACTCTTCGCCATCGGCAAATGGCACTTTATGTTCAAGAATGGCGTAGTCATTATGTTCGTCCAGATAGGCTTGTAATGTTATCGGTAGCCAGACATTGATATCTTGATGGGGAACCTGATTAATGTATTTAAGCTCGGCACTTTCATTGAGTAAAATACCATCCGGCAGAGCGCCATTACGGGTTTGTTGAGATAATGCCAACAAAATACGGTCGCGCACGGTTTTTTGATCGAGGAAACCGACCCCAATCAAATCTTGCAGAAAATTACGCGTTTGCGGATCAGTGGTCAGCCTCTGTAGCTGTCGATGATAATCCATTTGCTTGGGTAGCCAGGTCGAAACAAACTCATCAAATTCACTATCACCTGTACTAATTTGAATTGGCGCATTTTTAATGCGAGCCGATCGGCAATTAACACTAACCAGTTTCTCCAGGCTAGAGTCATCGGCAAAGTAAAACTGTTTGATGTCTTTTACTTGCGCTTTGTCTTTGGCAAGACCAAACAAGACTGGCAACTGATATTGTTGCTTCGGCCCTAAGTTTACCTGATGTTGTTGAACCGCGAT
This sequence comes from Thalassotalea litorea, assembly GCF_005843925.1. GTDB lineage: Bacteria > Pseudomonadota > Gammaproteobacteria > Enterobacterales > Alteromonadaceae > Thalassotalea_A > Thalassotalea_A litorea_A. The sequence goes on from NZ_VCBC01000005.1 coordinate 280,378, forward strand.
TGGCGTTTCGTATTGTGCCTGCTCACAGCCCAAGTGTTCACTTGTTACACCGTCTGGGTTATGGATACCGCCCTCACCTTCAAATTCACTTAGGTTGGCGCTCCAACTCTGTGGTTGGCGATCGCTAAACATAAAGCAGGTATTAGCAAGTGCTTTGACTTTATCGTAATCCGCAAGCTTTTGATAAGGCCGGATCGACGTTGCAATTATCGCGTCCAAATCCGCATCAAAATGTGCCGATTGATTCATCCACGAGTGATAGCCGATACTAAATGCCGGATAAACGCTGAGCTTACGTTCTTTGTCCGAAAGATTCTCAATATTAAGTTGCCATACTTCAACGGCCAGTTCACTGTCCAGCGTCACTTTTAAATGACAATTAAGCTGCATGTATTGCACCTGCCACTCAATACAGTCCACGCCTACGGTAAACTTAAACTCTACATTTTTTTGACGAACCGGCTCATAAGGCAATGAAAATATTTCGTTGCTCGTTTCATCTTTAATGTAGAAAAATCGCCCTGGGTGATGGGCGAAATGCTGTTTTTCCGGCTGAATAAATGTCGTCGCCTCCAATACCGGAGACGAGGAATAACTGCTTGGCTCCGGTTGCATAACAATGGCATTAGCAAAACCGCGACAATTAACTTGTAACATGGTACTTGGATTGTATAAATAACCGCTAGCACCAGGAATTCGTGTGGGGGACGTTAAGTGTAATTGATGCATATCACTGTCGATGTGATAGCAAGGGTGATCATCTTGACCCATGGTTCAATAGTTCCTTTCGTTTTAACGTCAAATCCTGTTGGATAGATTGTAACGTATTGGCATTTAACGGATAAAAGTAGATAACCAATACAGACAGCAAAGCAAACGCAGCGGGCAAAAGACTCATAAGAAGTACAATGCCCAGTTCCGAACCTGCCGATTGCTGCTGATTTGCCTGATAGCCGAGAGAGCCTAAAAGCCATCCCATTACACCACCGGCAAGTGCGCCGCCTAATTTTTGCGAGAACGCTGCGGCAGAAAATATCATAGCTGTCGCCCTTCTTCCATATTTCCATTCGGAAAAATCCGCGGTATCGGCATACATAGAAAAAACCAACGGTGATTTCGGCCCTAAGCAAAGCCCGATCAAAAACTGCAACCCGAAGATAAGTAACAAGTTTTCCCGTGGAACAAAATAAAATAGAGTCGAGAAGACGACCACCAGCATCATCAACACCAAGAGCAACTGTCGCTTATCTAAAAGGCGAGTAAGTAATGGAGTTATGGCCGCTCCAATGGCTAAAGAAATCATATAAAGCAGAGTAAATTGTCCGATGAGATCTTCCCGGCCAACATAATATTTAAAATAAAATGTTCCAGAACTGCCGCGCAGCGTGATCGTCATCATGATAATCAATGCCAATGAGAACAATACAAGCCAGGGTTTATTGTGTAAAAGATCCTGGATATCTTGTTTCACCGACACCGGCTCTGAGTTCAACGATTGAACCCGCTCTTTGGTGCTCAAAAAGCTGATCACAAACAAACCCGCACTGATCAGGCCGTAAACAAACATCGTAAGCTGCCAACCTAATTTTTCGTCTTCACCACCTAATACATTCACCAATTCAGGGGTAAAATAGGCAACGACTGAGCCCCCGGTAAACGCACCGATAAAGCGAAAGCTGGTCAGTTTGGTTCGTTGTTGAGAGTCTGAAGTAATGACGCCGAGAAGTGCACCATAGGGAACATTAATAAAGGTATACGCCAACATCATAAAAATATACGTGCCGTATGCCCACAATAACTTGCCAGAGTCTCCTGTATCCGGGACGGTAAACGTGAGTACCCCGGCAGCGATCATCGGAATTATCCCCCACAATAAATAAGGGCGGAATTTTCCATAACGCGTTTGGGTACGGTCACTGAGTGCGCCCATTAAGGGATCGGAAAAGGCATCAATAATACGAGTGACTAACATCATCGTGCCAACGGCAACCGCGGGAAGACCAAATACATCGGTATAAAAGATAAACAAGAATACATCGAATACTCGCCAGTAAAAATTACTGGCGACATCACCACAGGCATAGCCTATGCATTCCTTGGTAGATAATTTACTGTTTGCGTCCTGAACCATAAAACTAAGCCATCCTGGTCATTTTTTAACCTAGTTGACATTAATTTTAATCATCTGTCCAGAACTATATCTCCCCGATAAGCAGGTACGAGGAGATAAAAAATTGACCGCAATAACATTCTCAGAGCAACACAATTAACATGACAGTTACAGCCAGACGCAACGCAATATCGTGAGATAGTTCTATATAAGTGGAGACTAAATCAAAATTTTTCTGCAACTAGACTGTCCAGAGGCCGCATTTAATAAAGAGAAAATGCAAAATCCTCAATTAAATTGTATTGAATGTAAAAGTTTTTTCCCTAAACCGAAAAGATGTGTTAAGATGCTCTCGCCTTCTGAAGGTACTATAGTTATTTGTTACAAGCTTTGATCCAATTTTTGTTTATCTTCTAGATATCCATGCAAGATTTTGTTTTTTATAGCCACGTCCAATAGTTAGTTCCTCTCGGCAATACACGTTGCGTATGCAACACAATTTAATTTTTTAAGGAATATTTATGTCTACTGGTACCGTTAAGTGGTTCAATGAAGATAAAGGTTTTGGTTTCATCACTCAGGACGACGGTGGCAAAGATGTATTCGTACATTTTCGTGCTATCGCTTCTGAAGGTTTTAAAACTCTAGCAGAAGGTCAAAAAGTTAAGTTTGACCTAGAGCAAGGCCAAAAAGGTCCTCAAGCTGCAAACGTTACTGTTATCTAAGTAACGGGACTGAATACTCTTCAGTCGCTTGAATTAAGGTCAGAGTTCGCTCTGGCCTTTTGATTTATCCTACTCCCTGATTTCTTGTCGCATTATCCTCTCCCCCTTTATACAAGAATCCAACTGTTCGATCTTTCAATTACCCTAACATTTACTCTGATTTTGTTCTAAATGTGTTTTAAATGCGCTCTGCAATAAAACTGTCATATTTCGCAGTTAACATTGAGTCAATTAAGCATTTATCAATTAACAAACTAAACTAAAGAGAAATAAATATTAAAATAAATAAAAAAGAGGACAATTATGTCGTATCAATATAACGGGCAAGAATTACACGTAGCCCCACCGGTAGAAAATGTATCGGTAAACAACAACAAAGTTATTTTTACTGACCACAACGGCGCTAAAGCGCTAAAACTCAACAGCTCTGTCGACACTCATAAATTTCTCGACTGGTTGCTAAACAGCTAATCACGACTTCGTTCGTAACCTCGCTTTGCCGGAAATTGTGTTCCATACCACAACTTCCCCAAAGCAAGTCACATCACCTTCATCTTTCTCTTAACGCCAATCTTTACAATTACCTGTATATCACTTCCATCGTAATCAATTAACAAAAGCTTTCCATACCGTGTTACGTGAGGGAATATTTGCGCGAATTGAGAATCACTCAGTTACCAATGCGCAGTCAAACCATTAGCTTCATGTATCGCCCTGCTAACCAACAAGATAAGCGGTATTTCCAGGCGATTACTGCTGCCCTTATGGGTATCCCTGCCCCCAAAAACGAATATGCGCGAATCCAGACCGTTTTTATCGAACAACATTTACTTAAACAATTGCCACAAACTTTGCTAATCGCTTAAAAATAATAACGTAAGCTCGCATAGACAGTTTCTGGATAAAAACCAAATTCAGAGCCGACTTGCAGTTCAGAATTACTCGCCAATAAACCGTGGCCGGACGCTAGATAAACACCAAGGTCAGAATACAGGTTATCACTCCAGCTATGCTCCATGTGTATGGCAATAAACGTCGATTGATCATTTAGGTTGATAAACGCACTGCTGGATAACGTGCTCAACGCATTGATTTGATAATTAAAAGATGGGATTAGGTAATGTTTACCAAATAAATACACACCCCCACGTTGATATGGCGCTGTTGTTGATAACGACAAATAGTCATCGGGGTTGTCGCTGCCAGCACCGTTGAAATGATATTCCACTGCCACATAAAACTCCTCGGTTATGGCATAGTCAATACCGGCCGATGTGCGCCAGTAGCTTTGCATAAATTCCGCTAGCGTACTGGACTGCATCATCAGCGGAGTATCGATATTCGTAACGATTGTGGTATCGTCAATCATTGCCTGATCATCACGTTCTCGCCCGTGCGCATGCAAGTAAGCCGTTTCCAGCCAGGCACCAAAGTCGCCAATGGCGCGTTCAATGCCGCCGCCAAGTAAATATGCATCCGCAAGTGAAATACCGATAAGCTCGATATCATTTGCCGCCACAGATTGCTGGTATCTGGCAAAGACGGCATTGTAATTTTTCTTGCCATCTTCACCAACCACCAGCCCCAAATCGAGCGTCGAAAAATCACCTAAACTGATTTGCGAGCGAATGGCATCTATGCCAACCCGATATTCCTGATTCAGGGTTTGAATGGCAAACGGTACAAAAATATCGGTTGGATTAATAAATCGGGCGGATCCAAACGCAACCACTTGTCGGCCAATCGTGGTATCCCCCCATTCGGCGGTATATTGCAGGTTGAACCTATCCAGGTTTTGTAATGTGACAAAACTGGTATCCGATTTAAAAATGCTGGTTTCCAGATCTTTATATCGATACACATTTGTCGCACTGGATAAGGTGTTACCGATAACACCTGAATTCGCGGTTAAGAAGTCATAATTGCTAAATATCGGCTGTATCTCATAATGCATTTCTACATTAATGTCGCCAGAAAAATAATTGATCATTAATCGCATTGCATTTTGCGATTGGATACCACCATTGATGTGATCGGGTATATCATCACCAAGGTCATCAAGACTGCCCTGGATATCTATTTCATCCTGGCCCAACAAATAACCTTTAAAATACCCGGAAGTGACCAGTTCATTGGCCCAGGATGACGGGATAATCGTGCATATCAGTAATGCAAAAATCAGGCGTTTATTTAACAAAATCGTCCACAACCCGACCATCTTCAAGGGTGATAATTCGCCGCGCACTTTCCATGATTTTTGGGTCATGGGTAGAAAAAACAAACGTCATTTGCTCCTGTTCATTTAATTTTTTCATCATATCGATTAAAGCCATGCCGGTGCGAGAGTCTAAGTTCGCAGTCGGTTCATCAGCGAGAATAATGCTGGGGTTAGACACCATTGCCCGAGCAATAGCGACCCGTTGCTGCTGACCACCGGAAAGTTGCGTTGGTCGTCGTGACGCCAAGCCGGTTAAACCAACCTGCGCCATGATATGTTCAACGCGTCGATGCCTCTCATCAGCACTAACACCCTGTAGCAACATGATGTATTCAATATTTTCCTTTGCTGATAATACTGGAATAAGATTATACGCCTGAAACACGAAGCCGATATGATCACGACGAAAATCCGATAATTCCTGACCACTCATATCGGAAATATTTTTATCATCAAGAATGACATTGCCAGCGCTCGTTTCGTCCAGGCCACCGATAAGTTGCAATAGCGTGGTTTTTCCTGAACCCGAAGGACCAATAATGGCGGTAAACTCTCCTTTTTTAATGGTGATATTGACCTCATCCAAAGCCTTAACCAGAGTGTCCCCCTGACCAAAGTGACGGCTTAAGTTAATGGTTTTTATTACACTTGTCATAGTAATCTCTATAAAGGCTTGCGCATTGCCAACGACGGACTCAACTTAGATGCATGCAATGCCGGATAAATGCAGGCCAGCATGGTCACCAACAATAAAGCGAGCGACAATTTGATAAATTCAAGATAATTGATAATAAGATAAATCGGTTCATTGATAGTAATCCCAGACAATTCAACCGCATCGCCAAAATTAATCCCATAATGGGCTCCGGCCTGGCAGACAATATAGCCGAGCAATAACCCGCAAATCATACCAATAACGCCGATAAAAAAACCTTCACAAAGAATTTGCGCAAACAACCGTTTTGGCCGAGTGCCAATCGCAAGCAAGATGCCAAATTCATTATGACGCTCAAAGATGGACATAAACATGGTATTAATCAGACCTAATGATACTAGGATATACATGATGAGAGAGGTGATCAGCGTTGAATAAGATGACATCTCTAACATGCCATTGATTTGCGGGAACAGCGCTTTCCAACTCAACAACTCGCGGTCATTATGGTTGTATTTTTGCCAAAACGGGTCGTTTCTGTCATCAACAATAGCATCGCCTTGCAGCTGTATGGCTATTTCATGGGCACCACGGACATTAATAATGCTCTTGGCCTGATCATAGTTAATAAATGCGACACTGGAATCCATCCCCCGGTCATTAAAACGAATGATCCCAGACACTCGAAATAACTCCTGAGATAAATCGCCGTCGTAGGCTTGCGACAATGTGATCACGATGCGATCGCCTAGTGTCACGTCAAGAATTTCCGCCAATTCACTCCCCAGTAAAACTTGCTGGGGATTGCCGCTTAGATACTGGCCTTGAATCAGCGCCTGTTTTAACTTGGAAACCTTCGCCTCATGCTCTGCAATCACGCCGTATACCATGCCACCAGATACATTTTGTGACGACGACAACATAGCACCAGAGATAACCCTTGGACTAAACGAGTCGACTTTTGCATCCTGGCTAAGTTGCTGCAATAGTTGCTGAGTATTGTTAATGGTTAAATCCACATCACTATTACGGCGATAACCTTGTTGGTGTATCTGCGCCTCGCCTAAAAACGTTTGGGTACTGATATCAACCATCGATTTCGTATAGCCACGGACAATGCCGTCGGTAAACATTAATGCCGCCAGACATGAAGCAATCAATGCGATGGTTAATAAGGTTCGACGGGTATTTCGAAAAATGCTCCGGGACGCTAATGATGTGATTAATCGCTGGGAGAACATCGCCATCTATCAGGCCGCCTGCATCGCTGAAACAGGTACGGTTTTCGCGGCCTTTAATGCAGGAAATAAGCTCACCAACAAGGTAGATCCAATGACAGTAATTGCCGGCACAAGCAATACAAATGCACTAAATTCACCAAGCATTATCTGAAATTCAACGCCACCCATATCAATAGGCTCTGGCATCACCAGGCCAATATAGGTCAAATAATAAATCGGCGCGAACGCCAACAACATGCCGACAATACAACTTGCCAACGCCAGAATAAATGACTCCATAATAATTAACATAAATACCATTTTCGGACGGGTACCGATAGCTTTTAAAACGCCAAATTCCCGGGTGCGTTCCATGGTTCCCATCAGTACGGTATTAAGAACGCCAATTGAAACCAAAAACATGATCACCCCAAGGCTTATGTAGTTGCCCTTTTTATCAACTTGCATACTTTTGTAAAAACTTTCTTCGATTTTTTGCCATGGTGCGGCATTCAGGTTTTGCGGCAATTTAAGTGCGTCAGCGAATGGCATCGCCCGCGACTGATGATCAAGCGCGATAACCACTTCATGGGCCTGATCATGCATCGCCAAAAACTGTTTTATTGCACCAAGACTCAGATAAACATTGTTACGCTCGTAAGAATCCGCCGTGCCAACGATCCCGGTAATAATAAAAATATCATTGGCTATGGAGCCGTCGATCCCTTGCGAAATCAAAATCAATTCATCGCCTAAACCCAAATTTAAATTGGTTGCCAAAGATACACCGATCAATGCCGGAAAATAGCCAGACTCAGACATACCGTTGCTGAGCCATTGTCCTTGTTTTACTTTCAGCTCAAGTAAAGTCGTGGCGGCTTCTCGTTTTGGATCAATGCCAATCACCTGAGCCGGGAAGGTTTTATTTTTACCATAAGCCAGTGATGGCGCATAAACTCGGGAGGTGACACTTTTAACATGAGGATAACCAGAAATGTTGTTAACTAATTCATCAACATTATTAATGGTTTTATTCAACGATGGGCGGGTTAAATAATCGGAGTAATGTATCTGCACATGACCGGTATGATCCTGAGTAAACAGGTTGATCATATGGCTGTAGCTGCCTTCTGACATAGAAATCATTGTTGCCAGCAAAAAATATCCGCCGCTCATACTCAGTAAAGTCAGCAAACTGCGTCTGCGATTACGCAAGATATTTCTAAATGCCAGCTTTAACAATAACATTAAAAACGTTTCTTCATATTGCGCTGGGTAAACACGCTATTTGCGATCTCAACATCAAATTTTGCCTGTTCATATTGAATTATGGTTTTGTGACCTTTTTTATTGAGAGGTTCCATGGTCATAGTGGCGGGAATGGTTTTTCCTGAAAACTCGCGCACATCAGAAAAGGTCATCACCCGAACTTTACTGCCCTTTTCATTAAAATAGGTTTGCTTAATCGGCAACAGGGAATCGCTTTTCACTAAAATCGTGATCTTACCCCAAACCGTCACTGTCTCTTGTTTCGGTGTCAGAGTCAGTAAAATATTATCACCAAGGTCTTCATTATCGACATGGTAATCGTCAACCAGAGAACTCTCGCGGACTAAATCATCATTGGTAAAGTCGGATCCCATCCATGAACCCATCATCATCGACGGTGGCACCTTGATCACTTTGTTAATTTTCGGAAAATAATTCCACATTTGCTGGTCAATTTTTAACGTGGTTACCCCTCGGTCTTTTTTGGGCTCCAGAACTCGAATAAAAGTATCGTCCATGCCACGAGTCCAACTATCCATTTCCAATGTGCGTTGCCAATCGGGTGTGACTATGGTCATCTTCATGGTTGCTACTGAGGTGTCAGACCGATAAAGCTCATCCATTTTTTTAAGCAAATCAACACCCGATGTTGACGCCATAAGCGACAAGCTATAACAGCTCAAAACAACACTTAAAGCAATGCCCGAAATACGGTTAAAGAAAGTGCGCATAATGACCTATAGGTTAATGATTTATATCGTTTAATATAACAAAGATCATCAATTAAGTAAGGCCGACTCTAAAAATTTTGAAATGATAAAAATGACTCATTGTCGAGGATCAAACAAGAAAACATCGGGAAAGGTAACGTAACAAATGGAACACTTGTCTCATAAATTTCAAAAACAGAATGATTAAGAATACTCGCAACATAAAAAAAACGGGAGCATTCCCGGCTTTTTAAACCCTTACTGCATTCGCAAGTTATTACTTTCTCGATTAACTACGTTTTACAACGTAATAATCGGATCCGGATTACCATCAGGATCATTGCCGGAAACGCCATCGGTAGAAGGGTTGCCATTGCTTAGCATCAAAACGGCACAGGCTGCTGGGGCCGCCATTGAGGTGCCCGACATAGTCGCTGTACCACCGCCTTTATATAGCGATAAAATGTTCACACCGGGGGCAGAAAAATCAATGGGAGGATTGCCATAGTTTGACCAGGAAGCTAAATTATCGTCGGCATCTATGGCAGAAATCGTGTAAACACCCGGACCATTAGCTCTGGCTGGAGAGCGTGTCGTGGCGCTCACATTCTGATTCCCTGCTGCAGATACAAAATACGCACCGGTTTTACTGGCGGCCGCTTTTACAGCATCATCAACTAAACTGTAACCGCCGCCACTTAAACTCATATTCACACAATCGCCAGCACCAGCATTAGCCGCGACATGATCAATACCTGCAAGAAAACCAGACCAAGTACCATTGCCTTGCCGATCCAGTACTCGAACGGGAACAACGGTCGCGCCTGCGGCAACCCCAATCACATTCAGTTCATTATTAATCGCTGCTATCGTGCCGGCAACATGAGTTCCGTGTCCATTTGCGTCGTTCATACTAAGGCGTTTGCCAGCATAAATGACGGTAAACCCACGGGCTGAATCAACATTGAGATCAGGATGGTCCAGGTCAATACCCGAATCGATGACCCAGGCAGTCATTCCCGTGCCATCTTGAGATCCTCCCACTCTGTCAACATTCCAGGGCTGCTCTTGTCCTTTACTGTTAGACTTATCCTTTGGCTTTCCCTTGGCAGCACTAACGACACCATCTGGCGTGATTTTTACGATCAAATCGTGCGCTGACAATTTTGCCTGAACCGCATGGCATGGTCGATTAATCGTCATTCCTTTAATGGTATGTTTATATATATGTTGAACGTTAGCATTAACACGTTTGGCCACACCTTTAGCTAGGCCAGGTACTTGCTCATGATGCAGGTCATCGATAAACTGTACGATACATCGATTTTCAACATTAATGGTCGTTGAATGGCCATAGGTGGGTGGATTGGTTTCGGCATATACAGCAGCCGTAAAGCATAATAGCATGCCAATAATCGCTTTAATCATCGTTGCAATAATCCCAAGATTAAACTTCATTTGGGAGCTTTCACAATACCTTCGTGAACTACTCAGCGAACCGTCTTAAATTCAGACATGCTATAAAACTAGTTGGGTCAGACGACTAAGTAAAATAATTACAACAATAAAAAAGGCTTTGGTCGCTAAACTCAGTAGCCCAGAGTCGTTTATCCTGAAACCTAAAGACAAGACAGCCTATTCGCCATTTCCTTTGGTTTACACCGATTAAAAGGCACAGGCGGCTCTATCATAACGTCCATTACGTTGTACCGATATTACCGAAAGCTATGCTTATGCCCGATAACATCATTAAGCCATCAGCGTTTAAATCCCTGCCCTGGAAAATGGTAAAGGTTCGACCATTGAACTGGCCATTAATGATGAGGCAACACTCGATAACTTTAACTGGCGCCTGGGTATGGCCGATGTGGTTGATGATGGTCAACATTCCGATTTTTTCAGTTACCTGCGAAGCCTGATACTCATTAAAGGCAATGGATTGACACTCAGTCATTATCAGCTAAAAACAGACACCATGATCATCATCCACAACGGATAGACAAGCATTAGCCGGCAAAATACAGATAGGCAATAAACAACACCCAACTCACGGCTAGCAGTGACCAGGGCAAAAATGCTGCAGTACTTTTACCCATATCCTGTTTAGTTGCTGCGTCACCCAAATGTTGCGGTTTACTTTTCAGGTCTCGTTGTTGCGCTTTTAGGTTTTGCTTTCGTTGCTGATCTGCGGAACGAGCACGCTTTTTTTGTTGTTTTTTATACTCGGCAATGCCCTTTTCGATGCCTTGGGCAATCAGTTTCGTCTGCTCTTTTGTTTGCCCAGGCTTTTGCGTTGCTTTCGCCACTTTCATTGCCTGCTCTCTGGTTTCATCGGAAACGGTTTGCTTTGCTGTTTTTTTATTCATTATCTTTGTCCTGCTTCTCGCCGAGAGGTTTACTATTTACACTTTTCGTTAAAACCAACAGTTAGCGATTGGTTTTGCTTATATCTATTTTTTGTTTTTAGGCACAAAATTCAATACCGAGACAGGTACCGTCTTTTTCACCGGAAACTCTGCAAATTCCCGACGTTCAATAATATGCCCAAGGCGTGATTCAATCGCACAAAGCTCCCTGAAATTATCTTTGGAAACCAGCGAAATTGCCTCCCCCGTTGCGCCAGCGCGGCCGGTTCTGCCGATGCGATGAATATAATCATCGGCCTGAGCCGGCAAATCATAGTTAATCACCCGCTCTAGCTGGCCAATATCAATGCCACGCGCCGCTACACCGGTTGCCACCAAATAGTGAATTTTTCCGCTTTTAAAATCTGACAAAATTTGTTCACGGTTCGCTTGAGTGCGACCGCTATGAATGCACTCGGCTTTGATGCCGCGTTTTTCCATTTGGCTAACTAATTTTGCCGCCCCATGTTTGGTTTCAATAAAAATCAGTGCTTGCTGCCAATCTTGCTCTTTAATTAAAAAGCTCAGCAAGGCCGATTTATTGGTTTTATCCACCGTCACTAACCATTGACTGATCGCTTGATGGCTCACCTGTTTTGGCGATACTGAATATTCAATCGGCTTGTGGATCGTACGTTTAGCTAACGCTTTCACCTGATCTGACATGGTTGCCGAAAATAGCATATTTTGTCGTTTTTCTGGCAATCGCTCAACAATCTTATTAATGTCTTCAATAAAGCCCATATCCAACATACGGTCAGCTTCATCGAGGACTAAAAACTGTAGTTCGTCAAAATGCAACGCACGTTGATGGGCAAGATCTAACAATCGTCCTGGGGTGGCGACAAGAATATCCACGCCCCAAATCAAAGCATTTTTTTGGGCGCTGGAGTCCACTCCTCCATATACCGCCAATGACGTCAGCGACAGATTTTCAGCGTACTGTTTTACGGCTTGTTCAACTTGTACCGCCAACTCCCGCGTCGGTGTTAGGATAAGCGATCTGATCCGTTTACCCCGCAGTTTATGATCTTTGTTAATTCGCTCTAAGATCGGCAACACAAAACTGGCGGTCTTACCCGTTCCTGTTTGCGCCGCTGCGATGATATCCCTACCTGAGAGCGCTCCAGGTATTGCTTTATTTTGAATATCCGTTGGCGATTCATAGCCAAGCTCAGCTAAGCGTTCAACAATGGGTGCGGATAATCCTAATTTAGAAAATGACATATGTGCCTATGTATAACGATACAGTCGCGAAATGCTAGATTATACCAATCACATTAAGTTTGTGCACAACTCAGAGTTAGGGCAGAGGTTCAGTTACAACATAGATTTTATTGATATAGTCATTCTATATTAATGAAATATAGGGCCGTAAATGGGCCTCTGGTAAACTCCCTACGGGTGAGTTTTAAAGGCGTTTATCCTGCGTCACTGATTTTGACAATGGAATAACCATTCTCTGCAATCAAAGCCTTGTCTAAAAGCCTTTAAATTCTCACTGAGTGAGCAATAATTTAATGTGATTGGTATTAGCAGGACGATTAAAGGTGGGATTATAGCAAGTAATGTCCTTAGGAGCATGGGAAAAGGGGCTAGGGTTCAGGTTCAGGCTCAGGCTCAGGCAGAGCAATTTTACGCTTACTGCCAACGTCTATCCAAAATCAAGAGCTGTGGCTGTTGTCTAATTTAAATAATTTCTTTAATTAACAGGCTCTAGTTGAACAAAATTCGGCAAGGAAAGAGAATCAGGCCTTAAGTAAGTGTTTAATCTGTGCAACAGGGAGCGACACCCTGGGCAGCTAAAATTAGAGCAGGGTTATAAACCTCACCGTCTTTAATCACCCACACTACCCGCCGGATCGCCTGGATATCGTTCAGTGGGTCTCCATCGATTAAAATAAAGTCTGCATACTTGCCCGGCTCTACTGAGCCAAACTCATTATCTAGCCCCATGGTGCGAGCGGCCCCTAATGTTGCTAGTCGTAAAACCTCAGCTTCAGGAATACCGGCCTCTACGTATAACTCCAGCTCTTTGTGTAATCCAAACCCAGGAAAATGATCCGTACCGGGTAAAATAGTGACTCCCGCTTTATGCATAGCAAGAAGGATTGCAAAGGCATGCTGGCGAATTTGAGGCCAACTTGCGCCCGCCCAATTACCCTTAGAAACACCCAACCAGCGGCGCTGAGCGTTGCCTTTGGGGAAGCGATGCAATTCATCAATAATCCAAGATGGCGGCGTGTGTCCCGTCGAATCAAATAAAGCAATGGTCGGATCTACAGCGACGTTTTCTGCTTTCATCAATGCGATATAGTCGTTAACAATTTTCGATTGAGGCGTTAGTTGACTGAGCATTTTCCCCCATATTTCATCACTCACTTCAACTTCGTCCTCCGAACTCAGTAAAATGCCATCCATAAGCTCCGACATATGTTGAATTTCATCATATCCGGCGTGGATCACATCGGTGCCTGACATGTATTCTGGAATATGCCCGCTAATGCGTAAACCCTTCTCCTTTGCTCTGGCGATAACAACACTGACTAAATTCGGTGGTAATTCTGCATATATTTTTACCTGTACGAACCCTTGATTTGCCAAATTATCGACAGCAGCCTCCGCTGCGGTCTCATCGCCGACGCGAAGGCCGGTTAGCCTGCCTTCTTTAGCGTCAACCATTCCGGCCATCAATATCCTGGGACCGATAAGTTTGCGATTCTCTATTTGCTTTTTAACTGCCACCAATAATTTTGGATCGCTGCCTAAATCGCGGGTTGATGTAACACCTGCGGCCAGGTGAAATGGTACATAAGCATTACGAAAGCGCTGGCTGTCTTGATGCGCATGCATATCCCAAAGGCCCGGCAGCATAGTCAAACCATCCGCATCAATCACTTGTGCATTAGCCGGTATATCTATAGTGCTTCGCGGGCCAACAGAAACAATTCGGTTTTCTCGAACCAGCACGGACAGCTTGTCATTAATAACTCCGTTGATAGGATCAAAAAGACTGACATTACGTATCACCAGTACACCTGCCGTTGGTGCTGGCATTGCTTGCAGAGCGAGCTTCTGCATATGCTGATTAAGCGCACTATCTATCGCAGCACGAAATTGTGGATAATCCGATTCCCAACCTTGGAGTATCGCCCATTCGTCGGCAAACGTCATGCCGTGTTGGTCAAGCCAGACATACATGGGACGAACATGTAAACCATGAATTGCGTAAAGACGAAGAGTGCGGCTATCTTTTCCACGTTTCACTATTTTCTCAGACAAAGCTTCAATATGTGCCTTGCCCTGAGGCAATAAATCCAAATAGCCGTTATCGCTCTCAATAAGTCGCAAAGCTAACAAACCTAGATCATAAGCTGGGTGTATCGGTATATACATTGCCGGCTCGGACAATTTCTGCTCACCCGCATCTACCGATGTTTTCCAACGTGCCACGGAATTCTTGAAAGTAAAATGCTCTTGCCAGGCTTCCACGGGATTTTTCTGTCCGTTGATCTGCAATGCAACCGGCATTCCATCATCACCAAGGGTAACCTCGGATAATCGATTAAAACCGGAAGGACGGCCATTGGCTTTAAATATCCAGGTATTGGTAGATTGACGTTTGATCTCTCGATGACCCACTTGCTCATCGCGATACATCACAGTGTAATGATACGACTCCCCCACATTCAAAGTAGCCCAGCCTGCATTAGCCGACTCACTTGCGTTTGCTGAGCGTATCTGCGAGGTAATAACAGACGTGATAAATAGCAAAGATAGCAAGCAAAATATTCCACCCCGAGCGACCTGGGCCAAATGACATGTCTGCACTAATCGCTTTGTCATGTTAAATCCTTTTCTGTCTTTATACCTCAAGGCCTTTTAATGGCCATCAGCACCATTGGCGGCAAAAACAAAAGAGCTGATACTTAAACTTAGTTCGCGTTACTTAAGCGATAAATAAGTACAGCAGCCTTTTCGATGTTTTTCGAGAAGCTGCTCATATCCGCAACTTCGTCTTTGGTATGGCCACAACATCCCATGAGACCCAAACCATCTAATGCCATATCCACATGATTGGCGGCAAATGAAATATCCGCGGCGCCGGCTTTTCGTGGGTTGGCGGCAACCACCTTGTTGTAACCTAAATCGGTACTGACTTGCGAATACAGCGCCAGCAATTGTTGGTTGCCCTGATGAGGTGACATTGGCGGGTAACCGTCTTTAAACGTTAATGTCGCTTGAGTATGCGGTAGACTTTTGGCCACAATGGCTTGCATATCTTTTTGTGCCTGTTGCAATTGCGCCAGCGATAATGCCCGAATACCGCCAATAACTTTGGCGTCTTTAGCAATAACATTGGATTTGCCAAATGCGGTGCCGCTGGATGTTTGCGGATCATGGGAAATTGTCGTGCCACCGACAAACATACCAGGGTTAAATGTCAGGTTTTCCCGTTCGGACAATTGTTCCTGAAATTGCGTCAGGATACGGGAAGCTTCAAATATCGCGCCATAACCGATGTCTTCTCTGAAAATTTGTGAAGAATGTGCTGGTTTTCCGGTAACCGTTAATTCCCAGCCGATAGAACTACGCCGAGCCACCATCGCGGTATTGATATCGCTATCGCCATTTTCAAACCCCAGGGCGATATCGGCCCACTTACCACCATCAATAATGGCTTTTTTCGACAGCGACAGAGGCCGACCACTGCGTTCTTCATCACCCGTCATCACCACACGAATACTGACATTGTCTAACAAGCCAGTGTCCTTTAGTGCTTTTAAGGCCGCAATAATAATCACATCGCCGCCTTTCATATCGACAATGCCGGGGCCCGATACTTTATTATCGGCCAGTTGTTTATATTGCTGAAACTCATCGTTTACGGCAAATACCGTGTCTAAATGGCCAATCATCAAAATCTTAGGCGCATTCGGCTCACCACTGATTTTGCTCGCCTGCAAATGTCCTGCCCGTTCAAAGCCATCACCGCTTAGCCATTCGACCTCAAAGCCGAGCTCGGTAAATTGCTTTTTAAACAACTCGCCAACCTTGCGCACCCCGGAAAAATTCATCGTGCCACTGTTAATGTTTACCGAATCCTCAAGCAATGTTACGTGCCTGGATAGCTGTGTCTGTACCGCGCTGACAATGGCCCGTTCATCTGGGTTCAGGTTTTCAGCAGCCAAAGTCGAAAAGGATAAGGCGGCGGAAAAAAGGCAGAATGCAAAAAGTAAACCTGAAAGTAACCGGTTGATATTTTGAGTCATTATTCGCTCACAGTAAAACATTAGAGGGTAAAGGCAATAAAGGTAAACTCACCTTACCCGCCTAATCAGACGTTGTCCAGAGTCAAAACATCTTGGATTTTTTAACATTTCTGCCATGTCTTGAGCCCAGTATCAAGAGCGACAAAATGTTGTCAGCCTTATCGATTATTTTTCAAATTCACGAGCTTTTGAATATTACCCACCGCAGCAATCAAATAGTGACACGCCTGTAAGTACCCCTGGCGATGAAACCATTGTACTTGCTCCGCATTTAATTGACTGAGCTTCTCTTCATTGACGGTATACATGCCGTCCAGCTGGTGGTTTTCGCCGCTTTTTAATGTCAGGGTTAATTGCACAGCGTCGAGCAGGTCATTGGCAAGCAAGGCTTGTATAAATGCTTCATTTCTATTCATCGCCGGTACCAGAGAAAACACCATCTGACTGGTTTGACGCAAATAACTGCTTGGAGAGCCATCCACTTCGAACAAGGCTACGCCATCGTTGCTCGATACTCTCGGGCTTTCCATATCAATGGTCAGTACCAAATTTTCAGGGGTTGGTGATTCCCCCTCCCCTTTAATGCCGGCCATAAATGGCTGACGACGAAAGTGGGCAGGAATATATTGGGAAGTCCATGAATCACCCTGCAAAAATAGATTTTCCTGAGAGTCGATCCCCAGTAAAGCATGCATGGAAAACTTGCCATTTTTTGGGTCCTTAAACAAACAGACGGGAAAGTCTAATACCAGTGATTTCAACTCATCGGCCAAAACAGGAACCCGATTGACCGCCTCACCGAAGTGGGCACCATGATCCGTGAATACACGTAACTGATTATGCTCTTTGTTATTTAATACCGTATACATTGTCTAAATACCTCAGGTTATATTTTTGCCAGCTGTTGTTGAGCAATGGCGTTCAACAAGGTTCTATTGCTCGGCATTTGAGCAACTAATTGTTTGGTTTCCATCGCGTTTTTTTGCATCCATTGCAGCGCCTGTTGCTGGCTATGCAGGGATAAACCTGATGGATTGGCTTGGGTATGAAAGCCCATGCCATAGAGGACGTATTGATAACTGGCTGCGGGAAATACTTCCTGAGCATAAGGAAAATCTTCATGCCAGGGAGACTGGTACCGCCACAGGGATAACATCTGCTGCAAAGAATCCGGAATAAATTTCGGGTTTTGATTATCGATCCAATATTGGCTATCGCGCCGTTTGCTTAACAGATAATGGAGTTTTAGAAAATCGATAATGCTTTGCCAACGATATAAGAACAACCGATTAAATCGATTGGCAATCACATCCATGGGCTCTTTGACTGCGGGTAATTGCTGTGCGATAAACGATGCAGAAATCTCGACCAATAATAGCGCGGATGCTTCCAGAGGCTCTAAGAAGCCCGCGGATAACCCCACGGCGACACAGTTTTTATGCCAAAATTTTTGTCTGTGGCCCGGTTTGAAAGTAATGGGTCTGAAAGTCAGGTCTGCGGCTTGTGCTTCAGTAAGATTCAGATAGTCGAGCAATTGTTGATGAGCCTGGACGTCACTAATGTAATCACTGGCGTAAACGTGACCAACACCGCGACGATTGGCAAGCCCAATATCCCAGATCCAGCCGGATGTTTGCGCAGTGGATATGGTATGAGAAGCAATTGGACTATTTTTATCCGGATAAGGCACTTGCACCGCTATCGCCTTGTCATTAAATAAAATGTCCTGGCAGGATTTAAACGGTATCTTAAAGTGCTCACCTATCAACAGGCTTTTAAAGCCAGTACAGTCAATAAAAAAATCGCCTTCAATCGTCTGGCCTTTCTTTGTGGTTAACGATTTGATATCGCCATTTAAATGGCTATCCACAACCTCAACATCCGCATAAATATGTTGGACATTTAATTGTTCAACACAATGATGCTGTAAAAATTTGGAAAACTTTCCGGCATCGAGATGATAGGCATAATTGGCCACACTATCGTATTCGGGGGTACTTATTAATTTTGGTGCAAGCCCATGCTCACATAATGCCCCTTGGCTGCAGACACTATTCGCAAAATCAGGGACTTTGTTATGCATAGCCTGCAACGATAACCAGTGCTCAGCCAGATTGGTTTGTTCAAAATCTTTGGGTAATACCAAAGGGTGATAATAGCCGTCATCGACTGCCCCTGTCACCCAGCCACAAAACTTTGCACCTTGCTTAAAAGATACATTACACTGGCGGATAAATTCGGTTTCATTCACCCCCATCGCCTGCAACGAGCGACGCATCGTTGGCCATGTTCCTTCTCCGACTCCGATAATCGGGACGTTTGGCGATTCTACCAGAGTGATCCGGGGTGGATTATGATGGGCCCTGTTTAGCTTTGCCGCAATGGTACCGGCAGTGATCCAACCAGCGGTACCGCCGCCTACAATGATTATTTCCCTGATTGGTTGTGACATAACATAGCCTTTTATGAATTATTATTTTTGTCTTATTTTTACATTATGTGGAGTGGTTAACTCCTGCAATAGTGGCTGCCCAACAAAGCCTAAGCCTTGATGAACAGCCAATTACAATCGTTTAAATCAACGATCAATAACACCGGGAACGGCAGTTAGAACTTGTAACTGATCCCCAGGTTGTAACGCGGACCATATTGCTCTGCCGATAGCAACTGCTCTTCAAAACGGCCATGTCGGCGCGCCGTTTCATCGGTCAGATTCAAGCCATCAAAAGTAATGGTCAATGCCTCTGTGATGTCGTAGCTCGCGCTCATATCCAATTGTCCGTATGCTTCTGTGAATGTAGGCTCGTTGCCCAGGCTCAACAGAAACTCATCTCGCCAGTTATAAGCGAAACGGATTTGGAAATTGTCCCCTTCGTAAAAACCAATCAGGTTACCAGAATCACTTAAACCGGTTAACGCGATAGTCTGTTCAAAGTTATACGGATCAAATGCCTCGTCACTGTCTACTAAGGTATAGTTAGCAACAGCCCCGAACCCGGAATCTGCGAACATATATTGCACGTTGAATTCCCACCCATCGACAACCCGGTTTTGAATATTGTCCGGTGTCGCGACTTCCCAGCTGATGACCGGATCGGATGCCTGGCTTAAACAAGCAGAATTCGGTATCTCTGACGCATCTGGGCAACCGGGCCGCGGATCAACACTAGGATCACGTAAAGGTTCACCATTAACATCATTGATAGCACGGTTTTCTGTGCCAGCACCAATAAAGTTTTCAACATATTTCTTGAAATACCCTACTGAGGCATAGCTCCCGTCATCCAGATAGTATTCAACAGATACATCGAAGTTATCGGATGTGATTGGCAACAGGTTTGGGTTACCTTGCGAGGCATTAAATGGACCACCAGGGCGTGCATTGACAACCGTCGCAGGAAACATTGCGCTAATCCCGGCACGAGCTAATGTACGGCTATAGGAAAAACGAGTCACCAATTCATCGGTAACCGTCATGCTAACATCAAGGTTTGGCAAAATACGGGTATAATCACCGGACAATGCTTGTTCTGAAGGCACGTCATCAAATACCGGACGTAATTCCTGAACATGACGGTAATTCATCGCCAATATGCCATTTTGGATGGAGTATGCCGTTACATCGGTTGATTCATATCGCACACCGGCATTCATCTTAACTGGCATTTCGTTGAACTCTGTATCTACATCGACCGATACATAAAGTGCTGTTGTATCTTCGGAAATACCATTAGTTCTGATGGACGGTTCAACAAACTTTCCTTCGGCTGCAACAATATCAATAAACTGATGAACGTTATATTGCGGGATCAACGGGAATAGGTTTTCGGTACCTGGGAATTGATCTGCGGTATCACCCAGTTCAATAAAGTCCAGATCAAGATTGTCCAAAGGCACGTCAACAAACGAGAACACTTCACTTAAGTAGGTATCCACTTCATATTCGGTGCGAACCACACCAAAATTGATACGAGCAAGCGCACTATCGGTACCAAGGTTTTCCCAACTACCGGACAGATGATATTGCTTGATATTATTTTCCATCTCATACCCACGTTTTTGGTATAAATCAGAAACAATATTTTGTTTTGCGTATCCACCGCCAGGGAGTGAAGAGTCGTCAACAATAATCGCTGGAATTTCACCATCAAAATCCGCACCAATCAGCGCGACCGAACCCGGAGGATTTTTTAGGTTCGCCAGAGTCTCTGCGGTTTGACCATCCGGGTTAGAATGAGACGTAGAATCGTGCAAATCAAGACCAAAAGACAAAGAATCTGTCGCTTGCCACTCAATATTTACACCAATTGAATCATTTTCTTTCTCTTCATAATATTCCCATGCCCAGAAATTCAATTCATCATCCGGATCACGAGGGTCAATCAAGGTGCCGTTTACATCCGCTGAACCCATCGGGCTATCAAACCAGAACGCCATACGATTTGTCTGACTCACTTCTTTCAGGCGCGACATGGTATAATCAACCGTCGCTACTAACCCATCGAAAGGTTGAAATTGCAGCACAGCTTGTGCATTTTGGCGTTCACGTTCCGTATCGAAATGCTCTACACGTGCAGTCCAGGGTGTCCAAATTGCCTGCTCTGGATTTTTGCTGGTATCTATCGCGCTTTTATCAACATTATCCGCACTTCGATTTCGTACCCAACCGTCGGTACCAACGACATCGGTGTGACTGTCACGTTCAGAATGCGATGCAGAAAGAAGCAAGCCTAAGGTACCATCGAGAAACGTACTGCTGATCATGCCTGAGATTTCAGGTGTAATATCATCACCGCTTTCAACACTGGTATCGTAAATGGCTTTCGCTGAGGCAAATGCGGTGAATTCGTCATAATCAAATGGACGAGCCGATTGAATATCAATCGTTGCGCCAATGCCACCGGACGATACGTTTGCCCGTCCCGTTTTATAAACATTCACGCCAGAAACACTTTCCGCAGCAATTTCACGGAAGTTAAAGCTTCGTGATATGCCAGCGGACTGTAATGCCGACGAGTTTGGCATTTGTCGACCATTTAAAGTAACCAGATTAAAATCCGGTCCAAAACCACGTACGGTAACCTTGTTACCTTCGTTATTAGCCCGGTCAATGGATACACCGGAAATACGTTGCAATGATTCCGCCAGGTTTGTGTCGGGTAATTTCCCTATATCTTCGGCGGTTATGGCATCGACAATACCATCAGAGTCACGCTTTATCGCAGCCGACTTTGTCAAGGCACTGCGAATTCCCTGAACTTCGATGACCTCAATATTCTGAGCATCTTCCCCAGAACTTTCTTGCTGGGCATATGCTCCACCACTCATTGCAACCAGCATGGCAGCATAGAGCGTGCTTTTTTTAAATGTACTTTGGTTCATAGTTTTACCTATCGGTTATTTTGTTGTTATAAAATGGCTTTATAAACCTCAGTCGACAGTCTGTCTGGCTGTACAACCAACCGGATTTATGACATTCACCTTTCCTTATATATTTAATTGTTAACAATTTTATTATTGTAAAAAAGTGCCGGTTAGCACCTGGATGCCCTCCTTTATCGGTTAATTCATGGGGAAAAAATTAAAGATTGAGTAGTATTAGTCTGCAAACGCAATTTTCTTAATTCATTGTCCGAGGTCAGATAGAGAAGCGTTTCATTGTCCGCAAATGCCAGATTTGCAGTAAAGCCCGGCAAGTGAATGCGGGCCAATAGTTGCTGGTTTTGGTTAAATATCCAAATGCCTCCAGGGCCAGTTGCAAACACCCAGCCATTACTGTGCACTTTAAGTCCATCCGGAGCACCCACTTCATTCGTGGATTGCTCTGGTGTATAGAACAACTCTTTCGCCAAAATATCCCCCTGTTCACTTAAACGGTATCGATACCAGGCTGGCTGGTGTTGATCAGAAACCGCCACATAGAGCCACTTGTGATCAGGTGATAAGGCTATGCCATTGGGAAATGTCAGAGAGTCATCGACCAGGGTGATTTCATTCTGATCGCCGGTTACGTTGTCAGTAACACGGAAAATACCTTGAAAACTTAGCTCTTTAAGAGGGTCGTTGAGCTGTCCCGCCAACCCATAAGGAGGATCGGTAAAAAACAACGTGCCGTTGGCATGCACTGCACAATCATTGGGACTGTTTAATCGTTTTCCCTGATAGTCACGCATTAACACATTTAAGTCTGGTTTTGTGTCAATAGAATGTGCCTGTGGTGATTGGTTTAATAATGCTACCTGCCTTGTTCTCGATTGCATCATCAGCAATTGACCTTTGCCATTACGGCACAGACCATTGCTAAACCCAGAATCCGTTAAAAATTCCGTTAAGCCGCGCTTTTCATCATAACGGTAGATTTTATTGGCAGGGATATCGCTAAACAGCAAAAATTCTTCGTCTGCAAACCATAACGGTCCCTCTGCCCACTCAAAACCATCGGCAACTACAGCGTAATTCTGACTGATATCTAATAACTGCAGAGCCGCTTGATCGTAAATGGAGTAGATACCTGTGCGCTCAACCGCATTCACCTGAGCGCAAAAGCTCATCATCGACGTAACCCATAAACTGGCGAAAACGAGCGCTTTCCAGGTTACAAAATCAAGGCATTTATGGCTCATTGTGACCATACCTGCGCTGGTACAAATTTCGATTTACCTGACGCGCCGCATCTACCAGTGGCGCATAAGGAATATCGGTAACGGAAACAAAGCCGACGTTGTAGTTTTCGCCATCTAACGCCCTTCCGGTTAACGGCGAGTCTATATATTGAAACCAATGAGTGCCAACAAAATACGGATTATCAATCGCACTGTTAACATATTCCGCGTATTTCTTGCCTCGATCCTGCTGGCTGGCTGCATGGATTAAGCCAGGGTTCAGTAACCCAGAATCCAGGGCGCCATTATGAAATTCACCGATGATAGCGGGTTTGTCTATCTCATCGAGAAAGCGCCAAAACTCATCATTTATGACTTCCTTGTAATAGTTGTAGCTAACCACATCCGCAACTTCCGACGCCGCTTTTCTTAATTCCGGTGTCATGCCCCAATCTGCAAACCGAACGCCCATATACAGATGATTCGGCATAAAGGTTTCCATGGCTTGATTAACGACGGTAAAATACTGCAAGCCAAATTCATAAAGCATGGTAGATAA
Source organism: Thalassotalea litorea (assembly GCF_005843925.1). Classification (GTDB taxonomy): domain Bacteria; phylum Pseudomonadota; class Gammaproteobacteria; order Enterobacterales; family Alteromonadaceae; genus Thalassotalea_A; species Thalassotalea_A litorea_A. Next base: position 304,124 of record NZ_VCBC01000005.1, read on the forward strand.
GTCGGCAACGACGCTCTCATTGAATTCCCTTAATTCAAAACCCGAAGCAAAGCTATCCCAGGATTCCAAGTCGATTTCCCAAGCCTGGTTGAAAGCCTCTATGGTCGAATATTTTTGTTGCATTAATGCACTGAAATGAGCTTTGGTCGGGCTACTTTTCCGATCCAGCCTGAGTGCGTTTATTGGAACCGCAAATTGGCTTTCATATTTGCCCATTTGTCCCCAGCTTTTTTCATTATCAATAAAAACGCCGACACACCAAGGGCTGTCATTTACTTCATCGGCTACCTGCTGCACGGTAATCATGGCTCGTTCTTTAAAAACCGGATCGAAGGGATCCGGCAAAGGTGCCCAATAGTCATTGCCGCTGCTGACCGTTTTAAAATCACCAATAATCCAGCCATTAGCAAAATATGGATATTGCTGCATCGAGTAAAAACTGGGATCAATCCAGTTGCCAAATGAGGTAAAACCCCAGGATTGCATGCGTTTAATGGTCGTGTCTCGCCATTTCTGCTCGGCGAGTTGAATATCATTGGTTTGATATTTGCGGGTTAAATTTGCCTGATAAAAACTATAGGTTTCGCCTTTGTCGATGGCACCGGTATGAACTTCGCGGCGATAGCCAAAATGTTGTCCCATTGGCGATTCATATTCGGGTAACCAGGTAAACATCTGGCTACGCATTTTTGACGTTTCATAACGGCTAGGCCAGGCATCTTTTGGGGCACGGTTCAAACCAATAGAATCTTCTGGGGTGAGATCCCCCGACTGACGCTGCTTGATATACGTTGCGTCAAAGTCGTAGCCGGTTATCGTAGACGTATTTGCCATTCGCACATTGGCAATGCCATTAGAGAAAAACAAATAGCCTTCAGGATCTACCAATGACCATTTGCCTTGATATTTTTCCACTCGATAATAACCGCTTGCCTGTAATTTCGGTCCCAGTTTCCAACCATTAAACTTACTGCGATCCGCAATGTCATTTGATACAAGCGAACTTTGTTCCTGTTCAGCAATCGCTACCAATTGTTCATCACTATGCACTTCATTGGTAAATTCCTGCTTAGCATTCTGACCAAATTTATCCACTAACCCGATTAGGTAGTTTTCATCCATGGCGTTTGGTTGAACCAAGGTAATATCATCAAAGATAAGTGTTTTGTTTTCCGCTACCCCAGTGACTTTAAACCCAAGACTCGCCACCTTGCTTAGATCGATATGTTTATTGCCATACCGCCAGATAATCGGCTGATAGTTATCTTGCCAACTAAACGGATTTGAGCGAATGCCGGTTTCAATCTCCAAATCCGGCCCCGATAATTCGATGAGATAACGTTGTGATGATTGTGCCGGTATCGCTACGCTGCGGTTATGCGCTACCCCGTGACTATCTTTAACCGACACATACAAATGTACCGACGACAACTCTGGATTTTCAATATCCATAGCAATGCCAAAATTGCCCTGATTGCTCCAATCCCATAGTTCATCAGGCACGAATTCAACAACCGACTCATGGTTAGAAGCGCTGGCAAAGTCAATTTTCACCGCCTGTCCGTGCTCTGATGCAAGCAAAGATTTATTGGCATTATGTACGTTTACCTGATGCAGCGGGGCTTCATCATCAAAACTCAATAATAGATTGCTATGATTCTCTTTGGTTTCGGACAATATGTCGGGCGAAGAAGGTTGATGACAGCCCACAAGCCATAAACTTGTCGTTAATACGCCTGTCGTGAATAACATCTGCAATGTAGAATGGTTGCTCATGGCGGTTCTTTTCCTTGCTTGCCTTAGCTTCATAAGGACTTGTTAATTAATGTTGTAATTTTCCATGTCGGTTTACAAAATTCGCGCTCAGCGTTGTCGGTGACAAAGGCAATGCAATACGTATGCGCCGACCTGAAATTGCTAGCTTCAGACTTTATGCCCATGTTATTACCTCAATCAGGCCGTAGCTTTCGTTAAAATAGCCCCTCACCCCTGCACCCCGTTGGCCGTAACATCAAAAATGGGCTCGTCAATGGGTTCGACTTTGCCAACCAAAAACACATAGGAGAGTAAGCCGACCAATGCTAGCGCCGCGATCATCACCAGAGCGCTTTGAAAATCGCCGTCCTGAGCCAGATAACCTATCGTTAAAGGCACAATGACCGCCGCAAGGCCACCAATAAAGTTAAAACATCCCCCAACCAGACCGACCATGGATTTGGGCGCAATTAAGGAAACAAACACCCAGTTAATTGACGCCAGACCGTTACCAAAAAAACTCAGAGATAAAAATACCGTAACCCAAAGTGTGCTTTGCACATAATTGGCGCCAATAATGGCACTGGATAAGAGCAGCCCAAGCATGATTGGCATTTTTCGAGCAAATTCATTGGAATAGCCTTTTTTCACCAGGTAATCAGACACAAACCCAGAGAGCAATACCCCACAAAAAGCCGCTAAAAAGGGTACCGAGGCAACAAAACCGGTCTGTAAATCCCCCAAGCCTCGATATTCCGCCAGATAGGTTGGAAACCAGGTGAGAAAGAAGATCATCGTGCCACCGAGACAAAATTGGCCGAGATAAATCCCCCAAAGCTTTTTTTGACTAAAAGCAAATTTAAGCTTTTGCCAGTTCGCCGCATTGTTTACCTTTGTTTCAGGTTCAATAACCAAGGGCTGGTCAACATCATCGATGTGATCCGATTCAGGTTCGCGATAGAATCGGTACCATACCAATGCCCAAACAATGCCGATTAAGCCGGAAGCAATAAACAAACCGCGCCAGCCAAAGGCATTCTGAATCAAAGCCAGCACCGGCATTAAAAATGCCAGACCGATAAATTGCCCGGAGGTGTATACAGCGATAGCGCCGGCGCGTTCCTGAGCAGCAAACCATTGGGTGACAATTTTATTATTGGCGGGATAAGAAGGGGCTTCGAACAGACCTATCGCCATGCGACAACCGATCAAGGCGGTCAATGAACTTACTAAGCCCTGTATTAAGGTAGCTACGGACCAGGCGATAAGGATAAAAGGATAAAGAAACCTAATTTTAATGATATCTACCACCATACCTCCTGGGATTTGCATAATGGAATACGTCCAAGCAAATGCTGAAAAAATCAGTCCCATTTCAACGCTGGTAAGTTCCAGCTCTTGTGACATCGCCGAAGCAGCGACAGAGATATTGGTTCGGTCCATATAATTAATGACTACGCTGATAAATATCAGTGCCAATATTTTGAACTTGCCGGTATTTTTCATTATTCGTCGCTCCATGGTTTTACCAGTTCTGATAACTACCATCGGGTTTGACTAAGCGAGGCGGCTCCCAAAAATCAAAAGCCAGCTTTTTGACAACATCTTCATTTATCTCGATCCCAAGCCCAGGCGCAGCATCGACACTCAAACGATGATTCACCGGTTGTAATCTTCGATTAAATACCTGGTCATAATCGCTCAAATCACCATCATAAGGGGGCCATTCAAGCCAGGAAAAATTACTGATGGCCGCGCAATAATGCATCGAAGCAGCGGTGCTTAGTGGGCTCAATGGATTATGCGGCATCATATCCAGATACTTAGTTTCACATAATGCAGCGATCTTCATCGCTTCGGTAAATCCACCGGCATTGCATATATCAATGCGCGCAAAGTCGACCGCTCCTTGCTCAACAAATGGGGCAAAATCCCACTTTGACGTAAATTCTTCGCCGATGGCAAACGGCACATCTACCATTTGTCGCAAAGATTGATAACTTGTTAGCGATTGAGCGCGAATCGGCTCTTCAATAAAATCCAGAGTACCCGGCGGCATACGTTGAATAAATGAACAGGTTTCTGCCACGGTTAAGCGGTGATGGTAGTCAATTCCCAAGACTGTTTCTGGGCCGAGCTGTTCACGAATATCGGTAAGTAAAGAGGATACCTGTGCCAACGACGTTCTTGGGCAAAACTGAGTTGCCTGTTCTGGGCTGCCATGCACGCCCGTGGTGGTTCTGATTACTTGCCAACCCGCTTGTTTTAAGCTCAGAACTTGCTCGACAAGCGCTTGTTCGTAAGCCGATGTCGCGGTAACAAATAGCTCAACATATTCTCGCTGTTTACCACCGAGAAGCTGATAGACGGGTACATTTAGGTGTTTACCCAGGACATCGTGGAGAGCGATATCAATAGCCGAAATTGCCGCGGCTAACACTCTGCCTCCTTCAAAATACTGGCTCCGATACATTTCCTGCCAGAGGGCACCAATGTTCATCGCACTACGCCCTACCAAAAACTCCCGAAAATGCTCAATTGCCCCGGCAACGGCTTTTTCTCTACCCGATAATCCGGATTCTCCCCAGCCAAAAATGCCTTCATCCGTTTCGATTTTCACCAGGCAAACATTGCGATGGCCTAGCCAGAATGCATAGCATTTGATATCGGTGATATTCATCCTGTAAGCCCTTGTAATGGCCGGTAACCGCTACTCGATGCAGTTTCTGTCACCTGAGCAATCCAATAATCGCCACCGCTCTTGATGTGAGCAAGTAAGGCTTCATTGGCTTCTTCGACCGCCCCTTTGCTAATGAAGCTTAGTAATGTTTGATGTTCTGCAACGGCATCACTATAGCGTTTATGACTTATCGGCAAGTTGGCGTGCATTGCTTGTAATATCAGCCGTTTTCGCCGCCAGAGTTTGACCGCTTCCTGGTTATAATGGCCCCTGTACAGTTGCCAGTGAAATGCCGTGTCCAGCTCTCGAAACCGAGTAAAGTCCTGAGCTTGTGTTGCCGTCATCTTCTGAATAATGTTCTCAAGCTCTGCGATATCCTCAGGTGTATGGTTTTGAGTAAACTCTTTTAACAAATACGGTTCCAGCAATTGCAACATCTCAAACACATCGCGCATGGTACTAAAAGCAAACCTTGCAACACGCGCTCCGCTGTTTTTCTGAAATGCCACAAACCCCTCGCCTTCAAGTTGTTTTAATGCTTCGCGCACAGGATTGATGCTAGACCCATATTTTTTGGCGAGTTGCGTCGTTACCAACCTATCCCCACTGACAAGTTGTCCCTGAGCAATATCATTTAATATCTGACTGTAGATGCTTTGATCATCGGCCACTAAGCCAGCCTGTTGGCTGATAGTGACGAGTTTTACTGTTTCCATAAGGTCAAAAAATTACACATAGTTAACATTCAGATTACACATAATTTAATATTGATCAATACATTTAATCATTAATTGTTAACAATAATTAAATAACTGCACTTAATTAAATCATTAAATTCTCATATAAACAGTGGGTTAGTGTTACTCCAAGAAGAAGAGGTTGATTTTAAAAATCAACCTCTGCCGATTACTGGGTACCTAAACGCTGCTGATACATAGAACCAGTAACCTGTTGTACGGCTTCAATCAACTCTGGATAAGGGGTATCCGTAACGTTAACCAGGCCAATATTGGCATTTTCACCATCAAAAGCGCGACCGGTAATGGGTTCATCAACGTATTGAAACCAATGCGCCCCCACCATATACGGCTTTTCAATAACGCTCTGCATATACGCTTTGTATTTGCGGGCGCGATCTTGTTGGTCGCTGGCATGGACAATGCCCGGGTTATACAAACCCGAATCGGTGGCCGTACCGATATGGAATTCACCGATAACAACCGGCAGATCAACGGACTCTAAAAATTTCCAATGATGTTCCTGAACCCCATCCTCATAAATATTAAAGCTAAGTACATCTGAGTATGTCACCGATGCTTTAATAATTTCATCAGGCATGCCCCAGTTTGCCATGCGAGCCCCCATATAAAGGTGATTCGGCATAACCTGTTCCAGTGTGTTGTGCACCACAATAAAATATTGTTCGCCTAACCGGGTTAATAATGCGGATAAATCATCTACGTGCGCTTGTGTAAAGTCGTCAAAAGTTGCACCTGAGGCGAGTTGCTGCCAACTAGTAAACTGGGTATTCCACGCCTGATTTAACTGAACAATGGTGGAATATTGCTGCTGCAACTGTACCATAAATGCCGCTTTCGCCGGGCTGGAGAGAGCGTCCTTGGATAAGGCATCCAGGATCACGCCATATCTGGCTTCGACACTGCCCTGTCGTTCTCCCCAGCTTTTTTCATTATCAATAAAAATACCTGCGCACCAGGGCGAATTTTTCACCTGTTCAGAGATCCGCTCAATGGTGATTTTTGCGCGTTGTGCAAACACGGGGTCGAATGGGTCTGGCATCTTGCCCCAATGATTCACTTTTCCTGAGAGCGTCTGAAAATCGCCGATTATCCAACCATTAGCAAAGTAAGGTACCTGTTGTGCACGATAAAATTGTGGATCTACCCAATTACCAAACGAGGTAAACCCCCAGTGTTTCATGCGTTTCATCGTGGTTTCATACCAGCTTTGCATAAAGTCATCGCCATATTTTCGTTCTAAATTGGCGCGATAAAAATTAAACGTTTCGCCATGAGCAATAGGACCTTTATGGGTGCTACGACGATAACTGTAGTGCTTGGCCAGCGGCTGTTCATAACTCGGCAGCCAACGGAACATCTGGTGTCTAAGCGGCAACGTAACAAAGCTGGTCTGTTGCGTTTGTTCGGAAATATTGACGATACCGATCGAATCCTCCGGGGTCACTTCATCCGGGCTACGATAGCGAATACTGTCATCTTTATAATCCACTCCGGTTAATGTCGACAAATTGGCCATCCGCACATTAGCCGGCCCATGGGAAAAGAACAGATAACCTTCCGGATCTACCATCCACCACTTACCGTCGTGCTTTGCCACCCGAAAATATCCGGTACCTTCAAGTTTTGGACCCTGACTGAACCCACCAAACTTTGATCGTTGTTCGGCATAGGCATTGTTTCTGAAATCCTCGATTTGTTGTTTGGCCTGAGCAACCAGTTCCGCATCGTCGGTTACGTGAAGTGAGGTTTGCACCTTGGTATTTTGACCATATTCATCAACAACGTGTTTCATCCAGTCAGGATCACTTTCTGGATTTTCTCGAATGCGGATATTCGATAACGTTAAAGATTGGTCATTCAACAAACCAATAGTAAAGAACCGAAGTTGCGCCAACGAAGACATATCAACCTGACTCGCGCGCCAGGAGCGCCAAATCATCAGTTGGTCTTCGGTATTCCAGGGTGGAGCATCACCCCACATGCCCGTATCCGTAAGTGCCTCTTTGCCAGACAATGGAAAATACACGGTTCCCGAAAAGCCCACTGGAATGCTAATTGAACGTTTTTGGACATCTTCGTCTGGATTAGCGATTTCAAGGTAAAAGTGAATGGACTCGGTACCTGTATTGGTGACATCAAAGGCAAGATTGTGCGCTGGTAACACCGACAATTGCCAGGGAGATTGGGGGGTTAACGTGACAGCAGATATATGCTCTGACGCTTTAAATTCTATCTCGAGTTGGTTTTGCTGTTGGCTGATTTTAGCGGTTTCAGCGCTGATATCGGGAACGTTTCCGGCGTCATCGGGTCCGAGTAAATCGAGCAACACTTGTTCTTGTAAAAACACATCCGCGTTCTTATCTACCAAAGGCGGCATGCTATTGCTGTCACTATCGCTACAGCTACTCAGGCATGTAATTAAGCCTGCAATTACCACCGACTTTATCGATAAACGTTTGGTTTTGTTTTGGTTCATGACATTTAATCCATAATCTGTTCATAAAACCAACTTACATTGTTAACAATTAACGATCAACCAATTCCTTTGTATTGCTTGTTTTTAACTCGCCTGCAAACCGAATTTGATTAAACCGGCTTTAAAAGATTTGACTTAACATGCCCTTGTCATGCGGGCTTTTGAATCAAAGACTCCCGATAGGGTTTCATATGAGGAAATATTTGTGCAATTTGCTGTTCCGACAATTGCCAGTGCTCTGCCAGCACGTTACCAATCCAACCAAACATATTCGATGTTGGCATCAAATCCCGTCCAGCCAGTAACTGCTCGGTTTTTAATCCCGGCCAGGAGCCTAATACCCTGCCACCTTTAACGGCGCCACCGGCAATAAACATCCCACTCGCGGTGCCATGGTCGGTTCCTGCGGTGCCATTTTCTTTAGCGGTACGGCCAAATTCTGTCGCAATCATCACCACGGTTTGTTGCCATTGTTGTCCCAAGGTAGACTGCAATGTCGCCAACCCATCATCCAACTGCTTTAATTGCCTGTCGAGACGGTTACCCTGACTATTGTGGGTGTCCCAGCCGCCTAGCTCCAACATCACGCAATCTGGCCCTTTATCTGCAACCATTATCTGCCCCGCAGATTTGCACAGCTGCATAAAATTCCCCTGACGACGCGTCACTATATCGTCATCCACAAGTCCTTTTACCTTTAATCCGCTTTGTAAGCTTTCATTCATTCTAGGGTGGTACTGGTACAAATCCTGTAGTGCCGAATACAAAGACTGATCTCCATCTTTCAAATTTGACGGGAACCAGGTATCAACATTTGCTGCACTGCGCAGACTGATGGGAACAGTTCTTGAAACTGCCAAGGCAGATTGATTGTTCACGGCAATGGCGCGCGCCAACCAACCACTATCATGATCAATGTTACCAAGACCGCTCTCCAGGAAATCCTGAGCGTCAAAGTGGGAGCGCTCCTGATACCCTGACGATACCGCAACCACAGGTAATAATGATTTTTGCTGATACCACTTGTGCATAGTGCTAAGCGACGGATGCAGGCTAAAACCACGTGCCAACGGCAGTAGCGGCGAATGAAAACTGGCAGAAAGATTGGGACGCAATTTTCTATATTGGGGATCGAATTCAGGCACTATAGTATGCATAGAATCCAGCCCACCACGAAGCATAACCCAAACAATTTTCGGACGACCTGCCTGTTTAGCGTCACCCGTAACCCTAGTCGCCTCGCGTGCGAATATATTAGCTCCAGGAATTGTTAACAGCGCCATGCCACCTCCCGCCATTTGCATGAATTTGCGGCGCGATAGCGTTTTTTCCTGACCGGTGTTCACGTTCGAACGCTTGTTATTAGGCATCATGGTTATCTCCACTGAAACTCAGGGCTCATTAAAAACAACGCGATGGATTGTTCCCGACTTTCCGCTCGCATCACACTGTTATAGGTATGTTGGCTAACTTGCGAACCTAATGACGTGCTCAGAATCTTCTCGATTTTTTGCCACTTTTGATAACCACCAACCATCGCAGACCAGTCAATTCGCGCCATTAACGCACTTGGACCCAGCCAATCTTCATTTTTATCACTGTAACCAGCGGGGGAATTTGCATTGAATGGTTGTTGACCTAGGTTATTCAACGAATACCGGAAACTATTTTGTTTCACTTCCCGAATCCCAAACGCCCGATAGGAAGAGATAACAAATTCCCGTGGCGTTTTAAATTTTTGCGGTTCAGCAATCCAGGATTCATCGGCTCGAAATAATGTCGTCATAACCGATTTGATATTGCCATCGGTTTCACGCCAGGTCTGTTGCATTTTATCAAGTAGAGATTTTGGCGGATTCTCAGAAACAAAGTGAAACGCCAATTTTCGGCAGATATGTTTCGCCGTCGCGGGGTGAGTCGCCAGATCTCGTAACATTTGCTCTCCCTGACTCATGCCATTTTGTCGGTAGGAACGCCCCAATAACGTGCGTTTCCCCGGTTCATGGCCATAGTTGCGAAACACAAAACCATTGCCCTCTTCCCGTTTCGGATGCTTGACACTCCAGCCAGAGATCCCCTTAGCGAGCTCAATCACGTCTTGCTGCGAATAGGGGCCATCAACACCTAGCGTATGTAGTTCAAGGATCTCGCGCGCCAGATTTTCATTTAACCCCTTGCCTCGTTTCTTTGCGGCAAGAGAATTAGGTCCAAAAGAACGCTCGTTATTCAAATACATCAGCATCGCTGGATGTTTTGTGATTGCCAGCAACATATCCTCAAAACGGCCGATTAAATTAGGCGCGATGGCCTCACGTTCCAGGGTTGTGGCAAGGCCAGCCATTAAGCGGTTATTGGCTGTCACACTAAAGTGATTGGAGAAGAAATCAAGCAGACGCCAACTGACACTATCACTCGACTGTATAGAACGTATTAAACCATCGGCGGAAGCGTTCTGTAAGGTTTTCCGGGAAAAATTTTTCGGGATTTCATCGTCGCCAAAGTCGATATTTTGGTTGGATTTTTTCTTGCGTTGTTGCTGTTGATATTGATAAAAGGCATGAAGCACCTCATCAGAGCCTGGTAACGAAGGGTCAAACTCCACGGTTTTCAATTGGCCAATCACCCAGCCTTTAGGATCCCGCTGAGCTTTTTGCATTTCACCTTGTCTGGCACCATATCCAAAACGATTAGTTGCAATTAACGCCCGGTTAAGCGAATGCGTTTTCATATTTTGCTCAGACATCGTTCTGCCCTATATTCCTTATTGTTTTAACTATTATATAAACCGATTTTATTTAAGATTGCCAATGCCTTTACGCAAAATTTACGTCCTCCTAACTAGGCTATGTGTTCATACCCAGATTTAAAGCAATATGCCCGCAACCAAAAATCTCATTTTTGTGAAAGTTTACCTTTGCTGCCAGGTTCGTTAGAAAGGCAGGTATGAAAAGCTATTGAAATGAGTGTAAACCGATTTACTTTTGCATCATCTAAGTCAGAATTGGGTCCGATAAATAACAATAATCCGTTGGTATTCAAATTTAAATTTGTTAGGGTGACGGAATTACGATGTGAGTTAAGAGAATAGCTCGCAGTCATAGGGTATTCGGCACCATAATGAACCAATACCAAGCATCCATACAGAGGTTTTACGATAATGCGTATTCACGCTTGCCAGTGCCAAGAAGATGGCATTTCCATTGAGTTTTCCGATAAAAAAACCGCAGAATTCAGCTTGTTTTGGCTTCGGGATCACAGTACCGATGCCAAAAGTCTGAACCCCAGCACATTGCAGCGAGATCTGGACACCTTTAACATGCCTGTCCCAAAGCTAGCGCAGCAACAATTATTAAACGATGGTGCGGTATTACAAATTCACTGGCAAAACGATGCGACATTAACCGAATTTACCGCGGATTTTCTGCATGCCATGGCATATCCATGTGTGCCAGAGCCTGGTTATAAACTTTGGGGCAACGAGCTTCAAGACCGTGTCCCGGATTTTGATTTTAATCAGATATCGCAAAGTGACGCCGCGTTTTTACCGGTAATCGATGCCATGGAAAATTTTGGTATTGTCACATTTTCCAATGTACCAACAGATATGAGCGCCACCAAAGCCCTGCTTGAAAAAATTGGTTATATTCGCGAATCGGTATTTGGCGGCCTGTGGGATTTTTCCAATAATCAGGCCCACAGCGACAGTGCTTATACCAGTGTTGGTATTGGTTTGCATACCGATGGCACTTACACAATTGACCCACCAGGGTTGCAATTATTGCATTGTCTTGCCTTTGAAGGTGAAGGCGCGTTCAATCAATTTGTTGATGGTTTTAAGGTCGCACAACTCATTAAAGAGCAAGAACCTCAAGCCTACCAAACGCTCACTCGCATTAAAGTACCGGCCCATTATATCGAGCCCGGTATTCAATTAAGGGGCGAACATCCGGTGGTACGTGAAGATAAGAACGGCCATTTTGAGCAGATCTGTTTTAACAATTTTGATCGCAGTCCGTTTAAATTAACAGCTGAAGATGAAAAAGCGTTTTATCATGCCTATGGTAAATACCAACAATTAGTCAATGATCCGGCGCTGCAAATTCAATTTCAGCTACAGCCCGGTAAAGCGGTGTGGTTTGATAACTGGCGTACTTTGCATGCAAGAACCGCGTTCAGCGGATTTCGCCATCTCGCCGGTGGTTATACTAACCGTGAAGATTACATCAGTAAAAAACTTACATTACGAGGTCAGACACCATGGCAGGAATAATTGATCTACGCAGTGATACCGTCACCCAACCGACTCAGGTTATCCGTGAATTAATGGCAAGCGCGGTAACAGGCGATGATGTCTATGGTGAGGACCCAACAGTGAATCAGCTGGAGCAATTTGCCGCGCAATTGCTCAATAAAGAGGCCGCGATTTTTTGTCCATCCGGTACTCAAAGCAATCTGATCGGCTTGTTGGCCCATTGTGGCCGTGGTGACGAGTACATTGTAGGCAGCGCCGCCCATACGTATCTATACGAAGGCGGCGGAGCAGCGGTATTAGGTAGTATCCAACCTCAACCATTGAATTTGAATACCGATGCAACCTTCGATCTGCAAGCGCTGGAAAGTGCCATTAAACCTGCTGATATTCATTATGCCAGAACCCGACTGATTTGCCTGGAGAACACCCACAATGGTCGTTGTTTACCACAAGGTTATACCAGCAAGGTCAAAGCCATCGCTGATAAATATGGCCTGGCAATGCATTTAGACGGTGCCCGCTTGTTTAACGCGGTCGTATCTGACAACTCCACAGCGGCGAAATTAAGCGAAGATTTTGACAGCGTTTCGATATGTTTGTCTAAAGGCTTAGGTGCGCCGGTAGGTTCCTTGTTAGTGGGCTCCGAAGCCTTGATTAATGAAGCCCGACACTGGCGCAAAATGCTCGGCGGCGGCATGCGCCAGGCTGGTATATTGGCCGCTGCAGGCCTTTATGCATTACAACATCATGTTGAACGGTTAAATGATGATCATCAACGCGCCTCACAATTGGGTAAAGCGCTAGGCAATATCGATGGGGTCACCTTAAAGTTCGATAAGGCATTTACCAATATGGTGTATGTTCAGGTCAGTGCCGAGATGAAAGCCAGCCTCGACAAATTAGCGCCGGCTCATAATGTCATTCTTCCTTCGGGCGAGCAGATGCGTCTGGTCACTCACTTAGATATTGACGATGAGGACATCGACACCATCGTTAAATTATTCGAGCAAGCCGCACAATAACCGCGAAGATGCTACCCGTGCTGATGCCCGTACTGGCATCCGTACGGGTACCAGCACAGGTAAAAAATTCACACTTTTCACGCACTGTCTTTCGCCCCAATCGTTAAAGACAGTATTTGTTCAAGGTATAAAAGCTATGCAAACGCCCGTCTATTCCTACCCGCAACTGTTTATCAATGGTCAATGGCTCTCAAGCGCCAGTGCACAGCCCCACATTGACGTTATCAATCCTGCAAACGGCCAGATTGTTGCAACAACAGCCAACGCCAATCAGCAAGATGTAGACCGTGCAATAAGCGCGGCAAAATCGGCCTTTGCGCATTGGTCTGTGACAACCGCTGAACAACGCAAACAATGGATTCTGGCAATTGCCGATGAAATGCAAAATCGTTTTTCGGATTTAACCCGAGCGATATCGCTAACCATGGGTTGCCCTTATGAAATCAGCAAAGACGCGCAAGTACAAAGCGCGATAGACGCGTTTCGAGAATTTGCGGATTTAGCTCATGTAGCAGAAGCGGCGGAAACGGTTGGAAATGTGATCCAAAATCACCTTGCCGTTGGCGTCTGTGTATTGATTAATCCATGGAATTATCCATTATCACAACTCGTCGGAAAACTCGGGCCTGCCCTGGCCGCAGGCTGCACTGTGGTCGTAAAACCTTCCGAACAAACCCCGATTCAAGATTTGATCATCGCGGAAATCATCGAAAAGATTGGCTTACCTGCTGGTGTATTCAATGTCATTACCGGCTATGGCGCTGACATTGGTAGCCACCTTTGTGCTCACCCGGATGTGGATATGGTGTCATTTACAGGCTCCACTGCCGCAGGGGTAAAAGTTGCACAGGCCGCAGCGCCGTCGGTTAAACGGGTATGCCAGGAATTGGGTGGAAAATCGCCCTATATCATAACCGAAGATGCAAACCTGGAAGCTGCAGTGCGATATGGTGTGGAAGATGTGATGTTTAATAGCGGCCAGACCTGCAGCGCATTAACTCGAATGCTGGTGCCGAAAAGCCAATATCAACAGATATTAGACATCGCCAAACGAGTCTGTGAAGAAAACATCGTTGGCGACCCAGCAGACCCAAAAACGACCATGGGACCGTTAAGTTCAAAGCGCCAGCAACAACGTGTATTAGAGTATATCCAGACTGGCATTGATGAAGGCGCGCGACTACTAACCGGAGGGCTTGAATTGCCAGAAGAGTTACAGCAAGGCGCCTATGTGATGCCAACGATTTTTACCGATGTCAGCAATGACATGACGATCGCCCGGGAAGAAATTTTTGGCCCGGTGCTTTGCATCATCCCCTACACAGACGAAGAAGAAGCCATCAAAATCGCCAATGATACCATTTATGGTTTATCTTCATCCGTTTACGCAAAAGATCCACAATCGGCCTTAGCGCTCGCTCGTCAAATACGAGCCGGGCAGTGTTTCATTCAAGGAGCATATTTCACCACCAAGGCTCCCTTTGGCGGCTTTAAACAATCGGGTAATGGTCGTGAATGGGGACTGGAAGGCCTCAAAGAATTTCTCGAATTACAAGCCATCATTATGCCTTAAATCCAAGCATCTCTTCACTAAGGGCGTAAGCCAACAATAAAGCCGTATTTTGGTGTTGTTCCCTTGGTGGGCGTGGCTATTTGTCTTTGTCCTGGCGCTTGTCGGAAAATAGGCCACTCAGCAGATCGGACGGTAGCGGAAACAATATCGTCGAGTTTTTTTCGCTGGCAATTTCGGTCAGGGTCTGCAAATAACGTAGTAATATAGCATTAGGCTCGACTGCTAATTTCTCTGCAGCTTCCACCAGTTTTCCAGAAGCTTCCATTTCACCAGAGGCATGGATCACTTTAGCTCGTCGTGTTCTTTCCGCCTCAGCCTGTTTGGCGATTGCCCGGATCATGCTTTCGTTCAGATCAACATGTTTGATTTCAACATTAGACACTTTAATCCCCCAACCATCGGAGCGGGTATCGAGGATTTCCTGAATATCCGAATTTAACATTTCTCGATTTGCCAGCATTTCATCCAACTCATGTTGACCCAACACGGAGCGCAGGGTCGTCTGCGCCAACTGAGAAGTTGCCTGCAGATAATCTTCCACATTGATAATCGCTTTTTGCGGATCGATCACCCGAAAGTAGATTACCGCATTGACTCGGACAGAGACGTTATCACGACTGATCACGTCCTGACTCGGCACATCCATTACCACAGTACGCAAATCAACCCGTACCATTTGCTGTATAAATGGAATAATAATGATCAATCCCGGCCCTTTTACCCTATAGAACCGTCCCAGAAGAAAAATGACACCACGCTCATACTCTCGCAATATCTTGAACGCCTTGTACAACAGGGCAATCACTAAAGCCGTCACCACCGCGGTGAATATCTGCTCACTTGTATAGATTAAATCCATCGTTTCATTCCTTCACCTGAATTGGGTTAACCGTCAACACCAGACCTTTGATTGCCGTCACCTTTACTATCTGATCTTTTTGTAACGGTTGAATGCTGTTCGCTGACCATTGTTCACCATTGAAAATTACCTGCCCTTTGCCGGTAAAATCGTCAACCACCACTACCTCAGCACCGACGATTTCCTCCTTGCCGCTAACCACCTGGCTGTGACGATTTCGCCATAGAAAACCCAGACAAAACACCAAAAACAGTACCGAGACTAAGGCAAACGCCGCAATAATTGGGATAGACACCTGAAATTGCACCTGATCCGTATCTATCAAAAAAATCGATCCGATTACAAACGCAATGAGGCCACCGATACCAAGTACACCAAAGCTTGGCACCATCGCCTCGGCTACCAGCAACCCGATACCAACGATAAGTAACCCCATGCCCGAAAAACTCAGCGGTAGCATTTGCAGAGCATAGGTCGCGATCAGTAACGCGATGACTCCAGTTACGCCCGCAACGCCGATACCTGGACTATAAAATTCCAATATCAATCCATAAATTCCGATCAACAACAAAATGTAGGCGATATTAGGGTCGGTAATGGTGCCAATAAACTGATGCCGCCAGTCCGGTTCAATTACATTAAGTGCGACATCTTGCAAATTAATCTGGGGATCTAGTCCGCTCAATTGCGCCGGGTTATTTTTTATTTGTTCTATCAGTGCTTCCGGTGAATCTGCCAGGGCATTGATCACATTCTCCTTCAGGGCTTCGGTTGCCGTTAACGTTGCAGCTTCGGCCACCGCCAGTTCAGCCCAATCGGCATTTCGGCCTCGCAATTGTGCCAATGAACGAATATAAGCGATTGAATCATTGAGGATCTTTTTCTCCATCGCCGACGCACTTGAGTCTTTGTCCTCGGAACCATCGTTGCTATTCGGGTTAGGGCCAATATTTACCGGGGTGGCGGCCCCTAACGTGGTTGCAGGCGCCATTGCCGCATGGTGGCAAGCATATAAAATATAGGTACCAGCACTGGCGGCTCTTGCGCCTTTCGGGTAGACCAGGCAAACAATGGGTTTTGTCGATTCAAGAATGCTTTTATTAATATCACGAAGGCTGGATACTAACCCGCCAGGAGTATCCAGAGTGATGATGATCAGTGGCACCTGTTGGTTTTGATTGGAACGGGAAATGTGTTCCAACAAGTAATCCCTGACGGAAGGGCCAATAGCACCATTGATGGTTAGTATGGGAATCGTGCTGGGCTCAGACCTGCTCTGCTCAGACATGCTCTGCTCAGACATGCTCTGCTCAGAAAGCTGCCCGGCCCAAATTAATAGCGGGCTAAACAGAAAACAAAGGAATAACCGCCTTAAAAACATTTTCTCAAACTCTGCAAACTTCACTCTAAAGTATAGTAAGCTTGACGAATAACGCGCTGCGTAGCCTTGGCCAACGGACTCGCTTACGTCTTTTTCACATCCACTCAAGGCTATAAATATTTTCCGTTTGCGTTGGCGTTAAAACTTTCCCAACCAGAACAAGACTTCGATAATTAGCCTCAGTCGAACTACGATGATTTTCTGGCTACATAGCAACGCTCAATAGCGAGATTTCCCAGCTCTTGAGCGCTAGTTTCTTCTCCTGAAGGTAGTCAAATCGATCACATTGCTTGCTGAGTGTTTAAATCGCATTTTCCGGGCACGCTCTAACGTATCTAAGAATGATAAAATCTTAATGCAACCTGAGACATCCAGCATCAGTCGACCTGGTGCCCGAGTGTCGAAAGCTCGAAAAACACTCCCCAATGGTTCTCTGGGGAAAGTATTGTGTTATCTGGATCTATCACTTAAGTTAGATTGCCACAAACCTGAAATCTCCTTATGCAAGGCAAAATCTTTAGGGATTGTGCGAATACACCTAAAAAACACAGTACCCTGGCACTATTCTGAAGTCGTCGGATCAATAATGGTTTTAACTTCAGAGATTGAATTGGCCGGAAATCCTCCCTGCTCCGCATGTTGTTTTATTAAGTTTTCGTTATCGGCAATGTACACACAATAAACTTTATCGCCTGTCACATAACTTTGTACCCACTGTATATGCGGGCCCATGTTTTGTAATACACTGCAGGACTTTTGCGAAATCCCCTGCAAATCGCTTGCAGACAAATTTCCGGCACCAGGAATGTCTCGTTCTATCACATATTTTGGCATCGTTATCTCCGATAATTTGGGTTAACCTAACGTTGTAATGACATCTCAAAAATCATCTAAAACACAAATAACACAATGAGATAAAAATAAATTTAGTCATCGACAGTAATAATCGTCAAGACTAAGAATAAAAAAACGCCGCTAAATTAGCGGCGTTTTATCAAACGGATTTCGTTGCCTTCAGGCTTTTAAATTAGTTAGGCAAATACTCGTAGGATGCCTGTAAACCAAGCGGCAAGCCCAATCCCCAATAGGCCATCAAAAACAACGTCCAGACAATCAAAAAGCTCATCGAGAACGGCAACATCATTGCCGTTAAGGTACCGATGCCGGCATTGGTCACATAACGCTGACAAAACACCACCACTAACGGGAAGTAAGGCATTAATGGCGTGATGATATTGGTACTGGAATCACCGATACGATAAGCCGCTTGTGCCAAATCTGGTGAAATACCTAACTGCATCAACATCGGAATAAATATTGGCGCCAAAAGCGCCCATTTCGCCGATGCCGAGCCCACGAATAAGTTAATAAAACCGGTAAGAAAGATAATGCCGGTGATGGTAATGCCGGCAGGTAATGCCATTTCTTTTAAGAACGCCGCGCCTTTAACCGCCAGAAGAATTCCAAGGTTAGATTGACCAAAGGCATAAATAAACTGGGCGATAAAGAACATGATCACCAGATAATATCCCATACCCGACATCGCCTTGGACATGCCTTCAATAAAATCCTTCGACGTTTTAATTTTGCCAATCACTAAACCATAAACCAAACCAGGTACCAGGAATAACAGGAATATTAGTGGCACAATAGATTTCATTAGCGGCGCGGAAAATGCCGTTAGTGAGCCATCTTCGGCGCGCCAGGATGAATCGATGGGATAGGCACTCGCAAATAAGATCCCAAGGCCAATAACGACAGAGAACATCGCCCAGCGCAGAGCCTTACGCTCATGGTCTTCCAGCGGTTCCATTTTCGGCAAGTCCGATAAATCACCATCCAATTTATTACTGGCAAGCTTAGGTTCAACGATTTTATCGGTGATAAACCAACCTAAACCGGTCACGATCAGCGCCGATGCGGTGGTGAAGTAATAATTGTTCAGTGGGTTTAGTACAATGTTGGGATCCAATAGCTGTGCACCAGCCTGGGAAATTCCTTGCAACATCGGATCGAGCGCCGATGGTACAAAATTGGCGGAGAAACCACCGGAAACACCGGCAAATGCGGCGGCAATACCGGCAAGAGGGTGACGCCCTGCGGCATAAAAAATCACCCCGCCTAACGGGATCACCAATACGTAACCTGCATCCACCGCGGAATGGCTGACAATACCGACGAGTATTACCATCGGGGTTAATAGCCAGGTCGCGGTTTTTGCCATAATCGCGCGCAGCCCCGCATTGATAAAGCCGCTATACTCGGCAACACCAATGCCTAACATGGCGACCAGTACAACACCTACCGGGTGAAAATGTGAGAAGTTAGTCACCATGACCGAGAAAAACTGGGTAAGGGCTTCGCCGGTCAATTGATTATTAATCACCAAAGCCTGCCCGCTTCTAGGGTCTACGGCATTAAAATCCACGCCTGCGAATAGCCAGGATAAAAACCAGACGATAAACAACAGTGAGATAAACAGTGCGGCGGGATCGGGTAATTTATTGCCGACAATTTCGACTCTATCGAGAAATCGCTGTACCAGAGACGGTTGTTCGATTGACGCTTGTACTTCACTCATGAATGCATCCTATTTGTTATTGTTTTGATTAAGGAATGTTTTCATACTAACCAAGTTTGCCACTTTGCTCAATTTAAGAGCGTAAATATCTGCGCATAGGGGTAGTTAATACACTGTATTTGGTAATAGTCTTTGCTATACACTATTTGCTATACGCTATTTGAGAATAAAACAATTGTCGTTTGACAATGAAAGCCCCAACAGAACATTGGTTTTGAAAGAAATTCGAGGGAATTCATCGGATTAAATTGTAATAACTTTCTCTTGAGGATCCGGTGCACTGCTATGACTTGAGCTCGATTTTTTGTGGTTATTCGTCGTGCTGGTTTGTTGGTTTAGTCTTAACGTGCATTTTAGTGTCATTACCTTAGTCATTGTTATTCATAGCCAATAACACATCTGGTGTGATGCGACTAAAACCCGCAAATACCACTTTAGGAATATTTACAAATCCTTGTTTGCACAGCATTATGCGCATTCGCCAATGGGTCAAAAGAGGTAGAAATCGTGAATCCCCCATGCTTAGGCATTATATTAGCGGGTGGTCAATCCAAACGGATGGGTCAAGATAAAGCATTAATGCCTCACCCTCTTGGCAACGGCACCCAAAACATGTTGCAATACAGTGAACAGTTGTTTCAAAACGCAGGAATGGAACAAGTCCTGATCAGCCGTGATAGTCAAAATACGAATGACGTTACTGGCGCAACTGGCATCCGTGACATTTATAAAAAAGCAGGACCGCTTGGCGGTTTGTATAGTGTATTACAACACACAAGTTGCGACGCTGTGCTAATGTTGCCGGTCGATTTACCGTTAATGACAGCACCCATGCTGCAACAATTGCGTCAGGTTGGTGAGCGTAATCACTCTGCCTGTTGTTTTGAAGGGCATTCGTTGCCATTATATTTACCCATAGATAAAAACGTCAGGGATTTTTTGCAACATGAGTTCGCGCAATTTAACGGAAAAGGTCCGGCGATCAAACATTTACTAAAGCAGGTTCCCCATACACGGATCACTGCTGACGAACCAATCAAGCTGAGCAATACCAATACACCAGAACAATGGCAAGATGCCCAGCAAATACTGCAATCAGGAATTTAATCAGGTTATGAGTCACTCAAAAAACACGCCATTTATGCCACTAAACATCGCAGTTTTGACGGTATCTGATACCCGAGACGAAAGTAATGACACGTCCGGGCAAACCTTGGTCGAAAGAGCAAAGGCTGCAGGCCATAACGTCTGTGAGAAAGTTATTGTCAAAGACGATGTTTATCAATTAAGAGCGATTGTCTCAAAGTGGATCGCCAGTAACGACGTTCAGGCGGTTGTCGCCACCGGTGGAACCGGTTTTACCGCCAGAGACAACACCCCGGAAGCCTTAGAGCCATTATTTGATAAGGCAGTAGAAGGATTTGGCGAGACATTTCGTCAAATTAGCTATGATGAAATTGGTACCTCAACGGTACAATCTCGAGCATTTGCGGGCATTGCCAATGGCACGGTTATCTTCTGTGTACCCGGCTCTACTAACGCCTGTAAGACCGCATGGGATAAGCTTATCAAAGAACAATTAGATGCAAGCCACCGCCCCTGTAACTTTGTAAATCACTTGAAAAATATTGATTTAGTGTGTGATTCGAGAAACTAATGAGTAACGAAAAAAATTCGCAACAGCTGACCCACCTTAATCAACAAGGTGAAGCCAATATGGTGGATGTCAGTAATAAGCAAACAACCATCAGAACCGCCACCGCAGAAGGCTACATTCGCATGTCTGCGCAAACGCTGGCATTAATCGATAGTGGTGAACACAAAAAAGGCGATGTCTTTGCTGTGGCCCGTATCGCTGGGATCCAGGCGGCGAAAAAATGCTCGGATTTAATACCGCTATGTCACCCATTAATGTTAACCAAGGTGCAGGTAGACTTTACTCTGGATAAAGCCAACAATCAGGTCAGAGTGGAAACCCTGTGTCGACTTAGCGGCCAGACTGGCGTGGAAATGGAAGCATTAACCGCAGCATCCGTCGCCTGCTTAACCTTATTTGATATGTGTAAAGCGGTCGATCCTGGGATGCTAATTCACGGTATTCGGGTACTAGAAAAGCAAGGTGGTAAGTCCGGTCATTGGCAATCAACGAATCAAGGAGAGTCATGATGATCAAGGTGGTTTTCTTTGCCGCTCTGCGCGACAAGCTCGATTGTGAAGGTTTGACAATCGCGCACACTGACAATATTCAGTGTGTTGCCGATATCAAACAACAATTGTGTGAGCAACACCCCCACTGGCAATCGGTGTTTGCACAACAAAGTATATTATCAGCGGTCAACCATACCATGACGGACGAATCCTTTGCGGTAAAATCTGGTGATGAGGTTGCGTTTTTTCCACCGGTAACCGGAGGTTAACTTGACGGACTTTATTTCCATTCAGACACAAGATTTTTCCGTTGCAGAACAACTACAGGCATTGGAAGAAGATAATGTCAGCGATGGTGCTACGGTAATTTTTACCGGTCGGGTGCGCGATAAAAATGAAGGTCAACAGGTTCATAGTTTAACCCTTGAACATTACCCGGGAATGACCGAAAAATCCCTTGCGGCTATCATTGCTCAGGCGCGACAGCGTTGGCAAATTAACCGGGTTCGGGTGATCCACCGAATTGGTCAGTTATCAATTGGGGAACAAATCGTCTTTGTTGGCGTTACCAGCCCACATCGTGGTGACGCCTACGCCGCCAATGAATTCATTATGGATTACCTTAAAATCGAGGCACCGTTTTGGAAAAAAGAAAGCACCAATGATGGTGATAAATGGTTAGATGCTAAACAGCAAGATAACCAGAAAGCGCAATCCTGGTAACGGCACCTATGCGGCAACTGTTTATAGCTAAGTATTGCTCATTTATCTGGCTGCAAAAATCGATGCGATTGCTGTTCCTCAGCCTCGCATTGACCACCAGCTTTTTTAGTGTGGCGAGTGATTCAAATATTGATCCAGATTTAGAAAACCCGGATGAAAGCAAGCCGTTGAAAGTCGCTGTGGCGGCAAATTTCGGCCATGCGTTAAAGCAAATTGCCGAGCAGTTTACCCAGCAAACCAATATCCCGGTGAGCATCACAATAGGTGCAACTGGGGGGCTTTATCAACAGATCCGCCATGGTGCGCCATTTGATGTTTTTCTTGCCGCCAATGCCCTACACCCGCAATTGTTACAAAAAAATGGTTTCATCATCGAACACTCTCTGCAACCCTATGCGATTGGTCAGTTGGCGTTTTTCGCGACCGATAATGCCTATACCTGGGACAATTTACCAAACACTTACCAACAATATGGTAAGTTTGCCATCGCCAATCCAACCCATGCACCGTATGGCAAAGCCGCCAAACAGTTATTAACCAACATAGGCTTGTGGTCGGTGCTGACACCAAAACTGGTGCAAGGTAACAATGTTGCCCAAAGTTATCAGTTTATCCGTGCTCAAGCCGCCAGTGCCGGTTTGGTTGCCAATAGCTTTTTAATTGAGCATCAGCAAGACAGCACCGCTAACCTTGTACCGCAACATCTATACGATCCGATTGAACAATATATGCTAGTTCTCAAATCCAGCAAGCAAGCAAAAGCGGCAAAAACATTTCAACAATTTCTCCTCAGCGATGCGATTCAGGAAAAAATCTCAAAAATGGGATATTATCCAGTTAATCGCCCATTAAATAGTAAACACTAAACATGGAAAGTTATTGGTCACAGGACATCCTGGCTTTGGTCACGACGTTAAAAGTGGCGCTAGTTAGTACATTGATTTTATTGGTTATTGGCACACCACTAGCGTGGTGGCTGGCAAAGCTACAGTCACGCTGGCGAGTGTTGATAGAAGCATTAATCGCGCTACCGTTAGTGTTACCGCCTACGGTATTGGGTTTTTACCTTCTAATTGCATTTTCTCCACAACATTTGCCCGGTCAATGGTGGCAAAGCGTCACTGGCCAGCAACTTGCGTTCAGTTTTTCCGCCATTGTCATTGGTTCGGTCATTTACTCCCTGCCCTTTGTTGTACAGCCATTGCAAAAGGCGTTTGAGCAGCTTGACCATTCGCTATTAGACAGTGGTGCGACACTAGGCGCCGGTCCACTCGACCGGTTTTGGCATATTATCTTGCCGCTTTGCAAAGCCAGTTTTATCACCGCCGCGACCTTAGGCTTTGCCCATACGGTGGGCGAATTTGGTGTGGTATTGATGATCGGCGGTAATATTCCCGGAGAAACCCGAGTCCTATCGATAGCGTTATTCGATCACGTCGAAGCGTTTGATTATGCCCGGGCGCACCTGTTGGCATTTTCGTTATTAATCGGTTCGATTGCGGTATTGGCATTGGTGTACCTGTTTAATTTTTCTGAACAAAAGCAACAGGGGTTATCGAACCAAAGCAGGCAAATGCCATGACAGTTCTTAATCTTGGGGTTCGCTGTCAACGGCGTTCATTTGCGCTGAATATTGACCAACAGTTTGATTTAACGGGAATTCATGGAATTTTCGGACATTCTGGTTCAGGAAAGTCAACGCTGCTACGCTGCATTTCGGGATTGGAAAAATCCGGCACCGGGCAAATTATCTGGCAAAACCGCACCCTGCTCAGCACTGCAGACAAATGCTTTGTGGCACCTGAAAAGCGTCATATTGCTCATGTATTTCAACGCAGCTGTCTGTTTCCGCATCTGACGGTCCAGGAAAACCTGGACTTTGCGATAAAGCGTCGCGTGACTAACAATATCCCCATTGACGAAATCATTGAGCTGACCGGGCTGCAACCTCTGTTGGCATCGAAAGTGACCTTATTGTCTGGCGGAGAGCAACAAAAAGTGGCGTTGGCACGAGCAATTTTATTTGAACCCGAATTACTTTTGCTGGATGAACCACTCAGCGCCCTGGACCGACAAAATAAGCGCCAGCTGTTAGCTTTGATCAAGCGCGCCCATATGCATTATAAGATCCCGATGTTATACGTCACTCACTCCATTGATGAGTTGCAACAAATCGCCACCCACATGAGTGTTATGGAAAATGGTCAAATCAAACTCACCGGTGCGATTCATAATGTTATCCACCAACTCAACAATAGCGCGATGATCGAACAGCAAACCAGCTTGTCGTTAACCATTGCACCGCAAGAAGCCAAAGCCGGTGGATTAACACCACTGCTCTTTCACAACACTGTTGCAGACAGCGTCGAACAAGGCAATGTGATTACAAAAGACAATGTGACTGTAAAAGACAACGTGACTGTAAAAGACAACGTGATAGGAAAAGACAGTGTTCTCGACATCGACAAGGGCGGCGAACAGGACGTAAACACCAAACTTTATATGTTAACGTCCAATATCGGCGAATATGCATTACAGCATCAAGCACTGCGCTGCTTCATTATGGCCAGCGACATAAGTTTGTGTACGCAAGAGCCCAGCAACAGTTCCATTGTTAATCAGTTGCGCGGCAACATCATCGCGATTGACATAAATGAGCATCAGGCACTGGTAACAGTTAGTGTCAATGGGCATCCGTTTTATGCCAGTATCTCGGCGTTTTCAGTCAATACGCTTGACCTTGCCATTGGTCAGATAGTGTTTATCCAGTTTAAAGCCAGCGCCATACAAACCCTGTTAAAATAACAATCAAATTGCATTGCAACAGATTGAATTACATTAGATAGAACAAAACTTGAATTAGACAAAGGTATTATTTTGCTAACAACACAAGAACAACTTCGCTATAGCCGCCAGACTCTGGTGTCTGGTTTTGGTGAGTCCGGACAAATCGCTTTGCAAAATGCCTGTGTTTTGGTGGTAGGAATTGGCGGCCTGGGGAACCCAGTGAGTCAGTATCTGGTCAGTGCTGGTATTGGCAAAATAATTTTGTGTGATGGCGATAGTATTGACGTATCAAACCTGCCTCGACAGATCTTGTTTGATGACAGCGTATTGGCCGACAATAAGGCCGAAACGGCCGCCAATCGCCTGGAGCAATCAAACCCTGAGTGTAATATTGAAGTGGTCGATGAAATGCTCGATGACGAGCTCGCCGATTATTACATTAGCCAAGCCGATATTGTCATCGATTGTACCGACAACGTTGCTAGTCGTTACACCCTCAATGCCTGGTGTTTAAAACATCAGACGCCACTGGTTATCGGTGCCGCCACGGGCCTGGATGGTCAGCATTTCTTTATTGATCCCAAACAGCAAGACAGTGCCTGTTATCAGTGCCTGTTCCCGGAAACTCAGCAAGCGCCGGTACAAAACTGTCAGACAATCGGCATTATCGGTCCGGTACTTGCGATCGTCGGCGGCATGCAATCTCTTACCGCAATCAAATATCTGGTTGGCATGAAGACCTTTAACAATCGCCTTGAACTATTCGATGGTGCATATCAGTCCTGGCAGTCATTTACGGTACAAAAACAACCCAACTGCCCGGCCTGCGCAAACACCCAATAACGCCTGCTTTGTGGCGCTATTGAGCCTGAGAAAAAATCAATTCCTGTGGGTTGCTTTCAAGGTATTTTGGTGCAAAGCTCACCACAACTTTAGTTCCTTTATCGGTCGCGGTATCAATCTGTAACCGCCCGGATAAGCTCTGGGTACGTTCCTGAATAATCGCCATACCGTAATGATTGAGCTTTTCCGCATTGTCGGGAATTCCGACACCGTCATCGTCTATATGCAAACATATGTGTCGGTTTTCATCTTCGAGTACCTGAATTTTAACCTGGGCCGCATGGGAATGATTTAACGCATTCTGACTTGCTTCACGGGCAATTTGCATCAAATGAATTTCCTCATTAGGAGTAAGAGGAATATTCTGTATTTGATAATCCAGAGAAAATTGCATGCGCTGATCGGCGCGTTTATTGAGTTGTTCGGTCATTTGAATAAAGGCCAATTGCAAACCTGCTTCGTCGATTTTCAAACGGAAAGTCGTTAACAGTTCACGTAATTGTCGATACGCTGAATTCAAACCCAGTTTCAGTTCATCTACCACACTATCAATTTTCTTTTCCGAATCTTGTTTGGCTCGCAATTTTTGTAGCATTGCCACCTGCATCTTCAAATAGGATAATGCCTGTGCCAGTGAATCATGTAATTCCCGGGCGATCACCGTACGCTCATTCAATAGGGCAATTCTACGCGTCTGCTCTTGTTGCTGTCTGGTATGTAAACCATTGGCCACCAGGGCCGATATTGACGTAAATAGCTGATTTTGCCACGCTTCGAGCGGCACATTGGCAGGCAGATTACAGACCAGAACGCCATAGCTCACCTCGTCTTTTTTGATCGGATAACGCATTACCATCTTATCGATGGATGTGGTTAACAACTCTTTTTGATTACTTAAGCAGCCACCACAATCACCTTTTTCACAGATTTCAGCAATCGCCTTTTTGGAAGTCATGATATGTTCATAGGGCGCCGCACCCGTTGCGGTTGTCAAACACAAATCTATGTCTTCAATTTCACTGATAATGGATAATTTTTCGGCGATCGGCACTAAATCAAGGTTACCCTCATCGTTGTTCATCAACTGCGAAGTTTGATAGAGCAATTCTAAGGCTCCATTGCTGCGCTGTAATTTGGTCGTTTTCGTCTGAACCCTATTTTCCATATGCTGGTGCGACATAGAGATGGCTTCAGACATTTTATTCATCGTTTCCGCTAAAAAGCCAAGCTCATCCTGCTGATCAATATTGGTACGTGCACTGTAATCCCCCGCCATCAACTGTTTAGCTGTGCGCGTTAGTTCGGATAACGGTTTTTCTACCCTGCGGCTAATTTGCACCATGGTAATTGCGGCTAACAGAACGGTTACAAAGAGTGATATGCCTAATATCATCCGGATCAGCAAAATACGGCTTTCTGCGCGATGTTGGTAAAGAGCTACCAGATTGTCCAGTCGAGTCACAAACAATTCCACCGTAGCGCCCAATACCATAAGTTCCTGGGTCGTTATTCGCTCTGGATTATCGACCAACAATAACAATTCCGGACTAATTTCATCAAACCAGCGTTGTCGAACGTGGCTCAACGCTTCTTCCGTGGCAACAAGCGGTAGCACTCGCGTATTTGAGTTAATTAACGGGTTAGAGACTTTGTTGTTAAATTCGTCAATCGATTGATTGAGTTGCAGCTGTTGTTTCGCCTGCGCTTCCGCGTCAAGTTGCGATAAAAGGCTAAGCTGAGAATAAATTTTATAACTTTGCATTCGCAATGAGCCGGCATGGTTGATGGCCAGTGCATCCTTATCCGCCATTTCACTGATGAATACCGAACTGAACATACTGACGATGGCCACGAAACTAATCGCAAACATCATGCTGCCAATACGAAAAACAATAGAATTAAATAACTTATCAAGCATTTTGCTTAACCTTTAAACTGAATGAAATTCGCGATGGCACAATGCACAAAAGGGTTACCACTAAAGAGCTGTTTAACCTTGAAAAAAGCAAACTTGAACCGGTGCCATCGTCACAGCCCCCATTATAACGACAAAGGCCACAAGATCCTTATACCACTTAGGTGGTACAAAGCAAATAACCCCTGTGTTAGCTTTTTTCAAAACTTGATCTGGATCAATATTTCTCTGTGAAACCTTTCTAATATAACCAGTAATTTCAAATCGCATGGAGAATAACATGAGTCGTTTTTTGGACAGGTTAAAATTCTTTAAACCTAAAACAGAAAGCTTCTCGGGGGACCACGGTGTCACTACTGAAGAAGATCGCAGCTGGGAAGACGGATATCGCCGTCGCTGGCAACACGACAAAGTAGTACGCTCAACCCACGGGGTGAACTGTACAGGCTCTTGTAGCTGGAAAATTTATGTTAAAGACGGTTTAGTCACATGGGAAACGCAACAAACGGATTATCCGCGTACGCGTCCAGACTTGCCTAACCATGAACCTCGTGGTTGTCCGCGTGGTGCATCCTATTCCTGGTATATCTACAGCGCCAACCGTCTTAAATATCCAAAGGTTCGTAAAAGACTAATCAAGCTATGGCGTGAAGCCAAAAATCAATTCAGCGATCCCGTCGAAGCCTGGGCATCAATTGTCGAAGACAAAGAAAAAGCAAATTCCTATAAACAACAACGTGGTTTGGGCGGATTTGTTCGGGCGCAATGGAATGAAGTCAATGAGATTATCGCCGCTGCTAACGTCTATACCACAAAAACCTATGGTCCGGATCGGATCGCAGGTTTCTCGCCGATTCCGGCAATGTCTATGGTTTCTTACGCTGCCGGTGCTCGCTACTTATCATTGATTGGCGCTAACTGTTTAAGCTTCTATGACTGGTATTGTGATTTACCACCCGCGTCGCCGCAAATCTGGGGTGAGCAAACGGACGTTCCTGAGTCTGCGGATTGGTACAATTCAAACTATATCCTTGCCTGGGGCTCAAATGTTCCACAAACAAGGACACCTGATGCCCACTTCTTAACCGAAGTACGCTACAAAGGCACCAAGGTCGTATCGATTACTTCTGATTACTCTGAGTTATCAAAACTGACCGATCAGTGGCTAGCACCTAAGCAAGGTACTGATGCGGCTCTGGCGATGGCGTTTGGCCATGTCATTTTGAATGAATACCATAAAACCGGTAAGAGTGAGTACTTTAACGAGTACGTGCGTACCACCACCGATTTCCCGAATTTGGTCATCCTCGACCAGGACGGTGATCGCTTGATCCAGGGTCGCTTCTTACGCGCATCGGATTTGGCCGATAATTTAGGTCAAGACAATAACCCAGAATGGAAAACCATTGCCATTAATGAAAATGATGGCGAGTTGGTTTCACCAACGGGTGCAGTCGGTTATCGCTGGGGTGAAAAAGGCAAGTGGAACATTACCCAAACCGATGGTAAGTCAGGCTCTGAAGTGAAATTACAAGTATCACTAAAAGAGCAACATGATGAAATCGTTGATGTGGCGTTCCCATATTTTGCCACCGAAGCGAATGCCCATGAACATAACTACTTTGATCATACCGAGCACAGCGATGTGATCAACCGCAAGGTACCTGCGAAAAGAATTACCCTTGCCGATGGTAGCCAGGCGCTCGTCACCACAGTATTTGATTTAACGCTGGCAAACTACGGCGTTGATAATGGTTACGAGTGTGATAACTGCGCGACGTCCTATGACCAGGATTTACCGTATACGCCAAAATGGCAGGAAAAAATCACCGGTTGTCGTCCGGAAGATGTCATCAAAGTTGCCACTGAATTTGCCGATAATGCGCACAAAACCAAAGGTCGTTCAATGATCATTGTGGGCGCGGCACTGAATCACTGGTATCACATGGATATGAACTATCGTGGTTTGATAAACATGTTAATGATGTGTGGTTGTATTGGTCAATCCGGCGGCGGTTGGGCTCACTACGTGGGACAGGAAAAACTGCGTCCACAAACCGGGTGGCAGCCACTTGCGTTTGGTCTGGATTGGCAAAAGCCACCTCGTCATATGAACGGTACGTCATTTTTCTATAACCATTCAAGTCAATGGCGTTACGAAAAATTGGACATGGCTGAAGTGGTTTCTCCACTGGCGAATAAAGAGAAGTGGTCAGGGTCGATTATTGACTTTAACTCCCGCGCCGAGCGCATGGGTTGGTTACCGTCTGCACCGCAACTGGGTATGAACCCGTTAGATTTATGTCGTCAGGCAGAAGCTGAAGGTATGTCAGCCAAAGATTATGCGGTTAAAAACCTTAAATCTGGCGAACTTAAGTTTGCCTGTGAAGAGCCGGACAATCCGCAAAACTTCCCGCGCAACATGTTTATCTGGCGTTCCAACTTACTCGGTTCATCGGGTAAAGGTCATGAATACATGCTCAAACATTTGTTGGGCACGAAACACGGCTTAATGGGCAAAGATTTGGGCGAATCTGGCGATAAAATGCCTGAAGATGTCACCTACGAAAAAGATGGCGCTGAAGGTAAAGTCGATTTGTTTGTAACGCTCGATTTTCGTATGTCCACCACTTGCTTGTATTCAGACATCGTGCTGCCTACTGCAACCTGGTATGAAAAAGATGATATGAATACCTCGGATATGCATCCGTTTATTCATCCTCTGTCAAAAGCCGTTGACCCGGTATGGGAAGCTCGCTCTGACTGGGATATCTTCAAAGGCATTGCCAAACAGTTTTCAAAAACCTGTGAAGGTCATTTAGGCAAACAAAAAGATTTGGTCACCGTCCCTATCCTGCATGATACCCCGGCTGAAATTGCCCAACCATTTGGCGTCAAAGCGTGGTGGAAAGGCGAGTGTGATTTAATCCCGGGTCAAACTGCGCCGAATTTGGTCGAAGTTGAACGTGATTACCCAAATACTTACGCACGCTTCACGTCTTTAGGTCCAACCTTGGATACTCAGGGTAATGGCGGTAAAGGTATTTCCTGGAATACTGAAGAAGAAGTCGATTTCCTTGGCAAATTAAACAAGGTTCATCATGAGGGTGCCAATGAAGGTCGTCCGAAAATTGAATCGGCCATTGATGCCTGTGAAGTGATTCTATCACTGGCACCGGAAACCAATGGTGCAGTCGCCGTTAAAGCGTGGGAAGCCCTAGGGAAAGCAACGGGTCTCGACCACACCCATTTGGCAAAACCGAAGCAAGACGAAAAAATTCGCTTCCGTGACATTCAGGCACAACCGAGAAAGATCATCTCTTCACCAACCTGGTCAGGTCTGGAAGATGAGCATGTTTCTTACAACGCCGGTTATACCAATGTCCACGAGCAGATCCCATGGCGCACCGTTACCGGTCGTCAGCAGTTCTATCAGGATCATGAATGGATGCGTGACTTTGGCGAAACCATGTGCTGTTACAAGCCGCCAATTAACTTAAAAACCGTTCAACCCTTGATGAACAAAAAGCCAAATGGCAACAAGGAAATTGCGTTGAACTGGATTACACCACATCAAAAATGGGGTATCCATTCTACCTACTCTGACAACTTGTTAATGCTGACTCTGTCACGTGGTGGTCCAATCGTCTGGATTTCTGAAGTTGATGCCGAAAATGCTGGCATCGTCGATAACGATTGGATTGAGGTATTCAACGTCAATGGTGCGATTGCCGCCCGTGCAGTTGTGTCACAGCGCGTACCCGAAGGTATGAGCATGATGTATCACGCACAGGAACGTATCGTTAACGTACCTGGCGCCGAAACAACCGAAACCCGCGGTGGTATTCACAACTCAGTTACTCGAGCCGTGATGAAACCAACGCATATGATTGGTGGTTACGCGCAGCAGTCTTATGGCTTTAATTACTACGGTACCGTTGGTTGTAACCGCGATGAGTTTGTTATCGTTCGTAAAATGGCGAAAGTCGACTGGCTGGACGAAGAAGAAAAACATGGTGGCGCAGACCAATCTGACGCACAACTGAACGAGTTTAAGGGGTAAGAGCAATGAAAGTTAGAGCTCAAATAGGCATGGTTCTGAACCTGGACAAATGTATTGGTTGTCATACATGTTCAGTAACCTGTAAAAACGTATGGACCTCACGCGAAGGCGTAGAATACGCCTGGTTTAACAATGTAGAGAGTAAGCCTGGCGTTGGTTACCCAAAAGAATGGGAAAACCAGGATAAGTGGAATGGCGGCTGGGTTCGCAACAAGCAAGGTAAATTGGAGCCAAAACAAGGCGGTAAGCGTCGTATTCTGGCGAACATCTTTGCCAACCCGGATCTCCCGGAAATCGACGATTATTATGAACCGTTCGATTTTGACTACCAGCACTTACACAAAGCCGGCGAATCAAAACATCAGCCCGTGGCACGTCCACGCTCGCTGATCACCGGTCAGCGTATGGAAAAAATCAACTGGGGCCCGAACTGGGAAGAAATTCTTGGCACTGAGTTTAAACAGCGTAAGGCGGACAAGAACTTCGATAACATGCAGGCAGATATGTATGGACAGTTTGAAAAAACCTTCATGATGTACCTACCGCGTTTATGTGAACACTGTCTAAATCCAGCGTGTGCAGCCAGTTGCCCAAGTGGTGCCATCTACAAGCGTGAAGAAGACGGCATCGTGTTGATTGATCAGGACAAGTGTCGAGGCTGGCGCATGTGTGTTTCTGGTTGTCCTTACAAGAAAATCTATTACAACTGGAAAACCGGTAAATCTGAGAAGTGTATCTTCTGTTATCCGCGCATTGAAGCCGGTCAACCAACCGTTTGTTCTGAAACTTGTGTGGGTCGAATTCGTTATCTTGGTGTCATGCTTTACGATGCTGACCGCATTGAAGAAGCGGCAAGTGTTCCTAATGAACAAGATTTATATCAAGCACAGTGTGATATCTTTTTGGATCCAAACGATGAAGCGGTGCAAGAAGCGGCTCGTAAAGAAGGGATCTCACAAGCCTGGCTTGATGCAGCAGTTGCTTCTCCGGTTTATAAAATGGCAATGGACTGGAAAGTCGCCCTGCCACTTCACCCGGAGTATCGCACCCTGCCGATGGTTTGGTACGTACCACCGTTAAGTCCGGTGCAAACCGCGATTGAATCTGGCCATGTTGGCAAAAATGGGGTTATTCCAGACTTGAAGTCACTTCGTATTCCGATGAAATACTTAGCCAACTTACTTACCGCGGGTGATGAAAAACCGGTTATTAATGCCCTTGAACGCATGCTGGCAATGCGCGCATTCAAACGCTCTGAGCAAGTTGACCAAGTGGAAGATTTGGAAGTACTTGAGCAAGTCGGTATGAATAAATACCAGGTTGAAGACATGTATCAAACCATGGCGATCGCCAATTACGAAGACCGTTTTGTTGTTCCGACCAGCAGTACGTCCTTTGCCGAGGACGCCTATGAAGCGAAATCAGGATGTGGTTTTAGTTTTGGTAACGGCTGTGCAACCGGTTCGAATGACGTCAATCTGTTCGGAGGTAAAGAACAGACGAAACGTGAAGTGATCCCGGTAAACATTGTCGACGCTGGTAAATAGGGGGACTGACATGACACAAGTAATGGCACCTGCCACAACCAATGAAATGCAAATATTAAACCTGATCTCTGCGTTCATTGATTACCCGACAGAAGAGCTGCATCAAGCGCAAGCAGAACTGGTGCAATTAATCGCTGACAACTCCCTGCTCAGCGCTGAAGACAAAAGCGGTCTGACCGCTTTTGTCGACGGTCGCTGCAACATGGATTTGCTTGATTGGCAATCGGATTACGATGCCCTGTTTGAACGTGGTCGTTCCTTGTCATTATTATTGTTTGAACACATTCACGGCGAAAGCCGTGACCGTGGTCAGGCGATGATTGACTTGATTGAGCAATATAAACAAGCAGGACTAAGCATTGATGTTCGAGAACTGCCTGATTATATCCCACTGTTTCTTGAGTTTGTGGCAACCCAGGTTAGTACGCAAACCGATGAACAAGGCAATATCAGTCAAAACTATGACAATGCGCGCTTATGGCTACAGGACGTTTCTCATATTTTTGCGTTGTTAAAGGTTCGCCTGGGACAGCGTGACAGCGACTATGAAGCACTGTTTACCGCATTGGTACATTTATCCCAAGCAGATATCCAGTTTGACGAGCTAGCGGCTCAAGTCAAAGGCGAAAAACGCGACGACACCAAAGAAGCCATCGATAAAGTCTGGGAGGAAGAAATGGTTAAGTTTGGTCCTGACGCCAGTGATTCTGGTTGCAGCGATGCGACAAACCGCCCTTCCCAGAGCCAGCGTCGCGATCAAGATGTCCCCATTCAATTTATCGAAGCAGTGGTTGAAGAGACGTTAGAAAAAGAAACGGCTAAATCAACCGCGGGAGTTAATTAAGATGAACTATTTAGATACGTTATTTTTTGGACTATATCCCTATATTGCCCTTACCATTTTCTTGGTTGGTAGTATCATTCGCTACGATCGCGAACAATACACCTGGAAAACTGGCTCTAGCCAAATGCTTGAAAGTAAAGGCATTAAAAAAGGCAACATGGCATTTCATATCGGTATTATGGCGGTACTTGCCGGACACTTTGTCGGCTTGCTTACGCCACATTATGTCTGGGATGTGTTGGGTGTTACGGCAGAGTTTAAACAATTAGTCGCCATGGGCGCTGGTGGTTTCTTTGGGTTGATTTGTCTATACGGGATCACCATTTTACTACATCGTCGTTTAACCAACCCACGGGTTCGCGCGACCAGTAGCCGCATGGACATCTTAATTTTAGTGCTGATTTACATTCAATTAGTACTTGGCCTGATCAGTATTCTGTTTTCATTCTCTCACCTGGACGGTTCAGAGATGTTGAAAATGATGAGCTGGGCGCAAAACATCGTGACCTTTGACAGCACCGAAGCCGCAGCTGCGATGGGTGGTGTGGGCTTGATTTACAAGTTGCACATTGTTCTGGGGATGACATTGTTTGTTCTGTTCCCATTCAGCCGCCTGGTACATATCTGGAGCGTGCCGGTGAAATACATTCGCCGCCCATTCCAGGTCGTACGCAGCAAAAGCTAATCGCCTGGGTGCGTTAATGACTGTGACGCTTTGCCCAAAGGTTTATTGCCTGGCAAAGCGTCCATCAACCCTTTTACCCTGTTAATCGCGGAACAACACGATGCAAACTATTGAAATTATCGATGCTGGTGCAACCACTACCAGCAACACAGATGCTGATACAAACAATGTGCAGCAACAAGACATTGAAAATCCAGCCGCAAATTTTGGCAAATACCATGAGCAGTTTGGCTACGAGCAGACAAAACCTTCTGCCTTGCGAGCACCGGATGTTCCAGAAATAAAAGTCAATGGTGTCTTGATTGATGAAGCCAGTGTGTTAGCTGAAATGCAACACCACCCGGCGGACAATCAGCGCAGCGCGATGATTCAATCGGCGCAATCTTTGATCATTGGCGAGTTACTAAAACAACAAGCTATCGCCCTTGGCTTACTTACCGGCGATGAAGCGATTAATTCCATTGAAGAAGCTGCTGGACTCCAGGCTATGCTTGAACAAGAAGTTCAGGTACCGCAAGCCTCAGCTGAAGAATGCCAGCGCTTCTATGAGTCGAATCAACAACATTTTTCTACCTCTCCCCTGTTAGAAGTGCGTCATATCCTTCTTGGTGCTCCGCCTGAAGATGTAACGGGACGAATGCAATTGACCGAGGTAGCAAAGTCTTTAATTACCGAATTGCAACAGGACCTTTCCTGCTTTAAGGAACTGGTCAACAAACATTCCGATTGTCCTTCAAAACAGCAACAAGGCAGTCTTGGCCAAATCAGTAAAGGACAAACTGTCGCCGAGTTTGAGAAAGCGTTATTGGCCGCGGATAGTGGTTTGATTGATTACCCCATCGAATCTCGTTATGGCGTGCATATTGCCATTATCGACCGGCGCGTCGATGGTCAGGTATTACCGTTTGAGTTCATCAAAGATAAGGTAGAGGAATATCTCAATGAGCGAGTGCAACGCAAGGCCACAGCTCAGTATATTCACACCTTGATCAGTGATGCAAAAATCACCGGATTCACCTTTGATTTGGAGTCTTCCCCACTTATCCAATAATGGGAATAGCCCAGATTTAACGACAATCAATGCAAAGGATATTTATGAACACTAGTAAAAGCATACAAATAGATTGCTTCAGCGATATCCTGTGCATCTGGGCCTATATTTCCGAGGTGCGGATCAATAAGCTGCAGCAAGAATTTTCCACCGATTTAGCGATCCGCCACCATTATTTTTCGGTTTTCGGTCATGCCGAGGACAAAATCATCGAGAAAGGTGGTTGGCAAGTCTATGCTTCCCACGTTCAACACCTGGCCAGTCAGTACCCACATATCAAAATCCATCCACAGATCTGGAGCAGTCGTCAACCCACATCATCTATGCCAGCACACTTATATCTTGGTATTGCCAAGCAACTGTCTGAGCAACGAAAATTGATACAAGGTGGGGCAAATATTTTGGCGCAACACTTTCGCCAGCGTTTTTTTGAGCAAGGCGAAGATATCTCAAAACGGTCGGTACTGGTTGATACGATCAAAAACCTCGACTGGTCGATCAGTGATTTTGAGCGTGAAATCGATTCAGGCAGAGCCTATCAGGCGTTAGATGATTCACTAAAAGCGGCACATCAATTAAATGTGAAAGTCAGCCCTACTCTGGTTTTTAACCATAATCGCCTGCGCCTGGAAGGGAATGTCAGTTATCGAGTAATGCAGGCTAATATCATCGAGCTTCTCAGGCAGCCGCAACCTTCCCGTGCCTGGTGCTAACCACAACAACGAAAGAAGAATACGCGCATGTGTAATACTCAACAACTACTTAGCAATAATCGTCAATGGGCAGAGAAAAAATGCCTCGATGATCCTGAATTTTTCCACCGTTTGGCGGCACAACAGCATCCAGACTATTTGTGGATCGGTTGTTCGGATTCGCGGGTGCCGGCCAACGATATTGTCGGTCTTGAACCTGGCGAATTATTCGTCCATCGAAACATCGCCAATGCAGTGCAGGCAACCGACTATAACTGCCTTTCAGTGCTGCAATATGCGGTGGATGTATTAAAAGTCAAACATATCATTGTTTGTGGTCATTATGGTTGTGGCGGCGTACAGGCAGCAATGAGCAATCAGGAACATGGTTTAGTCGATAGTTGGCTGCGTCAGGTAAAAGATGTTTATGTTAAACACAACTCTGAAATCGATGCATTGCGTTTTCGCGACCAAAAGATTAATCGATTGTGCGAATTGAACGTCATTGAACAGGTAAACAACCTAGCAAAAATGAAAGTGTTGCAACATGCCTGGAATCGCGGGCAGGAGGTTGCTATTCACGGCTGGATTTACTCCATCTGTGACGGTCAAATCAAAGATCTCGACGTGTCAGTCAACTCCTGTGCTCATCTCGACATTGCCTATCAATTTAGTCAAACCGCCTCGGCATAATCCCATGACAATCAAACATTATCGCATCGCGGCCAGGATACGTTAATGACAGGCACCAATCCATTTATCGCAAAATGGTCTGCCGATGGCCACACCATGTGCCTCGGTCACTGGCAGATCAGCTATCAAGGCCTGCCATGTACAATTCCGGCAAAATATGCGGAAAAAGACATGGGCACTTACGGCAATTTTAGCTATTTCTACCCCGATGATGATGCCTATATTGAAGGTGAACCCTTTGCGGATTGGATTGACAGTAATGTTGACTGGTTGATGGACGTTTTTATGCAGCACAATATCCCAGTAGAAGTGGAATATTTCCAATGGTTTTATGAGGCGGTAAACCTCAATGACTGGCGCTGCAGCAGTTGTGGCGGATGTATGTGATTTTTTTAATAAAATCTACGGTTGTTGGGATCTTGCAACCTTGTCCAAACTGTCGAAAAAATACCCATTAAGAGGTATTCGCTAAACACAAGAAGCACTATATATTGACATCTAAACAACAAAAACCACAACATATTGTGCCATGCTGAGATATTTACCACCACAAGTCGTATTTCAAGAAGTGCCGGATCAAGTATCCCTGGCATTCGTGATCACTGGGTGCCCATTGCGCTGCAGCGGGTGTCACAGTAAACACACTTGGTCCGCCAGCTACGGCAATCAACTGAGCAATTCGCAATTTTCACACTATCTAAGCCAATATCAATCGTTAATCACCTGTGTGGTATTTTTCGGGGGTGAATGGCATCTAAACGCACTTATCGAAAAGCTAAAAATTGCTCACCAATACCAGTTAAAAACTTGCCTGTATACCGGATTAGAGCAGGTCTCGGACAAACTCATTAAGCACCTCGATTTTTTAAAGACAGGCCCCTGGCGCGCTGACGTTGGCGGTTTAGATAATCCTGGCACCAATCAAAGATTTATTGATGTCAAAACAAAGCAATGCTTGAACCACTTATTCAGATAACAACAATAAACAGGAATGATTATTATGCAACGGCTTAATCAACAACAAATTCAGGACAAACTTGGCTTTATCAATCAATATTTAACCGCGACCAATGCCGCAGATGGCTCCACCATGGACGCCAATGCCAACGTAACTCAAAAAAACATTGCGACCCTCGAGTCGGAAATCATGAAAGATTTCTTTATTCAACTTAATCGGGCTCAGGTTGCTGATAAAATAGAGGAATTATTCGGATCTGATTTGGCACAGGAGTACCATCGACAAATAGAAGCCCATGAAATCTACGTCCATGATGAAACCAGTTTAAAACCCTATTGTGCGTCCATCTCTCTTTATCCTTTCTTACTCGACGGTCTGACCAAACTCGGTGGCGAGTCTAAAGCGCCGCAACACCTGGCATCCTTTTGCGGCAGTTTCGTTAATTTGGTGTTTGCCGTCAGTGCACAATTTGCCGGTGCCATTGCAACGGTCGAGTTTTTAACTTATTTCGATTATTTTGCGCGTAAAGAGTTCGGCGATGACTACTTACAAACCCATGCCGGAGAAATCGCCAATCATCTTCAGCACGTTGTTTATGCCCTTAACCAACCTGCCGCAGCGCGTGGCTATCAAAGCGTATTCTGGAACATTTCTTTGTATGATGAGCATTACTTTGATGCCTTATTTGGGGAGTTTGTATTCCCTTGTTTTAGCAAGCCACAATGGTCCAGCATTAAGCAATTACAGGAATTCTTTTTAACCTGGTTTAATCAGGAAAGAGAAAAAAGCATTCTTACCTTCCCAGTCGTCACGGCGGCGATGTTAACCGAAAACAAGCAAGTCAAAGACAAGGATTTTGCCCAGATGTGTGCCGCTCAGATCAGTGCCGGTAATTCATTTTTTGTCTATCAATCAGAAAATGCAGATTCTCTGGCATCTTGTTGTCGGTTGAGAAACGAGATCAGTGACAATACGTTTTCTTATACCTTAGGCGCGGGTGGCATTGCCACAGGGTCAATCAATGTTATCACCTTGAACGTTAACCGCCTGGTGCAGGAAAAGCGTAATATTGCCGATGAAATTGACAAAATCCATAAATACCAGGTGGCCTATCGCAAATTAATGGAATCGTACCTACAGGCGGGCATGCTACCGGTCTATGACGCCGGCTTTATCAGTTTGGAAAAACAATTTCTCACCATCGGTATTAACGGCATGGTCGAAGCCGCAGAATATATGGGTATTATCCCTGGCAACAATCGCAAATATCAGAACTTTGTCGATAGCCTGTTAAAACCGATTTATGATGCAAACCGCGCCGCAAAACAGCATTTCGGATACATGTTCAATACCGAGTTTGTTCCTGCCGAAAATCTCGGGGTAAAAAATGCGATCTGGGATAAACAAATTGGCCTTGCGGTGTTGCGAGATTGCTATAACTCGTATTTTTATGCCGTTGAAGATGATGAAATCATTCATCTCGATAAATTTATACTGCACGGCAAGGAATATACCCGCTACCTTGATGGCGGCTCCGCATTGCATCTAAATTTAGAGCAGAGCGTTAGCGAAAAAAATGCGCTGAATTTGCTCAATATCGCCGCGGCAACTGGCTGCAATTATTTTTGCATCAATGTAAAAATCACCCTATGTAACAGCTGTGAGCATATTGATAAAAAAACATTACAAGCCTGCCCTGCTTGTCAGTCAACGGATATTGATCACGGTACTCGGGTCATCGGTTACCTAAAACGTGTTTCCGCATTTAGCAAAGGCCGACGACAGGAGCATCAGCGTCGCCACTATCATGCAATTCCGAAACAAACGCACAAGGTATGAGGTATCGGGAATTGAAATTCCCTCAGGTCGAAAAAGAAACAAATTTCTTTGGGTGGAAATTACGATAAATCGTAATGGAGGGATAATGCGCAAAACGCAATAGGTGGATAACGTTTCATTTTATGAAACGTTGGTAAAAGCCGCAAAAACTTGCGTCATTCCCTGCCACGACTGGGAATCTATCGGCATCGGTTGAACGGCGGCTTTGTGCCAACAACGGGAGTTGAAACTCCCTTAGTACGTATCGCAAGCGATACTCCGGGAACGCGACGAAAAACGTCGCTTCGAGTTCGCTGATGCCATCAGCTCCGAGTACACGCTGTTTCGAGTGAAAAACAACCTAACCTCGCGTCATTCCCTATATGGACTCCCGTTTCATTTCAAGGATACTATCAAAATAAATTGTAAAACTGCTTCCGC
>NZ_VCBC01000042.1 GCF_005843925.1 Thalassotalea litorea
CGATGTATGGACTCCCTCCCCTCGGGGATGTAACGTAAAAATGACCAAACCTTTACGACGGAGTCCATACAAAATGAATCATACAATTATTGCCATCGATATCGCAAAGAGTTCTTTCCATGTAGTGAGCATGAAGCACAATAAAGTTCGTACAGATAGAGCGTTTACCAGGCAAAAACTCAAAGAATGGTTAGCAAAGCAGCCAGCAAGTCTAGTGGTGATTGAAGCGTGTGGCTCAGCCCATTATTGGGCAAGGTATGCACAAAGCCTAGGCCATCAGGCGAAGTTAATCGCGCCCAAGCATGTAAAAGCCTTTCGCCAGGGGCACAAAACTGACCAAAATGATGCGCTTGCCATCGCCACTGCAAGCCTGCAGCCAAAGGTAAAAAGTGTCGCTGTTAAAACCGTTGAACAACAAGGATTACAATCGATAGACAGGATCAGTCAACACCTAAGCGATAACCAAACCGCTGTCAGCAATATGCTACGAGGTCTACTCGCAGAGTTTGGCATCATCATTCCCAAAGGTATCTCAGCATTCAAAGAGCGTATTCCAGAAATATTAGAAGATGGTGAAAATGGCTTACCAGATCCTCTTCGCCATCAGATTGCCGCTATGTTTTATTCGTACTTAGATG
>NZ_VCBC01000043.1 GCF_005843925.1 Thalassotalea litorea
CAGCCGTTCGAGCATGAATTCGTATTTGACTCTAAGTCAGCGAACAAAGGACTAATTAATAGAAAAGCACTATGGAATTGCCAACAACCAATATGCTCAGGCAGGTGCCGTATCGCAAACGATTAAAAGTAGGTGATGTTTTTCGTCTAGCTTACCCTGAGAATAAGTTCATTTTTGGACAAATTATTTCTTTATCAGCCTCTGTCGGCGGATTCGACAACTGTATCAAAATATACATTTATGATTTCATAACGAACGATGCTGAAAATCTGGTTAATTTAAGTTCTAAAAAGCTAATGTGCGAACCATTATTTGTTAATCGGTTGGGTTTCAGTAGAGGCTATATGCCAATAATTGCAAACATGCATTTGCCAGATTCCTCTTGCGCAGATGAATGGTGTTTTTATGATGTGCCTTTTAAAAAATATCTGGACGAAAATGGAATTGAGCTAACAAAACCAAAACAAAATATAGGTACGTGGGGCTTGAGCAACTACTTGGTTTTAGACGATTTAATAAGCAAGAAACTTGATTTACCACTTGTAGACGATTAATAAATGACATAGTTTTTCAGTTAAGTGGACGTCTTTAACGAGCGA
>NZ_VCBC01000044.1 GCF_005843925.1 Thalassotalea litorea
CCAACCGGTGCTTTCAGGAGTTCTCTCTGGCACGTCGTTGTCTCACTACCTTTAGCCTTCCTAATTCGCTGATTATTTGGATATTTATAGGCTTTGGTGAAAGCTCGGTAACATCTGTGACTCCTTGTTCAGTGCATTTTCAGCCTTCAGTTCCTCATTAAAACCTCATTAAAGCCTCATTAAAACCAACCACGGTTACAAGTGGTTTACGCATTACCTCAATTCAAAACAATTTCCCTCCAGTTTGGTAACAGACAGTACCTTTTACTTCGCTATAGTAAGAAAACATTTGGATATCGGCTCAATATTAATGCCCCGTGTTAAGCAAATGTAACATTGGTATTAATATTTGGTTGAAGTCTCTAAAATGGCAACTATTGAAAATTGAGAAAGCGGAAACGTTTATTCGCCGCTTATAAATTCATCACCCGGGAAATTCCTGGGTATCGAATCTAGGTTCGATTTTTTCCTCATTTACATGAGGACGCAACTCTCGCCATTGAGGACGCGCACTAAGGTGTGACGTTGGCAAGATTTGCAAGCTTTTAGGAGGGCTGAACATGTTGTTCGAGAAAACGCTACTAAATAAACAAATC
>NZ_VCBC01000006.1 GCF_005843925.1 Thalassotalea litorea
TCAGAAGTGAAACGCAATTGCGCCGATGGTAGTGTGGGAGTTCCCATGTGAGAGTAGGTCATCGCTAGGCTTTCAATTTAGAGAATCCCGCTTTACAGCGGGTTTTTCGTCTTGGAGGGGTTCCCGAGTGGCCAAAGGGATCAGACTGTAAATCTGACGGCTCCGCCTTCGGTGGTTCGAATCCACCTCCCTCCACCATTATTACCAAAAGCCTGCTTATTGCAGGCTTTTTTGTATGTGACAGGGAGTGGAAGAGAACCTGGTTCGACAAAATCGTCAGGAACTATTTTGAACGCTCTAGCGTCCCTTTAGGGTAAAATATAGGGATTTATTTTATCATCCACCTCCCTCCACCATCATTACCAAAAGCCTGCTTATCGCAGGCTTTTTTGTATCTATAAAATTATCCGTGCTCTATTTAACGGTGCTTGCCCGTAACCGTGGGTTAGATATTCCCAGGTTGCATCCCTTTTATCCTCCAGTTTCATCGAAAAATTTTATAAATTCGCTATATTTCCTCTCAGACTAAAATAAATTGTAAGCATGGCTCAATGAAATTCGGAATAGATCTATTGGTAATCTTATTTGGTTGACCAAAATCGGGTTTTGGTTTGTTGGTTGTTTGACAATGCGTGAGTGATTCGATAGTTTGATTAACAGTTCGCTATCTAAAAACTAAATTAAATTAGAAAGTTGGAGGTATATATGACCATGATTAATAAAGTCGCTATTGTTGCTGGGGGAGGTCGGGATATTGGCCGAGCTTGTGCTATCGAGTTAGCTAAAAAAGGCGCAAATATTGTTCTGACATATCACTCAAGCGCGGAATCTGCATTGAGTGCGGTCAGTGAAATAGAATCTCTCGGTGTTAAAGCGCTAGCATTACAAGCGGATTTAACGAATCAGGTTGAAGTGACATCTGTAGTGAGTACAACAATAGAGGAAATGGGCAGTATTGATTATTTAGTCCATGTTTCAGGTGGATTAATTGATCGTGTCAAGGTCTCAGATATGTCGCTAAGTCATTGGCATAAGGTGATGGATGTAAATCTAACGTCTCTATTTATGATGTGTAATGCCGTGATCCCCCATATGTCTGCAGGTAGCTCGATTGTTACTTTTGCATCACAGGCAGGTCGTGATGGTGGTGGACCGGGAGCCGCAGCGTATGCTGCCTCTAAAGGAGCGGTCATGACCTTTACTCGCGGGTTGGCAAAAGAGCTAGGTCCGGATATTCGAGTGAATAGCGTCTGCCCAGGTATGATTGCAACAGGTTTTCACGACACGTTTACAGCCGACCAGGTTCGAAAGAATGTCGCTGCTATGACTTGTATGAAGCGAGAGGGGAGTTCAGAAGAGGTGGCTAAGCTAGTTGCGTTTTTAGCAAGTGATGAAGCTTCCTATATGACGGGTAATAATGTTGACATCAACGGCGGGCTGTTATTTTCTTAGGTTGATGTTTAAAGACAATAAAAACCACTTTTTCGGTGGTTTTTATTCTTATCGCAATTTGGTATTACCACAATTAAACTAATTGGTTTACAAAATTGTCAATTTTGGTAATATTTACCCCGCTCGTTGAATGGATATTAACTTTTAATGTCTTTCAAAAATATAATCTAATTTGCAGGACAAACTACAAGGGGCTAATGATGCCAACTTTTTCTTCTATGATGGGTAATCAAACGATTTTACCTATCGTCCAGGCTAATACACCTCAAGAGGGTGTAGAAATCGCCAGAGCTATGCAAGCAGCTAACCTAACAGCAGTCGAGGTTGTGTTAAGAACAGAACAGGCTTTAGCGACTATCACTGCAATTAAACAACAATTGCCTGATCTTAAAGTTGGGGCTGGTACTGTGTTGGATCAATCAATGATTGATGCAGTGATCAAAGCTGGTGCTGATTTTATTGTGACTCCTGCGAGTACTCCTGCGTTATTAAAGGCACTATCTGACTGCAGTATTCCTGCATTGCCAGGCGTGGCGTCAGCGTCTGAGGTTCTGATGGCTCGCGAGTTTGGGTTTAAAGAGCTTAAGTTCTTCCCGGCAGAGCAAAAAGGCGGGGCGCCTTTTATTAAATCAATTTCATCTGTATTTGCTGGCACTAAGTTTTGCCCTACGGGCGGTATTCATGCGGGAAATAAGGCTGATTATCTAAATCTGCCGAATGTTTTTGCTGTTGGTGGAACCTGGATGGCAAATGCTGAATGGATTAAAGCCGGTGAGTGGCAAAAAATAACCGATGCATGCATTGAAGCAAATGGCTAAGCATAATTTTCAATGAGAAAAATCATGACTGATTTAAAGCAACTGGTTAAACCTGGTGTCGTGTTTGGCGAACAGGTTACTCAGTTATTAGACCATGCAAGACTTAATGGCTACGCCATACCTGCGATTAACGTGACTGGTACTCAGTCAGTTAACGCGGCACTGGAAGCTGCGCATAAGGTAAATTCCCCGGTAATTAT
The DNA here is from genome assembly GCF_005843925.1 of Thalassotalea litorea. Taxonomy (GTDB): domain Bacteria; phylum Pseudomonadota; class Gammaproteobacteria; order Enterobacterales; family Alteromonadaceae; genus Thalassotalea_A; species Thalassotalea_A litorea_A. Next base: position 2,471 of record NZ_VCBC01000006.1, read on the forward strand.
CCAATTGTCACATGGCGGAGCAGGATTCTTTATTGGTAAAGGCGCACCGTTAGACAAAATGGAGTTGTCTATCCAAGGGGCGTTAGCGGCAGCGGTTTATGTTAACCAAGTCGCAGAGCATTACCAGGTACCTGTCATTTTACATACAGATCACGCAAACCTTGCGTTGCTGCCCTGGATTGACGGTTTGTTGGATGCTTCACAGAAGCACTTTCAGGCAACCGGAAAGCCACTTTACAGTTCCCATATGATTGACTTGTCTGCGGAAACTTTACAGGAAAATATCGATATTTGCTGCACCTACATGAAAACCATGGCAGCGATGGATATGACTTTGGAGATCGAGTTAGGCTGTACAGGTGGTGAAGAAGATGGTATCGATAATTCACATCTAGATAATAGTATGCTCTACACCCAGCCAGAAGACGTTGCGTTTGCTTGGCAACAACTTTCGGCTATCAGCTCTCGATTTACGATTGCGGCATCGTTTGGCAATGTACATGGCGTTTATAAGCCTGGTAATGTGCAACTGACGCCCGAGATCCTGAAATTGTCACAAGAATACGTATCGGCTAACTTTTCATTACCAGAAAAACCTGTGAATTTCGTATTTCACGGCGGCTCAGGTTCTGAGTTGGCAGATATTCATGAAGCTATCGAGTATGGCGCGGTTAAAATGAATATTGATACCGATACTCAGTGGGCCATGTGGGATGGGGTTAATCGCTATCAGCAACAACATAAGGGGTATTTACAAAGTCAAATTGGCAACCCTGATGGTAGTGATAAACCAAACAAAAAGTTTTACGATCCAAGGGTTTGGTTGAGAGAAGGTGAAACTTCAATGGTCGCCCGATTGGAACAGGCTTTTGCTGATTTAAAATGTATTAATCGTTACATCTGATATAGCGATATGGAGTTAATCTGAAAGCTTTCAGATTAACTCTTTACTAAGTGGTTTAGTGAATATAAATCACGTGTTTGGCTTGTCTTACGTCGCACTTCCTCTAACGCTTTTGCTTCACTTGCTTCAAATAACGAATTAATCAAACGATTAAAGTGCGCATGCATTGCCGAACGAGCTCCTTGAGAATCACGATTTTTCAGGGCTTGGTAGATACTTGTATGCTCTCGCAAACGCTCAGCATCACTTTGACTACAAACCCCTTTATATGCGGCTTGAATATCCTTGTTTGACTCTCGTTGGGCCCAAAGTCCCGCAATCGTAAGCTGCAAAGCATTATTTCGGGTTGCACTGGAAATGATATTATGGAACTCTTTATCCGCTTGTTCTGGATTGTTGCCTGAGTCCATTTGCAATAATGTCTGTTGCAATCGCTCAAGCTCTTCATCGGTGATAATTGATGCGGCAAGTGCTGCAGCTTCGCCTTCGACTAGAGCGCGAGCTTGAGTCAGCTCAAATGCGCTGATACTTGGCCCATCTTTTTGATCTTTGCCGCTTTCCAGTACGTATACACCGGAGCTGGTTTTCACTTCAACGCGACCGCGTACTTCCAAAGCAATAATGGCTTCGCGGATGGTAGGGCGACTTACGCTAAATGTCTCGGCGAGCACACGTTCTGGTGGCAGACGACTACCGACAGGATAGGCTCCAGCATCAATTTGTTCTTCGATTTGATCCACGATTTGCCAAAACAATCGACGGTTTTTCATGTCGCATTTCCTATATAACACAAAGTTAAACTGTTCGTGATGAGGACGGACCTCATGCACTTAAAAGTCTTGATGAAAAAAGACCAAAATTCATTCTATCGCAATCATAAACAAGCTGTCAAATTGGTAAGTTTTACTAAAATTATTGTCTTACAATTGGTAATAACAAGCTCTCACATTTGGTCATCTAATGTTTGACAATAGTTACCCATATTGGTTACATTAAATTGTCTGTACATGAATTATTTTTATGCATTGCACAAAATAATAAAACCAACTGAGAAAACAATAATGTTCACAACAATAAAGCTCAACAAGATTGCGCTGGCACTCCTTAATAGTAAAAAGGCCAAACGTACATCTTCGCTGGTCTGCGCATCAGCATTCATGGGGTTACTATCTGCACCCGCGTTAGCGGAAGAAGAAGCTGCTCAAGCCCAAGTGGCACAGCAAGACGTAGAAGTTATTGAAGTCACCGGTACTAACCGCCGGACAATGACCAAGTCCCTTGATATTAAGAAAACGGCTACTGTCATCGGTGATGGTATCTCTGCGGCAGACTTTGGTGAATTACCAGGTCTTTCTCTGTCAGACGTTATCGAAAATGTTTCGGGTGCTTCTGGTCACCGTTTAAAAGGTAGTCAAAACGAAATTTCTATTCGTGGCCTGGGTTCTTACTGGGGTTACGCAACATTTAACGGCCGTACCATTACCAATGCCGGTCCTGGTCGCGCGGTTAACTTTAAAAAATTCCCGTCAGAACTTGTCGATGGTGTATTCATTTACAAATCACAATCTGCTGACCTTGTCGAAGGTGGTACTTCCGGTACGATTGAAGTTTCTTCACTTCGCGCGGTAGATTACGGTAAAAATGAATCAAGAGTTGAAGTCACAGGTATCTACAACGATTACTACAGTGATGTCGATGGTGAAGACGCAAACCCTTGGGGTGCAAAAATCACCGCATCTACGGTTCAAAATTTCGAAACTGACAGCATGGGTGATTTCGGTTTCACCTTAGGTTTAGTTCATTCTGATGACTCAAACCCGGAAGAAAACTTTGGTGGTAACTCACAGATGGGTATCTGTGCAACTCGCCTGGCTGACGGTACGCCTTTGTCGGACAACGGTTCCGATTGTACCTCTGGTGAGCAAGCTGTGAGTGCTGGTCGTGTAGGTCGTAACCCTACACCGATTGATGATTGGGCAAACTTGCCTGAAGGTGAAAGCGCTTCGAACTACCGCCTAATTTCCGATTATGACCCTTCATCTATCTTTTACGTTCCAAACGACGCATTTTGGCGTACCGGTGAAGATGAAGATACCAGAACCAGTATCGTAGGTACCATGCAGTGGATCCCTAATGATCTATTAAATATCAACCTCGATTATGAATATTCTCGCCTGGAATACACTGAACAGCGCATGGAATTAGGTCTGGATACACGCCGTCGTGCATTGTCCGATCATATCATTGCCGATGACCACACCTTGCTTTACGCCAAAGGTGAGGCGCGTCCACATTTATATGGTGAAAGTCGTAACCAGGTTGATGATTATGACGGGTTTGGTCTGAATTTTGAATTTACGCCAAATGACGATTTAACTATCTCGTCTGATCTATCGTATTCTCGCTCATATCGTTATCGTGTTCGTCACCGTTCAAAATTCCGTTCTGAAGAGCGTTATCAGTACGAATTAGACTTCCGTGGCAATAACGTACCTTCACTAACATGGTTAGATGATGACCGTAATGGTCCAAGTGATGCAGGTTTCAATGCTGCAGAAGCGTTTGATGCCACAGATATCAACTCTTTTGTTCACGATGGCGTTGCTTATGCCGAGTATCGTCGTGGCCACGACGAGCGTGAAGATGATATCTGGGCGCTAAGACTTGATGGTGAGTATGTTCTGGATAACGAATTCTTTAGCTCAATTAAAGCGGGTGTTCGTTACTCAATGGAACACTTGCTCGATTATCAGACTAACGATGTATCCACTACCTTCGCCGGTAATGAAAGAACGACCGCTACAGATACCGCAGATTTTGATTGGGATGATAATAACGAAGCAGCACATATAGCGCTTACCCAAGGTATTGTCGATAACTGTCAAAACGGCCATTATAATGGCAACTTATTTAACGAAGAGGGCGGCGGTTCCGGTCAATTCGTTACGTATAATGCCAAGTGTTTTATTGGTCAAATGCAAGGTCAAATTGCCGGTAACAACGGAAACACAGATTTCTATGATATTGGTGAGCGCATGGATGGCCGTAACGGTTCAGACCGTGACGTTGAAGAAGATATCTTCGCGGCTTATGTGATGGCAAATATCGACACTGAAATTGGTGGCTTGCCAATTACTGGTAACATCGGTTTACGTGCGGTAAAAACCAAAACCCATTCTCGTGGTTGGGGTGATAAGGTTTATATCACTTCAAATGAAGACGGTACTTACAGTGCTGTAATCAACCCTAATGACGAAATTGAACGTGTAACGCTGGATTCCAGCTACACCAAGTACTTACCTAGCTTAAACCTACGTTTTGATTTAGGTAATGAAGTCTATCTTCGTACTGCCGCATATCGTGCAATGTCTCGTTTCCAAATGAATGCAATGTCAGCTGGTGTAACTTACGAGCGATGTGAAGATGTGAATGATGATTCCGATTGTGATGAAAATACCAATACAGATTACACACAGGTTGTACAAAGTGGTCGTGCTGAAGGTAATCACATGAATCCGTATATGTCGACTAACTTCGACTTATCTTTGGAATACTATCCAAGTGAAGATTCAGCATTAACACTTGCTGCATATTACAAAGCATTCAATGGCGGATATGAAAACGTTCAGGATGTTCGTGACATTACAGTTAATCTAGATGGCGTTGATAGTATTTATCCAAACGTTTCGCACAGTGCGGTTGATACGGCAGATGATGAATCAACCATCACCGGTATTGAATTTACGGCGAATCAACATTTTTCAATGTTGCCTTACCCGTTTAATGGATTAGGTGCTAGCCTTGCATATAACTATGCAGATTCTGACTTTGTCACTGAAGAAATTGCAAGCCCAGGTATTGTACCTGATGCCAACTTGTTTGGTTTTTCAAGTGACGTAGCGTCTGCATCTGTCTACTGGGAGCAAGGTCCGTTTTCTGCTCGAGTACTTTACAAGTATCGTTCTAAGTACTTCCAGCCGAATAACTTACCGTTTCCAACGCGTACACACCGCTACGTACAAGATCAAGATTACTTAGATTTTTCAGCTAGGTATAAGATCACCAGCAACGTATCGGTATCGCTTAAAGCATTGAACTTGCTTGACGAGCCACAAGTAATGACGCGTGGTAATGATACTACCATCGCCGATTACTCGCGCTCTGGTGCTAAGTTCTACTTAGGCGTTAAAGCTAAATTCTAATGTAACTCCCAAACATTAGGATTAATCGAAGCTCTCTTTTACTGCACATATTAGAGAGCTTCACCTTTTTTAGACAACTAAAAATTGAGTAACAGCATGAGTCGTATTGTAAAACTGGTCAAAACGTTTCTTCCTCTTATCGCTTTAAGTTTGCCGCTAATGAGCAATGCGGTTGCTGCCAAGCAGTTTAAAGTTTCTTCACAGGAACAATATTCGAAAACCCTTAAAAAAGTTCAGCCTGGCGACACGATTGTTCTGGCCGACAAAGTCTGGAAAGATTTTGAAATCGTTTTTAAGGCCAAAGGCACCAAAGCCAAACCAATCACATTAACCGCAGAAACCTCTGGAAAAACGATTTTGTCGGGCAATTCTAATTTGCGACTTGCTGGTGAACATTTGATCGTTAAAGGTTTGGTATTTAAAGATGGCTACTCGCCAACTGGAGAGGTGATTTCATTTCGTCGTAACAAAGATGATTTGGCTTACCACACACGTGTTACCGAAGTGGTTATCGATCACTACAGTAATCCCGATAAATTTGAATCTGATAAATGGGTAGTTATGTACGGTAAACATAACCGTTTCGACCACTCCCACTTAGTCGGAAAAAGCAATTCTGGTGTGACTATGGCGGTTCGCTTAAATAGTGAACAGAGCCAGGAAAATCATCATAAAATTGATCATAACTATTTTGGCCCGCGTCCAATTTTAGGTTCTAACGGCGGCGAAACATTACGTATCGGAACCAGTCATTATTCTTTGTCCGATTCTTTTACGATTGTTGAGAATAACTACTTTGACCGTTGTAATGGTGAAGTGGAAATTATCTCTAACAAGTCCGGAAAAAATGAATTTCGAGGAAACGTATTCTTTGAATCGCGTGGCACCCTGACGTTACGCCACGGTAGCGGTAATTTAGTTGAAGAGAACATTTTCTTTGGTAACGGTGTTGACCATACCGGTGGTATTCGGGTCATCAATGGCGATCAAACGATCCGCAATAACTACCTACAAGGTTTGACAGGTTATCGCTTTGGTAGCGGTTTTACGGTGATGAACGGTGTGGTTAACTCGCCAATTAATCGGTATCACCAAGTTGAAAATGCCAAGATTGAAAACAATACCTTAATTAATGTCGATCATATTCATTTGGCGGCAGGTAGTGATAAAGAGCGTCAAGCTGTGCCGGTTGACTCTGTATTTGCCAACAACCTGATTGTGAACGATACCGACCAGGATAATTTCAGTATCTTTGATGATGTCTCTGGTATTGAATTTGATAATAATGTTCGCTCGAACGTCACTGAACCAAAATTAACCGAAGGGTTTAGCGACCAGAATATCACCCTTGAGAAAGCAGATAACGGCTTGTTATATGCGAAAGACGCGTCAGAAAAAGTGGGTGTTAGCCCAGCGCTTAAGGTGTTAGATAAAGAGCAAACCGGTGTTTCCTGGTATGCAAAACCTGGTCGTGAAGAAGACTTTGACCAGGGTAAAGTTCATCAAGTGAAAAACGCGGATGGATTATATAAAGCATTGGAACAAGCGCAATCTTCCGATGTTATTGCGCTTACGAAAGGCGAGTACATATTAGATAAAATCATTCCTTTAACGAAAACGTTAACGTTTAAGTCTCTCGACAGTGACAACGTTGCAACGTTGAAAATTTCCCGTTCAACCACCTTTGATATCAAAGATGGCGGTAACTTAAAGCTTAAAGATGTTATTCTTGATGGTCAGTATGCTCCGGATAGTGCAGGTAACGCCGTTATCCGTACTTCTAAAATCCCGATGTTGGATAACTATCGTTTTATCGCCGATAACATTCAGGTATCAGGTCTGGATATTAACCATTCTTTTCATTTCTTTGACGTTGGCAATCGTTCATTTGCCAATGAAATTGTCATTACCAATAGTTCATTTAGCAAAATCACCGGTGACATTCTGCGCCTTGACAAAGAAATGGATGATCTGGGTATCTATAATGGTGAGTACATAACGCTGACTGACAACGTATTTGAGTCGATTCAAGGCGCTGTCGCGAAGGTTTACCGTGGTGGTACCGATGAAAGTACGTTTGGCCCGCACTTCACCTTTAAAAATAATCAGGTCATTTCGACCGGTAAAGGTAAGCGTAACAAGTATAAGGCATCTTTATACCTCCACGGTGTACAGGTGAGTAATATCGAAATGAACGAGTTTAGCAACAGTGCTGGTCTTGTCATTGAACATACCGTTGGTGAACCGCAAACATTGGTTAAGTCGAATGATTTTATAGCGACACCTAAAGTTGATGTGAAAGAGCTTAATTTTCCAGGTGAAATCACCGCGACTTTGACCGACAACCACTATCAAGCCGCAGCTAAGAAATAAGGGATAAAGAAAGTGTTATATTCCAGCTTCCTCACGACTATCCAGAATAGGTTAAGTCGTACAAATAAATCGTTTAAGGCGTCTCGCGCTGTGCGTGGGCTGTTAATTCTTGCGAGTCTAGCCGTTGTGCCGTCTACCTTTGCTTTTGCAGAGAGTTTTAATCAAGGCGCACACCCAAGATTGGTGGTAAACGCCAGTGATATTCCGGCAATGCAAAAAGCGGTTAAGCAAGACGGCAGTTTTCAGCAAGCTTACCAGGCATTGAAAATTCAAGTTGATGCGCAATTAGAACGCGCGGTTAATATCCCTGTCCCGAAAGATGCTGGTGGTGGGTTTACCCATGAGCAACACAAGCGCAATTATCGTGCGATGCATGATGCGGGTATCTTGTTTCAACTGAGCGGGCAGGACAAGTACGCAGAGCGTGCTATCGAATTAATGCTTGGCTATGCCGAAATGTACAAAGATTTGCCATTGCACCCGAAGCAAAAAGAGCAGGCACCAGGGCGCTTATTTTGGCAGAGCCTGAATGAAGCCGTATTTTTGGTTTACAGCATTCAAGGTTATGACTTTGTCCATGATTTTGCGACGAAAGAACAGCGCGAGACTATCGAACAAGGACTATTTCGTCCAATGGCGAGCTTTTTATCGTCTGAATCGCCGCAAACATTCGATAAAATTCATAACCATGGTACCTGGGCAACTGCTGCCGTTGGTATGACGGGATTAGTACTTGATGAATCCGAGTGGGTTGAGCAAGCACTTTATGGTTTAGATAAATCCGGTACAGGCGGTTTCATGCGTCAACTGGATGAATTGTTTTCACCGCAAGGTTATTACACCGAAGGCCCTTACTATCAGCGCTATGCATTGATGCCATTTGTGTTCTTTGCCAAAGCCGTGGAAGTAAACCAACCAGAACGTAAAATCTTTGAGTATCGCGATAACATTTTGTTAAAAGCAATCGATACCACGATTCAATTGAGCTATAACCGTCTGTTTTTCCCGATTAATGATGCAATTAAAGACAAAGGTATTGATACGGTTGAATTGGTTTATGGTGTAACGATTGCTTATGGCTTAACCAACAATCCGCAACTATTAGATGTTGCGGAGCAGCAGCAACAGGTATTACTGACCGGTGATGGATTGAAAGTGGCACAGGCAATAGATGCCGGTGAAGCCCAGCCCTATCATTTTGCCAGCAAGGAGTTTGGTGATGGTCAGGATGGTAAGCAAGGAGCTCTAGTTGTGATGCGCGCGAATCAGGACAGCCAAACCAATCCTGAAAAGCACCAGGCGCTGGTCTTTAAAGCGACCTCGCAGGGAATGGGGCATGGTCACTTTGATAAACTAAACTGGATTTTTTATGACAATGGCCATGAAGTCGTCAGCGATTATGGTGCGGCACGTTTTCTTAATGTAGAAGCCAAATATGGCGGTCACTATCTACGTGAAAATAATACCTACGCGAAGCAAACCATTGCTCACAATACGTTAGTTGTCGATCAACGTAGCCACTTTAAAGGTAACACTAAACGTGGTAACAAATATGCGCCGACGGTGACGCTATTTGCCAGCGATGATGATGTTTCTTTGTCTTCAGCTTTCATCGATACTGCGTATAAAGGCGTAGAAATGCGTCGAACTCAGGCGTTGGTTAAGGTTGCTAATCGCGAACTGCCAATCGTAATCGATGTGTTTAATGTGAACAGTGATAAGTATCATCAATACGACTTGCCGTTACATTTCAATGGCCATCTGATGGACACATCGGCGACGTTAAAAACGAATAACACCTCGTTAGCGCCATTAGGTAAGAAAGACGGCTATCAGCACCTTTGGTTAACGTCAGAAGCGAGCCTGGAACAGCCCCTAAGCAAGGTAACCTGGTTAAATGATGATCGTTTTTATACCATGACTACCAAAGCGACAGAAGATATGACGTTGTTGTTCACCCGCACCGGTGCCAATGATCCTGACTTTAATCTTCGCGAAGATAAAGCTTTCATTTACCGCTTAGAGAAAGCGAAAAACGTGGACTTTGTCAGCCTGCTTGAATTACACGGTGAATACAATCCAAGTAAAGAATATACATTGGACGCCCATTCTCAGTTAGAGTCTCTGGATTATTCCGTTGAAGATGACGTTCATGTTGTTCGCTTTAAATTAGCCGGCTCGGATGCTATGTTGTTGGCATTCGTACCAGAAGGTAAATCGGACCAGCAGGTTAAGTTCTCTTTCAATGGTCAGAGCTATAAGTTCAAAGGTCAGTATCTTCTTACTACGGAACAGTAACTTTACAAGCTAAACAAAGTTAAGTTATCCCATTGGCTTTATCCGCTCATTCGGGTCGATAAAGCCAATTTTCAATTTAAATCTTAAAGGAAAATCAGGCCAAATGAACAAGATCGTATTAATGGGCGAATGTATGATTGAATTGCTACAGGACAAGCAATCAGGTCAAATTGCGGGTCAGTCATTTGCCGGCGATGTCTATAATTCTGCTGTTTATTTAAAGCGATTGTTTCCCGCCGTTGATACCAAGCTATTAACTGCCATCGGCGGCGACAGCATGAGCGATGCAATGTTATCTAGGTTTGCCAGTGAAGATCTGAATAATCAATTGGTGTTTCGTGACCCGGAACGATTACCAGGGATTTATCTGGTACAAACCGATGACGAAGGCGAACGCTCATTCCTGTATTGGCGTGAAAGCGCTGCTGCACGTCAGGTTATGCAGTTTGTTGATGCCCCTGAAACTTTGCAGTTAGATGCTGGCGATGTGTTTTTCTTTACCGGGATTTCACTGGCTATAATCGAAAAATCTCATCGTGAAAAGTTTTGGACAGTCGTTAGTCAATTAAAGCAACAGGGCGTTAAAATTGCGTTCGATTTGAATTATCGGGCCCGCCTTTGGAGTACTCTTGAAGATGCTCAGCAACAGTTTGCGAATGCGTATCAACTTGCGGATATTTTGATCCCTGGTGTTGATGATTTTGAACAAATGTACCCATCGTTATGCAATGGCAATATCGATTCAGCAGAAGCGATTGTTGCGTTTTTCCAGGATTATGAATTTTTGGAACTAATCATTAAAAACGGTGAAAAGAATATCATTGTTATGACGCAAGATGAGCGTGCTGAAATTGATGTGCAACGAGTGACCAATGTTGTTGATACAACGTCTGCGGGGGATTCGTTTAATGGTGCGTATTTAGGCGCTCGCATTGCAGGAAAATCAATGCAAGATGCGACTCGCCTCGCTGCAAAAGTTGCAGGTGAAGTGATCCAGCACCCAGGTGCGATTGTTCCCAAAGATGCATTTAGTAAGCTAGACGTCTAATCATTTAAGCGTGCAGGGGGTGCTCATATCACCCCCTTAGCAACGAGTTTTTCGCAAACCCTCAAGAACTCCGCAAACCCTCAATAACATCCGCAAATAACCAGCATCGCAATATCTTTGTGGTGAGTTAATCCGTTTCACTATTTCAGTTTTGATACTTTAAGTCATCTAGTGAATAACCTACTGCTCCTAGCGACTATCATTCACCATGCTACCGTCAAAGTTCCTTTTTAGTGGTTTGTGTTGTTCAATTTAGGTCACACAAATTCTTTGGTAATTGCTCTGCAATTCCGACCAATAAATTCAATGAAAGGCAAAGAGAAAGCGGCAAAGTCTTAAACATTTACTAATCTTATAATTCTTGGCTTTTTCTTTTTAGCTACCTCTGTTAAACATCGGATTCTTGCAGTTTAGAACCCCTGAACAATACACTGCGAGGCCATCACGATGCGTTTCTTGATCCTGTTGTTGTTTTTCTCTTTCGCCAGCATTGCCAATGTAGATTTAGTGAATGTAGATTTGGTAAAAGTAGATTTGGTAAAAGTAGATAAGTCCAAGAACCTTATGTACTTAATCAAACAAGGGGAAGTCGTTCGTCAATACCATATTGCGCTGGGCGAAAACCCTAAAGGGCATAAACAGCGTCAAGGGGATGAGCGCACGCCCGAAGGACGCTATATTCTCGATTACAAAAAAGAAGATTCCTCTTTTTACCGGGCTATGCACATTAGTTACCCTAACGAAGTCGATTTAGCCAATGCTAAGCAAAATGGTGTTTCCGCTGGCGGGCTAATTATGATTCACGGTCAAAAAAATGGTCGAGAAAAACTCGCACCGATTACGCAACAATATAATTGGACCGACGGCTGTATCGCGTTAACCAATGAAGAAATGGACGAGTTCATGGCGTTGGTTAATGTCGGTACACCGATTGAAATCGAGTGGTAATGCTCCCTGTGAATGACCGTAAACATTCTTGCTTTGTAAAATTGTGATTATCATTTATGCAAGCCGTTTTGTCGTATGTACTGCTTGAGCCGGAGAATGTAACCGGAGAATCTGTCTGTTTTTTCTCCTCCTGTGTGAGACATTGACCATTGTTGCAGGGGGTTAAAACCTAACTTTTATCAGTTTAAAATTGAAAAATGCATTAAATACAGCACTTTAGTGCTGTTGAGGTTGTTTTCTGTATGACAAACGCCAATTTTTGGATTGTAACCAAGTGTAACGCGAGTAAACTTAATAACAGCTACAAGGAGTAGCCAAATTAGAAATCAAATAATGGAATTTCAGTAAGGATGCTGGATGGACATTCTGGTAAGGATTACCCTTTTAAGCACGGATTGCTTACTTGCTTAGGAATAGCAATTTTACCTCTTTTGAGGTTATGGATAGCCTATAAGGTGTCAGGACGACCGAAAAGAAAAAATAATGTACGGATACGAACGAATATATGGATAGTTTATAAGGATATATTCTGGCTGGATTGCCAACAAGAAAAAGAGCTTGTTAAGAGCTTTGGAAAAGCGATAGTTAACCCTATCGCTTTTTTTTCGCCTGTCGATTAATGACAACTAATTGAGTGAATTCTGGGGTTTTACGGCACTATGCAGTAAAATAACTCTATTACCCATTATTTACAGACTTCTAATGTCACGTTCAAAAAAATCTCGTAAAGAAGGCGCCTTGATGAAGGCGATTTTACCAAAGCGTACTCCGAAAGAAGAAAAGGAAAAGCGCATCCGTAAAAAAAGCGGCAATAAGCCGGGTTCTCGCCAGGTAACAGAAGCAAAACAATCGAATCAAGCCAATCAATCTGCTCAGCGCGATCCTCGATTAGGGAGCAAAAAGCCGATAGCTTTAGGTGTTGAGCAGGTAACTCATAGTAAGCCTGCACCTAAGCCTGAGAACAGGCCGGAATCGATAGCTCCTGTCCGTGTTGTCGACAATAGTGCCGCGCTGGAGCAAGAACTTCTGGCGCTCGAAAATAATGAAGCCTTGCAAACGCTGGCGGCTCGTGATGAAGCCGGTGAAGCGTTAACTGAAGAGCAACAGTCGCAGTTACAGGCGGGGTTAGCGCGTTATCAGGAGTTAGTGTCTGAACTTGGATTAGAACAAGAGCAAGACGAAGATGTGCAGACCCAAGAGAGCTCGCAAGTTAGCGAAGAGGCGCTTTGGGATAAGCTCGATGATTATGACTTTAGCGAATATCAAGAAGACAAAGAAAAATAGGGTAGTAATTCTGTGTCAAATTCAATGATAGCGGTGCTCATTGGCGCCGCAGTTGTGATCTTTTTACTGGCGGCTTATGCCAGTTATCTGCTGTTTCAGTTGCGACATCAACAGCAGTCGCAGCGCAGCATTGCCCTTAAGCAACAGCAAAAGCGTGCAGAAAAAGATCTCAAGGTAGTTTCCAGTGTCTTGATTATTTGTAAAGCCATACAAGAAAAACAATGCGATTTATCAGAAGGTTGCTGGCGCCTTTCGGTTCTATTGGAGTCTATGGAAGAGTCCCTTGAATCACCAACTCAAAGATTCCCTGCTATATTTAATTTATATAACAAGATTTCGCATATGCCGATTCTTGAGGAAAGAAAAAAGCTTTCCAAAAAAGAAAAGTTGGCGCTGGATCTGGAGCGTATGGGTTATGAAGAGAGTTTGGAATCGGACATTTATGCCGATATTGAGCGCCTGATACCTGACGCATCGAATCGTCAACAAGCATTGCGAGATCTGACACAAAGCAAATAATAAAGGGGCTACGTCTATGTCAGAAGTTCTTAAAGTGGAGTTTACCAAGCGAATTGTAGAATTACAGTCAAGGGTAACCTCAATTCATGATGATTTTGCCGAAGGCAGAAATGCGGATTGGTCGGAACAGGCTGGCGAGCGAGAAAACGATGAAGTTCTGAATGCGCTTGAATTCGAAGCAAAGATTGAAATACAGCAGCTTTCGAATGCCATCACTCGCATTGAAAATGGTTCCTACGGTATTTGCCAGGACTGTGGTGAAGATATTGCGCGGGAGCGCTTGAAGGTACAACCCGCGGCCACTAAGTGCATTCAATGCGCTGACTAAAGTTATTTTTGATACTGCTTTTGTCTTAGATCAACGTTTCAATATCCATTGTCCATTAGACTGGCGTTTTTACGCCAGGCCTGATTTTATGTCCATTGTTCCTATTGCTCAAAACCCACTTGTGTCCAAATATAATTTGCAAGGGCCTCGCTATACTTCTTATCCGACCGCATTAGAGTTCACCGAAAAATTTAACCGTCAGGCTTTTTTAAATGCCATCAACACTGGCAAGTGTCGGGAATTATCCTTATATATTCATATCCCATTCTGTCATAAGCTTTGTTATTACTGCGGCTGTAATAAAATTGTCACTAAACATAAGCACAAAGCAGAGCAGTATCTAATCTTTTTAAAACGAGAAATACATCAACAGGCAAAGTTATTTTCCGATCGTAAAGTTTGTCAGATTCACCTTGGTGGTGGCACGCCAACATTCTTGAATGACCAGCAACTTGATGAGTTAACCTCTTATTTACGCCAACAATTTAACGTGTCAGATCAGGTCGAAATGGGGATTGAAATTGATCCCAGAGAAATGACCGTGGCGCGTATCGCACATTTACACAACATTGGTTTTAATCGTTTAAGTATTGGCGTGCAAGATGTCAATGAGGCAGTGCAGGAGGCGATAAACAGACAACAATCGACCGAACATGTCGCCGCATTAGTTGAGGCCGCGAAAAACCACGGATTTGCTTCTGTTAATTTGGATTTGATTTATGGTCTTCCCCATCAAAATTCCGATACCATGGAGCAGACAATCACGGCCGTGCAGGCAATGGATCCCGATCGCATATCATTATTTAGTTATGCCCACATGCCGCAGCGCTTCGCGTCACAGAGAAAGATTAAGGACAACTGGTTACCAACGGCTGAACAGAAACTGCAGTTAATGGAACAGGCCATGACCGCATTTACCGACAATGGCTATCAGGCTATTGGTATGGATCATTTTGCTAAACCGGATGATGAACTATCCGTCGCCCAAAAAGCAGGGCAGTTACACCGAAATTTTCAGGGGTATACTACCCTTGGAGATAGTGACTTATTAGGACTTGGGGTATCGGCAATCAGCGCCGTTGGCAGAAGTTTGGCGCAAAATCATAAAGACTTAAATGACTATTATCATGCGATTGACGAGCATGAGCATGCGCTTGCTCGAGGGTTAACCTTAACGGCTGAAGACGAATTGCGTTCGGATGTTATCAGGCAACTCATGTGTAATTTCAGTCTGAATAAGAAACAAATTGAAGATAAATATAAAATTATCTTTGATGAGCATTTTTCCGACGACCTACAGAGCTTGAATGCATTAAAAGTTGATGGCTTACTGATCGAGGATAAAGAACAACTTCAGGTCTGTGATATTGGTCGATTATTTGTTCGCAATATTTGCATGTCATTTGATCAATATATCAAACCGCAATTGGCAAATAATCGCTATTCGAGCATCGTCTAGTGGTTTACAAATTGCCGATTGAAAAATCACTGCCGGCGCTTGAAATTACAGCGCTCTGACGTTCGGGTTGAGTGGGGTCAGTTTGTACTTTTGCGATTTCAGCCCATTGATAATAAACGTTGCGGTGTACTCTGGCGTAAAGGTTCCTGCGAATCCGCACTTTTAAACCCAGCGTATCAATTTCTATTGGGTTTTTATTAGAGATCACCACCGAATTTTCAAGGCTGGTGCTTACCTGGATCAGAGTGTGGCTTTCGTCGGAGTCGGTTTTAATATTTTGCCACTGGGTGATAATAAAAGGCAGATCTTCTACCTCAATACGCACTTTTTCCACAGGGGTGACGAGAAAGTATTCGTCATTCTCAAACCATAAAACGGTTGAAAACAGTTTGACCATCGATTGCCGCGAGATTTCACTACCTTGGTAAAACCATTTGCCGTTACCATCGATTTTAATCGGAATATCACCACAAAAAGGCGGATTCCATTTTTCAATGGGTGGCCCTTCATTCGCATCAAGGTTTAAGCCTTTGGCAAGATGTTCTAACGACATATATGTACTCGGTTAATAAAGTCTGTTTCAAGTATATAGGAGTTAACCTGTGAGATAGTGGGGGATATCTAAGCTGTGGCTAAAATTTTGGTTAAAAGTGAAAGTTTTTGCCTCTCGCGCTTGTATTTGTCGGCTAAGTTAATATACAATCCGCGCACTGTTTCAGGCTGTCTTCCTTGGCCTAAACACACCTTCAGTGGTGGCTGTAGCTCAGTTGGTAGAGCCCCGGATTGTGATTCCGGTTGTCGTGGGTTCAAATCCCATCAGCCACCCCATCTTACCAACCCCCAGAAAGTATATTTTTTAGCTAAAGCGCCAGTAAACCACGATGCGAAATCCCCTTGTGATTCCGCAAATACAGATTGGCGTGGATTCAAATCCCATCAGCCACCCCATCTTACTATCTCCCAGAAAGTATATTTTTTAGCTAAAGCGCCAGTAAACCACGATGCGAAATCCCCTTGTGATTCCGCAAATACAGATTGGCGTGGATTCAAATCCCATCAGCCACCTCATCTTTACCCTCAGAAAGAATGTAAATTTCCACGTAAGTAAAACTGATCCACGAACGTAATCACTCGTGATTCCGCAAATACAGACTGGCGTGGGTTCAAATCCCATCAGCCACCCCATCTTACCAACCCCCAGAAAGTATATTTTTTAGCTAAAGCGCTAGTAAACCACGACGCGAAATCCCTTTGTGATTCCGCTAAACGCAGTGCTACCTGGGGTTAATTGAAATAAGTATCCAGCATAATACCCAGGCCGACTTTCTGTTGATTATGGTTGTAATCAATCAAACTTTCGCCGTAGCCATTGAAGTACTGCAAGTAGCCTCTTAAACCACTCCAGATTGGAAAGGTTAAGCCAAGTTCAAATGCGCCTTTATGGGTGGAAAAGTTTTCACGGAGCATGATATCCATCCCCACATCTCCCCACAAATATTCGAACTCTACCTGATAGTTTCCCATGTAATCGCGAATATCCGGGTTGTCATCACCTTCAGAGTCTTCAGGGCTCCTTTTTTCATTTTCAGGCAACCGATACCAAGGCTTGAAGGTGGCTTTAAAGTCTGTTTTCTGAAATATAACTTCACCATACATGCGATTCCAGCTGCGGCTAAGAAGCTGCGAACGGCCATTCGATTGATGCTCCACTCCAACCCCAAGGGTAATGTTGCCATCGAGGAGCTTCCACGGGGTTTTTACCCGATAGAAAATTTCAGGTTGGTAATTGGTTTCGCGAAAAGGTTTGGAGATGTTATCGGCATAGATTTGCCACCAGGATTGCAACGAAATGCCAAAGTGCAAACTGTCTTGCTTGAATAGGAAACCTTCATTCAACAAAGGAAACTTTAGGCTGATCTGGTACTTAGCTTCAATATCTTCAAAATTATCGGCAAATTGCGGGACCTCTGCGTATGCCTGCTCGTTGAAATTATCGGTTGCCGTTATCGGTAAGATATAATTGCGTTTGTGGGGCTTAAGAATGAAATAGCGGGTGTCATAGCGAGATTCCGGCTGCTCATCCTGCTGCGGTTCATCGGTCTTTAAGGTTTTGTCTGCGGCAATGGCGAACGGCACAGACAGGCAAAAATACACACTAAAAATGTAAAGGAGAGTTCGCACAGGGTTGTCCATCTAATTGTTTTTGTTTTACTAAAATTCCATAGTCGGTGATTATATCCTAATTTTCAATGAATATAATCAGGCAACTATTGCACTCCGATTGAGGGTTGGATCTGATACTGGAATTGGCTTAAATTTTAACGTTGAGGCTTTGGTCATCAGTTTCTTACCAAGCTCAGGCCAAAAAAAAGCCAGGTTAAACCTGGCTTTTTCATTATTGATATCGGGTCTTATTTTAAAGAAGACATATATTGCGCAACGGCTTCCATATCTTCATCAGTTAACTTGGCGGCGATATTACGCATCATACTGTTCATATCGTTACCACGTGAACCATCTCGGAATTTGCCAAGTTGTATTTTCAGGTAATCAACGTGTTGTTGTCCAATAACCGGGAAGCCCGCAAGCGCCATTCCCTGACCATTGACACCATGACAAGCGACACAGGCCGTGATGCCACGTTGTGCGTCACCACTCATATATAAGGTTTCACCAAGCTCATTCGCTTCCGCCGCGCTTGGCGATACTTTCTGGCTAGCAAAATAGGCCGCAAGGTTTTGCATATCGTTTTCAGATAATGGCGCAATCATACCCGCCATTACTGGGTCAACACGACCTTCTTCGTTGTTGGTATCAACGGCTTTTTTGAAATCCATCAATTGCTTGAATAAATACTGTTCGCTTTGCCCCGCCAGTTTTGGATACATAGGCACCATACTGTTACCGTCAGCGCTGTGACAAGCGATACATGTCGCAGACTTTTCTTTACCAAGCGCAACATCGCCAACATGATTTAATTCGACGGTTTTCTTTGCTTTCGCTGCTTGTTTCACGTCTGCAGGGGCTTTTAAAAATTCGCCAATATCTGCGATATCCTGTTCAGTAAGGTTCGCAGCAACCTGGTTCATCGCTGCATTAGCGCGTCCAGCTTCACCATCGCTAGTGGCGTGCTCTTTGAAGTTATTTAATTGCTTAACGATGTATTCAGGATGCTGATTAGAAAGATTTGGGTTAATCAATACTTCACTATCGCCATCTTTACCGTGGCAAGTAATACAGGCGGTGATACCGCGGCTTTCATCGCCTTTCTCGTACAAAGTTTTACCCATAGCTGCATCAGCAACAATGGCTGGTGCAGCCGGTGCTGCTGGCGCTGAACCCGCTTCTGCACTCGCACTGTCTGTGCTACCACCTTTGCCTACATTCTCAAAGTACGCACCTAAGTCGGCCATATCCTGTTCCGATAAATTAGCTGCCATCGGCGCCATTACCGGATCGACACGAGACCCACCTTTAAACGCTTTTAGCTGCTTAACGACATAATCGGCGTGCTGACCAGCTAGGTTAGGGTAGGCATCAGTGGTGCCGATACCATCTGCACCATGACAAGCGGCACATACAGCTGCTTTACTTTTACCAGCTTCTGCATCACCTTGAGCCAATACATTACCCATCAAACCGCAACCTAGGATTGCTGAGAGAATGATTTTTTTCATAGAGTTTCTGCCTGTATTTCAAATTGTAATGCGCACATCGCTTTACAATTTATAACGCGTTTATAAAAAATTTCCGACATTTTACACGAAAATATACAGTTCTGTAATGGCTAAGATCAAAAATCTCACCCAGAAGTCACGGTTATTTTTAAATTTTCTTAAAGAGGGGAGGTATTGTTCAAGGGGAAATTTGCACTCGGTTAAACGTGAGTGGAGCAAGGTTTTTGCTCTATGCTTTAGCAAACCCGTGCTTGCAGTACGGTATAGAGAAAAAGCGTCGAAGTAAGCTTAAAATAACCCCTGAAACCCAATTTGATTGAAAACACTTTTGTCATTCAATAGGTTTAAACGTTACCTTTCACGACTTTTCTTCGGCGAAATGCTTAAAAGCTGACGCTTAAAGGTCAACAGAGCGGCTAAAAAAGGATATAATTTAGCGCAAGTAACTTTCATTTTTGGAAAACATTTTGACAGCACCGGTAATTCATCTTCACAAAGCCAAATTCACGTTAAGTGCGCCTGATATCCGTCGATTGCCGGAAGATTCCGGAATTGAGGTAGCATTCGCTGGCCGCTCAAATGCCGGAAAATCTAGTGCTCTCAATACGTTAACCAATCAAAAAAGCCTGGCGAGAACCAGTAAAACCCCGGGGCGTACCCAGCTGATCAATGTCTTTGATATTGGTGATAATCGCCGATTAATCGATTTACCCGGTTATGGTTTTGCAAAAGTTCCTCTGGAAATGAAGAAGAAATGGCAAAAAGCACTTGCTGAATATCTGGAAAAACGACTGAGTTTGAAAGGCTTAGTGGTATTAATGGACATTCGCCACCCATTAAAAGATTTAGATTCTGATCTCATTGAGTGGGCTAATGATAGTGGATTGCCGGTTTTGGCGTTGCTCACCAAAGCCGATAAATTAAAATCCGGTAAACGCAGCGCCGAAGTTTTACAGATTCGCAAAGCGTGTGAACAGCTTCATGACAATATTAAAGTGCAGGCGTTTTCATCGCTTAATCGCTTGGGCCTGGATACCGCGAATCAAGTAATTTGTGATTGGTTTGCAACCTTAGAAGAACAGCAACATGACTCGGAAGAGCAATCGGATTCTGAGTAACCCCAGTCTATACTATGATTAACTGACGCCGGATTTATCCAGGTGGATATCCACATATACGCAATCGGTTAATCATGACTCTACAATGCTCTGCTTATATTGCCACATCACTCGATGGATTTATTGCCGGGGAGGGTGGTGATCTTTCCTGGCTCGATGACGCCAACGCATTAGTGCCCAAAGGTGAAGATTGTGGTTTTTCAGCCTTTATGGATAGCATCGATTATCTAGTGATGGGACGCAATACCTATGAAAAGATTTTGTCCTTTGGGCAGTGGGTGTATAGCAAACCGGTTATTGTGTTAAGTTCCAGATACCTGTCGATACCCGATCACTTAAAAGATAAAGTTACCGCCAGCTCCCAACCCATACAGGCCCTTTGTGAAAAGCTCAGTCGCCAAGGGGCAAAACGCTTGTATATTGATGGCGGCTTTACCATTCGCAGCTTTATTGAAGCCAGGCTTTTAACGGATATTGAAATCACGTTGATACCAACCGTGATCGGCAAGGGCATTCCATTATTTTCTGGCCTGGCGCAAAAGCAACAATTCACCCTGCTCGATACGAAAGTCTATGACTTTGGCTTTGTACAGCTTAAGTATGGATTGGAGTACGGGAGTTGATATCGCTGAAGTGAGCAAGTGGCAGGCTTCAGAGCTCAAAAAAACACAAATTTTAACAAACTATCCGCTTTCTGGTTTTAAACCGTCATGATGAGCCAGTTTGTAATTACCATACGATGGATTGTTTATATCGAATAGCTTGGCTATATTACTTGTGCTTAGCGCTGTGTTTTACAAAGCGTTCCTTCGCTAAACCAATGAAGGTAAGTATATGATATACATTGAGTATTGCACTTTACATCTAAAAAAGGCGCAAGAAAATGAACCAGGAGAGTTACCTCGGTTATGTCCACAGTTTTAGAGGGTTTGCGATTCTTAATGTCGTGGCTATTCATGCAATCGCTTTCGCTTTACTTATCCCAATGGATTGGCAATTAGACACAACGCACCCTCTGGTGATGCTCAACGAATTGTTGTTTCATGATGCAACACTGTTTTTTGCCCTGATTTCGGGTCTTCTGTTTTCATCGATTCTGCGGGTGCGCGGTTATCAAAGCTTTTACAAAAGCAAAGTAATCAATGTGCTACTGCCTTATATCTTTTGCACGATTGTATTTACAATGATGCGCTGGAATGCATCGAATACTGGTCTGGCGCTTCCCGATGATGCTGCTGACTATTTCACCGCAATATTGCCCAACTTTATCCGAGGTGAAGCCCAGTTTACCTACTGGTATATTCCGTTACTGTTAATCTTGTTTATCCTTACACCACTGCTAAATAAACTCACATTACTTCGTTCTTATTCTGCGGTGTGGGTGTGGTTGGTCATGTTGTTGCCTCTGATCTTTTCAAGACCTGAATTTTCTCCAGAAACCTCTCAAATTAACGTGGGTGCCGTGATCTACTTCAGCGGAGCCTATACGGTAGGGATTTTTCTCGGCAATGATCTTGAAAACCTACTCAATAAACTGGCTAGATTTCGATTTTATTTGATAATGACGGTTATCGTCAGTTCAGCCGCTATTGCCTGGTTGATGTACAATGAAATCAATCGCTTTGGCTATTTTTCATTGCAAGAATCACTGTTTTACTTGCAAAAACTAAGCATGGCGACATTGGTATTACTCTGGCTTCGAAATAAGGGAGAGAAACAACCGTATTGGTTGAAGATATTCGCCAATGAGGCGTTCTCGATTTATTTTCTGCATGCTTTTTTCATTTCCCTGCTAGGTATGTACTTCTGGGATTTTCAGCACATCACGGATTACCAACCCTGGACAATGTATTTTTTCGGCGTTGCCAATTTTGTTTTTTCGTTGGCCATGAGCATGATGGTGGTCTGGCTGCTGCGTAAGATGTTCGGTAGACGATCGAGAATGTTGGTTGGTAGTTAAGCTATTCGTATCCAACGTCTC
Source organism: Thalassotalea litorea (assembly GCF_005843925.1). Classification (GTDB taxonomy): domain Bacteria; phylum Pseudomonadota; class Gammaproteobacteria; order Enterobacterales; family Alteromonadaceae; genus Thalassotalea_A; species Thalassotalea_A litorea_A. Next base: position 24,610 of record NZ_VCBC01000006.1, read on the forward strand.
ATTCGATTAACTAAATTAGCGTAGTTATGATGCTGAGTGCTTGGGTTTGAATACAGGGGCCAGGAAAATCGGTGAATCCTGACTAGCAGCATCCATGGCTCGTAGACTACACGGATGTAGAAATCCTCGGATCGTAGGGAACGAATACCTGGCCGGATAAGTGCTTTCCATGCATAGTCGAATTTCAGTTCCCGACAAATTCGAGCTGCCTACTTCCGTGTAGGCAAAAAAAAACCGATGCCATTGGCATCGGTTATAAGCTTATGGGGAAGCTAGAAAACAAAAGTTATTACAACAAGAATTCCGTTAGGAATGATTGTAGTTTAGAGTAGCGACTCTAGTTTGTAAAGTCTTTACTCTAAAATAAATTACATTTTTTAGTGGTTTTTTGTAATTTTAATCGGTTTATTCGTGTTTGTTCGTTATTTAACCATTAAAAACCAGTTATTTATGTAATTTTATTTCACTTTTGATCTAATTTTTCATTTTTTGAGTTATACCAATCCATGTTGATAGGTGAACTAAATTATGAAATATACCCTTTGGAACATTTGCTGAATGATCACTAATTAATATGGCTTGGTATTAATGCGCCTGCTGCCAATTATCGCCAATGCCAAATTCAGCAATTAATGGTACCTTTAATTCGACGGCATCATTCATAATCTGAACCAGCTTTTTGGTTACTTCATCTACAATATCTTCATGAATTTCAAAAATTAATTCATCATGAACCTGCATTGTCATTTTAACTCGAGGATCATTCTCGACGGTTAGCCACGCATCCACGGCGAGCATTGCCTTTTTAATGATATCCGCAGCCGTACCTTGCATTGGCGCATTGATAGCCGCGCGTTCCGCTGCCTTTTTACGAGCGCCGTTACGAGATTTTATTTCTGGCAAGAATAACCGGCGTCCGTAGAGAGTCTCAACATAGCCCTGTTCATTGGCAAGCTGTCGTGTCTCTTCCATATAGGTTAAGACACCTGGATAGCGTTCAAAGTATTTATCCATGTAATCCTGAGCTCGGCCTCTTGGAATTCCCAGCTGTTTGGATAGGCCAAAAGCTGACATCCCATAAATCAGGCCGAAATTAATCGCCTTGGCACTGCGCCGGTGATCATTGGTGACGTCATCAAGCTCAATATTGAAGATTTCTGCCGCAGTCGCCTGATGGATATCACGGCCCTGGGCAAAAGCATTTAACAGACCCGGATCATTGGATAAGTGCGCCATGATGCGTAATTCAATTTGCGAGTAATCGATGGCGACTATTTTGTGATTGTCGGGTGCGACAAATGCCTGACGAATTTTTTTCCCTTCTTCGGAGCGAATAGGAATGTTTTGCAAGTTTGGATCCGTAGACGACAAGCGACCAGTCGCGGTTACAGCCTGATGGTAAGAAGTATGTACCCGTCCAGACTGGCCATCGATCATCAGTGGTAACTTATCTGTGTATGTTGATTTAAGTTTTGCTAATCCGCGGTGTTCAAGAATCAATTTCGGTAACGGGTAATCAAGTGCCAGTTCCTGCAATACTTCTTCTGCTGTCGATGGTGCACCTTTAGGTGTCTTTTTAATGACCGGGATTTGTTGCTCTTCAAACAGTATCGTCTGTAGTTGTTTAGGCGAACTTAAATTGAAGCTCTTACCGGCGATATTATGGGCTGCGACTTCGATTTCATCGAGACGTGTTGCGATATACTGGCTTTGCTCATTTAGCAGGTCGGCATCAATTAGTACGCCATGTTGCTCCATTCGGGCAAGCACGGGTAATAGTGGCAGTTCAATATCAGTAAAGACTGAGCATTGCTTTTCGCTTTTTTCCAGTTTGGGCCACAACACCTGATGTAACCTTAAAGTGATATCCGCATCTTCGGCGGCATAGTGACCGGCCTTATCGATATCAATTTGATTGAAAGTCATCTGTTTTACGCCCTTACCGGCGATATCTTCAAAATGAACCGTCTTGTAATCCAGATATTTCTCCGCCAGTGCATCCATATTATGACGAGTCGCAACACTGTTAAAACAGTATGATTCGAGCATAGTATCAAAGCCAATGCCTGCTAAGGTAATATCGTAGTTATTCAATACATTGGCATCGTATTTTAGATTTTGGCCAATTTTTAACAGCGTCTCGTCTTCAAGCAAAGGTTTAAATTTACTCAACACCAATTCAAGGCTGAGTTGTTCTGGCGCATCATCGTAGTCATGACCAATGGGCAAATATGCTGCTTCGCCAGGCTCTATTGCAAAGGACAACCCGACGAGTTTGGCTTGCATGTAATTTAATGAAGTGGTCTCGGTATCAAAGGCAAAGCAACCGCTTTTTATCAGCTTTACAATCCACTCATCTAGTTCATCTTCGCGATAAATGATTTGGTAATTACTGGGAATATCTTGGTTTAATGGTGTTAATTCTTCTGCATCATTCGCGGTCGCCGCGTCTTCTTGAGTCGCTGGAACCGAACCGGCATTTAAATCGGCAAGTAATCGCTTAAGTTCAAACTCTTCATATAGCGATCGCAACGTTTCCGTGTCAGGTTCACTTGCTTCAATATCGGCAAGGTTTTTCTCTAATTCAACGTCGGTTTTTATGGTGGCAAGTTCATAGGATAATGGCAGTTGCTCAACCGCAGCTCTAAGGTTTTCACCGATCTTGCCTTTGATCTTGTCAGCATTGGCGACAACGCCGTCTAGTGTTTCATATTCCGTTAACCATTTTACCGCGGTTTTAGGTCCGCATTTCTGTACCCCGGGAATGTTATCGACTTTATCTCCCATCAAAGCGAGATAATCGATAATTTGATCGGGGCGAACTCCGAATTTCTCAACGACCCCATCAACATCCATGGTTACATTCGTCATGGTATTAATCAGGGTGACGTGTTCCGTTACGAGTTGCGCCATGTCTTTATCACCGGTGGAAATCACCGTTTCTAAACCTTGTGCGCTTGCTTGCTCAGCCAAGGTGCCAATGACATCATCCGCCTCTACGCCTTCAATGACCAACATCGGATAACCCATAGCGCGGATTATGTTGTGCAATGGTGCAATTTGACAGCGCAAGTCGTCCGGCATCGGCGGGCGATTCGCCTTGTATTCTGGATACAAATCGTTGCGAAAGGTTTTTCCCTTAGCATCAAATACCATAATCACCTTGCCATCAGGGTAATCTTTGTTCAGGCTTCTGAGCATATTCAGGACGCCAGTGATCGCCCCAGTAGGGTGACCATCTGCGGTCGACAATGCTTGCAAATAAGGGACATGGTAAGCCCGGAATAGATAGGACGAGCCGTCCACTAAGATATAAGGAGATGATTGTGTCATGGGTATTTAGTGCAATACGAAATTGATGCTTCTAAGAATGCCACAAGCGAGCAATTTAGACCACCGATAACGGCGTTTGTATTGTACACCGAGCAAACGACGTTAAAAATGAAAGAATCGGTTTCTGTGGTAATTTTTCACACAAAATCAAGATGATTTGCGCCGTTTTTGCACTATGTTTGGGCAACAAATGTTGTGGATAAGTCTGTTGAACAATTAACTGTACCACCAATTCAAAAATCAAATGAATTAGTGTAACGAAGCTGTAAGTGTTGATTTTAGTGGGCAGCGCAATAAGGGTAGAACCGTTTCTATTTATTATTATTGGTTAAATAGATGTGGATAAAAATTCCATTTCGCTTGCTTTTTAAGCATCAGAAGATACGGCAGGATGACGCTTTTTTGTACAACCGTGAAAGATACTATCAGAAAGTTTTTCAAAAAAACATGCCTTTTTTACATTTTTTTAAAGAAATTTCAGACGATGAAATTTGCCGCCTCTGTACCCCACTAAATTGCTGGATTTCATATAAAAGTAGCTTTGAAATAAAAATGTAGCGGTAGCGGAAGGGGACGAAAAAAGGCGAACAATTTTATTCGCCTTTTGCTGGCATAAATGTTGACCGCCTAGCTTAATAATAAAACAGCGCCTTTGTATCAATAATCGCTTTGTAGGTGTTTAGCGCATCGTGACAAATTCTTCTGCTGCGGTTGGGTGGATCGCGACAGTATTGTCAAAGTCTGCTTTGGTTGCACCCATTTTTACCGCCACGGCAAATCCTTGCAGCATTTCGTCACTTCCTAAGCCGATACAATGCATACCCACAATTTTTTCGTTTACACCCTGGCAAATAAGTTTCATGCGGCAAGGCTGACGATGTTGGGTAACTGCGGTGTACATCGAAGTAAACTGCGAAGTGTATATTTTGATATCGTCTTCGCCGAACTGTTCTTTGGCTTGCTGTTCCGTTAAGCCTATCGTGCCAATGGTAGGGTGGCTGAATACAACGGTGGGGATCAATGAATAGTCCAGATGCTCGTCGGTTTTGTTATTGAATAATCGCTCTGACAAACGACGACCAGCGGCAACCGCGACCGGGGTAAGCTGTGCCCGTCCGGTATTATCGCCGACCGCATAGATATTATTGATATCGGTATTTTGGTATTTATCCGTCTCGATATATCCTTTCTCATTTGCTTCGATACCGGCATTCTCAAGACCTATGTTGTCCGTTGCCGGTTCACGTCCAATGGCCCAAATAACACTATCGACGTTAAATTCTTTACCATTTTCCAGCTGCAAGGTAAGTGAGCCATCTTGGTTTTTCACGACGGCTTTCGGAGTCGCACCCGTTTGCAGTTGTGGTCCTTCCTGCGCCATGATCTCTACTAACGTGTCGCTCATCAGATCATCAAAATCGCGCAACGGCTTGTGTTTGCGGACCAGCAAATGAGTTTCACTGCCCAAAGCATTAAGTACCCCGGCAATTTCTACTGCAATATAGCCAGCACCGACGACTGCGACTCTTTTCGGTTGCTCCGTTAACGAAAAAAATCCATCGGAGGTGATACCATGTTCGGCCCCTGGGATATCCGGAATCGAAGGGCGGCCACCGGTGGCGATGAGAATATGATCAGCGGTGTAATGCTCACCATTTACTTCAACCGTATTGTTATCGACAAAACGACCAAAGCCATTGATCACTTCAACGTTATTTCTGCTAAGCACCGTGTCATACGAGTTATGGATACGGGAAATGTAGGCTTCGCGACTTTCAACCAGCTTGCTCCAGTTTAACGGGCCGGCGGATAAATCGAAGCCATAATCCTGGCTTAAATGGACAGCATCGGCAATTTGGCCGGCATACCACATGACTTTTTTGGGAACGCAACCAACATTGACGCAAGTGCCACCTAGTGCTTTGGCTTCAATCAGAGCACATTTTTTGCCATACATGGCAGCTCTGTTTACCGAGGCGATACCGCCGCTTCCTGCCCCGATGGCGATATAGTCAAAATGCTTACTCATTGGTGTACTCCGAAATTCGCAACTGTGTTAATCATTGTGTCTAATTGTCTGGTTTTCAACTTATTTTACTTTATATCAGAGCAAGAGCCTGGTCGGTTCCATAGTGGCAACGCAAAAATTGATTTAAATTAAAGGGCTTGGCTAAGGTGTAATCGGCACAGAACCGCGAATTAATATCCGCCTGCTCTTGAAACTCTGCGCTTTAGCACATATTAATTAGCTACTACCTGTCTAATTCCAGAATCAACAAGAGCGACTATGACTACGGAAAATACCGAATCTTTATCAGCAAATCCTCTATTGGCGAATCACGATTTACCCGCCTTTTCACTTATTAAGCCGGAACACATAAAACCCGCGGTCGAAAAAGCAATCGTGGATTCAAAGCAGGCGATTGATGCGGTGGTGGCTACCCGCGGCCCATATACCTGGCAAACCCTGGTGGCTGATATTGAAGCGGTTGATGATGTTCTGGAAAAAATCTGGTCCGGAGTCTCTCATTTAAATTCGGTTGCCAGCACGGATGAAATTCGCGAAGCCCATGATGCTTGTTTATCTATGTTGTCAGAATATGGTACTTGGGTTGGCCAACACCTTGGTTTGTATCAGGCCTATGAAGCATTCGCCAAAAGTGATGAATTCAATCACCTCAATGTTGCACAGCAAAAAGTGATAAACAATGCATTAAGAGATTTTAAACTCTCAGGTATTGGATTACCGGCAGAGCAACAGCAACGCTACGGTGAAATCCAGACACGCTTATCAGAATTATCTTCGCAGTTTAGCAATCATTTATTGGATGCCACTCAGGCATTTTCGGTAAATGTTACCGAGGAAAGTGAGTTATCCGGTCTGCCAGAAAACGCCAAGGCGGGTGCCGCTGAATTAGCGAAAGCTCAAGAAAAATCCGGGTGGATTTTTACATTAGACATTCCAAGTTACTTACCAGTTATGATGTACGCGGATAATCCGGCTCTGCGCGAACAGTTATATCGCGCTTATGTCACCCGAGCCTCAGAATTGGGTCCAAATGGTGGGGAATTCGATAATTCAAAAATTATGGCTCAAACCCTGGAGCTACGTCATGAAGTGGCTCAGCTATTGGGTTTTGAGAACTACGCGCAAAAATCGTTAGCAACGAAAATGGCGGAATCTAACGAGCAGGTTGTTTCATTTCTGGAAGATTTAGCGACTCGCTCGAAGGCGCAAGGGAGTGATGATCTGGCGCAGCTTAAAGCGTTTGCTAAAGAGCAGTTTGGTAAAGAACAATTGCAACCTTGGGATCTTGCTTATTATTCAGAAAAACTGAAACAGCAAAAGTATGCGATTTCCGATGAAGATCTCCGTCCATACTTTCCAGAAGATAAAGTCGTCAGTGGCTTGTTTGAAGTGGTGAATCGCCTGTATGGGTTAACCATTACTCCACGGGAAAATGTCGATGTCTGGCATAAAGATATCAGCTTTTATGACGTATTCGATAAAGATGGCGGTTTGCGTGGTAGTTTCTATCTGGATTTATATGCACGCGAGAAAAAACGCGGTGGTGCCTGGATGGCAGATTGTGTAGGGCGACGTGAATTAAGCGACGGTTCAATACAACTTCCCGTGGCGTTTCTTACCTGTAACTTCACCAAGCCAGTCGGCGATAATCCGGCTCTGTTTACCCATGATGAAGTCGTTACACTTTTCCATGAGTTCGGTCATGGCCTGCATCATATGCTGACTCAAATTAATGCTGCAGGTGTTGCGGGTATTAATGGTGTGCCTTGGGATGCGGTCGAACTGCCAAGCCAGTTTTTGGAAAACTGGTGTTGGGAACCGCAAGCGTTAGCCTTCTTGTCTTCACATCATCAAACGGGTGAATCGTTACCTCAGGAAATGCTCGACAAAATGCTGGCGGCGAAGAACTTTCAATCCGCCATGCAAATGTTAAGGCAGCTGGAATTCAGCCTGTTTGATTTTAAAATCCATGCCCAATATGACCCAGCCAAGGGCGACCAAATACAATCGATATTGAATCAGGTTCGCAAACAGTATGCGGTTGTGGAAGCGCCGGAATTCAATCGCTTTCAACATAGCTTTGGTCACATATTTGCTGGCGGCTATGCGGCAGGTTATTACTCATATAAATGGGCGGAAGTGTTATCCAGTGATGCCTATTCCCGATTCGAAGAAGATGGCGTCTTTAATCGCGAAACCGGGCTGGAATTCTTAACGTGTGTACTCGAGAAGGGCGGTAGCGCCGAACCGATGGAGTTATTCAAAGCGTTCCGTGGTCGTGAACCACAGGTCGATGCCCTGCTGCGCCATTCGGGAATTGGTGCTTAACGCTGATCTGAAATTCACCAAACCGGAACCGATATGGAAAAATTAAGCAGTATCTATCAACGGGCGGAAGATCGTAAGGGAGGAGAAGGGAACTTATCACTTCTCCTTACGCCGTATCATACCGAGGCCGCAAATAATCAGGAGTTGGCCCAGCTTGGCGACGATAGGTTTTTAGCCCATTTCACCAAGAAGGTATTTCAGTCGGGCTTTGTCTGGCGTGTGGTTGAACAAAAATGGCCTGACTTTGAAGAGCACTTTTTTCAGTTCGATATTTTTAAAATCATGATGATGAGTGAAGAGATGCTGGAAAAAAAAGCCCAGGACCCGAAAATCATCCGCAATTTTAAAAAGGTGCAGACCATTAAGGCCAATGCGCAAATGATTTACGATGTGCAGGTTGAGGACAACGGCTACGAGAGTTTCGCTGAGTTTATTTCGGCGTGGCCAGAAGACGATATTATTGGCTTGTGGGCATACCTGAAAAAACATGGCCAGCGCCTTGGTGGGAATACCGGGCCATACGCGCTGCGCGCCTTAGGTAAGGACACATTTTTGCTCAGCCGTGATGTCGAGAGTTATTTTCGTGAGCATAAATTGATTGATGGTGGCCTAACCACAAAATCCAGCCTGAATACGATTCAGCGTTGCTTTAATGAGTGGCAACAGGAGTCAGGTTACAGCTTGCAAACGCTAAGCCGACTCATTTCCTACAGCTGCGGTGATAATTCAATTCAAGTTGGCTTATAATCTGACTTTAGCCTGTTAAGCAATGGATCCCTTTTGACGACGATTGATAACCCTAAGTGTTTGGTCTTTGCCGAGACGTTTAGCAATATTATGCAAGCCGAGCAGGTTAGCGAAACCTGGGCATTGCCCTATGGTGGTGAACTTAGAGACATTCGTAAAGTAAAGTCGCCGTTTTATCTGTTAGCGACCGACAATCAGCTTGAATTACACAAAACTGACGAGCCAAAACTGGGCGGTATTGTCGTTGATTTTGTCAGTGGTGCGGTCGGGCATCGACGCAAGTTTGGCGGCGGCCGAGGGCAGGATATTGCCAAGGCAATTGGCCTTAAACATGGTTTTTCTCCAAACGTTTTGGATGCAACCGCTGGTTTAGGAAGGGATGCGTTTTTGTTGGCCGGACTTGGCTGTAAGGTGACCATGATTGAGCGACAAACACCGGTTGCAGCATTACTCAATGATGGGCTTGAGCGCGCCAAACAAGATTCGGAAATTGGCCCTTGGGTGCAAGATAGGATGCAGATGATTCATGCATCTTCCCTTGAGGCGATGAATATTGAAAAACTGCCGCAAGCGTTACGAGAAATCGATGTTGTTTATCTCGACCCTATGTACCCGCACCGAGAGAAATCCGCACAAGTGAAAAAAGAAATGCGGGTGTTTCAGTCTTTGGTAGGCGAAGATCCGGATGCCGATGATTTATTAGAAAAAGCGCGGGCAATTGCACAATATCGGGTTGTGGTGAAACGACCCAATTATGCCGAGCCACTTGCGGGCGTTGCGCCATCCACCACGATTAAAATGAAGAAGAATCGTTTTGATGTCTATGTGAAAAAGGGCATCCCTAAGGTTTAATGCATCATTGCGGACGCCCTTTGACGAGTTGAATCAGGGATTATCGGAGTCAGGTTATTTGAGCTCTTGTTTATAGATAACACCATCTTTCATAATCAAATCTAATTTATCCTCATCGAGAATCAGTTTGATGTCCTCTAGGGGGTTACCGTCCCATAATAAAATATCTGCAAAGGCATTTTCTTTAATCGTGCCAATTTCATAAGTCGGGTATGGATCGAGTGGTCCTGACCATTTCAGCACAATACCGGCGTTACCGGTCCAGTGTTTTAACGCTTCTGCTGGCGTATACCCGGCATCAACATTACAGGTAATGTCTTCTTTGATCATACCCTTGTAAGGGGAGCTAAACATGTCTGCTCCGCCGATGGTAAATACTTCATGTTTTTTCATCATCTCGGCAACTTTTCGGGCGCCTTCACCAACCGCGACACCTTTGAGTTTTTGTTCATGGGTGAAAAAATCCGGCATTGATTCGTAGCTGCCAAACGTATTGACACTCATAAAACACTGGAAGCTCCAAACGATTTCATCGCCATCATCGATCATATCGGCCATTCGCTCGACAGTCTCTTCACTGACCAAAAAACCATGCTCAAAAGAGCGAACTCCGGCATCTAATGCGCGGTTGTATGAGTCGTCATGATAGGCGTGCACTGCGACATACGTGCCGTAATCACTGGAAATTTCAACCGCAGCTTCTAACTCTTCTTTAGTTGCCCCAAGAATTTCCAATGGATCAAAAATACTGGCCACGCCGCCGCCGGCCATAATTTTGATAAAATCCGCTCCGCCACGAAAGTTTCGTCTTGCAGCGCGGATAACATCTTCACGGCCATCAACAATATATGACTGTTGAATGAGTGCTCCATAATCATTCGGTTCAGCATCGTTTTTGGCGCCCCAGTCACCATGACCACCTGTGTGGGAAAGAACACCACCTGAAGTGTATAGGCGAGGGCCCATAAGAGCACCTATTTGAATTGCATTGGCAATGCCACGCGAGTTGCCGGCGATATCGCGCGCCGATGTAATGCCTTTTAATAAGTAATCATCACGTAGAGATTGCGCTGCCATTGCCCCTGCCGCGCCAAAATCCCATTCGTAAGTAAAGGTATTCGTCCCCTCTGGTGCCATAAATGTGACGTGAGAATGCATATCGATTAGTCCTGGCGTCAGGGTGCGTCCCTCACCATCGATGACTTTGGCACCTTTTGACTCTTCTTCATCAATATCATCGTCAACCTTGATGATATGGTTCCCTTGTATCAACACACTTTTTCCTTTGATTAACGTTGGGCTGAAGCCATCAAAAATGTTGACGTTGGTAATTAAGATAAGCGGTTCAGGCTCTTCTTCTGAGCTTGTGGAATCGCTTGGTGGTGTTGCTGAGTAGGCTAAGTTAGATGCTAAAAAAATCGATGTGAATGCCATCGATATGAGTAAAAAGGCTTTTTTCAGAGGAAATAAGGCCATATACGTTACTCCTAACGGTTACTGAACATTACCTAGAAAGTTTATAAACGATAGAAAAAATGTCCAATAATCGCGATGGAGCGCGGTCGTGAAGTGGTCAATTTATGCCGGTAATGTCGGTTAGAGCGGGTTGTGACTCATTATCGATTGGGTTACCTGCGTGATTGTGGGTAATTGTTGTTGAGGGTTTTTTTGGAATTGCTTGGGTGTTATTCCGCACAGCTGCTTGAACGTTCGAATAAAATGGGTGCTGTGCTGGTAACCAAGCCGGCGGGCGATGTCTTGTACAGACTGTCCTTGCATCAGTAATTTTACAGCGAGTTCCTGACGCAGTTGCTGGATCAACAAGGTCAGCGTTAAATTTTGACTCTTTAGTGCACGTTGTAAATTTCTCGGACTGATGTGGCCCATAATCGCAACGCTATTGAGACTTGGCATTTGCTGACCAAAATAGGGTAATAAAATATCGATTAAATTGGCAAGTTCAGGGTAGGATTTTCGGCAAATTGGCGCATCGAGGGTGGAGGAAACCGATAAACGGGTGTTGCTTGGCTCAGAAGCATCAGCCGAGGGGGACGTTTCCGGCAAGCGAATATCGGTACTAGCAGAGTCCTGAATGGCGCTAATAGTCACGAGCTTGCGGCGACGTTGACAATTTAAATATTGATTTGAAAATTCAATCGTTGTGTGAGGATTGCCGAAAGAAATCAGCTCTTTATTTAAATTGAACTTATGAAATTGTCCAACGGAATCTTGGTTGTCCATTAGGCTTTGCAATTGTCTATCCCAATCCTTTGGTTCAGGACTTCTCAAGCGAATAATTGATGGCGTAAAACTTGCGGGGACATATTGGTGAATGATATCGAGTATAACCATCACCAGATAGCTTTCTACGTGATAATACCCTGGGTAATCCCGGACAACGCCACCGATATGGCAAAATTCAACTTTGTCGTGTCGGGTTAGCATAAAAAAATCGGCATGTGAGGCGCCAGTGTAGGTGAGCCTGGGAATGAGCTTTAAACATTGTTTCAGCGTTTGTTCTTGCAGGGCTCTTGAAGCCAAACCCCGAAGCCCGGTATAGCCGCTCTTCAACCCCGTTTGCCAACCGAGATCTGGGCAGGATTCTGATGTCGCCACATGATCTAAAAACCGATATACGAGATGCGTCGAAATTTTCATGTCGCCCTTGAAAAGGAGACGGTCGGGGAGCTCACATTGATGTATGTAATGACTCACATCAATGCCAAACAAATGCATGTTTCCGGTAAAGGCCCATAACTGCTCAGCGCTGGTTGTCGCGAATTTAAGCACACGGCACCAAGTTAAGTGAATGAATTAGATACTAAAATTTTGGCATAAGCTGGTCGCTTTTCAAATTTTATCTCCAATTAATGTCAACTTTTACTAATCTTAATGGGTTGGCAATATCTGTTTCGATGCCAAAACGTCCGTTTCTGTGGTGTTAATACTTATGATAAAAAGATTTTTCCATTATTTTAATTGGGTATCAAAACAGGCGCATTGCTTAGCAAAACATCTGATTGGCTCTGTCGTTTTGATCGGTTGTTTCTGTTCATTTCCTGGGTTTGGTCAACAAGCCGAGTTTCCTGATACCGCGATCCTGATCGAAAACGTTAATATATTCGATGGCAAAAAAGATGCCATTAAAGCCAATTACCATGTGTTAATTGTTAATCAGTTAATCAAAAAAATCTCCGATAAAAAAATTCCCTATCAAGGCGATGCGTTAAAGATAAATGGCCAGGGCTTTACCTTAATGCCGGGTCTTATTGAATCCCACGGCCACCTCGCGATTGTCGATAGTTTGCCCAACCTCAAACATCATTATGATTGGGTTGATATCGGTGTCCGTCAGGCGGCGATGGCGAAGTCTTGGCTGTTAGATGGATTTACAACCATTCGAGATGTTGGGGGGCCAACAATGGGTCTCAAGCGCAGTATCGATGCCGGTATCGTTCCTGGTCCGCGTATTTATCCATCGGGGGCATTTATTTCACAAACATCCGGGCATGGTGATATGCGTGAACGCAGCGACAGACACCCGTATCTTGATGGCGCAATTGATGAAACCATGCAGCGGTTGGGGTATTACTATATCGCCGATGGTGTCCCCCAGGTGCTTGCTGCCACCCGCAACAATCTTCGCAATGGAGCCACGCAAATAAAAATTATGGCAGGTGGTGGCAATGGTAGTGAATTTGATCCCATCGATAGTTTACAGTTTCGCCCCGAAGAAATTAAAGCGATTGTGAATGCGGCAAAAGACTGGGACACCTATGTTACGGCGCATGTATTTTACCCGGATCAGATTAATCGGTTTATTGATGCGGGTGGCATGAGCATTGAACATGCCCCGGCCATTGACGAATTGACAATGAAAAAGGTCGTCAATAAAGGCGTGTTTGTGGCGATGCAAATGAACGGCTTGTCGAAAGAATTACGGGACAGTCCATTTAACCCTCCTTATGCCAAAGCAGGCATTATCGAAATTCAAAACGATTCGAAAAATTTCGTAAAACTGGTTAAAAAATACCGGCCGAAAATGGTCTTCGCTACCGACGCCCTAGGAGACATTGATACTCAGATGAAGCAACGGCGGTTCGAACTGTATGAGCGGGCGCGGATTTTCGGAAACTTCGAAACGCTAAAAAGTGCCACCTCGGTAGGTGGTGAATTAATGCAACTTACCAATCGACGTAATCCTTATAAACTTGGAAAACTCGGTGTTGTCGAGGAGGGGGCTTATGCGGATTTATTGATTGTGGCCGGTAATCCATTGGCCGATATATCCTTACTTGGCGCAAATAAACAGTGGCATGATGCGCAGCCACCCGAGTCGATTGATACCATCAAAGTGATTATTAAAGACGGGCAAATTATTAAGAGTCGGTTGAGGAATGGTCATGCAAACGACTAAGTGGCATCGCGGCTTATTAATCAGCAGTAGTGTGGTGTTAATGCTGCAAACGCCTTCTGTTCAGGCAGCAAAAGGCGTTAAATTTGGAAGTACCGATGCCGTCGATAATCGCATTACCCAGGATAAAAAAAATCGTAGTCTTCCTCTAAAAGAGCGATTATCGCAAGATGGGATCAATCTTGCGCTCGATTATTCCATGATCACTTTAGGAACCAGTGACAATTTACCTGGCACCGATGATAACGCTGCCGGCGGTATGTTTCGGTTCTATGGGAGTTGGGATCTGGCTGGTGATGATTCAAGCAATACCGGGAGCTTTGTCTGGAAAGTGGAATATAGACACAGTTACAGTGATTTAGAACCGAGGTTTTTAGAGTTTAATGTTGGCGGCCTGGGGCTGCAAGCGCCCCCATTTTCCGATCAAAAAGGCCGCGTTACCAATTTATATTGGAAGCAAAAATTAAATAACGGTAGATCGACGATTGTTGCGGGTTTTCTCGATGCTACCGACTACCTTGACGTGTATGCGGTCGCCAGCCCTTGGACGGGGTTCGTAAATTTTGCCTTCAGTACCGGTAATAGCACCATAGCGCTACCTGGTGATGCTGCACTCGGAGTTGCCGGTGCGACCATGCTTAGCGATAGCTTGTTTGTCATTGCCGGCATCACCGATATGGAATCCGATCCAACAAATCCCTTCTCGGATCTGCTCAGTGAAAGTCATTACTTTAAGAGTATTGAATTCGGATGGACTTCCTCTCAGGAGCAGATTTTTCTGGATAATGTTCATGTGACTTTTTGGGATGCCGACGAAAGCATTTTTATGAATCAGGCCGAGGATTCTGGGGTTAATATTTCTGCTTCGAAAATGATTGGCGCCTGGTTACCATTTGTTCGTGCCAGCTGGGCTGAAAATGGCAGCACTTTAGGCATTGATAAATCATTAAGTACGGGCTTTGCGTATTATGGCCTTGGCGGCGAAGGCAATACGCTTGGGGCGGCCTTGAACTGGGCGGATACCGCAACCGAAGATCAATATACCCTTGAAGTGTTTTATCTGCTGAAACTATTTGGCTCGGTTGAATTGTCACCGGATATTCAGGTTATTAAAAACCCTGCGAACAACCCTGATGAAAATCTGGCAATGATTTATGGTTTAAGGGCGCGGGTGTTCTGGTGATCTTTGGTCTGGGTGCAACTAAGATTAGTGATTAACCAGGCATTAGCAAGGTGTCATTAATCGCGGTAAATCGGTCGCAGCTTTGCAATAAAGCATTGGCGGTTAGCGTTTCTACGCCAATGACTTCCACCTGACACTGGTATTTTGTTTGTAGCTTCTGCACCAGTAAATCGAAGTCGCCGTCGCCGCTAAGAAGAACAATACTGTCACAATCTTCTCCGTAATCTAAAGCGTCAAGCGTGATGCCAACATCCCAGTCGCCCTTCGCCGAGCCGTCACGGCGTTGAATATAAGGTTTGAGTTTTACGTCAAAGCCGATGGCCTGCAATATTCGTTGAAACTGCCGTTGTTTTTCATCCCCAGCATCGATAGCGTAGGCACTGGCATGGATGATATCTCCTTGTGCAGAAATTAAGGCCCACAATGCATTGTAATTAAAATTACGTTTAAAGGCCTGTTGGCAGGTGTAATAGATATTCTGCACGTCCACTAGCACCGCAATGCGTTTTTCGGATGTCATGTCTTTCATGGATTTTCCTCTGCCTACCCATTCGATGGCGATTTTGATGCTTGCTTTCTAAAAGGAGTCTAACACAGAGCCAATGAGTGATTGCGAATAACGATTTAAAGTGGAAGGCTGGATTTTCCCTTAAGATCACCACAGAAATTGATTCGCCTCCCCTCATTACTTTCTCTATACTCTTATACCAATCACACTAAGTTTGTACACAACTCAGAGCAATAATTTAATGTGATTGGTATTAGCTGTTTTAACATTTTCTTAATAATTTTTAGCGCAACAATAAACGTATGAGGTCTTTATGATCAAGGTCAATGACAAAATCCCTGCAGGAGAATTGCAGCAACTCACCAGTGATGGCATGAACAACCTGTCGACAGATTATCTATTTGCAGACAAAAAGGTGGTGATTTTTGCCGTACCTGGTGCTTTTACCCCGACCTGCTCCGAAGCTCATTTGCCCGGCTATGTGGTCAATTTTGATAAATTTAAAGCTAAAGGTGTCGACCGGGTGATTTGCGTTTCAGTGAATGATGCATTTGTTATGAGTGCCTGGGGGAAAAGTCAGAATGCAGAGAATATCCTGATGCTTGGCGATGGCGATGCAACCTTTACCAAGTCTCTGGGGCTGGATATGGATACCGCTAGTTTTGGCGGCGTGCGCTCTCAACGTTATGCCATGGTTGTGGATCATAGTGTAGTAACCCATATCAATGTTGAGCAACCGGGTAAGTTTGAGGTCAGTGACGCTGACACTATGCTTGCGTTGTTGTAAGTCTTGATGATAAACCCAGAATTTATTCTGGGTTTATCATTATTTAATTTGTGACTTTATTCTAAGTTAGCCAAAGCAATTCCGTTTTAAATTCCAATGCGTTAAGATCTCACTATCTCAAGGGTAGGGCGACTTATTCCCAATCTTATAAAGCTATGAACAATTCGGATGGCATTTTTGTGGCCAATTAAAATTTTCTGGAATTGATCAACTACTTATAAGAGCTGGTATGATACTTCCCTGTTGTCATTAATGAAAAAGAGCAGAGAAAGCTATGTTAAAAGCGCAAATGGTTGAGCAGTTAAATGCTCAAATCAATCTAGAATTTTATTCTTCTAACTTGTACCTGCAAATGAGCGCATGGTGTGAAGACAAAGGTTTCGAAGGCGCTGCGGCGTTTATGCGCAAGCATGCTATCGAAGAAATGCAGCACATGAATCGTCTGTTCAACTACGTCAGTGAAACCGGTGCATTGCCTATCCTTGGTACCATCGACGCGCCACCACACGAGTTTGAATCGTTAGTGGAAGTGTTCAAAGCGACGTTTGAACATGAATGTCTTGTGACTCAGAAAATTAACGAGCTTGCACACTTTGCGTTTACCAATCAGGACTATTCAACATTTAACTTCCTGCAATGGTATGTGGCCGAGCAGCACGAAGAAGAAACTTTATTTAAATCAATCATCGATAAAATCCAACTAGTTGGTGATGATGGCCATGCCTTGTTCTTCGTTGATAAAGATTTAGCGGAACTTGCCAAAAATGGCCCTACTTCAGTGACGCCACCTGCTGAAGGCTAAGTTATTGAGGGTAAGCATTTTAAGCTAAGCTTAACTGGGGCTTACCCGAATCTGTTGTTGAAAAAGCCCTGCTTGCAGGGCT
Organism: Thalassotalea litorea; assembly: GCF_005843925.1. Taxonomy (GTDB): domain Bacteria; phylum Pseudomonadota; class Gammaproteobacteria; order Enterobacterales; family Alteromonadaceae; genus Thalassotalea_A; species Thalassotalea_A litorea_A. The sequence goes on from NZ_VCBC01000006.1 coordinate 41,675, forward strand.
TTATTTGTTCTCTGACGATATTATTTTTTCTGAGGTTGATTTGACCATTCAAAAGGTTGATGTTTTGGTGATCGGCGCTGGCGCCGCTGGCCTTATGTGCGCTCTCAATGCTGGCTATCGTGGTCGCAGCGTTACCGTAGTTGATATGGGCAAAAAGCCTGGCCGCAAAATCATTATCTCGGGTGGCGGGCGGTGTAATTTCACCAATCAAAATGCCAGCCCGGAAAACTTCCTCTGTCACAATCCTCATTTTGTAAAATCGGCGCTGAGTCGCTATACCCAATACGATTTCATCGAAATGGTTGAACGTCATGGTATTGAGTACCACCATAAAACTCTCGGGCAATTGTTTTGCGATGATTCTGCCCACGATATTGTCGATATGCTGAAAACGGAATGTGATTGGGCTGGTGTAACCATCAAAATGCAATCGGAAGTACTGAAAGTCGAAGCATTGGATGGCGGTGGCTATCAGGTAACAACTTCAGGTGATGACTATCAATGTGAGTCTTTAGTGATTGCCTCTGGCGGGTTGACGATGCCCAAGCTGGGCGCAAGCCCGATTGGTTATAAAATTGCAGAGCAATTTGGCCTTAAGGTTTTACCAACCTGTGCCGCTCTAGTGCCATTTACCTTGCATGAACAGGATAAAACCCGATTTGACGGTTTGTCCGGGATTAGTGTGGATTGTGAAGTAAGCAGTGAATCCGGACAGATGTTTCGGGAAAATATTTTATTTACCCATCGAGGGCTATCGGGTCCGGCGATTTTGCAAATCTCTTCTTATTGGCAGGCAGGACAGTGGGTCAGTATTAATTTGTTGCCAGAAATGTCGTTACAGGAAACGCTGCGTGCGATCCGGGAAAAGCACCCCCAACGCAGTTTAAAAAATGCCTTGATACAACTCTTGCCTAAGCGTTTGATTGAAAAGCTCGATGCTGCAGGCGAGATCCCACAGAAAAACCTCAACCAATTGACCCACCAGGAATACCAGGATATTCATAACCATTTCCATCAATGGCAAATCAAACCTAATGGCACCGAAGGATATCGCACTGCCGAGGTAACGTTAGGCGGCGTAGATAGCGACGACCTGTCGTCGAAAACCCTGGAAGCGAAAAAAGCACCAGGGCTTTATTTTATTGGCGAGGTTACCGAAGTTACCGGCTGGTTAGGGGGCTATAACTTCCAGTGGGCGTGGGCCAGCGGCTGGGCCGCCGGGCAGGTGGTTTAACTCGCAAAACAAAATCAACGATCAATTAGTTCCATCAATGTTTATGCATGCCCATTTTGTTTTGCCCGTTTCTTATCTCTGATCCAGAACACTGAGCCTTTAGTCTTTTTCATTTCGAAGAGATCGATGGCTGCAAAAAGGTCACTGAGTTTTTTGTATCCATAGTTTCGTTGGTCAAACGAGGCATGATTAGCGATATGGGTGCCAATTGGCCCAAGCATAGCCCAGCCGTCATCTTCTTCTACAGCTTCAATAGCCTGGCGGAGTAAATTTATTAACTTAGTATCACTTTTTATGTTTTTCGTGGGTGTTGTGATAACTTTTTCGGTATTTTCAGGTTCATCTAAGAATAAAAACTTGGAACAGGCATTAACAAATGCATCTGGTGTTTTTCGTTCGCCAAACCCTATTACTAATTTTCCATCAGCCTGAGCTCGAGTTGCCAGAGGGGTAAAATCACAATCAGAAGATACCAAGCAAATAATATCAACGTCTTTAGTGTAAAGCACATCCATGGCATCTATTACTAGTGCGATATCCGTAGCGTTTTTGCCTTTGGTTAAATCAAATTGCTGAATGGGTTGAATACTGTGCTCATGCAAGACGTCTTCCCAAGGTTTTATATTTGAGCTTTTCCAGTTGCCATATGCTTTACGAATATTGACAACACCATAAGATGCCAATTCGGAGAGGATAACCTCGATTTTGGCTGCTGGGGCATTATCTGCATCAATGAATAGAGCGATTTTTTGTTTATCTTTCATTTCAAACAATCCTTGTTTTCAAGACATAGAATATGATTGAAATACTCTATCTGAATATCTTAAATAATAAAACTGAAGATCTAGTTAGCCAGTAGATCTAAAATTAGTTGTTTGAATGTATCAACTTCATGAGCACCTGACAGGGCTTTTTTATTATTGAAAATAAATAAAGGCACGCTGTGAATACCTTGTTGATGCCACTGCTGTTCAATCGCTCTGATATCTGCTGTGAAACGGTTGGTGTTGAGAACGGCTTTCGCTTCGTCTGCATCTAAGCCAACCGCTTTAACAACTTCAAGCAAAGGGCGTTGGGAAAAGTCACCTCGATTGGAGAAAAAATGCTCGAATAAGGCTTCTGATAACGGGTTTTGTAATCCAGAATCCTTCGCCCAATGTAACAACTGATGGCAGTTAAGCGTGTTAAGCATTTTCATCTCATCAAAATAGTTGAAATTGAATCCTACGTCTTTGCCGTGCTCCGTTAACATCGCTCTGGCTTTAATACTTTCTTCAAGCGTTGCGCCATATTTTTTCGCTACATGCTCGCGCAGGTTTTCACCTTCCTCTGGCATATCTGGGTTTAATTCGAACGGGTGCCAGGTAACGGAAAAGTTTACCGCAGGTTGAAGTTCAGCAATGGCTCGCTTCAACCTACCGTAACCAATCACGCACCAGGGACATACCACATCGGAAACAATATCGATTTGTAGAGTCATTATTCGTGCATACCTCGAATCGGGTAGTTGTTGTCTGGATTGCGGATCCAGGTAAGTCCATTAACCAGAGCCTGAAGTTCAGGACGCACGAATGGATTGTTGGAAATATCGATGACCTGAATTGTACCTTGTTCATTGACAACATACAGCGCAGGTTCTGCAAACGGATGATCGGTTTCCTGCTCTGATCGCGGATCAGAGATAAAAGTACCCAAGGTTTTCATCTGCTCGATAGTCAAGCCAAATCCGAGCGGAAAGTCCACGTCTAACCGTGACATATGTTCGCGAAGTTGTGCTTCGCTATCACCGGAAACGGCAATGATATCGACACCGGTTTTCGCCAAATCTTCTTTGAAGGTCTGCAGTTGATTAAGATATTTGGTACATAACGGACAGTGCCTGCCGCGATACACCACGACGAGTTGCCAATCATGACCGTTTTCAGGTTGTCCAAGGGCTTTGGTTTCACCGCCACGAACCGAGACGGAAATGGTTGGAAAGGTGCTACCTGGGTGTAACTTTTGGGTATATGCTGATGCCATAGCCTTTGCCTCAAAAATCTTCTTAATCGGAATTTGATATGGTTGCAGCTCAATTTCCACATCGGAATAATTCATCACATCGTATGCGGTGAATGAGAAAAACACCAATATCATAAAAGATAGAATAGCCGATTTACGTGGTTCCGAATCATAAATCCAAAGCCGAAAGCTATTTAACTTAGGAATACGATAGGTTCGATCTTAAGGCTCTAAATCCTGTATTTAATCGGTTTGTTGATATTCAAAGATTGGTATCGAATAACACCTTAAGCCAGCGAATATCTTCCGGGCCTAGGCCTGCCTGTTTATGCAAAGAGGGTTTTTCATAAACTTCTTGATAAACATGGCAAATAGCGGTTTGTGTGAGCTCGCGCCAACGTTCGCCTTTAAGATCTTTTATCTGACTATTGATTAAATCCGCCTCTAACAAAGGGTCATATTCCCCTTCATCAGTGCGAATTGCTCGAGCCAATTGCGCGAGAATTGGATTGATGATCTTCAAAGTGTTGGCGTCTGAAAATTCTTGATCGAGATTATCCTGAGCTTCTTTAATTTTTTGCTTCAATTGATATTCATTGAGCTTTTCTCCGGTGGCTCTCAGCCCATATTTATTCAGCAATGTACCTATGCCAGGTAACAGCGCTTTAGCCGCAATGCCGGCGCCAATCAGTGGATTGAATATCGCTGCGAGGCCGCCTACGAGCAACATACCGTAGGTGAGTTTTTTATCTAATGCGTCAATGTCATCGGCCAGTGCTTCCAGGCTATTGGGCTCATTAGCATTTCGGGCGCTGACTATCGCTTCGGCCGATTGTGCCATGTAGGTTTTTAACATGACCTCAGCGTGCTCATCGGGAAAGTGAAATACCCGGCGCTTTGGCAGGTTATTTATTTCCGGCACGCCATTAGGTAAACAGCGCATCGTGTGCAATGCAAATTGATATTCGGAAGGCTTAAAAGGAACTACGAAATAATGTTTTTCATCAAATTGCTGATCGCCGTAATTGGCAGATTTTTCCGCGGAAACAAATACTGGCAGGCCATTTACTTTTTCTTGAACCAAAGAGAGCCCGGCGGCGATTTCATCGGTCGCTTTATCGGCGGCAGCTTTTAAAACCGAAAGTCCTTTTTGCAAATAATTGCGCATGGTTTAGCCTTTTTCCCCTGATTTAATTGCAGATGAGTAAACGAACATAATCAATACCAGCATGGGTAAGTTTTTGGTGACCGGGCCAAATGGATGCAACCAAAACTCTGGGGCGATAACACTCAGAAGCAGGGTGTAAGAAACGATTATGATCACCTGAATCGTACAGCAAAGTCTGATGGCATAGCGAGACAAAAGCCAGATACCAAGAGCAATATCTATGATAGCGCCACTATAAATGGCCAGGTCAGCTAAGGTTTCAGAAAAGCCGGCTTGTTGCAATAATTGATGGCCAATTTCAGGGGCGAAAAATATTGATGTCAGGCCGGTGAATATCCAGACAATGGCTAGAGAATAAATGGCAAGTGTTGTTAATGTTTGTTGATTATTTTTAGTCATCGCCTGATTCATGCCTATATAACCGATACCGGTTTAAACACCATCAGATAGAAGATGATAACGATAGCAATAAAAGCCGGGAAGCCAAGTGCAATCCACCAGCGCATTAATTTTTTAAATTCCGGTAAGGTTTTTTCCGCGATTACTGATTCGGTTGCTAAATCTCTTAACCGATATTGGATTCTCAGCACGGGTAACCAGCAAGCGGCAATAATAAGGATCAGGGTTAAAATCCAAATAAACCAGGGAGATGAAAAAGAATAACCTTGTAATTTCATCAGTAAGACACCTGTAGTGATTTGGGTGATGACTGCTGGCGTGGTAAACAGCCAGTCGCCAATAATCACGTGATTGGCAGTTATCTGGATAACGATTGGGTTGTCAGAGCGATACGCCATGAACATGAAAAACGCGATGCCGGTGCCAGTGCCAGCAACAATAACGGCGGCAACGATATGAAGAAATTTAAGGGTCAGATAATAATCCATCAGATGTCTTGTCCTACACTGTGATCTTGCTCCTGGTTTTGTTCGGGTATTTGGCAGTGATGATGAATCTTATAGTGGTCAAAATATGGATCAAAATCCTCTAACTTCAGTAGATTTACACAAGGTGTGGCGCCTGTGGACAGAGGTGCTCTTGCCTCGTCGCAAAGAAGTTTTCTCGCCAGAATGATGGTTGAAAGGGTTGGGATATAAGGACCATTGCCATCGGGGGCATTTAAGGTCCAGGATATTTCGTGGTTTTTCCCTTGCTGGTTGCTACCGGTTATTTTGACTCGCATCGTGCCCTTATCGGTGCCAAACGAGCGGAACAAATTGCTGGCGGTAACGATGGGTTTAGCTAACGGTTGCCAACTTTTTATCAAGCCAATTTTGCTTAAATAGGCCATGGCCACCATCCCATAATGTAAAATGCCTAGTTCAAGTCCAGCCTGAAAGCTCACCCGTTCGCTAACTTGATAAAGGTCTGGATACAGCTCCAGATCCGGAATATCGACATTGGCAAGGTATCGTTTTTGGCCAAACTCGCCGAAATCTTCAACTTTCGGATCCATCCAGCCGTGGGCCTGTTGCCAGATCCCGTCTCGAAACACTGAAAACGAGTGACCAGTGTAGGAAAGTATGCCGGCAACAGTCGCTAACCCCCGTTCTGCTCTATTTCCGGGTGCAATTGCAATGTCAATGGTGCTTATTGAGTTAAATTGTTCTCGATAATTATCAATCACTGCCGATGACAAACCAGGTACAGAACTGGCACCACTTACCAATAGTACGTCTTTATCTCTGGCCTGAGTATTTAGTGTCTTGATATCACATACGAATCTTCGATCATCAGCTAAATCAATATAATGCGCGCTGGCTTCAATGCAGGCCTTAGGTACACGGTAGTCCTGTCCTTGAAACGGGCCTCCAGTATGTATGACTAAATAAGGTGATAAAGCAGTTAACCTTTCGGCGAATTGTGCATGGTTAATATCGAGTTGTGTCGTTTTAATGATCGCGTTTGCCTGGGCTTGTAGCTGATTTTTGAGTGCCTCGGCTTTTTCAATATTGCGACCAGCGATATGAATCGTCACAGCATCTAAATCGATTAACGCTTCGCATATGCGCTTGCCGAAGTTTCCATAACCACCCAGTATTACCACGTTTTTCATTTACTCAATTCCTGACATTGAATGGCAAAGTCGACGTGATAGTGTTCATCGTGCCTGACCCAGGAACGCCGTTTAGAAAATTGAATATGTTGTTGGAGATATTCACCATAGGAAGTTGCAAAGAGCTTAGGCTGTAACTTAGGATCGAAAATTACCCGCCATAAATCGACGCCATGTTGTTTTGCGGATTTATGCAACGCTACTATGTGAGCGGCAAGCGCAACGTAGTCTAGCTGAAATTCTTCAAACCTGTCTTTACTATCAAACTCGATCTCATAGCCAAACTTGTTAAAAGGGTGGGTTGGCAGATGAACCGATTGACCGGATTCGTCGATAACCGGTGTCATAAAATCCACTGACAGGCCATTACGATGGGTTTTATGAGGCTTGAACTCTCCGCCTTCAGCAAATCCGGTTTCTGCATATTTAAAGACTTTGTTCGGTTGCTCGGCTTCCAGCAATTTATATGCGTCTACCACGATTGCTTTTACTTTTGAATGTACATAGGTGCGGCCTGAAATTCGTGCAATGCGACTATAACCAACATAATTTTTTCCGTCAGCAGGGAGTTTTACACCTTGCTGCAAAGATCCGTTAGCTGTAGTTCCGTAGCAGGTACTTTGCGCAGCTAATGTAGAGCATGAAAAAACAATTAGTAGGAACGAAAGCGGTTTAATCATGTGTGGTCTCCGCTCCCTTGTTCATGCTCGTCACGGGAAAATGCCGTTCCAGTAATTTATTACTAAATCGATTATGTGGATCCACCACCTTCTTTACAGCAAAATACTCATTTGCTCTTGGGTAAGCCTGATGGAATTGTTGTGAAGTGGCATGCAGTTGATAGGGTAGGTAGTAAGTTCCGCCGCTCGATATCGCGGCATCAATCATTTCTTTACTCCACCGATTGACTCTATTTCTTCCCTCAATATTTGTTTGCTGGCGATAGTAAACGACAAACGCGAAAACCTCTTGTTCAGCCCATGCCAGGTAAGATCCTGTATCAGGCAATGCATGCCTAACGGAAACGTTCAACACATTGACGTTATGTTTTTGAAAAATATCGACCATCGATTCTGTAAATGTTCCAAATTTATCAATGGGTACAAAATATTCTCGCAATGCGTAAGTGTATGTATCTCGATTTATCGGTTCTAGCTGATTCACATCATAGCTCGCTTCATAATTTCGCCAGTGAACCATATCGAAGGAATATAGAGCTGGTTCGAGAATATATTGGCGTAACCACTTAGCGCTTTCGTGGTGGGCGACTAACTCTGCTAATACAGGTTCGATAAGATAGTCCTGATTCTTATCCACCAATCGCTTTGATTCCGTTACTGGTTGATCGGTCAATGTCCAGCTGACTGCTCGCATCTTCTCGTAATTAGGCGGGTAGATATCGGCGTTATGGAATATTACACGCTCATCTTTAAGGACCTGTTTTGCAAAGTACGCGGGGTAATTATTGAGTTCCATCGTCACGCTTTGACGTCGTACCTTCGTGTTTTTCTCTAATTCTAAGGTAACTTCCGCAATGACACCGATACCGCCATAACCTCCGATGGCGGAAAAATAAAGCTCAGGGTTTTGATCTGGTGAGGCGGTAATAACTTCCCCATTTGCCAACACAAGCGTGATTGAGCTGACGGAGCGAATAATTGGGCCTTCGCCGATATAGCGGCCATGGACATTGACGCTAAGAGAACCTCCAACTGTAAAATTCGAATAGGATTGCATTATTTTGACTGATAGGTCGTAGGGATCGATATATTCCTGAAGCTCGCGCCAGGTTATGCCACTTTGGACACGAATCGTTTGAAGCTTTTCGTTGAGCGTGAGAACTTCATTAAACTGGCGCATATCGAGATGTAAACTGTCTTCGAACGCGATTTGGCCGCCCTGGCTATATCGACCTCCGCCAATCGATATTTTGCCATTGTGAGAGCGGACGGCTTTTGCTATCTCATCCGTGCTATTGGGGACAATAATTTTTGCAACCGAGATTGGATTTAGGCCTGTGATGTCATTGACGATATTGGTCTGCGGCAGAGATCGCGGTGGCTTTTGGGCAGTATCCAATACTAGCCCAAATACATATAGACCAATGAAAAATAAAAACAGGAAAACCCCAATTATCGACGTTTTTATTATTGCTTTCATCGCTATCCATTCCTGTTTTAGTTGCTAACTTCCTATTTATGCAAAGAAATCAATGCAGTGCAAGGTAAAGAAAAATGACAGCTTTGGTTAAGTTATGGCGTGAACTTATTTACTTAACTATTTCGATGTGTTTAATTAAGTGAAAAATATTAGGTCATTAGTTAATTGTAGTTAGAGGTAGTTAAATGAATGGCGGTAATTTAATAAAGCTGGTTACGGCAAATCTTGGCTGTACCCAAAAAGCGTTGGCAACTCAGCTCGACGTGTCTGGTGCGCAAATCAGCAAGTGGAAAAATGGTGAATACCTTTCCGAAGAAATGGAGAGACTTTTGGTTTCTCTTGCGGGAATTGGCAATCGAGATCCGGACATTGTTATTTGGACTGGTGGCAATGAACAGGCCGATCAGTGGGATGCTCTGGTGCGCTTTCTCGCATCATTGTCATTGGAATTTAACGATACCGGTTATTATATCGAGCCGCTAACGCTGGTTGAAGACGACTTTTTATGTTGGAAGGTGCTGCATACGCTATTAGAAGCAGGAATAGCCTTGCCTCATGACTTTCCAGAACAACTAGCCATTGATTACGCCAAATATGCCGAGAAAGGCGCACAATTGCCGATAGAGTTCTCTTCACACCCGATTGTGCAGCTTATTTTCGAAAGCTTTAAAGCGCTCATTCACCTTTATGGTTTTTACTCTGCCTACATCAGTGAAATTATGGAAAATTGGGATCTCAATTTGATGGATACTGAGGCCTGTAATATTGAACCTTGTCTGTTGGATTTAGCGTTTAGCAAAAGTGCGCGTCAATCTCATTTGTTGCCCGAGTTTAATGACTTTAAACACAAGACAATAAACGAATACCGACAATGGCTGGAATTGGTTAAGAAAAACGCTTATGAACGAAATGTACCACTGCGCGCTGAGCTTCTTAACCTGATTTACGATAATCATGAAAATGTTGGTTATGCCGCCAAAGAAGAAAATACTGGAGCCAACCGTTATCGCCTGCATCCTGACGTGTACATGAATGAAATGCTGCATAACCAGCGTACTATTTTAAAGCTAATGCCGGCGATTTGTGAAAAACTGGGAATTGATATAGAGGATTCTGAATGTCTGGATTCGAGTATTGCGACCGCAATAACTCAAGTCTCAACCTAGTCTCGGCGGCGTTAGTTCATAAAATTATATTGGGCTCGAACATTTATAACGTGACAGCGGCAAGATAATAATCTTGCCGCTTTATCCACAATTAGCTTGTCACCGCTAATTGCTTTTGTGCATATTCAAACTTCAAACGATATTCCGTGACTTGGTTTTCAAGCTGAGTCACATCTTCCGATAGTCTGGCTTGCAACTCTGCATTCTCATCACGTAATTGTTTAAGCGTCTCACGAATTTGTGTATTGCTGTCTTCCTGACGGTTTTTAATCTCAGCATTTTTTTGAACAAAGTCAGAGATTTTTTCTCTTTCATCGGCAAGTTGTTGCTTAAGCTTTTCGATTTGTTCAATTTCAGAGGAATGCTCATTGCGTGCTTCGAGTAAGCGACTTTCAAGTAAATTCTTATCTTGATTGAGCTGATTGATAATCGCATCTGTATGGTTTCGCTGCTGGTCGTTGCCCGCATGTGCTTGTTCTAGTTGCGCCTGCAGTTCGCGTACTTCATTAACTTTATCCGCGAGTAGGGCTTCTGTTTCAGACTTCAAGCTGGCAATGACTTGCTGCTGCTTCGATTTGGTTTGATCAAGCTGAGTTTCGGATTTTTGTTTAACGGCCATTAACTGAGCGTTCACCTTGCGAAACTCCGACTCAAGCTCGGTCAACTTCTCTTGTTTTTGGCTCACCTTGTCTTTCAACGTGCTTGTTTGAACCCACAGGGATTTCTTCTCTTGCTCGTTTTGTTTAAGCGCCAGTTCCAAATCTTGTAAATCGGCCAGTTTCGATTTGTTTTGATTGAGCTCCGCTTGCAGGGAAGCGATATTATCTTCGTAACCTTCACGCTGTTTTAATAAGTCGACGCTGTTTTTCTTTATTTGCGATTCAAAATTATTTTCTTGCTGACGCAACTGTTTTTCCAAATCGGCAATGATGTTCATGTGCTTAGATTCAGAAGACAGGTTGCCTTTGAGCTGTTGCGCTAAGGTTTCGTTATCCGCTTTTATGCTAATCAGCTGCTCTTCAAACGCTTTTTTCTGATTCGCTATCGAAATATCATGAATCTGTTGCTGTTTTTGTTGTTCTTTTGCCGCTTTAGAAAGCTCTTTTTGCGTGTTCGCAAGTTCGGCTTTCATGTCTAAAAGTTGCTGTTTTTGCTGCTCAAACTTGGTTTTTTCTTTATCTTCTGAAAGCTGTGATTTTTGCAGTGATGCTTCACTTGTCTGCAACTGCTTTTGTAGTCGCACGACCTCGTCAGATAGCCCTTTTTGTGCCTGCTCTACAGCTTTAGCTTGTGATTTTTCTGCCTTGTCCAGCGCCGCTTGCTGCTTTTTCAATTCCGCCTGATTGTCCTGAAATTGCTGTTTCAATGTGTTCAGGTCATTGTTCAGGCCGGTATTTTTAGCTTGTAAGGCTTTCAACTGAGCTTGCAATGAATCTACTTGTTCGACTTTTGAGGACGTGGATTTTTGCAAGTCAGCGAGTTGCTTATCGTGAGCTTTGAGTAAGTCATCGACTTTTTTCTCATGCGCTACATTTAAACGCGTTAATTCGGCCTGTGCTTTATGACTGTGCTGCTCTGCTGTGTCTAGCGCCGATTTTAGTTCTTTTAATTCATCATTAAGAGCTTTTTGCTGGCCTAGCTTTTTATTTTCACTACCCTTTAGCGATTTCAATTCCGCCTGCAGGTTTTTCATTTCAACGCTGTGGGCCGATTTCAGTTCTTTTAATTGTGAAGAGGTCTTGTCCAACTGGGTTTGTAACTTGACATTGTCTTTGCTCAGGCCATTTTTTTCTTTGCTGAGCGGATCGAGCTGGCTTTGTAACAGTTCACGATTTTCTTGGATAAGGCGCAGTTCTTTTTGCAGTTTTTCTTCGCTGTTCGACTTGGTCTTTAATTGGTTTTCAGCTTTTTGAGTACGATCTTTCAATTGTGCATATTTTTCTTCGTACTGATCTATTTTATGCTTGAGCTGTTCAATTTCACTGTATTTTAAATTAACCGTGTCATGCTTAGAGCGGCTTAGTTTTTCGTGGACGGCTGTAAATTTTTGTTCGAGCTCTTTTTTCTGAAGTTCGAGAGCGTGATTTTTCTGCTGCTCGGCTTTGGCATTCAGTTTTTCTACTAGATGAGAGAACTTGTCTTCAAGCTGAATAAAAATATCGCCGGCGAGCAACTGCAGTTGTTCGTCGATCTCTTGGTTTAGCTCTAGCTTAGATTCTGGCTTAGTACTCATAAACGCGCCTTATTATTGTTTTCGTTTGAAAACCATGAAGTTATTTAACCATCTTTATGGAAAAGTGAAAAGGTTTTATTGGTCAGATCTTCTCAATCTTCAGAAGAAATAGGGCTTGGCGCCTGTTTTTGATGGGTGTTTTTTAACCATGAATTACAATGTATTTCGCGGCCCGCAATGAAAACGGTCGCGTATTGGAGTTGCTTTTTGTCAAGCAATTCCATCTAATGCGATCTTATATAAACATTACTTTAAATTAAAATCGATATGGGCTATTTAGTTTTTGTTTCTTTGCTTTGGGCATTTTCATTCGGGCTAATTAAAGGGCAACTTGCCGGAGTGGACCCAGGATACGTGGCAGCAATTCGCTTGAGCCTTTGCTTCATTACATTTCTGCCTCTGGTGTTTTGGTTTAAAAGTAACCGTTCACCGATAAAGCTAATGGCCTTAGGTGCATTGCAGTTTGGTGTTATGTATATCGCCTACATTCAATCGTACCAATATCTCCCCGGTTATCTCGTGGCGGTATTCACCATTTTCACGCCGATTTACGTTTTTGCATTAAATGCTTTTCTGGAAAAACGCTTTGACTACCGACATGCTTTAATCGTTGCTCTATCGATATTAGGCGCCGCAATTATGGTCGCCCAGTCGGTCGAAGGTAATGACTTTATTATCGGTTTTATGCTGCTGCAGGTAGCAAACCTTGCCTTTGGTTGCGGTCAGGTTTTGTATGTCCGATATTGCAAGCTACATCGTACGGATAAAAACGGTCAGCAAAGCAGTGACGGAATTAATCTTATGTGGATGTATTTCGGGGCGGCATTGCTTGCGTCAATCTACACCATCTCGTTCGGTGATTTCCAGCGAATGCACCTGAAAACCGAGCAGCTTTGGGTAGTCTTGTACCTTGGCGTCATTTCTTCTGCCCTCGGATTTTATTGCTGGAATAAAGGCGCTACTCAAGTATCCAATACAACATTAGCGGTAATGAATAACGCCTATATGCCATTTGCTGTGATCTTTGCATTTACCTTGTTTGGAGAAGACGTCGACTTTGCTAGGTTATTGGCAGGGGGGAGCTGCATCGTGATGAGTATTGTGCTTTCAGTTTATCTAACCAATCGTCAGATAAATCAACCTGGCAGTTAATATTACTACCAGGTAGATGGGTCAAACGTGCCGGTTTTATTGATGGGAATATCGGGTAATAAATTGGCAAATTCCAGTCGGGCATTAAATTCATAATCAACCGGCTGGTTTGGTTTCTCGGCGAATTGCTTGATGACTTTAATGCTGTTTAATAATGAGGCCTTCCCTTGCAGGGTAACCGTCTGGGTTGAAAATGGTTGCAGCGGCGGAACCTGATATTTATTTCCGCTAAATAATGACGAGCCATTGACCACTAACTGATAACTGACTTTGGAAAAATTTAACTCAAAGTCATTGGGGTTGAATATTTCCAGGGTGATTTCAAATTTAGGGCTAAAGCCTTTAACTGGTAACATCCGTACGCCGACAACGTCGATTTCTGGATCTTCCACTTTCAACCCTAGACTGGCACATCCGGAAAGTACGGAACAAATAAGCAATAACACTAACGTACCGCGAGCCAGAGAATTTTTTAACATCAAAAACAACTCCTTGGATAAATTCTGGCTCTATTATGGGAATGTCCGCCGGTGAAAGGCAAGTGCCAATTGCGATTTGTCCATTACCGATTATTTAGATAAAAAGTCTGCTAGCTGATCACTGCCGCCAATATGCTCTCCTTCAATATAAACCTGAGGCGTACTTTCCTGACCCGTAATGGCTTTCAATGACGTTAGCGTAATGCCTTTGCCCAACAAGATTTCCTCGTAGCGATAACCATTTGCGGTCAGTATTTCTTTGGCTTTAATACAAAATGGACATCCGGGTTTCGAGAAAATACTAACTGCTTGTGGCTTAGCGGCATCAGGGTTGATGTATTCCAGCATTGTATCGGCATCAGAAACTTCAAATGGATCGCCGGGAATATTTGGCTCAATAAACATTTTGTCGATAACCCCGTCTTTCACTAACATCGAGTAACGCCAGCTGCGTTTACCAAACCCAAGATCCTGTTTATCAACCAACATGCCCATGCCGTCAGTAAAATCGCCGTTGCCATCCGGGATCAAGGTAATGTTTTCGCACTCCTGGTCGGCACCCCAGGCGTTCATTACGAATGTATCGTTCACGGAAACACAGACAATTTCATCGACGCCATTCTCTTTGAGTGTAGCCGCCAATTCATTGAATCGGGGGAGATGGGTTGAAGAACACGTTGGTGTGAATGCGCCGGGCAATGAAAATACCGCGACGGTTTTTCCAGCGAACAATTCATCGCTCTTTACTGTTTTCCATTCGTTATTCACTCGCAAGGGAAAGCTGACACTTGGGACTTTTTGTCCTTCCTTATTTTCGAACATGGCGGACTCCGCATTTTGTGGGTGTCTTTACAGCATAGATGATAGGCTCGCAGATGGTAGGGGGACTGCTAAGGGAAGTAAAAATGACCCTTGCAAAGGTATACAATTGAAAATATAGATTGATATGCAGCAATTGATTGAATAAAGCTATTATTGGCGATTCTTTATGTTTCATAACAAAACGATTTTTAAATCATGAAGTTAATGATTTCATTTCATTGAAGCCGCGGCAATAGCATCGAGATGCCTTTGCGCTCGCCTTGTTATTCGACTAGGGTTTTTACAGGCGAAGACTGGCAATTGAGGATGTAGTTATGAACTCTGTTGTATGCAAGGGCTGTTTCGTCGCTGTCCTAGTGCCTCTATTTTTATTACCTGTTGCAGTAAACGCAGGGGATTTTACCATCGAAGTCGGTGGCTTTTATGCGAAAACCGACTCTTCTTTAAACGCACGTTCTGCGGTTGATGAATTACAGCAGCAAGTCGATTTACGCTTGGATTTTGAACGCGACCTTGAACTCAAGGAAGAAGAGCTGCTGCCATATTTTAAAATCAATTATGCCTTTAACGATCGACATTATGTCTACTTTGATTATATTCGCTTGCATCGCCAATCGACTACCACAGGCAGTGTTGAACCTTTTGAATTTGACTACGAAAATGAAACGTATATTGTCGATGGCAATGCAGAGTTATCGAGTTCAATGAATGTTGATATTTCTCGAATTGGTTATGGTTATAAGTTTTACAACGGTGAGCGATTGGATTTTGGAATATCCATTGGCTTGCATGTGATGTATTTTGAGTTAGGTTTTGAAGGTCAAATCGAAGTTTGTGACAAAAGAGAAAATAATGTTGGCTGTGCACAAACCGACCCCGATAATTCGGTATTTTCCGATGTTACCGCACCGCTTCCTGACATTGGCTTATCTGCCGATTATCAGCTGACGGAGAATTGGAGCATTAATACTCACGCGCACTATTTTAAAATCAAAATCGATAACATCGAAGGACAATTGGTTGATTTGCATGCCGGTGTTAAATACAACTTTTCGGATACCTGGCATACGGATTTAGGTTGGCGTTACTATGAAGTTACCGTGGATGACAATCGCGACAATGGTGGACTGAACGTGGAATATCAATTCCAGGGGCCAATGTTGATACTCGGTGCAACATTTTAATGATTGCTTATGTGAGGCGATAAAACTCTCGTTCGGATTTTAGAAACCTAATTTATGTTTATGCGTCAATTGAAGTAATTATTAGCAATAATTATGGTCTCTTAATGGACTTATTGAGAATAAGTTGTAAGCAAATAATAATGCTACCTTGCAAAATGAACTAAAGTATAAAATTATTAATAACAAGCGATTACGCCAATTACGGGAAATCTGCTCTCGATTTACCGTAATGGGTTCTAAGGGTTTATAGGTGATATTTCCTAAATGTTGTGGAAATGGCTTATTGCTGTTTTCCCGGCTTAAAAATTCTTTCGAATTAAAAAAGGAAAACCTATGCGAAATTCCATAGCAATATTGCTAACCTTCAGTGCCGTTATTGCCGGCTGCAACTCCTCAACAAGTGAATCCAACACTCAACAAGAACCACTGGTTAATAACCAAACAGATACGCAAGTTTCTGCACCTGAATTAATTGACCGCAAAGTTTTATTTGGCAACCCGAGTCGTTTTCAAGGCCGTATCAGTCCTGACGGTGAAATGATGAGCTTTCGCGCTCCTTTAAATGGGGTAATGAATGTATTTGTCGGTAAACTCGGTGATTTTGACAGTGTAAAACCGGTTACCCATGATAGTGGGCGAGGAATTCCGGTACATTTTTGGTCGAAAGATGGTCAATATGTGATGTATACACAAGATAAAGATGGCGATGAAAACTGGCACCTTTATGCCGTTGATTTGAAAACGGGTGATACGAAAAACCTAACCCCATATGAAAATACCCGTGCGAACGTGATAGCCCAAAGTAAATCCAAACCAGGTGTTGTCATTGTTGGCCTGAATGATCGCGACCCGAAATGGCACGACGCGTATTCAGTCGATATGGCAAGTGGTGAGCGGACGTTATTGGCAGACGCAACGGGTCTTGGTGCTATCATCGTCGACAATAATCTGGATGTGCGCCTGGCAATGAAGCCTTTAGCGGATGGCAGTTATCAAATATTGCAAAAAGAAGGGGCCGGTTGGAGAGAAATATTCTCAATCCCATTTACTGACACATTGACGACGAACATTGTCGGTTTTGATAATGATAATATGGGCATTTATATGCTTGATAGTCGTGACCGTAATACCTCTGTGCTAGTGCATCTAAATTTAGACTCGATGGAAAAAACCGTTATTGCCAGTGATGACAATGTCGACATCGGTGCGGTCTTATTTGATCCCGATAGCCATAAACCGATAGCCTATGCCATCGATAAAATACGACCGATTTGGTACGCCATTGACTCCGATATGGAAGGTACAATCAGCAAACTTAATGATCAGCTATCCGGTGGCTCACAAGTGTTGGCGCAAACACTCGATAATCGTTATTGGACGGTATATACCGACGAAAGTGATGAATCACCTGTTTACAAAGTGTTTGATACTAAAACCGGCGAGCTCAGCGAAATGTTTGTCACCAATCCGGATCTTGAAGGGCTGCCTTTGGTGAAAATGCACGGCGCTGTGATCAAGTCTCGTGACAATATGGATTTGGTTTCCTATTACACATTACCGCTTGAATCCGACCCTGATCAGGACGGTAAAGCTGACAAGCCAGTGCCAATGGTGTTATTGGTACATGGCGGCCCATGGGGGCGTGATGCGTACGGCTATCGAGGAGATATCCAATGGCTCGCAAACCGAGGTTATGCGGTGCTGCAAGTAAACTTTCGGGCTTCAACCGGGTTTGGTAAAGACTTTGTTAATGCCGGTAATGGTGAGTGGGCCGGTGCCATGCATGATGACTTAATTGATGCTAAACGCTGGGCGGTTTCGCAAGGGATTACTGAAAAAGATACCGTAGCGATTATGGGCGGCAGTTATGGCGGATACGCGACGCTGGTTGGATTGACATATACCCCGGATGAGTTCACCTGTGGTGTCGATATTGTTGGCCCTTCAAATTTGCAAACGTTACTCGAATCGATACCGCCTTATTGGGAAAGCTTTAAACAAACTTTCTATCGCGCCATTGGTGACCCAAGTTCGGAAGAAGGCAAGGCCTTATTAGCCGATCGTTCACCATTGTTTAAAGTGGATGATATTAATAAACCGTTACTGATTGCTCAGGGTGCGAATGATCCAAGAGTAAAACAAGCAGAATCTGATCAAATTGTTGAAGCGATGAAAGCAAAAAACATTCCGGTGACCTACGTGCTATATCCGGATGAAGGTCATGGTTTTGCCAAGCCAGAAAATAATTTGTCATTCTATGCGGTGGCAGAATCTTTCCTGGCTTCCTGTAACGGTGGTCGTGCACAGCCGCAAGGTGATGCATTTGCCAACAGCAGTATTCAAATCCCCCATGGTTTGGAATATGTTAGCGGCATCAAATTAGGTGAATCGGGTGAGGGTATGGAAGCGGTTAGCAAATAACCTTCCTCAAACGATAAATAAAAAGCCTGATATCAAGTCAGGCTTTTACTGCAATTAATCTCCCCACGCAAATCAGTCAACAACCCTATTTAATCAGGAATACGAGTAGGTTTCCTCTTCCATCTGACAAGGACTATGGCGCATACTGGCTGGCTAAAACATCTAGTCGACGTGTCTAATCATTTTCATGATTTTAAAAATATTTTCTACCTAGGTGTAATAAATTGTAGTTTCTGCCACTAACTAGATAAGTCGAACATCAGGGGTATTGATAATAATAATGGGAAGTGACTTTTATCAGAGCATGATATTGCCTCATGCCGGCATCATCATAAAAATTTGTCGAGCTTATACCAACTCGCAGGAAGACTTTGAAGATTATTACCAGGAGGTTTGTCTACAGATTTGGCGTAGCAATGACAGGTTTAATCAGCAGTGCGAGTGGTCGACCTGGGTTTACAAGATATCTCTGAATGTTTGCTTAACCTATTTAAAAAAGACCTGTAATCACCACCAGATTTTTGCTTCTGATGCACTCCCTGCAGGGGCACAACAGGAGGTTGCCAACTTTCATGATAGTTCTATAGAGCAATTGTATACGGCGATTCGGCAATTATCTGAAGTAGATCGAGCGGTGATACTACTTTATCTGGAGGAAAAATCTTACCAGCAAATAGCAGACATAATTGGCACTAATTTCAACAATATAGGTGTTCGAATTGGTCGTATCAAGCAACGACTGAACAAGATATTAAACCGGCAGGAGAGTTAAATGAGTAAATCAATAGAATCTATCTGGAAGGAAGGCTTTGTCGACGATAATGCCTTGATCGCACCAAGAATTAACCAGCTGTATCAACAAAAATCAAAAAATATCGTCGATAAGCTGATACGCACCATTGGTTACAACCTCATAGGCCTGATAATTGGCGCTATGGTTATTTTTATGGGGCTGACGTTTGTCGGCGCGCCGATTTTAGGTGTCATTCTGGGCATTATGATTTTTGCTCTGGTGGTTATTGGTAAGCGACAGGTCAGGCAACTCGAACTGCTTGATAAGGACGATAACAGCTATCACTATTTAAAGTCATTTGATGGCTGGCTAAAAGGTTTTATCGCAACTTATACCGCTATTTATCGTTATTTTTATCCAGCAGTGTTTATTCTTTGTGTCACGCGATTCGGTTTTTCCGATATCGGCCGATCAATTATTTCTGGTTTAGCCAAGGATTATCCGGCCATTCCTCAGCTATTCGGCATTCCTGTCGTTTTCCCTGTCGGGGTGATTATTGTTGCGTTCAGTCTCGCGTATTTTGCGGCTGCAATTTACCGACTAGATATGAATTCTTTATACGGACGACAGTTTGCCAAGCTCGATGAATTGATTAAGGATATGGAAGCTATTCAGGAGTAACGTAGGCGAAAAGCGTATCGCACTGGATATCAACCCGGAGTGTCCTGTTCTGAAATAGTGTCGAACTATCAGTACAGGACACCGCGGCAAAAGGTTACTTGATATCTATTCAACCGTAACCGATTTTGCCAGATTCCGTGGTTGGTCTACATCGGTACCCTTGATAATCGCTACATAGTAAGAAAGCAACTGCAATGGCAGGGTATAAACAATCGGTGCTATGGCTTCATCACAATGCGGTACCTGGATAACTTTCATGGTGTCATCACTGGCAAATTTTGCATCGGTATCGGCAAACACATACATCAAACCGCCACGGGCCCGAACCTCTTCAACGTTTGATTTTAGTTTTTCAATCAAATCATTGTTCGGCGCCACCACAATCACCGGCATATCGGCGTCAATTAACGCCAGTGGTCCGTGTTTTAGCTCGCCGGCGGCGTAGGCTTCTGCATGAATGTAGGAGATTTCCTTAAGCTTTAACGCCCCTTCCATGGCGATTGGGTATTGATCACCACGACCTAAAAACAGGGAGTGGTGTTTATCGGCAAAGTCTTCCGCCAGGGCTTCGATGTCTTTTGCTAACGCCAGAACTTCGTCAATTTTCGCCGGTAAACTCATTAAAGATTGCACCAGTTCTTGTTGCAATTCTGGCGTCATGCCTTTGTTTTTGCCGATGGCAATGGTCATCATCATCAGGCCCACTAATTGTGTGGTAAAGGCTTTTGTCGACGCAACACCTATTTCTGCACCGGCTTTGGTCATAAACGCCATATCCGATTCACGAACCAATGATGAGCCAGGAACGTTGCAGATGGTCAAACTTGAGGCATAACCCAATTCTTTACCCAAACGTAAGGCTGCTAAAGTATCAGCGGTTTCACCCGATTGGGAAATGGTGACTAACAGGGCATTTTTCGGGACAAAAGATTTGCGATAACGAAACTCACTGGCGATTTCGATATTGCAGGAAACCCCGGCATATTGCTCAAGCCAATAACGGGCAACCATGCCAGAGTGATAACTGGTGCCACAGGCGATGATTTGTACGTGGTCAATGTCTTTTAAAATTTGATCGGCATTTACACCATCACCAGCAAAAGCTTCGGTATTGATTTGATTGTCAATAATGCGATTTTCTAACGTATTGCGAATCGCCGTCGGTTGCTCATAAATCTCTTTAAGCATGTAGTGACGGTACTCACCTTTGTCACCAGCATCATGGCTAACCTGTGCTTCTGTTGCATCACGCTCGACGGCATTTCCTTTTTTATCGAAGATGTTCACTTCAAATCGAGTGATTTCAGCAACGTCCCCTTCTTCTAAGAACGCAAATTTACGAGTCACAGGTAAAAGTGCCATCATATCTGAGGCGAGGAAATTTTCGCCAAGGCCATAACCGATAACCAAAGGGCTGCCAGACCGAGCTACAACTAAACGCTCCGGATCTCGGCGGTCCATGATCACCGTTCCATAGGCGCCAATAAACTGTTTACAGGCCTTTTGTACCGCAGCCAATAAAGACGCTTCGGTTTTCAGTAAATGATCAACGAGATGGGCGATCACTTCTGTATCGGTTTGTGAGGTAAACACATAACCTTGTTCAATCAATAGGTTTTTGAGTTCCTGGTGGTTTTCGATAATGCCATTGTGAACCACGGCAATATTATTACTGCTGATATGAGGATGGGCATTCTCTTCACTAGGTACACCATGCGTCGCCCAGCGGGTATGGGCGATACCGGTACCGCCACTTAGTGGGTTGTTATTCACCGCATCGGCGAGTTCCTGCACTTTGCCCAAACGACGGACGCGTTGCAGCTCATTGTCGTTGTTAATAATTGCCACACCGGCTGAATCATAACCGCGGTATTCAAGGCGACGTAATCCTTCGACGAGAATATCAGCAACATCACGTTGCGCGACTGCACCAACAATTCCACACATAATTCGATTCCTGTTTCTAAAAATGGGTTATTTCAATGCTTAACTAGTTGTGTATTCGATGACTAATTAAACTGTTAATTTGGTTAGTTAATTTAGTTAAGGCGCACAGACAACGTTTACCTGGTGCGCTTCAATTTGCTGTTTTAGTGACAAACTTAATTCGGAGTCAGTAATTAGAGTATCTACAGAACTCCAGGGTAATTCCTGATTTGGGATCCGGCGGCCGATCTTTTCCGATTCCACTACCACGATAACCTCTCGGGCTACCTCGGACATGACCTGACTCAGGCCAATCAATTCATTGAAGGTTGTCGTGCCTCGATCCAAATCAATGCCATCGGCACCGATGAATAGCTGATCAAAGTCGTATGAGCGCAATACCAGTTCTGCCACTTGCCCCTGAAAGGCTTCAGATGTCGCATCCCAGGTTCCGCCGGTCATCAATAATGTTGGCTCATTTTCCAGCTCGTGGATTTGATTGGCGATAGACAATGAATTTGTCATCACCACCAGGCCATGCTTGTGACGGAGCTCGGGAACGATCGCTGCCGTTGTACGGCCACTATCGATGATAATGCGGTTATGGTCTTTAACATGGCGGGCCGCTTCTCGGGCAATGGATAACTTTCGTTTCGAAACTTGTTCGTTGTTTTCCGCCTGAGTAATTTCTTGGGGCAGGGGGATCGCACCACCATAACGGCGCAATAATAAACCACTGTTTTCAAGAGCTGCTAAGTCTTTACGTATGGTTACTTCGGAGGTTTGGAACTGATTTGCCAGTTGATCGACACTGACTTCGCCTTGTTCGGCCAAATGGCTTAATATTACATGACGACGTTGTTGAGTATTGCGTTTTGACATAAGTTTCGAATGTATTGTTCTAAGTTTCGTTCCGAAAGATGTAATTAAAGCAAAGGATCAAAAAAAAAGCAAAACTCAAACCGTAATAAATCGTAATCAAGGATGATTTTTACGGGGATATGCCGGTGGTGGGTTTTCGAATTGACTGAAAAATGCTACATTAACGCTAATTGTATATACAACTTCGTCGCCAAATTCGATGAATATTTCATCGCGACTAAGATTCTTATCAGGTATCCGTAAAATTCCATGACACAATCTATTTTTCAGCTGCAACAAGGCAACCTTCCACTGTTAATCTCCATGCCTCACAATGGTGTGTCGATTCCCGATGATATACGGAACACAATGACTGCCGCAGGGTTAAGTGTCGCGGATACGGACTGGGATTTAGACCGTTTGTATGCGTTTGCCAAAGAGCTGGGTGTGTATTTAATAGTGCCTGCTTATAGCCGCTATGTAATTGATTTGAATCGCTCGCCGGATGGCGCAAATTTATACCCGGGCGCAGACAGCACTGAGTTGTGTCCAACCACAAATTTTCAGCGCCAACCTCTCTATAAAAAAGACATGCAACCGAATGAGAAAGAAATTCAGCGTCGAGTAACAACCTTTTGGCAACCTTATCATCAGGCGGTGGCTGACACATTGGCCGAGATCCAAAAAATTCATGGCAAAGCGTTATTGTTGGAAGCCCATTCTATCTGCTCGCAAGTTCCTCGTTTTTTTGCGGGCCAGCTCCCGGATTTTAATTTTGGTACCAATCAGGGCAAAAGCTGCACATCACAGCTTCACCAGCTACTGGAAAATATTAACGTTTCTCCGTATTCAAAAGTGATCGATGGACGTTTCAAAGGGGGCTATATTACCCGGGCTTATGCCAATCTCGATAAAAATATTGAAACGGTGCAGCTCGAGTTATCGCAACGGACATATATGGATGAAGCCTTATGGGGAGAGGATGGCAATCCGCTTGCTGAATCTGTTTCCAGCCTGACTGATACGAATCATGTCAGCCAATATAGTGACGAGAAAGCACAGGCTGTTATTCCACAGTTACAAAACATGGTCCAGGCATTTATCAGCTATATTTCTAAGGACACTGTTCCTGACTGCTCATCATCTGGAGTACCGCAGTAATGACCTCTTCCTCTTCTTCCCAAGCGCTGTATGCCGGCGATGTTCTGGTCGGTTCTAACTGGCTGAAAAATAAAACTTTATGGATTGACAATGGTGTGATCACGGAAATTGTCGATGGCAAAGTTGATGGTGCAATAGACACCAATGGACCGATTATTCCAGGCATGGTGAACTGTCATTCCCATGCGTTTCAACGAGGGTTTGCGGGTTTTTCCGAACAGGGCAGTGAAGGCAATGATAGTTTCTGGACCTGGCGTAAAATTATGTATCAGTTTGTTGATCATATCACCCCGGAGCAGGCCAAAATCATTGCCAGGCAGCTATACATTGAAATGCTTAAAGCGGGTTATACTCGCGTCGCAGAGTTTCACTATCTGCACCATGATCCTGATGGCAATCCATACCCAGAATTAAGCACCATGGCCCGGGCCGCGTTCCAAGCGGCAGCGGATTCGGGAATTGGCATCACTATGTTACCGGTTTTGTATCGTTTCAGCGGTTTTGGGCCTTTAGCGCCCACCCATGGACAACGTCGCTTTATTAATTCGACCGAACAGTTTAATCAATTGGTGTCCGATTGCATTGACGTTGCCAAATCCCTAAGCAATGCCAATGTCGGTATTGCGCCACATTCCCTAAGAGCCGTTGATTTAGAATCGATAAATGCTGCGGTCAAACATCTTAAAATGCTGGATGCAACAGCGCCGGTACATATCCATATTGCCGAGCAAATGCAGGAAGTGAACGATTGCCTGGCACATTATCAAAAACGCCCGGTGCAGTGGTTACTCGATAATGTTGCAGTTGATAAGCATTGGTGTTTAATTCACGCGACCCATATTGATGAAAGTGAACTGAACGGGATTGCCAAAAGTGGGGCGATTGCTGGCATTTGTCCTACCACAGAGGCGAACCTTGGCGATGGCATATTTCCAACGGCCCAATTTTTAGAAGCTGGCGGGCAATTCGCGATTGGTTCTGACAGCCATATCAGTGTCAGCGCAACCGAAGAATTGAAGCTTTTGGAATATGCGCAGCGGTTGCAGAAGCAACAACGTGCGGTTTTGGCTAGCTCTAGTGTACCGTCGGTAGGTCGATATTTATGGCAACACAGCACTAAAGGCGGTGCGATGGCAACATCTTCGAATACTGGCGAAATAGCAATTGGCCGGCAGGCCGATCTGCTTGTGCTTGATCCGCAAAAATTACGCCTGTACGCTGGTGGCGCTGATTATCGTATGGATAGTCTGATATTCGCCAGCGCCAGTAATGCGGTGCGCGATGTGATGGTGAATGGCCAATGGGTGGTTCGCGATTACCAACACGACCATCAACAACAAAGCGCGGATGAATTTTCCTCCGTGTTAGAACAACTATCTTCTGGGAGTTAACTATTAGCGACAAGTTGACAGGATCGCCGCATCTGCAAGGATGTCAAAAGTCTCGCGTACCGGGGACTGTGGCAACTGTGGTTACCACTCGGGAGTCTGGTGTGGCAGAGGCGTCATTGACGAGCAACGCCGATGTGGTGGTTGAAGAAGCCCCAGTGGCTGTTGTTTACAATGGCTTAACGCATGCAGTAATGATGCTGACTCCCGTTGAATTAGATCACTTTGCGTTGGGGTTCTCATTAACGGAAGGCATTATAGATTCTGTCTCTGATGTATTTGGCATTGATCAAGTCACCCAGGAAAACGGTCTGGAACTGAAACTCGAGATTAATTCGAGACAATTTAATCGGTTAAAGCAACGGCGTCGCATGCTCAAAGGTGTCAGTGGTTGTGGCTTGTGTGGTAAAGAATCTCTTGACTTAATTTCCCCTCATCGTACGCGGCTTGCCGTTAGTTCAATGCCTCGCTCTGAGGTGATTGCAACATCGCTAAAACACTTCACCGACGCACAACTGATGAATCAACAATGTGGTAGTGTCCATGGTTGTGGTTTTTTTGATAACAGTGGCGCATTGATTCATGTTAGTGAAGATGTTGGTCGTCACAATGCATTAGATAAACTCATTGGATATTTGATTAAACACAATATTAACCTGAACCAAGGCTTTGTCCTGGCATCAAGCCGGGCGAGTTTTGAAATGGTGCAAAAGTGTCAATTATTAGGGATCGCGACCCTGGTAACGGTATCCGCTGCCACCAGTATGGCGGTGGCATTGGCACAATCAAGTAATATGAATCTCATCGGCTTTGCCCGAGACGAACGTAATGTGGTTTATCATCAAGCC
This sequence comes from Thalassotalea litorea, assembly GCF_005843925.1. Taxonomy (GTDB): domain Bacteria; phylum Pseudomonadota; class Gammaproteobacteria; order Enterobacterales; family Alteromonadaceae; genus Thalassotalea_A; species Thalassotalea_A litorea_A. Next base: position 67,349 of record NZ_VCBC01000006.1, read on the forward strand.
TCAATGTAGGGGCGGATTAAAGCGCTATAACAGTCTATATTGCGAAATCACGTCGCAAACTTGCCTTTGATTGTTGCGATTTAAGCGTCGATTACCTTTTGGCTCTTCACAGTATTGTCGGTGAAATTCCCGGATATTATCACGGGATGTGGCGAGCTCACGGATATAAGCCTCTTCCATTTTCGAATACTTGTCAAAATGGGGTTGTAGCACCGTGACTAACTTGGACGGCTTTACGCCAACCTTAGTATCCGTATAGTCACTGGTTTTGTCGTCTAGCCATTGCAGCGACTGCTGCCACCAGGCATTTAACTGTGGTGACGGGTAATAGTGAAGGTACACCGCAGCTGCAACGATCAATATGAGTAATTTTTTCATAACAGGACCCGATAATTATTATTGCCCCCATGATACCTAATTTTGTTTGAAAAAAGCCATTAAACTTGTGTTAAATCATACTTTGGCCTGGCGCTTAAGGTATAATTTAACAAAACGTTGACATAGTCCCAGGGTGAGTTTGTCGTCTAATGGAAAAAAATAAATCCAAGTCCGTACCGGTTAAAACCATACCGGTAAAAGAAATTAAGGTTCACCGTCCACGTCAATCCGAGGTTGAGCAGTATAAGCCTCGCGATCAAATTTATGTCCGAAAAGTAAGTGGTTACTTTCAACAAATCCGTAGGAAAATGAACTTTTTCTTCTTGATCTTGTTCGCCGTATTACCCTGGTTGCAATACAACGGTCAACAGGCAATTTTATTCGATATTGGCGAGCAGCGGTTTAATCTTTGGGGGTTAACCCTTTGGCCTCAGGATCTGACGTTACTCGCTTGGCTGTTCATTATTGGCGCCTTTTTGTTGTTTTTTGTGACGACCTTTTTAGGTCGGGTATGGTGCGGATATCTGTGTCCACAAACAGTCTGGACGTTTATTTTCATCTGGTTTGAAGAACGTTTTGAAGGAACCGCGAACCAGCGCAAAAAATTAGATCAACAACCGATGTCGGTCAATAAGTTGTGGCGTAAAGCCGCGAAACATAGTTGTTGGATCCTCTTTGCTTTGTTTACGGCGATTACTTTCGTTGGCTATTTCACGCCAATGCGGCAACTTGTCATCGACTTTTTCACATTTAACGCCAGCGTGATGGCAACTGCCTGCATTGTGTTTTTTGCCTTTGCGACATATGGCAACGCGGGTTGGATGCGAGAGATCATGTGCCTGCATATGTGCCCTTATGCGAGATTTCAATCGGCGATGTTCGACAAAGACACATTAACGGTATCATATGACAACAATCGTGGAGAAACACGGGGCCCGCGTTCTCGTAAGGCCAACCCTAAAGAACTTGGCCTGGGGGATTGTATCGATTGTAATTTGTGTGTGCAGGTTTGTCCGACAGGCATCGATATTCGTAACGGTTTGCAGTATGAGTGCATCAATTGTGGTGCCTGCGTTGATGCTTGTGATGGTGTGATGGACAAAATGGGCTACGAAAAAGGCCTGATTCGCTATACCACGGAACATGAACTGACCGGTAAGAAAGTCCATATTTTACGCCCTAAGTTATTTATGTACGCGACAATTTTATTGGTAATGACAGGATTTTTCGTAGCAGATTTGGCAACCCGAGTACCATTGCAGCTAGATATTATTCGTGATCGCAATGCATTGTCTCGGGAGACCAATGAAGGGTTGATAGAAAATGTCTACACCTTGAAAGTATTGAACAAGTCGCAACATGACAGCATCTACAAAATATCAATTGAAGGTTTGGAAAACACGCAATGGCGCGGTAAGAAAAAAGTCTCCGTCAGAGCCGCACAACTGGAAACGGTCACGGTGAGTATTGCTGTTGACCCTTATGAGTTGAAAGAATATATGACAGATGTCTCGTTTGTGATCCAGCAAATTGAACCGAGTGATAGTGATGTGATCATTAAGCAATCCAGTAAATTTTTTAATCGCCGACCATAGGGGGGCGTTGAAATCCACCGACTAAGAGAATTGCATCCTAGGGGATTGGATAGATACAGGTTACAATTTTGATCCATTGTTTGAACCGGGATTGATATGAAAGATTTTAACTTCTCATCGCTGGCGCCTGAAACCATTATCGACGGCCTTGAGGGTGCTGGATTTCAGGTAGATAGTGGGCTGCTGGCCTTAAATAGCTATGAAAACAGGGTCTATCAATTCCATGATGAGAACCGCCAAAAATTTGTCTGTAAGTTTTATCGGCCCGGTCGCTGGCAGCTGCAGCAAATTCAGGAAGAGCACGACTTTTCTTTCCAGTTGGATGAGCATGAATTGCCAATCGTGGCACCTTTAAAACGTGATGGCGTGAGTATATTTCATCATCAGGGATTCCATTTTGCGGTGTTTCCTTGCCGGGGTGGTCGTATATTTGAAGTTGATAATCTTGAACAGCTGGAATGGATGGGACGGTTTGTTGGCCGCATTCATGCGGTATCCTCACAACAGAGTTTTCAAACGCGTCCGATAATTTCCACTCAGGAAAGTTTATTTGATGCCAGGCAAGTTCTTATGGACTGCCAAATGGTACCGCTTGGTTTGCAAACACCATTTTTCACTATTCTTGAACAGGCGATTGATATAGCCAGCGCCCGGTATCAGCCAACTAGGCAAATCAGACTCCATGGTGACTGTCATGCCGGAAATATTCTGTGGACCGATGCTGGACCGCACTTTGTTGATCTCGATGATTGTAAAACCGGTCCGGCGATTCAGGACTTATGGATGATGCTTAGCGGCGACAGGCAACAGCAACTGTTACAAATAGATACACTATTATCTGGTTACGAAGAGTTCTTTTCATTTGATACCAGTGAGCTGTCACTGATAGAATCCTTGAGAACAATGAGAGTTGTACATTATATGGCATGGCTTGCCAGAAGGTGGCAAGATCCGGCTTTCCCCCGTAATTTTCCCTGGTTTAATACCGAGAAATACTGGGAACAACAAATACTTGCATTAAAAGAACAGGTGGCCACTTTACAAGAGCCGCCCTTGAGTTTAATGCCATAATGGTATATTCATTAGCAATTACGACAGAAGATTGATCATTCAACGAAGAGAAAAACGCACGCCAAGACTAGAATGGTTTGCTTTGTTGAACATTTTCAAGGTAAAGGTGTCATAAAAACATTCGCCCTACGGGAATGTTCGTTAGACATTTCGAATCGATCATAAAACCATCGTATTTGGTATCACACATAATTAGAAATACGTAAGGAATAGAATTACATGAAGAAGTTAATCACTTTATTTTTAGTTACTGCGCTAGCCGCATTTAGCAGCCAGGCAGCGAAGTATGTCGAAGGAAAACATTACACTAAGGTGAGTGAGACAGCGTCTGCTAAGCCTGAGGTACGTGAGTACTTCTCTTTTTATTGCCCACACTGCTTACGTTTTGAACCTTTTATGCAGGACTTAGCGCGCTCATTACCTGAAGGCGTAAGCTTTGAAAAAAATCACGTAGATTTTCTTCGTGCTGCGAGCGAACAAGTACAGTTCGACATCACTAAAGCGTTGGTGGTTGCTGAGCAACTGCCACAGAAAAATCAGCTAATTGGTGCAATTTTCAATGAAATTCAGGTGCAGCGTCGTCCAATTACTTCACAGGAAGATATCCGCAAGATTTTTGTGATGAATGGTGTTGAAGGTGAAAAATTTGATAAGCTATTCAAAAGCTTTGCAGTAAATTCACAAGCCAAAAAGCAAAAGAAAAACCAGGATGATTTAGTGGCAAAACGCGCATTAACCGGCGTGCCAACGATTGTGGTTAACGGCAAGTATCGTGTTAATGCCAACGAGTTAGACCGTGCCGATTTTCTTACGGATTATAAAAACATCGTGGTGTATCTAAGCCAGTTAGATTAATAACCCGCTCATTATTTTTGAAAGGCGCTTTTAGCGCCTTTTTCTTTGTTTGATAGTTGCCAATTGGCGCGATGAATTTTCCGAGCAATGTTTTCGGGTGTCAGGTCAGTGTGATAATACCAATCACATTAAGTTTGTGCACAACTCAGAGTTAGGGCAGAGGTTCAGTTACAACATAGGTTTCATTGATATAGTCATTCTATATTAATGAAATATAGGGTCGTAAATGGGCCTTAAGGTAAACTCCCTACGGGTGAGTTTTAAAGGCGTTTATCCTGCGTTACTGATTTTGACAATGGAATAACCATTCTCTGCAATCAAAGCCTTGTCTAAAAGCCTTTAAATTCTCACTGAGTGAGCAATAATTTAATGTGATTGGTATAACACCGGGGAAAGGTATTTATTGCTTGGATTTCAGTGACCAGGCAATCACCACGGCAATGCAGGCGAGCACAATACTTACGCTAAACTGTGCACTCGATTGCATCTTAATCCCACTTCCCATCAACGCAAAAATACTCATCTGGGGAATATAGCCGAGATAAGAGCCAAGCAAGTAGGGCTTTAGCGGCACATGGGCGGCTCCGGCACAGAGGTTAAACAGAAAGTTATTTCCCGCAGGGATAAAACGAACCATCAGGGTTTTTCGAAATGTTTGATGCGCCAAAAGCTTGTGAATTTTATCGACTTGAAGTTGATATCTCGGCAGCAACAGCGATCTTAGCCCATATTTGGCGAATAAAATCGTGATTAAACAGCCAAGGATGGCTGCAGTTGTTGCCAGAAATATGCCTGACATGGCACCAAATAAATATCCGGCACTAAATGCACAAATTTGCCTGGGTAACCCGATAGCCGTACCTAGGGTCATCAGGAGCAAAAAGTTTAGAGCCAGATCCTCCGCAAACTGAGCCCGGAACTGCTCCAGAGTGTTGAGGTTAAAATATTGGCTCAGACCAGAATAGTGAATGCCGGCACTAATGAGGATGCCGAGCAGCAAAAAACCTAAGATCAGCTTAATGGTCAGGCGATGGCGTAGCCACCACTGTTTTAGCTTTTTTCGATTCAGGACGTGCCGGTACACCAGGATTGCCTCTTATTACCATCATAAGGTCGCGCCAGCCCATGGGACAGTAATTGCTGAGCCAGGCTTTGACCATCCAGATAAACATCGGCAACAAGACGAAAATACTTGCCGCGTTCAATGTTCCTCAGTTCGATTAACTCTGCTTTTAATAATTGTTCCCGGGTAAAATCTCGGGCCTGAATGGCCAATTGTTTTTCAGCCGCACACTTGCCGCGGATTTCCGGTGTATCCACTGCGTTGATTCGTATCGGTGTATTATTGCCAATAACATCGGGCCAGTGGGCAATATTGGCGCGAAAGGTGTCGCCGTCATAGACATTGACGATACTGGCAACGGTGACGCTGCCATAATTACCGAACAAAAAAGGTGAAAACAGGCTTAGACCAAGCCAGGTTAAAAGGGCGAAAAATCGACGACTAAAGGACAAGGGTAAACAACTTCTTATGCATTATTATTCTGGGCAGATTATAACCCGCTTGGCATCGATAAGCTGTAATTGTTTATGGTCACCTTGTTGGGCAATGCTCGCTTCAATGATGACCTGCTGATTTGGCTTGGCTTTATCGGCTAAAAACTGTGCCGATTTCCCGAAAACGTGGACAATTCGCTCTGCTTTGGCATGTTTTGCCGGTAACCCAGACTGCTGACACTGTACGGTAAATTCAGCCATGGTGGCATTATTCTGGGTTTGCATCAGTTTCACCTCAGAGACTAACGTCGCCTGCATATGTAACTGATTAATGCTCTGCGCCAGGCCCTTACCGACAACCGATACATCGTCGGTCAAAATAAGGTGCTTGTCATTGTCGCCACCGAGTTGACCACTAAGCATGACCAGCTGGCCTTTATCCGCATGAATAAATTCGCGCTCCAGAGACTCTCCCTGGGCAAGACACGTTAAATAGGTCGTCCAGTCTTTGTAGCTATTGGTGGATTTATCAAACCAACGTTGGTGGGTAGCAATAACGAATTCCGACACTGGCGTGGCGGGATTGGCGCGATAACGAACTTCTGGCTTTGCGACCAGATTCCCTGCTAATACGACTTGGCACTGTTGCCATTTTGGCGGCTTGACTGATTGATCCATAACGACTTTCTGCGTACAAAAGATACATCATATAGCATTTGCCGCAACGGGAAAATAGCTGCGTTCAGGCTGATTGCAATGCGATGGAAATTCGCCAGGAGTAGCACTTTTGGCCTGCGCAGAATTCAATGGCAGAATATTTAAAACGTATTAAGTCAGGCAACAATGTATCGGATTTAACCGCTACAAGGTTAATCGTACCTGGTGCATCTTGTTACGAGCATGATGATTGTGAAGAACGACACGGGTACTTCGCTATGTTCAATAGGATTCATTTCCTTTAAAGGCAGGGTTGAGGCCGATATTTTGTACAAATAGCCATCAAAGACGCTGCTATCGACAGATTTATATGGCAAATTCAAAAGGGTTAGAATAAAATTCCCTTTCAATGTGCGGCTCTCGTGGTGAAATGGATATCACGTGGACCTCCGGAGTCTAAGTTGCAGGTTCGATTCCTGCCGAGAGCGCCATTCCTCTTCATAGAAATTTCATTGCAAACAGTGTTTATTCTCGACGTCCACTGTTGAATCCAAATCAATTGATACAGGTTTTGTCATCCATATCGGGTATTCGAGCAAGCACCACTACGCATATATCTATTATCCAGACTTCCTTTGTGTTTGTCTGTTAAAAGACTAGGGTTATTCCATCAGAAATAATGCTAATACTGGCGTCCGCGCTTGTTAATTGCCCACCAAGAAAGGTGCAATGCCGTTTAAAGAGCGCTCGATTGATTGCAGCGGGGTTAGCCCTTGCGGGTATTCTTCCTGCTCGATGACAATCCATTGCGTGGCACCTTTAGTTTTGCAAGCTTGGATCAGCGCATGCCAATCATAATTATCTTCTCCAAGAAGTACTTTAGTCTCTGCTGCAACACTGCCAGGACGGCCTTTATAGGTTCGGATTTTGAAATGGGTTGTTAATGTTCGATTGGGGTGTTGTGTGAGTAATTGCACGGGGTCCTGTTTGGCAAAGCGTGCCCAACCAACATCCAATTGCATAACCACAGCGTTGTCTGTATGAGTATTCAAATAATCCCAGTACGAACCGCTAAGGTAGGTATCGAACTCTTTAGCATGGTTGTGGTAACCAAGTTTTAAACCATAGCCTTGAGCAATGCTGGAAATTTTATTCAGTTCGTTTATCAGTTCGTCGATTTTATTCGGGTCGTTGACCCTGATATCGTGAGGAATAATGACCGTTTCGGCGCCAATCCTTTGGTAAAATCTAAGATTGCGAGCACCAGCGTCTCCACGCAGTTGTTGTAACGGAACGTGTACGCCGCTGACCTTGAGTTGCAGCTCGGCAAGGCGTTTTTTTAAGCCATCAGGGTTGTTAACATAGGGGCCATATCGTCCGGCAAATTCTACCCCGGAAAAGCCCATTTTTGCTAATTCGCTTAGGGTCTTATCAAAGTCTCTGCTCAGTTCATCCTTTACGGAATGAAGTTGCGCACTTATTTTTAATGGCGCCGCCGTTGCAAAGACAATCGGCCAGAGCGATATCAACGACCAAAGCCAGATCAAACATCGTTTTTTTAAACCCACTAATGAAACTTCCTCTTCATTCAAATATTTGCAGTTGCTTAACCGAATAAAAATATGTAACTATCGATTATATTCAATCAAAAGTAATCATTATTGATCGTTAAGTAAAGGCGAATTTTCGGTGAAAATAGGAAATTTTAAACTCATGCTGGCTATGAACATGGCGATTCTATGCGCATCATGCGCCACGGTTAATAAAGTCAGTTTGCTCGACCCTCAACTCTCTCAGTTTGAAAATGTTTACCCATTTGGTAATGCGACAATGGTGGATGGCGAGTTACATTTGCAGTCAGAATCCAATTGGTTTTTAACAACCCGAAAAACCTATCAAGACTTCATTTTAACTGCCGAAATTAAAATGCCTGACGTTACCGAATACAGTAATTCTGGCTTTATTTTTCGAGGTCAAATTCGCGATCTAGATCAGGGCAAAGTCGTTGTTGGCTATCAGGCTGAAGTCGATCCCAGCCCGAGACGATGGAGTGGCGGTTTGTTTGATCAGGGCCGGCGGCAGTGGCTGCACCCTGAACATCCTGTGCGTAGCAACAGGGATAAAGACTTTATTAAATCATACATAGCAAACTGGAATGAAGAGTTGGCAAGCACTTTCAAAGCCAATGCCTGGAACCACTATCGTATTGAATGTCGTGGCACAGAGATAAAAATTACCGTCAATGGCATTTTGACGACCCATATTATCGATCGCAAAGACAGTAAAGGGGTGATTGGTTTACAACATCATGGCAGCAAACAACTCAGGGAAACGGGAAAGAGCGACAATATTGTTCGCTTCCGTAATATTTACATCGTTGAGTTGTAGACATCCTTTTTATCTAGAAACACATATCGCAATCTACTCGATTAGCGGACAAACACAGGGGTTACGAATAAAACTATGGCGCAGGAATATGATGTTATCGTGGTCGGTTCCGGCATAACCGGCGGTTGGGCGGCGAAGGAATTTACCGAAAAAGGATTTAAAACCTTAGTCATCGAACGAGGACGCAATGTGGAGCACCGTGGTTCGGAATATACGGATATGCAGGCGCCCTGGCAAATTGAAAATCGTAATCTGGTCCCTGAAGATTTCGATGAACAAGGGCGATACCAATTGATAAAGCAGAAAGGGTATTTTAAAGGAGCAACTAAGCAATTTTTTGCGGATGACAAAGAACATCCTTATAGCTATCCGGATGCTCGCCCGTTTAAATGGGTGAGAAGCTATCAATTAGGTGGTCGTAGCGTTACCTGGGGTAGACAGTCTCTGCGCTGGGGGCCTAAGGACTTTGTGGCTAATAAGAAAGATGGAAACGGTGTTCCTTGGCCAATAGGTTACGAGGATTTGGCACCCTGGTACGATTATGTCGAATCATTTATTGGCGTATCCGCAAATCGCGATGGGTTGGAAGATTTACCGGATGGTGTTTTTCAAAAACCCTGGGAGATGAGTTGTGCCGAGAAAGTCATCGCAAAAAACCTTCGCAAAGCCTATTCTGATCGCCGGTTGATTATTGGCCGGGCAGCAAATATCACCGAGCCTACCGCAGAACAAATGAAATTAGGAAGGGGTCAATGTCAGGCTCGCGCTTATTGCAAACGGGGTTGCACGTTTGGCGGCTATTTCAGTTCGTTATCGGCAACGCTGCCAGCAGCGAATAATACCGGTAATCTTACTCTGATCACGAATGCCATTGTTGAGCGCGTTGACTATGATGAAAAGCTCGGCCGGGCTTCGGGCGTGAGTATCATTGATACGCTCAGCAAAGAAAAGCGCAGCTACAAGGCGCGGGTGGTGTTTTTATGTGCTTCAGCACTAGGGTCGGTGCAAATTCTGTTAAATTCCAAATCCGCAACGTTTCCCAATGGTATCGCCAACTCAAGCGGCGTCGTCGGGCGCTATATAATGGACCATTTTAGCGGTGTTCTGGCCGATGGCATTGTCCCGGGGCTTGACGATAAATTTGCAACAGGTCGTCGACCCATCGCAACCTATATTCCCAATTACCGGCATGAGAACAAAGATGGTGTTGAATTTGTGCGCGGTTATGGGTTTCAGGCAACGGCTCAACATCGAACCAAGACTCCAACCCATGCGAACAAGGCAGGAATTGGTGTAGATGTGAAGGAAGTCGCGAATCAGCCAGGCCCCTGGAAATTCCGAGCCATTATGTACGGTGAAATGCTACCGTATTTTGATAATGTGGCGTCTTTGCATCCGACTAAGACCGATCAATGGGGGATTCCACAGTTACATATTGATGCCCGCGTTCGAGACAACGAGCGAAAAATGATCAGGCAAGCGGCTAAAGATATTGGTGAAATACTCGATGTTGGGGGCTGCGTCGATATCAATGTCAACACAACACCTGAAGACAGACATATTGCTATTGGCGATCGTATCCATGAAATGGGCGGAGCTTGTATGGGAAATGATCCAAACACCTCCGTATTAAACAAATGGGCTCAAGCCCATGATGTCGATAATCTATTTGTGACCGATGGCGCTTGTATGTCCTCCTGTGCTACCCAAAATCCTTCTTTAACATATATGGCGATTACCGTGCGAGCTGCGGATTATGCCGCTAAATTGATGCAAAAAGGGAGTCTTTAAAGGATGAGGACATTCAGTAGTGAATTTATTATCAGTCGTCGTGTATTTATCGGCTCGGCGATGGTTTTGGTTGCCGCGCCAATACTTGCAGGCACAACTAATACAGAAAAAGAGCTGCTTGTTATCAGCAATAGCGGTCAGTTTTTTTCGGCAGAGCATATGACGATGCTGGCGGATATTGCCGAAATTATGATACCCCTCAGCGACACGGCAGGGGCGACAGATGCTCATGTTATTCCTGTGCTGGATGCGATGATGTTAACCTGGGCGGTAGCCGGGACAAAAAAACAGTTTCTGCAGTTGCTGGTTAAACTTAATGAAATTGCCAAGGCTTCGTTTCAGACTCACTATCTCAACCTAGGTAAGGATAAGCGGGTTGCATTGGTGAGCCATTTGGATAAACGCGCTTTTGCTAATCAGACGTCTGAATTATCGAAAAGCTATCGCAAATTAAAGAAAATTATTTTTCATATTTACTACACCTCAGAGCCGGCAAATCCTGACTTTATGTTGATCCCAGGAACCTATCGAGGCTGCGTAACCCAAGCCGAACTAGACACCTTTAATGCACGTGGAAGGGTGTCTTGAGTTATCCTCGAGGCTCTGCCGTCGCCATTAATCGATAGATCGTGAATGCATTTGTCGAAATGATAAATAATTCCATTAATGTACCACCGATGGAGCCGATGAATATATTGTTAATTAACCACAAGGCTGAACCGATTAAGATTGCGAGTCGCATTTTAATGCCACTTAAACATAACAGCGCGTAGGTACCAAGAACGCTGGCGGCGATAGGGAGCAAGTCAATAAGAGATTGATAGTTGAGATAACTCAACAGCGCGATCAGAACGATGAAGATGATTGCCATTCGCGATGAGCGTATATAAAGAGAAATGAGAGTTCTGAGAAAACTTATTAAACAAAGCGTAGCGGGCACCAAACTATCGAGCAGGTAAAAGTGCACTCCGTGGATCAGGTACACCGCCATTAACAGGGTTTTTAAGTAACGGTCGTCTTTTTGGTAGAAGGCCAACACGGCGAGAAGAAAACTGATCCCGCCAACCAGCTGTCCTATTTCTGTAATACTCAAATTGCTACCTATTTTGAACGAATGTTTTGGCTTTAATTAACGGCGGCGCATCGGCAATATCAAATCATATATATTTGATATTGCCACGGTTAACATTCACCTCTAATTGGGGTTAGACAATATCCTTGCGGTAAACCTGCTGCGGGTTAATTTCGCCAATGATGCCATAATACCTTGTATTAATTTGCAAACCTTATCGTTTTATAGCTTTCCAGCTTTGATTTGTTTATCGGCATAATCAACCGCACGTGCTGATAATGCCATGTAAGTAATGCTTGGGTTTTGCGTACCTGAGCTTGTCATGCAAGCGCCATCGGTAACAAAAACATTCGCCACATCATGGAGTTGATTCCACTTGTTCAATACGCTGGTCTTTGGGTCATGGCCCATTCGAGCGGTGCCCATCTCGTGAATACATGCGCCAGGTGCCGTTGTTCGATTGTGCGTACGAATGTCGGTACAGCCTGCAGCTTCAAGCATCTCTACAGCACACTTTATGCCATGTTCGCGCATTTTTAATTCATTTTCGCGTAGTTTAGCGTCAAAAGTGATAATCGGCATGCCATGTTTATCGCGTTTATTAAAGTTCAGGTACATACGGTTTTCATGATATGGCAAAATTTCGCCAAAACATTCCATGCCAATACGCCATTTACCGGGTTTTAATATGGCATCTTTTAAGTCTGCACCAACAACACCGCTTGGGTTGTTGTGTGTTCGCCGGGCACCCCCTTGATAACTAAAGTTTCTCAGGTAGTCTTTTTGTCTGGTCCGTTCATCAATGTTGGTGAATGGTGGTATAAAAAAGCCCTTTGGCTTGCGGCCTTTGTAATAGGCGTCTTCATAGTCATCCAGTGTGCCCGAAGCGCCCATACCATAATGGTGGTCCATTAAGTTATGGCCTAATTCACCACTGCTATTGCCTAATCCATTTGGAAAGGCTTCTGAGCGACTATTGAGCAAAATCGCGGCGGTACCTACGGTACTCGCATTACAGAATATAATGCGTGCGTAATATTCGGTGATCACACCTGTGTTGGCATCTTTCACTTTGACGCCGGTTGCCTTCTTTAGCTGCGTATCGTAGATAATTTCCATCACGATAGCATCCGATTGCAAAGTGAGATTGTTGGTTTGCTGAGCAACCGGTAAGGTTGCCGATTGAGTGCTAAAATACGCCCCGAATGGGCAACCACGTTTACAGCGATTACGGGCCTGGCACTGTCCGCGACTGCCTAAATGCACCTCAGGATTGTATTCGCTTAAATTCGCGATTCGACAAGGCGTGACAACTCGTTCCGGGTACATTTCGTTCACCGCCTCACGCATTTTTTGTTCGACACAATTGAGTGGGAACGGGGCAATAAATTTACCATCGGGAGCCTGTTTTAAGCCTTCTGCTTGCCCTGCCACACCGACAAAAGTCTCTACATAGTCATACCATGACTCGATATCTTTGTAACGAATCGGCCAGTCGATAGCGATCCCTTCTTTTTTATTGGCTTCAAAGTCGATATCACTCCAACGTGGGCAGTGACGTCCCCACATAACGGAGCGACCGCCAACATGGTGGCCACGGATCCAGTCAAAGCGTTCATCTTCGTCATATGGGTATTCGTCATCTTTATTAATAAAATGCTTAACGTCTTCTTTAACCCACCAATGCAGTCTTTCTTGTTTACCGTAGTGTTTTTGTTTTTCTTCCAGGCTTACTTCGCCTTGATTAGGTAAATCCCACTTATCCATCATTGCGGTTGGGTATTCACCATGATTGACCATACGGCCACGTTCAAGCATTAAGGTTTTATAGCCTTTTTTACAAAGTTCCATGGCACTATAGCCACCTGAAATTCCAGAGCCAATGACAATGGCGTCAAACGTATTATTATTCATTATTCAGCCCACGCTTTGCCACCAACCTCTGCAACGGTCACACAAGGTGTGTAGCCGCCAGGGATGGGTAAATAGTTAAGGTAATTTTCACCAATTTCTTCGGTTGATAAATAGTAAGAAATGGTTTGTTGTTTTAAATCGATATACGCTCGGTACACAGGATTTTCAGGCTCAGATGTCATGGCTTCTAATCGGTGTAATTGCTTTAATTGTGCCTGAGGGTCTGCGTGATAAAAGTTGTTACTTGCCAAATAATCATTAAGGTGTGCGAATTGTTTTAAAAAGCGCTGACGGTACTTTTCATCAAAGACCTTGTGAAACATATTGTCCATAATCAAATGGACCTTCACCTCGGAAGCGGATGGCGAGTCTGTTTTTGGTAAAATCGTATCCATAATTTGGGTGATTGCCTCAAAGGTTTCCCGATCAAAAAATTCAGGCACTTGTGAGGCAGTCAGTGGGATTGGCTTGGCGGTGTCAGTCACGGATTGTTCGCTACAGCCCATTAGTAAAGCCGAGGTCAGGGGGGCACAAATCGCAGTCCCCGTAACCATAGCCGCATATTTTAAAACTTTACGTCTATTCATATTCGTTATTCTTCTTATTTTGTGAATCTTGTTCATTACGTTGGTTAACAAATGACGTTCGTTGCTTAACTTCGGATGTGCGTTGACGTTCATATTCTTGGATATAAACATCGGTACGCTCGCTTAACTCTTTTAATATGGCCTGGTGTTGAGGAGAGTTAGCAAGATTTTTAGCTTCTTGTGGATCTTTGGTTAGGTCATATAGCTGTTGAAAATCGTGCTTGTAAAAATCTACATATTTCCACTGTTTAGTTCTCATACCAACCGTTGGCGGAATTGATACGCGTTTAGGTTGATACATATGTTCGAAAAAGAATTCCTGGCGCCAGGAATCACTTGCGTGTTGGTCATTTTGCAATAATGGAACCAGACTTTCCCCTTGATAGCTCTTTGGTGCCTGCACACCAGCTAACGCTAAAATCGTCGGCGCAATATCAATATTTAAGGCCATTTCAGATTTTTCCTGCCCTTGTGCCGCTTTGTTGCGAGGGTCGTAAATGATAAGAGGAATTCTCAAGTCTTCTTCCCAACCAAACCATTTGCCCGCTAATTGACGTTCGTTGATGTTATAGCCATTGTCCCCAGCATAAATAATCACCGTATCATCGGCAATTCCTTGCTTCTCTAATTCGGCGTAAATCATCCCAACGGCTTTATCCACACCACTAATTGCCCGGTAATGCCGTTTAACCATTTTTTGATAGAGTTCATCACTGCCGTAACGGTACTGCCAACGAACATGGCCAATCGATTCCTGTAAAAATTGAGGCAGTTCGGCGAAGGTTGTATCACGAGAAAACTTGGCATCTGGAATTGTGACATGCTGATAATACTGTTCGAATTCTTCAGGATAGTGGTATTGATTTTCTTGATCGCTATCGTGTGCATGCGGATCCCAAAAATTGACGGCCATGACCCAGGGGGTGTTGTCATTTTCCGGTTGTGCGATAAACGCTTTGGCTAATTCTGCAATATGATAAGTCTGTGGTATCTCTTCACCTTGGTACTCAACCGTTCTGGTTTGTAGCAATTCTTTAAAGTAATCAAATTTATCTTCCGATTTGCCTGACAGCTTAATCTCATATTTACCAACAAATGCAGAGCGATAGCCATTATCCTTTAAAATTTTTGGGTAAATGCTATTGCTTTCGTCAATGCCGGTAGCCGGGCGACCAAAGGTAAAATCATGGGTACGCTCGGTTAAACTCGTTAAGATACTAACCCGCGATGTTGCACAAATTGGGGTGGTTACAAATGCGTTGGTAAACACTGTCCCTTTATTCGCTAGCCGATCTAAATTCGGGGTTTTGATAATAGGGTGATATTTACCAATCAAATCCCAGCGATGGTCATCAGCAAGAATAAATAAAATATTGGGTCTGGCTGGGGAAGCTTGAGTGCCATGTTCAGGCATTGACGCGCTGTTGCAGGCCATCATAGTCAGACTAACCATCATTAGCAGAATAATGCTGGGTATCGATACGTTAAAGAAAACAGCGGATTGTTCTTTTTCTAACTTCATTTGCATTCCATTTATGATTCTGGACGACTCAACACTAATGCCCGCCAGCGGCCTCGAGCAAACGCAGTACCACCATTTTCAGGTATTTTGCCATTGGTGACGGCCATTGCCGCCACTTTGATTATGTCATCTTTTAAAAGTGTAACCTTATCGATATGAAAATAAGCTTCCTGATAATCGATTGCCGTCTCTGGGTTTTGAAATTGGCCGACGATCTTATCGTTAATCATGACCTGGTATTTTGATTCACCATCAATTTCAGAGAGGGTAACCAGCGTTAGTGTGTATTGACCGGCTTCTTTTGCCTGCACTTGATACTCGGCGTAAGCAAATTGATTGCGAAAGGTTTGCTGTACAGCATTGATTGCCAAGGCATGCTCTTTTTTGTGGTGATAAAATGGGATTTGCTCAACGTCATGATTATTGCTTGTGGGATACGCGAAATCTGTAGGGGCAGCCAATATTCGCTGATAATTATCAATCTGATGCAACATCACTTTCTTCTCAAGGGGCGCCGAAGAGACCTTGGGTTTGCCTGGCACTATACCTTGAGGCTGAACATCTTTATTCATGGTCAGCAATAACTGATCTAATTCAAAGCCATCTTCACGCATCGATACCTGGATGGTATGCACACCCGCGGAAGGGATATCCAGGCTGATGGTGTTGGCAACGCCACAATGGTTTTCTTTGCTGCGTTGTGCCGAAGACCAGGTCCACTGGTGTTTACCTTGACATAATTGCAGGCGTTGACCGGAAGCTGGCCATTGCCCATTAAGACCGATATGGACGCCATTGTCTTCACTGCCCGTGCTATAGGCGCGAGCCCAAACGTAGTATTTTCCCGGCGAGGCAAAATAGGTTGGGTAGCTAAGTATCGCGAGTTTTCCGGGTTGTTGACTAAAGTTTTCACCTTGTTCCAGCAATTCATGATGATTGGTGCGTGTGTCGGGCAACAATTCTATGTATTTTCCCGCACTGGCGTTGTGATAGTGAGGCTGATCTGCATCAGGGTAGTGATGAGGCTGGCTTTCTTTAGAAAACACGATCCAGCGGCGTTTGCTGTCCAGGTGTTGGCTGGCGAAATTTTCTGCCTCGATTACCAGAGAGTTTTCAGTATTTGGTGGGACGCCTTCGTCACCCTGAACGGTAAAATTAGAGCCCAAGCTCAGAGCCAGAACGAATAAAGGCAGCAAGCCACGGTGCATATAGGTAGCGGCGGTCATGGTTACTCCTCGTAACGGGTCATTTCTGACGCTGCCAGTAACACAGCTCCAACACCATAAAGCTGAGTGTCTTGTTTGTTTACCGGATCAGGTGCTTTGCCAACTTGTTGTACCCAGTTAACACGTCCGTTTGTGGCAATCGCACGTGTAATCGCTTGCCAGCCATTTTTTACCGATTGTTTATAGATGTCGTCAGTAAGGACCTGGTTATTTACACCCCATGCCAGTCCAAAGGTGATGAATCCAGTGCCGCTAACTTCTGGCGTTTTTACTTTATCTGGATCCAGTAACGAGGCGGGCCAATAACCATCAGGTTTTTGAACGCTCACTAACCCTTTGGCGAATTTTTTGTAGAGTTCGATATAATTATTTCGTGAAGGGTGGTGTTGAGGAAGTTCCTCGATCAATAGCGGTAACGCAGCAAAAACCCAGCCATTGCCTCGACTCCAAAAGACAGGTTGGTTGTTATCACTGACTTTATCAAAATAGCGACTGTCGCGGTAAAATAGCCCATGTTGTTCTGAAAATAAGTAGTCTACGGTGAGCCAGAACTCCTGATCGGCAAAGTCAAAATACTTTTTATCCTGGGTGATGTTGCTTAGTTTAAGCCAGGTTCTTGGGGCCATAAATAACGCATCTGCCCAACACCAGCGGTCCTGACAAACGCTTTCATAAGCTTTGGGTTTGGGGAGCGATTCATTCATTTCCAAACTCACCGTTGAAGGGTTGGCGAGAATTTCATCGAACAATGCTTTTACAGGTTGATAAGCGGCTGTATTGCCGGTTCTCTCGGCCAGCCATAAATAGGTTTGGCCAATGGCATGATCGTCGGCGTGTTTGCCCCGAGACAGACGCAATAAATATTGCTGTGCTTTCGCCATTGTCTCAATATGAGCCAGCATGTGCGGATCATTAACCGTATCGACCCAGCGAGTTAAGCCAATATAAAATGCTGCCTGAATCCAGCCCTGTGGATTTGAT
This sequence comes from Thalassotalea litorea, assembly GCF_005843925.1. Classification (GTDB taxonomy): domain Bacteria; phylum Pseudomonadota; class Gammaproteobacteria; order Enterobacterales; family Alteromonadaceae; genus Thalassotalea_A; species Thalassotalea_A litorea_A. The sequence goes on from NZ_VCBC01000006.1 coordinate 84,883, forward strand.
GACGCGTGGTGGTAACGCGGTGCCAGGTAATCAAAATTGTCTAGGTGATTGATTTGCCACTGGGCTACTTTATTGCCAAGTATCACTGCACACCCTTGAGTCGGAGCTTGCACTGCCGGCGTATTTGTATCCGGCAGCGAGCAATCGTGCTGCTCTGTACTTGCGGCACTACCGACATAAAACGCCAATAGAAATAACAATGAAGAACGGAATATTGGTATGTTAACTGGCATGATTTCCTTTCCCGATGGCAGAATTTTTAGAGATAGCCGTATACATCGACAGCTTTCAATTCGACAAGTTTTGATAACTTATACTATAAAAATCAAACTTGGTCATTATAAATCATAATTACTCAAGAAGTACTTCAGTTTCAACCGGAAGTTTGTTAATTTGATCGGCGCCTGCGAGAAAGCAGGGGCGCTAAGTTAACGATGAAATATGGTTTTTATAATGATCGGGTAATCAAAAACGCCGTTTTGGGTCTGCTCCAGGGGTGGCGTGACTTAACGTTTCGAATCATAGAAATACGCCATAAAAATAAGAATACAGGAGCATAAATGAAATTATTCCATTCCTTATTGCTATTAACCGCAGCATTGTCGACATGTGCCTTAAGCCTGACGGCATTCGCATTTTCCTCGATGTCTACTCGCGTTAAAACGCCACCGAACATCATCATGATTGTGGTCGATGATTTGGGTTGGTCTGATATTGGCTATAACCAAACAACGGATTTATTTGAGACACCCAATATTGATGCGTTAGCCCGACAAAGTTTACAGTTTGATAATGCATATGCTGGCGCGGCGAATTGCGCCCCAAGCCGGGCGGTGTTGATGTCAGGACAATATGGCCCTCGCCATGGTGTCTATACGGTATCGCCTTCGGCAAGAGGAAATGCAAAAGCACGCAAATTAATTCCGATAAAAAATCAGCGAGGTTTAAAACCAGACGTCATTACCCTAGCTGAAGCGTTAAAAACTGCGGGATATGCCACCGGCCATTTTGGCAAATGGCATTTAGGTGCAGATCCGGATACCCAAGGGTTTGATATCAATGTTGCCGGTAGTCATCAGGGAATGACCTTTCATTACTTTAGTCCATACGAGTTACCTAATATTCAGGATGGTCCAAAAGGCGAGTACTTGACTCATCGCCTGACATCGGAAGTGATTGACTGGGTGAGAACCCAGAAAGACACGCCATTTTTTGCATATCTTCCTTACTATACCGTGCATACACCGTTCCAAGCAGCTGCCGATAAAGTCAAAAAATACCATCAAAAAGGTATAACAGACGAAAAACAAGCAACCTACGCGGCAATGGTTGAACTGATGGATAGCAATGTCGGTCGTATTTTGACAGCATTGGAGGCTGAAAATATAGCGGCCAACACCTTAGTGATTTTTACTTCAGATAATGGTGGTTATCGTATGTCTAATTTCCCATCGCCTCTGCGCGCGGGCAAAGGCTCTTATTACGATGGCGGCTTGCGTGTACCATTGCTGGTTCGTTGGCCAGATCACATCCCATCTGGCGTCAACCACACGCCGGTAATCAATGCCGATTTTTACCCGACATTGCTAAGTGTGGCAAATGCGCAACGGCCAAATCAAGTGTTGGATGGTATCGATTTAAGTTCGGTGTTGTTGGACCAGCAATTCATAGAATCCCGCGATCTTTTTTGGCACTTTCCTGTATACCTGCAAGCACGTAATGCAGCAACAGACCAGAGCCAGGATCCCTTATTTCGGACTCGCCCGGGTAGTGCGATGCGCAGTGGCAGCTGGAAGTTGATTCATTACTTTGAGGACGATGAGTATGAATTGTACGACCTTGCCAAAGATATGGCTGAAACACATAACCTGGCCGCGAAATTACCAGAAAAGTTGAATGAACTGAAAGCAAAACTGCAGGCATGGCGACTCAAAACGGGCGCAGATATGCCAACACAGCTTAATCCTGAATATGACGCAGATATAAATCAACAACTGATAGATGAGCTCAAAATACACACAAAGTTTGAGTGATATTAGGATGGATGGCCCTGGTTAAAAATAGCTAGCGCTATTGGAATACGCCGATAAATCAACTTTTAAAGTCGCGAAAAACCACAAGCCCGAGCTGATCGCGGCGAAGTTTGAACTATCACGATGGATGGGGAAAACCATAATGTTGCATAACCGATTTATGTTAATGCATCGAAAAAACGGGTTATTTTCATGTCTGTAATTATCCGACTCATGCGAACATTGGCTTGCACAGCTATTTGTGGCTTATATCCTGAACGACACCCTTTCAAAGTCTTACCGGATGTCTGATGGATATACGCGGCTTGCATCGGTCGCGGTGTTAACTCCTTACATTATCTTCTGTTACAGCGTTTCCTAAACGTTGTACAACTCAACATTTTTCTATGCCATGAGCGTTACTCGTTTTTTTTGTACAGCTCAAAAGTGGTCACATATAATCATTTGTGCTCATTAATTGCTTCAGTTTCAATCTGAAGTTTGTTAGTTTGGCTAGCACCTATAACAAAATATCATGCGCTAGTTTAATAACATCACGTCGGGTTTCCTCTGTGTATTGAGAGAATGCAGGGCTTAGACAGATCTGGACCGGCTTCGATGGGATTGAATCTTTTCGCCTCAATCGTTTGGGTTGGCAGCATGATCATAAAATAAACAGAGAAGAGTATGATGAAAAATGGGCGTAGCAGATTGATTTTCTGGGTAGCGATCAGCGCGATATGCTTGGGGTGTTCACCGCAACCAACCGCTGAAGAAATTACCGCTAAATCGATACAGAAGTCGACACAGGAAACGTCGTTAAGTCCATCAAATCTACTTATTGAGGGCAATAAAACGCCCTTAAATGTCCATAATGGCAATGCCAATATGTCATGGCATGCGAATGTCGAACGACAACGTTACTACCAGATTCAGGTTGCAACGACTCTGGCTAAGCTACATGACGGCGAGTCTGATTTATGGGACAGCGGTAAAGTCGATTCGAGCCGCTCGGTCAATATCCCATATCAAGGTAAGACGTTGAAGGCGAATCAACGGGCTGTGTGGCGTGTCCGGGTTTGGTCGGATGATGCTATTAATCCGGGAGCCTGGAGTCAGGCAGAATATTGGGAGATGGGTCTGCTTAATGCCCATTCCTGGCAGGCCAAATGGATTCAGGCGGAACAACAAGTTGCGGTACAGAACAATGATGCCGTTGAACACTGGATGCGTTTGGCCGCGGATTTAACTAATCCAAAATTGAATCAAAGCAAAAGAGATACGCAACACCAGGTGCTGAAACAGCTAATCGAGCAACCAACCGCTGCTTTGTTCAGGCATGATTTTCACCTTGATGGTAGAAAGATTGTTAAGGCTAAACTGCATAGTACCGCCGCAGGCTATTATGAAGTTTATTTGAATGGCAGGAATGTTGATGACCGTATCATGGACCCCGGGCAAACCGATTTCGACCAACGCATTTTATACAATACCGATGCCGTATCTGATTTTTTGTCGCCAGGTAAAAACACCATCGCAGTTCACTTAGGGAGCGGTTGGTATGACGAAAATATCGCTTTTAGTCGCTGGAGCAACCCCGACAAAAAGTCCTCAACCGCCAAGAAAAAATCATTATCTTACGGCCAACCAAAATTTATTGCGCAATTGCACGTTACTTATGATGACGGTTCGAGTCAGCTTATCGTGTCAGATGAATCTTGGTTAAGTCATCCTTCTCCCATTGTAAAAGAAGGGGTTTTCTCAGGAGAATTACTCGATGCTAACTTAGCCATTGATGGCTGGAATCGCACTGGTCTTGAGGTAAAAGACTGGCAGCCTGTCAGAGTCCTGAACCAGTGGCCAACAAAGGTGTTAGAACCGCAATTATTGCCCCCAATAAAAGCGATTAAAAAGCTTACCCCGGTGGCGATGTTTAATCCGCAGGCCAATGTATGGGTATTCGACTTCGGCCAAAACTTCACCGGCATACCAACCATTGATTTGGCGAAATTAAATTTATCAAAGGATCAGGCTGTCTACTTTCGTTATGGGGAGTGGGTCGATACGTTTGGCAACATTAGCCTTAAATCCGGTGGCGGTGCGCCCCTGTTAAAACAAGTCGATGGCTATATTGCTACTGGTGATGAGCAAGGTACCTGGACACCAATATTTACCTGGCATGGTTTTCGCTACGTTGAAGTGACAGGGTTGCAGGAACAACCAGCATTGGACGCAATTTCTGCGCATTTAGTGCGCAGTGATGTCGCTGTGGCAGGCACCTTTGAGAGTTCCGATCCACTGTTAAATCGGATTCATGACACGGCTTTGTGGGGCTATGAAAGTAATTTGATGGCATTGCCAATGGATTGCCCTATTCGTGAACGCGCCGGCTGGACTGGTGATGCGCACGCCGCCTTGATCACCGGTAACTATAACTATCAAATGGGAAACTTCTGGCAAAAATACCTTGGAGATTTTAAAACCGCTGCCTATGTTGCACCCGCCGTCGTTCCCGGAAAACGCACCCATGGTGGTAATTTTGATTGGGCTGCCGCGGAGATTATTATTGCCTGGGAGCACTATCGACATTATGGCGACCTGCAATTATTGCAAAACCAATACCCAAGCATGCAGGAATATATGCAGGCTGGAGAAGCGAAACTGGAGAATTCATTGCTCAGAACCGGTTATGGCGACTGGTGTGATCCTGTGGTCAAGCCAGGCACGCCGCGTGTCAATGGCAGGTGCAGCCCGCAGCATACAACGCCAACCATAACCAGTTCCGCATTGTTTGCCCATACCGCTGATCTGATGGCAAACATCTCAACGCAATTGAACAAGCCCGAACAAGCGAACCACTATTCGCAGTTGTTTACGCGTATCTCTGAGCAATTTCATCAGGAGTTCTACGACCCTAAAACTAGTCATTATGGGAGTCAAACCGCCGATGCAATGGCAATTATGTTTGCTATTGCCCCTGAACATTTGCGGCCATCGATTGCTCATGCTCTCAATGAGAATGTGATCCGCGACTGGCATGGACATGCTTCGGTTGGCGCGCTTGGACAAACGTATCTTTATCGGGCTTTAAGCGATTTTGGCTATGCCAACACGGCGTTTAATATTTTTAAGGCCAAAGGTTATCCGGGTTATGACTATATGTTTAATGAGCTCAATGCCACCACACTCTGGGAGCGCAAAGGGTTTTATGATCCTCAGCAAGATCCCGATGGCACCGAAGCGCCAGGTTTTTCTCTAAACCATCCTTTTCACAGTGGCTATGATGGTTGGTTTTACGAAGGGTTAGGGGGAATAAGGCCTCTGGACGATAGCGTCGGTTACCAACATTTTGCGTTACAGCCTGAATTTGTAGACGGATTGGATTGGGTCAAAGTGAGTTACCAAACCCATTATGGGACGATAAAAAGTCACTGGCAGCGAGAAACGGATACCGTTGTCTGGAAATTCACTGTGCCTGACAACACCGTGGCTTATGTGAGCGTGCCTGAGATAAACGCAAAGGGAGCTAAAACGAAAAAACCGGCAAAGTATTCTGCCGGGCAATATGTTCTGCAGATCAACCTGAATGGAACCTAAACGTGAAATGGCGACATTGATAGAAAATTCCCGCCGATGCGCCTTCATTTCATCCAAAGCGAGCGCTTGGTAATAATGCGGCCATCGACCACGAATAGCCCTAGACAACAAGACTTAATAACAAAACTAATATAGAAACGAGATTAGGTGAGATACCCATGAACATTAAACAATCGATAGAGCGCGTACCCGGTGGAATGATGCTGGTACCATTATTTCTAGGGGCACTCATAAATACTTTTGCCCCCGATTCGGCGGATTATTTTGGCGGTTTTACCAAAGGACTGATGACCGGGATATTACCCATTTTAGCCGTTTGGTTTTTTTGTATTGGTGCAAGTATTAACCTACGTTCCACCGGAACTGTGTTACGTAAATCCGGCACTCTGGTAATCACCAAAGTTGCTACCGCATGGCTTGTTGCGATAATTGCAGCGGCGCTAATACCGGAACATGGCGTTGAAGCTGGCATATTTGCCGGGCTTTCAACTCTGGCATTAGTTTCTGCAATGGATATGACAAACGGAGGTTTATATGCCAGTTTGATGAACCAGTATGGCTCGAAAGAAGAATCCGGTGCGTTTATCTTAATGTCGCTTGAATCGGGCCCACTAATGACCATGCTAATTTTGGGGTCTGTTGGCGCAGCATCCTTTGAACTTCACCATTTTATTGGCGCAGTTTTACCGTTTCTTGCGGGTTTCATTCTCGGTAATTTAGACGTCAGTTTACGGGAATTCTTTAGCCGAGCCAGTGCCGTGATGATCCCATTTGTCGGGTTTGCATTAGGCAATACGATTAATCTGAGCGTTATCATGGAAACCGGATTGCTGGGTATCATTTTGGGGCTTGCAGTCATTGTTATTACCGGTATCCCACTTGTTCTTGCGGATCGCTGGATTGGTAAAGGCAATGGCACCGCGGGAGTCGCCGCATCATCCACGGCTGGCGCTGCAATCGCAAACCCTGCTGCCATTGCAGCGATTGAGCCTAAATTTGCTCTCGCGGCACAAAGTGCCACGGCATTAATTGCCACAAGCGTCATTGTCACCTCTATTTTAGTACCGATTATTACGGCTATGTATCACAAACGCTATGCGCATCAACCGCAGGACAATGATAACTATGAGGGCGCGTATGTCAGTTAAACTTTCGGCGTTACTTTCGATATGTACTCTATACCTGGCAGGTTGCCAGTCGGTATCGTTAACGCAACAACCAGGGGCGGACATTCAAAAACAGCCGAACGTATTGCTGATCATGGTCGATGATTATCGCACGGCGATGGGCGCGATGGGGGATACCAGAGCCATAACCCCGAATTTAGATAAATTGGCCTCTCAGGGAATGTTATTTAATCGTGCCTACGCGAATGTTCCCGTTTGTGGCGCATCACGAGCCAGTATGATGACCAGTATTTACCCTCACAAAACGCGATTTATTGATTACCTCGCCAATGCAGAGCGCGAAGTCCCTGACGCCGTGACTATGGGAGAGTTTTTTAAAAGTGCCGGATACCATACCCTTTCTAATGGCAAAGTATTTCACAGTAGAGAAGACTCAAATGAAGAGAGTTGGAGCGAATCAGCATGGGAGCCCAAGGCCAAAGGACCGGCATATTTTAGTGAAGATTCAAAAAACTATGTGAAACCGAGCAAACGTTTTGGCAATAGAGGACCTTGGTACGAACGCTCAAATCACGACGATGAGGCGTATTATGATGGTCAGGTAAAACAAAAAACCATTGCTGATTTGAGACGATTAGCGCAACAGGATAAACCCTTTTTCTTAGCCGCAGGGTTTCGCCGACCGCACTTGCCTTTCAACGCCCCAAAAACGTATTTTGAGTTATACAATCAGACGGACTTTCAACCGTCAACATTGCGAACTAAGCCAATCAATGCACCGGAGTCTTTAACGGGTTCTGGTGAAATTCACGTCTATCACTTTAAAAATCACCAGTATAACTCGGATGAATTTCATCGATTGTCGTTACTGGGATATTACGCAGCGGTGAGTTTTATCGACCAGCAGGTGGGTGACATATTAGCTACTCTAGATGCGTTAGGACTACGTGACGATACGATAGTGGTGTTAACCAGCGATCATGGATTTAACTTAGGCGAACACAATTATTGGGGAAAGCATAATATGCTCAATAGTGCGTTACACATTCCTTTGATCATTGATGCGCCTGACCGTGAAGCGGCATTAACATCGGATGCTTTGGTGAGCCTGGTTGATGTTTTTCCAACCTTGATTGAGCTTGCCGGGTTGAAACCTGATCAGCAATTATCACAACAAATGGTCGGACGTAGCCTGGTACCGTTATTAACCAATCCTGAGGATGTACATAAACCCGTTGTTTATTCTCGTTTCAAACAAGGAGATACGGTTATCACTGAAACATTAATATATACGGAGTATGTGACCGCTGACGGTCATCTGCAGAGGATGTTATTTGATCTGGCAGTGGATCCACAGGAAACAACCAATGTTGTATTTGAGCCTCGTTATCACAGCGATGTTAAACGTTTATCGGCACAGCTTCAGCAATTAAAAAATCAAAGTGAGGGGTACTCAACGAGTCAATAATCCGGGTAATTTAATCGGTATTGGCAAGCGATAACACGGTCTTTGCGGTGGTGGTTGCTCCTCCCCCGTTATAGTGAATACTATCACCTGCCTCGGATCAATGACGTACCTCTCGAGGAAACCTTGTATCAAAATCTGTATTCGGTCACTCATGCCCGGTGCACACTATGGCATTGACTCTTGCCAATGCTCTATTAGCAGATAATCCTGTGGTTTTAAGGTATTTTCCAGTGCTTTGTCGACACTTGTCCTGCGTGGCGGATTGTTTTGGTCTAACTTAAATGCTGGTGCTGTGATTACAGGAATATTACCAAAGCCTTCCGTGAGAAAGTCACCTTGTTCAGACATCCATGTAAATAACTGTTTTTGTAGTCGGTTTTTGATGTTGGTCAATTCTGGAACGGCGATTAAATTATGCTGCTCAAACGGGTCCGACTCTAAGTCATACAATGCTTCAAAGGGTTCATTGGGGTGCTGCATTGCACCAAGCCGTAAAAATGCATTGATATTCGGTTTGTCGCCCAGGTTTTTGTCGAGTACCTCAAGCGCATTAAAGTTACGGATATATTTATAGCGCTTGCTGCGGATCATCCGCGAGGGAAAAATATGCGCATTAATAATATTTTGATTGGTTCTGACCCCATATACGTATTGGTGAATGGCTTTGTCGGCGCCATTTAGCAAGGTTAAGAAGCTTTTTCCGTCCATGCTTTGATCCGCATTACCACCGGCAATATCGATAAAGGTTGGCAGTACGTCAGTATAGTGAATTAACTGTTCAGAACGAGAGTTAGGTTTTATGACATTTGGCCAGCGCACGATAAAAGGGACTTTTAAACCGATGTCTTTAACACCAAACTTGCCTGAGACCCCGTGATCAGCGCTATAAATAAACAGCGTATTGTCGGTTAAATGCGTGTCTACCAATGCCAGAACATGTTCCAGTTGGGTATTGTCCTCTTCAATACTTCGGTAATAGCCGGCTTTTTTCTTCACATAGGTTTCATTATGTTTTAAATGCTCATCGTAAGGATGAAATTTAAGGTCTTCTGGATTTGGATTTTTTACGTCAAAATACTTACCGTGGGGATACTTTGAGGTGATAAACATGACAAAAGGCTTGTTGACTGTTTTAAAGTAGGTTTCGATGTCTGCCAGGGGAATATAGTCTCTAGGGACGCCAGCTTTGGGGATCGGTTGCCACTCATGATCCCAGTCATAGATGTTTGCCGGTTTAACATGACTTTTACCCGCCAAAACAACATCATAACCTAATGCTCGCATGTGCTTGGTCACCGACTTTATATTCGGTCGAGTCGGAGTATGATTGGCGAAAGCACCATTTTTTAATGGATATTTACCGGTAAAAAGTTGCGTTCTGCTGGGAGCGCAAATTGCCTGAGCCGTAAAGGCGTTTTCAAATAACATGCCCTGATTAGCGAGTTGATCGATCGCCGGAGTATGTACTTTTTCATTGCCGTAAACACCGTAGTCGTAAACATCTTGATCGTCGGCTAAATAAAAAATAATGTTTGGCTTATTGGTATGCGCCAGAGCTGTTGATGCATTGTCCCCAGCTTGGGTTTTCGTAAGGCCGCTTAAAACGATTGCGATAAAGCTCAATGAAATTGTCAGTAACGTGTTATTTGTCATTGTCGATGGTACCAATATGATGAATAGCAGGGAAAGGTAACCACTTTCCCTTCATTTGCGTCCTAAAAAATGCGTTATACCAATCACATTAAATTATTGCTCACTCAGTGAGAATTTAAAGGCTTTTAGGCAAGGCTTTGATTACAGAGAATGGTCACTCCATTGTCAAAATCACTAACACAGGATAAACGCCTTTAAAACTCACCCGTAGGGAGTTTATCAGAGGTCCATTTACGGCCCTATATTTCATTAATATAGAATGACTATATCAATAAAATCTATGTTGTAACTGAACCTCTGCCCTAACTCTGAGTTGTGCACAAACTTAGTGTGATTGGTATTAGAATGTCTAGATTCAATCTGACAGTTAACGATTAATGATCCTTTACCGCTGGGTCTGGATGCTTGTATAAACCCGGCGTGATTTGCACGTCTAGCTCGGATTTATCAGATGGCCAGGCAAGAATGACTAATTGTTGTCTGTCTTCATCCCAGATAATGTTGCCAGGATTGGTGTTTGGCTTTGAATGTTTAACTTCAAAACCTCGAGTAAGAGGACTTTTGGTTAAAATCATGTCGTCATCAATGTGTACGGTAAATCCGTCGGGATAGTGGCGATCCGCGCCAATAAAAATGCGCGAGGCACCTTGACGATTATCACTTACCATAGTTAGGCTTAATGTCCTGCTAGCAAAGTCAAACAGAAAGCTTTTAATATCCCCAGCAATCAGTTGTGGATAAGGGCGGGCGATAATATCCGTGATGTATTTGCGCTCCACCGTGCCAATGGCCTGTTTATCCCGAAAAATTGCCCAGGTTGATTGGCCGCCGGGTAAAAAGTTTTGATAGCTGCGATTCCCTAAAAACCAGGCTTTAATTGAGCCAACGCCCATTTGGTCAAATATTTCAGCGGTTTTAATATAAAACTCAATATAATTAAGTTGCTCTTTTACTGAATTATCGGTGGTCACGAACGTTGGAAAACCCCACTCACCAATTAAAATAGGCGCCTGTAATAATTCCGACTCTTTAGCAAATCGTTCCATGGTTGGAACGATGTAATCCATGTTTTTTTGGTAAATATGCGGCGCAAAAATAATATTTTTTCGTTTGATTTTTTGCTTAATCTCCGCATATTGGTTGTTATTAATGGCGTCACCTTTATTCATAAAAACGGTTTGTATTAAAAACTGTTTTGTCTCGCTATACGGCAAGGCTGCGTCGATAAGCTTTTCGTAAAAAGGGATCAAATACTGATTGGTTAAATCATCATAGGCAATATCCATGTCTTTTTTACGAGGTTCATTAACAAGGTCATAGCCAATTACCGCATCATTGTCTTTGAAAGTATCCCATATATGCCGCCATGCGTTGATATACGTTTGCTGGGCATTGTTTTCATCGAGGTAAAGTTCCGACCAGGAAAACCCCTTGGCACCGTAGACGGTCAATTTAAAAATGGTTTTTATACCGGCTTCTCTCGCTAACGTTGTCGCTCTCTTTACCCGAGCCAAATACTCAGGTTCAAATGATGATTGACCAAATTCACTTAACCTGCCCAACTCAAGGCGAATTACCTGAACGTTAGCGCCCATGCGCACCATGCGAAGATAATCGTCAGGATTAAAATCGACTGAGCCTGCATGATCATTGGTGTTGATAACAAAACCGCGAGGGATCATGTGTCGCCCGTCACTGTCACGCAGGCCATGCTTTATATCGAAAGCCTGGGCGCTACCTAGGATTAAGGTAGAAAACAGCGTCGCTATGAGTGCCATTTGCAAAATACGGTTCATCCGTATTTACTCCAAATGGAAAACTAAGTCGATAGGTTCGGCGATAGGAGAATTGTCACTATGGGTTTCCATAATATCTGCCATAAATGCCCACCATTTCTTAACGATTGGCTGCAACGGTAAATTATCCATGCTGTGATTCGAAGTGCGTTTTAACACCGCAAATAATTTATTTGAGGACTTTTCGTGAAAAATTGAATAATCCGAAACCCCAGCAGCTTTAAGTGCGGTTACCAGTTCCGGCCAAATATCATCATGTCGTTTTTTATATTCTGCTTCTTTGCCAGGTAAGAGCGTCATAACAAAGGCAATTTTTTCCATGGTTTTTATCCAATATAGGGGTTAGTGATAGATTCGAGCAGTAAACAGGAGTCACTAGCCGGGTGTTGCCAGTGACTCAAGCGCATGCTTATTATTGATAGGTGTCTAGATAGGAATTCCAAGCATCTGCTGTGGTGATCTCTGCAGCAGTTTGCCAGGCAAATCCTGCTTTATAGGACAATTTTCCCTGAGCATCGGATTCGGTGAAAATCCATATATGGCTCTCATCTTTAATATCGCTTGCTATATGTTTAATCTCTTTAACAATGCTTGGTTCAACAAGTGCGCCGGTACCTAAGCCCTGACCGTCAATGTTTTCCCATGCTGAGATTCGGCCTGTTTCGGGGTTGGAAAAAGTCTCTGCTTTTTCATCATGGGTGGCAATTCCGATGGCAATGGGTAAAGCAGCGGGTTTGTCGTCCAACGTATACTCAGAGTTGACGGTGTATAGTTGACTGCCTAATGCTAAAGAGACCATTTTCGATTCCTTAACGATACCTAACGGTGTATACCATTCATACACTAAGTTAAAGACCACTTCGTCACCACCACTTTTAAGAACCTTGTAGCTTTTATAGCTGTGCGGGGCGTATGCTGTGCCATCAACCCAAACCGCAGAACCACCAACACCTCTACTAATGCCGGTATGATAAGGGTCATAGCCCTCGCCGTGATCAACATGATAGGAGATACCATCAAGATGCCCTTGGTACCATTTGTCGATAATCGAGTAATCTACCCGTTTTAACCAGGCATCAACGCCACTGGAGTGCCCTTTTAATGGTGCAGCTGGTCCGTAAACTCGGAAAGCAACTTTGTCATTTTCCCAGGCAAAATCGTCATTGCGTTCTGGGAAAAACCGACCATATGCCATCACTTGTGTATTCGCCGCCGGGGTCGATTGTGCCGTTGCCGTTTTGCTTGTTGGCTGTGTATCACTGGCGCCTGTGCAACCGTTTAGCAATATGCTACTGGCCAACAACACCAGTAATGAATTCATTGGTTTTACGAAACGTGTTGTCATAACTTTATCCTTTATTTTCAATATTCCGATTCACTCAGTACACCATGAGTTACGTCCCAGGCTAAACCATAGGTAAAGAAAGCCGTACCACTGGTTTTAGGCAAAAGCATCTTGTTTTTTACCAAAAGCGACGTTGATCAGGTTCCATCGGCTTTTTGCAGAGTTTTCAACTTACTTTATAATTTTGATTGATGTTGCACTATTGTGAGCGTTGTTGCAACTTTGAGGTGGCTGAGTTAATTTATCTGGTCTGATAGGCAATCCAAATAATAAGTTCAACGCAGTGATATGAATAGACGACATTTTCTGGTTGGTGGTGCTAGCGCCTTTGCTGCAGCGGCAATTTTTCAACAAGGCTGGTTTAGAAAGCTGAAGCAAGAGTACCCCAATGTACTTATGCTGATTGTCGATGATCTAAATGACTGGATTGGTCCTTTAGACGGACACCCGAACGCGAAAACTCCGAATATCGATCGATTGGCAGAGCAGGGAACCGTATTCGCCAATGCCCATGCGTCCGCACCCATTTGTGGTCCTTCCAGAGCCAGTGTGATGACAGGGCTTGCTCCTGCCACTACCGGTATCTACGGTCATGTTGGCGATAATGACATTAAGCTCGCTAACGAAAAGGCGGCACAGTCGGTGTTTTTGAGTGAGTACTTTCGACAACATGGATATTACACCGCAGCCGTGGGAAAAGTCTTTCATGATCAGGTAGCAGACGGCAGCTTTGACGTTTACGGTGGTCGCGTAAAACAGTTTGGACCTTATCCTGAGCAGCGTATGAAGTGGCATGACCCCAGAACCAATACCGACTGGGGCGCTTTTCCTGAACGCGATGATCAAATGCCTGATTTTGACAGCGCCCATTGGTTAGCCGAACAGCTGCATCAGGCTCATGAAAAGCCTTTCTTTATGGCTGGCGGTTTTTTACGACCGCATGTGCCGTGGCATGTTCCGCAAAAGTGGTTTGATATGCACCCCATCGAAAAAATAACCCTGCCAAATTATAAAGCAGATGATTTGGATGACGTGTCGGCGATTGCAAAAGCCGTTGCAGAACTACCGCAAATGCCGAGTACCGAGTGGGCGATTAAAAATGGTGAGTGGAAGAATATGGTTCAGGCGTATCTGGCCAGTGTCACCTTTGTCGATTCCTGCATTGGTATTGTTTTGGATGCGTTAGAAACCAGTCCGTATGCACATAATACCGCGGTCGTGGTTTGGGGGGATCATGGTTATCAGCTTGGCGAAAAGGGCAAATTTGCAAAAATGTCTCTTTGGGAGCGTGCGACAAGGACACCATTGATTATCAAACCACCCAGGAATCAACAGCGATCTGCTACCAGTAACGTGACCCACAAACCGGTGAGCTTATTGGATTTATACCCAACGTTACTCAAAATTTGTGGCTTGCCCGATAACGCAGCCAATCAGGGGAATGATCTGACGCCGTTGCTGGAGAACCCAGAGGCTCCCTGGGAGCACGTGGCGGTAACAACCTATGGTCCCAATAATCATGCGATTAAAACGGAGCGCTATCGATATATTGTTTACGCGGATGGATCGGAAGAGTTGTATGACCACTTTCACGACAAAAACGAATGGCATAATTTGGCGGCAGAGGTTAACTATCAGGACATTAAAAGTCAGCTGAAGCAGAAACTACCCCAAGAAAATGCAAACTGGTCGCCAGTGTCTTATTACCGGGGCAATGACTATTTTAATGGACTGACGGACAAAGCCCTGCAACAGACGGGATCGGCAAAGCCGTAAAGCAAAAACCATCAATTTAAGGTTTAAGAGAACGGTAGGTTTTTGCAACAGGCTGACACATGACAGATTGTAAGACCCTTGTTGTTCAAGTGTCAGCGAAGTCGGTGCGATTGCAGGAATAGGGGAACAGTCGGGATTACATTGTTTTCAGGGAGGAACAATAATAAAAAGGCAAATGATTATGTTAAAAAGAATAAATACAAACGTCGTTATCTGTTTGTTGTTATGCATAACAGCGAATAGGGTGTTCGCCGCGGACTGCAATTCAGTGCCGGTAAATCCAAATGGGGACACAAATAAATTACGCGACGCGTTGCAGCAGGCAACCAATACGGGATTGTCCCTGGAAATTAGTGGCACCTATTATATCGATACGGATCTGAAAGTTTACCTGAAGAAAGATTTAATCGTCGATGCGACGGGGGCTAAATTCATTGCTACCTCATCCTTAGATGGTGATATGTTCAGTTTTGATGCGCATAACAGCAAATCCGATGAATGCGATAGCGCTGCAACTTTGGTTGACCTTGACTGGCAAGGCGGGGACTTCAATATGGCAGAAGCTAAAGTATCTACGGTTGTCCCCATCCGATCTCGAACTCCTGCTGGTCGCGAGGGAACCAAGGCCACCGCCGATGCTTTGTCGATAAGAGGAGTGAAAGCCAATGGAGACAACAAATTAAACGACGTGAAGATTGAAAATATTGTCTTTACAGGCACGAAAAATACTACTGATGCCTTTGATCGTGCTGGCGGTGATAGTGGAATTTTATTGATTGGTGGATTAAAGGTTGATATTAAAAATAACCGGTTTTATGGCGTACGCGATGCCGCAATTTATGTATCGGCCGGAGGCGTAAATGGCGAATTTGGTGATCACTTTACCATCCATAATAACTATGTGGAACGTGCATATGATGGTATTACCAGCAAGCGTGGTGCTGACAATATCAAGATGCTCAACAACACGATGCAAGATGTCGTTGTAGGATTGAGTATAAAGCGGGTTTATGATGGTTGGACGTCAACCAATGTAACCATCAGTAATAATCACATAACTGCTGCGGTGCGGCCGGTGAGTGTTGAGCGCGCGAACAATGTGACCATTGAACATAATCAAATCCTGGCACTGGGTGCTGAAGTCGCCAACCAGTCAACAGCCATCAATAAATATGGGGTTCACTACGAAGGTATTGCCTTAAACGGCGTCCAGGGAAGCAATACGATTCGCTATAATACGATAAATGGCATCACGGGCAGTTCACGTGAAGGCATCACCACCACCTATGGTATCGTTACGCGTTTTGAAGATGGTCGGGAAACGACGGGCGTTACCATTACGGATAATACGTTTTCTCGATTAGACAAGTGGGTGAATCACTTTTAATTAAGGGTCCCTGATGACAGCCCTTTCTGACAAGAAGGGGCTGTCCTGCATTCGCCGATGATAGTCAGTGAACTCTGGCCATCATTGTAATACCAATCACATTAAATTATTGCTCACTCAGTGAGAATTTAAAGGCTTTTAGGCAAGGCTTTAATTGCAGAGAATGGTCGCTCCATTATCTCAAAATCGGTCAAAATCAGTAACGCAGGATAAATGCCTTTAAAACTCACCCGTAGGGAGTTTATCAGAGGTCCATTTACGGCCCTATATTTCATTAATATAGAATGACTATATCAATAAAATCTATGTTGTAACTGAACCTATGCCTTAACTCTGAGTTGTGCACAAACTGAATGTGATTGGTATAATTATCACCATGGCGTAATCCATTATTCTGTTGGCGCGCTTTCCTCTTGCACTTTTGTAGTCAATTTCGATCATATTTAGCCTACCAGTGACCAGATTCGATTGTTTTTGCTTGTTTTTTCTGTTTTTAGCGTTTAGATTAATTTTTAGCCAGCTGGCTTTATAAAAATAAACGGGGAGATACAAGTTGAAGAACATGTTCATGAGAAAATCTGTATTGGCTTTATCGGTTACGGCCGCTTTAAGCGGCGTATCAGGCGGTGTGTTTGCACAAGAGAATGACGCGAACAATCAGCAAGATGACGTTGAAGTTATTGAAATTACCGGGATTCGCAGTGCATTAGCAAGTGCGCTTGCAGAAAAGCGTGACTCATCAAATATTAAGGAGGTCATTCAGGCAGAAGACATCGGTAAGTTGCCCGATCAAAACTTAGCTGAAGTCCTTGAAAATATTACGGGTGTACAAATCGATCGGACCAATGGTGTAGGAACAGGAGTGCAAATTCGTGGTACCGGCGCAAACCGAGTAGAAATTAACGGAGTTTCCACGGTAAGTTCAGGTAGTGGCAGAACCGGTATTAGTTTTGAAGATTTACCCGCAGCCCTTATCGCGTCTTTAGAAGTCACCAAAGCTTCAACCGCAAAAACGGTCGAAGGCTCGGTTGGCGGTACTATTAATTTACGCACATTGCGTGGTAATAGTCTGGAAGAGCGTTTGACCCAATTTCGCATTCAGGCCGAAAATAGTGATTTGGCGGATTCGACGACTCCGCGAATTTCCGGCACCTTTGGTGACAACTGGGAAACGGATTTAGGAAAAATCGGTGTTGTTATTACCGGTAGCTATGCTGAACTTGATGTTGCTTCAGCTAACCCTCGCTTTGACCGTGATCGAGTCGTTATGCCTGATTCCGGCAGGGCCAGTGCCGAAGAATTTCCTTTCTTGCGTACTCAGTTCCTGGATCAACCACTAAACGCTGAAAATTATGAAACCAAGAACCTGACGTCTTCATTTGAAATTCAAACCAGTGACAATCTGAAATTTTATTTTGACGCAACCATCAATGACCAAGAGCGTGTGCAGACCAACTCTCGGGCATTCTTTTCAGGCACTGGCGGAAATCCCGTTATCGACAACACCGACAATACCAGCTTTGAAACTATTGATTTAGGTACCGTTGATGGCATGTATGGGAGCTTAGATCTTGGCGAAGTAAACGTGGTTACCAGCGGTATACTTGGAGTGGGATCTGAACTTGTTAATGGGCGAGAGCGCGTCGATCCGAATCTACGTACCGGTAACAGTAACTCCTCGCGGTTAACATTAAGTCGGGTGTTTGCTTTAGGGACGGAATATAGCAGTGATGATTATCAGCTTCACGCTGAAATTTCTTATTCCGATTCTGAGTCAGATAATCCTTCGTTAAACTCTTCTTTGGATTTTATTAACCCCAATAGTACCCAGCCTGGCCCGAATACCTATAACGATAACGGTACACCAGCCATTTTCAATATCGCCAATAATACCTTTGAATTTGGTATTGCTCCGGGACTGCCTGAATCACCAACATCTGCGCAACTGCTTGATCCAAGTAATTATGCGTTAAGAAGTATTGGTCAGGGACTGCGGGTTCGGGAAGGAACCGAAGCGGCTGCCAGAGTCGACTTTACCTATGATATTTCCGAGATGGTTCCGCTATTTTATGATTTTAATGCGGGTGTGCGCTGGAATCGCACGACCAATATGACGAATAATACGACATCGAGTAATAGTTTTGGTAACTGGAATCGACCTATGGCCGATTTATTTTCAGATATCGTGACACCTGGCGCGAATAACTTTAATGGCGCGGATGATCGAACCTTATATATTAGTGACTATTTGATTATTGATAATGGCATATCCTTTAGCGATCCGCAGCGAGTACTCGATACCATAAATCAGGCAATTTCCGCGAATAATGCGATTTATGGCGAAGACGTTAATGAATCATTAGCAGAGCCAACAACCCAGATCTCTTCTTTCTTTGATATTGAAGAGGAAACCATCGCACTCTATATTCAGGGTGACTATGAGGTAGAGTTCGGAGATGTGCCCGTCAGTGGTAATCTCGGTGTCCGCTATGTCGTCACTGACATCGAATCGACAGGTACAAGTGAAGTCAATGGTGTGGTAACACCGAGCGTAGAATCAAGCGATTATGATTTTGTTTTACCGAGATTCAATATTGTTGCTGAATTAACGGACGGTTTATTGTTAAGGGGAGGGATCGGTAAAGATATTCGCCGACCTAATTTTGATTCTCTTTCAACGTCAGCAACGTTTGGTAGTAGCGCATCCGGCACCGTTAATGTCGGTAACCCGGCATTGCAACCTGAGCAAATTTGGTCTTATGATCTGTCGTTAGAGTATTATTTATCTTCATCCAGTTTCGTCAGCATTGGTCTTTTCCATAAAGAAAGAACGGACTTGATCACTTCCATCCAGGATGAACCGGCAGAACCGATTGGTCCGACGGGCCAGATTGAGCGTGACGTCATTGCACCTTGTGAAGAAGGGGGGATCTTTAACCCGAATGTACCTGCCGAAAATTACAATGTATTTTCAAGCAGAACCGATACCACCGGGATTTGTGTGGCCAAACGCTCACAAATCAATGCCAGTGGAACGGAAACTCAAAGTGGTATTGAACTGGCAGCGCAATATGACCTGTCAGAATATGAAGAGCAATTAGGCTGGGCATCAGGTTTTGGTGTCATCGCTAACTACACGTATCAGGAATCCGGGGCAGCTTTAGATGAGTTTCGCAGTGCATCTGGTGCCATAAATGAGATCTTAGGGCGAACCGATACTGATAACAGCACAGCGACCTTAGCGGATGATGTCGTCACAGAGCGAATTACTCTGGATGATTTGTCCGAGAATGCCTATAACTTTACTTTGTTCTATGACAAGTATGATTTAAGTGCTCGAATCCGCTATACCTGGAGAGACTCGTTTACGGAAACACTGAATCGCATGCGATTTAACCTGCCTCCGGTCATCGGTGAGCGTGGGCAACTTAATATGAGTGTCGGTTATAGCATCAACGAACATGTTTCTGTCGGGATTGAGGGTGTTAACCTGACTCAGGAAGATCGCACAAGGTGGTGTTTTAATGAAGGAACGCTTTTGTGTGAGCAAAGTCTTACCGACCGAAGAGTTACCCTTGGTGTTACCGTAAAACTTTAATCATATTGGCATAATGACTTAAGCCGTTTAGATTAAGCAAAATAAGCTCTGACCATTGTCAGAGCTTATTTCATTCAAAGCTAACCTTCCCTGTCCCAAATTACTTCTAACCCAAAGCCTATGTTGATGAGCTTAGCCCAAGGTTATTTATCTTAAAACGCAATTCATGTATCTTGCGTTAATTATTTTTTAGTCAGTCAATGTTTATCAGCAAAAGGCTTGCCAAGGCAATTTAATCGCTGAACCGCACCTGTAAAAGATGCCGCCAATCGTATTAGGTGTCTATGCAATCACTGGTGACCTGTGATGATTGGTTTTGATTTTTACATGTTTTGTGCCGTTTGTTCTCTTTGTCTGGAAATTCCCGAAAAAACCCTTGGATAGCCCGCCAGTAAAGGGTTTTGTGTTTTTGGGTGTGGTTTCTTATGCTGGTCTCATGCAAATCTACCGATCAATAATCAGTGTGCTAAGTCATTGTTATTAATCGGTATTAACGGTTTTAGATTGTTTATGATTGGTTTTGAGTTGTTTTAATTTTATTTGATGGTAATATCGTTGGGTGATTTTTTTTTACTCAATGAGTGAATCACTATTTTTATTGAGGCTATACCAATAAAAAAAAATAAAAATAAATGGGGAGATACAATGTCTAGTTTTAACGGGCAGAATAACAATTATAGAAGAGCTGCTTTAAGCAGTTCCGCACTATTGCTAATGGCAGTTAGTGCTCCGTCAGTATTAGCTCAAGAAGTCAAAGCTGCAATTGCCAGTCAAAATGGTGATGGTACCAATACTGAAGAAGTTGAAGTCATTGAAGTTACTGGTGTACGAAGTGCATTGGAATCCGCGTTAAATGTAAAACGCGAAGCAAATTCAATCGTTGATGCGATATCCGCTGAAGATATCAACGGATTACCGGCTCTGGATATGGGTGAAGCCTTGCAGGCGATTCCTGGTATTCAAGTGAACCGTGAAGGGGAGCGAAGAACCTCGGATATCAATTTACGCGGCCTGCCAGGTAGCTTTGTTAAAGTTACCGCTAACGGTCAATCATTTACTACCCCGAGCCGAAGCGCTTCGCCGGTTGGTAGCCCGAACCCTTTCGGATCATTCGACCCCAGCGTATTTGATGGTGTCACAGTGATTAAAAGCCCGACCGCGGCACATCAAGAAGGCGGTATAGCGGGTATTGTTGATAAAAAATTACCAAGCTCTTTGCGCAAACCTGATGGGCGTTATACGGTTAGTGTCGGTACTCGCTATGAAGATCTAAAAGACGGTTTTGATACGGAATTTAAATTAAGCGCTTCGAAACATTTCATTGAAGATGTATTCGCCGGCGCGCTGAAAGTCGGTTACTCAGATCAAAATTTCCGACGTGACTCGGTGTTATTCGCTCGTAAAGAGTTTGTTGATAGCAATACTTACGACGAATATGACACCTGGAAAGCGGACATGGTTTCTCAAGGCCTACTACCTGAAAATGCGGTAGTCAAAGCCTCTTCCACCGTACAACAACTCGCAGAAGTCAGCCGCGGAGACCGTATATCCGTTGCCGGTAATCTTGAATTCAAGCCAACCAAAAACTGGGAGCTTGGCTTAGATGTCCTTTACACTAAGCGTGACTTGAAAGATGGTAACTTCGAACAAGTTAGCTCTGAAGTTCGAAATCGTGGTACCAGAACCTGGCGCGGACAGCAGATTATCCCTGATCCTAATACCGTTCCATTTCTAACCGGTTATGGTGATGATGGTACGCCGATATATGCCATTTCACGGGTTACGCTGGAAAATGCGGCTTATGTTCCCGCCAACCGTATCTTTGGTTTTTTTGAAGAAGCCAAAGGCGCATTTTTCGATTTCGAATATGTTGGCAATGACTGGTCGTTCGACGGGATAGTGTCTAAATCAAAATCTGAAAACGAATTTAACCAGACGGGCTTTGATTTTCGTTTACAGGGAAGCACCAGTGGTTCCATTCAACCTACCGGTGTGACCACTGTTATTGATACCGGTCAGGGTAATCTTGACAATATGTTTGTATCTATGGATGGCTGGCAAGGCATCAATTATGATCAGGCTTTCAAGACGGGTAACCCGTTAAACCTCAATGTTGGTGATGTATCAGATCCAAGAAAACTGGACTTCTATGTCTTAGGTCGACACGACAATCCGAAACGGGATATGGAGAGCATTGACCTAAACCTACATAAAGAATTTGATTTTGAAATTATTGGTGATGCATTCGTATTAAATACCCTTCACTTTGGTGGCCGTTACTCTTCTGAAACACTTGAAAATGAAGATTACACTCCATCATCGGGCGGTATCAATGTTGCAAATATCGGTAGTGACTTTTTAAGTGATCAAATTTTAGCTGAATCGCAAAACCCGTGGTTTAACGGTAAAATTCCAGGTGGCGCCGGCTCTGAAGGTGGTTGGTATACACTGGACACGGCTTATATTGTTGAGCAACTGCAAGATGGTTTGGTAATTTCCGATGAGTTTACTGAAATCCCATCCAGCGGTTTTATCGCCAGGACGGAAAGAAATACCGATAATGTGTTGGATCGTTGGGAAACTAACTTCGACGCCACTGAGGAAATTACCGCCGCGTATTTGATGGCCGATTTTGCCGGTGAGTTAGGCTCTGTATTCTACTCGGGTAATCTTGGTGTACGTTATGTGACAACGGATGTGACCATTGATGGTGCACAGCAGGAATATTACGACGGAAATCAATATCGAATTGTCGATATGGTCACCGAAAACTCTTATGATCATGTCTTGCCATCGTTTAACGCGGCGTTCGAATTACGTGATGATTTGGTAGCACGTTTTGCGCTTAGTAAGGGCTTAGTTCGTCCTAATATTCGCGCGCAAACGCCAGTATTGACGGTACAGGAAGGTGAAAACAGCGTACGCGTTGATTTCCCGAAAAGTGACGTTGAACCTTATACCTCCGACAACTTTGATTTATCGCTGGAATGGTATAACCGCGAAGGTAGTGCAATTTCAATTGGATTCTTCCAAAAAGATATTACCGGATTATTCCAGGAAGAAGTGATTTGTCCTATGCCAGGAGAGCCTAATGCTGAAGAGTTGACTCAGCAGACGGGTGATTTGATTCGTGAAGATTTTGCTGATGGAACCTTCATATGTACCCAGCAAGACCCCTATGAACAGGAAGATGGCGATATTATCAACCGAACTGCTAACATCAAGCGTTTTTACAATAGTGCCAGCACCATTGAAGTAACCGGTTATGAATTAGCGGTACAGCAAAAACTCGACTTTTTACCATATCCGTGGAATGGTTTGGGCGGCGTTCTTAACTACTCATATGTTGAAAATGAAACCCTTAACGAAGGCGCGGAAGATAAAGGCGATGGCTTAATCGGTATTTCGCCAAACTCGTATAACCTGATCACTTATTATGAGAACGACGGATTTAGTATCCGCTTAGCTTATAATTACCGGGACGAATACAAACTCGACGGTGGTGCATCATTCGGTGGTCCAGACCAAAAGAATGTTAAGGCTCGTGGACAGCTGGATTTGTCCGCTTCCTATGAAATCACTAAGAATTTGAAAGTGGCCTTTAGAGGTTATAACCTAACCGATGAATTACGTTATGAATACGTCGGTGAAGATGCTCGCAATGTAAGTCGTATTAATTACGATGGTCGTACTTATTCGGCCAATATTAGTTATACGTTCCAATAGAGAGTAATCATTAAGATTGCTCGATAAATTGGTGTTTATTCAGTCAATGGGTAAATAGAACAAGTCTAAATGCGGCCAGTACTTACTGGTCGCATTTTTTTTGGCAAAATTAATCAATAAGTACATATTTATGAGAAAAATCACCTTCCATATAACCGCCTCAAACCAATGTGTTTTGGCATTTTTCTTGTTGTTGTCGCTTGGTAACCTGGCGGGTTGTACAGCGAACACCGATGCAACGGTTACCACTAACGCTGCCAGCGACAGTCAATCACAATTATCATCGCTAGCTATCGACAATGTTTGGTCTGGGCACCGAATCAAACCTTATTTACTGACGCGCGGTAAAAATCAGTTTGTCGCTTATTTCGACAGCAATCGGCAAATGACCGTTGCTCACCGTCTGCTTGGAAAACCTTGGCGGTACTACAAGGTTGATAGTTGGTTAGGCTGGGATAGTCACAACTATGTGACGATGGAACTTGATTCTGCCGGGCACCTGCATGTTATGGGAAATATGCATGGCGATGCGATTGAATACTTTCGTACCACGGTGCCAATGCAGGTCAGAAGCCTTAAACGGGTTGCCTCCATGGTTAATTTATCTCAGGAACAACGGATGACTTATCCGGTATTTCTATTGAATAAAGACAATCAGCTGATTTTAAAATATCGCGATGGCGGTAGTGGCAACGGTAACGAAATCTACAATATTTATGATTCCCAAGCGCAAAAATGGTCGCGCCTTCATGGCAATACATTTCTTGATGGTGAAGGCAAGATGAGTGGTTACTTTGAGGGCCCGATTAAAGGCCCAGATGGTCATTTTCATTTGATCTGGGTATGGCGGAATACACCAAATGCCGCAACCAATCACAGCCTTTCTTATGCTAAAAGCCCCGATTTAATCCACTGGAGTGACTCACAAGGCAAGCCATTAGCGCTACCCATTACTTTAAAAGCGACAGAAGTTGTTGATCCGGTTCCGCCTTTTGCTGGAATGATAAATGGCAATGTCAAACTCGGCTTTGACCGCGATCGCCGTCCAATTATTAGCTATCACAAATACGATGCGTCAGGCAATACTCAGATGTATGTTGCCCGCCAGGAAGGCAAACACTGGAAGTCGGTGCAAATCAGTGATTGGCAGGATTTTCGCTGGGATTTTAGTGGCCCTGGATCGCTAGGCAAATTTCCAATCAAACCCCAGTCACCGACGCTGCGTAACGACGGTAATATAGGGGTGATCGTCAGAAAACATGAGCAGGTAATGCAGTTCGTGTTAGACCCTGATACATTGGCGCCGATTCGGGTCGAAGACGTTAATATCTACCCTCCAGAAATAGAATCGCTTACCGAAAAGGCGAATGCCTTATTAATCGATAAAGCCTTAAAACCGTTAGAGCACAATGTTTTTATTGGCGCTGGCGACACGTCATCTACGGACAGTAAGTTTTACTTATCCTGGCATAGTCAATCCGGCAATCGCGACCGAGCCCATGATTCTATTTCTCTGCCAAGCGTTTTACTCTTGCACGAGGTGAGTTATTAGCGTCGAGTAAGGATATCATCCGGCAGATAGCACAGATAACCGATTCACTTGTTGTCGCGCCGGAGTGAAATATTTTGACGTTACATTAATGCCGCCAAATAAGGCTCTAAATAAGCTGCCAGTAGATAAGGTGACACACCACGAACAGGCGACGTCAGAGACGTCTCTGATACCTCATGATTGAATTTGACCAAAAATGCTTGACTGTGTTTATTTGTGGGGTGATACTTCGTCATGTTTTGATCTGAGAGTGTCGTTACTTAGCCTCCGGAGGGCATTGATAACGGTCTGATTAATAACGCAAAGGCTGTTTTGACAAGGTGTCAGGGGCGGGCAGAAAGCGAAATCTGATTGCTAATGCCTAGATGCGTATCGCTTGGATAAACTCAAGAGAATGACCCAAAGTCTTTAATACCATGGGTTACAGTGCAGCGGTATACTTGTTAATTGCTAAAAAATTAAGTAAAACGACCAGATAAGTTATCCGTGTAAACCTAGCTTACACGTAGCGTTGTAACGCTAAATTGCAGAATAAGAGTAGGAAAGAGCATGACTCAACGTATCGATAAAGCATTTATTGCAGAAGAAAATGCAAAATTAGCAGGCTTTTTAAAAGAAGATTATGAGGCGCTGGGCAATCAATTAGCCCGTGACGATATCAATATTGAAGATATCACCGCCAAAGCCGAGCAATTTCAAATTGCGGTGCCTTCCTGGGGTACCGGTACCGGTGGTACCCGTTTTGCACGCTTTCCTGGCGAAGGTGAGCCGCGCAATATCTGGGAAAAGCTGGAAGATAGCGCGGTTATCAATGACTTATCACAGTGTACCGAGCGAGTATCGCCACATTTTCCCTGGGATAAAGTGGATGACTTTACGGAATTAAAGCAAACCTCGGACAGCTTAAACCTGAAATGGGATTCGATTAACTCCAACACGTTTCAGGATCAACCGGGCCAAGCGCATAGTTTTAAATACGGTAGTTTAAGCAACACCCGCGCGGAATCACGGGATTTGGCGATTCAGCACAACTTAGATTGTATTGAATGGGGTAAAGCCTTAGGTTCCAAAACGTTAACGGTTTGGGTGGGTGATGGCTCTAACCATCCGGGTCAACAACATTTTCAAAGTGCGTTTGAGCGTTATCTTGACAGCATGAAGCAGATTTATGCAGGTCTGCCGAGTGATTGGGAATTGCACATTGAACACAAGATGTTTGAACCTGCGTTCTACTCAACCATTATTCAGGATTGGGGCAGTAACATTCTTGCGGCGATGGAGTTAGGGCCACAGGCCAAATCTCTGGTGGATTTAGGGCACCATGCGCCGAACGTTAATATTGAAATGATCGTATCTCGTTTGATCCAGTTTAAAAAGTTGGGTGGTTTCCACTTTAATGATTCGAAATATGGTGATGATGATTTAGATAGTGGCAGTTTACATCCGTATCAACAGTTTCTTATTTTCAATGAGCTTGTCGATGCGCAATACCGTAACCAGGAAGGTTTCGGACCGAACTATATGTTAGATCAATCGCACAACGTAACCGACCCAATCGAAAGTCTGATGAATTCAGCGGCGAGTGTTCAGCGCTCTTACGTTGCGGCATTGATTGTAGATCGTAAGAAGCTTAGCGGCTATCAACAGGACAATGATGCGTTGATGGCGAGTAACACGTTAAAGAAAGCCTTTACGACGGATGTGTCACCAATTCTTGAGATGGCACGTTTTAACCGAGGTGGGGCGATTGATCCCATCGCTGTGTATCGAGCATCGGGCTACCGGGCTCAGGCTGGCCGTGAACGTCCTAATAGTGGCGGTAACGGTTCAGGCATCGTTTAAGGTACGCGTTAAGTCATAAACTCACATCATAAAGGTGCTTCGGCATCTTTATGTGTATCTAGTGATACACACCAGAAAAATAATTATAAAAATACGACAGACAATAAAACTGTCGAACATTGAGGAAGTTAAATGTCAACAGCAGAAGAATTCGAAACTCAGCCAATTACACCAGACAAGTTACAGGGTGGGAAAACATTCGCGGCAAGTTATGCAGGGGAGCATGTTGCCGGTACTGAATTTGTTATTGGTGCTTTGTTTGTATCTTGGGGCGTCGGTGCAATAGATGTCTTATTGGGTTTGTTATTAGGAAACTTATTGGCGGTACTCACATGGGGATTAGTGACGGCACCTATTGCTACGGATACCCGACTCACTTTATACGCTTACCTTGAAAAAATCGCCGGTCCAGGCACGATAAAATTGTATAGTGTAGTCAACGGGATTTTATTTTGTGTGCTCGCAGGGGCAATGATTACGGTATCGGCTTCGGCGGTACGAATACTCTTTGGCATACCGGATCAGGTAGGCTACTTTCCAACAGACTTACGTTTTGTCCTGGTCGTGCTCGGCGTTGGCGCCGTTGTCGTTTATATGGCAGTAAAAGGCTTTGAAAAACTCGCGGCTTTTGCCGAAGTGTGTGCGCCTTGGATGATATTAATGTTTTTGGTGGGGGCTTTTGTAATGTTGCCCACTACGGTTGCTGCTACAGCGAGTGTTGACAGCATTAATAGTTTTTCTGATTTTCTTACCGTTGCCAGTGAATCTATCTGGAAAGATACCGACGGCGACATTGGCATCTGGCATGTCGTCGCTTTTGCCTGGGTCGCGAATTTAGCGATGCATGGTAGTTTAGGTGACATGACCTTATTACGCTTTGCCAAGAAAGCGAAATATGGTTACTTCTCGGCCCTGGGGATGTTTATTGGTCATTACATGGCATGGATTTGTGCCGGTATCATGGGGGCCGGTGCTGCAATTTTATTGAAAACCAGCATTACCGCGATAGACCCGGGTTCAGTCGCATATCAAGCCTTGGGTGCAACCGGTATTTTAGCGGTGATTATCGCAGGATGGACAACCTCTAACCCGACGATTTACCGTGCCGGATTAGCCTTTAGCTCACTAAATCATGCGTGGGGCCGGACGCGAGTAACAATTGTCGTTGGTATTATAACCACCATTATCGCCTGTTCACCGTTTGTCTTTTCTGGCTTGTTAGGCTTTGTCGGGTATATGGGGCTTCTATTGGCACCTGTTGGCGCAATTATTGTCGCCGAGCATTGGCTCTTTCCCAAAATGGGTTTAACCCGTTATTGGTCATCCTATAAGGGCAATACAACCAATCTCGCGGCTGTCATCACCTGGGTTGTATCTATGGTTGCGGGTATCGCTGTCGAACAGACGGGGTTATTACACTTGTTTTTCATTTTGATCCCATTGTGGATTTTTTCAACGGTGCTTTACCTTGGGTTAGCATCAGCAATGGGGGCGAAAGAGACGTACCCTGAAGCCAGGGTTGCCGAACAAGCAGAATTAGAGCGAAAAGAAAAAGAATCCGCA
The DNA here is from genome assembly GCF_005843925.1 of Thalassotalea litorea. Lineage (GTDB taxonomy): Bacteria > Pseudomonadota > Gammaproteobacteria > Enterobacterales > Alteromonadaceae > Thalassotalea_A > Thalassotalea_A litorea_A. Next base: position 113,325 of record NZ_VCBC01000006.1, read on the forward strand.
TATTTAAGCTCGCCGGTTTCTGCTCAAAACGTCGCTAAAAATAAGCAATCTTCGTTAGTTAAGTTTGCAAAATACCTTGCCTGGGCGGCGTTGGCGAGTTGTGTATATCTGGGTGTAATGTCTTATGTAAATCAAGATATTGAAACAATTCGGACTTGGTTAATCGCGCCAACACTGATCTATTTTATTACGGCTACTTATGCGTATCTGGCACAATCAAAGCAGCAACAGGAAACTGTGCACTCCGACTGTGAAGCTACGATAAAGCCAGCTTTAAAATAAACGATTCACATTGGTATTGTGACCCTTTGGGGTACGAGTCAGAGCAGGCATGAATTGATGATTTATGCTTGCTCAATTAATTAACGCCTTGCTTGAGAACATCATGACTGAACTTAATAGCCAGCATCTTCGACATTATCCTAACAAACCAAAACAAGTATATTTATACGGAACCTGTTTGGCTGACGTCCTCTTTCCAGATTCTGGTATTGATGCGATTGAATTTCTTGAGCAGCAAGGTATTGACGTGATCTTTCCACAAGGTCAGACATGTTGTGGGCAACCAGCCTATAACTCTGGCTATCAGCAACAAGCCAAGTCGGTCGCGTTACAGCAAATCGCGCAATTCCCTTTGGATATTCCCATCGTCATTATTTCAGGTTCCTGCGGTGGCATGATGCGTCATCATTATCCGGAGCTATTAAAAGGCGAGCCGGGTATCGAGGCGTTTTGTGAGCGAATTTTTGAATTTACCGAATTTTTAGTTCATGTACTGAAAATAAAATTGACGGATAACGGCGAACCGGAAAAAGTCGCGATGCACACCTCCTGTGCAGCACGCCGCGAAATGGGGGTTCATATCACCGGAGCCAGTCTTATCAACCAACTCGATAATGTCGAACTCGTCATCCACAAACAGGAAAAAGAGTGCTGTGGTTTTGGCGGTACCTTCGCTGTGAAGCATGGCGATATTTCCGCGGCGATGGTGGCTGATAAGTCTGCCAGCTTAGTGGATGCCGATGTCGTAAGGTTTGTCAGTGCCGACTGGGGCTGTTTGATGAACATCAATGGTGCTCTGGAGTATCAAAAGCAACCATTGCGTGGTGAACATATTGCCAGCTATTTATTAGCAAGAACCGCAGGGAAAAAAGCCGGGGAAACGGATAATGACAGTTAAAATTCAGGAACCTGAGCAGTCAGAAAGTAAATATGCCGAAACCGCCCGTGCGTTTCGCCAAAATGTAAAAAAAGATTTAGCTAACGCCGAGTTAAGAGAAAATTTTCATGGCGCGATGAATTACTTAATGGCAAAACGTGCCGCGTCTTTTCCCAGTGACGACGAACTGGAGACATTGCGTAATCAATGTAAGCTAATCAAACAGCGCGCTTTGCTTAAGTTGCCGTATTTGTTGGAAAAGCTTGAAAGTAATTTACAGGCCAATGGTATTCATGTGCATTGGGCGGAAACCATTACTGATGCTAATGAAATTATTGCGCAAGTCATCACCAGCAAAAATGGTAAACACATTGTTAAAGGTAAGTCGATGGTGTCCGAAGAAACGGCATTAAATGACTATCTACACGCAAGGGATATGGAAATTCTGGAGTCGGATATGGGAGAGTATATTGTGCAGTTAGCACATGAGCACCCATCACATATCATCATGCCAGCCATCCACCAGAATAAAAAGCAAGTAGCAGATCTGTTCGATAAACATATTGATGGTTTTGATTACACCACAGATGTTGATGCGCTCATTGGGGAAGGTCGTCGTATTCTTCGCGATAAATTCTGTCATGCAGATGTGGGTATCACCGGTGTGAATTTCGCTGTTGCGGAGACCGGAACCCTGTGCCTGGTTGAAAACGAAGGTAACGGGCAAATGTCCAGTGCCGTGCCCAATGTGCATATCGCTTTAACCGGCATCGAGAAAGTCGTTGAGTTGTTAGAGGATGTGCCGCCATTACTTAGCTTGCTCACTCGCAGTGCAACGGGTCAGGCCATCACCACCTATTTCAATATGATCACCAAGCCGCGCCAATCTGATGAAAAGGATGGGCCTGAAGAGGTGCATCTGGTACTTCTTGATAATGGTCGCAGTCAAGCATTCGCTGACGAAGAGTTACGTCAAACCCTACAATGTATTCGTTGCGGTGCTTGTATGAATCATTGTCCTGTGTATACCCGAATCGGCGGGCACGCTTATGGTACGGTTTACCCGGGACCCATTGGAAAAATCATATCGCCACATATGCTTGGTTTAGAAGCGACCAAAGATTTACCTACCGCCTCTTCACTTTGCGGAGCTTGTGGCGAGGTCTGTCCGGTAAAAATACCTATCCCTAAAATTTTACAGCGACTAAGAACTGAAAGCGTTAAGGTGCATTCCGGCTCGCCTGATGAGCTTAAAGGTGCCGGTAGCAACCGTAAACCTATGGAAGCAACGATTTGGAAGATCTGGTCTTTTATTCACAAACATCAGGGTATGTATCGTTTTTCGATGTGGGTTGCGACACGGTTGAGAGGCTTGCTGCCATCTAAGTTAGGTGTTTGGACTCAGGTTCGCAGCGCCCCGCAACTTGCACCCAAAACATTGCACGAACGCATACAAGCGCGACAACCAAGAGGCTAAAGATGGTAATGGATATTTTTGAACGCTCCCAGGCCGCGAGAACGTCGATTTTAAATAAGCTAAAACAACAGGTAGAGGGTGCGGACTATAGTAAATTACCTGCTGAAAAAGGCTTTTGTTACCCGCAATTGCCGGTTGCTGACATGTTAGAAAATTTTGTCGAACATCTGCAGGCCAATCATGCCCAGGTGATTTCCGTTTCTGCAGAGAATGTGTATCAAGTAGCAATCAATCAGTTACGTGAACGCGGTATTGAAAAACTGCTGTGCGGGAAAGGCTCTGTGTTAGCCGAGCCATTGCAGGCCACACTGGACTCTGCACCGGAGCAAACGCTAAAACTCAGTATCTATGACTCGCATCTGGCGGATTGTAAGCAAGAGATGTTCTATGACATGCCGGCCAGTATTAGTAGCAGTCGTTGGCTCATTGCCGAAACCGGCACGCTTGTGCTCTGGCCTTCAGCGAGCGAACCACGGACGCTATCTTTAATTCCACCGGTTCATATTGTGGTTGCCTATGCGAGCACCTTACATGCAAACTTCGCGACGTTGATCCACAACAATCAGTGGCAAGCACAGATGCCCACGAATGTATTGTTGATTTCCGGACCGTCGAAGACCGCGGATATCCAACAAACATTGGCGTTTGGTGCTCATGGCCCTAAAGAGCTAATTGTATTGCTGGTGAACGATCTGATTTAACCGTTCCGGGAGTTGAATCTTCCTGGCGCAATTCTGCCGAGCAATGATAAGGCGCAGCTGAAATTTACTAATTATGAATAATGACAATAATCACCATACACTGATCATCGATATCGGTAAAACCCATGTAAAGATTCATGTTCTTAACAAGCGCTTTGAACCTGAATTTGCGAGGCAAATGACCAATAAAGTCAATACCGATGGGGACTACCCTAGCTTAGATACGGACGCTATCTGGCAATGGCTGTGCGAAACAATCCGCGCGGCATCGGCGCAATATCCTATCGAGAAAATGACGATTACCACCCATGGTGCGACCGCCGCATTAGTAAACCGAGAAAACTCGGGGGACAGTGGTTTGGTGTTGCCGATTTTGGACTATGAATATGACAGCATCTATGAGCAGACTCCTGACTATGAAAACCTCAGGCCTGATTTTGATACTACCTACTCACCGATGTTGCCAGCAGGATTAAACTTAGGGCGACAGTTATATTGGTTGCAGCGGCAGTTTCCGCAGCCATTTTCAACCGCCACCGATATACTGATGTATCCCCAATACTGGGTTTGGCGACTTACCGGACATTTGAGTTCGGAGATAACATCATTGGGTTGTCATACCGACCTATGGTCTTTACAAGATGACGACTTTTCCAGTCTGGTTGATACGTTGCAAATCAGGGATCTTTTTCCACCATTGCATCATGCCTGGTTCAATTGCGGTCAGGTAACGCCGGAACTAACCGAGCACTTAGGGGTACAACCCGGGTGTCAGGTGTTTAATGGCCTGCATGACAGCAATGCGAGCTTTTTACGCTATCGAATGACGCAAAAAGATGCGCCTTTTACCGTGGTTTCCACAGGTACATGGACAATTCTGATGGCCTCTAACGTGCCATTGAATTCGTTGCGCCATGACAAGGATATGTTGGCAAATATTGACGCGTTAGGAACGCCCGTGGCTTGTGCCAGGTTTATGGGAGGTCGTGAATTTGAACGGATTTGTGAGCAAGCCGGATCATGGCTGGGTGAGCAATTTACGGAAGCGGATATTCAACAGGTTATCACTGAGCAGGTGTTTGCTTTACCGGACTTTAGTCAGGGTAGTGGACCTTTTGGTGGCCATCCTTCAGGGTTTTCAGGGCCATTAGAAAAAATTAGCGGCATTGCTCTGGCTACCTTGTATAGTGCGTTGATGATTGATTACCAATTAACGATGCTACAAGCCAGAGGAAACGTCTATATTGAAGGGGCTTTCCTTAAAAACCCATTATTGTGCAGTTTATTAAACCAACTCCGACGTGAGCAAAACGTTTATCTTTCTTCAGATTCAACCGGCACTGTACTTGGCGCCGCATACCTTACGGATTGGCAAAATGCCGAGGGACAGATTGATATTCAGGATGCCGGACATACTAAGGTTGCGGGTTTGAATGAATACAAGCGCCAGTGGTTACAACAGATAGAACTTGGTCATCAGCCCTTGCGTGCTTAGGGCAATAAAAAAGAGTTACTTTAGTGGAAGTTTTTTCAACTAATGTAACTCTTGTTTTTCAAGCGTTGGCGTTTTGCCAAGAAAGTCGCGTTGACATCACAGATGTAATCGCGCCTTATTGCTACTCATCATCAGCCGCTTCCACCAAAATAACTTCAATCCCTTGCTCTTCAAAATAACGGACCGATTCCGGATCCGCTTTAGAGTCGGTGATCAAAATATCAACTTCTTGCAATGGGCACAGAATAAAATTACTGCGTTTGCCTACTTTTGAGCTATCCGCAAGAATCACCAGTTTCTCAGTTTGTTTTTTCAGTTTTTGTTCTGATCTTATTAGTAGAGGATCGGACTCCATCACACCAAACTTGCCGATACCAGGAGTACCCATAAACATCATGGTACCATGGTAATTCTCGGTACTGTCTTTTTCATAGGAACTAAGAATAATACCTTGCTCACGGTAAATTTCACCGCCGGGCAGGGTAACCTGGCTATCGCTATTTTCGGTAATGTAGCTGGCCAGCACGAATGAGTTTGTTAAAATGTTGAGGTGCATGTCTGACAAAAATTCACCCATCATATATGTGGAACTACCACCGTTTATGATGATTGAATCACCGTCTGCACACAGTTCGACGGCCCTTTTGGCAATCAACTTTTTCGTCTGCGCGCGCTTGGTTTTATCGACAATGAACGCCGAGCTGGAAAGGTGTTTCTTTTTCGGCTCACCATTTATGGATTCCGCGCCACCGCGAATTTTATTGATTTCACCGCGTTGGGACATTTTGGTAATGTCACGCCTGATAGTTGCTTCCGACGCATTTAGCTTTTCGGTCAAACTGCGGACACTGGCAAATTGCTCTTGATCCAAGATGTCCTTAATAAGTTGCTGCCTATGCTTTTCTAACATTGGTAAACCCTGTCCTGAGGTGTCGCTGGTTGCTTTTTGTCTGGTCATATTCTATCGGCAAAATCCATTGTGAGCAATTACCCGTCAATATAACATTATTTGATTGTTAAAGACAGTTATTGATTGCTTTCTGCGTTTTTGAAAATGGCGTGACAGCTTGGCTTTAGGCGTCATTAACGCGAGATAAAATCAACCGATTGTTAACAAACTGAATTGATGAAGAATAAACATTTATATCTGGCACGCTTTCAGCCTAAGACTTTTCACGAATTAAATAACTAGCGCTCATAAATAATCGATTCCGCTCATTTACAATCATGCCATCCGTGGTTAAAATGCCTCAAGGTGATATTTTTTCATCTTATACTCACGTGCCTTAGTTGGGTTAAGCAACAGTCAAGGTTACGCAACGTAGGTTTGGACATAGATAGGGTTGAGCAAAGCTCGCATTGACGATTGTCAGAAAATAAAAAGAAAGATTAAGGATGTAGAGTGGAAGTAGCAATCCTGGGTGAATGCATGGTGGAGCTGAGTCAACAACCGGATGGTCATTATAAAATGGGCTTTGGCGGAGACACGCTAAACACCGCTATTTATTTGAGTCGCAGCGGTGGACGTTGCGATTATTTTACCGCCATCGGAGATGACCTATACAGTGCACAAATGAAGGCGGAGTGGCAAAAGGAAGGAGTCGGCGTTAATAACGTTATCACGCGTGCTGGAGCAAATTCAGGTTTATACATTATCGAAAATGATGACCACGGAGAACGTCATTTTCATTACTGGCGTGACACTGCGCCAGCGCGGGAATTACTTACCATTGCCCCGGATATTTTCACCATATTGATGGATTACCCGCTACTGTTCCTTACCGGCATTACGCTTTCGATATATTCAGATGCGGATCGGGAAACGCTGTTTGCGTTTCTCAAGCGCTACCGCTTAAACGGTGGCCGGGTGGTGTTTGATAACAACTATCGTCCACGTAATTGGCATTCTCAGGCCGATGCAATTCACGCCTATCAATCGATGATGGAAAATACCGATATCGCGCTAATCAGTCTTGAAGATGAAATCGCTTTATATGGTGAACACCAGGTTGAAGCTTGTATGGAGCGCTGGATTAGTAAGGGTGTTTGTGAGCTGGTCGTCAAGAATGGCGAACAAGGCTGTACGGCGTATCACCAGCAACAATACGTGTTTGTACCGCTACCAAACGTCGTTAAACCGCTGGATACGACCGCGGCAGGCGATTCCTTTAATGGCGCATATCTGGCAGCGCGAATGCAGGGTAAACCGCTTGAAGGTTGCATAACCGATGCGCAACATTGCGCCGGGGTGGTGATCATGCATAAAGGGGCAATTATTGATAAAGGCATCCCCTTACAACCCGGAGACTTGGCGTGATGATTAAAAATATAACATCTCACCTGATTTTGGCTTTGGCGCTGGTTTTGAGTGGCTGCGGACAAGATCATCAAGCCAATGTGTCCATTCGCTTGGCTCATGGTCTGGACATTCAACATCCCGTGCACAAATCCCTGCAGTACATGGATCAGCAACTTCAAACGATATCATCTGGTCAAATGCGTTTAGAGATCTATCCTTCCGGTCAGTTGGGTTCGGAGCGGGAAATTATCGAACTTTTGCAGATTGGCACGCTCGGGATGACCAAGGTATCCGCCAGTTCTCTTGAAGCTTTTGTACCTGAGATGAAGGTGTTTAGTGTGCCGTACCTGTTTAATGACCAAGCACATTATTGGAAAACCTTAGACAGTGATATTGGTAAAGCGTTATTAGATGCGGGATTGGAATATCGGGTTAAAGGTCTGGGTTATTTTGACGCAGGCAGTCGTAGTTTTTATACAACGGCCAAAAAAGTAGAACAGCCAGCCGACTTAAATGGTTTAAAAATACGGGTTATGAACAGTCAGTCTGCTGTCGACATGGTGAATACGATCGGTGGTGCAGCAACGCCGGTGAGTTGGGGGGAACTTTATACCGCATTACAACAGGGCATTGTCGAAGGTGCGGAAAATAATCCGCCAAGCTTCTTTTATTCTAAGCATTACGAAGTAAGTAAGTACTTTCTTCTTGATGAACATACATCGATTCCAGACATTATCATTATCGGTACACATTTGTGGAACAAACTTTCAGAGCAGCAACGTCACTGGCTTAATGAGGCAATGACACGGGCGACTCATTACCAAAAAGAACTGTGGGCCGAATCGACAAAAATGTCATTGCAAAAAATCCAGGAAGCTGGTGTTGAAGTACTTGTCGCGGATAAAACCCTGTTTCAGAACAGCGTACAACCCATGTATCAACAGTTACAGGGGCAGCCGCTCGGCGAGCTTGTGAATGACATTAAAGCGTTGGGAGCATTGCAATGAAATGGTTAGACCTCAGTATAGAGGTGATTAATACCTTATTAAGGGGACTACTTGCGGTGATGATGACACTGCTCGTTCTTGTCGTAACCTGGCAGGTGTTAACCCGATTTATTTTGCCACAACCGAGTTCGTTTACAGAAGAAATGGCACGATTTTTACTTATCTGGGTCAGTTTACTCGGGGGTGCTTATGCCTATCGCCTGCACAGTCATCTCGGGTTCGATTTGTTGGTCAGAAATTTACCGCCGAAAAAAGCCATTACCTTGTATCGATTTTGTTGTCTTCTGGTCGCGATATTCGCAATATTGGTTCTTATTGTCGGTGGCAGCAATTTAGTTTCTCTGACCTGGTCGTTGGGGCAAAACTCACCGGTACTTAATGTACCGATGGCGGCAATCTACTCAGTGCTGCCGTTAAGTGGAGTGTTGTTTCTTATCTATAGCCTGTTTTTCTTTATTTATGCTGACCATCACGCGCCTTCTTTGAGGCGGGAAGTGAGCGTTGATCACCGTGAGGGTAACGCCAATGACTAGTTTGCTTCTATTTGGTGTATTTGCACTGTTACTACTGATTAATTTACCGATTGCTTTGGCAATCATCTTTGCGACGCTGGTCACTATGGTGGCGACCATTGATTCGCTACCGGCGCTGACCACCATAGCTCAGCGACTGGTTGCGGGTATCGATAGCTTTGCACTGTTAGCAATCCCGTATTTTATCTTATCGGGGTTTTTAATGGGCCAGGGTGGGATCGCACATCGGCTGATCGTCTTTGCTAAGGTCTTAGTGGGGCGATTACCCGGCGGCCTGGCGATAGTCAACGTTATCTCTTGTGCGCTGTTTGGTTCCATTTCTGGTTCAGCGGTCGCTGCAACGTCGGCGATCGGCGGTTTTATGATCCCGGCGATGGAAAAAGAAGGGTATAAAAAGTCATTCAGCACCGCCGTAACCGTTACTGCGGCGACTACCGGGATGTTGATCCCGCCCAGCAATATTTTGATTATTTATTCTCTGGCAAGTGGTGGTGTGTCGATTGCCGCGCTATTTATTGCCGGATATCTGCCAGGACTTTTGGTTACCTTGTTGCTCATCGTAGGTGCGGTGATTTATGTGAAGCGACATAACATTTCGCCTGTGTCAGCACAAACCATTGAGCCCTTTTGGCCGTCGCTATTTGGAGCAATTCCGAGTCTGTTCTTGATAGTGCTGATTATTGGCGGCATCATCGCAGGTGTGTTTACCCCTACCGAAGCCGGTGCAATAGCGGTTTTATATTCACTGTGTTTATCCTTGGTGTTCTACAAAGAACTGCAGCTCAAAGACTTATATCCGATATTAATAAAATCGGTATTAACAACAGCAATTGTAATGTTGTTAATCGGCGCATCCTCTGCAATGTCGTGGCTGATGTCCTATGAAACTATCCCGCAATCTATCAGTAACGTGTTGTTGACCTTGTCACAGAATCCGTTGTTGATTCTGCTGATCATAAATTTGACGTTGTTGATCATTGGCACGTTTATGGATATGACACCAGCTGTCTTAATTTTCACGCCTATCTTTTTGCCGGTCGCTGAGTCGTTAGGAATTTCGCCGCTGCACTTTGGCATTATGATGATTTTAAACCTATCGATAGGTTTATGTACGCCACCTGTGGGTAGTGTTCTATTTGTTGGCTGTAGCGTCGGTAAGGTGGGTATCAGTGAGATTATTAAACCAATTTTGCCTTTGTATGTGGCAATGATTTTAGCGCTTGTGTTGGTGACCATGTTCCCGGCAATCAGCGAATTTTTACCGAAATTGCTGGGCCTTATTTAGTTCAGTTGAATAACATTCAGGAATCAATTTTATGCACGAATATTTACAATCTCAGTTTGGCTTGGAAGGCAAAGTTGCAATCGTAACTGGTGCCAGCAGAGGCCTCGGGCAGGCGATGGCGATAGCCTTAGGTGAAGCAGGTGCTACGGTGGTTGCCGTAGGCTCAAAGCCGGAAAATGTTCAGGCAACGGCCGATATGTTAAGTGCCAAAGGAATCAAGCATATCGGGCTTGGTTGCGATCAGGGCGATGGTGCGCAAATCCAGAAAGTCATTAATGACACCGTCGCCGAATTCGGAAAAATTGACATTCTTGTTAATAACGCGGGGACAATCAAGCGATCTCCTGCTCATGAATTCAGTGATGAAGATTGGGAAGAGGTGATTAACGTTAACCTCAATGGCGTTTTTCGATTTTGCCGCGAAGCCGGTAAACACATGCTTAAACAAGGATCAGGAAAAATTATCAATATCGCGTCGTTATTGAGTTTTTCCGGTGGTATTACCGTTCCAGCTTATGCCGCGAGCAAGGGTGGAGTGGCACAAATCACCAAGGCGCTCGCGAATGAGTGGGCTCAGTCTGGTATTCAGGTGAATGCCATTGCCCCAGGATATTTTGAAACCGATAACACCTTCAATCTGCGCCAGGATCAAGAGCGATTTGACAGCATATCGGCTCGAATCCCAGCGGGCAGATGGGGCAAGCCGGATGATTTAGGCCCAGCAACGGTCTTTTTGGCCAGTAATGCGTCTAATTATATGAATGGCCACATCATGCTAGTTGATGGCGGCTGGATGGCTCGCTAACGCTAGCTCAAATTCAATTTAACAATCAGAGTTAAGGAGTTCTTATGGACTTTATGTTTTCTGCAGATATCAGAAGCTACAAAAATATGCGTAATGACGAGCTACGTGAAGCGTTTGTGACCAAACCTTTATTTAGCGCAGGTGCGATCAATCTGACTTATACCGATGTGGATCGTGGTGTTGTTGCCGGGATTATGCCTACCAGCCAGAGCATTGTCTTACCCACTCACAAAGAACTTGCCGCCGATTATTTTTGCCAACGACGCGAGGCTGGCGTCATCAATATTGGTGGCAATGGCACGATTACGGTAGATGGTGTTTCCTACCCAATGGCCAACAAAGATAGTTTATATATCGCCAAAGAAAGCAAAGATGTTGAGTTTTTCTCCGCAGATGAAAATGCACCTGCAAAGTTTTATTTGGTGTCTTATCCCGCACATCGAGTAACCAAAACCGTGCATGTGCCAAAGGAAGCGGCCCAGTCAATTGATTTAGGGTCGCAACAGACATCCAATGAGCGCACCATCTTTCAATCAATCCGTCCAGGGTTGGTCGACAGTTGCCAATTGGTAATGGGGATAACGGAATTGAAACCGGGTAGTGTTTGGAACACCAAACCACCGCATACGCATTTTCGTCGTACCGAAATATATATGTACTTTGACCTTCCTGTCGATGAACGTGTTTTCCATTTGATGGGTGAGCCTAAAGAAGTGCGCTCACTGTCATTGGAACCAGAAGTTGCAATCGCTTCACCAAGCTGGTCGATTCATAGTGGCGTTGGTACCACCAACTATACCTTTATCTGGGCTATGGGTGGCGAAAATCAGGAATTCGACGACATGGATCACCTTACCGTTGCTGACCTGAAATAATCCTACTTTGGATGGATAGGGACTGATCATTGATATGCATCTGTCCCATTATCGCGGTCAACTGGTTTTAAACTTTATTTTTGCGCTGGTGCTCAAATCAGTAACCAGGAATGTTACACCTTAAATTTAGGAATTGTTATGTCAATAATAGCGTTTCCCTGCGAGACATTAATTACCGAAAAGCGTTGCTCTTTGTTACCTGCAAACGTCAAAGCCTATTGTCTAATGGGGGCACAAGTTCACATTGAGCAAGGATTTGGTGCAAGACTGAACATCAGCGATCAGGAATATTCCGATGCCGGTGCGACGGTCGTACAAAGTAGACAGGAGCTATTAACAAACGCCGATCTTGTATTGACCGTTGATAAGCTACCAGAATCGCAACTGCGCTATCTCAATGGTAACGTTGTGGTGAGCTTCTTAGACCCATTTAATGATGTGAGTTACGTGCAATGTTTAAAAAAACATAATGTTACCAGCATCAGTATGGAGATGATCCCGCGTTCGACTCGTTGTCAGAAAATGGATGCCTTAAGTTCACAAGCGAGTCTGGCAGGGTATGTTATGGTCGCGAAAGCGGTGTCAGAGTTAAACCGTATTCTGCCTATGATGATGACCGCTGCCGGCACGATTAAACCGGCGAAAGTTTTTATTATTGGTGCCGGTGTTGCGGGCTTACAAGCGATAGCTACGGCAAAACGGCTGGGAGCTACCGTTACGGCTTTTGATACCCGCAGTGTGGTGGCCGAGCAGGTACGTTCTTTAGGCGCTAAATTTTTGGAAATTGATCTGGGCGAAACCGGCCAGACCAATCAAGGTTACGCGACAGCATTGACAGCGGAGCAGTTGGCCCGGCAACAGGCAGAGCAGGAAAAATGCATTATCGACTCTGATATTGTAATCACCACGGCGCAATTATTTGGAAGAAAACCGCCTAGATTAATTAATAAGCAAACCATTGAGCGAATGAAGCCAGGATCGGTGGTCGTTGATATGGCAGCAAAAAGTGGTGGTAATGTTGAAGGTTCCATCCCTGGCGATTATACATTGATCAATGGCGTAACTATCATCGGCACTGGAAACTGGACCAATGATGTTGCTTACAATGCTTCGCAAATGTATGCCAATAACCTGTTTAATTTAGTTAATGAGTTTTGGTCTGCAGAACAGCAATTGTTTGCCGTTGAACTGGAAGATGATATTCAGGCCAACGCCGTGATCACACATGCTGGAAATATTGTAAATACGTTAATTCAAAATCATTGCCTTGAACTTAACATGGCTCAAGAATCGATTCCTCCCAAGCCATCAATTACTACGTCGGGAGAAAACATTACCGCGAAAGCTGAACCTGTAGGGAGTATGTCATGACAGCTATATACCTTTTATTTATCTTAATGTTAGCAATATTTGTTGGCTTTGAATTAATCCGTAAAGTCCCTGCGACGTTACATACGCCGCTAATGTCTGGCGCCAATGCGATTTCCGGAATTACAGTGTTGGGTGCTATCAGTATCGCTGGCAAAGGCTATGAAGAATGGGCAACCTGGCTTGGTGCTGCCGCAGTATTGTTAGCCACCATTAATGTCGTTGGTGGTTACATGGTTACCGACCGCATGCTAGCCATGTTCAAAAAGCGTTAAGGGATCATCATGACCGATTACTCAATAATAATAAATTTTGTTTATGTTCTCAGTGCCACCCTATTTATTTTTGGATTAAAGCTTCTCAGCCATCCGTCGACGGCCAGAAAAGGCAATTTATTGTCGGCATTAGCAATGTTTGTCGCGGTTATCGTAACCTTGCTTGATCAGCAGATTATTTCCTTTGAATTGATTCTGGTTTGTTTTGTTATTGGTTCCATTCTTGGGGTGATTGCGGCCCGGAAAGTGGCCATGACCTCGATGCCAGAATTGGTATCGTTATTTAATGGTATCGGTGGTTTGGCTAGTCTTGCGGTTGCTTATGCGACGCTGGTGGGAGGTGAAAACCTGTCCGTATTTATCATTTTAGTCAGTTTTGTTGCATTGCTTATCGGTGCAATTACATTTTCAGGAAGTATTGTTGCCTGGGCTAAACTGAGTGAGCGCATGATTGGACGACCTATCGCTTTTAAGGGCCAGATCTTTGCCAACATCGCACTATTGTTAGGTATTTTGCTTAGTGCGGTTTTAATTTGTGCGCAGCCAGAAATTGCGACCTGGCATTATTTAGCCATCGGACTTGCGCTGTTGATGGGGGTTATGCTGGTTTTGCCAATCGGTGGTGCTGACATGCCAGTGGTTATTTCACTCCTAAATAGCTACTCCGGCCTTGCAGCTTGTGCCGCGGGATTCGCATTAGAAAATAACCTTCTGATTGTCGCTGGTGCGCTGGTAGGCGCGAGTGGCATTATCCTGACCAATATCATGTGTAAAGCGATGAATCGTTCCCTCATGAATGTAATGACGTCAGGTTTTCAAGCGGTACAATCCAGCGATATGAAAATTGAAGGGGAAATAAAGCCTCTTTCCGCTGATGATGCTTACTATGTTCTGGAAGCGGCCCAATCGGTTTTGGTAATTCCCGGCTATGGAATGGCGGTGGCGCAGGCCCAACACACGATGAAGGAACTGCAGGAGTTACTTGAGAGTAATGGTGCCGAAGTGTCTTATGCGATTCATCCTGTTGCCGGGCGTATGCCTGGTCATATGAATGTATTATTGGCTGAGGCGGATGTCTCCTATGAGCAATTGTTCGAAATGGATGAGGTAAACCCTAGAATCGAAGGTTATGACGTGGCAATCGTTATTGGCGCCAATGACGTTGTTAACCCGGCAGCCAGAGAGCTAAAAGGCAGCCCTATTTACGGCATGCCTGTGATTAATGCCGATCTTGCAAAAAATGTGTTTGTATTAAAAAGAGGCATGGCTACCGGTTTTGCCGGAGTCGATAACCCACTTTTCTTTAAACCTAATTGTCGAATGATTTTTGGGGACGCGAAAGAAACGTTAGGAAATCTGGTCAGGCAGTTTGCGGATTAACGATTCAGATGGTTAATTCATTCAAAAAGCACCGCTTAGCGGTGCTTTTTTTTGCTGGAAGTTTCGTGCAAATATCATTCAGATAGGATGCTTCTGACACTTAATGATTGAATTTGATTATTAATGCTTGACTGTGTTCGTTAGGTCGGTAGTATGGCATTTATTAATAATAACTCGCTTAAGTCTGTCAAAATGGAGAGACAAAACTGATGCAAAGCCAGAAAAATGATTTTAGACACGTTAACTACAGTTGGGATGATGCCGTTGCCGATGAGTTAACAGAATTAGAAAGTTTGGTCTATCGTTCAAACATACTCGGTGCTGACCAACGTATTACCAATACCGGTGGTGGTAACACCTCAGCTAAGTTAATGGAAATTGATCCTTTGACCGGTGAAAATGTTGAAGTGTTATGGGTAAAGGGTTCTGGTGGTGATTTACGCACGGCAAAGGCGGAAAACTTTTCTTCTTTATATCAGGGCAAGCTGGAAGCGCTCGACGAAACCTACCAGAAGCAGCCTGAAACGGGTTATAAATCGGCAGGCGAAGATGCCATGATTGGCATGTATAAGCACTGTAATTTTTGTCTTAATCCACGTGCTTCTTCGATCGATACACCATTACATTCAATGATTGCTGATAAACATGTCGATCACTTGCATCCCAATGCCGTAATCGCGGTTGCCTCGTGTAAAGATCAGGAATCATTAACCGAAACGATCTGGGGTGGCAAAATGGCATACGTGCCATGGATGCGTCCAGGATGGGAAGCGGCAAAGGTTTGTGAGCAAGCCTATGCAGACAAACCGGATAGTGTCGGTATCTTGCTGGGGCAGCATGGCCATACAAACTGGAATAGTGAAAGTAAAAGCTGTTATGAAACATCACTTTGGGTGATTGAAACCGCAGCGCGCTATATTGAACAGCATGACAAGGGTGAAATGACTTTTGGTGGCCCAAAGGTAAGCAGTTTAGCGGACGCAGAACGCACGGAGTTATTGGCTAAGTTTCTACCTGTTGCCCGTGGTTTGCTGTCAAACAAAGTCAAATTCATTGCCACAGTGCAAACCGATGAAAACGCCTTGCGTTTTGTCAATAGCGTTGATGCTCCGCGTTTAGCGAAACTTGGGACTTCTTGCCCAGATCATTTCTTAAGAACCAAAATTCAACCACTGTACGTTGACTTTGATCCTCAGCAAGATGATTTTGATACTTTGGTGACTAAGTTAAAGGCGGGTATCGAACAATATCGCATTGACTACACCGAATATTACAAAAATTGTAAACGTGATGATTCCCCTGCCATGCGTGATCCTAGCCCAACGGTAATCCTGATCCCTGGTGTCGGCATTATCGGTTGGGGGAAAAATAAAAGTGAATCTCGAGTTACTACCGAGTTTTATAACTGTGCTATTGAAGTCATGCGTGGCGCGGAAGCGATCAGTGAATACACCGCTTTGCCACAGCAAGAAGCCTTTGATATTGAATACTGGGCATTGGAAGAAGCGAAATTACAGCGCATGCCAAAAGAAGCGCCACTCGCACGTGACGTCGTGGTGGTGATCGGTGCCGGAGACGGCATTGGCAAAGAAACGGCATTTCGCGTAGCGAAAGAAGGTGCCCATGTTGTATGTGCAGACCTTCGATTTGAAGCGGCGCAAAAAACCGCCGACGAACTTACCGCAATTTACGGCCAGGGTATTGGCGTTGCTGGTACGGGGATTTCAGGTTGTGGACCGGCGATTGCACAGGACGTTGATATTACCAACCGTGAAAGCGTTGCCAAAATGTTTGAACAGATTACGCTGGCGTACGGTGGTATTGATAAAGTGATCGTTACCGCGGGTGTCTTTTTAGCACCGGGTCAAGCGGGTATGAGCAATGACCAGATGTTTGATATTAGTTTTTCTGTCAACGTTAAAGGCGGCTATATCGTCGGTACCGAAGCGAATCAAATCTGGAAAGCTCAGGGATTGACAGGGGCTATGGTATTAACCACCAGTGTAAATGCCGCGGTTTCGAAAAAAGGTTCGCTTGCCTACGACACGAGTAAAGCAGCGGCCAACCACCTGGTGCGTGAGTTAGCGGTCGAATTGTCTCCGTTGGTGAACGTAAATGGTTTGGCACCGGCCACGGTCGTTAAAGGCAGTACCATGTTCCCAAGGGATCGAGTTATCGCATCGTTAAGCAAATATAATGTTGAGTTTTCCGAATCTGATTCTGACGATGAATTACGGGATAAACTTGCAGGATTTTATGCCCAACGCACCTTGACCAAAAAGCCAATTACGCCTGCGGATCAAGCCGAAGCCGCGTATTTGTTAGTGTCTGGACAGTTGAGTAAAACGACCGGACAAATTATCAGTGTAGACGGTGGTTTACACGAAGCGTTCTTACGCTAAATCGAAGAATAAGAGTAGGAAAGAGCATGACTCAACGTATCGATAAAGCGCTTATTGCAGAAGAAAATGCAAAATTAGCAGGCTTTTTAAAAGAAGATTATGAGGCGCTGGGCAATCAATTAGCCCGTGACGATATCAATATTGAAGATATCACCGCCAAAGCCGAGCAATTTCAAATTGCGGTGCCTTCCTGGGGTACCGGTACCGGTGGTACCCGTTTTGCACGCTTTCCTGGCGAAGGTGAGCCGCGCAATATCTGGGAAAAGCTGGAAGATAGCGCGGTTATCAATGACTTATCACAGTGTACCGAGCGAGTATCGCCACATTTTCCCTGGGATAAAGTGGATGACTTTACGGAATTAAAGCAAACCTCGGACAGCTTAAACCTGAAATGGGATTCGATTAACTCCAACACGTTTCAGGATCAACCGGGCCAAGCGCATAGTTTTAAATACGGTAGTTTAAGCAACACCCGCGCGGAATCACGGGATTTGGCGATTCAGCACAACTTAGATTGTATTGAATGGGGTAAAGCCTTAGGTTCCAAAACGTTAACGGTTTGGGTGGGTGATGGCTCTAACCATCCGGGTCAACAACATTTTCAAAGTGCGTTTGAGCGTTATCTTGACAGCATGAAGCAGATTTATGCAGGTCTGCCGAGTGATTGGGAATTGCACATTGAACACAAGATGTTTGAACCTGCGTTCTACTCAACCATTATTCAGGATTGGGGCAGTAACATTCTTGCGGCGATGGAGTTAGGGCCACAGGCCAAATCTCTGGTGGATTTAGGGCACCATGCGCCGAACGTTAATATTGAAATGATCGTATCTCGTTTGATCCAGTTTAAAAAGTTGGGTGGTTTCCACTTTAATGATTCGAAATATGGTGATGATGATTTAGATAGTGGCAGTTTACATCCGTATCAACAGTTTCTTATTTTCAATGAGCTTGTCGATGCGCAATACCGTAACCAGGAAGGTTTCGGACCGAACTATATGTTAGATCAATCGCACAACGTAACCGACCCAATCGAAAGTCTGATGAATTCAGCGGCGAGTGTTCAGCGCTCTTACGTTGCGGCATTGATTGTAGATCGTAAGAAGCTTAGCGGCTATCAACAGGACAATGATGCGTTGATGGCGAGTAACACGTTAAAGAAAGCCTTTACGACGGATGTGTCACCAATTCTTGAGATGGCACGTTTTAACCGAGGTGGGGCGATTGATCCCATCGCTGTGTATCGAGCATCGGGCTACCGGGCTCAGGCTGGCCGTGAACGTCCTAATAGTGGCGGTAACGGTTCAGGCATCGTGTAACGAATTTTACTATCCCTGTTGTTGTTTTTACACGAAGGAGTATTCCTTCGTGTTTTTTTTTAAGTCATTGCCCCATCACATTTTATTAGGAATTAATATGAATCTTTCCGATATCGTGCCCGCTGGAGTGGTCAGTGGTGAGCACCTCGAAACGCTTTATCGGGTAGCAAGAGAAAATGAATTTGCATACCCAGCCGTCAATGTCATCGGCACGAACTCTATTAACGCGGCATTGGAAGCTGCAAAGTTAGCCGGTTCTCCTGTCATTATTCAACTCTCTTATAGTGGTGCCGCATTTTTCGTCGGCAAAGGCGCAGATTTAACAGGACACCAACCGAGTATTCTTGGCGCTATTTCGGCCGCACATTATATTCATCGCGTGGCGAAATTTTATGGTGTGCCGGTCATATTGCACACCGATCACGCAGCAAAAAAACTACTGCCCTGGATTGATGGCCTGTTGGATGCTGGTGACGCGTATTTTCAGGAACATGGCAAGCCATTATTTAGCTCGCACATGCTCGACTTGTCGGAACAACCCCTCGAAGAAAATATTGAGATTTGCCGACGCTACCTTAAACGTATGGCGCCTTTGGAAATGGCGATTGAAATTGAGCTTGGTTGCACCGGTGGTGAAGAGGACGGTGTGGATAATACCGAGATAGACAATGCCTTGCTGTATACCCAACCTCAAGATGTCGCGTATGCCTATGAGCAATTATCTACCGTCAGCAATGCGTTTACGATAGCAGCCTCCTTTGGCAATGTGCACGGAGTTTACAAGCCGGGAAATGTCAGATTGACACCCGAGATATTGAAAAACTCTCAGGCGTTTGTCAGTGAGGCATTTGAACTTGCGCAAAAATCGTTAAACTTTGTATTTCATGGTGGCTCTGGATCCAGCGCCGAAGAAATCAAAGAAGCGATCGGTTATGGCGTTATAAAGATGAATATTGATACCGATACGCAATGGGCATCCTGGTCGGGAGTGCACCGCTACTATCAGAATAATAAAGGTTACCTGCAAAGCCAAATTGGTAATCCTGACGATGAAAATGCGCCCAATAAGAAGCATTATGATCCGCGAGTCTGGTTACGAGAGCTCGAGCAATCAATGGCTGCGCGCCTGCAACAGGCTTTTGCCGAACTTAATTGTCTATCGCGCTACAAATAATGAACAGTGATTGTGGCGGGATCTAATCAATCATTTAGAAATACATCGCATCAAAAACAATCATAAAGGGTCATTATATGTCTTTGGGATCGCTTGGTGTTGATGTAATATAAATCGAAAATAATTAAACAATATTTTCAGTCTACTGGAAATGCGTACCTGGTTAGACAGGTACATTGAGTTTTGGGGAAACATATGAAAGCAAGAATAAGTCATTTGCTTAGGAATTTTTTAAATATTGCTTTGTTTGCTGGGGTGTCAACGAGTGCCCTGGCAGCAGACAAACCAAATATCATCTTTATTCTCACCGATGATCTAGGTTTTAATCAGGTTGGAGCCTACGGTAATACACCGATTAAAACACCAAACTTAGACCAAATGGCAAGCAACGGTATTCGTTTTGATCAAGCCTATTCGGGCAACACCGTCTGTTCGCCATCCCGAGTGTCATTGTTCACCGGCCGTGACGGCCGTTACATGGCAAACAACTCCAATACTGTCGAGCTTAATCATAAAGACATTACGCTTGCACATGTCCTGAAATATGCCGATTACGATACGACCTTAATTGGCAAATATTCTATCGGCCAACAAATGGGCGTAACCGATCCATTAGCGATGGGGTTTGATACCTGGTATGGCATGTATTCCATCCTCGAAGGGCATAGACAATACCCACAGATTTTGTGGCGAGACGGACAGAAGATCCGTATTAAGGAAAATGAAGGTGGTCGCAAAGGTGCTTATGCACAAAGGCTATTCACCGATGAAGCGATTAGTTACATCAAACAAGAACGAGAAAACCCCTTTTTCATGATGCTGACTTATTCCTCTCCGCATGCGGAACTCGGCGTTCCTGAGCAGTTCAGTGAGCAATATCAGTTGTCAGAGAAACCGTATCATGGCATGACTGGAGGAACGCCAGCGGACAAGTATGCGGCCTATTACCCTGAGCCTGTAGAGCAACCGAATGCCGTACTTGCGGGCATGGTCTCGGCATTGGATCATTATGTTGGGGAAATCCTCGACACCCTGGAGCAACAAGGTCAACTCGATAATACGATTATCATTTTTACATCTGACAATGGGCCACATGATGAAGGTGGTGCGGATCCGGAATTTTTCCAAGCCTCTGCACCGTATAAAGGTCAAAAACGAGATTTGTACGATGGCGGTATTCATGTACCTATGATTTTGCAATGGCCAGAAAAAATTAAACAAGGGCGAATCGACAATACGCCTTGGGCATTTGCGGATGTATTGCCGACGTTAGCGGATATTGCCGATGTTAATCTGAATATGGTGCCAAGAGTCAGCACTAATGGCGTGTCCATTAAGGGATTGTTAAGTGATAAACCAACGCCCATGCAAGAACGGATTCTATATTGGGAGTTTTCTAAACAGGTTGGCGATCCCAACTCAGGCATTATTGGCGATACCTATCAGGCTGCCCGAAAAGGCGATTGGAAAGCCGTTCGATATGGCTTTGATGCGCCACTTGAACTCTACAATATCATCGCTGATCCCAACGAGTCTAAGAATCTTGCCAAAGATCAAAGTGAATTAGCAGAACAATTTTTGCAGTTATTTGAACAGTACAAATAACGGCACAGAGGTAGTCATGCAATCTATAAACGTTAATAAATTATTCCGTAAAAATGGGTGGTTCTTAAGCAGTGCCTTGATCCTGATTTCACTTTGTAGCGGTTGCGCTAACGATCAAGCGCCTGAACCGGACAATGCTGCGGTGCAATTAGTGGATTATTTCGCGGACAATGGTACCGGCAACCCATTAGCCATAGTTCAGCACCCTGCGGGTGAGCACCACAATGGTGTTACTTATGTATCTTATCAGGGGCCTTTCGAAGATCCTTATGTTGCAGCATACAATCATCAGACAAAAGAATGGCTCGGACCTTTCCGAGCCGGTACGAGCGAACTAGGGCGACGTGCAGAGCGCACGAAGTTTGATAATCATGGCAAACCCACATTATTGATTGATGATGCGGGCTATATTCATATTTTTTATGGCGGGCATGGCGGTGACAAACATCACGGCGACAACCCCTTAGGCAATGTTCATCATGGCGCCAATAAACATTCCATCTCTAAAAAGCCTCTGGACATCAGTGAGTGGGAAGAAATTGATAATATTTCTGTGTTTGGTACCTATAATCAGGCTTTAAAAATGGACAATGGCGATATCTATCTGTTTTATCGCCATGGCGCGCATCGCAGTGACTGGGTTTATCAAAAATCGACAGATAATGGCCGAACTTTCACACCACCGGTTTCTTTTTTGAAACATAAACGACGCGATGATGTAAACGCCGTTGATAGCTGGTACCCCTGGGTGGGTCATGGTCAGGGCAATGACATTATCGTCAGCTTTGATTATCACTTGTGCCGCGATTCAAGCGAACATAATCAAGGCCGGGGCCATACCGCAGAACGCCATGATATCTATTATATGAGCTTTGACACAGAGTCTGGAGACTGGACTAATGTCGAAGGCGAATCGCTATCGATACCTCTGACTCGCGAAGATGCAGAGCAAAAGACTTTGGTCAAAAGCATCGACGATCTGTGGACATTCAATGGGTCTGTTCATCTCGACTCTCAGGGCTACCCGCATATTGCGGTTAATGCTGGTGAAGATAAAGGTGCGAAATCCGGCGGCCCTAAGCTAACTCGACATTTTCGTTGGGACGGCAAGCAATGGCTTGGCGGGGAGACAGTTAATGGCAGGGAAAGTGGTCAGTCACGAGGCGACTTTATGTTGTCAGCAACTAACGAAGTCAATTATATACTAGCCAGTGATTATGACAAAGCTGGGGTAATCGCCTGGTGGCACAGCAAAAATGGTGGTGACACCTTTACCCAGGGAAAAACGCTTTTAACGCGCAAAAACTCGAGTTTTGCGATCACTTCAATAATCAAAAACGCCCATCCCGACGCTTTGGTTTTGGTTGCTGAAAAAATCCAGGGCAACGCGGATCGAAAAATCTATCTGCTGGGCGAGAATGGGCCGGTGCCAAGAGCACGGCAAGAAGCAACATTAGAAAAAGATAAATCCACTTTTAAACAATGATCCAACAACAATAAAATGATTAACAAATCGATGATAAATGAAAGAATTTAGGGTGTATTCATGCTTAATAAAATAACTAAGATGGCAATGTTGCCATTCGCTATAACATTCGGCTTAACTGGGTGTGGTGAAGCCAATCAACCGGCAAATGAATTATCGCAGCCCGTTGCACAAGTCACTACAGCATCGGCCGAATCCATACGTCAATCGGCCTATGACATCGCTAAGCGCGCAGGGCATTGGCAGATTGAACAGTTTGGTAATTTGTCGTATATCCCCGAGTCTCACCGTGAAAAATCGGAGAATCCGAAATTCTGGATTCAGGCAGCCTTTTATATTGGCCTGACAAAGTGGACCGAAATATCCCAGGATAAAGAATTTCTGACCTATATGGAAAAAATGGCAGCAGAGCAGAACTATGAATTGTTGGTCGACAGACCCTACCATGCCGATGACCATACGATTGGACAAACATATCTTTGGTTAACCGAGCAAACCAATAATCAACAGGCCTATAAGCCAACACAAGCGCATTTTGACTGGATTTTGGCGAACAAACCGGACGTTGGACTGACCATGTTAGACAGTACAGCAAGCGGTTCTGGAAACGTACATCAGGAAGGCAATTGTCAACTTCGTTGGTGTTGGGCTGATGCCCTGTTTATGGCGCCGAGAACCTGGCTTAAACTGTCAAACGTAACGGGTGATCCCAAATATTTTGAGTATGCCGATGCCGAATTCTGGGCGGCGGCAGACTATTTGTTTTCTGATCATTATGGTTTGTTTTTTCGCGATAGCCGTTACTTCGATATGAAAAGTGACAATGGCGAACCGGTTTTC
The DNA here is from genome assembly GCF_005843925.1 of Thalassotalea litorea. Classification (GTDB taxonomy): domain Bacteria; phylum Pseudomonadota; class Gammaproteobacteria; order Enterobacterales; family Alteromonadaceae; genus Thalassotalea_A; species Thalassotalea_A litorea_A. Next base: position 136,810 of record NZ_VCBC01000006.1, read on the forward strand.
TGGGGACGAGGAAATGGTTGGGTATTTGCAGCGCTACCATTGATCATTGATGATCTACCGCAAGGTCATCCATCGAAAGAGCGTTATTTGGCCCTTTACAAGAAAAATGCCGCGAGCCTGTTGAAGTTGCAAACGGCAGAGGGCTATTGGCCGGCATCCTTGATGGATCCCGAGAAAGTCAAAACACCTGAAGTTAGTGGTACTGGGTTTATCACCTATGGCCTTGCCTGGGGTGTTAACAACGGTATCTTAACCGAACCTGATGCCAAAGCGGTGGTTGAGAAAGGTTGGGCGGCGTTGACCAAAGCGGTAGAGCCAAGTGGACGTGTAAATTGGGTTCAGCATGTCGGTAAATCACCGGATCCTGTAAAGAAAACAGACTCTCAATTATATGGCGTAGGTGCGGTGCTGTTAGCAGCCTCCGAAATGTCTAAGTGGCAAGAATAAGCAGATAAAACCTGTTGATGGCTAGTATTCACTAGCCATTTTTTTATCTAGATTTCCCGGTCATCGGCATTGATAGCCGTTACCCGCTTGATATCGAAAAGCGAGAAACATAATGAAAATACGCGCTTTGCTTAACATCGTCGGTTTATCTGCCCTTGTGTACAGTTTGACCGGACTAAGTCCATCGACTGCGCTGGAAGCGGAAGCCAATAAACTTAACGTGTTGATTGTCGATGGTCAGAATAACCATAAAGTATGGCCAGTCAGTACGGCAATGATGAGACAATATCTGCTGCAAACCGGATTGTTCTCCGTCGATGTTTATCGCACGGAGCCAGTCTGGCGCTTTGATTTTGAACTATCGGATAACGCTTTTCGCCAACACGCACATAAATCCCATTTTAAAGTTGATGAACCAATCTCTGATCCGTCATTCAGGCCTGATTTTGATCGCTATGATGTGGTCGTTTCAAATTTCGGCTACAAGGCTGCACCATGGCCCGAAGCGACGCAACAGGCATTTACAGCGTTTGTTGGCAATGGTGGTGGCTTTGTTTCGGTACATGCCGCCAATAATGCGTTTCCAGACTGGCCCGAATATAACCTGTTAACAGGGCTTGGCGGCTGGGGCGATCGTGATGAGCATGCCGGACCTTATGTGTATTTTGATGAGCAGGGTCAAAAGGTTATTGATCATTCAAAAGGTCCTGCGGGTGCGCATGGCAACAAACATGAATTCCAAATCCGTCAACGGAATGTTCATCCAATTACCGCAGATCTGCCGCAAGTCTGGATGCATAGCAAAGACGAGTGTTATGGCAAGCTTAGGGGCCCTGCAGTAAATATGAACATTATCGCTACCGCTTATTGCCCTGCAGAAGAGCAGGGAACGGGACGCCATGAACCCGCACTGATGACGATTACGTATAAGCAGGGGCGTATATTCCATACCACGTTAGGGCACCAGCAGGAATCCTTTGAGAGTGTCGGCTTTATTGTCACCTTTACCCGAGGCGTGCAATGGGCCGCTACGGGCGAAGTGACACTGGCAAAACCGCAGGATTTTCCTAGCGAAAATGCTTCGTCCCGCCGACCATTTATCATCGATACATCAACCCATAATAATTAATAAAAGTATCAAAGATTATGAACTTGACCCGATTACCCTCAGTACTATTATTGCTTGCCCTGTTGAACGTTACGATGCTCTTACAGGGTTGTCAGTCAGACGATGCTCCCTTATTAGGTAAAGCTCCTGTTGAGCTAAGTGTCGGAGAGGGGGTGACGAATCCCCTTGGCTATTATGAGTCTGAACCTCGATTTTCCTGGCAATTAGCCAACGATGCGATAGGCAATTTTCAATCCGCTTATCAAATACAGTTAAGCAAACAAAATCCTGAATTCAGCAAGGCAAATGTTTACTGGGATTCTGGCAAGGTGGATTCAGAACGAAACAGCTGGGTTCGCTATTCAGGCAGCAAATTACGGTCAAGAGATAAGGTCTTTTGGCGGGTCAGGATCTGGGATGACAAACAACGAGTCTCGAACTGGAGTCAGGTACAATCGATGGAGCTTGGACTGCTAAATAATTCCGATTGGCAGGCACAGTGGATTGGCCACCCAGATACGGCAATAGAAAAACAGCCTGAACAAGCATTACTGGCCAAAGCTCAATATCTTCGTACCGAGTTTAATTTGAGTGAAAACGTCAAAAAGGCCCGTTTATATGTCTCTGCGAAAGGGCTGTTCAAGGCATATCTCAATGGTAGTGAAATTGCGCCCGAAGATGTCATGACCCCAGGCTGGACACCTTATCAAAAACGTATCGAAACCCTGACATACGATGTTACTGACATGCTCGCGAAGGGCCGCAATGTGATCGCAGGGAATATCGCAGGCGGTTGGTATGCAGGACGAGTGTACAAATTTAAAGACAAAGAACACCGTTTGCCGGCGCGCTTTATTGCGCAATTAGAAATTGAGTTTGAGTCCGGACAAACCAAGATAATTGCGTCGGATCAGAACTGGCTCAGCTTCGTCGATGGACCCATACAGTTCGCTAGTATTTACGATGGTGAACACTATTACCAGGCGCGGGAAATAGATGGTTGGACGCAGCCTTCTTTTACGCCGGATGGCTGGCAACAAGTCGTGACTGCAGCGATTCGTGATGAGGTGAAACTGGTCCCCAAGCAACATGCTCCAGTACGGGTAATTGAAAGCTTAACCAAGCCTGCAATTGTTGCGGTTGAAAATGGCAAAGTCATTTATGACTTTGGTCAGAACATGGTCGGCGTGCCGCAGATCCAGCTTCCCGTAAAAGCTGGCCAGACCGTACAATTAAGATTTGCTGAAGCGCTCCATAAGGGGGAATTTTATACGGATAATTATCGCAGTGCGGAATCCACCGTTTTTTATCACCCTAATAAAGATGGGATAGTGAGCTATCGTCCAAGGTTTACCTATTTTGGCTATCGATATATTGAAATCACTGGTTATGATCCGGAATTTATCCCGAGTGAGGACTGGTTGTCGGCTTTGGTACAGCATTCTGATGTGACCATTAATGCCGATTTTGCCACGTCTCAACCGAAATTAAATAAACTGGCGGAAAATATTGTCTGGGGGCTACGCAGCAATTTCTTTGATATTCCGCTGGATTGTCCACAACGAGATGAACGCCTGGGATGGACCGGAGATGCTCAGGTATTTGCAATGTCTTCTATGTATATGGCGGATGTTTATGGTTTTTGGTCGGCCTGGCTTCGAAGTGTGCGCGAAGAGCAGTCTGAGGACGGCATGATCCCGCTTTATATCCCCTTCGTTGAGTGGATAAACTGGGCTTCGTCCGGTTGGGGCGATGCGGTGACAATCATTCCCTGGGATCTTTATGTTGCGACTGGCGATGCGTCTGTGTTGGCGGATAACTATCCGATGATGCTGAGTTGGCTCGATTACCATGAGAGTCAAAGTCGTGATTATGTTTCACACATGAAAACATTTGGTGATTGGTTACAGCCATATCCCGAGGCAACAAATAAAAATGCCAACAGAGGTGATACTGATTTTCAGTTAATTTCTACGGCTTTTTATGCCCATTCCGTAGCTTTAACCCTGAAGGCTGCGCAAGTACTGGATAAAAATAAAGATGCTGAACGATTGCAGGCGCTGCTCGGGAATCTGAAATCTAGTTTTCAATCTCATTTTTTTGACGAACATTTAAATTTAACCGACTCGCAAGCGACTCAAACCGCATACCTGCTGGGGCTGGCATTTGACCTGTTTGCTGAGTCGCAACGTGGCACGGCAGAGAATAAACTCATCGCGTTAATTGATGAGGCCGATGTTCATTTGCGAACCGGCTTTCTGGGTACACCGCTATTAGCTGAGGTACTGCAAAACGCCGGTCGCAGTGATTTGGTTTACCAGTTGCTGTTTAAGGAAAGTTACCCGTCCTGGTTTTATTCCATTAACAATGGTGCGACAACCACCTGGGAACGATGGAATTCATATTCTTTGGCTGATGGCTTTAATCCCGAAGGGATGAATTCGTTAAACCATTATGCCTATGGCAGCATCTCCCGATGGTTTTATGAAGGGATTTTAGGAATAAAACCTGCGGCTCCAGGCTTTAAACATATCCTTATTGAGCCGCAGCTTAACAAAAAATTGACGTCGGCCAGTGGCTCCTATCATACCCCTCAAGGTAAAGTTTCGGTGCAATGGTCGGTGAATGAACAACGTTTCACCCTGGTACTGAAGGTCCCCAAAAATACTCAGGCCGAGGTGAAATTGCCGACGGTTACGCTCTCCAATGTGTCCGCAGAGGACGGTGCGGTAAATAACGTTGATTTATCAACATTAGGCCCGGGCCAGTATGTTATCGAAGGCACTTTGAAGCCGGAATTTACAAATTCAATGGCGCGTTTAAATGTCGTTAACTCGGATTTGATCACCCAGAAGGTTGGCAACTAAAACCAATCTTCGACTAAGCAAAACACAAGGCTTAATCAATAAAGCCATCATAGTTAAAAATTTCGTAAGGGGAAGTAAGGTGTTAGTCCATAAAGTATGCCAGGCCTTGGGCCTTTTCAACCTTTATCAGCGCTGCGTAATCAGCAGCGCTGCAGCTTTAGTGTTTGTTGCCGGTTGTGCGACGCCTGCCACAGAGCAACAAGACAAGCAAAACTCAGAAAGTGTCGGCAATACCCCGCCTAATATTTTGCTGATCCTATCGGATGATCATGCCTGGAATGATTATGGTTTTATGGGACATCCGATTGTACAGACGCCAGCGTTGGATCAATTAGCCAGCGAATCGGTCACATTCAAACACGGCTATGTGCCTACATCATTGTGTCGTCCGTCATTGGCGACCATTGCCACCGGTTTGTATGCACATCAACATGGTATTACAGGCAATGATCCTTCTCGCACATTACCCGGTGGTAAGTCCGGCCTGGAATATCAGCGACAGCGCGCCGAAATTATCAAAAAAATAGATGCGTTAGATACGCTTCCTGAATTACTGAAACAGCAAGGATATCTGTCATTGCAAACTGGAAAATGGTGGGAAGGAAGTTTTCAACGGGGTGGGTTTGATGAAGGAATGACCCGGGGCTTCCCTGAAAAAGGTGGCCGACATGGTGACGATGGTTTAAAGATTGGTAGGGAAGGTATTGTGAAAATCACCGACTTTATGGACAGAGCCAAAGCGGTGAATCAGCCATTCTTCGTGTGGTACGCGCCATATATGCCACACACGCCGCACAACCCTCCAGAACGCTTATTGCAGAAATATCGTAGTAATGCTTTGCCAATTTCAATTGCTAAATATTATGCCATGATTGAATGGTTTGATGAGACAAACCAGCAATTACTGACTCATCTTAAAAAGACAGGTTTAAAAGATAATACCTTAATCGTTTATGTTTCCGATAATGGCTGGGTATCAAATCCTACTCAAACAGGACGATTTCTCCCCAGATCCAAGCAAAGTCCTGGCGAAAGCGGCGTCCGCACCCCGATCATGTTTTCACTACCAAATCAATTCGTGCCACAGATGCGTGATGAATTTGTCAGTAGTATCGACATCGTACCAACGATATTAGCGACTGCGGATATTGAGGTGCCCAAACACTTACCAGGATTGAATTTATTTACCGCAATGCAACAACAGACGCCAATTGCTCGCGAGGCTATTTTTGGCGAAGGGTTTGCGCATGATATGCATGACATAAACGAACCAGAATCCACATTGTTATATCGCTGGGTGATCGATGGTAAGTGGAAACTCATTCTCAGTTATGATGGCAAGAATGTCAGCTATCAGAAGTATCACGATGGCGTACTGGCCGGCCCGCGTCTTTATAATTTGTTGGAAGATGAGCATGAAACCAACAATCTGGCTGACCAGTATCCGCATATCGTTGACCAGCTTGGAGAAAAATTGTCGCAATGGTATCCGATTAAAAACCGGAAAATATTGCCGCACTAATTAGCCTGGCCCATGACATCGTCCTGGGTGGCTTAAGACGTTAACCACCCGGGGGTGGCGGGTAAAACCAAAAATAAGAGGATAGCTTCCATGAATCGCACAATCATTTATCGGGCCAATGACCATCGACTGGCGCAGTATTGCAAAAGTTGCACCGTATGGCTGGTATTACTATCGGCGGTGTATTTTTTTTTCATGGCGGAGACCCGCGCTGAAATCACCTTGGAACAACAGGTAAAAATCACCGATTTAGGATTGCATTTTGATGGTGAAAAAGTCACAAGCTCGGCACAAACCAGCGATACACCAACCTATGATTATTTCTTTGGTCCTAACATTTCAGCCCATGGAGACAGCGTAAAAGCTTATAAAAACTATGTGTTTATGACCTGGTATCGTGGTGGAAAATTTGATCGTAGGGTGATGCTAAGCCGATACAATCTGGATACGGGAAGCTTGCAAACTATCGAGTTTCCCCATCAACATACGGGGTTTAATAATATCTGGTGGATCGGTGAATCTCATAATACGATTGCGGTTGGGATCAGTCCTGTAGATGAGTCCATTCACCTTTTATACGACATGCATGCCTATGGTAATCACAGACCTGCAGACGGTAGTTTATCAAATGACTATTTTCGGTACTCTTTTTCGGTGGCCGGTGCTGCGACTGTGGTCGATAGCGAGTTTAAGCTTAGTCAATTCGTCAAAGATACAAGTATCGTTAGTGAAGGGGTTAATGACTATAAACATTTAGCATTAACCGGTGACGAGGATCATAGCCAATATTCCGGATTGACGTATCCTAAATTTTTTACCAATACCGATGGTACCCTGTTGATGTATATGCGCAAAGGCGGCAACGATAACGGGGGCTATGTATTTTCTCGCTATGATGCTGGTACCAAAAGCTGGTCTGAATTTAACCAATTTAATGTCATCAATGCGAAAAATTACGGTCAGCCATACAATTGGGGATTGTACGGCAATATGAAGTACGTTAATGGCAAACTACGGGTCGGCTTTCAGCGACGTTCGGGCAATAAAGAAGATAAATATCAATATCAAAATGGATTCTATTATGCTTATTCGGATCACCCTGAAGGAGCAAGTGACTGGCAAACGCATGATGGCCAGCCTATGACTTTTCCGTTGCAAAATGCTGATGATATTAAGATATCTGAACCCGGAGATTTAGTGTCTGCAACGGGCAAAGATCAGGTTTACATTGTCCATGGGTTTGACTGGAATGTAACGGCACAAGGCGATGTCCATTTCATTGGTAAAGTGAAAGATACCGCCGCGAATCAAACGGTGTACATGCATACCTACAAACCGGCTGGCGCCGAAGAGTTTATCACGGCAACCGACTTTGCCGGAGCCGATAAGCTTTATACTGCCGGAGATAATCTGTATATCATTGGTCTTACATCCAGCGGTTATCCCTATGTTGAGAAAGCGGCAGGCGGAACAAACGATTTTACCCGGGTGTTTGAACTCAAAGATGGTCCATCGTTTCATCATGGTTCGGTATATATCGAATCGGGTAAGCTTTACTACTATTTGATGGAAAGAGGGGCAGGCAATGCATTGCCTCTGTATCTGCTGATTATCGATTTGGATATTGATACCGATAGTAGTTCGCAAAACGATAGTGACGTTGCAACCGATGGTAGTAATACCGATACAAGCACTCAGGAATCTTCGGTCAAAGATGGGAGAGGCTCTGGCGCCGGTATCCATTTTAGCCTGTTGATGCTGCTATTTTGCACTGTGATGATGCGCAGGAAAATCGATTTATGACTTATACCAATCACATTAAATTATTGCTCTCTCAGTGTGATTGGTATTATACATCAGGACAATAACCAATAAGGCAAATCAAGCGCTAGCGATTTGCCTTTATCTATCTTGCTCCTATCTAGTTGTTCTCTTTGAGGTGCAACATCTTCTGTATATCATTGGCGGTTGCGAAATTATTACCCCCCTGATCGGCTCCGGTAATCCACCAATAAACCATGCCTGCATCTGAACAATCAAATTTATTGGTTTGAAACGGGACGATTCCGTCCTGTTCGGCATAGGCAAGCATTTCCCAGATAAACTTATAGCCAGGATTATCGTGATGTTTAGCCCAGTCCCATTGATGAATGGAAGTTTGCAAGCCAACATTTTGGTCGCCTATTTGATGTTCGGTAATGCCAAAGTCTAAAATCTGCTGCCAGGTAAAAAAGTCACCGCTGTTATCGTTTGCCGGATGATGAGAAACAATATGCACAAATTGAAGGGCTTGTGGGTTTGCCGCCGCAAGTGCGAAACCAATCAAATCCGGTTCACCAGCTTCAATTATCCAAAGCGGACTCTCAGCCGTGGAATCATTGATCGCATTCACTAGATCCTGGCTGGCAGCGGCTTGTTTTTCGCGACAGTTATAATGGTCATGTAAATGTTCAAATGGCCCAAATAGAGCAATACTTTTATCCGTCAGCTCATTGAGTATGCGTTGGCGTCTTTGTTCATTGTCTTTATCAATTTGGTATCTGGCTTTGTTGGTGAATGGATCGAGATCACAAGAATGAGAAACGTGCACCAACCTCTGCTCAAGCCCTGAGTGGTGTAATAGTCCAAAGATTACCGGCGTTGCACCAATATCATCAGGATCTGGAGAATTGCCGTCGATCACAATGGCCAGGCGACCTTCTGGAGGATTGACATGGTCTAATGGCACATCAGTAACATAGCGCTGCCAGAACGCGTTTACAGATACGGCATCCTGACCAAGATTTAGTATCCACCAAACAGCAACGGTATCTGAAAAGTCCACGCCGCCATTGGGGATCACGGAATAGTCGGCAGTAAAATTGCTGTCTGCAATAATCGCATCAGCTACCTGCCAAAGGGTTCTGGCATGTTGGTTGGTGTTGCGTTTGTCGATGGCAGCTTTGAGCCATTTATCGCCATTTTCTACATAGATAGGAGTGGCCGGGCCGCGACGATTTTTGCGAATGTACAAACGTTTTGGTTTATTACCATCACCGATGGCAATGTAGTGTGTGTATTGTTTAACGAAAGCAAGCGCCTCTTCACTCGTTTGTTGTTCATTCCAGGCGCTGTGCTGAACGACAATTACGTCACTTTTTAGCGAGGACTTGTTTACGCCTTGTGCGATCAAACCGGCAAGCCATTGTGCGGTAAAGTCGGACTGACCAGCTTCCTGCACCCAAACACGCCCGCCACTATCCAGTATGTCTTTAGCGGTTTTTTGCACGAGCTCTACCGAGCCTTGCCAATGGGTGTTCGCATCAGTCCAGGCTTTGCCTGCGGGCCCAAAGGCTAGGGAAAACAAACCACTAGCATCGATGTATTTACCCTGTTGGCTACCAATCGTGCCGTTAACGGCCAGGTGAGAGATATTGTTGAAATCTGGGTCAGCCAATAAGGAGCCCAGCGCAGCTACGGAATGGACATCATCAGCATCTGGTTTAACGTCAAATTGAGAAATTAAGATGTCTTTATCAGGATTGAAATAAGGTCTAGGGGCTTGTTGAGAACCTGCTGCGAAAACCAAATTGCTTGTAGCACACAGGGCGATGACCAGATACGCGATAAACCGTCTGGTATTTACGGAGTGGTTTCCAGATTTAAAAAACATTTCTGACTTATTATTGTTGAATTTGATTGAAGATGATAATTTGTGGGGAGATGTTAATCAAGGTCGGAATGTGGTTTGTGTATTTATTCTGACTGACCAACAAAACGAGTAACCATGCATAAGCTATCTAAACGAATGTACATCAACCTTGTGGTGATGATTGTTTCTTTTCTGCAATTAGGTGTAGTCGCAAAAGCAAAACCAAGCGCTGCATTCGGAGCAGACGAAGTTTCCCAACCTAATATTCTCTGGTTAGTGGTAGAAGATATGAGCCCGATTATTGCGCCGTATGGTGATCATACGATTGCGACACCGACCATAAGCCAGTTAGCGAAGGAAGGCGTAACCTACACCAATGTATATTCCACTTCCGGTGTCTGTGCCCCAAGTCGTGCAGCACTCGCTACTGGCATGTACCCGTCAGCGTTTGGTGCTAATCACATGCGCACCCATTCCGATACAGACATAACCGGACTTCCCGCTTATGAAGCAATACCTGCGGCTGACGCTCGAATGCTGAGCCAATATCTGCAACAGCACGGATATTACACTGCCAATAATTTGAAAACCGATTATCAATTTAAAGCCCCGAAGTCGGCCTGGAATGAAAGCGGACCATATGCACACTGGCGAAAACGTCCCGCTGACAAACCTTTCTTTGCGGTTTTTAATTTTACCACGACCCATGAATCCGGATTGTTTGAGCCTTATGGTTTCAGGAAGATTGAATCGCGGCATTACTTTTCCGATGATGTAGCCAAAATCGCCAGATTACCTCAGCATCCATCGGCCAAGTCGGAACCAGCGAATACCGCCATGCATGTGCCGAAAAATACCGTATTCGATATTCCTCCTTACCTTCCAGATACTCCGTTGGTCAGACGAGATATGTGGAAGATGTATAACAATCTTGCGGAAACAGACAGGCAAATAGCGGCAATTATTCAGCAGCTCAAGGACGATGACCTATATGATCAAACCGTTATCCTCTTTTATTCCGACCATGGCGGCCCCTTGCCAAGGCAAAAGCGTTTAATTTATGACAGCGGATTGAAAGTACCACTCATTATCCGGTTTCCAAACGCCCAGCAGGGCGGAACTTCGGATCAGCGGTTAATTAGTTTTGTGGATTTTGCCCCTACCACTCTGGCGCTTGTCGGGGCACCTATACCTGGTCATATGCATGGTCAGAATTTTATTGGCAAGAGAAATGGCAGCGTTGCGTCAATGCCAAGGGAGTATATCCACGCAGCAGCAGACCGGTTTGATGGTTTTACCGATGCCATACGAGCGGTTAAAGATAAGCGCTTTAAATACATTCGTAACTATCGGCCCGAGCAAGGCTATTATTTGCCGGTCAGTTACCGTGAAAAAATTCCGACGATGCAAGAATTACTCCGACTTCGGGATGACGGCGCTCTTGATGAATTTCAGCGGCAATGGTTTCGAAGCCGAAAACCTAAAGAAGAGTTATTTGATACGTTAACCGATCCGCATGAACTCCACAATCTCGCTGAAAATGAAGAGTATAAACAACCATTATTGCGATTACGGCGGGAAATGGATCGTTGGCTAACCGCCATTAAGGATACGCCTAATTTGCCTGAGAGGGCACTAATCGACAAATTATGGCAGGGGGCTGATGTTCAGCCGAAAACAGCATCGCCTGAGGTGAGCTTTTTAAAGGGCAGAGTTATAATCAGCAGCCAAACACCTGGTGCGAGTGTTTCTTATCGAATACTGGATGAGGCGGCCAGAGAAAGTGCCTGGTTGATGTACCAAACGCCAATCAAGGCGCAATCGGGGATGAAGATTGAGGTTGTCGCCCATCGCATCGGTTTTCTGGAAAGTGATATCGTGACGGTTTCCGTGCCTTGAATCTCCATCTTGAGTCTTATTGATTCTAGCTGATTTATTATGAGCGATCTTGATCTGTTATGGTTTTTTAGTATAGTTATCTAAGTTTTGTGCGCTGATAGAAGCGATAATTGCCGCTGTTAGCCAAAAAGCGAATCAATGTCGGTGTAAACAACCATAAGGCATGACATAAGAATAGATAACAAAAATAAAAACAAGATAACAATAAGGTCAATATGATACTCACGAATAATAAAATAGCCTGTATGGCTAAGCCTGTGTTGCTTGCGATTGCATGTCTGGGGATAGCGATGCAAGTAAATGCTCAGGTAACGCTTGAAGAACAAGTAAAAATTACCGATTTCGGTCTGCATTTTGATGGCAAAGATCTTGATCATGGCAACGTTAATAATCCCGATACCGGTGATAAATATGATTTCTTCTTTGGTCGTAACATTTCAGCTCATGGCGATGCCGTAAAAACCTACAAACACTATGTTTTTATGACCTGGTATAAAGGTGGTAAAAATGAGCGCAATGTCATGCTGAGTCGATATAATTCTCAGACAGGTACATTGGCAACCATTGAATTTCCCCATCGTCATACTGGTTTTCGAGGTGACCCATTAGTCGGTGAATCTCATAACACCATAGGCTTAGCGGTTAGCCCAATCAATGGCACCATCCATATGGTGTATGATATGCACGCCTATGATGATAATAATCACGGCGGCAAATTTGTTAATGACTTTTTTCGCTACTCATTCAGTTTAGCCGGTGTGGCAGATCTGCCAGATGCAGAGTTTACTCTGGACAAATTTGTCAAAGATACGAGTGCTGTTAGTCAGGGCGACGATGATTATAAGCATCTCACCATGACAGGAAATTTAGCGGACAAAGGTAATTTTGCGCGTTTAACCTACCCCAAATTTTTCACCAATACCGACGGTACGCTGTTGCTATACATGCGCTTAGGCGGTAACAACAACGGCGCCTATGTATTTAATCGATATGACGCCGAAAATGAAAAGTGGTCGACATTTACCAAATTTAACTATAACAATCAGAAAACTAGCCACGACAACGAATATAACTGGGGCTTGTATGGCAATATGAAGTATGTCAATGGCAAGCTTCGAGTTGGCTTCCAGCAACGTAGTAGTGATAATGCCGATAGGTATACCTACCAAAATGGTGTTTATTATGCGTATTCAGAACACCCGGAAGGCTTTGGCGATTGGAAAAACCACAAAGGCGAACCGATGACCTGGCCATTGGTCAATTCAGATGAAATCAAGGTGTTTGAACCCGGTGACTATATTGACCATACCGAAGCAAACTCGGTGTATATCGTTGGCAGTTTTGACTGGACCGTAACGAAAAACGAAGATATTCATATCATCAGTAAAGTTCGTTCTTCCGATAGGAGTCGACCAGACTATCAGGAAATCTATCTGCATTCATACAAACCCTCTGGCGCTCAAGACTTTATTGTATCGTCTGATTTTGCGGGCGCTTCATCGATATACACCTCTGGCGATAATATTTACATTATCGGATTAGATAATGGTTACCCATATGTGGAAAAAGCCAAGGGTGGGACCAATGACTTTGTTCGTGTATACGAACAAACACAGGGCACTAAGTTCGATCATGGAACCATATACATCAATGACGGTAAGGTCTACTTCTACTTAATGGAGCAGGCGTCTGGCAATGCGATGCCACTGTATTTGCAAATCATTGATTTGGACCTAGAGGGTGAGGCAAATGCACCACGGGTAGCGTTCCCGTCATCGGCGATGTCCGTTGAAGAGGGCTTTGAAAAATTAACCTTGACGATTAATGCTGAAAGTCCGGTTGCAGGTCGTAACATTGAATCTGTCACCTTATACCTGAACGATGCAGAAGTTCGCACCGATACGTCACTTCCATACTTATTTGGGCATGGTTCAAAGCCACATGAAACAGGGGCGATGGGCTGGTTAGCAACCCATTCACTTAACCCAACGCCATTAACGGTTGGCACGCACGTATTTAAGGCGATAGCAACGGACAGTGAAGGTGAAACGGGTATTGCAACAATGACCCTGACCGTGAAGTCAAATGGCCCGACGGTTGCGTTTCCGGCTCCGACAATGACGGTTGATGAAGGCTATGAAAAATTATCTATTATGTTAGACGCAGCAACTGCCGTTGACGGTGGTGAGATTGAATCGGTTGCGCTATATATTGATGAACATTTGGTGCGCGTTGATACGTCGCTTCCGTACCTGTTTGGCCATGGCTCAAAGCCTCACGAAACAGGTGCCATGGGTTGGTTGGACACCCACGGTGAAAACCCTGCGCCATTGGGTCCTGGTGTCTATACGTTCTCAGCAATTGTCACCGATAGTGCAGGGGACGTAGGTGAAGCGAGCATGGTGCTCACCGTTAAAGGCGAGCCAAAACCTCCAACGGTTTCGTTTCCGAATGACGTGGTCACCGTATATGAGGGATATGAAAAGCTGGGCATGACGTTGCAAGCCGATACCTCTGTAGAAGGGCGAACGATTAAATCTGTTACCTTATATCGGAATGAGCAACTTGTGCGCGTAGATACTCGACCTGTCTGGAACTTTGGTCATTCCTTTGCTCCCTATGAATTTGGCGCAATGGGGTGGTTAGAACGACATGAGCCAAACCCATCTCCACTTACGGTTGGTACCCATACGTTTACAGCAATCGCAACGGATAGTGCGGGTTTGCAGGGAGAGGCAACGATGACGCTGATTGTTAAGGCCGTGCCACCACCAAGCATAAGCTTTGTTGAGTCCGATATTGAGTTACGTGTTGGTTATCAGTCGTTATCATTATCTGTGAATGCTTTGTCTGAGTTGAGTTGGGTGGATATTGGACATGTCGACTTATACTTAAATGACACACTCATTCGCGATATTTATGATGCGCCATTCACTTGGGGTGGAGAAAGCTATCCGGCTGAGTTGTTAGGCCTCCCGGCAGGAATCCATACCATCAAAGCGCTTGCTACGGATAGCTATGGAAATACATCCGAGGCACAAATGACAATGCTAGTCAGGCCATCGGTCGTGTTTGTCGATTGGGAACAGCAACTTCATTTAGCCAGTAACTTACTTGACGGCGATGTAAGTGATGAATCAAGTTGGGGCGCTGCCGAAAACGGTACCAAGGAAGTCATCATCGACTTAGGCGAGTCAAAGCTTATCACTGGGACGAAACTATGGACCACTGCTGGCGAGCAGATTAACTATCAGGTTTATGTATCAGACGGCCCAGGATTCGCGTTTGTGAAGGTGGCTAAACATCAAAATAAACACAGCGATGTTCAACCGACATTAACCGAATTTGTTGCGCAGGGACGATTGATTAAACTTATGGTGATCGGTAACTGGCCGAATATCAATGAATTTGAAATTTTAACCCAGTAACTTACACAATCATACGTGCAATCGTTCGTGCAACGATAGGCATGGAGATCTCAGGCTCACTCTCGCGCTCACATCACTCGTGGTGTTGATGCGACGGTGAGCGTACTGTGTTTCAGGTGAATATATTTATCATACCTTAATCAACTCAAAGCGTAATTGAGGTATTCTGCCAGGACGTTAACAATGAAAATATGTGGCAAATTTTTTACGATTTCCCTCTTGCTCTGGGCCGTGTCGGTATCTGGCTATGCTCAGGAAAACCAATCACCGAAACAGTGGAAGGCTATTTTTGACGGTAATTCTCTAAATGGCTGGACCCCAAAATTTGCAGGGTATGCGTTAGGGACTAACTATAAAAATACATTTCGAGTCGAAGATGGCTATTTAACAACAAACTACGACCAGTATGACAGCTTTAACTTTGAGTTTGGCCATTTGTATTACCAGAAACCGTACTCTCATTACCGCTTACGGGCGACATACCGATTTTTACCTCAACAGTTACTGGGTTATCGCAATGCCTGGAAAAATAATGGTTTTATGATCCATGCGCAACCGCCAGAATCGATGACTCTAGAACAGCGGTTTCCTGCAAGTATTGAGGTTCAGTTACTAGGCGCCGATGCCGATACCGAATTCCGACCAACGGCGAATATCTGTACGCCAAATTCTCATGTTAAAATAGCTGGAGCATTAATCACCAAACACTGCATCAAATCTAACTCAAAAACGTACCGAGGCGAACAATGGGTAACCATTGAAATTGAAGTTAAAGGTCATGAAATGATCAAGCACTGGATCAATGGTGAATTAGTGATGGAATACCATGAGCCGGTACTGGATGAAGAATCACAACATCTAAGTAAATTTTACGACGGCGGCGCAATGAAATCCGGCTATATCGCCATACAAGCAGAAAACAGTAGGGTGCAGTTCAAATCGATTGAATTGAAAGAGTTATAATACCGTGAGGCTTGCAACCGATATACCTTAAGTCAGCATTGAGCAATTGTCCGCCTGATGAGCAAATTGGTAATTATCGACTAGTATTAAAGTTAGTTTAATACCGATAATAATAAGCTCGAGTTTACATGGAATTGTTAGGCTTGATAGGTTACGGACTCAGCTGTCTGGCTTATCTTATTTTTTTCTTGTTATTACTGGCATCGCGCCAGCAATCTCTCAGTGGTACTCTGACACGTGTGTTAGGGGCTGTTCTCTGCATTTCTGCGCTTATCAGCTGTTGGCAACTGTATCAGGGCTTCAGCCTGTTATATGTCTTGTATTTCGAGGGCGTAAAGAACTTTCTGGTCACGATACTCATCCTTGGGGTGAAACTCCGCTCTCCATCTTTTAAAGAATTGATACGCCATAAAGAAACGCATCAATATTTGGCCGTAGTCACTGTTTTAGTATTCGTTTCTGCTTTCAGCATTGTGACAAGGCAAAATTTTGTTTGGGTTTTTATTAGCTTTATGGCGCTAAATCTCTGGCCGCTTGTGCTGTTAGAGCAAGTATTTCGCAATGCCCAAAAACGAGCTCGTTGGGCGGTGTGGCCTTTTGTTTTTGGCCTTGGCAGTATGCTGGTGTTCGATTTCGTTATCTTTGCCCAAGGCGCTCTAATTAACCAGTTGGATTTTAATTTTTGGTATTTGCGGGGTTACTTAAGCGCGGCAATGATGCCGTTTATCTTGTTGAGTTCTAAACGAATTAAAAATTGGTCTTCTGATCTCTTTGTCTCCAGAGACGTCGTATTCTACAGTTCCATTTTGATGTTAAGCGGCGCTTATTTGCTATTGCTTGCCCTGGCGGGGTATGTAATTCGTTTTCTCGACGGGCAGTGGAGTGAACTATTGAGCATTGCGTTTATGTGCCTGGGTTTGCTGGTTCTGTTTGCCGTGTTATTCACCCAGAATTTTCGTAATCGAATTCGGGTGTTTATATCAAAACACTTTTTTGCCAATCGTTATGACTATCGCCTTGAATGGCTCAATTTAATCGCGGCACTTGAGCGAGATAATAGCCAGGACATTTATGAAAGTGCCTGTAATGCGATAAGTGAAGTTCTGCAACTGGATGGTTGCATTTACCTGCAATTAAATAATGTAAGCCGACTGGAAGTTATGAATTTTGGGCAGCTTAAGCCCGACGCTCGTTCGCGCGAACAGCTGGATGGCTTAGTAAGCTATTTTCAAACTCAAAACTGGATCATCGATTTGGCTGAGTTTCAGGTTTCACCGGATATTTATAAAGGCCTGCAGTTAGATGAGGCGCCGCTGATCAACGACAATATTGAGATATTAGTGCCAGTGAATTTTCAACAGCAACTGACCGGTGTTTTCGCAATGACGCGGCCGGCGAATAAAGGATTGCTGAATTGGGAGGATCGTGATTTTGTATTTGCGCTCACGAAACAGCTTGGCAACTATCTGTCGTTGCAGGAAATCCAGCAACAACTTTCCCAGACCCAGCAGTTTGCGGTATTTCATCGTATGTCAGCCTTTGTGCTTCATGATTTGAAAAATATTCAGGCTCAACTGAGTTTGATTAATGCAAATGCCGAACATCACAAGGGGAATCCGGAGTTTATTGACGATGTTTTTGACACCGTGGAGTCGGCGAGTTTGCGCCTACAAAAAGTCGTGCGCCAGCTTGCTAATAAGTCGATGGAAAAGATAAAGGAACCCAAACAGCAAGTCGAAATTAAGTCATTATTGCAAGATGCGATTAAACTCGCCAACATGAATCGCCCTCAAGTCATTCTTGATTGTCAGCCCGGACTGTATGTTTATGCCGACAGAGAAAGATTTGCCGGCGTTATGATGCATTTGATCGAAAATGCACAACAAGCAAGCAACCCCCAGGATAGTGTGCAACTTATTGGAAAAAAACAGGAAAATAGACTAATCCTTAGTATACGTGACAAAGGTTGCGGGATGACTCAATCATTCATTCGGGACAAGCTATTTACTCCATTTTCAACCACGAAAGGCAATGCTGGAATGGGAATTGGCGTGTATGAGGCGCGCCAGTTTTTTGAAGAAAATTCAGGGCTCATGTCTGTTCAAAGTGATGTAGGCAAGGGTACAACTTTTACCATTGAAATGTCGCTCAGCGAATATCAGGAAATTGGATATAACAACCATGGAAAAATTATTAATTGTTGATGATGATGAAGGCATCCAAAAGCAGCTGAAATGGAGCCTATCAAATTATCAGACTATCTTTGCCGCCAACCGCCAGGCAGCCATTAATGCGCTGAGGTTACATGAGCCAAAAGTTGTGCTTTTGGATTTGGGCTTACCACCTGATACGGCCAATGCCAGTGAAGGGCTAAAAACCCTCGAAGAAATTATTGCTCTGGCGCCATTTACCAAAGTGGTGGTGATAACCGGCAATGATGATCATCGAGTGGCGTTACAAGCTGTAGCTAACGGAGCCTATGACTTTTATCAAAAGCCATTAGATGCGGATGTGATTAATGTCATTGTTGATCGTGCCAATAATGTTTCGTCCATTGAGAAAGAAAACCGGATTATCCGGGAGTTGGCGGGTGTTGATTCTGGGATCATTGGCAGTAGCGATGTTATGGAGAATCTTCGCACTCGTATTAAGCGGATTGCTCCTACTGAAATCACGGCATTACTATTGGGTGAAAGCGGAACGGGCAAAGAAGTTGTTGCCAATGCCATTCACAAATTAAGCAACCGTAAGAAAAAACCATTTGTTGCCATAAACTGTGCATCGATTCCCGATACTCTGCTGGAAAGTGAGCTCTTTGGGTTTGAAAAAGGTGCCTTTACCGGCGCTCATCGAACCACCAAAGGCAAGATTGAGATGGCGCAGGGCGGCACCTTATTTCTTGATGAAATCGGCGATATGCCTTTTAATCTGCAAGCAAAATTATTGCGCTTTTTACAAGAAAGGGTAATTGAACGAATTGGTGGACGTGCTGAAATTCCAGTGGATGTAAGAGTCGTGTGTGCCACCAATCAAAACCTTGAGGCCATGGTCGCTGAAAAAACATTTCGCGAAGACTTGTATTACCGAATCAGTGAGATGGTGTTCTCTATTCCACCATTAAAGGATCGAGAATTTGATGTGCTGATCCTAGCCCAATATTTCCTATTGCAATATGCTAAAGACTACAATGTCAGAGTGCAGGGTTTTTCTGATTCGGCTGCCAATGCACTAAAAATTTACCACTGGCCAGGAAATATCCGAGAATTACAGAATAAGATCAAGTCTGCGGTGATCATGGCAACTACGGGGCAGGTTTCTGCGGACGACCTAGGGTTTGAGGATGTCGATGAAAATGCCTCGCCACTGGAGTTGAATCTACGTGCGGTAAGGGAGCGCGCGGAATCTGGGGCCGTAAGCAAAGCGTATGCTCTTGCGGATGGCAATATGAGCCGAACTGCTGAGCTTTTAGGGGTAACAAGACCAACGCTTTACGCTTTGGTTGAAAAATATTCGATGCAGTTAAAATCTCAGGAAGCCTGATCGCGTTTGCGTTCATACATGAAAAAAGGGTCCTCATAAGGACCCTTTTTTATGCACTCTGTTTTTTAATTTTTGTATAGGTATTTCTGGTGTATGATGTTTGCGTGAATTAAGTGCTCAATTTTGTTGTAGCGAATGCCCAAGCTACAATCCAAGACGTTTGTCATTATCATCCATATGCTTTTCGAGAATCGTAAGCTGCTCTTCATTAAGCACAATTTCTTCTTTATTAACCTTTTCTTCCAAGGCTTTCACCCGTTTTGAGTAGTTTTCCAGATTGTGTTTAAGCCAGATAGAACGAACCGCAGATCCCGAGATAAACACCCCTTCTTCGCGCAATGCATCACTGGCTTTATACTGTCCATCATCTGGGTGTGAGATGGCATATTCGATAACGGCACGCTCAGCAACCGGGTCGATGGCTTTTTTAAAAGCCTCTTGTTTTAGCTGTGGCGGTCGCTCTGTTGCCAACGCCACCTTTTGTTCGATTAACTTATCCAAGTCCCTACTAATACTCATTTTATTGTCGATACTTTCTTGCAGGTAATCGGCAATCTTTTTCAAAGACTTGAGAATGCGCTTATCGGTTAGGCGTGCATCTTTACTGATGGTTTTAACTTTTTGATTGGCTTTTGGTTGCCCCGATGCTTCCACTGCCACGCCATTGCTTTCTTGATTCGGTTGGGAAGTACTGAGTTCCTCGGCGAATTCTTCGCTCACCGCTTGCAGATCTTCACGAATTAAAAAGCGCTTATTATTTAAAAAGCCATAGAGTAATACTCGGTCGACAAATAAATTGATTTTGCGCGGGATGCCCAGGGTTTTTTGCTTGATGTATTCGTAGCAATCATCATGGAATATTTGTAGCGGCTTTTCACTGACCAGTTCCAATCGGTGCTTGATATATTGCGATATTTCTTCGGTCGTTAATGGTTGTAAGTGACAGGATGCGATAATACGTTGCCTAAACTGCTCCATTCCCTGACTTTGAATGATTGGTTTAAGCTCCTCCTGACCTAACAAGAAGCTTTGCAATAACGGCTTATTATTTCGTTGGAAATTCGACAGCATCCTTAATTCTTCAACGGTTTCTGCAGGTAAGTTTTGTGCTTCGTCAACCAGCAGTAAAGCCCTTTTCCCTTGGCTATTTAGCGCCAATAGGTGCTGCTCTATGGATTGCAATAAACTTGCCTTACTGCGGTTTTCAACCGGCATCTTGAATTTGCGAACAATTGCTCGCAACAAATCGTCCGGAGATAGTTTACTCGTCACAATTTGGATGGCTTCAATGGAAGAGTCTTTGATGCGATGCAACAAACTTTGCGCCAGCATGGTTTTACCGGTGCCAATTGGGCCGGTAATTACGATGAAACCCTCACCCTGCTCCAAACCATATTGAAGGTAAGATAGCGCTTGAGTGTGCTTTGCTGAGCCAAAAAAGAACTTGGGATCAGGGTTTAACTGGAATGGTTTGGATTTAAATCCATAAAAATTTTCGTACATATCAGAACTCTTTAACCAGTTTTATGCCAATGCGATTTTCATTGTAGTTCAACAAATCACGGTTAGAATTTCGGTTTAAATGTTGGCCATATATCGTTACGGTAAGTGCAGAGTTTAAATCTTCTACCCATTCCGCGGACCAGATTCGATAGTGATCAATCTGCTCTTCAGCTTCATCATAATCACGGTCAAATTCGTTTTTAAAAAATGTAAAGCTGGCATCCAACGTGGCGTTGCGAGTGACTTCTCGAGAAGCACCAATATTCAGATAATGATAATTATCGTCATCGCCAAACTCCAGCTCAGTACGTTTAGTCTTTCTTAGGCCTAATCGATAGGTTGTTCTCTTTAGAGATAATGAGGTGCTAAAATTTAGCGTTTTATTGAGGCTGTAAGTCTCAGATTGACGTAAGCCCACATCAGAGGCAAAGCCAACAAAGGTGTAGCCTGTTAAATCAAAAGAGTCATCTGGACCAACGATACAACTTGATAAATCGTCTGGAGTCAGGCCTAGACACCAAACCTCCAACTCCTGATCGACAAAGTTATAGCGATCAAATAATTCAACCGCCTCGTTATAGCTCAACGTTGTACTTAGCTTACGCACCCGGTGGCGAAACGAAGCTTGGTATGCATCACCATAAAAGCGCTGGAAATATTTCGCTTTTAATTGTGTTCGGGCAGACGGTTGCCAGTTGATGGAGCCACTGACATAGTCTTCAGGCGGATCTAAAAAGTCCACTTCAGGTATTTCTGCAGAGTCTTCATCTACCTGATTCCAGGCAACATCAATATCTAAGCTATTTGTGACTTTCCAACGTATACCGGCACCAATTGAAGATGTGCCCTGAATCTGCGTATCAAGTAAGTTGCCATCGGTATCTTCATCATAAAAGCGCACAAAAGGATTGAGTTTAAAAGGTGTGATCCAACCAATAACGATATCCGCATTCCAGTATTGACCAGAGCGGCGATTGTTTGAGGTATCAAGTATCTGCCCACTGGCATCCCAAAAAACATTGCGAGCTGCGCTGCCACTTTGGGTATTGAAAAATCCACTGTAGCCTTCTCGATCACCAATGGCATCTTGCGCCGTGTCATAGAGGTAAGCGAGCTGCGCCGAAGTGATAACAGATGTAGAGGTGACGTTGTAATCAATTCCCGCACGAAAGCGCTGGAATTGAACCGTGTTACCGGCCACCAGATCAGCTAGAGCATTGCGAGCGCTATTTTCGGCAACATTATCAATAGAGTATGATGCAAACGCAGCAAAACCTTCAGGCCAAAGTTCGATGCGACCAAACGCTTCCATTTGATTGAAATTATCCCTGGCGCCTAAATCATGGCTATATAGAACCTGGATAAATTCATAATCAATATCAGCAATGGCCCCACCAGAAACATATTGGGCATTGATTCCGGGTGAGATTAGCGTAACAAAACTTATTGTCTCATCATTAGGAGACAGCTCAACGTTATCCGTAACGACCTCTTCAACAGAAACTCTCGGGGTGATAATCCAAGGTTCTGCGTAGGAAGAAAAGGTTAAAACAGTGCATACAGCGAGTACAGATAACTTATAGAATAGTTTTATTATCGTATCCGTAACTGTTAGTACCATATAATTCCTTATGCGATTGTAATGCTTTATTCAACACCAGTCCTTTAGCTAAATCTTCATTTAACATGGCACAGGCTCGATTTACTTTTTGTATCGATGTTTTATTTTCTTCGACCGCGATAATGGCTTGTCCCATCAATTGCGAGAGTGCAGCTGTTTCCGTTAACCCAAGAATCGGCGGGCAATCAAAAATAACGATCCGATCCGAATAGCGGCTTGCCAGTTCTTCGATTAAAGCCGTCATTTTTGCACTCGCCAAGAGTTCGTTCGCTAGATAGTGGGGAGTCCCCGTTGGCATGATCGTTAGCTTGTCCACATTGGTGGAATAAATGATATCGCCTGGCTCTTCAATATTGCCAAGTAAGTACTCAATTAATCCTTTGCGGGGTTTAATACCGCAATGGCGCAAAACACTTGGCTTGTAGACGTCCGCATCAACCAATAAAACGGTTTTATCCTGTTCAGCAGCAATGCTTAATGCAAGATTAATGGCGATAAATGTTTTGCCTTCATCAGCAAGAGCACTGGAAACCATTACCAGATTCGGGTGTTTCACGGCATTTGCTTTGGAGGTCAATGCATTGCCAAGTAAGCTACGTTTGATTTCTCGAAATTCTTCCTGAATACAGTGATTTTGTGAATTGTCCTGAGCGGTCAAAAACCCAAGGTTATCCAACATTTCCAGATCAAGTTGCAGGACGTTGTTGTCCAAAACTGGATCTTCAGTTGGCGCGCTAATCGGTTCAACGTCGTCTACAGCAACCGCGGCATTATCCACGAGCATAGGTTCACTGACGTCTGGTTCGGCACCCGAAGTCGCCACCGTTTCTTCAATCTCTAACGGTTGAGCTTGTTCTTTACTGGCGGATACGGCTTCAGCTTTTGTGGTATTTGATTTTGCTGCCGGTGCCGTTGGGCTCACTTTTTGACGGGCAGAGGTTGCTGGCGTTTTGGCGCGCTTTTTCACGGCTTTCTTTTTCACCGGTGGCTTGGCGTCTACATGCTCTTGTTTCGCTTTATTGGCCAAGTCGGCTTGTTTTTTTGCTAGGGCTTGTTCAATAGTAGACATATCAATACACCTTGGTTTGTTGAGTTTGCGGAGCTTGACTGGAGGTTGAGTAACCAATAAATCCAGCGAGCAATACCAGGAGCAAAATATTTGAAATGATAAACATTCGAGTTTTGCGTTTTTCTTTATCTAACAAGCCGATAGCACTTGCCGCGGTCACAACACCCATTACAGGTATATTAAGGGCTCGAGATAGCTGATTGGATGATACCGCCACAGGGTTTGCCTGAGTCATCATAAATGCTGCACCAGTGCCTGCGCCTAATCCCAATACCAGTACACCAAGATAGAACAGAATACGATAGGGTCCGGTAGGCTCCAGAGGAACTTGCGGTGGATCGATGACGCGAAATTGAATTTTATCGGATGTTTCATCATGTTGTTTCGCCATCAGCGCAGTCTCTTTGCGTGACAACAATTCTTCATATTTATTTTTATTGATTTCATAGCCACGATTGAGCGCTACGAGCTCAGCTTCTACATCTGGCAATGTTCTAATTTTTTCAGTTAATTCATCGACTTGTGACTGATAGTTGTTGGCGCGCACCTGTAAAGATGCAATTTCATTTTCAATTTGATTAACTAAAATGCGCATTTCCTGATACACGGGGCTGGCGTTTGCAGCGCTAAGGTTGACACTTTCGCCACCCTCGCTATCCGCAGTTAGCGCAACATAGTATGCTTCAATTTCCTCTTTGCGCAGGCGACTTAGTTCATCCAAACGGCGGCGTAACTCGATCACATCGGGGTGTTTTTCTGTATAACTGATTAGAGCGGTATCTAAATTGGTGTTTAATCCTTGAATTCGCTCGTCATAAGTTGTGGATATCGCGTCGTTGTCGAGGATGTTTTCTGACAATGCCTGACCCGAGACATCTTCTTTGGAGAGTTGCCCTTGTGCAGATTCTAAGCGACTTTGCGCTTCCATCAATTGCAAATTGGTTTCTCTTTGTCGAGTCTTAGCTGCATTCAGCGCACTATAGAAGCCACCGGTATTGCTTGGTAAAACACCGGTATAACGTTTTTTGAATTCCGTCAGGCGTTTTTCAGCAGTAACCAATCGGTTTTCATAATCGCGAATTTGTTTATCCAGGAATTTTTGTGCGGTATCGGTGTCGCTTCGGGTTTCTCCCAACGTATTTTCAATAAATACTGTCAGCGCAGCTTGAACTATGTCTTTGGCAACCTGAGGGTCTTGACCGCGATAGGAAATATTGAATATGTTTTCTTTGCCGACAGGGTCAATCGTCATATTGCTTTTTAAATCATCAATAATCTCTTCAAACTCTTCGGAGTCCTCCGCCTGCAAATCAAGATCGGTCATACGCGCAATCTTGGTCAGGTTTGGGCGACCCAGTAAAGTTTTCACCATCAACCGAACTTGATAGTCAGGGTCGGTTTCTACCATCAAACCTTCCATCAAGGGACGAAGTAATGATTGAGTGTCAACGTAAACCTGTGCACTCGCCTCGTATTTGTCGGGCAATGCACTCACTGCTAACCAACCAACCGGACAAATTATCCATGTCGCTATCAAGATGTAATGTTTTTTCGCCCATACACCTAGAAGTATTTCCTTAATTCTTTCAATTTGTTCGTACATGATGTGAGTTCTTTTTATTGAAAATTAAAACCATGCTTCCGGAATCACGATGATATCGCCCGGTAACACATCGACGTTAGCGCTAATGTCGCCATCTCTAATCAGATCTTCGATATTGAGCAAATACTGCTTTTGCTCGCCATTCTCAACACGGACCAGAACCGACTGATTGCCATCGGCAAATTGTGTCAGGCCACCGACCGCAATCATGACATCAAGCAGAGTCATGTTCTTGCCATAGCTAACTGCCCGAGGCTGTGCGGCTTCGCCAATGACTCGGATCTGCTCGCTGTAAGGGCCAACAAAACGGTTTACCGTGACCGTGACGATAGGTTCCCTTAAATAGGTAGATAGCTGCTCTTCAATGGTTCGAGCAAGTTGAGTAGGGGTTTTACCCGATGCCATAATATCTTCCACCAAAGAGGTGGTGATCTTGCCATCTGGTCGAACAATAAAACTTCCAGAAACGTCTGGATTTCGCCAGACAAAGATATTCAATTGGTCGCCAGGACCGATTAAATAGTTGTAGGAATCCGCAGTTTCGGTTTGTGCGGGGTGGACTGTTGCCGAGGGTAATGATTGATTTGAACTACATCCAGTTATTATCCCTAAAAAGACAATAGCAACCATTATCTTCCTTATAGTCAAAGTTCCTTGCGCCATAACTTAATGCCTTCATTGCTAAAGATTATTTTTGGTTTATACAAATGTTAGTTAATAGATTTAAATTTTGCGCAAATTTTGATTGAAAAATAATCTAGGGGGTTAGTTTTCTTGAACTATAGTTAAGTGGAAAAAGGGATTTTCCCAATCTAACCAAAACAATAAAGGTATCCGGGGTAGCACTCGTGCAAAATAAAAACACTAATTACTATTCAGTCTTATTAAGGCTGCTGATCCTCATCGACTTTTCAATTTTCTTTATTACATTTGCTGTTAGTAACAAGTTTGTACTCCAACACTTTAATAATTTAGAGGTATTGGGGTTTTCGTTGTTCTTTGCGTTTGTAATGCAGCTCGCGTTTTTAGGTTTAGGTCTTTATAAGCCGAAACTAAGAGACAAATGGTGGGGGATGCTGCGGCGGCTAATATTGGCCACGGCGCTTAGCTTTCTATTCCTGATGCTGGTACAGACAATATTTCAGCAGTCATATTATCTGACCCAGACATTATTCAATGCCTGTCTTTATAGCTTATTGGCGACATTGTGTTTACGCACCTTAATGTTAAAAATAAATTTCCTTGGCTTTGCTAAACGAAATGTCCTGATTATGGGCTCTGGCGAGAGAGCCATGATTATTGAAAACCGAATGCGTCGTAAGATTGATCGCCAGGGCTTCAACTTAATGGGTTACGCGCAAATGCCTGGAGATGCAAGTTCATCAATTCCGGCAAATAAAATAATTAAACTTGAGCAATCGTTGGTAGAATATGTTGCGCTTAACAATGTCCACGAAATCGTTATTGCCACAGATGAGCGGCGTGATAACCTGCCAGTCGAAGCGTTGTTTGCCTGTAAACTCAGAGGTGTTGTTGTTTCGGATATTCTTGACTTTTTTGAGCAGGAAACAGGTCAAATCGCCGTTAATCTCATTTATCCTAGCTGGCTAATTTTCTCCGATGGTTTTTCCTCCACCAACGAAATCAGGAATAATCTGGATTGGCTGTTTAACGCGTCACTGGCTTTTCTATTATTTTTGATAACCTGGCCAATAATGTTACTTACTTACGTTGCCATTAAACTCGAAGATGGGTTTCGGGCGCCAGGGTTTTATTGGCAGGAGAGAGTGGGGTTAAATGGTCAGAATTTTCGCATTGTAAAATTTCGAAGTATGAAAGTCGATGCCGAGCGCCATGGCATAAAGTGGTCTTCTGCTGAAGACGACAGGGTAACTAAGGTCGGTCGTTTTATCCGTAAATATCGAATCGATGAGCTTCCACAAATCTATAACGTCATCGTTGGTGATATGGGGTTTGTCGGCCCCCGACCAGAGCGCCCTGAATTTGTCAGCCATTTACAGCAGGTGATTCCTTATTATTACGAACGCCATAATGTTAAATCCGGATTAACCGGGTGGGCACAGCTCAAATATCCATATGGTTCGAGTGATGAAGATGCACAGGAAAAGTTGAAGTACGATTTGTACTACATTAAACATCGTAGCTTTCTAATGGATTTGCTTATCCTGATACAAACCGCCGAAGTCGTTATTCTTGGAAAAGGACGTTAGGCTCATTTGAGCGTCACCTGTGAAGCTCTGCTTTACACGTGGCGCAACAAACACAATCTGCCGTTCTGATGATTGTTTTAATGCGGGATATTCGTACAACGTCATTTTTTTACCATTCTACAAGTGAGTAACGTATCAACCGATTTATTTATCCTGATACAAACCGCTGAGGTTGTTATCCTTGACATAGGGCGATAGCTTCTGATTCAGCATGTTCTTGCAGATATTGAATTTCAAATCATCCACAGTACACTGGTTGTCGACGGAAAACCTCGGCAGTTCAAAGCGATTTTCAAGGATGTTGTTACAGGAGTTGTGCAAGAAAGTGAAAGCTAATTGATATCCGCTCTTTCGCAATAGGTTCGTGGTTGTCTCATTGTAGGTACTTTCCCCGCCTACGGGATAGGCAAACGTGCTTATCGTTGTATTTAACTGTTCTTCCAGTCGTCGTTTCGATTCTACTATTTCACGAGCCTGCTGCTGTTCTGTTAAGTGGGAAAGGATCTGATGACTGCATGTCTGTGAGCCAATCGACACTCCGTTTGCCTGAACTTCGCGCAGCATATCCCAATCCATAAATAACGATTCAGACACCGTGATCGCATTTTCTGCAATGCCGCAGGCCTGGCGCAGTTGAGCAAGTTTTTGTGGCATGCTTACACGATGGTTTTGTTTCATATAACGCAGCATCATGCGAATTTGCTCCGTAATCGAGCTATTCGGCCAGTTAATCGGAAGCTGCCACTTGCGCAGTAGTTCATAATCAACCTGGGTATTTTTCAATAACCAGGCGATTTCATCCCACCAGGGGACGGTTGGCTTATCGATAAAATCGGTGGCAATAAAAAAAGTCGAAGGCAAGCCCGCGGCTTTTAAGAGCGGATAAGCATACTGATAATTATCCTGGTAGCCATCGTCAAAGGTAATTATCGCCAGACGCTCTTTAATCGGGGTGTCGTTGCGCATTAATGCAATTAATTCATCGCTACTAATCACGTCGAAATTACGTTTGTAAAATGCCAGATGGGTTTCAAATTGTTCGGCACTGCAACTGAATAAGTTGGGGTCGAACTGGGTATCATCTGGTTCGCCGATTCTGTGGTAATTAAAACCATATAGGCCGTTTGGCCTGAACTTCCATGTTAACCAACCAAGACCGGAATACTTAAATAAGTCTGCTTTATAATCCATTTTATGCCTTATGCTTTAATTCTTCTTTGAAAATATCGGCGACTTTATATTCTGGTTTGGGAATAATAAAATCGCGATAGTCGCCCGGCTCTCCTTGCACGTCGGCTTCCGCAGCTTTAATTATGTTGTACATTTCGCGGGCAGAAACATAATGCAGTTTGTATTTTTTACCATCATTGTACTTATTATCCAAGTATTCACACATATCGACAAAAGGTTTGCCGAGCAAAGTGTCCATAGATTCTTCCTGAGTACCATGGGTGTGAATTTTGATAAAAAGCCAATCTTCTTTATTTTTGACACTGATTTGAGTATTGACCCATAAATCGATTCGGTCCGCTGATGGCGGCATATTGCCACGAATATCGGAGTTTTCTATTTGAGGAAAAATTTTCTTTTTTAGTCGGCGCCAGTTTAACGCCAGCGGCCCGGTTATGATCATTAGATCTCCCCATGAGGAGCCGTTGCGTTCAACGGGGATGCCGGTGTTGTGTGAATTGGGTTTGCCAGGATTGTCTTTGGCATAATAGATTTCGTTTGCAAACGCTGGTTGTGTATCGCTTGGAGCGCTGGGAAATGTCAAATCGGCAAAGCAGCCAGTTTCCTTTAAAATAATGAGCTCGTCGTTAACGCCGCATAGCTTTCCGTCGGGGCGGGAATTATTCAGACACCAATTTCCATGAATAAAGGCATATTCCAATTTACCTGAGGAAGGGTTACGGCAAAACGCACCATGGTTTTCATGGAGAGTTTCGGTAAAGCGCTCAAGTGTGGTTCGTAGGTTATCGCTGGTGTCATCATGATGATGTAAATGGACTTCAATTTCGCCATATCCCTGAGCACAAATATAGGCGATTTTATCTAAATGCTCTTGACGATATTCCTCTTCGGGATAGAAGAAACTGTGTTTTGGCGGGTGGCCATCTGCATCTTGAAATTTACTGGCGACCTGAGGGTAATCATATAACCAGCGATCGACCCGTGCCCGTTCTTGTTCCAGACTAATGTCTTTTCCCCACTGCGGTTCATAATGGTCGACAAAGCATAACATCACGTGAGTTAAAGAATCTGATTGGCCGTATTGATGCCATTTGCCGGCTAATTTTCTGCGGAGAAAATGACCAAGCCAGAGGTTGAGATTTTTCTTGTAGATGACCGCAGTTACGCATGCCAGAACTGCTATTGTGAAAGCGAAAAGCCAATAAATCATGAGCGGGAAGTCCTTTGCCAGGTACCGGTTAAATTTCGACGACTAAAGAGCACAAAGCCTTGCATTAAGGCGGTGTTCAAACGTAAAAAGAACGCAATAAATGTGATAAACCAGGGAGTGTTTTCACCCTCGTCAATTTTTCGATTCCCCCAGATGCCAAGTGCGTAGATAATGATTTGCAACAGCAAAAAACCAGCATAAAACGTTTGCTGGGCAATAAGAATATTGCTAATTAATGCGATTAACATCAGGTGCGGCGTAAACCAACGCAACACTTTGTGAGAAAAGTAAGTAAAGCAACGCCACCCTTGATTGGGGTTCAATAACCAGAGTAAATTACTAAACGCTTGATAATTTCCAGCGCCAATTCTTACTCTTCGTTTAGCTTCTTCTAAGGTGCTAGGAGCGATTTCTTCGCGCGCTCGGGCACCTCGATGATAAATAACGCGACAGCCCTGTTTGGCGATATTCATTACAATTTGGAAATCATCCACTATGGTATTCGCACTAATCGGAACATAAAGTTCTGTTCGAATCGCATAAATAGCCCCATTAGCGCCAAGCAAGGCATCCAGTTTACTTTCCTGAAACTTAATAAACTGCTCATAACGCCAATACAGGTTATCTTTATTGGCGTTAGAACCGGAGTTATAGAGATCGAGTTCACCACAAACCGCGCCCACATTTTTATCTTTAAACCCGGACACTAATTGTCGGATGGCATCAGGTTCAAATTCGGTGTTGGCATCGGAAAATACCACAATGTCGGTGCTAACCTGCTGTAGTAAATCATTTAGAGTGCTGGCTTTACCGCGGTTAGGCTGAAATAGCGAAATATTTACAAACGGGTGATGTATCGCTTCCAGAATTTGGTTGGTCGCATCGCTACTACCGTCCGAACCGATATAAATGTGTAATTTATCATCTGGGTAGTCTTGCGCGATTAGATTTTCAATTCGTTCGGCGATGCAATGCTCTTCATTGTATGCCGCGATAACCACGCTGACCTTGGGAAGTTGCTCATCAGCGAGTACTGGAATGGGTTGTTCAGAGCCAAATAATTTCGCAAAAAAGAAACAAAGGGCAGGGTAAATCAGGTAACTGTATGCAATCCCTAAAACGGCTATCCAAAACACCACTTCCATTTTCATCCCCTGATTATTCATTGTTATTCAATAAAATATATATCAAGAAATGGATTTTAGTAGGGCGCTGAGAAAATAAATATTGGTGAGTGGCACTAACGGTCCAGCAATGAAAATTACGGATAATTATTTTTCAATGAAAGTAGCAGGTTTTTAGATCTGCCATATACTCAAATGTAACTTACTCATAAAAACAATTAAGAATTCTCCAGCAATGAATAACAAGTGGGACGTTATTTACATCGGCAATGAATACAGCACGGACAATCGCACCAGCAGTCATCACATCGCCAAACGACTCGCCGCACAGCATAATTTACTTTATGTTGAGGCCGCTGGGTTGCGTTTACCTCGTTTTTCCCTGTCTGATTTAAAAAAAATCTGGAGTCGCCTCAATAAAGCCTTTAAAGCCAAGCCGAAAACCATGGTCAGTGACTTTACAGTCTTGTCATTGTTTCTCTTACCGTTTCCTTCAAGCTGGTGGATTAGTCGGGTAAACAAAAAGCGAGCAATTGCCCAAATTAAACGCAAGGCCGAGGCATTAGAGTTTTCAGAACGGCCGATAGTCTGGTGCACTGTGCCCACGCTTGCTGAAGTCATTGAGCAACTCTGCCCACAAGCGATTATCTATTACTGTGTGGATGACTTCTCAGCCCTACCTGGGGTCAATCAGGAACGAGTCATAGGTCTGGATAAACAGTTAAGCAAACAAGCGGATCTGATTTTTACTCCTTCAATGCCGTTATTTGAGCGCAAGCGCAAAGAATACGAACAAGTGTTGCTCAGCCCGCATGGTGTTGATGTTGCACACTTTTCTCAAGCCAACCTACCTGGGCCGATACCACCGGAACTGGCTCAGATTCAGGGACCTGTTGTTGGTTTTTTCGGGTTAATTGAATATTGGATTGATATTGAACTGGTGTGTTTTGTGGCACGACAGTTACCCGATGTAACTTGTGTCTTAATTGGCCGTGTTACCGTTGATTTGCGCCAGTTTGATATTCCGGAAAATGTTCGTTTTATTGGCCAGCGCTCATACGAGCAACTGCCAGATTTTGCCCGTCGATTTGATGTGGCCATTATCCCTTATGTACTTAATCAGCAGGTATTTAATTCGAATCCGCTTAAGCTTCGGGAATATCTGGCTACGGGTAAGCCAGTCGTCTCCGTGAGTTGTCCGGAAATCGACAAATATCAAGATGTCGTGAGTATTGCCCAGGATTATCAGGAGTTTGCTAATTTAGTCGCAATGGCTATCGCCAATGATGATCAGCAGGCAAGTAACAAGCGTCAGCGAGTCGTCGCAAAAGATACCTGGGAGTCACGCTATAACAAGGTTTGCCAACATGTCGAGGCAATTCTTAAAAACAAAAAAACCATGGAGCAATAATGAGAACCGTTATTATAGGATGTGGGAATCTGGCGCGTATACATGTGCAAAAACTACGTAAACTAAATCCTCAAATTTCATTGGCAATTGTCGATATTGATTTACAGCGCCTGGAGCAATTCGCACAGGAGTTGGATATTCAGGCTAGTTTTGTCAATATTGCGGATATGCTCAGTACATTCCAGCCGGAATATGCGCATATCACCACTCCCCCGGGAAGCCACTTCGGGCTCTGTAAACAACTGTTAGATAATCACATTCATTGCTTAGTTGAAAAACCGTTGGCGATGACGAGTGAGCAGGTAGAAATCTTGCTTAACCAGGCTCGTGACCATGACGTGAAATTAACCGTGAATCATATGCGTAGCTTCGACCCTATGGTTGCTGAAGCGAAACAATTGATTGATAAAAAAGAGTTTGGCGCGGTAAAAACGGTAAATGGGCGTTACAGTTTCGACTATTTTGATAACCGTAAATATGATCCTACCAGTCGCTGGATGGACAAGTTACCAGGAGGCCCGGTTTTTGATATCGCGCCACATGTATTTAGTGCCATGGAGCAATTTACCGGAGCTTTGGATTATCAGGCAAGTCAGGTAACCACTGTAGAAGGCAAGGTGCACGACTATCAGTTGCTGCTTGCCAATCAGTCGAGCATTTTTGCCAGTGCACATATGAACCTAAATACTCTGCCTTTAAAAAATGAATTAGAGATTGAGTGTGAGCGCGGTTCGGTACATCTTGATTTTCGTAACTTCATTATCAGTTATCAAAGCGTGAGTGCCCTGCCCAATGCGGTCTCGAGAGTGACGGCTAATTTGCATGGTGCCTGGCAGTTACTTTGGGGTACGACAAAGGCGGTTGGAAAATTTGCGTTAAAACGACTCGACCCTTATGCCGGTCTGGATGCCGTCATCAAAGATTTTTATTCCGATAAAATGACCAATGGTTTCGCTCAGGATGCTTTTCGCTATTTGCAAATCATGGAACGAGAAGTGGCATTTTTACCACAACAGGAACAACCAGAAGAGATCTGCTTACCTGCTGCCGATGTGCTAGTCACCGGTGCTCGCGGATTTTTGGGGCAAGCATTGGTGTTGCGCCTGTTAAAACAAGGGCGAACAGTACGCGTCTTACTGCATTCGAATAAGCCACTACCGCAAAGCTGGTTGGATTATGAATCTCAGATTCAAGTAGTCATTGGCGATATTTATGATCAAAAACTGGTCGCGAGTGCCTGCGAAAACGTGAAAAAGGTATTTCACCTAGCGGCTGCCATGCAAGGAAACTGGCACTACCACCTTGATACCACAGTTACCGGGACCAACAATCTATTGGCTGCTTGCAGTACGCATAATATTGAGCAGTTAATTTATATCAGTACGTTAAATGTTTATCATGGTGATGATTACCGCCATAGTTATAAAATTGATGAGTCCTTCCAGTTTGAGCGAGAACCCCAACATCGAGGTAACTATTCTCATGCAAAATGGCAGGCAGAAAATGCGGTGCGTGATTTTGCCAATGACAATGCGCAGACTCAAGTAACCATATTTCGCCCTGGACTTATTTATGGCCCTGGTCTGGACCCCTGTCTGAATGACCTGGGAATTTCCGTTGGTGATCGTTATTTGCTATCGATTGGCATGGGTGATCGTCGTTTACCTTTGGTTTATGTCGAAAATGTTGTCGATGCCTGTATGGCTGCCTTGAAGCAGAGCGAAGGGGCGATGAAAATTTACAATCTGGTGGATAATGATTATCCAACGCAACGTGAATACATTGAGATCCTTAATCAAAATGGCAAACGCAAGCACTTAATTCCGGTTCCTCTGGTCGTATACAAATCCGCCTTTTGGATGCTCGATAACTTGTGCGCTATCGGCTTGAAACGCAATCCTCATTTGTCGTACCGATTACGGTCTATTTCATCGTCGCCGGTGTTTGATACCAGCGAGGCGCAACAGGTTCTACACTGGCAACCGCAAGTGGATCTAAAGCAGGGCGTCAGTGCTGCGATTTCTGCGGGTAATCAGGAAAAAAGTTCTTAAATTATATGAAAGAGCTTCTTCTTAAGAGTACCGTATTTCGCTTCCTGGAAAGGTTTGTATTACTCGTCATCTCTTTGTTGCTTACACCTTTTATGATCAAGCATCTGGGTGAGGACGGTTATGGTCTTTGGATCCTGATTTTATCCGTGCTTACCTGGTTTAATGTGGTTAATTTAGGTTTTCCAGTTGCGGTACAACGCAATATTACTTTGGCTCTGGAAGAGAACGATCAAGGGAAAGTCAATCAGGTCTTTTCGACATCGATAGCGCTGTTTTTTGTGCTTGGAATATTCGCTGCTGGCGGCTTGTTAATTTTGGCGCAATTTCCACAATGGTTAGGTGTTCCAGGGCCTATGGAAGTTACGGTGACCTATTGCTTTTATTTTTTAACCCTGAAAATTGTTTGGGGTTTTTTGATGAATTGCCTACATGGTTTTTACGCCGCCGTATTGCGTTTTGATATTGACGCCAATATTTCTTCATTAAATGCATTATTGAAGGCGGTTGGTGTTTTTATATTTTTGCCAACGCTGGATATTTTTGGTGCTGTGGCGGCTACGTTGGCGGCGGATGCAATTACGAATACCTACAAATTATACTGGGTAAAGAAGAATTATCCGCAATTGAGGTTTAGCAAAGCGCTGATCAGCCGAGCACAGTTTTTCAATCTATTCCATTTTTCAAAACATGTTGTGGCAATGGGTATTGCCCGAACCATTAACGCGAAATCCGATCCGGTTATTGTCACCCGTATATTTGATGTCGCAGCGGTAACTATGTTTAGTATTGCGAATCGCCTGGCCCATCATGTTGAAGCATTTGTCGGTTCGGTTTCTGGCTTGTTTCAGCCGGTATTCACTCGTATGGTTGCCCGCGGCACTAACATGGAGCGATTCTTTCACCAGGTTACCAGTTTAAATATTTTTATTTGTGTCACTTTTTTTATGCCGCTGTACATACTCAGCCCGTTATTCATTCCTCTTTGGGTTGGTGAGCAGTTTTTGCCCGCAGCACAACTCATCGGATTTTTTGTGTTTGGCTATTTGTGTATTGCGGCCGGCAGTGGCATCAAAAATGTGTTGCTTGCTCAGGCGAATCATAAATGGCTATCCGTTGCGAATTTGATTGGTGCGATTGTCCATATCGCTTTGTCGATTTATCTGGCAAAAGACTATGGATTGATGGGAGTCGCTATGGGAACGCCGATAGGATTCTTTGTTTCTGAGTTGATAATCAAATGCTATTTATTAAAACACTACTGTCAGTTCAGGCTGTGGCCGATCTATATTCGATTTGTGTCCGCGGTGATTATTCTCTATGGGTTTGGTTATCCGATTAAAACCTGGATATTACAATATAGCTCTCCCAGCTGGCTGTCATTATTGATATTTGGCGCCGTACTATTTCCGTTAGTGGCGTTAATGAATTATTTTTTGCTGCTGGATCGAGGCGTTAAAGACAAACTAGGGGCAATGCTCACCCAGTTCAGGACGTCGCAACAGGAATCTAAAGGGGTGGTTAAGTAAGCGTGTTGCAGAAGTTTACTTAATCGCAACGCAAGTTGTAATAAAATTCGCTTTGCACCAGCAAGTTAACTTGAATTGTCTATACTCAATGAACAAGTAACCAATAATAATCACATCGTAGAAATGGACATTTACAGTACTCTATTTAAGTCAATTTTATTTCCAGGGTATGAGCGAATTAAAGGGCGTCGGACTTCCTCTTTGTTGACCGAAGCTGAAGATCGCTTGCAATGGCCATTGGAAAAAATCGAGCAATACCAGCTCACCAGTCTTCGCAATTTACTTCACTATTGTGACCAACATGTCCCTTATTATCAAAGGCAGTGGAAGGCGCTGGATTTCAATCCCAAGGATTTGACATCCGTTGCTCAACTTGCTCAACTTCCCCCGCTAACCAAACAAGATATCCAGGAAAACTATGATTTGTTGGTGCCGCAGGAAAAGCGCGCCAGTAATTACAAAAAATCCACGGGCGGCTCAACGGGAAGGCCTTTTCATTTTGAATTAGACAAGGGAAGTTATGAAACCCGGCAGGCGATGATGTGGCGTGGTTATGGTTGGGGCGGCGTCACTATCGGTACCCGAACCTGGTATTTATGGGGAGTAGAACTAGGCAGTCAAAGCTGGAAAGCAAAATTTAAAGATGACCTTTTTCATCGCTTCTATCATCGAAAAATGGCCAATTCTTTTGCGCTAAGCAAAGATAATTTTCATCAATACATTGAGGAAATTAACGACTACCGACCTAAAGCGATTGTTGCCTACGTTGCCCCTTTGTATAGCCTGGCCAAATATATCAATGAACGAGGCATCCAACTGCATCAGCCGCAGGTAATTTTGACTGGAGCCGAGGCGTTATTAGAGTACCAGCGCCAAGAGATCCAAAAAGCCTTCCGTTGCCAGGTGTTAAATACCTATGGTTGTCGCGAGTTCATGTTGATC
Organism: Thalassotalea litorea; assembly: GCF_005843925.1. Lineage (GTDB taxonomy): Bacteria > Pseudomonadota > Gammaproteobacteria > Enterobacterales > Alteromonadaceae > Thalassotalea_A > Thalassotalea_A litorea_A. Next base: position 173,697 of record NZ_VCBC01000006.1, read on the forward strand.
GGCGCAGAATGTCCGCAGCAAAACGGTCTACATCTTAATATCGACCAGTTGGTTGTCGAAACGATAGATGAGCAAAGACAGACGGTTAAAAATCAGGTGGGTGATATTTTGATCACCGACCTGTTTAATTATGGTATGCCGCTAGTTCGTTATGTTAATGGCGATCAAGGCGTTATTTCTGAACGTCGCTGCGAGTGCCACAATCCATTGCCGATGCTTGAATCTGTCAATGGTCGTAAATTAGATATCATTCGCTCACCCGAGGGACGAATCTTACCGGGTGAGTTTTTTCCGCATTTGTTGAAAGATTTCCGCGGAATTGAACGGTTTCAGGTACGGCAAAAATCCCTCTCCAGTTTAGATATTTTTATTGTCGCTAACGAGCAATATGACAGCGCAACTCAGGCCACGATCAATGGCCATATTCAACAGGCGATGGGAAATCAGTTAGACGTCGTATTTCATCAGGTCTCTGATATTCCTTTAACCAGCACGGGCAAGCACCGTGTCACTATATCGGAGTTGTAATGGAGAGTGTGTTAATCATTACAAACCTTTATCCCTCATCCTGGGATCCAAGCCGAGCGACTTTTAATAAGCAGCAATTTGATCGCCTGGCGAAGTACTTTTCTATCAAAATACTAGTGCCGGTCGCGTGGCCGCAGTGGTTAAAGCTATCTGCCAAAGAGAAATCTGAAGGCGAAGGGATGGTTCGATATCGACCGTTTTTCTACACGCCAAAAATCGGTTATTCGATGTTTTCGGTGTTTATGCTGATATCGCTAATCGCGTCATCCGGACGCTGGATTCGCAAACAAAAACCCGCTGCTTTACTGGCAAGCTGGGCATACCCTGAAGGTGTCGCAACCGCATTGCTCGCAAAAATAATCGGATGCCCATTTTTTATTAAGGTACATGGCAGTGATGTCAATGACTTTGGCAATGACAAATGGCGCGCCAAGCAGATTGTTTGGGCGGCAAACAGAGCCGCAGGAGTCTTTGTGGTTAGTGATGCTCTGCGCACCCGATTGATTTCGTTAGGGGTTGCCGCGGATAAATTGCACCTGATTTATAACGGTGTTGATAATTCTGTATTTTATCCCGTCGCTAATAAACAGATTGGTAAATTGCAGCGCTTGTTATACGTAGGAAACCTAAAAGCAAATAAAGGGGTGATGGAACTTATCCAGAGCTTTATCGCGCTGCTTGAGTTGCAACCTGGTACTGAGTTGGTGATTGCTGGAGAGGGTGTCATGGGTGCACCGATGAAACAATTACTCGAGCAGGCAGGGGTGCAAGATAAAGTTAAATTTTTGGGCTCAATTGCACATTCCCAGGTTGCGGATGAAATTCGCCAGGCGCAAATTGTGGTACTTCCAAGCTATGCCGAAGGTGTGCCAAACATTCTCCTTGAGGCGATGGCTTGTGGTAAGCCAGTTGTCGCGACGACGGTAGGTGGGATTCCGGAAATTGTCACCGACAAAACCAGTATTCTGATACCTGAAAAAACCATTGAACCCTTGACCAATGCGCTTGATCAAGCGTTGCAAAAATCGTGGTCGCAAAGTGACATTGTTGAACATGCCAGTCAGTTTGACTGGCAAAGAAATGTCAATCAGGTGCAGCAAATTATTGAACAAACATTAAAAAATAATGAAGATAAATCTGTGGTGTCTATATGAGTCTAAAATCGCGCATAATTCAGCGCTTATTTCCAAATAATAAGATTTATACCAAGAAAAAATCAGGAGAAAAATGCCTCTACCTTACGTTTGATGACGGTCCCACCCCGAGGGTAACGCCTCAGGTGCTGGAACTTTTGTCCAAACATGAAACGAAAGCAACGTTTTTCTTTATCGGCAAGCGGATGGAGAATCATCCAGCGATAGTACGACAAGCGATGGCAGAGGGGCATGCGTTAGGGAACCATTCTTACAACCATAAAGGGTTTAAGTTCATGCCAACCAAGCATCAGTTGGCCGAGATCATTCAAACCAATGAATTGATGTCTGAGTTTAATATTCAAAAAGAAAACATCCTGTTTCGCCCGCCTCACGGGCGCTGGCGCATTAGCCTGTTGTGGCAACTCATTAAGCGCAATATACCGGTTGTACTGTGGTCGGTAGATAGCCAGGACTATTCCAAAAAAGCATCGCAGGAATTATGTCAACGGCTATTGCAGATGCCGATGAGCGATGGCGACATTATTTTATTTCACGATGATAATGATCAGTGCCTGGAGTTGCTTGAAACCTTGATACCTGCCTGGAAAGCGCGGGGATTTAATTTCCAATCTTTATCTTAATTCTTGGAGAGCGTTGTGAAAGACAGTTTACTTCATTTTTATACTAAGTCTGGCAAGGTAATGTTCCTCAACAATATTGGTTTGTCGGTTTTTAGAAAAATGCCAAAACGCATGCGGATTTGGGGGATTTACCTGGCATCTTATTTACGCAAGCCAAAACCGGATGCCTGCAAATTCGTTATCTTTGCTCAAGGTCGAACCGGTAGCACGGTATTGGTAGACTTAATAAATTCTCACCCTGATGTTTTTTGCTATGGAGAGATTCTGGCATCCAGCGTCGTGCGCAATGTGAGTAAGCCGGTGCGCTATGCACGTGGCTTGACGGCATTCACCAAAACCGATGCGGTAGGCTTTAAAGTGAAAGTTTATCAGTTGCAAAAAGCTCATCAACAGGATCCCGGTAAAGTATTGCAGGAATTTGTCAATCAAGGTTGGAAGATTATCTATTTGCATCGTGACAATTTATTAGATCATGCGATCTCAGATTTGCGCAGTGAAAAAACCGGCACTTATCACCACACCAGTAAAGGACAAAAGCAGCAAAATCTGGTGGATATCAATTATGACGAAGTTGAAAAGGTGGTGAAATTTAGGGAAGAATGCCGGCGTGCAGAGCTAGCTGCATTGCAAAACCTGGAATTTTTTAATATTTCTTACGAAGACCATCTTAGTGATGCCGAAAAACAGACCGAAACGCTTAATCGGTTGTTTAGTTTTCTTGGGTTACCTGAGCACCAGGTAAGTACTCGCTTTAATAAGGTGATTAAAACTGACTTATCGAAAGTGATCAGTGATTATGCGCAGCTGGAACAGCGAATAAAAAATTCGCCATATCAGCACTTTCTAACGGCTCGTTAATTTAACCACTTAGTTCTGGCGCAGTTATTGATGGCCGGATAAGTGTCTACTACTGGTGTTATCGAAAATAAGGCAGGGAATATGAGAACTGAACTGGATTCAATCTTACCGCAAAAGCTCATAATCACGGGAGGTAAGCAACGTCGCTTTGATTATGATATGAAAGAGTGGAGCGGCTATGTCGGCGCCAAAGCCCTGCAATTAAGCTTTAAACCAGATTTGAGCGTAAGGGAAGTAATCGATTACAGCTCCCCCAAGGAATGCTTACCTGAAGACGATGATGCTTCAATAACGTTTAAATCGGGTACTAGGCGATCTCAAAACCTTTGGGTCGCGACGCAGACAGAAGCATTATGTTTTTCTACGGACGATTTTTCTTTGCAGCAGCGCATTAGTCATCCGGTATTTAATGATGTTCACCATGTTTATCCTACCTTAGATGATACATTGTTGGTCACCTCTACTGGGCTAGACGCGGTATTTGAGTTTTCTGCAGACGGTGAAAAGCTTAATGAATGGAGTTGCACCGAGATGGATATCTGGCAAAAATTCGATCCTGAACAAGATTATCGAAAAGTTTTGACCACGAAGCCTCATGCTGTGCACCCGAATCACTGCTTTGAATATCAGGGCAAATACTGGGTGAGTAATATGAAAAAAAGCCAATGCCAGTGTTTGCAGACAGGCGAAGTCATCAATTTAGATTCAGGCAACATTCATGATGGAATATTGGTCGGCAAATTTGCCTACTTTACTCATGTAAACGGCTTTATTTCCAAGGTCGATATGGATTTACAAAAAGTTGTCACTGTATATGACATGAATCGTGTTGAAACTGGGCCGAAACAATTAGGCTGGTGTCGAGGGTTGTATTGCATTGACGACGACCGTTTTTTGGTCGGGTTTACTCGAATCAGACCGTCTAAGATGCAAATGGGCATGGAATGGTTAAAAAATCGATTCTACGCCAAGGGCTGGCAAGGTTGTTTACCGACCAGAATTTGTCTGTTTAACAGTAAAACCATGACGTTTGACTGGCAAATAAATTTAGAAGAACACGACATCCACGCAGTATTTTCAATTCTTTAACGTTTACGTTCTCCCTTTAGGTTAAAACGACAAGATGAGGTGATACCTCATCTTGTCGTTTTATCGCGAATTGATTTTGCTAAATCGATACGCAAGACAACTTTCCTTTGCATCGTTGTTGGCGAGTTTCTGCTGCTAGAGCAGGATGATAATAATCATATACATGATGAACATACTAACCGGTGCCATAAAAGCGATCTTACTGATAACTTTCGGGTCCTCACTCATTCTGACTTCCGGAATCTCATCTCGAACTTGGACATATACAGAATATGCTAAGCCCAAAAAGATATAGAGGAACACAATATAACTTCGACTTAGAAAGAAGGATGTCGCCATAAAACCGACGAGTGAATAAAAATAACACTTGGCAAGCATCACATTTTTACGAAGTGCTTCATTTTGCAATTGGGATTTGTATTTCTCACGATCAATGTTTACAACTTTCAAAAGCATCACCGCAGTCAGAACAATTGTGGTAAACCATAAGGTATAACCAATGATCCCTAATTCAGCGAAAATCAACACATAGGAGTTGTGAGCCGTTCGTTGGTGCAACTCAATAAACTGATTCATGCCAACCCCAAATAAAGGGCTACTTTTAAACATTTGCACGCCTTCATACCAGGCTTCGATACGTCCATAAGCGCTGGCCTCATCGGTACTGATTTCCCTGAAGAGAGACATTGCAATGAAGGTTATGGGCAAGGTTATCAGTGATACGAGTGCGGCCTTGACGGTACCAAACTGAAAGAAGCAGTACGCCAGACACATGAAAATCAAACCGATAAGCGCACCGCGAGAATTCGCAAGGAAAATACCGTAAAGCAGACCACCAACCAATGCGAGATAAAACAAGCGCATGATAAAGCTTCGACTGTTGGCTCTAAGATAAAATAATATGGGTAAATTCATTAGAAAAAACATACTCATATCGTTGGGGTCATTGAAAATCCCGACATATCTAATTCGGGTATCCTGAATTAAACTGACGCCTGACCAGCCAATCCCTTCTGGGTGTGCTCTCTGGCTAAGACCGTGGTGCAACATAATGACGCAGGTCAGGGTGAAGAGAAAAAATATCCAGTTTTGTTTCGACGGCGAATTTACCAGACTAGCGTACATGAAAAAGGGTAATAAACCATAGATAAAGAAATCAGTTGCTGCCGTTATACCGCCGCCAAGCCAGCCATTCCACAGCCCGGATATGGGAATTAAACACATTACCCCAAGTAAAAACCAAGACTGGTAACCCCATTGTTTGGGGCGCTGCGACGCGAGGAAAAAGACGAAAGCAATCATTAACAGATAGCGAGCTATTGGTGTTGGATTGGGATTGTACGACCATTCCTGAGGACGAATAAACAGGGCAATGGTGTAAAGAAATAAAAAGAAAAAGCCAATATGAGAGCTGTTTTTATCGTATAGGCTTACTGGTTTTTCCATAACAAAAAGTCCCTAGCTTGCTTTAATTTATTATTCATCGCAAAACCCAGATTGCTGGCTTTTTTGATCGCCAGCTGAGATCGATATAAGTCTCGATTAATATTTGCAAAGTGTTGCTTGTAAGAGTTTTCCTGAGCACCTTTCATAAAATCATAATGTTTTAATTGGCGCTTAATACAGTGTTCAATTAACAGGAAATGAGACAAAAATCCGGGCGACAGGTTGGGTTTAAAATCCGTATCCAAACCGCTTTGATAGAAATAACAAGTCTCATTATAGTTTATAGCATAGATTGCTGATATTGCTTTGCCACGGGCAAATAAAACCCATAATTCCAGCCAATTTCGTCGTAGCGCCTGCTCCATAAAACGTTTGTGGAATTCGGTAAATCTCTGCGCACTAAATACACCTTTTTTGCCTTGCGCCTGCCAGCGCCTCTGATGCAATGACGTTAAATGGGAAAGCCCTTCATCGAAGTCGGAAAGATAGCGGTAAGACTTAAATTCACCCTGCAATTGTTCTTGCCATTGCTTCTTATGTCGATTCATTTTTTTTCGAAACGATGGCGACAGTTGTTGCTGGTATTGTTCATTATCTGCGGGTAGTTGGCACGAATAGGCTTTACCGACGCAGCGACTTGAATGGAAAAAAAAGCGACTGATTCTCTTGGCAAATAACATCAAACAACTATTTTGTAGATAATTGTCCAGAACAATATGGCTAACCGGCGTTTCAGGTTTTTGGCAATAGGGCTGAACAGAGTTTTGTGACGCGAACAGGCAGTCCATCAGCGTATCTGCCAGGCAATCGGAGACTCGTTGATAGTGTTTTGGCGCACATAAAATATCCAAGTATTCACTAGCAACTTCTTCATGCTCAGCTTCCCCTGTCCCGAGTAGTCGCAGCGTATCATCTTTAATATAAAACGGTGCAATGGCTAGCAGGGTGTCGTGCTCATACAGAAGGATAATATATAGGTGATCCTCTGGTTCGGCATAGGTATGCCACCAGATATTTAACCAGTTGAAATCCAGAAAAAAGCTTAAATGAGGTAGCTTGATCATATGGGCATCCCATGTCCCACGTAACTCATCAAACCCTTTGGTCGTCGTTATTATTCTACAATCCAAAACCATGACTCGACTAATACTCCTAACATAGTTATAGATGCAATTTCACAAATACCCCAATTAATTTGTCGATTTATTTTACAGCGACTTTATTCTCGCTGAATTCGACTAAACTTAATTGTTAAGCGCTAATATTTACTATTAATAACAAGAGATTAAGTGAAGTGTTATGAAGCATTTATGGTTGTGGCTATTTGCCATCTTATTCAGTTTGTCGTCCCTTAAAGCCATTGCCGAACAGCCCTTGAGGCTGGAAGTTTTATCGGCCAACTCTGGCAACCAGTTCACGATACCTGTGCCTCGCAATAAAATTTTTTTGCATTCGAGCTTGCAGCTGCAAAAGTACAGCCAAGATAAATTCACCCCGGTTAAAGGTGTCCAATTTTCCTATACATTGCTTTGGCCAAATGCGGACAAGGCGTCAGATTCAATACGTGCATTAATCGTGAAATTGCAGGAGCCGGTAAAAAAAGGCGATATGTTGCAGCTGCGATTTGATCAACAATCAAAAGAAAAAATAAAACCCTGGAAAGAAACCCCCGCAACACTTATCGATGTGTCATATTCTTCGGGATGGTTGGAAAATGCTTTATATGCGCCCTTGCAAACCCAGCAAAGTGGCCCACCGTCCTGGTTTGATTTTGCCTATCGTCAGTTCGGTTATCAATTGGCAGATATGGAAACGGTGAATCAGGATCCGAAAGTAAAGCGAAACTATACCACTTCCGCACCTTGGCTTTACGATCGGGTTTATGTGCTTTATCAGCTATATTTTCAAACGGGTGATTTGTACTTTAAACAAATGGCCCATGTTTCTGCTCAGGTTTATCGTAGCCACATTAATGAGTTTGGTTATTTTTCTCTAAAGAAGGGCAACGATATAAAATACCTGCTTGCTCCGGGCATGCTTATCGATTATCAGTTTTATCCGTCGAACGATACGGCGGAACTGATCCATCAATTTTATCAAAACAGCCTGCGCTGGCCTGCTCAGTATCAACTGGGTTTGACGTTCTGGACGGAAAGAAATCTGTCGGTGGCATTAGCCAATGCCATATCGCTGTGGGAATTAACGCAAAGCGTCGAAAGCTTTACTCGTATAGAGGCATTGATCAAAGGATCGATGCGCACGCTTCAAACATCGCAAAACAAAAATCTAAATTGCCTTGCCCATCCCTATCGGGTTCACGAAGGGAAAAGTGATAATACTCTGGTTTGTTCGCCCTGGATGAATGCTCTTTTGGCGCATCAATTGTGGAAGTTATGGCGGATGACAGAAATGCCTGAAGCGGCACAGTTGATTAGTGCATTTGGAAAAAACGTTGTCGAGCAAGGAAGCTATTTGGCACCCAAAGGCAAGATCAAAGGTCTAACCGTGCCGAAGTATCTGATATTTGCGCAAAGCTCTAAATTTGAAGACCCAATGGCCTATTCAGATATGCAGCATGCATGCGACGTTGCCGGACTTGTCGTTAGCGCTCGGTATTTGGCCCTGCAATTGCAACAAGATCAAAGTTTCTACAAAGACACGATGGAAAATTTGTTACTGAGTTGCCGTGCCAGTCTTGGTGTTGATAAGAAGAAAAATAGTTGGCGAATCAAGCCTCTGAGAAAGTTTAACTGGTGGTTTCATTCGACGGGAAATCTGTCCTGGAAACTGGCTGAACTGGATGAGTATGAACGCACTAAAGCCGAGAAGACGCCAGCGAAGTGAGGCGATACTGATTAGTGACCCCAAAGCATCGGTGGTCGACGCTAGTTAAGATACAGTTGTTTATATTTATTAGCGCAGTTTTTTAGTGAAAAATTTTCTTCAATCATCGTTTTACTGCGATTCGCATATTCGGATACAGTTTTTCGGTCATTAATGCAGGTTTCAATAATTTTCGCCAATGAATTACTGTCATCATAGTCAAATAACCAGCCGGTGTTTTCATGAGATACCAGCCTGGGGTTGCCACCGACGTCCGTCGCAATTACAGCACATTCACTTGCCATTGCTTCGATTATGGCCAAGGACAACCCTTCGGTTTCGGATGTGACGACTAATACGTCAAACGTGGAGTAAATTTTATCCCGTTGATTAATAATTCCGTGGAAAACAACATTAGCATTGGGCAGATGCTCTTCTTTAAAACGCTGTAAATGATTAAGGCAAGGTCCGTCGCCGAAAAAATGAACGCTGATTTTTTTCTGGTCTTCTGTTGAAAGCTTCACTAAAGCCTTTAGCAGATTAATTTGATTCTTAATATCAATCATACGACCTACCGATCCAAGCGCCAGAGTCTCGTTATGAATATCCTTACTCGCGGTAATTTCAGGCAAGAGAACCGCGTTATCAATTACCCACTTCTGTTTATTATGCCATCCGTGGTGAGTGCTAAATATCTGCTGACTCTCTTCGCTGACGAAGGTTATGGTGTGGATGTATTTTTCGCAATATTTATGCAGTAGTTGCCACGTTGGATTATCAAGTGGCGCCGCACCATGGCGCGTATATATAATTTTTGGTTTACCGATTAGTGGCAAAATCGGTGCGATGAATTTTAATACGTGGGGAGAATGAATGTGAATCACATCGACTTTACGCAAGATATGATGCAGGCGTATCAAGGAAAAAAATTTGTATCCCCGATTAAACACCACATCCAAACCCAAATTATGGCACTCACTGACCAGAGGGTCGTCCTGCTGTCCAAATGAGAATATCTTTGTTTGGATGCCATCGTTGCGCTGCTGTTGGCATAAATCCAGCACGAATCGTTCCGCTCCACCAATCAATAGACTGGATACCATGTGTAATACGGATAGCTTATTGGTTTTATTTGGCATGCTCATGCTTCTTTGCTTGTTATAACCTAACTATAGAAAAAACCTAAGATTTGACAAATAAATCTGAGCAACTATTAATAATTATGGGATCAATAAGGATATAACAAATGAATATTTTGGAGATTGTTCAGTCCCTTGATAAAGGAGGACGTACTGTGCGCTTCGTTGACACAGTGTTAGGGCTGCGTAAAGAGGGAATGAAAGTCTATCCCTATTCACTCAAGGCGCCAGAAAGAGCGCTGAAAATTGATGATATTTGCGTGATTCCTCGCCACCAAGGCTACAATTTTTCATTAGTTTTGCAGCTTATCGATATTATTCGCCAAGAAAGTATTGATGTCGTACATGCCCATTGCGAATATACTCAGTTTTATGCGGGATTAGCCTGTAAGCTGACTCGCACGCCCATCGTCGCGACCATGCATCGTTCAGATTTAAAAAAATATCGACCATCGTTATTAAATTTTTGTTTACGTTTCCTCGTCGATTCTTTTGTCGCGGTTTCTCAGGACAGACAAAATAAATTAATTGAGCAATTATCGATTCCTTCAGATAAAACTCAGGTTGTTCATGGTGGCGTTGAAAAAACCCAGAAAGTGGGAGATGAGCAACGTTTATTATTGCGTAAAAAGCTAAAAATTCCTGCCGATGTTTTTGTTTTATTTAGCTTAGGGCACCTTGGCGAGATTAAAGGCCATCATCATACGATTGACGCGTTGCAATACCTCGATAATCCCAAGGTACATTTATATATCGCTGGCTCCGGCGAAGAAGGTGAAAAACTAGCTTTGAGAAAGCGGGTGGCAAAACATCAATTGCAGGAAAGAGTGCACTTTATCGGCCAGACGGATATTGCTGATGAGTGGATGCAGGCTTGTGATATTTTTGTTCAACCCTCCTTGGAAGAAGCCTTTGGCTTAGTATTTATTGAAGCGGGTTCGTTTGCCAAACCGGTGATTGCGACAAGTGTTGGCGGTATCAAAGAGATTATCTTAAACAACCAGACGGGGTTGTTGGTTAAGCCTGGGCAATCCAAAGAAATCGCTGCGGCGATCGAGGCACTTGAGGGGGATAAAAGCATTCGCCAGTCGCTTGGTGAAAAAGGGTTTACCAGAATACACCAAAAGTTTTTGCTCAAACACATGATCAATCGTTATCAGCTAATTTTTGATGAATTGATTACCTCCAAAGTGTCAATCTGGAGCAAATTATGGTCACGATAGTTATTTCACCAAGAGACCGATATTCTGGAGTATTGGAATGCATTCGTCTTGTCTATAAGCACACACCAATGCCGTTTAAATTGATGGTGTTGGATTTGGGGTACCCGAATGGATTGCGCGATCAGATTGAAGAATTACTGACACCTTATGATAATGCTCGCATTATGAATTTGGGGTTAATGACACCGATGCGTGCGATTACTAAAATTCGAGACCGCATCGATAGTGAATTCACGATGTTGCTTGATAATGACTCCCAGGTAACCGAAGGGTGGCTGCCTCCTTTGCTGGAAGTTGTTAAGGATGATGCGGTTGCTGTTGTGAATCCATTAACTTTGGAAAAAGAAGGGGTCGATCAAGGTGCGATGCTGCGCACCCATCTGTATACCAATGAAATTCGTAGCATTGATGTTTCTGGTGTTGAGTATTTAATTGAATCAAAGAGTTTTCGGCGCAGTTTACCGGAGGCATTGCCGAAAGAGATTCGCCCATCGGATATGTTCGAATTACACGGAGTGTTGTTCCGCACCAGTATATTACAAAGTCTGGATATTCCAGACATGGTGATTCGCGAACATATAGATATTGGATTGCAGTTGCATCGCCTAGGTAAATTAATTCTTTCACAACCCCATTCAGTCGTCATTTTTGATAATTTGGGCACTCGCATGGAATTAAGCGATATGCGTTATTTCTTCCATCGTTGGTCGAAAAAACGTTGCTGGTCTTCCGCTCGAGAGTTTGAGCGACGTTGGGGGTTAAATTTTTATTCCGAAGACGCTATGTACTTATGGGTATTTCGTCGTCGCATATTCCTGATTTGTCGCTGGTTGTATTTGCCAATTCCGGTCGCGAATAAAATTACCGGTGCCGCCGCGCGTATTTATAATTGGTTTAACCCGATTAATGAACCCTTGAAGGATCCCCTGGAACACTCAAAGCGTTTCCTGCCATAAACGCAATTGACTTTGCACGACCATCAAATGTTGTCGGTAATACCGGCTCAAATTTTGTTGATTTTTTTTACATCTATTGTCCTGGGTCATTCAACATTACTCCTAAGTGATTGAATTTACAGACTTCACGATGCTGGCCTGAGTTTTGCAACTTGACTGTAGCGTTGCCACGTAGTTTGTGTCGCTATGCGACACAGAGAGCAATTTAGCAGGGGTTAAGCTGCAGAATCACTCAATGTCAGGTTGAGTCCATTGGTTACTTTGTAATAGGAGTCAGGATGCAAGTTAGTGTGGTTATACCTTTTTTTCGGGACTACGAGTACTTCCCTGAAGCACTTGAGTCCGTTCGACGACAAAGTCATCCAGCGGCTGAAATTATTGTCGTAAATGATGGGAAAGATGCAAAGTCTCAGGCCTATCTGGACCAATTTGACGATATCATTGTGATTCATCTGCCTCAAAATCTAGGCTCGGCGGCAGCAAGAAATGCCGGTATTAGCGCAGCGGTCCACACTTGGATCGCATTCCTGGATGCTGATGATGTATGGCTGGAAAATAAGCTTGCGATGCAAGTAAAGTTCCTGACCGATAATCCACAATTCGATGGCTGCCATGTCGGCGTATGCACATTCAATCAGCAAGGTATTCAAAATACCTATTTGAATAAGCCAGGCAATTTACAAATTGAAGATATGTTAATCGATACCCATATCCTGCCTAGTGCCTTTGTTATCAGACGTCAGGCTTTGCTCGATATCAATCTATTTGATGTAAAATTTCGTTGTAAACAAGATCAGGAGCTTACATTACGATTAGCTGTAGCGGGTTATCAGGTGGGTTTCATTAATCAATGTTTAATTAAGTTACGTCGCATGGATCATGGAAATACGACTTCAAATGGTCATAAAATCATTGCCGGGGCCTGGCAAATGTTAAGAAAACACAGGCAGTTATATCGTCAATATCCAGGTACATTGTCATGCTTTATCTATCTGTCATTAATGACCGCCGGCGGTAAAATGCGAGGACTAGAGCGTAAAAGTTGCTTTGTTCTTGGCAAAACTATGAAATGGTTCATCCCCAGCCTGCGCAAAACCGCTAACGGCTCACCTTAATGTTTTCGTTTCTAATTAATTGTCTTTGACCAGTAATGGTTCACATTCCATATCACAATATCTAAATTGCCAGGTTAGCTGATCTGCCTTGGCGGAGGAAAGCAGCGATTTAATTCGCATTAATTTAAAGCTTCTAACATTACTGGTTTGAAAATCTTCACGTTGATACCAGAGTTGCAAATGCGCTTGTTTACGGCCTTTTTGCAAGATATATTCCGCATATTTTTTATGGTCGCGAAACTGCAATACTTGCCAACCGGCAGGTAAAATTTCATTGTCGTAATAGCTGGGTTTGCAATCGAGATCTCTACAGTAAAATCGATAAGTTTGTTCAATTCCGGAAGTTTCAAAACCGTTTAGAGGTTGCTCACTAAAACTGGAATAAAATTTAATATCCGCGCTTGGTGTTGCGGGATATTCTTCGCTGCTGAGAACCTCAGTTCTGTTCGCCAACAATAAGTATGAAGAGCTTATCAATAGGAGAATTAAGGTAGAAAGTATTGCGATTTTGTTGACTTTACCCGTTGCAACAACTGCTGGTTGTGTCGCTTCATTTTGGTCAGCAAGCTTATTGCCCAGATAAAAGAGAATGATCATAAAAGGGACATACAGATACCAACCAAAATTATTATGGTCGGTCATAAGCTCACTCTCCATATTGGTATATTGACCGATCAAGATAAGGCTAACAATGCGGATCCAATTGGTTACTAACGCGCCGATTATTGCAAACCCGATAAAGATTGCAGCGGAGCGATAGTTACGAATGTAGAGAAATACATACAAGCTGCTGATCGCCAATGATACAAGGAGGTACCTCAGGCCGCTGCAACCATTTGCAACTTCAAAATTTCCCGCGGGTAGGCTGATAAACTGATCTTGTACGAAAAATGGTATATCGGTGAACTGTAGTAAAAAGCTTGCTGCGGCGACCGACATATCCTGCAGCCCTCCCGTAAGAGAACCCCAAAGCGGTAATAGAAAAATCAAATATACGGTAGGAAAAATTACCGCTAATCGCGCCTTGAATACCATCAGACTGGCGCTTGTTAAAATCATAATAAAGCTAAGCCAATAACCAATACTAATTTGTGCTCTAACTGTAATAATCATACATAGACAAGAAAACAACAGCATAGCCAACGCAATTTTGGAAAAATGATTTCTTAGCTCGAGTTCACCTCGCCGACAGCCATCATAAAATAAGTAGCCGGATATCAATGGGATCAGGTAAGCGTGGGAATAAGTCCCATCATCAAAACTATGACGCCACAACGTCGTAAGAATTGGGGTGTTTAGCAGGGCTACCAAAGACAGTAAAGCCAGCAATATATACAAGGGGCGGTAGTCAAATTTTAGATTAGCTTCCATGGGGTGGTGTCAGATCCTTCTATATTTATATGCCTGATTGCAAAACATTATTTTTCAACCACTGTTTACAGTTTCTTAAGGACAAATAGCTTTGGGCCATCAATCCAATAAACCATTTTTTAAACATGAATATCGGTGGTCTCGATAATGGATAACCCATCTCAACCAGTGTTTTTCCTGCGACCGCTTCAAAACACACCACTTGATACTGACTTAGCTCTTTTTGCCATCGCTGTGCTTTACTGGCATCTATCTTAGGCTTTACGTACAACTCGATGTTATCTTGCCTGATCAATTGGTTATCAAGGATATTTTGATAATAGTCTTGATTGAGCTGACTTTCCTCAACCTGCAAAAAATTGGCGAGCTGCAAATAGATTTGCTCAGGGTTTTCCAGCAGGCTTTCATAATGAATCGTTAAAAACTGTTCATTCAAATTAGTGCTGGCATTGTGTGCCAGCGACACAAATTTTTGCCATTGCCAGGCAATATTAAATGGCGATCTAGGGTACTGACGTGCATTAGGGTGAAAACGTCTCTCTAGCATAGATTGATAGGCTGCACGGCCATCACGAACAATGTGAATAAATCGTGCATTAGGGAATATTTTATGTAAAACCGGAATGTGAGCGGCAAAGTAGGGGACTTTGCAACCCCAGCGTCGTTTATTCTCTAATCGATTTAAAAAGGCACGATAGATACACTCAATGAATTGTCGCAAGTTGAGTTGCGTATATTCACCAATGCATTTCTCTATCTGTGTTCGTTTAACGTGCCATTGACTAAAAGTGTTATTGTCGTGCTCGAACAAGTCATCGAGCAGCAAATCTATATCATCGTTACTCAGGTATTTATTGCAATCCTGATCCATCAAATAGTAGAAACGGAGGATGAAATCGTCTTCCGGAGGGATCGCAAGATCATCAATCGCTGACAATTTAACTTGCAATAATGTCGTCCCAGATCGAGGACAACCAACAATGAAGACTGGATCAGAAGCCGATTTTTCGGGATCAGTTAACGTATTCAGCTTATTGTTATTTTCCATCATGTGACAAGAAATCCGATTTAACTAGTCTTTTTATTTTTAGTTCACAATGATGGAAATATCTAGGCATATTGCCGGGACATTTTTATTCATTAGTAATGAACATACAATTCCTCTTGTAGATCATTCATTGGCAATATGAAAATCAAAACTATACATTTTTATTTTTCACCTATACTAAAGTCGAGTGTTGCTGATTATGTTGTTCAGTCTATAAATCAACTACTTATCGTAGTATTGACAAGGAAGAATAATGAAAACAAAGTTTAACTCTCTGATTTTCCTGATGATTTGTCTATTATCACTGGCAGCGTGTCAGCCCGATAAGACTGAGCAGGAATATATAGACAGTGCCCTGCAGCTGATTGATGAACAGAATTACCAAGCCGCCAGTATCGAGTTAAAAAATGCGGTGAAGGTAGCGCCAACCAGTGGTAGAGCTCGATTGCTTTTGGGCAAAACCTACCTCCTTAATGGCTCTTTGCAAGGCGCTCAGAAAGAGCTGCAACGCGCCTTGGATCTAAACTATGATGCCGATGAAATCCTGCCATTACTTGCCCGTACCAATATCTTTCTTCTCGATTATGATGCGGTTAAGGAAAGCGTTGATACTGCAATCCAGTTGAGCCCTGCGGTACAACAAGAAATTCAGACCCTTGCGGGAATTTCCATGTCGATGGCTGGCGACATGCAATCTGGGTTGGAAATACTTTCTAAAGTTATCACCAATGAAACGAATAAAGACTTCTA
Organism: Thalassotalea litorea; assembly: GCF_005843925.1. Lineage (GTDB taxonomy): Bacteria > Pseudomonadota > Gammaproteobacteria > Enterobacterales > Alteromonadaceae > Thalassotalea_A > Thalassotalea_A litorea_A. The sequence continues at coordinate 189,820 of NZ_VCBC01000006.1, forward strand.
CTATAAATTGAGTCAGGCTTGGTTTGCGGCCCATAATGATCAATTGCCCCAGGCGATCGAAATGGTCGCTGAATTACGTAGCGAACAATCTGAGTTTAAGGATGCGACGCTAATTCTAGCCAACCTGTATCGCATGGACCAGCAATTGCAAAAATCCGCAGATACATACAAAGACTATGTCGAGACGTATCCATTTAATTATCTTGCCCAACTTTCCTATATCCATGTATTGATCCGTAATCAGAATTTGGATGTCGCGGAGACACAGGTGGATAACTTATTGGCAACGTACCAGAATTCACCAATTGCGAACGAATACAAGGCCGAACTGTTGACACTCAAAGGCGAATATAAACCCGCCATTGAGCATGCAACGGTAGCCTTAACCTCACAACCCGGGTTGGTTAAGTCCAACTTGATCGCAGGTGTCGCAAATTACCGACTTAATAATTACGAATCCTCGTATCGTCACCTGAGCATTATCGAAAATGATATCCCGGATAACCATATCGGCAATCGCATCTTGTCGTCGGTTAAACTGAAACTCGGTTACATTGACGAAGCAGTCGCCAGTATCGAACAACTTGATGAAATTACGGCTCAGGACTTTGCGTTAGTGGCCAACACTTCTCAGGCTTTGATTCGCAAAGGGGATACATCTCAGGCCAGTAAATATATCGAAAAACTGGATGAGATGGACGTTAATGATTCACAGACACTAGGCCAGCGTGGTGCATTGAAATTATCGGTACAGGATGACACCGGGATTGACGATTTAAAGCGTGCGTTGGAACTGGACCCAGAGTTTGATCAAGCAAGACTGACCCTGTTGCTGAACTATGTAAAAAGTAAAAACTATCGAGAGGCAATGGATATTGCTGAAGATTGGGTCAAGCAAAAGCCGGAAAGTGATCAGGGTTATTTAGCCAGAGGTGTTGTTTACCGGGCTCAAGCTCAGAATGATAAGGCGAATCAGGAGTTTAATATTGCCTTAGAGAAGGTTGAAAATAGTCCTGGAGCCTTGTTTAACCTCGCGTTGAATGACATCCAAAATGATAAAGCTGAACTAGCCCATGAGCGTCTGGAGACATTACTTGTCAATCAACCTGATCACCGCGGTGGCTTGGATTTGATTATTTCCAACGCCAATAATCTCGATGATAAAACTGTCGTTATCGAATTTTTAGAAGACCTGGCCAAGGAAAATCCTGAACAGGTAAATCTCAAAATTGCTCAGGCTAAAGCCCTGGAAAATGTCGGTCGACGTGGCGATGGTCTGGCGTTATTGGCAAGCATGGCCAATAAAGAAAATAATCCGGATGTGTATTTTCGTGTTTACGCAAAAATGGCGCTCGCCGATAAACAATATCAACGCGCTGAAAATCTGTACTTAGCGCAGATAGAAAATAATGCGGATAACTTCGATGCCTATCAAGGCTACCTGTACACGCTGGAAATGCAAAAGAAATATCAACAAGCCTATACTCAGGTAAAAAAAGCGCAGGAAAGATTCCCCCAACAGGAAAATCTTAAATTAGTTGAAGCAAATTATTTGCTGCTATCGAATTCGTATGAGCGTGCCCGAGGTGTGATTGAAGAGATAGATCCCAGCGAAGTCAACGAAGTGGGTTACTTGAAATTACGTGCAAAATTCCACTATCAAATGAATGAAAACGACACTGCTAAGGAATATGCTCAGCCATTGCATCAGCGCCAACCCAGTGCTACCAATAGCTTTCTTTATGCGCAAATACTTCAGCGTCTAGGGGAATATGATACCGCCGTAAATGTGGTCAATGGTGCATTGCAAAAAGACGATACCAATCTGGCATTGAAAAATCTGAAAGCGGAACTGACGAGCGAATCAAATCCTAAACAAGCGGTTACCTTGTATCAGGAAATTGCCGATCGTTATCCAGATAGTTTTGTGGTCATGAATAATCTCGCCTGGTCGGCAATTCAGGCTGGACAATATGAACTAGGCCTGGACAGTGCGAAAAAAGCGGCGCAATTAGCACCTCAGCAACCTCAGGTGATGGATACGCTAGCCGTCGCCCATATGAAGATGGGGCAATACGATACTGCAGAATCCTTACTGATCGAGGCGAAAGAAGCCTTGCCGGATAATGAGGAAATTTTGTTGCACTATGCCGAGGTTTTGATTTATTTAAATAAGCTGAGCGAATCAGAGCAGATATTAGCAACGCTGGCAACGAGCGAGAAAAAAGATAGGGTTCTTAAACTACTTGATAACAAAAGTTAAGTTAAAGAAACCCTAGGATACAATGAATGAAAAGGCTACTCAGTAGCCTTTTCTTTTGTCTTTTTTTCACTCGTATCGGAAGCATTTTTAACCATTAGAGTTGATTCTTCTACCGGGTGGACAAGCGAGGATATATGTACCAGCTCGATTTGATGTGCCGCCAGAGTGGGCAGCAACCGGTGTAATACTTTCAATGTTTTTGGATGGGGGTGAGCAATCGCAATGGCGATACCATCACGCTGACTGATGTTAACCAGTTTTCTAAACTGGTTTTCGATGTACGATTCATCCAGTTTGTTGTCGAGAAAAAGTTTGCGGTGCAGGGTAGGGACGCCATATTGCTGTGCCACAAGCTCTGCCTGGGAAAATTTACTGGTTCTAGAGTCCAGAAAGAACAGGTCATTCGCTTTCAAAAACTTCATTGTTGAAGCCATGGGTTGCGACATTTGTGTCAACCGACTGCCCATATGGTTATTAATGCCGATAACGTGCGGGATGTCCTCAATTTGCGCCTGCAATGAATCCTGGATATGTTGTTCGGACATCGTTGACGTTAATGCGCCAGGGCCGGGGTTTAATCCTTTGATAGATTCCATCGGCACATGCAACATGATTTCTCGTTGCTGTTGCCATGCTTTCTTGGCCAGTTCTTGACCATGAGGCGTATGTGGCAATACTGAAAAAGCGACTTGCCTTGGTAATAGTAGAGCCGCCCTGTCGGTATGTCGGTAACCTATGTCATCAATAACAATGGCTACTTTCTTTGTTTCCTGAGGGGCTGCCAAAACAGAAAAAGGCAATAAAAATACTAGGGAAAATAGTAAGCGCACAATAAAAATTCTTATTATTTTAATGTCTTATTAACAGCAGGATAACAATAAAGTCAGGCAAAATCGACGAAAACACGGCAATTTTTTAAGGCTTTGTCTAAAAGCTTGTTATTTATAGACTTATTCTTTTTATTTGCACCAGTGTTTAGGGTTTACCGGCTTGCCTTTGTGGCGAATTTCAAAATAAAGACCGGCTTGATTTTGCCCACCTGATTGCCCTACGAGTGCGATTGGTTCGCCGATTTCGACACGATCGCCGACATTCTTTAATAAGGTTTGATTATGGCCATAAAGGCTCATATACCCTTCTCCGTGATCAATAACGACAACCAAGCCATATCCTTTAAGCCAGTCGGCAAATAACACAGTACCATTGTGGATGGTATAAACACTTTGTCCTGCTGGCGCTCGCATTAATACGCCTTTCCAGCGTAAATAACCCTGTTTACGTTTTCCGTAAGCATGGGTGATGCGACCCTGAACCGGCCATTGTAATTTATTTTTTAGCTTGCTTAGCCCGTTTAGTTCCCAGGCCTGCTCTTGCATTGCCTGCAAGCGCGCTATCGCCTGGATCAGCGATTTCTCTTCTTCTTCAAGTTTGTTTAAACGCTGCTTGGATGAAAGTATGCCGGAATTGATTTGCTTGAGCGTGGCTGCCCGTTGCTGGCGATTGCCTTGTAAGGCTTGTTTCTGCTGTTGCTGCTCGGCGATTAGTTTCGATAGTTTTTCCGCTTGCTGTCGCTGTTCCTGTTCGACATCAAGTAGTGCCTTTATCACCGACTTGTAATCATCAATACTTTCAATGCGCGCATCATTGAGATACTGATAATAGGTGAGGTTTCGATTCACCTGATTTGGGTCTTGCTGATTGAGTAAGAGCTTCAGGTAGTCATGATGTCCGGCATAATAAGCACTGCGGATTTGTTCTGCTAACACCTGCTCTTGTTGCTGTTTTTTACTGTTAAGCGCTGCTTGTTGTGCTGTCAGCTCACTTAACTTTTTCTCAACGTGTTTTTTATCTTCGACAATGGCATTGATTTTTTGTGCATTGGCGGCAATGGCCAAATCATCTTTTCTCAGCTTTTGTTGCAGTTCTTGCTGTGCTTTGCTGCCTTTCGTGAGCGACTGCTTTTCGGCAACGATTTGTTGCTTAACATCATCAAGTTCTTGCTTGGTGGTATTATCTTGTGCCGAGGCCTGCGTATGAGCCGCAGAGCTGATAAGCGCAAACGACATTAGCATGATATGAAATACCTTCGACATAAAGCAAATGCCGAAGGTTTTCTTGAGCAGATTCACAACAGCGTTAGTCACTAAGCTGCATCAATGGAGTCCCAGTCATTTCTTCTGGCTGCTCCATTGCCATTAATGTTAAAACAGTTGGTGCGATATCGCTCAAGGTACCTGATGCAGCCGGCGTTGCGTCGCGACCTACGTAAATGAGCGGTACTGGTTCACAGGTGTGGGCAGTATGAGCCTGACCTGAGTCTGTGTTGACCATCATTTCAGCGTTACCATGGTCGGCAGTAATCAAGCATTCGCCGCCGCTATTTTTCAATGCAGTCACGACTCTACCAATACAGCTATCAACCGCTTCACAGGCTTTCACGGCAGCATCGAAGTTGCCAGTATGACCGACCATATCACCATTTGGGTAGTTACAAACGATAAAGTCATAGTCACCACTTTCAATTGCACCGACAAGCTTGTCCGTCAATAATTCAGAATTCATTTCTGGTTGCAAATCGTAAGTTGCTACTTGTGGAGATGGGATGAGTTCGCGCTTTTCGCCATTAAACATTTGTTCGCGGCCACCGCTAAAGAAAAAGGTGACATGCGCATATTTCTCAGTTTCGGAAATTCTTAGTTGAGTCTTGTTATGCTTTTCAAGCCATTCGCCAAGTACGTTTTGTAAGTCTTCCGAAGGAAAGGCGATTGCGGCATCGATATCAGCCGCATATTCCGTCAACATTACAAAATTGCTAATTGCTGGTGTTTCTTGGCGCTGAAAACCGTCAAAACCTACTTCGGTAAAACAGCGGCTAAATTGACGCGCGCGATCCGCACGGAAGTTCATGAAAATCATCGCATCGCCATCTTCAATTTTGACGCTTTTACCGTCTTCAATAATTGCCGTGGCTTTGACAAATTCATCGTTTTCGTCACGTTGGTAGGCGTTTTCTAAGGCTTGTGTGACATTATCGGCGGTGTACTCACCTTTACCGCTGACCATTAGATCGTAGGCTTTTTCAACACGTTCCCAACGTTGGTCGCGATCCATGGCGTAATAGCGACCAATAATGGAAGCAACTCGTCCGTTGCCTAGCTCATTAAAGACATTTTCCGCCTTTTGTAAAGACGCCAGTGCGCTGCGAGGTGGTGTATCTCGACCATCAAGAAATGCATGTAGGTAGACTTTTTTGGCGCCGCGTTGCTTAGCCATTTTTAATAAAGCAAATATATGCTCTTCGTGGCTGTGGACACCGCCAGGTGATAATAGACCGAAGACATGAACCGCGTTATCGTTTGTTACGGCTTGGTCAATGCTGTTCACCAGTGCAGGGTTATCGTTAAACTCGCCGTCGGCGATTGATTTGGTGATTCGGGTGAAGTCTTGATATACCACACGGCCGGCACCAAGATTTACATGACCAACTTCAGAATTGCCCATTTGACCATCGGGTAAGCCCACTGCCATTCCCGACGTGTCAATAAGCATGTTTGGGCAGTTTTCCATTAAACCATCCATAACGGGCGTATTGGCATGGGAAATCGCATTGGAATCTTGATTCTCTCGATAACCCCATCCGTCAAGGATGATTAATACCGTAGATTTCTTGTTACTCATTGACTTACCTTAATCTGATTGAACCGGGTTAACAATTGTTGCGAGGGATGATTGTACACTGGACTGGTATCATAGAGCCAGATTGAACCTTGGATCAACCGCAAATTTATGCATTTACTGGATTCTTTATAAGCAAACGGTATACTTGTGCCTTTTGCTGATATCGCGACCGCCTCATCGGGCGTTTGCATCTTTAATACAGGTAACATAAAGGTTATGGAACAATACGTCGAATTTTTAGGTAGTCACCCAATGTTGTCGATGGCATGGCTGGCAATTGCGACTTTATTGATTTTCACTTCCGTGAAAAGTCGATTCTCTACAGTGAAGCCAATAAGCACTCAAGAACTTACTTTATTGGTAAATCGTGAAGATGGTGTGGTTGTCGATATTCGCGCCGACAAAGAGTTCAAAAAGGGCCATATTTTTGGTTCTAAACACCTAACGGCCGAAAAAATTAACGGCAATGACCTTGTAAGCCTTGAAAAATACAAAGACAAGCCCATTATTGTGGTATGTGCTGCAGGAATGACGGCGATCAAGGCCGCAAATCAGCTTGGCAAAGCCGGATTTGACAAGGTGAGCTATCTCAAAGGTGGCTTGTCTGCATGGCAAGCAGCGAATTTACCAATTAGTAAATAAAGAGAAACTGGTGGCAAAAGTAATCATATATAGCAGTGCTTATTGTCCTTATTGTCATCGGGCAAAAGCATTATTGGCGCACAAGCAAGTGGCGTTCGAAGAAATTAGTTTAGATCTGGAACCTGGCCGTCGGTCGGAAATGATGGACCTAAGCGGTGGTCGCCATACGGTACCGCAAATTTTTATCAATAATAAACACGTCGGTGGATGTGATGAACTGATGGCCTTGGAATATCAGGGACAACTAGACACACTGCTGAGCGAATAAACAAAAGTTGTCGCTTAGCGACAAGATAATCAATTTAGGAAGTAAATATTATGTCAGAAGAAAATCAAGCAGTAGCAAACGGCGCTGGAAACGAACAAGACGCTCCAGCATTTGCAATTCAACGCGTATACACCAAAGATGTATCGTTTGAAACGCCAAGCTCACCAGCTATTTTCCAAAAAGAATGGAAGCCAGAAGTTAAGCTGGATCTGGATACTCGTTCTAACAAGTTAGCCGATGATACCTATGAGGTTGTGCTGGCAATTACGGTTACCGCATCTATCGATGAGCAGGTAGCGTTTTTAGCCGAAGTTCAACAGGCTGGTATCTTTACCGTTGGCAATATGCCAGAGCCACAACTCGCGCACACATTAGGTTCATTCTGTCCAAATACATTATTCCCTTATGCTCGCGAAGTGGTCAGCAGCTTAGTTGCTCGTGGTACTTTCCCACAATTGAATCTTGCACCAGTAAATTTTGATGCCCTGTTCGCTTCCTATGTTCAAAAGCGTGCTGCCGATATGCAAGCTGCTCAGGAAGCTAATTCCGGCACTACAACTGACGCATAAGCTTTATGGCACATCAAGCTGATATCAGCGTACTTGGAGCCGGTTCCTATGGAACCGCTCTGGCGTTTTGCTTGGCCAGAAATGGTCAGGAAACATTGTTATGGGGCCGCAAACCTGAGCATATTGCTGCAATGCAGGACAGTCGCTCGAACGAGGCTTATTTACCGGGGTTTACTTTTCCTGATGCGCTGAAACCTGAAGCGGATTTGGAAAAAGTCGTGGTAGCGAGTGATATTTTGTTAATCGTGGTTCCAAGCCATGCGTTTCGAGATATGCTGGTTAAAATCAAGCCGATGTTAACACCGGGCGTAAAAATTGCTTGGGCTACTAAAGGGTTAGATCCTGATCAAGGGCGTTTGCTACAAGATGTTGCTCGAGAAATTCTTGGCGATGATGTGCCTTTAGCGGTATTGTCAGGACCAACCTTTGCGAAAGAAATGGCTGCGGGGTTACCAACGGCAATCTCGTTGTCCTCTCAAAACAAAGAGTTTTCCGATTGCCTTGCGCACCGTCTTCACTGTCAAACTTCATTTCGGGTGTATCAAAATAGCGATTTTATCGGTGTCCAGTTAGGTGGCGCGGTAAAAAACGTGATTGCTATTGGTGCAGGTATTGCCGATGGTATTGGTTTTGGAGCGAATGCACGAACCGCCTTAATTACTCGTGGTCTTGCGGAAATGAGTCGACTCGGCGTCGAGCTTGGCGCGAATCCTGCAACCTTTATGGGGATGGCTGGATTAGGAGATTTGGTACTTACGTGTACCGACAACCAATCTCGAAATCGTCGTTTTGGCCTAGCATTAGGGGCTGGTGAGTCTGTTGATGAAGCGCAACACAATATTGGTCAAGTGGTCGAAGGCTATCGCAATACCAAAGAAGTGTTTATGTTAGCAAAACGTGAAAACGTTGAAATGCCCATCGTCGAGCAAATCTATCAGGTTCTTTACGAAGGCAAGCCGGCTGCCGATGCCGCATTGCAATTACTCGGTCGTAACCCTACCAGTGAATGTTAAATCATAGACCTGATTGTCTTCAGGTCTATCGATATTCAGCACCTAAAAAGCGCATTGTCTGAGGACTGCTATGTTTGAGATCGCATTATTTGAACCACGAATCGCACCCAATTGCGGGAATATCATCCGTTTAGCGGCGAATAATGGTTGCCGATTACACTTAATTGAACCTTTGGGTTTTGATTTTGATGATAAAAAACTAAAGCGTGCCGGTCTGGATTATCATGACTTGACCAATGTCACCCGACACAAAAATTACCAGGCTTTTTTAGAAGCCGTTCCAGATAAACGAATCTTTGCCTGCACTACCAAAGGCGCGGTTCACTATCACCAGGTAAATTTCGAACCTGGAGATGTGTTGCTGTTTGGCTCCGAAACCCATGGCTTGCCTGATGAAATTCGCGATAATCTACCGGATGGTCATCGTATTCGTATCCCGATGATGCCGGACGCTCGATCACTAAATCTGGCCAACTCGGTCGCTATTATCAGTTATGAAGCTTGGCGTCAGGTAGGGTTTGTAGATGCGATCTAATTACTCATCGTGTTATTCGATTCGGGTTGCTGCCCGATAGATTTTCAATAGCTGTTGCAAAGTTTGGTGCGCCTGCAAATCGATATTACTATGCAGCAGTCCATAAACATTAGTTTCAATGCTCTGTGCCAATTCGGCACAACTCATATCAAGGTGCTCTAATGTAATCTGTTGATTATTTAGCGCGAATACAATCAATTCAGTTAGATTTTTGCGGACAAATTGGCGCTGATTCTGACTTAAGTCTTCTGCATATTGCATACACGATTGTACGAGATCTTGATGCACTTTCTTGTCTTTAATGTCCTGAAAAACCGGTTGACCTAATACCATCACGATATTTTCCACCACCTGCCAGATGTTCGTCATCTGAACTCGGTGCATTTTTACTTGCTCTTGAGTGTGGTGAAAATGTTGTTCTACGACCTGTCTGAAGATATCTTCTTTGCCACTAAACAGTTTATGGATAGTAACTCGTGAGGTATCTGCATAGCTGCTGATCATAGAGATAGTGGTGGGCTTAAAACCAAACTGGAAAAAGCACCTGCGGGCAGCGCTCAGAATTTGCTGTTTACGATCTCGACTTTGGTTGGGCATGATTGGATCAGTCTGACACTTGGCCTGATAGTATAATTTGAGGTTATCTTAGATCAAATTTAAAGTATTCCCCAGTAAAATATCAAAAACCTAGGTTAATTAGTTAACAAATTGTGTAAATATGTTAACCTCTCACCATTATCTACTCTCTGCTAACCTTAACGGAGATATTGGAGTGGCTATGTTTAGAAAGATTTTGCTATTTATTATGTGCACCGGCCTACTGTCTTGTGATCAGGAGTCTGCCGTTAAAGCATTGGATGAGAAACCTGCGGTGGTTCAACTTGCCAGGGTTCAAGCTGTGCCTCATCAAAATAAATATTCTTTTCCAGCTACGGTTTCTGCAGTGAAAACTATTGAGCTAAGTTTTGAAGTTTCTGGTCGCTTAAATCAATTGGATTTAGTTCAGGGGAAGAAAATTAAAAAAGGATATTTACTTGCAAGCATTGATAGAGCGCCTTTTGAACGTCGGGTTGATGAGCAGCAGGTCAGACTCGATATTGCTAAAAAGGATTTAGGTCGGATCAAGACAATGTTCGACAAAGGAATGGCGTCTCAGAGTATGTATGATAATGCAGAAACTCAGATGGAATTGGCGAAAATAGATTTAAACAATGCGCTTCAGGATTTAAGTTATACCCAACTTCGAGCGCCCTTTGATGCTCAGGTTTCCGAAAGGTTGGTAGACAATAACAGTTATGTGCAATCTGGCAAGTCGATAGCCCGCTTACAGGATCTTTCCCGAATTTATTTCACATTTAACGTACCGGAACGGATTTTATCGGCAAACGCCAATAATGAGTTAGTTTCGGCAACGGCAACTTTACTTTCTAGAAATTCTCCAAGTTTTGACGTGGAGTACGTTGAGCATCGAACTCAACCCGAACCCATTACCCAAACATACCAGGTGGTCTTTGCGATGGAGCCAGTCGATAAACAGGTATTTACGCCCGGGGCGCGGGCAAAGGTGGAAGTAACTCTGGAAAATAGCCAGCCACTAAGCGGTTTGGTTTTACCATTAAGTGCACTGGTTGGAGATAAGAATAAGGGTTTTTTCGTCTGGCGTTATCAGCAACAGCAAAAATCGGTGGAGAAAGTTACCGTCACAGTGCTTAAGATTATCGGCAAGCGAGTGATTGTCGATTCGGAATTAACCGAATCGGATCACATCGTCCGGGCTGGTGTCAATCAACTGGTTGAAGGTCAGCAGGTCACGCCGTATAAGGCGCCATAATCAATGAATATTGCAAAATATGCTATTAAAAAGCCAGTCAATATCTGGCTTTTAGTGTTGATTCTGCTTTTGGGTGGCGCCCTGGCATTAAGTAACATTGGGCGCTTGGAAGACCCAGCATTTACCATAAAGATGGCGCAGGTCATTACCCAATTCGAAGGCGCAGGGGCTGAACAGGTTGAAGAAGAGCTTACTGAGCCATTAGAAATCGCATTGCAACAAATGCCGCAACTCAAGCGCTTAACATCGACTTCCAAGCCCGGTGTTTCCGAAATTACCGTCGAAATCGAAAGTCATTACGATGCGGATAAATTACCGCAAATTTGGGACGAGTTACGCAAGCGGCTTCGAGATGCTAGTGCTCAGTTACCTAAAGGTGCAGGTAAACCGACGGTCGTCGATGATTTCGGTGATGTTTCCGGGCTTTATTATGCCCTGACGGCGCCGGATTTTAGTGCCCGCGAAGTGCGCGAATTTGCGCGTATCATACGTCGAGAGTTATTAACGACCGACGGTGTTGCCCGCGTTAATGTTAATGGCGTACTACAGGAGCAAATTGTTGCCAATATCGACCCATATCAATTAGCAGGGCTAGGCATTTCTTTTCCTGATGTCGTGCGCTTATTCAGTGACAATTTTCGTCCCTTCCATGGCGGGCGTATTTTGGTGGAAGGCAAACAGGTTCGGATTCTGGTTGAAGAGTCGCGTAATCAGTTAAATGAAATAAATAATCTGACGCTGGTGCTGCCTGGCTCAAACAAATCGATTAAAGTTCGCGACATTGCCCGTCTGACAGTCGAACCCACACAAATTCAACCCAGTATCATTCATCATAATGGCCAACAGGCTATCACTCTGGCAATCTCTGCGCAGCACGATATAAATATTGTTGAAGTCGGCAAGAATGTTGATGAAAAAATTGATGCAATATTGCAGTCTTTGCCTATCGGTATTAGCTTGAGCCCCATATACAACCAAGCGCAGATTGTGGATGACGCGGTGGATGGTTTTATCCTCAACATTGTCATGTCTGTGTCCGTGGTATCGCTTACCTTGTGCCTGTTTATGGGGTGGCGTTCCGGTCTGGTCGTGGGCAGTGTGTTATTAATTACGGTGATGGGCACCGTTTTGCTGATGTGGCTGTTCGATTTACAACTGCAACGGATTTCTTTAGGCGCCATGGTGATAGCTATGGGGATGCTGGTTGATAACGCTATTGTCGTCGCAGAAGGTATGATGCTTAGAATGCGACAGGGTAAATCAGCCATTGATGCCGCATCATTTATTGTCAAACGAACCCAGTGGCCACTTTTAGGGGCGACAGTGATTGGCATTGCAGCGTTTTCGGGTATTGGTCTGTCCGATGATGCCACCGGCGAATTTCTGTTCTCACTGTTTGCGGTTATTTTAATATCACTAATGCTTAGCTGGTTATTGGCGGTTACAGTGACTCCGTTATTTGGCAGCTATTTTTACCAGGTAGGTAAGGATGCGCCAGATCAAAGTCAGGCGGCCGGCATATATCAGAAATACCAAGGCCTGCTAGGCCTGGCATTGCGATATCGGGCTGTTACCATTGCGCTACTGGTGTTTATTACCATCGGCGCCTATGCCAGCTTTGGTAAGGTCAAACAAGGATTTTTCCCAGCGTCTAATGCGCCGATTTTCTTTGTGCATTATTGGGGAGGGCAAGATCAGGATATCCGACGTACTGAACAAGTCATTGCTGAGGTTGAACAGCTTCTGATGGCGGATGACAATGTAACGTCGATTACCAGCTATATCGGTGCCGGCGCTGACCGCTTTACCCTCACTTATAATCCACAATCAAGAAATGAAAGCTATGGCCTATTACTGATTCGTATGGATGATGCTGAACGTATCGCTCCGTATCTAAAAACCTTACCTGACAAACTGGCGTTAGTGGATATCAATGCCAATTTCTATCTCGAAAGAATGCAGTTTGGTCCGGGTGGAGGAGCAAAATTAGGGATTCGCTTTTCAGGCCCAGATGCAGATGTTCTACGTAATTTAGCCGAGCAGGCGCAACACCTTCTGCGAAAAGATGGTTTGATCCGTGATATTCGTCATGACTGGCGTCAAAAGGGGTTGGCGATCAACACTAATTTTGATGAATTTAACGCGGGTGTCGCAGGTGTTTCCCGGGCGGACTTTTCTGATGCTATTCAGTATTCAAGTAATGGATTACAGCTAGGTTCGATTCAGGATGGTGATTATAGCTACCCGATTGTTGCTAAAATCAATCAGCCAGGCCTGGTACAGCTCAATAAGCCGGGCAATACCAACGTAGAAAATATCGTCAATGTACAGGTCTGGAGTTCCGAGCAGCGTAAATATATCCCATTTCAACAGCTATCCACCGGCATTTCTCTGGAAAGTGAAGAGGTATTAATCAATCGTCGAGATCGGGTGCGTACCATTACGGTGATGGCCGACCCGGGTATTAACGAGACCGCGGCTCAGGCTTTGGCCCGAATTAAAGAGCCCATCGCAGCTCTGTCACTACCTGATGGTTATGCGATGCATTGGGGTGGCGAATATGAATCGTCGGCCGAAGCTCAACAGGCTTTAGGAGCAGGGCTGCCCATGGGATTTTTTATCATGTTCCTGGTTTCTGTGCTGCTGTTTGCCAGAGTGCGCCAGCCATTAATCATTTGGATGGTCGTGCCTATGGCTGTGGTTGGTGTCGTTAGTGGTTTATTATTAACGGATATGCCGTTTGGTTTTATGTCATTGCTGGGTTTTCTCAGCTTATTTGGTATGCTAATTAAAAATGCGATTGTTTTAATTGAAGAAATTGATTTGCAGATTGAAGAGGGTAAGGATAAATCGCTGGCGATTGTCGAAGCAAGTACCAGTCGTTTACGGCCAGTAACGTTAGCCGCAATCACCACGATATTAGGGATGGCGCCATTGTTATTTGACCCATTTTTTGCCGATATGTCGGTAACCATTATGGGTGGCCTTACTTTCGCAACGCTGCTGACTCTAGTGGCAGTTCCTGTGCTATACAGTGCGTTATATAAAATCAAAGTGAGTCATAGTCAGTAAGATAATCATTAACTTATGCAGGACACGATGAACAATACGGCCGGAGAAAACTGTCAATATCGAAAACTTGTCACTCTGGCAACGAGCGTGGCGGTTTTGGTTGTCGTTCTGATGCTGTTGACAAAACTCGTTGTCTGGCACTATTCGCCCTCGGCATCATTGCTCGGTTCCGCATTAGACTCTTTATTTGACCTTGTCGCCAGTGTCACCAATTTGTTGATTGTCCGCTGGTCGTTGCGTCCGGCAGACAATGAGCATAGATTTGGTCATGGCAAAGCAGAAAATATGGCCGCTTTACTGCAAGGGGGCATAATTAGTGTTTCCGCGGTCCTGCTAATTGTTCATGGTTGGGATCGCATGCTCAATCCTACTGCCATCGAACATACCTTTTGGGGAATTGTGGTGAGTGTTATCGCCATTATATTAACTCTGGGGCTGGTTAATTTTCAGTATTACGTGATTCGACAGACTGATTCATTGGCTATCAAAGCCGACCAATTGCATTATAAGTCCGATTTAATGCTTAACTTTGCCGTGATCACGGCGTTAGTTTTGTATCAATTCGATTGGCAGTTTGCCGATGGATTGTTGGCAATTTTGATAGGCCTGTATTTAATCTGGGGGGCGCTGCAACTGGCTTATATGAGCGTGCAACAATTGCTGGATCATCAATTACCGGAGACGGAATTGGCTCGCATTGATCAAATCATCCGTAGGCCTGAGGAGGTCGTGGGATACCACCAGCTTAAAACTCGGCGCTCTGGTCAACACCGATTTATACAATTTCATCTAGAGCTGGATCAGCAATTATCGCTGATCGAAGCCCATCGCATCAGTGATCAGGTGCAACATGCACTGGAAGCAGAATTTGTCGATTGTCAGGTGATCATTCATCAAGACCCTGTTGCTTCAGGTACTTCGCCTATTGAGCGCTGACAAAGGCATTATAAAAATCGAAAACCTGAGTCAGTGCATATTGACGCATTGGGTCTGATTCGAACAATATTTCATGTTTCGCCCCTGTTATCACCACAGGTGCTTCCTGTTCACAAGTGATATTGCCCAATGATTGCAATTGCCGGCAAAATTCATTTTGCCCTTGATTATCCACCACCGTATCTTGCTCAGCCTGCAACATGAGTGTCGGTGTTTTATGTTGCGATAGTTGCGCAAAAGTTTTGTCCATGCCATCAAGGGCAGCGTTAAGCCAGGAAAATGTTACCCCCCCCAGTTGCACTTTTGGGTGTTGCTCCCAGGTTTGCCGGAAAATTTGATAGCGGATTTTCGAGTGCATCAAATCATTGTCGGCAAAAGTCTTGTTTTTATACGGGCCATGCCCGAAAAAATACCAGGCTTGGTCACTAAAAAGATGATTGATGCCACTGCCCATCGAGACCATCGACGTGGCGAGCCAGCGGGGCAGATTACCCTTGTCTAAAGCAAACATAGGCGCAGATAGGGCCATTGCTCGAAAATGCTCAGGGTATTTTTGTACATACAGGCTAGCAATCGTGCCCCCCATAGAATGGCCCAATAAAAACATAGGTCCCTGGCAAAAAGGGGCAATTTCTGAGCGGACGACGTGATGCAGATCATCGACGTAATGATCAAAAGATTGCACATAGCCTCGATGTCTTTCGGACTGTTCGCGGTCCGATAACCCCTGACCCCGATGATCAATAATGGCAACATTAAAACCATTATTGGTCACATCAAAAACCAACTCCTGATATTTTAAATAGCCTTCTCCGCGTCCGGGAGAGATGACGATACAAGGATTCTTTGGGTCATTGATGAGGCGATAATAGTGTAGATCAGGGGCATTGTTACGGTGTAACACTGCTTGTTGACCTTGACTGAAGCGTTCACGGATGACGCCATCAATATTCTCTGTCAGTTGTTGTTCCAAAGACCAGGAATAGGTGTGTTGCATTGCCTGAACGGCTCCTGAAGCTAGACCCAGAATCAATAAACAGCTGTAGATTGTTCTCGACATTACCGATTCGGATAAGAAATTACTGAGCATTATCATAAGGTAATTCGATAACAACGGAAAGGCCTGGTTGGGCAGCTTTATCATTTGCGGTACGGGCAATGATCTGTCCATGGTGGCGTTTAATGGCGTCCATGGCGATGGCAAGACCCAGTCCTGTGCCTCCGGTTTGTCGGGTGCGAGAGTTATCTTCTCGGAAAAATGGTTTGAAAATGCGCTCCATATCCTCTTCTGCTACACCTTGCCCCTGATCGCTAATCGTGATCAATACATGCTTTTTTGATCCAGCCAGAGACAGGCTGACCACGCTGTTTTCGGGCGAATATTTAATGGCATTATTCAATACATTGCTAATGGCGCTATGCAGTACTTCCCGATCGCCCGAATAAGAATGAAGTGGTAAATCTTCAGTGCAATCAAAGTGCAATTCAATATGTTTGCTTTGCGCCAATAGCTGATGTTCCTGAATAATATCCTGACATAACTTCCGCATGTCCAGGGGTTGCATTGTTAAAGGCGTTAGTTGATTTTCCAGGCGCGACAAGGCCAACGCTTTGCCAACCATATCATCGAGTTGCTCAACTTCATTGCGGCTGCGTTGTAGGTTTTCCTGAATCTGCGGCATCGTTTGACTTTGTTTTTCTAACAGACTGATCAATAACTGTAACCGCGTAAGTGGAGAGCGTAATTCATGGGAGACATCCCCTAGCAACCTTTTATGGGCTTTGATATGCTGATTTAATTGTTCTGCCATGCGGTTGAATGCCTGCCCTAATTCACCAAGTTCGTCGTGACGACGCTCGAATTCAGGTAGTCGAGTATCCAATTCACCGTGACCAAATTGTCGGCTTGCGGATGTTAGGCGTTTGACGGGCTTAATCAAAAGCCAGGTGAGTAGCCCACACACGAATGCCGAAACCAGTATTAGCGAAAGTAGCCTTAACCAGTCCGGTAGGTTTTTGAAAAAACCGGCCTGTTGTTCCGGCTTTTCAGGAATGCCAACATAAAGCTGAACGTTATTCTGGCCCACCTCCAGGGATTGTGGACCAATTAACAGATAACCCGGCAATGTTAGTTTCACCGGCTGGGGATAATTCAATTTTTCCAGGCGATCATGCACCACAGGTTTTGGATAACGAGCATTGGTATATAGACGATCACTGTCTCTGTCGAACAGCCAAATATCACGAGGTACCCGGCCGTTGCGTCGCAGCCATGGCTCGAGCTTAAGTAATCCCGCCTTGGGCATCTGATTTAGCGATTGCGCTAAACGATTGCTGGTTCTTGATAGTAATTTTTGTTGTTTAAAGTCCAATGGTGCCGCTTGGGGGGGCGTTATGAAATTTACGCTGACCCAGCGAGTGACAAATATAGAAACGATTGCAACGAGCCAAAAACCCAGGAACATCTTAATAAAAAGTGATGAGTACCAGCGTCTTGAGAATAAACTCACGATGGATGAACCCCGGAGTTAAAGATGTAGCCAACACCGCGGACAGTATTGATACAGTCTTCTTTACCCTGTTGCTGTAACTTTCGGCGAATATTCGAGATATGCATATCAATACCTCGGTCAAATTTTGCCAGCGGCCGATTGAGCACACCTTCCGACAGGGCTTCTTTACTAACCACTTGATTAGGCTGTTGCATCAGCAAATGCAGCATTTCAAATTCGGTACCGGTAAGTTCAATCGGCTGATTCAAGTATTCGACTTGCCGGGTTGCTGGGGTCAGAATTATCTGGTTACACGAAATCGGTTGCTGTGCTTTTTGATGCGCGACAATTTCAATGCGTCGGAAAATTGCCTGAATGCGAGCCAGAAGCTCCGCGGGATTGAAGGGCTTAGGTAAATAATCGTCGGCACCTAGAGTCAGGCCGAGAACCCGATCGGCTTCGTCGCCTTTGGCCGTTAACATAATTATGGGGGTGTGATGTTGCCCGCCTAGTGCCTGCAGCACTTCAAAGCCAGTTAAGCCTGGCATCATCACATCGAGCAGGATGAGCGAATAATCCTGATTTCTGGCCTTTTGCAAACCGCTTAAGCCATCGTGGCAAGCCTCTATTTTAATGTTTTCTGTCGCCAGGTATTCAGATAGCAATTCTGCCAAAGACTGATCATCATCAATTAATAAAATAGGTTTTTGCTGCACGATAATGCCCTCTAGTCGCTTAGGTCCTTTAATAAGGTTAAACGCGTTCAATGTAATTCAGGTATCGGCTTTATTCAAACCCTTAGATATGGCAATGACCTGACGGTGAAATTGCATTCGCCATGATGAAAGGCAACCGAATAACGTAAATCTAACCTGAATTTAGTTCAGGGTGAAAGCCTTTACTTAAAATTTACACAGCCTTTGCACTACTTTGCATTGGTTTTGGCTAATATTGCTATCGTACTTAGTTAGTGAAGAGGAACAACATAATGACACGTACAAGAACTTTTAACACATCTGTACTTCTGGTATTGCTATCCAGTCTGGCATTTTCCAGTATGGCGTTTGATAAGTCTATGTCTAAAGGTGACCGAGGTGGAAAATCTCAGCAAATGACAAAGATGTTCCGCGCCCTTGATTTGACCGAGGCACAAAAATCTGAGATTAAAACAATTCGCGAATCAAGTAAGCAGCAATTACACGCATTGGCGCCAAATAAAGATGAAAATCGTAAGGAACTACAGGCGATTATCAGAGCCGACACCTTTAATGAAGATGCATTTATGGCTTTGCAACAAAGTACGCAGGAGCAGAAGCAGCAAGCCGAATTAATCAAAGCCAAAACCATGCATCAGATTTACCATGTGTTAGATTCGGAGCAACAGGTGAAGTTTGAAAAAATGCAGCAAGAGCGCAAACAACGAAAGTGATATACCAAGTTTTCGTAAACGACACACGCCCTCATTTGAGGGCGTTTTTTGTTGCCAGAAAATAAATTTAGGTTTTTTTGTAATAAATTCTCGGACCTTGAGACTAAAACACTAACAATGGATTACCGGGAATCGAAAAGTGAAAAAATATCGTGATAAAACCAATAACGTTTGTTCTGTCAGAAAATGGCAGCAGGTTTTTGAAAACCTCTGGACTTTGCTGTTTTTGACCGTGTTTGGTCTGATTGGCGGACTCGTGGCACCATTAGCATCGGCGAGTCAGGAGTCGTTATTAGAAGGTTGTTATTTACCAGGATATTCACAACCGGCTGAATGCGGGTTTGTTGAGGTGCCTCGCAAATATCAACAGCCAGATGAAGGCAGGGTGCGTATCCATGTAAGTCGGGTTCGAAGCCGCAGTGGCGAAACTTTACCGCCTTTGTTTGTCCTCGCAGGCGGGCCAGGGCAGGCAGCAACTGAGCTGGGTCGTTTCATTCCAACGGCCTTTGCCGCCATTATTAAACGACGCGATATTATTTTTGTTGATCAACGCGGTACCGGCAAAAGCCTACCAATTAGCTGTGAGACTGCATCTTTGGCTACCCTGCAACAAACGACTCGGGCGTTACAGAGCTGTCGTCAGAAAATCAACCCGTTACTAGGGCAACTAACCACTCGCGTATACGTTGAGGATCTAGAGTCGGTACGCCAATATCTAGGGCTGGATAATATTACTTTGTGGGGTGGTTCATACGGCACCTTTTCGGCTCAGGCATACGCCAGTGCCTATCCAGATGCTGTCGATGGGATGATACTCGATGCTGTAGTAAGCCTTGATAGCCAGTTTCTGGCAGAGGGCGCCGTTTATGCACAGCAGGCGTTACAAAGGTTGGTCGAACTATGCCAAGAAAATACCGGGTGCCAGCATGCCTATCCGGATTGGCCGCAGCAATTATCCGCCATTATCAATAGACTCAACGAAACCCCATTATCTCACGGTCAGTTACAGGGAGTAACAGGCCTGGACTTAGCCCAGTTTATTCGCACGGCTTTGTACTCGCCAATCAGCGCATCCCGTATTCCTATGGCGGTGGAACGCGCCTATAACGGTGATTATTCGATGATTCAGGGGTTAGCGATGATGGCCGGTAGCGGCGCGTCGAATTCCATGTATCTTGGCTTAACGCTAGGTGTACTGTGTCAGGAGCACATTAGTGAACAAGGGCAAGAATACGCTATAGCTAAAGGGCAAAAGAGCTTTGTAAAACATAGCTATTTTTCGTTTTGGCAACAGGCCTGTGGTACCCAGGATGCAAGTTTGTACCAACCTTTTGAGGCGCCAGAAGCTATCGAGGTACCCACCTTACTTCTCTCTGGGGAATTGGACCCGGTTACCCCTGAGCAAAGCGCAGAACAGGCACGCAAATATTTACCGAATTCCACCCATCTGATCATTGCCAATAGCGGTCATATCGTTTCTTACCAAGGATGTGTGCCTAATTTGATCGCGGAATTTCTCGAACAAAAATCTATCGCCAAGCCAGAATGTGCGATTCGCCAGGGCTCGTTGCCCTTTACTTTATAGGAGCTGGTAATGATTGAATTTAAAAAGGTATGTAAATCGTTTGCAGATAAGCATGCCAATAACAATATCGAATTTCGTTGTTTGCCGGGCACGATTACCGGGTTGCTTGGGGTAAACGGTGCCGGTAAGTCGACCGCTTTAAAAATACTTTCCGGGTTGATCAAGCCGGATGCAGGCGATGTGCATGTAAATGGCATTTCTGTGGGGGAGCAACCTCGCAAAGCCCAGGCGCAATTAGGTTTGTTGCTCACGTCCCAAGGCTTGTACCCGCATCTTAGTGCCAGAGAAAATATTGAGTTTTACGCGGCTATGCAGGGAGTGAAGAACGTTGCTCGGGCGACGAGTGAGGTTATCGAAACATTGCAAATGCAAGAGATAGCAGAGCGTAAAGTTGCTGGCTTTTCCACGGGAGAGTCGATGAAAGTAAGCCTTGCGCGAGCCTTGGTGCACAAACCTAAATATTTGGTACTTGATGAGCCAAGCCGAGGCTTAGATGTGTTGGCAATCGCCGCATTGCGGGAATTGCTACTGGATTTGAAACAACAGGGCTGTTGTATTCTGTTCTCTTCCCACGTGATGCAGGAAATTGACATCTTATGTGACCAACTCGTGGTTATTGATGATGGCCAGGTTTGTTTTCAAGGGAACTTAGACTCGTTCAAGCAGGAGCATACGACCCTGGAAAAAAGCTTCATTCATCGGATCAGCAACTACAAACAACAGATAACAAAGGATAGAGTTAAGGGGGCCTCATGCTAGCGGCGTTGATAACAAAAGAGTTACGGGAATTATGGCGAGACAAGCGCTCATTACTGGCAACATTTGCCTATGCCCTGTTCGGTCCCCTGGTGCTATTTATTGTAATCAAGGGAGTCATTAGTTTGGTTGTCGAAGACACTGAGCTAAATGTTATTTTGGTGGGGGAAACCGAACAAGTTCAATATGTACAGCAATATCTGCAGTATCGTCAGCTCGATGTTGAATACTTTGACAGTAATGTTGAACAGGCTCTGGCAACTCTTGAAAGTGACAACGCAGCGGTGTTAATCAGCGTTGATACTCTAACCACTGCTTCCGGCACCGAACATTATCAGTTGTCGCTTTATGCTGACACGAGTACTACTTCAGGTAACAAGCGCATGCAAAAAGCCGCTTCCATACTTAACGCTTTTGTGAACAATGAGAAGCAGACTAACCTGCTGCAATTTGGTCTTGATCCGAAGCAGAGCAAGTGGCAATTACAAACCTTTACGATTAGCGAGCAGTCGGCCAGTGCGCGTCGATTTTTAGATAGTCTGTTAATTTTCCTGTTGCTATCGCCATTTATTATTACCTTGAACTATATCAATGATGCTACCGCCGGCGAGCGAGAGCGTGGTTCGCTTATGCCTTTGTTATCGCAACCAGTACCGCGTAGCCAAATCGTTATTGGCAAATGGCTGGTTGGTAGTGCGTTGGGCATTGTTGGCATGATTGTTACCATGTACTTAAGTTTTTCAATGCTCGGTAGACTCCCGGTTTATGAATTGGATTTGGTGCTCCATGATGGCTTGCCGCAGCTTGTTAATGCCACTTTGATTATGATCCCTCTGGCGTTATTAGTTTGCAGCGTACAGATGTTACTGGCACTTACCGCGAAAACTTACAAGGAAGGACAAAGCTATCTAACCATGTTCAGCTTTATGCCGATGTTGATTGTGTTTTTATCAGATTCTATTAATCAGCATATCGATAGCGCCTGGCTGCCATTACTTGGGCATCAGCAGATACTGCAAAATATCTTTTCGAATCAATCGGTAAATTCATTTGATGTGGCAGGATTAGGTGTAATTTGCTTGCTTTTAACATTCGCATGTCTGATGCTAGTTCGACATCAATTATTTCAGGAGTCTCTGGTTCAATCGCAATGATCTTTTGGAAGAAGTGGCGAGCAAAATCCCAGCTAGAAGAAGACTTGCAGGAGCATTTACCCATGCTTGAACGTCTGGTCGCTTCTTACGAGCGCAATCCTCAAATTCAGCAGGAACTGTTGCAGGAAGTGGTGCTGGCGATATGGCAGAGCTATCAGCAATTTGCTGGTAACGCTTCTATTAAGACATATTTTGCGAGAATTGCTCAGAACCGTTGTATATCTCATGTGCAAAAAGCGGTGCGGCAAGTGGAAGAGGCTCAGGTAGACCCAAATGAATGCCAGTTCACTGGCACTCAGCTCGATGACGAGCTGGTCAGGCAACAGCAATATCAGCAACTACTGAATAAAATTCGCGGTCTTCCGTTACAACAAAAACAGGTTATCAGCCTGTTTTTAGAAGGTTTTAACTATCAACAAATCGCCGATATTTGTGGCTTAACCAGCATTAATGTCGGTGTTATCATCAACCGCTGCAAGCCAAAGTTGATGAATGAGTAACTATAGGTTCTTGATATGGATTCTTTAAAAAATCTCTGGCAATCGCAACATTCATCGTTTGATGCCAGCAAACTGTTAAGTCAGGCAAAAAAGCAACAGCGCCGGATGTTTTATCTGATGATGCTGGATTTATTAATTTGGTTTGCGTTGGTGATCTGGGCCTGTCTTATCATCGATCAACAATCACGCCCAGATAGTCTGGCTACCGGGATATTAATTATCATGGCGGCGAGTATTGCCACCGCTTATATGCTTTGGCTGCGCACTTCGACCTGGGGCAGCGGCGAGTTGGATAGCGCCAATTTATTACGGTTGTTGATTCATCGCAGTAAAGGCGCGATTCAGGTGGTAAATGTTACCTATGGATTTATGGCGCTTATGCCAGTGATGTTGGTGCTGTTAAAGTGGTGGTATCCAACCCCAGTAGTAGATTACTGGCCAGTTATTATTGGCTACAGCATTTACTGTCTGGCGGCGATAGTTATCGGCCAATGGTATAAGAAAAGGCAGAACAATAAACTGAGAAACTATCAGGCGCTACTTAAAGAGATTCAGGACGATTCATAAATCCGGGGCTTAGCAAAGCAAATGTATTGGCTTAGCCATCAAGGTTGAAATCAAAGATTTTTGTCATTGAACTTTCAATCGGCTTACCATTAATGGTTGCTGGTTTGAAGCGCCATTTCTTCATTGCCTCAGAAATAGAACCTTTAAAATAACGTACCTGGCGATCGTCTTCAAAATCTAGCTCTTTAACTCGACCGGCAACATCGATAACAAATGACACCTGAACGGCTTTACTCAGTTTTCTGCGCGCGGCGAGTTTCGGGTATTTGGGCGCATAACTTTTTACGACCTGAGCATCAATTATGTCGGCTTGTTCTTGTAAATTCGGGTATGTCTTTGCAATTAACTGATTACTCTTAAGCAGTTGCGACTGACCTGACAAGTCATCCTGAAGTTCAATGACGGGTAGCACGATCTGCTTTTGAGTCTTGTTGGCAAACACCGTCATATGACTGGTTATTTGATTGGTTTCTCGACCAATTTTTGGCGTCACTTCTCGGTTAGCAGACTGCAGCGCCACTGGCGTTAGTGGTTTTTTGGCGTCAGTGCTGGTTAGGGTATCAAGTGTATTCGTGGTGCTAACTGAGGCGATTGAAGCCGTATTCTTGGAGAACGAATCCTTAACACCTTCTATCTTTTCGTTTACCTGCTGACGTTCTGTTAAGTCAGGGAAAATGCTCGCCGCTTCTGCAACGTTAATTGCCGCCAGGTTTTGCCTCGATTGCTGTTCATCAACCTTAGACTTGTTGGTAAGCGTTAGCTGCTCGACAATAACGTCTACCGGATTTTCCGGTAATTGGAGTGGCGATGCTGGTTCAGCAAGGGGAACATTTTGAGAAAGGTTAATATCTGTTTCTGGCGTTAGCTGTTCAGGGTTCAATAACCAATGAGCAATAGTGGCCTGAGCTATCGGTTCAAGCTCATTGTTGCCGGTCTGTTGTTGTGCTGCAATTGGTGATGTGCCAATAATTGACTGCCACAAGGAATGCGTGGAAAGCCCGGACATAGCCGCAAACAGGATGACAATGATCGTGACGGGGATAACGGAACTGAGCATTGACGATCGGTTTTTATCTTCAAGCATACGTTGCACGCGTAGGGTTAATTCGCCACCGTTAGCGGCAATCGCTAAATCGGAACTGGCTTGATGGTAATCCGCCAAGTCGGTCATTAAGCGCGCGTAGCCAATAGTATCGTGTCGAAGTGCTAAAACCTGTTGATCACAAACACATTCACGTTCAAGACGGATCTGCCGGCCGATCCAGTGCACAACAGGATGAAAGAACAAGAGTAATTCGATGATTGCCTGACATATATTGACCGCATAGTCATAACGTTTGATATGAATGAGTTCATGCAGCAAGACTAGCTCTAATTGTTCTTTGCTTAAGCCTGTCACTAATTGCGCCGGCAACAAAATCACCGGCTTTAAAAAACCGAGTGTCATTGGCGAACTGATGCGAAATGAAAGCAATAATTGCACTTTTCGATCCAGCTGCAATTGTTGAATCAGGGTTGTGAACTGGCTTTGTAATTGATTGGTTGGTGCAATAATTTGTTGACGACGAACACTTTGTGTCCAACAAAACTCAAGGACAAATTTCACCGTTAATGCACTAACAATTAATAACCAGGCGATTGCCAGCATATGACTGATTTGCAGCGATGAGCTTACGTTCTGGCTAAGCACCATATTTTGTGTAGAATGCAACAAATCCTGAATCCAGGGCAGAGTTTGCATCGATGTTGCGGTAAGGTTGGCGTTTAGTAATTGTGAAAAGGTATAAATTGGTGCAACAAAACAAGCAAGAAGGGCGGTAACTGCGCACAAATATCTAAGATTTGCTTGTTTTTTATCAATAAAAATTAAGCAAATGCGGAGCGCTAAGGCAATGGCAATACCCTGCCAGAGAAAATGCCCCAGCGTATATGATAACTGCTGTAAGATATTTAACCCGGTGTCGGACAAACTATCGCACCGTTTCCTGTGTCTGCTCCAATTCATCTAACATGGAGCGAATATCGCTAATTTCATTAGCATTGGTAGAGTTACCAATCGCTCGCATCACCAGTTGCGAAAGTGAGCCATTAAACGCTTTTTGTACGAGATCTTTTACCAAAGAACTTTGGGTTTGTACGGCACTTTCTGAAGGTACATAGATGTGGGCGCGCTGACGTTCATCACGTAAAACCAAGCTCTTTTCATGCATGATCTGCAAAATTTTCAGCACGGTAGTGTAACCAATGTGTTGATCTTCAGGCAGGGTGTCATTATGGGCTTGGTGCACCTGGCGTACCGTTGCGGGGCCAATTTCCCATAAGATGGTTAATAAGGATAATTCCGCTTCCGTTGGTTTTCTGATGGGGCTTGCCATACTAACCTCTTTTTTGTTTTTATCTTACCTCTTAGACTAGCGTGAGTTTGCTACTGTCGCAACCATTTTGTACTGCCCGGTCTTCTGTGATAATTGAAACTAGGTCAATCTTCGTAGTGGCGATGTAATATCGTCGCCAATTGTCTTCCTAATCGCATAACTTGAGTCGATTTGTCTTCTTCTATCAGTCGGCCTTGAGCAAAGCTTGAATAAGCGCGACTAATCGTAACTTGCTGAGGTAACACGGTGACCCCCATATTACTTAATAGTAACCGCAAACTGGACAGTCCGCGGATGCCACCGAGTGCACCAGGAGATGCCGCCATTATGCAGGAAACTTTGTCTTTATAGGCGCTCAATGGTACTTCATCTTTGCTCGTTGCCCGCGATGCCCAGTCGAGTGCATTCAACAATAATGGGCTATAAGCACTATTATATTCTGGAGACGCAATTAACAAGCCCTGATGATCGAGTAGCAGGTTTTTAAACGCTGCGGCATGTTCGGGCATACCAGAGTCCTGCTCAATATCCTGACAAAATATTGGCATTGGAAAATCTGCAAGATTGATAACGGTGACCGTCATTCCCGCATCCTGAGCGCCACGAGCGGCAAGCTTTACTAATTGTTGATTATACGAGTCGCGCCGGGCACTGCCGGAGAAAGCTAGAATCTTGGCCATAATTAGCGATATGTCATTTGTAAGTTGTTCTTTTTTATACCATAGAGGCAAAAAAAACAATTTGCCAGTATTGCCGGCAAGCAATTTGAATCGGTGAGGTTTTTTCCCAACGCGGTTGGTGGTTGTAATTCGGCGGTGGCCAGTAGGGTATTGATAAGAGAATCGGCATTAAATGTTGAACCCTGTTCGAATTTAAGAACACACTCAAGGGCAACAATATAACGGTGATCAATCATCGCAACGTCAGTAAGTTTCCTATGGCCAAAGCCGTTTGCTGTAGGTTTTGCCGGGCGTTTTTGATCGCATTTTGTAACGTCGTCGGCCCTAAAGTGGCGCTGAAAGCGGCAACGACACCGTGTTGATACAATTGCTGATAGTCTTTACCGAGACTGCCACTAATTAGCAGGACGGGGGTATTTAACGATTTTGCCAAATTCGCTACCCCAAAGCAGGCCTTACCGGCGAGTGACTGATTATCGGTTTTGCCTTCACCTGTGATCACTAGATCGGCCCATTGAATATGCTTTTCTAGTTCTACAGCATTGCTAATGAGATCAAATCCAGAGCCTCGTTCGACCTTGGTTATCAACTCAAGGCCTAAAGACAAACCACCGGCGGCACCCATGCCAGCCACGGTCAACAGATCAATGTCGCAATAAGGTTGCAGCACGCTCGCAAAGTGCTTTAAATTTTGATCGAGCAGCTCTACCATTGCCTTATCCGCCCCTTTTTGTGGTCCGAAAATAGCGCTGGCGCCGTTGCTGCCGCATAACGGGTTTGATACATCGCAGGCCAGAGAAAACCGGACATTTGCTAAGCGCCGATCAACACTCTGTAAATCGATGCTTTTCAGTTGCGCCAGAGAGCCTCCTCCGGGTGCGATGTCATTACCATACTGGTCGTATAATTTAGCACCGAGCGCTCGCATTAATCCGGCACCGCCATCATTGGTAGCGCTGCCACCAAGACCCAGGATTATTTTGGAAACACCATGGTCCAGAGCATCAAGTATTAATTGACCAGTGCCGAAACTATCTGTGATTAATGGATTTCGTTCCTGCTCTGATAACAGCTCCAGACCCGATGCAGAAGCCATTTCAATCACCGCCGTGTCATTGACCTTTCCCCAGTGGCTAGTCACTAATCGGCCTAAAGGATCTCGAACCTGAGTCGTCTTTATTTCACCATTGAGGGCATTGGTCAAAGCATCAACCGTCCCTTCACCGCCGTCGGCCAGGGGTAAGCAACGATACTGGCCATTGAGTTGCGAATGCGCTAACCCTTGCTGTATTGCGTTGGCAGCGTCTGCAGCGGAAACGCTTTCTTTAAAAGAATCGGGCGCAATGAGAATTTTCATTTAGGATCAGAACTCGCAAAGATTTATCGGATAGATTGAGCTTAAGATAAACCGGCGTCGTGGACAATGGAAAAAAATTAACCTCTTTGTTTTTCAATGACAAAGAGGTTAATTTAGGATCTTAAATGTTTAACGTGAAGCGTTATTTTTTGGCTTTCGCGAACGCTTCTGCAAAGGCATTCCCCATCATACTATTCGCAGGTTGCTGCTCACGACCTTTATCCCGAGGCTTACGTTGCGCCGGCTTTGATGCCGCTTTTTGGGGGCGTTTTTGCTCAGGTTTTGCGGAACTGGCATTCTCATCAAGGCGCATGGTTAGCGATATTCGCTTTCTTTTCACATCAACGTCTAAAACCTTGACCTTAACGATGTCGCCAGCTTTGACGACTTCATGGGGGTCACTGACAAATTTATCGGTTAATGAAGAAATGTGCACTAAACCATCCTGATGGACGCCGATATCAACAAAAGCGCCAAACTTGGTGACGTTACTCACTACCCCTTCGAGAATTAAATTCTCGGCCAGATCGGTAAGCTTGTTTACACCTTCTTTAAACTTCGCGGTTTTAAATTCACCGCGGGGATCCCGGCCCGGTTTTTCCAGTTCGCTCAATATGTCTTTAATGGTCGGCAAGCCAAACGTTTCGTTAACAAAATTTTCTGCGGTTAACTGTTTTATGCTTTGCTGCTCACCAATCAGTTTTTCGACGGCCATGCCCGATTCCTGTGCCATCAAATTAACCAGAGCATAACTCTCCGGGTGCACACCTGAGGCGTCGAGTGGATTGTCGCCATGATTAATGCGGATAAACCCCGCGGCCTGTTCGAATGCTTTTGGTCCAAGACGCGCAACCTTCAACAGTTGCTGGCGATTTTGAAAAGCGCCATGTTGATCACGATAGGCGACAATATTCTGTGCCATGGTGCGAGAGAGTCCCGCGACGCGACTTAGTAACGGCATTGAGGCGGAATTTGCATCGACACCAACTGCATTTACACAGTCTTCAACGACCGCATCGAGGCTCTTGCTCAATTGGCTTTGACTGACATCGTGTTGATATTGTCCAACACCGATGGCTTTGGGTTCTATTTTCACTAATTCTGCCAATGGATCTTGCAAACGTCTGGCGATGGAGACGGCGCCGCGCAGCGAAACATCGAGATCAGGAAATTCATTGGCCGCGGTTTCCGATGCGGAGTAAACACTGGCGCCTGCTTCGGAAACGATTAATTTTGCCGGTTTGGTACCGCTCAGTTCTGCCAGTGCTTCTGCGACTAAGGTATCAGTTTCCCGGGATGCGGTACCATTGCCAATGGCAACCAACTCGACTTTATGTTCATTGATCAAATGAGATAAGGTTCGAATCGATTTTTGCCAGTGCTTTTGCGGCTCATGTGGGAAAATCGTTGTGGTATGCAATAACTTACCGGTGGCATCAACCGTTGCAATTTTGCAACCGGTACGAATGCCAGGGTCGATGCCCATCGTCACTTTCGGACCACCTGGTGCTGCCATCAGTAAAGCTTTTAGGTTCTTAGCAAACACATCAATGGCTTCCAATTCGGCAGCTTCGCGCATGCTAGAGATAAGCTCAGTTTCCAGAGACAAACCAAGTTTAACTTTCCAGGTCAGGCGAACAACTCGATTGATCCAAGCGGCTCCAAGCTGCTGGTTTACATGCAACTGGTAATGATCGCGGATGATTTGTTCGGCACTTGATTCACTGAGTTCGCTTGATTCTGCGTGGGGATCCACATTTAGACTAAGTTGCAGGATGCCTTCATTGCGGCCCCGCAACATCGCTAACGCGCGGTGTGACGGTATGCTGCTTAATTTTTCACTAAACTGAAAATAATCTTTATATTTGTGAGCACCCTGGACATTTTCACCCACGACTTTCGCGCTGATATGAGCTTGCTTGAGCAAATGCCGACGAAGTTTTTGGATCAGCGGAGCATCTTCACTGAATCGCTCCATAAGGATATACACTGAGCCATCCAGCACTTCTTTGGTCGTCGGGAAGTTTGCGTCACTGGTGATGTATTTCTCGGCCTCAGCGTCTGGATCGAGGTTCCAGTCATTGAAAAGGGCGTCCGCCAATGGTTCTAACCCAGCTTCGATTGCAATTTGCCCTTTGGTGCGACGTTTGGGGCGATAAGGTAAATACAAATCTTCGAGGCTGGTTTTATTATCCGCTTGTTCTATTGCCGATTGCAATTGGGCGGTGAGTTTGCCTTGCTCTTTTATATTTTTGAGAATCAGATCACGGCGCTCCTGAAGTTCTCGCAAATAGGTAAGGCGTTGCTCGAGGTGGCGAAGGTGATTGTCATCCAATCCCTGGGTTGCTTCTTTACGGTAGCGCGCAATAAAAGGTACAGTAGCGCCGTCGTCAAGAAGGTTGATGGCGGCCTGAACCTGTGCGGGGTTAACGGTGAGTTCCTGAGCGATTTGCTGGGAAATGTTAATCATAAAACCAAATCCTGATGCAGTTTAATGCTTCGCAATTCTGCGAAAATTGAATTGACAGTTGTATACTAGGGTTGGATTATTTAATCCAGTATTTTCGATAATTTCGCGGATATAACTGTCAATATATACTAAGCGAGCCTTTACTGCGATGGTGTTACTCGACGCGAATTATACCCGTAACATGAAACGACGATTGCATCACGGCACGAATTTCAATCATCAATCAACTTAAAGACACAACATGAAACGATCAAACTATATCACACGGCAGGGCTGGCAAGTACTGGATGATGAATTGAAGTTCCTGTGGAAACAGGAACGCCCGAAAGTGACTCAGGCCGTATCGGAAGCGGCGGCACAGGGGGATAGAAGTGAAAACGCCGAATATATCTATGGTAAAAAGCGGCTTCGGGAAATCGATCGCCGTGTGCGTTTTTTAATGAAGCGTCTGGAAGACCTTACCATCGTTTATCCTGAGCGCCAGCAGGATGGTAAGATTTACTTCGGTGCTAAGGTTGGTTTGCTTGATGAAGATGACGGGACGATCAATTACCAATTAGTCGGGCCTGATGAATTTGATGTGAGTCAGGGAAAAATCAGTATTGATTCACCGATTGCCAGAGGGTTACTGGGAAAGCAGGTCGGTGATGAAGTCGTCGTTAACACGCCTCAGGGAGAGCGTTATCTGGAGGTGACGAGTATTGATTATGACTACAGTACATTCTAGAACCAGGGTATCAATACCGATTCTATACCGCGAAACTTTTATGGCTTGAACATAATTTGTAACAAAAGCAGAACGTTATTTGCAAATGGGGCTTTTGACTTCACAGGTGTATAGCTTATAGTGCTTTAAGTAGATTTTGTCGGTCACAATTCAACAATTTAAAAGCGAGACATGCCATGGGACAGGAAACCCCGAAAATAATAGTCGTAGATGATGATATGCGCCTTCGTGCTTTGCTGGAGCGCTATTTGGTTGAACAAGGGTTTGTGGTGCGTAGCGCCGCCAATGCTGAGCAAATGGACCGACTGCTAGAACGTGAAAACTTTCATCTATTGGTATTGGACTTAATGTTACCTGGTGAGGATGGCCTGTCGATTTGTCGCCGCTTGCGTCAGAATGAAAACCAAATACCGATTATCATGCTGACCGCAAAAGGTGATGAAGTGGATCGCATTATCGGATTAGAGCTTGGTGCGGATGATTATATGCCTAAGCCGTTTAATCCGCGCGAGTTACTGGCCCGGGTAAAAGCGGTATTGCGCCGTAAAACTCAGGAGGCACCAGGTGCTCCTTCGATGGCCGAAGATGTTATCGAATTTGGTGAATTTGCACTGAATTTGGGGACCAGAGAAATGCGCAAAGGCGATATCAGTATGCCTTTGACGAGCGGTGAGTTTGCCGTATTAAAAGCCTTGATAACCCATCCGCGCGAGCCTTTATCCCGGGATAAGCTGATGAACTTAGCCCGCGGTCGAGATTACTCCGCCTTGGAGCGCAGTATTGATGTTCAGGTGTCACGCCTGCGCCGCATGCTAGAACAAGATCCTGCTAATCCGCGTTACATACAGACTGTCTGGGGATTGGGTTATGTCTTTGTGCCTGACGGCTCCTCGGCAGGCTAAGCGATTGCAATGAGAATTCTGCCCCGTAGTGCGTTTGGTCAGACAGTTTTATTGATTGGATTTTTATTACTGATCAATCAGGTTGTATCCTATGTCTCGGTGGCAGTCTATGTCATTAACCCCAATCTGCAGCAAATTAATCAATTATTGGCAAAGCAGGTTAAAGTTGTATTTATTGACGGTGGTGATGCCAAATTCAGCCCCGCATTAGCAGAGGCATTCCACCAGGAAACGGGGATCGGCGTGTATCGCCAGCGTGATGCGCAAATGTCAGGTCTGTCTCAGGCCATTTACTACCCTTACCTGTCTCAACAAATGAGTGAGTTGCTCGATGGCGAAGCGGAAGTCCGTGTTTCTCAGGGCGAAGAATATCTATTCTGGATCAGGCCACCGCAGGCACCGAATTTGTGGGTGAAAATCCCTCTGGAAGGGGTGGAGGAGCAGGGCAGCTTTTCTCCTCTTATCTCATTTCTTGTGCTTATCGGTATATTGAGTGTTGCCGGCGGCTGGTTGTTTGTCAGACAGCTAAACCGACCGCTAAAAGCACTGCAAAATGCCGCAGAAGATGTTGGTCGTGGTCAGTTTCCTGAGCCTTTGAAAGAGCAAGGCTCTACCGAGGTTATGGCGGTAACCCGAGCATTTAATCATATGTCCAAAGGCATTAAACAGCTCGAATCTGATCGAAGTTTATTGATGGCTGGTATTTCTCATGATCTTCGCACCCCATTGACGCGGATTCGTTTGGCGAGTGAAATGATGTCGGAAAATGAAGATTACCTCAAAGATGGCATTGAAAAAGACATCGATGATATGAATGCAATTATCGATCAGTTCATTGACTACATTCGCCAGGATATGCAGGAAAACACCCAGCAAGTGAATGTTAATCAGTTGGTTGAAGATGTATTGGAGCAAGAAGCTGTGGATGATCGACAGTTTCATGTTGAATACGGCGAGTCGGTTGATATTCCTATGGTTTATGTGGCAATGAAGCGGGTACTGGCCAATTTAATTCAAAACGCACTGAAATATAGTGATGACGATATTGAAATTACAACCCAACTGGATAAAAGACGAAATATGGCTTGCATCCATGTGGCGGATAAAGGGCCGGGTATACGCGATGAAGATATTGAGCGCTTATTTGAACCGTTTACTCAAGGTGATACCGCACGGGGCACCAAAGGTAGTGGCTTAGGGCTGGCTATCATAAAGCGCATTGTTGACGGCCATGGTGGTCATGTACATTTAAACAATCGTCGTCAAGGGGGATTGCGAGCGACGGTTGAATTGCCGCTGAAATAATACTGAGTTAAGCAATCACTCAATAGATGGTATTGACCGTTATCGCAAAACAATTCAGTGCCAGAATAATTAAAAGTACACCTTTGGACATTTCTTTATTTAGCGCACAAAAGGCCATCGCCGCGCCCAGTTGCAGAATTTTTCCTAATCCGACACCCACGATGATCCCCATGGAATGAGCCAGATAACGAATGATTAAGTTCGCTTCCAGATCTACACCGCCTCGGGTCATAAAAAGGTAGGTGGTAAAGTAATCGAAAACCGCAGAAATAATCAGCAAACCCCACAAGAATTTGTGGTTGTCGATGGCGTACAACAGGTTCTCTTTTAACGGGACTTCCTGGTCAAGTATTATCATTAGATTCGCAATTTTTAAGTTATTTTTGTTTCCGTAAAGGCCGTCATAACAAAAAACACGGTGCGGATGTTTAAAGTTAGATGGGAAAATCGGAAAACGCCACATTTGTTTCGCGCAAATGTCGATTATTGAAGTGAGTAAAGTTTTAGCAAGCAATCATAATATTGCGTTCGCAATTAAGTAAAAAGTGTTGGGTATTTACTTAATCTTTTGAGGTTGGCTGGTATTATATTGGTTAAATAAACATAAGCACTGGGGCTTATTTTGTGTGCAAAAAAAACAGGAATTGGACTAAATTCCAATTCCTGTCTTGGGATTAGGTAGTGGTCTAGGCGTTTACGTTGAGTTGTGGTCCACCAACGATTAGTTGTGCGCCGTGATCGGTGTCGGTAAATTTATCGAAATTCTCAATAAACAACTCTGCCAGATCTTCCGCCTTTTCATTCCAGATGTTGGCATTGGTATAGGTATCTCGAGGATCGAGAATATTATCATTAACCCCTGCTAACGTTGTCGGCACATCTAAATTAAATATCGGTAGTGTCTTTTGAGGCGCATCATCAATCGAACCGTCAAGAATCGAGTCAATGATGGCGCGAGTATCTTTGATAGAAATTCGTTTGCCTGAACCGTTCCAGCCAGTATTAACCAGGTATGCTTGTGCTCCCGAGGCTTGCATGCGCTTTCGCAATACCGCAGCGTATTGCGTTGGATGTAAGCTTAAAAATGCCGCACCAAAACAGCTTGAAAATGTAGGTGTAGGTTCGGTAATGCCGCGTTCAGTGCCGGCTAATTTAGCGGTAAACCCCGACAGGAAGTAGTACTCGGTTTGCTTTTCATCCAGTTTTGCAACCGGTGGCAAGACACCAAAGGCATCTGCAGTGAGAAAAATCACCTTGGTCGCATGCCCACCCTTGGATACTGGTTTGACGATATTATCAATGTGATAAATCGGATAAGACACGCGTGTATTCTCCGTTTTAGAACCATCGTTGTAATCGATATTGCCCTGCGCATCAACAGCAACATTTTCCAGTAATGCGTCGCGTCGGATAGCCTGGTAGATGTCAGGTTCATTTTCCGCACTCAGGTTGATCGTTTTGGCATAACAACCGCCTTCGAAATTGAATACGCCATTATCATCCCAACCATGTTCATCATCACCAATTAACTGACGTTTTGGATCGGTTGACAGGGTAGTTTTACCGGTGCCGGATAAACCAAAGAAAATTGCCACATCGCCTTTTTCACAGATGTTGGCACTACAATGCATCGACGCAATGCCTTTGAGAGGAAGTAGGTAGTTCATCATTGAGAACATACCCTTTTTCATTTCTCCGCCGTACCAGGTACCGCCAATCAATTGAATTCGTTCAGTTAGGTTAAATGCGACAAAGTTCTCGGAATTTAGCCCTTGCTGTTGCCACTCTTGATTGCTGGTTTTAGCGCCATTCATCACCACAAAGTCAGGCTCATAATCGAGCAGTTCTGCATCGCTTGGGCGGATAAACATGTTTTTTACAAAATGTGCTTGCCATGCAACTTCGGTAATAAAGCGAACTTTTAATCGGGTATCAGGATTAGCGCCACAAAAGGTATCCACGATAAATAGACGCTTGTTGGAAAGTTGTTTGGTAACCAGACCTTTAAGTGACTTCCAGGTTTCCTGAGACATTGGTTTGTTGTCATTTTTACCTTGATCAGACCACCATACGGTATCTCGGGTCAATTCATCACGGACGATATATTTATCTTTGGGAGAACGACCGGTAAAGATGCCTGTGTCGACCGCGACTGCGCCGGATTGGGTTACCTTGCCTTGCTCAAAGCCTGTTAATTCGGGCCGTGTTTCTTCTACGAATAACGTTTCGTATGAAGGGTTATGGATAATTTCCGCAGTATTTTCAATGCCGTATTGGCTTAGATCAAGTGACGTGGCGGCGGTCATTTTAGCGTTGCTCCTGAGTGCGAATTATTGTTGCTATGTCAAATAAGGCATAAAGCCCTGTGAATACGGGCAAATAGTAACGAAAAATAAGCACCAGTGGAAGTCCATTCTGAAAGTTTTCATCCAAACTTTCAGAATGGTGCAAAAGTGAGCGTTAACAGTTGTTAATGCTGGGTTTGTGGGTTGAGAATGATTTGTAATTTTTGCCTGTCAAAATGGTAGGTTTTCTGACAATAATCGCAGGTCATGTCGATGGTCATGTATTCTTCAATATGATCTTCGATTTCCTGTTTGGAAAGATTCATAATTGCCGCCAGGCATTTATCTTCAGAGCAGCCGCATTTAAAGCTAACGGCTTGAGGTTCAAATAAACGAACCTTTTCTTGATGATAAAGGCGGTACAATAGCTGCTCTGCCTCGAGCAAAAACAATTCTTCATCTTTCACCGTGGCGGTCAATTGGCTTACATGCTCAAAGTCTGTGAGTTGCTGCTGTTTGTCGTCCGAATCGGGCAATACCTGCAGCAACATACCGCTAGCCTGACGCCTCTCGGCATCAACACTTAACCAAATTTTGGTGGTTAATTGTTCTGAGGTTTCAAAATAATGCTCCAGGCATTGGCTCAATGTGTCGCCTTCTAACGCGACAATGCCTTGATAGCGTTCCCCGTGTTTCGGTGTAATGGTGATAACCATATTGGCTTTACCCAGCATATCCGTTAAGTTGCTACCGGAAATTGCACCATTAACCTGGGCTACGCCGCGCATCTGTTGTTGGTGGTCTCCATTAATAACCGCAAACGCGAGTGGCCCATCGCCTTGCAATTGCACTGAAATTTCCCCTTCAAACTTTAGGGTGGCGGTTAGCAAGCAAGTTGCCGCTAACAACTCCCCCAATAACTGAGTGACGGCTTGTGGGTAGTCATGAACGCCGATAATATCGTCAAAGCACTGCTTTAACTGGACGATTTCTCCGCGAACATGTAATTCATCAAACAGATAACGATTTAAGACATCAAAGTTTTCGCTCACGATTAGATCCTTTCTTTAAATTGTCGTATTTGGCGACGTTGTTTCTTGTCGGGTTTAGTTTCTGTACCCGGAGATAATAAAAACCCTTGTTTACGGGCTTCGGCTGTGGTTTCTCGACGTTTAATGCTTTCTGGCGTTTCTTGATACAAGGTCTGTGCGAATGTGGCATCTCTACGGCGATCCGCAAGGGCTTGAATAATGACTTCTTTTTCGTCAAATCCCTGACGTACCAGAATCTTGTCGCCTATCGCGACTATCTTTGCCGATTTCGTTCGTTGTCCATTATAGAATATTTTGCCGCCTTCTATCATTTGCTTGGCGATCGCGCGGGTTTTATAAAAACGCGCCGCCCAGAGCCATTTATCAAGACGATATTGCACTTCACAAGCGCCTAATTTATCAGAATTTTTGGCCATAACTTCTCCACATTTTATGGGCCGCGAATCTACCATAGAGATGTCCGCGAGACCAGTTGTAACTGCTGATTATTTAACCGCTAACGTAAATAATCCGAAAAAAAACTCGCAATGCCTTGTTGACTGATTGTCGGTCAAGTATTATCGGGCAATCTAATTACCGAGTCTGTTGCTATTTATTCTCTAAAGTTTCGGGGAATCTATTCAATAAACCAGCGTTGCGTGGCTAGAATTTTTTCATTCTTGCACACTTCCAACCTTTATCTTTGCTCTTCAGGAAAAGTGCTATCGCTGGCTAAAATAACAACACGAATAAACAGGCTCTAGACTATTATAATAAATTAAACAAATATTTATGGATTTGGCTCAAATGACAGACAGGCTTGTCCAGATTTGGCGAAAGCTCCCGCAAAAGGGAATTAGTCGCACTCTGGGGATTCTCCTGATTACCTACATTGCCTATATGCTGGCGAAAGGCACTTGGCTGTTTTTTCCCGATCCTCAGGTTGTCGCAATTAAGAGTGCAAACTCCGAAAACAACCAGAATGCTTCTCAATCATTTGATACAGCGGAATTTAAAAAGCTCAACCTGTTTGGGGTCAAAACCGAAAAGCAACAAAATGCTCAAGTCACCGAGCAGGAAGAAGAATCCGCGCCTCAAACTCGCCTGAATCTTACCTTAACCGGTTTGGTTGCCTCTGACGATCCTTCGGTTGCTGCGGCAATTATTGAATCTCAGGGTAAGCAGGAAACCTATGGCGTTGAAGACAAGATTGAAGGTACCCGAGCAATATTAAAACGCGTTAAAATTGACCGGGTCATTATTGAGACGGCGGGCCGCCTTGAAACCCTGATGCTTGATGGATTCGAGTATAGCCAGAAAATACCGACTGCGGACGGTCAGAATAAACAACCTCCAGTTCCTAATCGCAATACCTCGCGTCGCACCCTGACCAATACGCAAACTCAGGTGAATCAGGCGAAAATTAAAGAGCGAGTGGCGCAGTTAAAAGCGGATCTTAAAGATAACCCGGCAAAGTTTACCGATTACATCAAGGTTACACCCCATCGTGAACGGGGAAAAATCCAGGGGTACCGTCTATCCCCAGGTAAAGACAAAGAATTTTTTAGCGACGTCGGGTTAAAGCCCGGAGATATCGCATTACAGATCAATGGCAATGACTTAACTGACATGCGTCAGGCCCAACAGGCTCTGAAAGAACTACGTCAGTCAACGCAATTGTCACTCGTGGTCAAACGAGGCGGGGAAATTCATGATATTTCCCTCGATTTAGAAAATTAATAAATGGAGAACACCCATGCGCCTCTTTGCTAGCGCAAAACAACTTAAGCGTGCCGCACTGTTTAGTGTCAGTACCCTGATTATGTCCAGCAGTATGTGGACGGCATCAAGTTTTGCCGCTCAGTATTCCCCGAATTTTAAAGGGACTGAAATCACTGAATTCGTCAATATCGTTG
Source organism: Thalassotalea litorea (assembly GCF_005843925.1). Lineage (GTDB taxonomy): Bacteria > Pseudomonadota > Gammaproteobacteria > Enterobacterales > Alteromonadaceae > Thalassotalea_A > Thalassotalea_A litorea_A. The sequence continues at coordinate 228,158 of NZ_VCBC01000006.1, forward strand.
GTAAAAACCTCAAAAAAACCATCATTGTCGACCCGAAAGTTCGCGGTAAAATCAATGTTCGCAGTTACGATTTGCTCACCGAAAAACAATACTATCAATTCTTTTTGAACGTGTTAGAAGTCTATGGTTTTTCGGTCGTCGAAATGGATAACAATGTGTTGAAGGTTATCCCGAATAAAGATGCGAAAAGTGCAGCAATTCCTGTGGTTGGCGATGAGGACCCGGGCCAGGGTGATGAAATGGTTACCCGCGTAGTTTCCGTTAAAAATGTGTCGGTGCGTGAACTATCACCCTTGCTACGACAACTGAGTGATCAGGCCGGCGGCGGCAATGTGGTTCACTACGAGCCTTCCAATGTCATCATGCTTACCGGCACCGCTGCTGTGGTGAATCGTCTGGTGCAGATAATTACCCGCGTCGATCGCGCTGGCGATCAGGATGTACATATCGTCAAACTGAAATATGCGTCTGCCAGCGAAATGGTGCGCATTATTGAAAACATCAATAAACCGGCCTCGGGTAAAGCCGATACGCCAGCATTTCTTATTCCGAAAATCGTTGCCGATGACCGTACTAACTCGGTAATTATCTCTGGCGAAGGCCAGGCTCGCGATCGTATTGCGCGCTTGATAAACCGTCTTGATAGTGAACTGGAAACGTCAGGTAACACGCGCGTTTACTATTTGAAGTATGCCAAGGCGGAAGATTTAGTCACCGTTTTACAGAGTGTTTCGGACACCATGCAAAGAGAAAGTCAGACTAAGAGTGCCGGTGGAACCAGCGCTGCTCGTCGCACTTCAGGTGGCAATCGCAACGTTACTATCGAATCCCATAATGATACCAATGCCCTTGTGATCACCGCCGAACCGGATATGCTGCGTTCATTAGAGTCAGTGATTCGTCAATTGGATATTCGCCGGGCGCAGGTTCATATTGAAGCGATTATTGTTGAAGTCTTTGAAAGTGATGGCGCGCAATTAGGTGTTCAGTGGGGCAGTGCCGAAGGCGGTTTTACCCAGTTTACCAATGGTGTTGTGCCAATCTCACAAATTGCCGGTGCGTACATTGCCGGTGAGGGCGAAGAAGGGAATACGGTCACCACGATAGATGGTAATGGTAATCCAATTACCACAACCAACCCTGATGAAAAAGATGATTTTACCCTGCTTGCGCAGTTATTAGGTAACGTAAATGGCATGATGTTTGGCATTCTCGAAGATGATTGGGGCGCGGTAATCCAAGCGGTGCAAAGCGATGTTAATTCTAACTTATTGGCCACTCCAAGTATTACCACTTTGGATAACGAAGAAGCGTATTTCATCGTCGGTCAGGAAGTGCCTATTATCACCGGTTCAACGTCCAGTTCCAATAACGCCAATCCATTTCAGACCGTTGATCGTAAAGAAGTCGGGATTAAGCTAAGAGTAACGCCTCAAGTGAACGAAGGCAGTGGTGTGCAACTGACCATAGAGCAAGAGGTTTCCAGTGTTAGTGGTGCGACCGAAGTCGATATCGCCATCAATAAACGGGAAATCAAGACGACGGTGATGGCGGATAATGGCGCAACGATTGTACTCGGTGGTCTAATCGATGAAGACGTACAGGAAAGTCAGCAAAAAGTACCATTACTTGGTGATATTCCTATCATTGGCCATTTATTTAGTTCGACCGGCAATACGGTGCGCAAACGTAACCTGATGGTGTTCCTGCGCCCGACCATTGTTCGCGAAGGTACCGCAATGGATGTTATTTCCAGAGAGAAATACAACTTTATCCGTGCTCAGGAAATTCGTAAGCAAGAAGATGGCTTGTATCTATTAGATGATGAAGCCCTACCGTTATTACCAGAGTGGAATGAGAGTCTGGCCTTGCCACCGACCTTTGAAGATTACATGGAAGAGCGTGAAGTTTTCGAAGATCTGCAAAGAGAAAAGGGCGAAGAACAGCCTCCTAAGGGTGATGAAAAACAGCCGTCGCAGCCCCGAGATCCGGTTTAAAGGATTAACTTATGAGTCAGTTTGATCATTACAAACACGCGAGCGATGCAGAACGCAATGAATCGCAACCGGAAGAAGCAGAGATTGAAGATGTGGAGTCAGTGGATCTCGCCGATACTGAAACGGTTGAAGATGCGCCACCGCAGCAACTGCCATTTGCATTTGCGAATCGTCATAATGTGTTACTCGAGAATCGTGATGAAGGTTTTGCATTGCATTGCACCTCACAGGTTTCTACAGATACCTTGTTGGAAGTGCGACGGTATCTGGGGCAGCCATTTATTGTCGAGCAGCATTCTGACGATGAGTTTGAACAGATACTCACCCTGGCTTATCAAAGAGATTCTTCCGAAGCAAAACAGATGATGGAAGATATTGGCAAAGAAGTGAATATGTACTCTCTTGCCGATGAAATTCACGAAGCAGAAGATTTGCTTAACAATGAAGACGATGCGCCGATCATTAAATTGATTAATGCGATGTTAAGTGAAGCCATCAAAGAAAATGCCTCGGATATCCACATTGAAACTTTTGAAAAAGTGCTTAAAGTTCGATTCCGAGTTGATGGTGTTTTAAGAGAAGTTCTGCAGCCAAATCGCAAACTGGCGTCAATGCTGGTATCCCGTATTAAGGTGATGGCGAAACTCGATATCGCCGAAAAACGTATCCCCCAAGATGGTCGTATTTCATTGCGCATTGGTGGTCGTGCGGTCGATGTCCGGGTTTCTACCATGCCATCAAGCCATGGCGAACGTGTGGTATTGCGTCTTTTGGATAAAAACGCAGCACGATTAAACTTACAAGATTTAGGAATGACCGATGAAGCGCGGGTGCGTTTCAGCAATATTATCGCGAAACCCCATGGCATTATTCTGGTGACCGGCCCGACCGGTTCAGGTAAAAGTACCACTTTGTACGCGGGCTTAACGCAAATCGATAATAATGAGCGTAATATTCTTACCGTAGAAGACCCGATTGAATTTGATATCGAAGGTATCGGTCAAACTCAGGTAAATACCAAGGTGGATATGACCTTTGCCCGTGGATTACGCGCAATTTTGCGACAGGATCCCGATGTTGTTATGGTCGGTGAGATCCGTGATTTGGAAACCGCGCAAATTTCCGTTCAGGCAAGTTTAACTGGGCATTTGGTATTGTCGACGCTGCATACCAATACCGCAGCGGGTGCGATCACGCGCCTTGAAGATATGGGAATCGAGCCGTTCTTGATTTCATCATCATTACTTGGGGTTCTTGCCCAACGCTTGGTACGAACCCTATGCGTAGAATGTAAAGAAGTTCATACCCCCACCGAGGAAGAGCGTCTGTTAATGGCGCTTGAGCCAGACCAAACTCCGACGATTTACCGCGCCAAAGGTTGTGTCAGCTGTAACTATAGTGGTTACCGCGGTCGTACTGGCATCCACGAGCTTATCGTTGTCGATGATACCGTCAGAGAGTTGATTCAAAATGGTAAAGGCGAGCGCGCGATTGAAAAGTCAGTACGAGGTCATACGCCAAGTATTCGTGACGACGGTGTGAGCAAAGTGCTGGCTGGATTTACCACCCTTGAAGAAGTCATGCGAGTGACGCGGGAAGGTTAATTATGGCTGCATTTGATTATCAGGCCGTAAATCCCAGCGGTAAAAATGTGAAGGGTGTCATCGAGGGAGATAATGCCCGACAAGTTCGCTCGATGCTACGTGAACAGGGGTTGATCCCACTGGAAGTGTCGCCGAGTCTGAATAAAGCGAAAGATCAAAGTGCAGCGCAATCGTTATTCGCCCGTAAAATCTCTTCCACAGACTTAGCCTTGATCACTCGCCAGCTGGCAACTTTAGTTGAATCGGGTTTGCCATTGGAAGAATCTTTGATGGCCGTCGGCGAGCAATGCGACAAAGACAGACTGAAAAGTATGATAATGTCGGTGCGCTCTAAAGTCACCGAAGGCTATTCTCTCGCAGAAAGTATGGCCGAATTCCCCCTGGTTTTTGATGATTTATTCCGCGCCATGGTTGCTGCCGGTGAAAAATCCGGTCATCTTGATAAAGTCCTGAATCGATTGGCAGATTACACCGAACAACGTCAGCAGACTCGCAGTCAGATGTTACAGGCGATGATTTATCCAATTGTGATGGTGCTGGTTGCCAGTGGCGTTATCATCGCCCTGCTCATTTATGTTGTGCCACAAATCGTCAGTCAATTTGAGCACATGGGGCAATCATTACCGGGAATTACGTTATTTTTGATTGCCGCGAGTGAATTTCTGCAAAATTACATTGTCATTATATTAATAAGCCTGCTGATACTTTATTTGATATTTAAGCAAATGATGAAGCGCAGCGGGTTTCGCATGAAAGTGCACCAATACTCTTTGCAATTACCTTTCGTGGGGAAAATAATCCGTGGTTTGAACACCGCACGTTTTGCCCGAACGTTAAGTATTTTAACGGCCAGCGCTGTACCTTTGCTGGATAGTATGAAAATATCCGGAGACGTGCTGACCAACAACTTTATTAAAGAAAAAGTACAGCAAAGTGCCGAATCGGTGCGAGAAGGGTCGAGCCTTCGCAAAGCATTGGAGCAAACAAAACTGTTTCCGCCGATGATGCTTCATATGATAGCCAGTGGTGAAAAAAGTGGTGAACTTGAGCAAATGTTGGGACGAGCCGCGGACAATCAGGACCGAGAATTTTCTGCGATTGTCAGTATTTCCCTCAAGGTGTTTGAGCCTTTGATTATGGTCGTGATGGCAGCCGTGGTATTATTGATTGTTCTGGCAATAATGCTGCCAATCATTCAATTGAATACACTAGTTTAAGATGGAATAGGTAGTAACATGAAACAAACGAGAAATATTAAATCCGTAAAGGGCTTTACGCTGATCGAAATCATGGTGGTCATCGTTATCTTAGGCATTCTTGCCGGTTTGGTTGTGCCGAATATTATGGGTAACCTGGGCAAAGCGAATATCCAAAAAGCGATATCCGATGTTAGTGCTCTTGAAAATGCTCTAAATATGTATAAAACCGATAACTACCGTTATCCAACCACGGATCAAGGCCTTGAAGCTTTAGTCGAAGAATCGGATATCGAGCCGGTGCCGCGTCGTTTCCAATCGGGTGGTTACATTAACCGTTTACCGCAGGACCCTTGGGGTAGCGATTATGTGTTAATTAGCCCAGGTGAGTTCGGAAAGTTTGATGTGTTTAGTCCGGGCGAAGATGGTGAAGCAGGGACCAATGACGATATTGGTAACTGGAATCTGGAAGAGTGGCGGTCAGGCAAAGCGTCAGACGACGACTAAGCCAATAGGCGAATGAGCCGTTAATTCTGCCTGAGGAGATTAGCAAGTGGCCCGATTATCAAGAGGCTTTACGTTACTTGAAGTGATGATGGTAATCGTGATTATCGGCATCATGGCCTCTATGTTAATTCCCACATTGCGTGGCCAGGACTTCAGTCAGGATCTCGAAGTCCATGCCAAGCGTTTTGATTCGTTATTCACGCTTGCTGCTGAATACGCCTTATTAAATAACCTGGAATTGGGTTTGCTGGTTGAAGACAACTTCTACGAGTTCTATGGGTTCGATGGCCAGCGATGGCAGCCACTGGATTCCATAGATAAGCTAGAGCGTGTTGAATTTAGCGAACCATTTAGTATCCGCCTTAACCTTGAAGATCTGCCGATCGAGCCGCAAATAGGCATCGAAGCAGAAGATTTCGAGGAGCGTCAGGAAGAATTCTACCTCGACGAAGAAGAAGAGCCCGTTTTTCCGCAAATTTATATTCTTTCCGGTGGTGACATTACCCCATTCCAGCTGATTTTTACATTCGATGATGGCTTTGACGCGCCTATTTATTTTATTGTCAGTGCCGGATATACCTTGCCTTTATCAACACAAGGACCCCTCGATGATTTGCCATAACCGTGGGGAACGTGGATTTACCTTAATTGAAGTGATGATTGCTATGGCGATCTTTGCGATTGCCGGTACTGCCATTATCAAAGTTGCCAGCTCAAGTTTATTAGGCACCGCTCGAATGGAAACCAATACCGTCGCCCAATGGGTTGCTACAAACCAATTGGTTGTCGTCTCTCTTGAAAAGAACTGGCCGCCGAAAAAGAACCAAAAAGGCGAAGTGGAAATGCTCGACAGACAATGGCATTGGCAACAAATTGTCGAAGAAACCGAAGATGAAACCATGCGTGCGGTGACCATTGAAGTGCGCCTTGATCCCAGTGATGAATATCCTGTCGCCCAGATGATGACCTACCTAAGCCAGGGCAAACGCTAATGAAGCAAAATGGTTTCACATTTTTGGAAGTGATACTCGCCATGGCTATTTTTGCTATGGTCGGGCTGACCAGTGCGACCATGCTTTCAACTGTGCTGGATTCCAGAGACAAAGTGAACGAAAAAAATGCTCGTCTGGTGGAATTGCAGCGGGCGTTTTTGGTGATGGAACGGGATTTTCTGCAAATGAGTAAGCGGACCGTCCGAATTGATGGTGAAGCGCCGTTGTCTGGGTTTTTGCATAGCAATGAATCTACGTATTCAAGTAATACCCATGGCATCGCGTTCGTTCGTCAAGGGTGGTCTAACCCAGCCTTGCTTTTGCCGCGCAGCGATATGCAGGCGGTTGCTTATCAGCTCGAAGAAGAGACGCTGAATCGTTTGCATCGGATTTTTGTCGACAGCATTGTTGGTGAAGAGCCAAAAATTCGCCCTTTGATCACCGGTGTCGATAATGTTGATTTTGAATACTTTTACGTCGACAAATGGGTCTCTGAACTCGGCGGTCCGGAATTGCCCAAAGCCATAGCAATTGAAATTGAATTGCAGGATTTAGGGCTGATTCGTCGCGAATTCTTAGTGCCGGGAGTCGGCCAATGATGTCTCGTACGCGTAATCAGAAAAATCATGGCGTTGCGTTAATTATCGTGCTGATGGTTATCGCCCTAACCACGATTATTGCCACGCAGATGAGTGGCACCCTAATGTTCCAACAACAGCGCAATCAAAACCTGGAATCGAATCAACAGGCATACTGGTACGCAATGGGCGCAGAGGCTCTGGCAAAAAGCGTATTGTATCAGGATTTTAACGAAAGCAAGAACAGCACCCACCTCGGGCAGCGTTGGGCCATTGGTGAAACTAAGTTTCCGGTTGAGCTTGGTGAAATCAGCGGTGAAATATCCGATCTTCAGGCTTGTCTGAATTTAAATGCGTTGAATAATGAGCAATCGCCCAATAACAACAATGCGAATAGTAATCCGAATAACCCAAATAACAATCAATCCAATAGTCAAAGCAATCAAAACAACCAGAACAGTCAAAGTAATAACCAAAACAACCAAAATAACCAGGTAAATAATCAAAACAACGGGGCAAACTCACGAGGCGGAAAAACCAATGGCGAACTGGCCAAAGATGCGTTAAAAGAACTGATCATCTCCCTTGAAGTTGAAGGTATTGGCAGTTTTGAAGCGGAATCGATGACCGATGCTCTGGTTGATTGGTTGGATGAAGATAATTCCATCGTGACCGCAGGGGGCGCTGAAGATGACGATTACGCGTCGAAAGAATTTCCGTATTTAGCGGCCAATAGCAAACTCGCATCCGTCAATGAACTGCGGGTGATAGAGCACTTCACGCCACGGGTTATCCTCGCTTTGAAGCCATATGTTTGCGTGCTCCCGGATTCAGATATCCACCAGATAAATATCAATACCCTGGACGCGGAAAACCCAAAATTATTACAGGCCTTACTCGGCGGTATCGATGAGAGTACTGCTCAGGATGTATTGTCTGATCGCCCGGAAGATGGTTTTGCCACGCTTGCCGCGTTTTCAACGTCGCCTGCGCTAGCGGGTGTAAAAAACATAAATCAATTAAAACAACAATTTGTTATCGACAGCGATTACTTTCAATTGACCACCAAAACCAGCTTTAATGGTAGCTATTTTACGTTAAACTCTACTTTTATAGTAAAGAATGATGAATTGCTGGTGATTAACCGAAGTATCGGAGCACATTAATGAGAGAAACATTATTTATCAGACTGGGGAGTCAGGAGTCAGATCCTGTTCACTGGTTAATCACGGCTCCTGGTCAGGAGGACGAAATTGCTTCCGGGCAGTTGGACAATGCCGCGCAGCTTATTGAGCTGACAGATAAAGCCTACACACGCGATGTCAAAATATTGGTGAACAGTGCCGATGTTCGCTTACAGGCATTAAAGGTACCCGGTAAAAATGAGCGAGCGATCCGTCAGGCTACGCCCTATATGCTGGAAGAAGATCTCGCGGAAGACGTTGAAGCGTTATTTTTCGCGTTTGCCAATGCGCCACAAGATTTTCAGGGCGAAGCAAATACATTCGTTGCGATTGTGGCGCATCAAAAAATGCAAAAATGGCTTTCCTGGCTAGAACATGCGGATATTAAAGCTAAATCCATGCTGCCAGACGTGCTGGCCTTACCCTATCATCAAGAGCGTTGGCTATGCATCAACCTAAATAACCAATGGTTAGTGCGACCGGATGCGTGGCAAGGCTTTGTGGTTGATCAAGACAATGTTGATCTATTTTTGCAGCAACATTTGCATGGTCGTGATGAAGCCAGTGAAGATATCCATATCCAGTCTTTTTCTCATATTGAAGATTTGAATCAATCTGCGGCATTACCTCAGGGTCTTAATTTAGAGCAGATGCCCGAAGAGTTGCCAATGAAGTTGCTGGCCGATTATGCTGAGCAAAGCCGGTTTAACTTATTGCAAGGGCCGTATCAGTTTAAAGAAGAACGCTCTCCGATGGTGCGCGTATATTTAAAAGTGGCGACGGTCGCAGTGATTGCGCTACTTTTGAACATGCTGGTCAAAGGCATTGAAATATATCAAAACAATGGTAAGTATGCGCTCTATTCTCAACAAATTGAGCAAGAGTATCAAAAAGCATTTGGTAAGAATCAAAAGGTGCGGATCGCAACGGTAAAACAGCAAATTAGTTCACGTCTGGCGGATCTTGGCGGCGCAGGAGGTGACGATAATTTACTCACCATGTTGGAAAAGTTGCGCCCGGCATTTGTCAAAGTGCCAACGATGAAACCGGAGTCGATGAAATACGATAGTAAACGTCAGGAGCTGAGGATTTCGGTGGTTGCCAGTAACTATCAGGCGTTCGAACAGTTTAAATCTGAGTTGGAAAAAGCCGACATGGATGTTACCAGCGGAGCCCAAAACAATCAGGGCGACCAAGTGGTCGGTTCATTTAATATCAGGAGCAGGTCATGAATGACTGGTGGCAGGGATTAAATCCCAGAGAGCAAAAAATGGTGGCCGGGTGTTCGGTTGCGGTATTGCTGTCAGTATTTTGGTTTGCCCTGTGGCAACCGATTAATGATAATTTGGTCCGTTCTCAGAAAAAGGCCGAGCAACAACAGCAATTGTTGCTTTGGGTCCATGAAAACTTAGCCAAATATAAAACCTTACAACGAGCCGGTGGAGCAAGACCAAGCTCGGGAAGTTTATCTAGTGTGGTAAACCGCGCGGCAAAACGCTTCAAGATTGAAATTGCGAGGATGCAGCCCCAAGGTGATAACCTGCAGGTATGGGTTGATGAAGTCGCGTTTAATGATTTATTACATTGGCTTGAACAGTTACAGCATCGTGAAGGGCTGGTCATTCAGGCGATTGATATTGTTAAAGGTGACGAACAAGGTACGGTAAAAGTTCGTCGATTGCAGGTTGGTCGGGTATGAAGGGCGTAAAGAAAGGCTTATTGTATAGCCTGGGTTTTGTTTTGGTTTATCTGGTATTTTTGGTCGCAATGGCACCGGCCAATAAATTGGTCGCGATGGTGGAATTGCCCAAAGATGTGGTTTTGCATGGCGTTCAGGGTTCGGTTTGGGCCGGCGAAGCAAAAAGCATGTCAACCAGTAACTATGAAATTAAAGACGTCGATTGGCGTTTAAGCTTGCTATCTTTGGTAACCATGTCGCCAAGCGCAGATGTTTCCTTCGGTCGCTCCCCAAGGTTAGGGCCGACGGGCAGTCTGACGATAAAAAACGATCACCCCTATGTGGGCTTGCATAATGCGACAATGAAAATTGCCGCGGGACAGATTGTAAATTTAGTGACTTTACCGGTAGATATGCAGGCAGGTGGATTGGTATCAGTTGATTTAACGAAATTTATTTCAGGTAAACAGGTTTGTAGTGAGGTTGATGGTGAGATCTTCTGGCAAGACGCAAACATCAATGCGTTTGAGGAAGATGTGCAACTGGGTGATTTTAAAGGCAAGTTAAGTTGTGAGAATGATTCATTAGCGATAACCGTTGATCCGGAAAATAATTTAGGTCTGGAGTTGTCGGTATATATCAGTCAAAGCGGGCGAGTCGCGGCCCAGGGCTATTTAACGCCAGGTCCGAAATTTCCCGCCAATGCGCGCTCTATTTTGGGCTTTCTTGGCAACAAAGATGCTCAGGGACGCTACCGAATTCGAATTTAGTCTGCAAGTTTCGAATTCATCAGCATCGGATTTAATTCAGGCACCTGCTGAGTTTGCAGGTGCGCGATTTTTACCAGAGAGCGGGTCGGGTAATTACTAAAAATACCATCTACGCCTAAATGGTGCATTTCGACAATATCCGCTTCATTATCGACCGTATAGACATATACCATTAAGCCCCGTTCGTGGGCATCATTGACAAATTCCTGATTGACGAAATCAATATCGATATGGACGCTATAGGCATCTAAGCGTTTTGCAAATGCGGCATAATCGAGAGGGCAACTGGCGGTTAATGCACCGGTGTTTATGTGCTGGTTCAGGGTTTTTAGTTCGAACAGTAGATGATGATTAAATGAGGAAAGGAGAAATTGACTCGGTTGGAATTGCCAATTGGCGATTGCCCTGTCCATGACTTTCATTAACGGGATCACCGTGCGTTCGGCTTTAAGTTCGATATTCACCAGGCATTGTCCAGCGACGCACTCTAATACTTCATCAAGGGTGGGTATGGCCTGGCCTTTACCAACATCGATTTTTTTGACTTGTGCTAAGGTCAGATCACGAATGCGTGTTAACACTTTTGGCTGGTTTTTCAGCCAACGATCATGAGTGACCACCAACTCGCCATCGGCGAGCAAGTGTACATCGATTTCGATCGCGTCCACTTGCATGGCCAATGCCCGCTTTATGGCGAGCAGGGTATTTTCAGGTTCATGACCGCTGGCACCCCGATGTGCGAATACCAGCATAGTTTACCTCGATTATTTGCTTACTTGTGCGTATGGTTGCCCGAGTCGGGTTACCGTTTCCGGACCTGCGTCCGGGGTGAATTCAATGGTATCTTTAGGAAACGCGCAAACCACGGTTGAGCCCAGCTTAAAGCGACCCATTTCCTGTCCTTTTTCAAGAACGATTGCATCTTCGCCTTCACTTGGATATTGCCAGCGCACCACTTCTTTGCCAGCCGGCGGCGTGATTGTGCCCGCCCAGACGGTTTCAATGCTGGCTACGATAGTTGCACCAACTAAGACCATCGCCATTGGGCCAATCTCAGTATCAAAAATTGCCACGACTCGCTCGTTACGAGCAAATAAGTTTGGCACATTTTGCGCCGTTAGTGGATTAACGGAAAACAGGTCACCAGGGACGAAAATCATTTCCCTTAGCGTTCCGGTAATTGGCATGTGAATGCGGTGGTAGTCTTTTGGCGCCAGATAAATCGTCGAGAATTTACCTTGCTTAAATGGCTCTGCAGTCGCTGCGTCGCCGCCAAGTAAGGTTTGTAATGAATAATTGAAACCCTTTGCCTGAATGATTTGATCGTCAACAATGTCACCTTGCTGGCTAATGGCACCATCGACTGGGTAGCAGATTTCCATCGCATCCGGGTTAATTGGGCGCAAACCGTCTTTCAATTCGCGGGTAAAGAAATCGTTGAAGGTTTTAAAGTCTTCGGCATTTTCCAGCTTCGCTTCTTTCATATCAATGCCGTAGGCTTTGATAAACTGTTTGATGGCAAAGCGGGTTAAACCACCGGCTTCGGCAGCGGCGAAATACCCGACCAAGCGGGACAATCCATGTTTTGGCATGGCATACTGCAGGGCAATTTTTAAATTATCCAATGACACGAAAGAATTCCTTTAAGTAGTGTTCATTCGGTCTGAACCGAAGATACTGACCAATGAAAGTATAGGTTTAATTATTGAAACCGAGAGGTAAGTTTATTACCGTCCAGACTTGCTAAAATTCGTTGATAGCTGGCGAATCGTACAGGATTAATCTGGCCTTCGTCAACGGCTGCTACCAGTGCACAGCCTGGATCGTTTTGGTGCTTACAGTCTCGGAATTTACAATGACCAAAAAACGGTTGGAATTCGATGAATCCAGCATCGACCTGTTCAGGGGTCAGGTGCCATAAACCAAATTCCCGAATTCCCGGAGAATCAATCAAAGAACCACAGTTTTGAATATGGTATAGGCGGGCAACCGTTGTTGTATGTTGTCCCAAACCTGAATTGTCGGATACCTGTTTGGTGAGCAAGTCCAATCCAGGCATTAGCGAATTGACCAGAGTCGATTTACCAACACCAGACTGACCGACAAATATGCTGACTCGATTATCCAAGCGTGCACGAATATTATCGATTCCAGCACCGGTTTTATTACTGATTTCGATGATTTGATAGCCAATGGATTTATAGAGTGTCAGTTGCTTTGAAATTCGATCCTGTTCTTCTTTATCGGTTACCAGGTCGATTTTGTTCAGTACGATGACCGGTTCAATACCGGTTAATTCGGTTGCCACCAGATAACGGTCAATAATATCGGCATTAAATGCGGGTAATATTGAGGAGACAATAAATATTTGATCGATGTTAGCCGCAATAGGTTTTAAACCATCATAGACATCAGGCCGTGATAGTTCAGTTTTACGTTCATGGACGGCTTCTATCACACCATTAATGGAATGCTGGGTTTCTTTCCCTAAACGCCAGACAACGCGATCGCCACAAACCAGACTTTTGACTGTGCGACGAATATTGCATCGATAGATGTTACCCGCTTCGTCCTCGACATCCGCGTGTTGACCAAAGCGTGAGATCACAAGACCAGGCTGTTGTTCACCTAGCTCATCATCCTGCCACTGCTCTTTTTCATTTTTAAGCTTACTGGACAGGTTTGCATTAATGCGTCGATTCTGACCTTTAGTCAGCTTTTTTCGCTTAGCCACGGTTATGCATCATCTAAATTGCCGCCATTTTGGTTTGTGCCCTGTGAACAAATATTAATTGTAGAAAATTTGGCGTATTATACCGTTAGCTATGGGAGATTGCATCCGTGCGACATTGCAACGAATCCACTATCCTGAACTCGTTTGCAATAAATCATTTAAATAAGCCACTTGCATGATGCACTTGCATAAGATTATCGCGGGATTTGGCTAATTACGATGGTACGCCGGATGGAGACATGAATTGATATACAGGAGTTACAATGAGTCTTATTGATGAAAATAATTTAATTTGGCTAGATCTGGAAATGACGGGACTAGACCCAAAGCAGGATCAGATCTTGGAAATCGCCACCATAGTGACCAATTCAGAACTTGAAATTTTGGCTGAAGGTCCGGTATTTGCGATCGGCCACAGTCAACAAACTATGGATACCATGAATGAATGGTGCATTAAGCAACATGGAAAAAGTGGCTTAACCACCCGTTGTCTGGCGTCGGATGTAACCCTACAGCAAGCCTGGACGCAAACCCATGCTTTCCTTTCACAATATGTTCCTGCTGGAAAATCCCCAATGTGCGGCAACAGTATTGGCCAAGACAGACGTTTTTTGAATGTGTATATGCCAGATTTTGAAGATTACTTTCATTATCGCAACCTGGATGTCAGCTCCATTAAAGAGCTCGTACGTCGCTGGCAGCCAGATATTTTAAAGAAGGTCAGTAAAACTGGCGCTCATTTGGCCTTGGATGATATTCGCGAGTCGATTGAAGAATTAAAAGTTTACCGTCAACACGCCTTTAAAATCTGACCAATAATTAGTCATTTACCCTTAAGTTAATTATGGATAGACTAGTTGTATAGCGCTAAAGCAATCGCGTGTTGCTTCAGAAAAAAAATATATGGACGTACGTTATGACACAGCCCCTAAAATCCGTGACGATGCCAGCCGGTTTGTTTTCCAAGGCAGGAATTTATCTGGCCATGCTTCTGGCCTGTTTGATTTTCTTTGTGGCCACATCGAGTTGGCTCTATCAACAACTCGCCCAGCGAGCGGATTATTTGCAAGAACAGCAAATTCCATTTATTAAAAATAATGCGTTATTGCTCACCAAATTAACCGAGCTCGAATATCATGTAAGTCAGCAGCAGTTGGCGATTCAGCATCAACAGTTTAATCGTCCGCTTGACGACTTGCGCGACGCCTGGATGGATATCATTAAGCTCACTGATTTTCATATGCTATGGCTAAAAGATCAGGTGCGTATGGATCAGGCCAGTGATATTCAAATTCAGGCAAAGGCATTTGTCGATGATTATCGCCAGTTCGCCCATCTTGTTGATGAGTTATTATTGGTCAGACAGGCTCGAAACGGCCAATATCGAGCCAATATGAAGACGCTCGATAGTATTATCCTTCGTGTTGAGTCCTTAAAAAATCAGCAGCAACTGGCACTCGATAAGCAATCCACCGAATTTGTTTCTATCAACAAGCAGGTCAATACAAAGCTAATCAATGCGCAGATAGAAGCCGTGGAATCCGTGGAATATTACCAGTACCTGTACCAGCAATTACTGTTAATCAATCTACAAATGCACTCTCTTTCTTCCAGCCTTGCTACCAGTAACTTCAATGACACCGCGGCGGCTGTGGCTCAGCAGGCCAGAAGGGTTTCTCAACACCTGGCAAATGGCCCGGATCAAAAAGCATTTATCGCGGTATCGACGGATATTGAAGAATTGATTAATCAGTTTATCGGTTCCGGCCAACTTTTTGCGAAATGGCGCGAAGAAGCGCAAGCCAGTAAATTGGTTGTTAATCGGTTAAGCAGTTATCAGGGGTTTTTACAACAAACCGGCGCTTTAGTTTCGTCCAGTCAATTCTTTGATTTACCTGAGTTTTCATTAAATATTCCAGTGCTGAACGTGACCTTAAGTGAGTCGATGATGCTGCCTGTCGGCTTTTTGGTGATGGTTATTCTTTTGGCATTTAGTGCCTTGCTTGCCTGGCGCATGATGGTATTGATTCAGCGCAGTTTCTATCAAGGTGCGGAATTAGGCTTTGAGATGAGTCAACAAAAAGTTCATACCAAGGCTGATCCGGCTTCATCTATTTTGGATAATGAGCAAGTCACGGCGGTTATGTCGTTAGAAACCAAGCCGGAGATTTTGGCTAATGAGCTAGCGTTGATTGAGCAGCAAGCACTGGATGACGCCAATGCACTCGAATATGAACCGCAAATCAGTTCAAAGCCGACTCCGGTCGACCCTATACCGGATATGTTATCCGTTAAAGAGACACACCCTTCGGTGGTGATGGATATGGATAAATTTAACCATTACCACGCGACCAAAGAAATGGCCGCGACTATGTTGGATGATTACCTGCAGCGTAACGAAGCCAATCTAAAGCGTTTGCAATCGGCATTTGATTCTAACAATTTATTGTTGGTGGCAAAAATAAATGAAGCAATTTTACAAACGGCAAAGATATTATTTGCACCCCGCTTGATTCGTGTGTGTCAGATATTGCGTCAGTATTGCCACGAGAAAGAATTTGATAATGCTCAAAGCTTGCTACCCGCAATTGAGCAAGCGATGGCTGAGGTCAGCGAGCATACCGCTTAAGTCGAGGCGCTCGCGATTGTCGGTTTAACGAATGAGAAAATCACTTTCATTGAATCTTTCACGTTCTCATCCGCAGCAATTGTCATCCCACCGTGGTTTTGGATGGGATCTCCTGCCCGTGCTGTGGTTGAATCCGGTAATTTAACTGAGCGGTCAGCGGCCGAATTGAGCGAGAATCATTTTTATGATCTCCGTTTTGGCTTCGAGTGTTCGTGGTTTAACTGTAGATGACAGGTCCTCATGCAAAATCGCTGTCAATCGTCAGATATATCCAGCGTTACATTATCAATCCAGGAGCAACCCTCGCCGACCTGGAATAGTCCGACCATGATGCTGTCTGCTGATTCGGGTATATCCACGGCAATCGAGTATTGCGACCATTTATTCCCTTCAATAGTGTAACGATCAAGCGTATCGATAAGTGTTTCAGTTATTTCATGGGCACCCGAAACGGGCGCGAGCTTTAGTTTCACGCGCAGAAAACTTTTGCCGGCATTCATTTCGGCCGTTGTTTTTGCACTGCTTTTAACGATAACAGACTTACCTCGCCACTCTGACGCATCCACTAGCTGGACTAGGCTACCCGCTACATCAGGCGACATATGGCCAGCGCCCTTGCATATCTGCCCAGACGCCTGCCCGGAGGTAGCAGTTTCAAGGGTCACCCTGGCATCGAAGCCCCATCGCCTTGCTTTGGACCAGAGGGTCCAGCCAGTTGGCGAATCATCTTCACCAGCTGTTTCAAAGTCCGGATTTTGTAACTCCGGATTCACCGAAAAAGCCTGATAATCGGCAATATTGACCATCGCGGTCGGCGTGCTTTTCCTAACATAGGCAATTACATCAAAGGCTTCAGGCAGGATATAGTCAGCGAAATAGGCGGCCGGATTATCAATATCGTAACCTCCGCCGCTGTGGCGGGTATTGCGGCGAACTTTGAAAAACTCGTGGACCGGGCCAGTCGCCGGAATCCTGCGCAGATCAAGAAGAGTAAGGTCATGCATTGCACTCTTCATCAGCCCTTCAAAAAACTCAGACGTTGGCGGCCCGACTTCAAACACACCCAGTGAACCACCGGGCACGCCCAGTGACTCAACGGTCTTCGCATTCAAAGCCGTAAACTGGCCTTCGCCGAATAGCATGCCTACATTGACCAGATCATCGCCATAATGCTGGCGGAGATGTTTACCAGCAGATTCCCAATCCCCCCATCGTTTCGCGTTATGGGTTGTGAAGTGGGAATTGTGTGCCCAAAGGACTGCCTTTGCAGCAGGGCCTTCCTGCTCCATAAACCAGTTAATATGCCTGAACATAGTGAGATCACGAACCGCGACTGAATGTTCTCCATCATTGTGGGATGCCTCGACCCACCATAACAGCTGCCGGGCATGTTGGCGCATCCTGTCCCATTCTAGTTCGCCAGTACGTGGAACAAATGCCTTCTGCCGCTCATCAAACCGCTCCACCAACGCTTTTGCTGTTTCCAGCACCTCAGCATTCCAGTCGTGCTCAAGCCAGGGGCGCCAACCTAATTCGTCGCCATCGCTATAGGGTACGGTCAGGTGCCCAAGTGCCTCGCTCATCCGTAATGCAAACTCAGGGGCATCATTTTGGTCAATATACGATAGAGCCAGACGCGCTGCCCGCTCGGGTGTCTGCATATCAAAGCCAAAGATTTTCAGCTTTGTCTCGTTTTCCGGATCAGCGTTATAGTCCCGCATCCAGTCTAGCATCGCGGCAACCTCCCGGGTATCCCAGGCCCACATAGTGAGGCTCGCCAGAGCCTCTTCTGCGCTGCCACGACCATGCAGAACATAGTCGTTTAGATCAGAGCTTTCAGCAAAAGGTGCTTCAATACCAAAGATGGTGAAACCCTTTTCCCTGACTAGATATTCCAGTAAGCGGTGTTTGAGCCGAAATACCTCGCGGTTGCCATGGGTGGGTTCGCCAAGGGTGACGATGCGCGCATCCCCAACCATTTCACCAAAGGCCTGCAAGTCGTCGCGAGGCATTCCCGGTTCAACAGTTTCCATGGCAACGGAGGTGTCGCGCACCCACGCCGTAACAGAGGCATCAGCGTCAACCGAAGAACTGTCACATGACACCAGACATAGCAGGGCTACCAGATTGATCGCAAATTTCCATTTTGCCATTCGGCTTTCCTCGCGAAATAAGAATCAAGTTATCAATGCAGACGAGAGTTGTCAAAAGTCAGCAGCCCGCTCAAATGTCGTAGAATTGTCGGTATTATGCGTCCCGAGGCAAGCCTTTCTCGATACTTCGGATCAGGCGTTCCTTGCTTCGCAATGTAACGTTTACCGCTTGTTCTTTACTTTGTTGCTGCTGAATTGCCCAATCAATATGTTCTTGTACCATGGGAGTGGAAGACGGGTACTTGTCTTGCAATGCCTGTTGAATATTGGCATTAGGTTTGGCATTGCCAAGGGCGATGGCGAGATTACGTTGCCAGCATTCAAAGCCAATGCGGCGAATGGGAGAGCCTTGCAGATTTTTGTCAAACATGGCTTCGTTCCACGCAAATAATTCCAATAAGGACACTTCATCAAGGTTTTGTCTTGGTTGAAAATCGGCTTCGGCACTGACCTTGGCAAAACGATTCCAGGGGCAGATAAGTTGGCAGTCATCGCAACCATAGATGCGATTGCCCATTAACGGTCGAAATTCCTCGGGAATGGCTGTTCGTAGCTCGATCGTCAGATAAGATATACATCGCCGGGCATCGACGACATAAGGGGCGACGATTGCATCTGTCGGGCATATTTTGATGCAGGCGACGCAACTTCCGCACTTTTCTTCGAGCGGTTCATCGTTCGGCAGGGGAATATCGACCAGTAATTCGCCAAGAAAAAACCAGGAACCGGCTTGTTGATCTAACAATAAACTGTGTTTACCTATCCAACCCAGGCCTGCTTTAGCGGCTAATGGGCGCTCCAAAACTGGCGCGGAATCCACAAATGGTCGAAAGTTCAGGGTTTCGCAGTGCGCTTGTATCCTTTCACCCAATTGTTTGAGGCGTTGCCGTAAAAGCTTGTGATAGTCGCGTCCAAGTGCATAGCGACTAACAAAGGCGTGATCTGTTTGTTTCAATATTTTTGCGAATTTGGCATTGGTCGGCAGGTAATCCATGCGGGCGCTGATAACTCGCAGCGTACCCGGCAGCAATTCTTCAGCTCTGGCTCGCATCATCCCATGCCGAGCCATATAATCCATATTGCCGTGGTATTGATTATCGAGCCAATTTTGCAGTGCTGGTTCCTGTGCACTGAGATCTGGTTCACAAATTCCGACGTGCGAAAACCCTAGCTCTTTTCCCCAAAGCTTGATTTTTTCTGCCAGTTCGAGATAGTTAACGTCAGACTTTTGATCCATGGACAAAAAATATGTTGCCGGTAAATATTAATAACAGCATACCACAACAGGCCTATCGCGCTGAAACGGTTCGTAATCATGAATTGGCTGTTGCCGCAAATTCCGGCGTCTTATCGATGCAGTTAATGCAATATGCCGGTGAATCTGCGTTTAACCTGCTCAGACACAGATATCCTCAGGCGAAAACTATCCTGGTGGTGTGTGGTAGCGGCAACAATGCCGGCGACGGGTTAATACTCGCGCGTATGGCACTTGAGGCAAATTTTCATGTTTATGTGCACAGTGTCGTCAATCCGGAAAGTTATCAGGGGGACGCGAAACGAGCCTATCAGCAGTTTATGGAGCAGGGCGGACAGTTTCATAAATTCAACGATATCGATGTTAGTCGTATCGATGTGATTGTTGACGGATTACTCGGGACTGGGATCACCGGCAATGTCCGGGAAAACTATCGTTACGTGATTGAATTGATTAATCAGTTGCCGGCACCCATTCTGGCATTGGATATTCCTTCGGGGTTGCATGCCAATACCGGTATGCCGATGGGGAGCACAGTTATTGCCGATGCAACCGTTACTTTTGTTGTTCTTAAACAGGGTTTAGTTACGGGATTGGCAATTGATTACTGTGGTGACGTATTTTTGTCCGGGCTTGGTATTAAAGACGCATTTGAAAAATCCATTGATGACAATGTCCGGCTTGTTTGTGAAAACAACTTGCCTCGCCTGAAAGCCCGGTTAGGCTCCAGCCATAAAGGGGATAGTGGCAGAGTGTTACTGGTTGGCGGGAATCTATCAACACCGGGGGCGATAAAACTGGCTGCAGAAGCGACATTGCGCTGCGGCGCTGGTTTGGTGAGCGTGGCCTGTCATCCAGACAATGCCACTATCGTTCTGGCGAATCGTCCAGAGATAATGCGGGTGAGCGATTTCACCCAACAACTGACCGAACAGTTATCCTTGAGCGACTCTATTGTGCTGGGTCCCGGTCTTGGCCTTGATGAATGGGCTCAGGCGTTGTTTATGAAGGTATTATCGACAGAAAAGCCGGTAATTGTCGATGGTGACGGATTAAATCTGCTGGCAAAAAATCCCCAGAGCCGTAATAACTGGATTTTAACGCCGCACCCCAAAGAAGCGGCTCGTTTACTCGATACTTCGGTCGAAAACATCATGGCAGACCGATTTGAAGCGGTAAAATCGATTGCGTTAAAATACGGGGGCGTTTGTATACTAAAAGGTGCGGGTACGTTAATTAGCAATGGCAACGTCGTTACCATCAATACTTCTGGCAACCCTGGTATGGCAAGCGGTGGTATGGGCGATTTGTTAGCTGGTATCCTGGGCGCTTTACGCTTACAATCTGCTTCAGATTTTGACGCCTGTTGTCGTGGGGTATTTATTCATGGCCAGGCTGCCGATATTGCCCGCGAAGACGGAGAAAAAGGAATGCTAGCCAGTGACCTTTTACCCATACTTCGCCAACTGGTAAACAGACCTAAATAATGAAACGACTGCAATTTATTCTCGAAAATGAACAGGCCACCGTAGATTTTGGTAAACGCCTGGCAGAATTGGTCATCAATATACCGATTAAATCCATGGTGGTATTCCTTAATGGTGACCTTGGCGCTGGAAAAACCACATTAACCCGAGGGTTTGTGCAGGGCATGGGCCATAATGGCAATGTGAAAAGTCCCACGTATACTTTAGTAGAGCCATACGAGCTTGAACCGTATCGAGTTTTTCATTTTGATTTATATCGTCTTGCCGACCCTGAAGAGCTGGAATACATGGGAATTCGCGACTATTTTCAGCCATTTTGTTTCAGTTTTATTGAATGGCCGGAAAAAGGCACTGGCATTTTACCCGCAGAAGATCTTATTATTGATCTTGAGTATGTTGAACAACAGCGCCGAATCACATTAGTGGCGAAAAGCGTTAATGGTGAACAAATAATAAATAAACTAGTTTAGGGTTACTCATCACACTATGTTTCGTGGTCAGATAAAAATAATAACCGTTTTACTCAGTTTGCTTATTGCCCCCGTATTTGCAAAGAGCACCATCGATGGTGTTCGTGTCTGGCCATCGCCGGATTATACCAGGGTGGTATTCGATCTGAGTAATACACCGGATTACAGTTATTTCTTCTTGAAGAATCCTGAACGGCTGGTGATCGATTTTGAAGGTACGACAAACCAGGTTGCCCTGGAGCAACTTGCTGCCAACGATACCCGCATCAAAAAAATTCGCACCAGTTCCGCGAAAGACAAGAAAAGTACCCGGATAGTGATTGAACTGAACGGCGGCTTTCAAGATAAAATTTTTCCTTTAAAACCCGCAGGGCCATATGGCAATCGCCTGGTCGTCGATTTATTTGATCAAGCACGCAAAAAAGCTGTGGTCAATAAGCCCAAGGCGACCAATCGAGATGTGATTGTAGGCATCGATGCCGGGCACGGCGGAGAAGATCCTGGCTCCATCTCCAAAGATGGTACCTATGAAAAGAAAATCACCCTGCAGATTGCCAAAAAACTCAAAGCCATTATCGATAAAGAACCAGGTATGAAAGCGGTTATGATTCGTGGCGGCGATTATTATATCCATGTAAATCGTCGCACTGAAATCGCCCGTCAGAAACAGGTGGATTTTTTGGTATCGATTCATGCAGATGCGTTTCATACCAACAAGCCTCGAGGTGCTTCGGTGTGGATCGTTAATGACAGACGCGCAGACTCAGAACTGTCCCGCTGGCTGGTAAATCGAGAGAAAAACTCTGCCTTGCTTGGAGGTGGGGGAGAGTTAATTAAGAAAACCAACGATGAAAATCTTGCGGTGTTTTTAGCGGATTTAACCAAAGATAAATCGTTAGAAATCTCTGACATGATGGCTCGCAATGTCATTTTAGAAATGCGAAAAATTACCCGAATGCATAAAACCCAGCCGCAAAATGCCAGCCTGGCCGTATTGCGAGCGTCAGATATTCCATCGATGTTGGTGGAAACGGGGTTTATCTCCAACCCTTATGATTTTAAAAACCTGACGTCACCGACGCATCAGAGTAAATTGGCCAAAGCAATATTTTCCGGAATGAAGCGTTATTTTCATCAGTACCCTCCAGAAGGCTCATTGCTGGCAAGTCAACGCCCAACCAAACATAAAATTCGCGCGGGTGAATCATTATCCGTTGTTGCTCAGCGCTATAAAGTGTCGGTAAGACAATTAAAACTTGCCAATAATTTGAAGTCTGATGTGGTTCGGATTGGTCAAACCCTGACCATTCCACAGATGAATTAAACAGCGATGACCATTGCGATATTACCGCCGCGTCTGGCCAACCAGATAGCGGCTGGCGAAGTGGTTGAACGACCAGCATCCGTGGTAAAGGAACTGGTGGAAAATAGCATTGATGCCGGCGCCAATAAAATTGTGATCGATATTGAGCAGGGTGGCCATAAACGCATCCGTATCATCGACAATGGTAAAGGCATATATCAAGACCAACTCTCATTGGCGTTATCCCGACATGCGACGAGTAAAATCAAAGATCTCGACGATTTGGAGTCGATCTCCAGCTTGGGTTTTCGTGGTGAAGCACTCGCCAGTATCAGCTCTGTTTCCCGATTAACCCTGACTTCTAAACCAGCGGATCAAGAGACTGCCTGGCGAGCGATGGCGACGGGTCGGGAAATGGAAGTCGATATCCAACCGGCGGCGCATCCAGATGGCACCACCATCGATGTTGAAGACCTATTTTTTAATACTCCCGCTCGCCGCAAGTTTTTACGTACCCATAAAACCGAATTTAGCCATATCGATGAAGTGATTCGCCGTATCGCGTTATCTAAACTCGATATCATTTTTACCCTCAATCATAATGGGAAAACCGTTCGCCAATATCGCGGTGCAACAACCGATAAACAAGTGGAAAAGCGATTGGCGAGTATTTGTTCGCAAGCATTTGTTGATAATGCCATTGCAATCGATTTTGAGCATCAGGGCCTACATTTATTTGGTTGGGTTGCTAATCCCAACTTTAGCCGTAATCAAAATGACCTTTGTTATAGCTATGTCAATGGCCGGATGATGCGGGATAAGTTGATCAATCATGCGATCCGTCAAGCCTATGGTGAACGCCTGACTCACGATTCATATCCTGCGTTTGTGTTGTTTTTAAATCTCGATTTCGATCAGGTCGATGTTAATGTGCATCCTGCCAAACATGAAGTGCGTTTCCACCATGCGCGGTTCGTCCACGACTTTATTGTCAGTGCCATTAGCCAGAGCCTGCAGCAAGACATTCTTACTGAACACGACAGTGAGCAAGCGGGCCAAACCACGACGTTGGATGAACATAGCGATTATCGGCAACCACTGCGTCTTCAAAACGCCGATGATCAGACAGCGCCAGTTACACCGCAATCGTCAACCGAGACAAATTATTCTGCGGCGTCGTCGCAGCGGTTTTCCCGGCAATCGTCTTCGCAACGCCATTTTAGTGACAAACCAGGTAAGCAGGCACTTGCCAACTATGACAAGCTGTTATCTACCGATATTAATCCCAACCTGATCCGAGAAAGCGAAAATACAGCTAAGCAGTCCAGTCGGGAAACGAGCCAAGTAATGCCGGTAAGTTTTGGTGAGGATTTGGCGTCTGCGGATTATCAGGTGGTGAAACTGGGGCCGAAAAATACCGCGGTTGTGCTGCATCAGGATACGTTGTTTTTACTCAAGACCGCGCCACTGAACCTTCAATATCAACGCTTGAAAATGGCTCGGATACTGGCCGAGGAAGTGGTTTCTCAACCTCTATTGTTGCCGGTTGCCATCAATTTGGACAATGATGTCATCAATTTTATTGGTAAACATCAGCAACAATTTAGCGATCACGGCATCGAATTAGACATCAAACCTCGGGGTAAATGTATTATTCGTCAGTATCCGGCTTTACTCAGAGAGCAGGATATCCAGTCGAGCTTTACCCAGTTATTGAAAATCTTGCAGCAACAATCCACGACCGAATTGAATTGGCTCGATTGTTTTGCGCAGTTATTGTGCCAGCCAGTCGCCACTGTGGCGGAATTACAGTCGATTGTAAAAGTGTTACACGATTCAACAAATCTGGACTTTTTTGCCCTGTTTGACTTGAATTGTATAGAACTAGACCTTACTTCGTACTTACTTCAATTAGAGCTAGCCGAGTGAATGACCGACCTTAAACAAGCGCCTTTGTTGCCCATCATTTGTATTATGGGACCAACCGCCTCCGGTAAAACGAGTCTGGCAATGCAGCTGGCGGATCACCTTCCCTGTGATTTGATTAGCGTTGATTCAGCGCTTGTCTACAAAGGCATGGATATCGGCACGGCCAAACCAACCGCAGAAGAATTGAAAAGCTACCCGCACCAATTAATTGATTTAATTGACCCTGCTCAGAGTTATTCCGCCGCGGATTTTTGTCGTGATGCCAAAGCCGCGATTCAGTCCGCTCGGTCTAAACAACGCTACCCGGTATTGGTCGGTGGCACCATGATGTATTTTAAAAGCCTGTTGCAGGGATTGTCTCCTTTGCCACCGGCAGATGCCGCTATCCGCAATGACATTGAAGAGTTGGCAGCACAGCAGGGTTGGGAACATATTCATCAAGAGTTAGCGAAGGTTGACCCGGTCTCGGCAAATCGCATACATCCAAATGATCCGCAGCGTTTAACCCGGGCTCTGGAAGTTTATCGCATATCCTCAAAGTCGTTAACACGACTAACCGAAGAAAAAGGGCAAGCGGTCGAAGGGCCAGTATTGCAGTTTGCAATTAGTACCGAAGAGCGTGCAACGCTCCATCAACGCATTGAGTTGAGGTACAAGCAAATGCTGGCGCAGGGGTTTGAGCAAGAAGTTAAAACCTTGCAACAACGCTCCGATTTGCATCCGGATTTACCGTCGATACGTTGTGTGGGTTATCGGCAAATGTGGGAATATCTCCAAGGTGATTACGATGCTAAAGAAATGGAATTTCGCGGTATTTGTGCCACTCGGCAATTGGCAAAACGTCAGTTAACCTGGTTGCGAAGTTGGCCAGACTTAACCTGGTTAACCACAGACGATCCGGATAATCTGCAAACTATCCTCGGTAAACTGTGTTAAGTATTTTCCCTATGAGTGCAATACCTGTTATCAAAATCAACGCCGTATCAGAGATCAAAGGCAATAATCATCATCATTGTTTAGATATTGTTCGCGACTTAAAAATTTTTAGAGAAAAAGCAAACAAGTTTAGGATCTCTGTGTATAATTAAATGGCTCGTTGTGTAACTAGCTAAATTTGAAACAAAATTATTAGAAAGAATAAAAAATAAGGGGCCTTAAAATGGCAAAAGGGCAATCTTTACAAGACCCGTTTTTGAACGCATTAAGACGTGACCGCATTCCTGTAGCGATCTATCTTGTTAACGGGATTAAATTACAAGGTCAGGTCGAATCGTTCGATCAATTTGTGATTTTACTCAAAAACACCGTGAGTCAAATGGTATATAAGCATGCGATCTCGACGGTAGTCCCTTCTCGGGCGGTTAATACCAGTAATCCAGCTGAATTTAACCAGCCGATGGAATAGTATTAAATGAGATTGAATCGGAGTTGCTCATTTGTTTGATCGACATCAAGCAGGTGAGCAAGCAGTACTTGTTCACATCGATTTTCCGCAAGAAAACGCACGCGAAGATTTACAAGAATTTGAGATGCTGGTGTCTTCCGCCGGTGTCAATGCGCTAACTGTCGTCACCGGACGGCGAGATACGCCACATCCGAAATATTTTGTCGGCAGCGGTAAAGCCGAAGAAGTTGCTGAAGCGGTTAAAATGTTTGAAGCGGATGTAATTCTCTTTAATCATGCCTTGTCCCCTTCCCAGGAAAAACATTTAGAAGCTCTTTGCCAATGCCGGGTAATCGATCGCACCACACTTATTCTCGACATTTTTGCACAACGCGCGCGTACTCATGAGGGTAAATTACAGGTCGAATTGGCTCAATTACGACATATATCAAGTCGCTTAATTCGAGGTTGGACCCACTTAGAAAGACAAAAAGGCGGCATCGGTTTGCGCGGTCCCGGTGAAACTCAGTTAGAAACTGATCGTCGTTTATTGCGCGAACGTATGCACACAATAAAAAAACGTCTTGAGAAGGTTGAGAAACAACGGCATCAGGGTAGACGATTAAGAGAACGGGCAGAAATTCCTACCGTTTCGTTAGTGGGTTACACCAATGCCGGAAAATCGACGTTATTTAATCAGATTACTGACGCTGAGGTCTATGCCGCAGACCAATTGTTCGCAACTTTAGATCCAACCTTAAGGCAAATAAGTCTAAAGGAAGTGGGGAAAGTAATTCTCGCTGACACAGTTGGTTTCATCCGGCATTTGCCCCATGACTTGGTCGCGGCGTTTAAAGCGACCTTGACGGAGACCCGCGAAGCGCAATTACAGTTGCATGTTGTCGATATTTCCGACGAACGCCGTTCTGATAACATTGCTCAAGTAGAATCGGTGTTGGCAGAAATAGAAGCCGATGATATCGATCAATTACTGATTTGTAATAAAATTGACAATCTCGATGATGTGTCCCCGAAAATCGATCGTGACGAACATGGTAAACCCATCCGAGTATGGCTTTCGGCTCGTGCTAATATTGGCTTAGAGCTTTTATTTCAGGCACTTACTGAGCGCCTTGGGCAAGATATTGTCCACTATCGATTGAAAATTCCCCCGAGCGAAGGAAAATTGCGGGGAGCATTATACGAACTAAACTGTATATCAGATGAGCAGTTTGATGAGCAGGGAAATTGTCTGCTGGACGTCAAAATGCCTTTGCGAGAATGGAAAAAATTACTAAAACAGGATAATTCTCAACTGCAAAACTTTATCCTGCATTAACCTACTGATAGTATATTGGTAATACACAAATGCCCTTAATAAAAATTGCAATCTAACGGAGAGCGAAATGGCTTGGAACGAACCGGGGAATAATGATAAGGATCCCTGGAAAAATAAAGGTGGTCGTGATCAGGGACCCCCTGATTTAGACGAATTACTTAAAGATCTAGGTAATAAATTCGGTGGAATTTTTGGCAATAAACCTAACCGCAATAGCAAGAATAGCTTCAGCGGTATCGGTTTATCCATTGTGCTTATTCTCGCGGCTGTGGTTTGGGGAATTAGTGGTTTCTATACCATTAAAGAATCGGAACGTGGTGTGATACTGCAATTTGGTGAGTTTACAGGTGTCGTAGAGCCTGGTATTCACTGGCAGCCAACATTTATACAGCGCGTGATTCCTGTCAATGTTCAGACAACCAATAACTTGCCATCTCGCGGTGATATGCTCACCGAAGACGAAAACGTGGTTATGGTCGAAATGCAGGTTCAGTATCGTATCATTGATGCGCGCAATTACCTGTTCAATGTGACTAATGCCAATGAAAGTTTGGCGCATGCATTTGATAGTGCCATTCGTTATGTGATTGGCCATACAAAAATGGATGAAGTGTTGACCAGCGGTCGTGAACAAGTACGCCAATCGGTTTGGTCTGAGCTGGAGAAAATCATTGAGCCTTATAATATGGGCATCATGATCTCCGATGTTAACTTTAAAGATGCACGTCCGCCTGAACAGGTAAAAGATGCATTTGATGACGCGATTGCTGCTCGAGAAGATGAAGAACGTTTTGGTCTTGAAGCTGAAAAATATGCCTTGTCAGTAGAACCAGAAGCAAGGGGCCGTGCAATCCGCATGGAACAGGATGCTCTGGCATACAAACAACAAATCGTATTAGCAGCGCAAGGTGAAATAGCGAAATTTGAAAAGCTTCTTCCCGAATATCAGGCTGCGCCGAAAGTTACCCGTGATCGCTTGTATATAGCAACCATGGAGCAGGTATATAGCAAAACATCGAAAGTGATGGTAGATGTGGAAGGTGGTAATAACATGATGTATTTGCCATTGGATAAAATCATGCAGCAGCAACCTCAGTTGACGTTGCCGTACAGCCAAGGCTTATCTGGTAGTGCGCAAACACCAGTGCAATCAACAAATACAGGGCCTAATAAGCCTCCGGGACGCAGTGACCGTTTCAGCCGGGGGGATAACTAACCATGAAAAACTTTTTAGTGATTATTCTAGTGGCACTTGGGCTATTGACAGTGTCATCGGTATTCGTGATCAATGAAGCAGAGCGCGGTATCGTGTTTCAGTTTTCAAAAATCAAACGGACGGATACTGGCGAAATGAAAGTTTATGCGCCTGGTATTCATTTTAAAATCCCATTTATTGAACGGATTCGAAAAATTGACGCCCGCATTCAAACATTGGATGCGGCGCCAGATCGCTTTGTTACCGCTGAGAAAAAAGACGTCTTGGTTGATACCTACGTTAAATGGCGTGTCGCAGATTTCTCGACGTATTATGTTCGTACCAATGGTGGTTCATTAGAAAACGCACAGGACCTGCTTAAGCAAAAGGTGAATAACGGCTTACGAACAGAGTTTGGTACTCGTACCATTCGCCAAATTGTCTCCGGTGACCGTGATTCTCTAATGGAAAAAGCCAAGCTCAGTGCGCAAAGTGCCCGTAAAGATTTAGGTATCGAAGTTGTCGATGTTCGGGTAAAGCGTATTAACTTGCCATCGGAAGTTCAAAATTCAATTTTTGACCGGATGCGTGCTGACCGTCAGGCGGTAGCTGCAGAGCATCGCTCGCAAGGTCGTGAGAAGGCTGAGGTTATCCGTGCAACTGTCGACGCGAAAGTAACGGTAATGCTCGCTGATGCGAAGAAACAAGCATTTACTCTTCGTGGTGAAGGTGACGCATTGGCGGCTAAAGTTTATGCCGATGCTTATCAAAAAGATCCTGAGTTTTTTGCATTTTTCCGTTCGCTACAAGCGTATGAAAATAGCTTTAATAGCAAAGGAGATATCTTAGTCGTTAAGCCAGATTCTGACTTCTTCAAGTATCTCAAACAAACCGATAAATAACGTTTAAAAGCCCACATCATTGTGGGCTTTTTTATACGTCCAATGGTTGCCCACGTAACCTACTTTCTTAATCAAATCGCTAATCGAAAACCATGACTTTATCTATATTTCTGCTTGCTCTGGCGCTTATGTTAATTTTTGAAGGCATAGGACCATTGCTTTATCCTAATCGCTGGCAGTCGTTAATGCTTAAACTTGCCCAGGAAGATGTCAAAGTCATCCGGCAGATTGGTCTGGTATTGATCATCGCTGGCCTGAGTTTATTTTTACTTTTCTCCTAAATTCTCTGCAATTGTGCCAACTTAGATTAGAATTAACCCCATAACTGTAAAAAAGTCGATAAAACGGGTGATCTTTACCTCAAACATTTGGTAGAATCCCCGCCTAATTTTCTTTCAAAAAACTGCAATAGATATGGGCAAAAACGTCGTTGTGTTAGGCACCCAATGGGGTGACGAAGGTAAAGGTAAGGTCGTTGACCTGTTAACGGACAAAGCAAAATACGTTGTTCGTTATCAAGGTGGACACAATGCTGGTCATACATTAGTAATTGACGGTGAGAAAACCGTCCTGCATTTGATCCCATCAGGCGTATTACGTGACAACGTAAAATGCTTAATCGGTAACGGGGTAGTATTAAGTCCTGAAGCTTTGATGAAAGAAATCAAAATGCTTGAAGATCGCGGTGTGCCGGTACGTGACCGTCTGCTGATCAGTGACGCATGTCCATTGATCATGCCTTACCATATCTCTTTAGATATGGCGCGTGAAGCTGCCCGTGGTAATAAAGCGATCGGTACTACGGGTCGTGGTATTGGTCCTTCCTATGAAGATAAAGTGGCTCGACGCGGTTTGCGCGTTGGCGATTTATTTGACGCGGAATCCTTTGCAGCAAAATTAAAAGAAATTATGGAATACCATAATTTCGTACTGACCAATTACTATAAAGCTGAGGCTTTGGACTTTGATACAGTATTGGCAGACGCGCTGGCAGTGGCCGACATCATTAAGGCAATGACAGCGGATATCAGCGAATTATTAGACCAGGCCCGTATTAATGGTGAGTCGATTATGTTTGAAGGTGCTCAAGGTACCTTACTTGACATAGATCACGGAACTTACCCTTATGTCACCTCTTCAAACACTACTGTTGGTGGTGTGGCAACAGGTTGTGGGTTCGGTCCTCTTCACCTTGATTATGTTTTAGGTATCACTAAGGCATATACAACTCGCGTAGGTTCTGGTCCATTTCCAACAGAGCTCGATGACGAAATTGGTAATCATTTAGGTACTGTCGGACATGAGTTTGGTGCGACGACTGGTCGTGAGCGCCGTTGTGGTTGGTTTGACGCTGTCGCGATGCATCGTGCAGTACAAGTCAATTCCATTACAGGTTTTTGCTTAACTAAACTCGACGTTCTGGATGGTCTTAAAGAACTGAAAATCTGTACCGGTTATAAAACTGAGTCCGGTGACATCCTGACGGTGCCACCGATGGCGGCAGAAGGATACGAAAACATTACGCCTGTCTATGAGTCTATGCCTGGTTGGGATGAAAAGACGGTTGGCGTGACGAATCGTGATGAGCTTCCTGCAAATGCGATTGCTTATATCAAGCGCATAGAAGAAGTCACTGGCGTTCCCGTAGATATCATTTCTACCGGCCCAGATCGTAACGAAACGATGATTCTGGTTAATCCGTTCGAATAATCGAATCGATATAATACTGATTTAAGAAAGTCCGCTGATGCGGGCTTTTTTTTGGCAGATTGACTAAACACGATAGTGTATGTTGATAAAGCCAGATTGCACAGGTCAGCTTTATCCGGTAATTTAATCAGGCGGCCAACGGCCGTGAATAGCGAGTTTGAGTCATTGAACCTCCCACTTTCTTTTAATAATGCGCCGTCATCCCGCACTTGATGCGGGACCTCCTATCGCATGCTGTGATCCTATTTATTTCAACTTCTTAACTAAAGAGCTAAGTAAACAAGTCTCAGTAAAATGAAGGGAGGTCCCCTGTCGGAGCAGGGGATGACGGTGTAAATAAATGGGGTAGCGTATGACTCTGGCTGGCACTTTTGAGACATTCGGCTCAGACTAAGATTCCCTGTAGTGTCACGATGTATGGACTCCCTCCCCTCGGGGATGTAACGTAAAAATGACCAAACCTTTACGACGGAGTCCATACA
>NZ_VCBC01000045.1 GCF_005843925.1 Thalassotalea litorea
CATCACATCTTACAGATGTCACGGTTTCACTTTTATGAGAGGTGCCTCAGTGAAAGCCGTTCTGGCTGAATTGATGGGTAGAAGAGCCGGTGTCTCTTATGGTAAGGGTGGTTCCATGCACCTTTACGCTCCAGGCTTCTATGGTGGTAATGGTATCGTGGGTGCCCAGGTTCCTTTAGGTGCAGGTTTAGCTTTTGCTCACCAATACAAGAACGAGGACGCCTGCTCTTTCACTTTGTATGGTGATGGTGCCTCTAATCAAGGTCAAGTTTTTGAATCTTTCAACATGGCCAAATTATGGAATTTGCCCGTCGTGTTTTGCTGTGAGAACAACAAGTACGGTATGGGTACCGCTGCCAGCCGTAGTAGTGCTATGACCGAATATTTCAAGCGTGGTCAATATATTCCAGGTTTAAAAGTTAACGGTATGGATATTCTAGCTGTCTACCAAGCATCCAAGTTTGCTAAGGACTGGTGTCTATCCGGCAAAGGTCCTCTCGTTCTAGAATATGAAACCTATAGGTACGGTGGCCATTCTATGTCTGATCCCGGTAC
>NZ_VCBC01000007.1 GCF_005843925.1 Thalassotalea litorea
AATGGTAAAATCAATCTTAACGTGAGTGCCCACACAAATTGCTTGATAACTAATTGTTAAAGACATTGTCTCTTTCGAGACGAAAACTAAATCACATTCGCTTAGTCTTCAATTCGCTGCAGGCCTTGCCCGAAGCAGGATGCGCATTCTACGCTATCCGATTTTGATGTCAACCGCTTTTTGATAATTAATTCGAAAAAGTTGTTTTCGATTATTTCTCAGTTTCGGTTGTGATAACCGGGTTAAACCCGTGTGGTTATCGTATCAAAACACTTCGTTGGTTTACTTAGCGGCTTAAGTTGTCGCTAAACCCCGTTGAAGTGGATGCGCATTTTAGGGATTTTCAGCGCTGCGTCAACACCTAATTCAATAAAAATCGCAAAACAATGTTTGTTTGATTGTTTAGTGAGCGATGTGGGTAATATGCGCACAAAACCAGGGACTGTTGTTACGAGAATAGGGCAGTGAGATACGAATTATCGATGTTTGCGTTTTTTATTATTATCTTTTTGCCACAGATAAAGGCCGGTAATCGATAATAATATAAAGAATAGGGCGACTAAATCCATAAACCAAACACCAAACTTAGAAAAAAGTCGACCACTGTGCATATCCAGGAGCACTCTTTCCCATTTCATTATTCGGTGTTTGAAGTTGGTAGTGAAGGTTTGTTTTTGAACCGACGTCAATTTAACCGAGTCAGCCCGCCATACCTTAACGCCAGAATCCATTGAAGCCGATGCGATATGTTCGTCATCAATTGGGGCGAATGACGAAAACCCCATAAATTGTTCATCCATGACATAGATGCCTTGATCCGTTTCAAGAATCAGTTGCGATGAATCGACGCGAATAAACCGAATTGTCCCAGGTAATCCATTCTGACGATTAAAGCTATCGAGTAACTCACCATCTAATGTATAGATAAATAGATCTTGGGAACCGGCAACAATTAAATAGCTTTGATACTGTCCGGCACTGACCAATGGTGATGGATATTGAAAAAGGAATTTGTCACCGAACCAAACTTGTTGATCCATCTGCACAATTGGAGAGTCGGGTATTTGACTATCAAATACAGTGAACTGTTGGGGAGAATTGATACCGTAGAGATCCAGAATCCAGTCAACCGCGACGAACTTCTGATCGAGCTTTAGTGTTTGCGAGTGATTAATCAGGATACCTGACACAGACAAGAAAATGACAAAGACTGCGAGCCAAATGCCCAATGTGCGATGTATCTTACGATAGAGTTTCGATAGTTTACGTTTCGCTGGTTTTCCGCGTTTTTTATTCATATCGGTTGAGACATTATTTTTCGAGTCTGGCCACTGAGCCTATTTGAGAATCGAGCCATAATGCCATACGCGACAATTTGGTTAAAGCCCTAACCGACAAGGTAGCACCGGTAATGCCATCGATATGACGATCGAGTTTGTTGTCGTTTAGTAATTGTGCGTCTATAAACTGCTGAGTAAAGAACTCCTGGGTCACTTCATCGCCGCGACTTTCACGGTAGATTAATACTTTCACTTGCTGCAATCGTTGGTCTTTTATGTGTAAGCCAACCGTAATTGGTGCTTCTTTACCTATTTCTTCCAGGATCCAAACGCTTTGTTGTTGCTGCTGCCAGTAACGAACACGTAATCGCGAGTAGCGGTGTTGCAATATATCTTCAACGGTTTGCTTTTGTGCTTTCGTTAACCATAACGTATTTGGCTTAGGGGTATCCCCTAAAAACGCTTGCGCGATAAAATCCTCAGGTTGCTGGTACACGGTCTCAGCCAGTACCTGATTTGGTAGCAGAATAAGACCAATCAAAAAAGTGAAGACGATTTTTACCATTATTTTCACCGTAGCGTTATACGACAAAAAGCGAGCAGAAAACCTGCTCACTTTCATTACCGTTAAATTTAGCGTTAATTATTAGAAATAATAACCAAATCCTAAATTAAATCCGTCAACATCATTTGCGCCGGACTGTGTTTCATAGTCAGCCTTTAACACGACATTCTCATGTAAGTAGTAGCTAACACCAACATTCGTTTGTTTAACTTCGGTATCATTGTTATCACCGGCGTTGTTATCCCAAACGTTATAACGGGCAAATACACCAAATGCATCATTGATGCGATACGAAGGCTCGATGTAAAAACCGTCTTGTTTATCACGACCTAGCGCTTGTGCTTCGGCACCATCGATATTCCACTGCGCATATAATGCTTTCAGAGTAAACTGGTTCAGTTGATAAACCGCGTGTGCCGATAACATATTTGCAGACGCTGTATCGACGACAGAACCGTCAGCCAGCATACCGCCTTGGGTAATATCTTGTTGGTACTGATATGTCGCAGCCAGTTCAAGGCCGTTAATACCGGTATATTTCACTCGACCAGTAAATGCCAAATCTTCAGCGGCCGCTTCAGAGACCTTTTGACGACCATCGCGAGGTTTATAAGAACCTTTACTTGAAATGTCCAGGCCACTGTGGATTGCTGTATCGATTGCCCAACCGCCAGCTGGTGCATATGACAGTCCTGCGCCTGCTTCCCACCAAGTTGTAGGTAAAATATTCTTTTCAACCGGATTACGCTCAACACCATAAAATGTTGGTGGCTCGTGGGTTTCATTTAACAAACCCACTGGGATCAAAAATAGACCCACTTTACCGCTAACTGTGTCACTAATATCGTGTTCAACATAAGCTTGTTCTAATTCAACCTCACCATTTTTACCGTCACCCGCTAACGAATGCTCTAATTCAAACTCAGAAAAGAAACGAGTTTTAGAGGTAAATTCTGTGCCAAAGAACAAAACAAAACGGTGAAAATCGATTTCTTTCTTCGAACTACCAGAGTCATTATCTTTCAGGTTGTTGTAATGTAACTCACCGTAACCGCCAATGGTTACCGCACTGTTATCTGCATCGCTTTCTTCTACCGCATCAGCTGTTGCTTCTAAACGTTGCTCCGTTTCATCCAAACGGCGCTCTAATTCTGTTAGGGTTTGCTGCTGCTCAGCAATGATGTTTCTAAGCTCTTCTGTTTGTTCGTTTGCGAATGACTGCTGGCTGAACAAGGCCGCTAACAACGCGCTAGCAACTACGGTGCGTTTCATTTTGTCCCCTGGAAAACTTGATTTCGTGTGGTTTAGTTTTATTGGGGCTAATTCTAATCGAAGACTAATGGTAATGCAAACCATTCTCATTAAGATTTTAAATAAAATTATTTGTAATCTTTCCTGTATACGCTCGGTCAATGGTTTTGCTATGTTCATGTACTCAAACGTACTCAAGCTTCATCACATAATAAGGAAACAACGTTGAAAAATTTTAAATTGCTAATTCTCACCAGCGCCTTTTTTGCATTTATGGTCTCAGCTAAACCAATTGCTGAATCGGCAGAATTGGTGGCTCCCCTGTTGGTAGGGCAAACAGTGCCAGCGGTTGATACCGTAACACTTGCAGGTGAAAAGGTTAGTTTACAGAAAGTGCTCAATAACAAACCGACCGTACTTTTCTTCTACCGTGGTGGATGGTGTCCATTCTGTAATGTGCAAATGGGGCAATTACAAGAGATTGAAAAAGACCTGGTGGATTTAGGCTATCAGTTAATCGGGGTATCTACCGATTCTCCTGCCGACTTACAGAAAAGTATGACTAAGGAAGAGCTAAGCTATCTGTTATTGTCAGATTTTGATTCACAAATGAGCCAAGCGTTTGGTCTTGCGTTTTTTACGTCGCAGAAAGTCACGGATCGCTACCTTGCCAAAATGGATCTACAAAACCCATTGCAAAAGAATGCCGCAGGCGATGAACGCTTGGTTCTGCCAGCACCTGCAGTATATGTCATTGATAACGAAGGCTTAGTGCACTTTCAGTATGTCAATCCAAATTATAAAGTGCGTTTAGACCCACAATTGTTATTAATGGCTGCAAAGTTAGCGAAATAGACATCCAAACGACCAACCCGCGCTTATGTTGGCTAGGTGTGAGTTAAGTTGACGTAAATAAAAAAGGGGCTGCTCGTTTATACACGACAGCCCCTTTTGTTAACCCGTCCGGCAATTACCTCAGTAAGTTTGCCGGAGAATATTGATCGGTCAGTACTCGATAGGAATCGTCTTGCTTTGTCTGGCGTTTAATCAAAGAGGCGGTGTATTTAATATCCACATCTAATCGCGCTAACGGTGCCTGCCAATCTTTGACTCGATTTAACAAGGTTCCTTCATCGGGAAGTTGCTTGCCAGCAAGAATGATACGGTTTCCGGCATTATTCGATTTTGATACAGTATAAAAATCACCGAATACATCATGATAGGTTGCTGTTTCATGATGAAACAATAGCGAACTCGAAAACGTATTGGCAACGACAACGCCATGATCACTTAGCAGGGATTTGGTTTCCTGTAAGAACTCTCTGGTTAGTAGATGTTCCGGGATATATTCACCATTAAACGCATCGAGAATAATCAAATCGTATTGCAACTTTTTCAATGCAGCACGTTTAATAAATATTCTCCCGTCCTGATTAAATGTCTGAATATTTTCAGACTCCTTGAAGTCAAAGTATTCTTTAGCAACGGTGACAACCGCAGGATCAATTTCAACATTGTCTATTTTGATATCTGGGAATAATAGCTGCAAACTATTCGACAAAGTGCCGCCACCTAAGCCAATGATCAATACTTTTTCCGGATTAGGGTTGGCCAGCAGCCCGGTAAACACAAACTTGGTGTAGTCGAACACCAATCGGTTAGGTTCGTCTTTATCAATGCAGGATTGACTCGAGACTTTGCGTTTTACCGAAAACTTTAAGCAACGGATGTTTTGTTTATCTTCGACAAAAATATTCCGGTACATAGAACGCTGTTCTTTGATCACTTCTGCTGAACTTATGGTTGGCGTTAGTACCACTATACCGGTTAGAGCAGTCAAACAAAGTCGTTTTATCCGATTAACCATGGGCCAGAACCTCCGCAGATTTTTCACTAAAGAAATGTTGATATGCCCAGGCGAGCGCGCCAAGAACCACCAACAGACCACACAAGGAAAACAGTATTTGATTAACTTCAAACCAAAGGACCAGATAAAAGGACGTCAATAGCGTGCCAAGGGCGCTACCCATAGTAGAGACAAAATACAACAAACCGGCGATTTGGCCGCTTTCATCCTGGTGAGTTACAAGCAGACGAATAGAATAGGGCGAAATCATCCCGAGTATTATCGTTGGGATTAAGAATAAAATGGTCGATGCCGCTAACGATCCATAGCGGCTGTCTTCAATATTAATGAATACCCAATCGAGGATGTCGGTCGTAAAATAGATTAATGGCAGTAATGTAACGCCCGCGAGGATAAAGATACTACCAAACCGTTTCAGGGATGGGTTATTTAACGACAACCGTCCTCCAGATAAATAACCTATCGAAAGGGCAAGCATAAATACGGTAATGATACTGCCCCAGACATGAACACTGGAACCAAAATAGGGGGCGAGAATACGACCACCGAGCAATTGAATGCCCATGATTGAAAAACCACCGGAGAAGGCAAGAAGGAAAATTAAAGGATTTTGCACGGTACAACCTGACGACAAGCAATTAATAATGGCTTAACTTACCAGTGAAAGGCTTCTTCAGGCAATATTTATTTAGAGACGATTCGAAGACTCTCGAGTGATCAACTGTGTTGGCATTAATACAGTTTTTGGTTTCGAACCTGCAATCATGCTTAATAAATTATCCACCAATAATTGCCCCGCCAATACCGTATCCTGTTTCGCTGTTGTCAACGCCGGTTTCGCAAAAGTAGCCATTGGAATGTCATCAAACCCAACAACCAGAACATCGTCAGGAATCGTTAAACCGGATTCTTGCAACGCCCGCATCGCCCCAATCGCGATCAAATCGCTGGCACCAAATAAACCATCAAAGGTCACGCCTTTGGCCAATAACGACTTGGTCGCCTGATAGCCGGCTTCTTCGGTAGAGATAGCATTGACCTGTAACTTGGGTTCAACGTTTAAACCCGCCTCTTCCAACGCCTGCTGGTGCCCTTTGTAACGTCCTGAAAATTCAGGTGCGGCTTCGGAAATAGTGCCGATAAACGCCATATTTCGACAACCTTGTGTCAGCAGGTGTTCCGTCAATTGTTTGCCACCACCGACATTATCACCGCCAATACTGGTTACCGGCATATCGGTAACTTCTGCCCCGAATCGCACAAAGTGGGTGCCTTGTTGGTGAAGGTGCACGAGCTTGTCCCGATAATCGGTATAATCCCCGTACCCTAACAAAATAATGCCATCGGCTTTATTGCTGTCTGCGTATTCTGCGTGCCAGTCATTTTCCATTTCCTGAAAAGAAACCAACAAGTCATAACCTGAATTAGAACAGGCTCGTGTGATTGAACCCAGCATGGATAAAAAGAAAGGATTGATTTGCGATTCATCGACACCAGGGTCTTCAAACAGAAGCAGGGCGAGAGTATTACTCTGCTGCGAGCGCAGATTACGAGCGTTCTTATCGACTTTGTAATTTAATTCTTTGGCAATCGCTTGAATCTTTTTTCGAGTCTCTTCATTGACTAAAGGACTATTACGTAAAGCCCGAGAAACCGTGGATTGAGACACACCGGCTCGGTAGGCAATATCAAATGAGGTCGCTTTCACATTAAACCGTCTGGCTACAAATCAATAACGAAAATGTTACCCCAACTTCATCAGCTTGTATAGAAGAGAAGTATTCAGTGCGCAGAACGTGAATATCTTAATCACTCGCAGATTGCAGAAACCCCTTCTGAAACCTGACGCCTGCGCACTAAACGCCAGTCTCGGTTATGTTATGGAATTTAACCGCAAGTTGTAATACCAATCACATTAAATTAAAACTCACCCGTAGGGCGTTTATCAGAGGCTCATTTACGGCCCTATATTTCATTAATATAGAATGACTGCACCAATGAAATCTATGTTGCAACTAAACCTCTGCCCTAACTCTGAGTTGTGCACAAACTTAGTGTGATTGGTATAACTATTCGTTGTCTTTGACAAAGCCAACGGACATTGCCGCAAAGAGCATAGAGACCCCGGCAAGGATAATGATGTAGATCGCCTGATTGTCGAATACGGCACTCAATATCCAGCCCGAAAATATGCCTGACACGATTTGTGGCGCTGCGATGGTGAAGTTAAATATTCCCATGTACACGCCGGTTTTACTCACCGGAAGTGAGCCTGCAAGTATTGCATAAGGCATGGCGAGAATTGCCGCCCAGGAAATACCGATGCCTAACATAGGTAGTAACAGATAAACCGCATCTTGTGGCACTTCGACTTGAGTAATCAGTAGGTTTACTTCTACCGGATTCGATGGCCCTAATAGGGTAAACGAAAAATACCCAAGCGCCCCCGCCAGTAGCGACAGAGAATATACTAATTTGCGACCAAACTTATCCGCAAATTTTGCTAAAAATACCGAAAATATTGCCGCAAATAATGAGTAAGCCGCGAAAATAATACCTACCCAATCACCCGCCGCACCTTTGGCATCAAGCACAGATTGCGGCACTGATCCGACGGAATCGATATACGCGGGATCAAACCAATGAGCTTCGACTCCCCATATATGCTGGGTAATCGCAGGCATGGAATATACCCACATAATAAATAAAGCAAACCATGAGAAAAACTGCACGATGGCAAGCTGGCGCATGGTATCTGGCATTGTTTTCATCAAGCCAAAGAAGTTACGAAGACTTTGCGCAATAGTCGTTTTCTTCTGATGTTCCGCAGTAATTGCTGCCGCATCTTCGCCACGGTGGGCGTAATATTCCTCAGGAGGATATTCTTTGGTGCGAATAAACGTCCACAGGACGGAACCAAGCAATACTGTCGCGCCAATATAAAATGCCCAGGTAACAGATGGCGCAACTTCGCCGGCAGCTGCGGTGTTTTCCAGGCCCACGACATTCGTTAGCACGAACGGTAAAATAGAGCCGACAACTGCGCCAATATTGATCAATAAAGATTGCACCGAATAACCAATGTTGCGTTGTGAGGCTGGCACCATATCTGAGACCAGCGAGCGAAACGGTTGAAAGCTGACATTAAACGATGCGTCCATAAATGCCAAAATCATCGCACCAAATAGCATAGGTGCCATAAATGCCACAAATAACGGGGCATTGGGCATTAAGATCATACCAAGTGCCGCCAGTATAGCGCCAGCCAGAATGTATGGCTTACGACGACCAAAGCGACCCCAGCTACGGTCAGAGGCAGAGCCCACGATAGGTTGGACAATTAAGCCCATAATTGGCGCAACCAACCAAAACAGCGAAAGAGA
This sequence comes from Thalassotalea litorea, assembly GCF_005843925.1. Lineage (GTDB taxonomy): Bacteria > Pseudomonadota > Gammaproteobacteria > Enterobacterales > Alteromonadaceae > Thalassotalea_A > Thalassotalea_A litorea_A. The sequence continues at coordinate 8,347 of NZ_VCBC01000007.1, forward strand.
ATGTAAATCGGCACCTAAGTCCGAAAGGATGCGACTTACATTGGCATTTTGTAGGGCAAAACCAAATTGCACCCCTAAAAATCCGAAACTTACGTTCCAGATTTGCCAAAACGATAATTGTGGCTTTTGTTTCATTGTCATACTTCTTTAATACGGCGCAAGCGCCATCCCCAAATTTTAAACCCTGACCAGCAGGCTCTATTGAGCCTGCAAACGAATCGCGAAACCGCCACTGTTTGCCATAGTAAGTTTTAATGTATCTTTAGCAGTAACCAATTTTTCTTCGATGGTGATCTCTGCCGGATTATCGACCCAGTTGGTATCTTCTGAATCGCGGTAAATCTGTGCTCGGTATTTTACGCCAGGCTGCAAGAAGGTCAAAGCGACACTAACATCACGGGCATCTTCATCGGTAAGTCCACCGATAAACCAGTCATTACTATCTCGCTGCTGACGGGCAAAAATAACAAAATCACCAACTTCGCCATCCAAGGCAATGCTTTTTTCCCAATCGGTTGGTACATCCTGAATAAATTGAAATGCCGGTAAATTAGCTTGGTAATTACGAGGTAAATCCGCGGCCATTTGAATGGGACTGTAAAGCACTACATATAACGCTAACTGCTTCGCTAATGTGGTTTGTGGTCGGTTGGTATCTGCACCCAGACCATTAAAGCTCATGTCAAAAATGCCCGGCGTAAAATCCATAGGCCCAGATAACATCCGCGTATAAGGTAAAATTGCCGCATGCTCAGGCGGATTCGGTGGATTACCCCAGGCATTAAATTCCTGGCCACGAGCACCTTCGCGGGAGATCCAATTCGGATAGGTGCGGCGTAATCCGGTATCTTTTACCGGTTCATGGGTATTAATAGAAATTTTATATTTCGCCGCCATTTTGATGTTGTAAAGGTACTCGTTAACCATAAACTGGCCATCATGCCATTCTTTTCTGGCAACACCATTTTCATCAATGCGCTTAATATTGCCACCGTCGGCAACATAACCAGTTTTCACCTGCGCCACATTATGTTTTTGGTATAACGCAAAAGCAGCTTCCATCTGATTACGATAGTTGGTGACATTACCGGAAGTTTCATGGTGGCCAATCAGACGCACACCTTTGTCTTTAGCATATTTGTAGATTGCATCCATATCAAAATCCGGATAGCTTTCGGTAAAACTAAACACATCGCCATTAAAAAACCAGTTACCGTCCCAGCCGATATTCCAACCTTCAACTAACACCCCATCGAATCCATATTGCGCTGCAAAATCCATGTAGCGTTTGACTTCATCGGTTGTGGCGCCATGTTTATCGCCACTGCCCCAGGTATTTTCATTGATATGCATGCCCCACCAAATACCGACGTATTTACCCGGTTCTACCCAGGCAACATCGCCAAGCTTATTCGGTTCATTCAAATTCAAAATAAGATGAGAATTTAACAAACCCGTCGCATCGTCACTGATTTGTACGGTGCGCCATGGCGTATTAAATGCGCCCTGCTTCTTTACCAACACACCATCAGACCAGGGCGCTAAATCCGCTTTTAGAAACCCATGACGACGTTGATCCAGGCTCATTGCGGCATAATCGACAAGTGCGGCTTCATGAATGCTGACATGAACACCATTGGTTAATTTCATCGTAAATGGTGTATGGGCTCTGTCAACTTCACGTAATGTCGTGGTGTTATAAACATATTCATAGCGATTCCAACCTCGGGTTGGGATCCACCATGCGGTCGCATCGGCATTTTTTTCCATCACAAATTCGGTTAACTCGTTAGTGATGTTTACTTGATTTAGACCTTTTTGCTCCGGCACTTCATAGCGAAAGCCGACACCATCGTTAAATACCCGAATCCGCAGACCATAGGTGTTTACCTTGTCGCGATCCGCCGAGAATGTAACGTTTAATTCATTATGGTGATCGACGATATTCTTACTTTCACCCCAAGGCTGCTCCCAGGTCGCATTGACCTGGTTGCGTGTGGTTGATTGAATCTCAAAGCCAGCTTCGAAATAGTCGCTATCGCGAAATACCAACCCTAACGCGGATGGTTCGATAACTTCCTGGTCGTTAAAATCAATGCGGTATTTAGGGGTTTTATCATCGTCGCTGACCGTAAACGTAATGCGCCCATCCGGGGAGGTCACCTTAACTTCTTTAGCAACAACTGCAGCGCTAAGTGCACTTAAAATGGTCAGTAGATAACAAAAAGTCTTATTTAAACGAGTTAGCTTATTCATTCGCTATCCTTATTTGTTAACGCACGAAAACCGCAACGGTTAACTTGCCAATCTCAAAGCCAGAATCTGTTACCCGGCTTGCGTTAATGATTTGATCATCACTTTGTTGTTGAATTGGATGAAGTTGCCAGCCTTGCACATCCCCATACGTAAAGTGCGTCGCTGCGGCATTATTGTTAAATACCACGAATATTTCATTGAACTGAGCATCAAGTTCAGGCGCATCCACAATTGTATCGCTTAGCTTCATGGCAATGATACCACCTTGCTGCTGCGGTCCGGTATTTTCAAAAGACACCCGCGCATTAATGTCTTTAGCGCTGGTTAGTCGAAACAGCGGTGACGACATGCGAATGCTTAAGTATTCGATAAACCTTTGTTTCGTCCAGCGAATATGCTCAACAGAAACCGAGTCACGGCCTTCATTGTTATTTAACAATTTGCCGATCAGCTGCCAGTTCTGCTGATCTTTTTCAGCCGGTGGTAAGCCAACATTGTAGTTGTTACTTTGCATGGCAAAATCTACCTGATTGAACCAATCACCATAATCATAACTGTCGCGTAAAAAGGCTTTTGAACGCAATAATTCCGACCCCATATGAATAAATGGGATCCCCTGGGCCAGCAATGGATAGGTAAGTGACAACATCTGAACTCTTGCCCTGTCTTCAGTAGCCATATCATAGGGGAGGCGGTATTGATTATTGTCCCACAATGTTTGGTTATCGTGCTTGGATACATAATTAATGGTATCTGCCGGATCTAAAGCATACCCGGTTGGCTGATCGCCATACGGGATGTCTCTACCCCGCACCTTTTCCCCGGCGCTATTGATGAGCTCAAATGTCGCCAGGTTACCAGCAAGACCTACGCGTATTTGGTCCATGGCAATTCGGTATTGCTGTAACTTTTCTGATGCCATTTCACTGGCGTGGGTAGCTAGTTCATTGTCATAGCTACCTAAGCCATTGCCAACGCCCTGGGCTTTACGAATATCATCGCCAACCGCATTAAAGGCACCACCGCGCACCGCATCCCTTAAACGATCACTAAAGGTGCCAATCTCAGAGCCGGCAAGCTCAAGCTGGCTCGCCTGAATAAAACGCTGATTATTGGCCACCTCGCCAAAATTCCAACCTTCGCCGTAAAAATAGGTATCCGGATCCACGTCCTGAACCGCTTTTCTTGCTTCGAGCATTAAATCTTTCGGTTGATGCGCCATCAAATCAAAGCGGAAGCCATCGATTTTGTAATCCCGCGCCCAAACAATAAGCGAGTCCACCATCAATTTGGCCATCATCTCGCGTTCAGTTGCAGTGTTGTCACAACACGTGGATTGTTCAATGGCACCGCTAATGGGGTTCAATCGCTGATAGTAATTAGGAACAATTTTATCGAGAACCGATGTCGCAGCTAATCCGGCTTTATGGGTATGGTTATAAACCACATCCATAATCACCCGAAATCCCATATTGTGCAGGCTTTGCACCATTTCTCTAAATTCGATAATGCGAGCGACACCCATTGGGTCAGTTGCATAACTGCCTTCGGGTACGGTGTAATGAAACGGGTCATAGCCCCAGTTATAATCATCGATATCACGCCATTGACTCACCGCATGCTGTGCTTGCCCGGTTTTGGGGTCGAACGATTGCAGTACTGAGACCAGGCTATCCTGCATTTGCGCTGGATCAAGTTTGTTTTCACCGGCACACCAGCCGTGCTGGGGTTTTAATCCACATAATTTTGCCACCGTATCGGATAAAGACACTCTTTTCTCGGGATCTTCATTGACCGTACCGATATCAAATGCCGGCAGTAGATGAATGTTATTCAAACCCGCTTGCCTTAGCTGCTTAAGATGACGAATACCATCACTGTCTGTTTCACTAAAGGCTTTATATTTACCGGCAAATTCGGGGCTACTCAACCGTGCATCATGGGCAGAGAAATCTCGAATATGGGTTTCATAAAAGACATTATCTTCCACTTGCGCAACGGCTGGGATTTGGTGGCCCTGCCATTCAGGTGGTTGAGTTTTGGCGCTATCAAGATTGACGAGTTGAGAGTACTCACTATTGGTAGATAGCGACAGCGAATATGGATCCGTTGTGGTAATCGTAACGGACGTACTTGCATCCGGATGATAAATATTTAATTCATACTGGTAATAATATTCTTCATAATCGCCGGCAATTCGCCCTGACCAGATACCAGTATTGGGATCTTCACGAAGCGTTAATTTTTCTGAATTTTTCTCGACACCAGGTTCTTGATAAAGCGCTACCGTGACAGATTGCGCGGTCGGCGCCCATAAAGAAAACTGACTAAAACGCTTGCCATTTTCCTCGAGCGTAACCCCACCAAATTGTTGATATTCATCGGCATCATTGTGGCCTTGGGTATACAAAACGTCTAAGAGGTTGCCGTACTGCACTGCAGTGGCAAAGGTAATCTGTTGCTTTTGGTCCACGCTTATCAGGTAAAGAGGGCCTTTAAGCAGAGCTTTGATATCCGCCAATGACATATCCAATGCAAACGATAATTGATTATCAAACTGGGCAAGATGAGGATAGACTTTTGGCCAGTCCGCTGTGCTGTCTTGGTCTGCTAAGTGGATCATATGGGTATCCGCGACAACCACTTTTTCATCACGGCTAATTGTTACTAAATACAGATTGAGTGGTAACGATTGTGCTTTGTCATCGACCACTAAAATATGATCTTGTGATAACCAATGCGCTTGGGCCGATTGGCTCGCCTGGCGTATCTGATCTGCGGAAACATTATCGATGATAACACTCGCGCTGTTATTGTTGTTCGGCGGTTCCGATTGGCAGCCAACAAGCATCGCTACTGAAAGTGAAGTAATCAGGGCAACATAGGTTCTCAGGTTTTTTATAAGCCATAATGCAGGGGCGTTAATCATAAATTTTCCGTACCAATATCGGGTTATAAGCATGTCGATAAAATACTGTTTAAATCCAAAGTTATGGACCTAGCTTTGAGTTTCGCTAGGATGCTCCAAGCAATTTGAATTAGCAAATGCATACGTATTCAGGCAATGGTAAAGGCATCCATACCTTGCAATATTCAACCAATAACCTATTGTTTCAAATGGCTTTTGATGGCTATTTGTTAACCGTCAGTAAAAGTTGTTAAACCTGCACGCTGCTTTTATGAATACGTATGCAAGGAATTCTTTTATTCGACCAGTGCCATTACCATAGTCAGAATACGCGAAAATCGGGTGATTTTTGCACAGAAAACACAGATAACTTAATCAGGATGATTAAGACAATAATGATGCATGGATGTATACGGGGAGAAACAACATGTTAAATTTTAAGCCGAACAAGGTGGCGTTGGCGCTGGTATCTACCGGCCTGATGGCAATGAGTTCAGTGTCTTCTGCTGCTGAAGAAGCGGTAGCGGAACAAGAAGTTGAAGTTATTGAAGTCACGGGTATCCGTGGTAGTCTTCAAAAAGCACAAGCTATCAAAATGAGCACCAACTCAATCGTTGAAGTGCTCTCTGCTGAAGATATCGGTAAGTTACCAGATACCTCAGTTGCCGAATCTCTTTCTCGTTTACCAGGCCTTTCTGGTGAGCGCCGTAACGGTCGTACCAGTGGTTTGTCAGTACGTGGTTTTAACGAAAACTACGTTGGAACATCATTGAACGGTCGTGAATTATTAGGTATGGGTGACAACCGTGGTGTTGAATATGACTTATACCCTACCGAAATCGTTTCAAACATTATTGTTTACAAAACACCTGAAGCTGGTCTGGTAAGTCAAGGTATCGGTGGTACTATCGATTTACAAACCGTTAGTCCATTAAATGCTGACTCTACATTCACTATCAATGCTGACTACGAGCAAAATGCTGAAGATGCAGCCAACCCAGACTATGACAACAATGGTCATCGTTTATCTTTCAACTGGGTTGATCAATTCGCTGACGACACTTTAGGTCTTGCCCTAACCGTAGCGACCCAGGAAACTCCGCGTCAGGAGCAACAATTCCGCGCATGGGGTTATGCAGATTCCGACGATGGAAAAATTCTTGGTGGTCACGATTCATTTGTACGCTCAGCAATGCTTGAGCGTGATTCTATAGCTGCAATCGTTGAATGGGCACCTACAGACAACTTAATCCTACAACTTGATGCACTTTATATTGATTTTAAAGAAAGTGATGTCCGACGTGGTCTTGAAGAAGGCGGCCCGGAATGGGGCGGTGCAAATTATACCGTAACTGAAGTTGAAGACGGACTTGTTACTTCCGGTTACTGGGATGGTTTCCATTCGGTTATTCGAAATGATGCCCGCAGCCAAGAAGCGGATTTAACTACGTTCGGTTTAAACGTTGAATATTCTTTAACTGATAATTGGACGTTGGAAGCTGACGTTTCAACTGGTGATGTTGAAAAATCTCTTTTTGACGTAGAAAGTTACTCAGGTGTTGGCCGTGCAGGCATGCCTGATCGTCCAACTGCAGCACGTTCATGGGAAATGACGTCTACTGGCGTAATGTATTCAGATCACCCAACTCTTCCAGGTGTTGATTACACTGACGAAAGTCTAATCCGCCTTGCAGGCCCTCAGGCTTGGGGTGCTCCAATCATCGGTGGTGATGCCCAGGACGGTTTCGTTAACCGCCCAGAATTTGAAGAAAGTCTAGACAGTATCCGTTTGTCTGTAAACGGTGTGGTTGAATGGGGTCCTATCTCAGCTGTTGAAGCGGGTATCATGTACTCAGATCGCAGCAAATCAAAACTTAATGAAGGTGATTACCTAACGGCACCATCTTATCCTAATGACGCACCAATTCCTGAAGTTTTAGGTGTTGCAGATTTAAGCTTCATCGGTATCAATGGCGTTCTGGCTTATGACTCTTTAGGTCTATTCAAATCAGGTTATTACACAGCAACTGAAGCTTCATTGGTTCAAAACGACCGTTTAGGTGATACTTACACAGTCGATGAAGAAATCACGACTCTTTACGGTAAGCTTGATATTGAAACTGAATTTGCAGGCATCTATGTAAACGGTAACTTTGGTGTTCAGGTTATCGACGTAGATCAGTCATCTACCGGTTTCTCAACCACAACGGAAGAAGGTACTGGTAATACTCTGGCAACTGCAGTTTCTGGCAATGACAGCTACACAGACGTTCTTCCAACGTTAAACTTAAGCTTCGAAATTGCTGAGAATCAGTTTATCCGTACTGCTATCGGTAAAGTACAATCTCGTCCACGTATGGATCAGATGAAGCCTAACAACCAGTTTGGTTTTTCGTTCAACCAAAACCAAGTAGAAAGCACAGACCCAGAAAATGGTCCGTGGAGCGGAAGTGCTGGTAACCCAACACTTAAACCTTTGGAAGCAAACCAGTTTGATCTTTCTTATGAAAACTACTTTGCCGATGATGGTTACTTTGCTGCAGCCTTCTTCTATAAAGATCTGACCAACTGGCACCGTTCAGGTAACGTGTTAACGGACTTCTCAGAAGAATATATCCCTGGTTACCATCAGGTAACGGATCCGGATACTGGCGAAATCATTACACCACAAACGTTTGAAGGTTTTGTAAGCACAACGACTGACGGTTTCGAAGGGTTCGTACGTGGTTACGAACTCCAGGCTAGCTTGCCATTCCACCTTTTCGCAGACGCCCTAGATGGTTTCGGTGTTGTAGGTAGCGCAACTTTCCTAGACGGAGCATTGGATGACGGTGGTCGTATTCCTGGTCTTTCAGAAGAAAGCTATTCATTTACTGCTTACTATGAAAATAGCGGTTTTGAAATTCGTCTCTCTGGAACAAAGCGTGATGAATTCTTAACGGAAGCTCGCGGTTTGAGCTTAATGCTACAAGAATTTGAAAGCCTAGGCGGTGAGCTTTGGGATGCACAAATTGGTTATGACTTCAGCGAATCAGGCATCGATTCTCTTGATGGCCTTCGTGTCACCTTCAAGGTTCAGAACCTTACTGAAGAAGACGACATTCAGGCGGATGCAGCAGATTCTCGTTTCGTTACCTTGTATCAGTACTACGGTGCTAACTACTTACTTGGTATCAACTACGAGTTCTAAGATACTCTGAACAACTCGAAAAACCTGTTAGGATAAGTTCTAACAGGTTTTTTTTTACCCAACCTTTTATTTCCAATAAAGAGGTTTGTGAAGGTTTCTGGCTATGCAACAACCTATTAAAAAATTAGTGATACTCGGCGGCGGCACTGCTGGCTGGATTTCAGCGGCGCTGACAAAAAAATTGTTGGGCGCAGCTATTGACGTCGAACTGGTGGAGTCAAACGAAATTGGCACCGTCGGTGTTGGCGAAGCTACGATCCCGGGGATAAAAATACTCAATGATGTTCTGGGTTTAAATGAAGCGGAGTTTCTGCGAGAAACTCAGGGCACGATTAAGCTCGCCATTAAGTTTGAAAACTGGAAAAACAAAAAACATAGCTATTATCATTCGTTTGGCACCGCTGGAAAAAGTATGGCGTTCTGTCATTTTCATCACTTCTTAAAACGCGCTGGTGAACTCGAAGACGATACTAAGCTTTGGAATTATGATTTAAACGCTCTGGCTGCCGAAGAAGGCAAATATGCCCATATTCGACACAAAGATCCAATTCTAGAAATGCCTTACGCCTACCACTTTGATGCCGGACTGTATGCTCAGTATTTGCGGAAATTTTCAGAAAAAATGGGCGTTAAACGAACTGAAGGCACTGTAGCTAGCGTGCACCAAGATCAACAAAACGGTTATATAAAGTCTTTGGAGTTAAAAGACGGAAGGCTCATAGAAGGCGATTTATTCTTAGACTGCTCCGGCTTTCGAGGTTTACTCATTCAGCAGACCTTACAAACTGGTTATGAAGACTGGAGTCATTGGTTACGCTGTGATCGTGCCGTAGCCGTTGCCTCTGAGCGTTTTGAGAAGACTCTTCCTTATACTCGGTCCATTGCTCACAAAGGCGGCTGGCAGTGGCGCATTCCTCTTCAACATCGCAATGGGAACGGCCTGGTTTATAACAGCGCTTATTACAGTGATGATGAAGCCACAAATTTATTATTGGGGAATCTTGATAGCAAAGCGATTACCGATCCTAAAGTGATCAAATTTCAAACCGGTCGTCGCTACCAACAATGGCATAAAAATGTGATTGCTGTTGGGTTGTCCAGCGGCTTTCTTGAACCTTTGGAGTCTACCTCGATTCATCTGATTCAATCCGCCGTAGTGCGCCTAGTCCATCTGTTTCCACATCATGGTATCAATGCCTCAACAGTTGCCGAGTATAACAAGCAATCGAAGCTAGAATTCGAACAAGTCCGAGACTTTATTATTCTCCATTACCATGTAAACCAGCGCACTGATAGTCTATTCTGGCAAGAAATGCGGGATATGGCGATACCAGATACACTAGCTCATAAGATAGAACTATTTAAGCAAGATGGTAGGCTTTTCAGAGATCAAAATGATTTGTTTACAGAGAGTTCTTGGTTACAAGTTATGTTAGGGCAAGGGATAGTACCAGCAAGTTACCACCCGATGGCCAATACCATGTCTGCAGAGCAACTGCAGGCAATGCTGAAAAAAATTAAAGCAATCAAACGTGAACCCTTATCCGCGATTCCTTCGCATGATGAGTTTTTAAAGCGATACTGTGGATAGTAATATGCCTGAACAACAGCCTTTTCACATTATGATCTTAGGTGGTGGCACCGCAGGTTGGATGGCTGCTAACTTGTTTGCCAAGCGGTGGCATGATAATCCCTCGGTGAAAATTAGTTTAATCGAGTCCAAAGACGTGGGCATAATCGGTGTCGGGGAAGGCTCGACACCAACATTGAAACGCTTTTTTGAAGAGCTGGAAATTCCAGAATCTGAGTGGATGCCAAAATGTGACGCAACCTATAAAGTCAATATTCGTTTTAAAGGCTGGAGTCCACAGTCGGGTATTAAAGATTATTCGCATCCTTTCACCACACAAGTCGACACTTTCACTAAACGCGCTTTTTTGGTTAACGCAAGAACCCGGAGAATGGGGCTAGACACCCATACGCGCCCTGATGACTTTTTGCTAAACGGTGTCCTTGCAACTCAGGGAAAAGGCCCGATAACCCCCGAAAACTTTCCGTTTATTATGGAATATGGCTACCATTTTGACTCAGGTAAGCTTGGCCAGTTTTTAAAAGATAAGGCGATTGCTGCAGGGGTCGAGCATAAGCAGGCCCACATCACTCAGGCGAAGCGCTCTCCTCAAGGGTTACTGGAGACAATTTTTGATGATAAGGGAGAAGCCTATGGCGCGGATTTTTTTATCGACTGTACTGGTTTTTCATCACTATTAATGCAAAAAGCGCTTCAAGTGCCTTTTAAAAGCTTCAAAAGCAATCTATTCAACGACTCCGCAGTGGTAATGCCAACCTCGATGGATTCAATGATTCCAGTTGAAACAGAGGCAACGGCATTAAGTGCCGGTTGGTGCTGGAAAATTCCTCTTACCAGCCGCTGTGGTAATGGTTATGTTTTTAGTAGCGACTTTATTAACAAAGATCAGGCGGAAACTGAGTTCCGTCGCCATATCGGTGCGTTGGATTCAGAGCAGGAATGTCGATTCTTAAAGATGCAGGTCGGGCAATTGTCCCAGCATTGGTCACATAACTGTCTTGCATTAGGCTTATCTCAAGGGTTTATTGAACCATTAGAAGCAACAGCATTGCATCTGGTGCAAGTGAGTATTGAATTATTTGCCAGCCTATTGGAAAAGGGCAACTTTTCCAGCCACTATGCGTCTGAATACAACCAAAAAATTACCGAACGCTTTGAGCGGGTACGAGATTATATTGTTGCCCACTACAAACTTAATACTCGCGATGACAGTGATTACTGGCGGGCTAATCGCGATAATATACACTTGTCACAATCTCTGGTGAGTATTCTCGATTGCTGGTATCAACGTGGCGATTTAAGCGCCGAAATAGAGCGCCAGAACCTTGATACCCATTTCGATGCGGTTTCCTGGAATTGCTTGCTTGCTGGTTATGGTACCTTCCCACCGATTGCACCCAATCAACCAAGTCAGGGAGATTTGTATCAAGAGAAAAACATCCGCCGATTCTTACAAGGCTGCAGCCTTAATTTTAAGGATCACCAAGTGATTTTGAATGAGCTTTTATAACTCGTTGCACAAACCGTTGATTTAGCTTAATCAGACAACCAACTTTTGATGAACTAACACTATGAAAAAATTACATATCCCACAACTGCCGATAGAATCATCGCGCCTGATTTATGGCTGCATGCGCATTAATGGCGATAATTCTGCAGAGGCGCATGCAAAGGGCAAACGTGCCATCGAAACGGCTATCGATGAAGGCTATAACCACTTTGACCATGCCGATATCTATGGCAATGGTGCTTGCGAAAGCTTGTTTGGTGAGGTGCTCAAGTCGCAACCGCACTTAAGAGACAAACTGTTAATTACCTCAAAGGCAGGTATACGCTTTGCCAATACGCCGGTACAAGGAGAAGTGGGTCGTTATGACTTTTCCCATGATTACCTGATAGGCCAAGTAGAGGGCTCGTTACAGCGCTTAAATATCGATGCACTGGATATGTTCTTATTGCATCGTCCTGATTATCTATTTAATGCCGAAGAAGTGGCACACACGCTAAGTGAGCTAAACCGACAAGGTAAAGTGAAACACTTTGGGGTGAGTAATTTCAGCCCATCGCAAGTGGAATTATTGCAGTCAAAAATGGAAGAACCTTTACTGGTGAATCAAATTGAAATCAATATTCACAATATCGGTGCCTTTGAAAATGGTACGTTAGATCAGTGTCAGCAATATCACATTACGCCAATGGCCTGGTGTCCGATTGCCACCGTCGCCTATGAAGCCTGGGGGAATACATTCAGTGCCGCAGATGTCGAACGAATTCATCTTGAATACCAGCGTCAGGCCGAGTTCTATGGTTGTGAAAAATGGGTCATTGCGCTGGCCTGGCTGTTAATTCATCCCGCCAATATTTGTCCAATCGTAGGTTCTACCAACCCAGAGCGCATAGCGATGGCAAAACAAGCACTTGATTTAAACTACCGTCACCAAGACTGGTACCGCTTGCTCGAGGCGCGCAATGGTCAGCCAGTGCCATAAGCGATTGCAGTGCGGTTGATGCAAGGTTGCAAGTACTGCTATGGTATTTGCAATTAGGGGAAGGAACCACAATACGTTCATGAGTTTTTGGAAAGAGCTGTTTGATATATATCAGCATCAACTGCAATCGAAACGGTTGGCGCAGGGCGCCAGCAGGGCATTATCACAAGAAATCAAAACCAATATCTGTTTATTGGCAGAGGCGCTCGAGAATCCGCAATCCAGTTCGGCATTAATTGCCAGCCTTGAAGATTCGGCATTTCGTCATTATTGCCAGCAAGGGTATGATTTTATAGAGTTTAATCAACAGCCATTAAGCCTGTCGACAACCGCAAATATCCGCGAGTTTAATCAATATCTGCAACAGTCGACTGGCGATTTGATTTTCAGGGCCTATCAAAGAGTTCGTGTTCTCAAGGCTTTCGCTGATGCCAATTCGGCGCAACGTTGCCAGCGCCGAATTCAATCTTTGCTACGCTACCATGTGATGTTATTCGCCCATATGCAGGCGCAACCTTTGCGTGTTCGCCAATAGAGCCGTACCAATCTCAACAGGAGTTCCCCGGATGTTTTATCGATTCTCCCTATACTTAACCGTTATAGCCCTGATCATTGGTTGCCAGCCAACATCCACGATGAAGCCACATCAAACCGCATCGAGCGAGAAACCTCAGGTTGCGCCACAAATCAGTCTCGATTCGTTAGCCATTCATGTCAGCGCAAGTGAGAATCGACCGGTTTCGTTTACCAATAAACGTTCTGGCTATTATTACACTCAAACCCATAATAATGATCACCCAGAACATCGCTGGTTTGCGGGCTTCAATTTAGCCCAAAAACGATTATTTAATGACTACCAAATCACTCTGGATTCTGATTCTGTTAACCGCCAACAGGCAAACGTTACTGTATACCCTGACAAATTAGTTCGCCAGTACCCCAATGGAACCGTGGAACAGCTTTCGTTATTTGACGATCAAGACATTGTTCGCATCAGCATATCCACTGATGCCCAGCAAGTAGCGTTGACCTTAACCGGAGCACAGATAACCCAGACTCGTCAGCATGCTGAGATGACTCTATATCGTTCCGACGAAGCACCACAAAAGCTAATAGCCGTTGCACCGATTGTGCTGCCAAAAGATGCAAAAAGCCGCGAAAAAGGTTTCTATGTGTTAATTGGAGATAATATTGAAACCCTCTCGGCAACGCTTAAAAGCGCTCGTGAAAATGACGAACGCTGGCAACAACAACGCCAACAACGGATGCTTACCTTACTTACTGGCAATGCCTATTTACAGAGTCGCGATGTGGACTTGGTAAAAGCGATTCAGTGGCAAATTTTAAATCTTGATTCATTGATGACCAACCAGCACGGCAAGGGCATTTACGCAGGATTACCCTGGTTTAATGAGTATTGGGGTCGAGATAGCTTTATTGCATTGCCAGGTGCGACATTAGTAACCGGTCAGTTTGAATTTGCGCGGGATATGATCACCGCATTTGCTAAGTTTCAAGACCGGGACCCGGAATCTAAATTTTTTGGTCGGGTGCCAAACCGGGTAAGAATCGAAGATATTGATTATCACACCACCGACGGTACTCCGCGTTTTGTGATTGAAATGCTTCATTATGTTCAATACAGCGGCGATACCACCTTAATTAAACGACTGTATCCGAATGTCAAAGATTCGATTGATGGCGCATTGCGAAACTGGGTGGATAGTAAAGGTTACTTATTGCATGCCGATAACGAAACCTGGATGGATGCCAGGCGTGAGCCTGACAAGGTTCCCTATTCACCCCGCGGAACACGCGCCAACGACATTCAGGCGCTATGGTTTGAACAACTCAATGCCGGTATTTATTTTGCCGAAGTAATGAATGACAAAGCCTCACGGCTTCGCTGGCAACAGGCGCGGGATAAACTGCAGAGCAATTTTACCCAGGATTTTATTCTCGATGATTTAGGCTACCTTGTCGATCATCTCAACCAAGATGGCTCAGCGGATACGCAGTTGCGCCCTAACCAGCTTTATGCTTTTGATATGATAGAAGACAGCCGTTTTGTCAGTAATGCGACAAAAACCTCATGGCAACAATTAGTGTACCCCTGGGGTGTGGCATCATTGGATAATCGCGATATCGATTTTCACCCATTTCATTTAACCGAGAAATACCACAAGGATGCTGCCTATCACAATGGCACTGTCTGGTTATGGAATAATGGCATTGCCATGCAACGGATGATTGAAGTCGGCGGCCCGGACATCGCCTATCAATTATTTTCGAATATGAATGAGCAGGCACTGCACCGTGGAGTGGTCGGGGGATTGGCCGAAAATGCCGATGCTTATCCGCACCAACTGCAAACCTTACCGACAATCACCGGGACGTATTTACAAGCCTGGTCCAATGCAGAACACCTCAGAGTCTGGTATCAATATTTCTTAGGCGTTCGCCCAGATTTAATTAAGCAAGAAATCACCTTTGCACCAAGAATTCCTTCGTTATTAAGCGACATCGATTTTCAGGTTCGCGTTGGCGACACTCAGCTAAATGGCAGTTTTCAACGGTCTGGGGCAACGGCTTCCTATCGTATCGAAATCGAGTCTTTTCGCGGTGCTTTGTTACTAGATCTGCCTTCGTTTCCGGTCACCAAAATTGATTTGCAAGATTGCCGATACATCACCATTGAACAAACAACCGATTCGATACAAATCATTAAAGTTGATGACAATGAAAGTAAGCTTCAGGAGATACGCTTAACAACGGATAATGAGCGCTTAAAGACAATACAGCGACAACAACAAACCTTATTCGAAACACGGTTCTCAAGCCCGTTATCATTAGAGAATCATCGAGTGTTAAACTGATGATTCTGCATTACTGATACCTTTAAATTGGTACAAATAAACCGTAGCGTTAGCCTCGTTGTCATGCGAGAATGAACGACATTAATTGCTTTAACCCTTGCTTTTGTATGAGTACCCAGATAAAAATTAACCCCGATCTCGATTGGGACGCATTGAAACTTGAATATCAAACAACGTCTCGATTACAGATCCAAAACTTTTTTACCAACGATACTGCAGAGTATTTATTACAATTACTGCAAGCTCATCAGGAATGGTACCTTGCCTATAACCATGGCAATCAATTCTACGAAAGTACGTTAGAAGATTTGCAGCGACTGAGTCCTGAGCAACGCCATCAATTTAAATCCAATATTGAAAAGCGCGCTCAAAACCATTTTCAGTATGTGTTTTTCCAGTACTACATCAGTCAGGCGATTGAGCTTGGAGAGAACCCAAACCACCCATTGCATGCTTTTGAAGATTTTGTAAACAGTGATGTTTATTTGGATAAAATGCGGTTTTTGACCGCTGAAGAAAAAATTAACAAAGCAGATAGCTATGCATCATATTATGCGCCAGGGCACTTTTTAAGTGAGCACGACGATATTCACCCTAAACACGATCGCGTTGCAGCCTGTACATTTTCTTTGACCAAAAACTGGCAGCTTAACTGGGGTGGACATCTGGCGTTTTACGACAAGCAAGGGAATATCGATAAAGCATTGATCCCGGCATTCAATACCATGAATGTTTTTAAGATCCCACAGAGCCATGCAGTACAGCCAGTCGCGCCCTGGGCTGGTGCCAAGCGTTTAAGCTTACTCAGTTGGTTACACCGTTAATTGCTCTTCAATCGATTTCAAAGGAATAGTAGATATCCGCAGAGTTTTCCAGGCCAGAAACCGTTTCAAGCCAAAGCCTGGACATCAGATATAAACGCACTGTGAGCTCATTAATGGGCTCATAAACACCCACACCATATTTGAGAAAAATTCGCTCTCCCAGGTAACCACTAATCGTGGCCTGGGTTATATCCCCCTCGACTTCAGCATCTAAACTCACATCGGTTAACAGTGGTAGCTTTTGCACGACATTTTGCAAAGGTGTTGTCTTGGTAAGGGCACTGGCTAACGCCACCCCGACTGCCGCCCCACCGCCGGAATTCGAATCAAGCCCCCGACCGCGGGTTATATAAGATAAAATTTCCGGTTGTGGCATACTTGGGTTAGAAAAAAACGTCAGGCTCAACGCATCTGTGGGGCCGATAATTGAAAGTCCTGCCGTCACACTTTCATCCTTAATTTCTCTTACCGCTTTGACATTAATGGTTGGGTTTGATGGCGAGCCGACAAAAGTGATTTCACCACTTTTCACATCCAGATCCTGGCCATAAGCTTTATAATTGCCATTGGCAATTTTCAAGACACCAAATAATTGCACCGGTTGGAATTTTTCCTGACGAATTTTTAGTTTCCCGCCAAGGTTGCCCTTAAAACCCTGGCCTTTGAGGCGGAATTTTGGATTAATCGCAAGGTCAACGTCACTGGTTACCGCAAACGTTTTTTCTTTTTTAACCTGTTTTCCAGAAGCGTCAACAATAACCGCATCATCACTCAATTCAACACTACCCTCGGGTAAATCCTCAAGCTTGAGTAAGCCGTCCAGTACCGAAATCTCTCCACTGATTTTGGCCAGCTGACCTTCAAGATCCAAATGAATATCTGTGGATACTAAGGCATCTAAACTTGGCGGAAATAAAATCGGGAGTTTTTCAGCAAATAGACGGGCATTGGCATTGAACCCATCTCGCCAATCGAGATTGGCAGTGATCTCCCCGGGATGGTCTTTAATCAGAAAGCCGCCTTCAACATCGGCACTTTGCCCTTTAAACACCATATCGACATCAATGTGGTCTATGGTATTCGGGCTTTGGTAAGTCGCCAATTCACCATCGTGTAATGACATGGTGCCAGACAAAATAGGAGCCGTAACAGACCCGGAAAAATCAATGGCTGCGGAGAAATCTCCGCGAGCGCGACTCATCCCCGGCACAAGCTCTTCGATTAAATGGATCTGAAACCGTTCGATGTCCAGATTCCCTTGCATTGGTAACGTATCCTGGCCCAGATCAATACGGGCATCGCCAGCAATCAATTGCGTATCATCATCTCGATTCAGAAATAAATCCAAGGTCGCCTGAGATTCATCCGCCTGGGCGTTGATGTGACCCTGGGTCCAGGTCAACAATGTGGACTGTTGCTCATCGCCGATAAGTGTTAATGAGCCTTTTTCGATGGTATTTTCAAGTTGAAGCTGGTTCATTTTGAGCGCCTGCCAACTGACATTCGCTTTACCCGAGATACGGCTATCGACTTTCACTTTTTTCCCTAATAGAAAGTGGTCATAGTCTCCCAACTGTAAGTGCCAGCCTAGCGCTATGTCGCCATCGTTTGCCAGTTTCCCTGGCTGGGTGACACAAATTTCATTGTCACCTTGTTGCCAGCAATGGGGCGACAAGGTGACTAACTGTTGATTAATATCAACCGTTGATGAGAACCCTTTTTCCAAAGCCCACAAATGCTCTAAATATCGTAAATGCGCTTCTTGAATATCAAGTTGACTGGTTAACTGCTCTAAGTCGAGTTGATTTTCTACGACCAGATGCACAGGGAAATCGCCTTGAGAATCGAGCGTTAATTGCTGACGACTTAAATCCCCTTGCAACAACGCCGCAATGCCAGACGCCTGATATTTGCCAATATTGACACTTTCGCTGCCGATTGACACCTGTGCCTTATGACTCCGACTTGGCCAGTAACTGATATCAATATCCGCGTCAGGCACACGAATATTTTGATACTGAACATTCTGGACGCTAGCATCCACCACAAGATTTGGTACCATCAGTTCACCACGGATACGAATGTCGCCATTGAGCTGACCTTGCAACATTGGATGCCATCGATGAAACTCTGCACCTTGCAAAGTACCATTGACATGCCAGTTTTCATCGGAGTAACCCTCTAAATTCAAAAGAGAATCCTGAAAGCGCACCTGTAACATTGCATCTTTTACTGCTAAATCCTGATCGATGGAAAAGTTCGCCGCTACCGCCGCCGGTTGTTCATTGACGATCCCTTCAAGATTGGTGTTATAGGACGACAATTGCCATTTGCCCGGTTGCTCCAGGCTTTTGGGTAATTGATTGGTATCCAGCTTTGTGAAAAGGTGTACTTGCCCTTTAACCCTTCCTTGGATTGGAACGGTCCCGACCGTAACTTCTGGTAACTGGAAACCTGGCAAATTGGCATCAAGTTTTACGATAAGCTCAGCACCGTAATCAAGATCTAACTGACCGCTGATCACTGAATCCGATGGCGTATCATGAAAGCGGAACGAACTCAGATTGAGTGCTTGCTTGCGATGAATTCCAGTAAGGGTTAAGGCACCTTGTTGATAACCAAAGCCTTGCAATACCAATTGCGCATTCACTTGCTGGCTTTGCAGGTCACCAGAAATCTGAGACTGGACTTTTTTGACTACCAATGGCTGTGCAACTAACGGCTGCAAATCGAGCTTAGGACTTTGCACATTCGCCACAAACGGCAGCTTGCTATCCACCAGATCCGTTTGCACATCCGCGGTCAGTTTAATTGGCCCATCACTGGTCAGTTGCACCGACAATTGAGAAAAGTCTCCAGACACATTCACCCGTTGCTTGCTTCCCTGAAGCGGCTCATACCATGGAAATTTATCGATTTCGGTATTTAGGATAAATTCCGTTCCCCAGGGGTATTGCCAATCCATATGGCCGTTAATATCTGCGCGACCATAGTCCTTAGACGCCAGCTCAAAACGTTCCACATCAAGAAGAAACCCTGACCAACGAGCCGCAAGCGTTAACTTGCTGGTATGAATCGGGGCAATTTTTTCGGGATCAGGCGCAAGCTTTAATGCAAAATTTTCGAGATTAAATTCTAAAAGCTGTAAATCTATCGGTATAAATACATCCGGCAGCTGCGCCAGCGCCCAGGTTGATTCGTTAGCCGATTTTGAGACCTTATCGTTAACCTTAGGTTTAGTGTTAGTTTCCGTATTAGGTTCGGTGTTACCGGGCTTCGAATCTTTATCTTCGCTAGCTTTTGAGTGAGCGTCATCCAACAAGGTGACGTCAAGATGTGCTAATTGACCATCACTAACCGTTACATGACTGTCACTCGCATGTAAATTAGCACTGAACTCAGACGCCTGTATCGCTATCGCCGATTGTTTAAAAATAAACTGTGTAACCTCAACATTTTCGATTCGCAGGTCGATGGGCAATACAATGAGTTGATTATCCGCATCTTGCTTTTCTTGCTCGTCGTCATCAATGTCAGGCATATCGATGTAAACTCCGCTTGCCTGCATAGCGGTTATGCATAATTTAGAGTTGGCCAAACATCTGGCCTGCAACGAATAATTGAGATCGTCAATTCGGATAATAATGACAGTAAAGTCCAACTCTATCCGTTTAAAACTGGCATCACTGAGAATATGCCCCTGTTCAAAGTCCATTTTCAAAAAAGGCAATAAGTTCAGACCCGCAATAATTAAGCGGTTGCCCATTTGGGTGAAAATTAACAGCGGAAGCAGTACCAGCATTGTCAATACGAATGACAATAACCATTTACCTATAGACTTAAGCTTCACAGCTCAGCCCCCAAGCTAAAATGCAATTTCCAGCTGGGATCGTCTTCACTGATACCATAACCAAAGTCCACCCGTATCGCACCAACTGGAGAAATGTAATGAAGACCAAGACCGACAGAATATACGGGATCAATACGAATATTATCGGTGGCGTTACCCGCGTCACTAAAAACTACTCCACGAATTTTTTCGGTAAAGTAATATTGGTACTCAACGCTGGCTAATGCCAATCGTTTTCCGCCCACAACCACTTCTTCACCGGCTAATTCTCCTTCATTTATGATTTCAGTCGGTCCCTGAGATTGATAATCAAAACCTCGAATGCTTTGATCTCCACCTGCGAAAAAACGTAACGAAGGCGGCAGGTTTGACTTAGATTCATCAAAAATATCTGAGATCCCCACTTCCGCCCTTAACACAATACGGTGACGACGCATTGGCGTGGTAATAAATCGCCAACGGCCAATGGCTCTTAAAATATTGGTATCAGAGCCAACGCTTTGCGCACCACCTTCGAAGATATAGAACTGACTAAAGCCCCAGGAGGGATCGAGCTGTGGCCCGCTGCGCATAGTACGGCTAAATATAGCGCCGGGCATCAGATAACTGCCGTTGTCCACTTCATCGTCGGCATAATCTTGAATACGCCACCCTTCGGTTAAATAGCGTAAGTAATATTGGGCGCTCCATTTATCATAGATTCGAACATTGGCGACCCGACCTTCAAGATATTTACTCACTAAACCGCCATATTCATCGTCTTCCAGAGTTACCTGAAATTGCAGTAGATCGCGTATTGGGTGTGATAAGGGGATACGGTAGGTGAATCTGCCGGTAGGGTTGATTTGCGAATACTCGATTCTGGTTTCCTGACTATGACCATAGCGATTAATTTTCGGCGTGCGCCAGCTCGTTGAAATACGAAACAGGGTATCGGTAGCATAACCAATACCGACATCCACAAAGTGTGAATTGGTCTCTCCGAGCGTGACTTTTAGTGGGATCAATTGATTTACCGCGTCCTTGCGGTCCGGTACGACTAGGGTATTTCCGAAATACTGGGTTTGCTGTAGCTGGTTTTGAAACTGAATGACTCGCTGACTGGTATAAGGCTCACCAATGTCAAAAGGCACCAGCACGTCGAGAATTTCTGGATCAAGATCAAATTCAGAATACTGTACTTCACCTAAATAATATCGTCGGCCACTGTGATACACCAACTCCACGTCGGCACTTTTGAAGTCCTGCCTGATCGCCAATCGAGATTGAGCGAATTTACCGTCAAAATAACCGCGATCTAACGCCAGTGACGATATTTTTGACTTCACCTCTTCATAAACACCGTGATCCACGACATCACCGGACTTAAGCAATTTGGATTGTATATTGGTGATCAGTTCAAAAAACTTCGGATCGAGCTCGGCCTCTCCTTGAATATCAATCAGAATATCATCGAATCGGGTAGGCTCATTTAATTTCACCCCGATAAATAATCGCCAAACTTGGTGATTATTATGCTGAGCTTCTTTGTTAATTCGGATATTGATATGGCTGCGGTAATAGCCCAGCGCCTGTAACGCGGCTTTGGTTTTGTCATGTGCGGTAAACACAAAACCTTCCCGCTCAGCTTCCGTGGTTGGCAGCTCGCCAAGATGAGCGCGTATGTTTTTCTTAAATTTCCGCGGTAGGTCATCCGCCATTTTAAGCTGCAAATTTGCGGCTTGAACCTGGGTTGTTATCAGCAATAAACACAAGCATGCGGCAATTCCTGACCTTAACAGTTTGATCAGTGCAGGCATGGATAATTTATTGTGCAGATTCCTTTGCAAAAAGAGCAAGTACAACCTCATGAACAAACGCTGAATTCTTTATGTCGGGAGAAATAAAAGTACCGTCGGCCTAAATCGCGCAGACCTTACAATCAGTATGGCAATTGTTACCAAAATTACGACAACAATTTTAATATTATTAATAAGTTAATTGTACCCTATGGGTTGGTATTTATTAGGGTTTCTCATTGTTATAAAAACCGAATAAACAACACCGCTGTTTAGCGATGCTGGTCGATTAGGATCGGGTTGCCATCTGGATCTTCTAACATAAAGCTTCCAGGTCCCGACGTATCCGCGGCGACTTCATTAAGTAGCGTTAATCCCTGCTGTTGACAATGAGCCTGAATATCTCGAACATCCTGAAACTCATCAAGATTAGATGCTTTTTGATCCCAGCCAGGGTTAAATGTCAGCATATTTTTTTCAAACATGCCCTGAAACAAGCCGATAATGTGCTCGCCATTTTGCAAAATGCACCAGTTTTGCTCCAGCTCACCGCCGATTTGCGAAAAGCCTAGTTTTTCATAAAACTGCTTTGAAACACCAATATTTTTTACCGTTAAAGAAACTGAAAAAGCACCTAATTTCATTAAGTTAATCTCCATTTTTGTAAATCACCGGCTAACTGCCTCTGGCAATAAAGATAACTTTAGACAAAAACACTAACGAAAGCGACTTACACGTTTTGCGCTGCAAGGATAAACTGGAAAATGGTTAGAAATGTCAGGGGAATCGGCTTGAAAAAGAAAGTCGCTTACTGTGTTGGCGATGCGGATAACGGACAATAGAAAAAGCGCCGAAGCGCTTTATTACGTAGTCGTGGCTATTTTTCAGTCCGCTATTCGCGGTTTAGCTTTAACGTGCCCTTTCTCGGCTTGGCGGGCTTTGTAGTTTTTGATTGCTTACGATTTTGAGGAGACTGTGCGCTTTTTTCCTGATCCGATTGCGGATTGCGTGTTGGCGAAGGCGGGGTTTTCTTCTGCTCATAAGGATTAAACTTAGGACTCGGCTTGGCGTTCCTCTGCCTTGGCTCTGCCCAAACGCTGTTGTTGTCCGTGCTGCCCTTATTGTCAGCACCAGGCAAATTGACCGCCGTTTTGCTCGAGTTTGCCACCGCGCTATTGATTTCCCGCATTTCTCTATGGGTTAGATTGCGCCACTCTCCTGGCTTTAACTTATCAACGCTGACCGACATAATGCGGGTGCGTTTTAATTTCGTTACTTCATAACCCAAATATTCGCACATCCGGCGAATTTGTCGGTTTAACCCTTGCGTCAGAATAATCTTAAACACAAATTTATTGAGAATCGTAACCTGACAGGGTTTAGTGACCGTACCGAGAATTGGCACCCCCCGGGCCATACGTTCGGCAAAACGCGGCGACAAGGGCTTATCCACAGTAACAAGATACTCTTTATCGTGGGCATTTTCCGCACGCAATATCTTATTGACGATATCTCCGTCACTGGTAAGAAAAATCAAACCTTCAGACGGTTTATCAAGCCGACCAATCGGAAAGATACGTTGTTTATGGCCTATGGCATCAATGATATTGCCGCGGACCTGACGTTCGGTGGTACAGGTAATACCGATCGGTTTATTGTACGCAATATAGATACGATCAGATTTGTTTTCAGGACTGGCATCAATGGTTTTGCCATCCACCAGCACTTGATCGCCGGGCATGACTTTTGTGCCTAACTCGGGCAATTGACCATTGATTTTAACGCGTTGATCCGCGATTAATTTATCCGCTTCCCGGCGGGAACAAAACCCAGATTCACTGATAAATTTATTCAGGCGTTTACCTGTTACTTCCGTCAACTCACTTCTCTTTATCATTGCTATTTATGGCGGATATTATACCAAGTCTATGCGGTAATTGCTCACCGGCTGCATCACGAAAATGCGCGTCTTGCGACAGCGATTGCAGCGATAAGCTTCGTGGAGAATCACCAACTCAATCGAATTCATATTATCGCTCAAACCACAGAGTTTGCACGATATTGGCATTTAGGAAAGAAGAAAGGGAAGCCGAAGCTTCCCTTTGGGGTTCTCTATGAGCGCGATTTTTACTAGCGCTTCATCGAATTAAAGAATTCATTATTGGTCTTGGTCATTGCCAGCTTATCAATCATGAATTCCATGGCGTCAATCTCACCCATCTCGTGAACGATCTTACGCAGAATCCACATTTTTTGCAGTTCATCTGGCTTAGTCAAAAGTTCTTCACGACGCGTACCACTGCGATTAAAGTGAATCGCTGGGAATACACGTTTCTCCGCAATTTTGCGAGATAAGTGCAATTCCATATTACCGGTACCTTTAAATTCTTCGTAGATAACTTCATCCATTTTCGAACCGGTATCAACTAGCGCCGTGGCAATAATGGTTAAGCTGCCACCTTCTTCAATATTGCGGGCAGCACCAAAGAAACGTTTCGGACGATGCAGAGCATTGGCATCTACACCACCGGTCAGGATTTTACCTGAAGATGGGATCACGGTGTTATATGCACGGGCAAGACGGGTAATCGAATCTAATAAAATCACCACATCTTTTTTGTGTTCGGTCAAACGCTTGGCTTTTTCAATCACCATTTCCGCCACTTGTACGTGACGCGATGCTGGTTCATCAAAGGTCGATGCCACAACTTCACCTTTTACCAGGCGTTGCATCTCAGTAACTTCTTCTGGGCGCTCATCAATCAGCAATACCATAAGTTCACATTCTGGATGATTGTGAGCAATACTTTGGGCAATGTTTTGCAAAAGTAATGTTTTACCGGCTTTTGGTGGTGCCACAATCAAACCACGCTGTCCTTTACCAATTGGTGATGCCAAATCCAATACACGGGCGGTAATATCTTCGGTTGAACCGTTACCACGTTCCATGGTTAAACGTTGATTGGCGTGAATGGGTGTTAAATTTTCGAAAAGGATTTTATTGCGGGAGTTTTCAGGTTTGTCGAAGTTCACTTCATTAACTTTCAACAGGGCAAAATATCGTTCGCCGTCTTTCGGTGGTCTAATTTTACCAAAAATGGTATCACCGGTACGTAAACTGAAGCGACGTATTTGACTAGGCGATACATAAATATCATCCGGACCGGCTAAATAAGACGAATCCGCCGATCGTAAGAATCCAAAACCATCTTGTAATATTTCTAAAACACCACCTCCGAAAATGTCTTCACCACTTTTCGCGTGCGCTTTGAGAATAGCAAAAATGACATCTTGTTTGCGGGTTCTGGCTAAATGTTCAAGCTTCATTTGTTCAGCAAGCTTAATCAGATCGCCAATAGGTTTATCTTTGAGTTCAATTAGATTCATAGGATGGGTCTTGTTATGTAATAAGTGTTTACAATGTTTTAACGTGCCGGGAAGCAGTCAGAACGAAAAGGTTTATGGATTAAATAGATATGTATGTTGTTTAAGTTAGCATTAAATATTGCTTAGGTAAAGCAATCCGCCAATTGAGTGGAAGTTTTCCATAAACGGATTAAAAAAGGCCGGCAAGCCGACCTTTTTTAAACATAAGCAATTACAGGTTTGCTTCTAAAAACTCTTTTAACTGGTTTTTAGATAACGCACCGACTTTCGTATCTGCTACCGCACCGTCTTTAAACAATAAAAGCGTTGGGATACCACGGATACCAAATTTAGGTGGCGTACCTGAATTCTGGTCGATGTTTAATTTGGCAACTGTTACCTTGCCATCGTATTCTTCAGCAATCTCTGACAGGATAGGAGCGATCATTTTACAAGGACCACACCATTCCGCCCAAAAATCCACTAGAACCGGGCCAGAAGCGTTAATAACATCAGCGTCAAAGCTGTCGTCTGTAAGCTGAACAATTTTCTCGCTCATTTTTATCTCCGTTAGAAGGGCAAGCTTCTTACCTGCCAACAATGTTGCATAATCTTATCGATCTAAATCGTGAATGCAAGAATTAACCAATGATTGTTACAATAGAATAACGAATTTCGCTCAATTGAAGAAAGAAATTTACATTATAAGTTACTCTCATCCGGAAATAGCCCCAATCTACTGCGCTATCCGCGAATTTATTCGCCACCAACCAGATATTACTTAATTGATCAGTTAGATAGTGTTATTCTTTGACGTATGAAAAAAACACATTTAACCGAAAGTAAGTTTTCCGACTTTGACCTGGCACCGCAAGTAGTGGCAGGCTTAGAGTCGATGGGCTTTCAATATTGCACGACGATTCAGGCCAAATCGTTACCTATTTTAATGTCAGGCAAGGATATTGCCGGACAAGCTCAAACCGGTGAAGGTAAAACCATCGCCTTTTTGGCGGCGACTTTTCACCATTTACTGCAAAAGCCGAAAGCTGACCATAATCAACCTCGCGCCATTTTAATGGCTCCGACTCGTGAACTTGCAATTCAGATCCATCGAGATGCTCTCGAGATGGCTAAAGCAACCGGTTTGCGTCTTGGTGTTGTATATGGGGGTGAGGGTTATGAAAGTCAACGCCAGGAACTTCAAAACGGTGTAGATATATTGATTGGTACCTGTGGCCGTCTTATCGATTACTACAAGCAAGGTGTGTACAAGCTAAATCACATTGAAGCCGTGGTTCTCGATGAAGCCGATCGCATGTTTGATTTAGGCTTTATTAAAGATATCCGTTATTTGTTCAGAAAAATGCCACCGGCCACTGAACGCATGAATATGCTTTATTCGGCAACTTTATCGTTTCGCGTTAAGGAACTGGCATTCGAGCACATGAACGATCCAGTCAGTGTCGAAGTTGAGCCTGAGCAAAAAACCAACATCCGTATTTCCGAAGAGCTGTTTTACCCGTCTAATGAAGATAAAATGGCATTGCTACAAACGATCATTGAAGAGGAATGGCCGGATAAAGCAATTATTTTTGCAAATACTAAACACAGCTGCGAAAACATTTACGCGCATTTGCACGCCGATAAACTTCGTGTCGGATTGCTCACAGGTGATGTGGTTCAGAAAAAACGTTTGAAAATTCTTGAGCAGTTTACCAGTGGCGAACTGGATTTTCTCGTTGCCACTGACGTTGCTGCCCGTGGTTTGCATATTCCAGCCGTTACCCATGTGTTTAACTATGATTTACCCGACGATTGCGAAGATTATGTACACCGTATAGGCCGTACCGGTCGCGCTGGCGCCACTGGTCATGCAATTAGCTTAGCCTGTGAAGATTACGTATTTAATCTTCCTGCCATCGAAGAGTATATCGAGCACAGCTTACCGGTTAGTAAATATGACCCCGATGCGTTACTGACGGATTTACCAAAACCAAAACCGAAGCAACGTCGTCATCAGCCACGCGGTGGTCGAGGTGGGAAAGGTGGGAAGCCAAGCAACCGCCCACACCAACGACGCCCAAGGCAGTAAATACAGGATCATTGGATGATGGCAGATACACCGTCTCATACCCAGCCACTCTACGCCGTCATTGATCTTGGCTCCAACAGTTTCCATATGATGATCTCCCGCCTGGTCGCCGATAGTGTCCAGGTGGTAGATAGAGTAAAGCGTAAAGTTCGACTCGCGTCTGGACTCGACGAGAATAATCACCTGGATCCCAAATCTATGGCGCGGGGTTGGGAATGTTTAAGTTTTTTTGCTGAACGCCTACAGGATATTCCTCCTGAAAATATTCAGATTGTTGCGACCGCAACGCTGCGTCTCGCCCAAAATGCATCGGATTTTATTAGCCGAGCGCAATCCATTCTTGGCCATGACATTAAAGTCATTAGCGGTGAAGAAGAAGCCAGACTGATTTACCTTGGTGTTGCCCACACCACCATTTCTCAAAATAACCGCCTGGTCATTGATATTGGCGGGGCGAGCACGGAATTGATCGTCGGGCAGGGCTTTGAACCGCAGCTTATGCAATCACTGGCGATGGGGTGTGTTACATTCAATCAAAAGTTCTTTGCCGAGCAAACCTATACAGAGCAAGCATTCGCCGCCGCAGAACACCAAGCCGAACAAATTTTAAGCCCTGTTGCCCAAGCTTTTCGCCAAGCTAGTTGGGAAAGCACTTTGGGGGTTTCCGGAACCTTACAGGCAATCACCGAAGTTTTATCTGCTCAAGGCAGATTACCTATTATCACTATGGCCAAGCTGCAAGAACTCAAACTGCAAGCTATCGACTGCGGTGATCTCAAACACCTTAACATCACCGGTTTAGTCAATGAGCGCAAACCCGTATTTGTCAGTGGACTGGCAATATTAACCGCGTTGTTTCGCATTTTGGGTATTGACGAATTGCAACTGGCAGGCGGCGCGATTCGAGAAGGGTTACTGTACGAGCTGTTGCCAAATATGCGTAATATGAATATTCGCATACGCACGCTGAACGCGTTGGTTGCCCGATTTAATATTGACGAACGACAAGCCTACCGAGTTGCCGACATTGCCGATCAGGCCTGCCAACAGCTCCGGGCATCGTGGCAATTACCACAACATTACCGAAGTATTTTGCAATCCGCCTGTGTGCTCCACGAAATCGGTCTACAACTCGAATATAAAGGCAATAAGCAACATGCAGTTTATATCCTGCAACATGCCGATCTTGCTGGTTTCTCGACACCCGAGCGCTTACTATTGTGCGCGTTGGTCGGAAATTACAAAACCGATTTAAATATGGCGCTAGTTAAGCGCCAAACGTTCGCCGAGTTAGGATCTGCCTATCAATTGCTGGCCATATTACGATTATCGGTAATTTTATCAAAACGTCGTAAAGATGATGTGATGCCAGAGTTTGCATTAGCCGGTATCGATAAAACATTGCAGCTCACCTTGCCTGATGCCTGGTTACAACGCCATCCTTTGATGTCCGCGGAGCTTAAGCAGGAAATCGTCGACATCGCTAAACTAAACATTGATCTGTCTATCGCACGGGTTTAGTGTGCGTTAACCTTTTCTCAAACTCCTACGCTGCGCCATCACTGCCCATATGTTACTTATCAGCACCAAAGCAATACCGACAATCACCGTTACCGTTAATGGCTCAGCAAATAAAACGGCTGCCGCAACAATACCATAAGCAGGTTCCAGACATACGGTGATACTGACGAGAAAGGCAGGAATACTGCGCATCGAATTAAGTAACAGGTTGTGTGCAAATGCGGTAAATAATACGCCCAGCAATAATAGTTTGCCAATGTCAGCAATATCCCCTGAAAATGGCACAAGAAACACCAACGGCAATAGTAATAGTGATGCAAGCAGGTTTTGCCAAAAGGTCAGATTGAGTGAACAACAGGTTTGCATTAATGACTGGTTTAGATACGTTAACCAGGCAAATATAAATGCTGATATCAGACCTGCGACCAATCCTTCGACTTCTCCCTGGACACCCATCTCGGCGTGCACACCACTGACCAGCGCCACACCAATAATAATCAATATTGTCTGTCCGAGCATGGCAAGGGGCTTTAACGCGTCTCCTTGAAAATAACCAATCAGCAATACCCATAAGGGATAGCTAGCAAATGTAATCAAGGCGATAGAAACACTGGCGTGCTGCGCAGAAAAGAAAAATGTCAGCCAATGACAAACCAACAAAAGCGAGGACAATATTAGTTGACGCTTATGGTATGCAGGTAACGCAAGGCCAGTATTGGACGTGAAAACAACATAGAGAGCAATTGCCAATGCGGCGAAGAAGGTGCGACCAAAGACGATAAAAACAGGGCTGGCATTGACCCAATACGCAAACAGCGCACATAAGGAAAATAACAGTACTGCAAGATGCAATTGCAGATAATGGGTATTTACTGGAACGCGCAATGAACTGTTTACCTTAGAGTGAAATTTATACAAATAGCTTTTACGCTCTAAAAACTATCAGTTGTCGAATCATAAAGAAACCATCAGGCATCGAAAAAGGTGCGAAAAGAGAACCAAAAAAAAGATGCCGTTTGGCACCTTTTTATTTACATGTATTGTTACTTATCTTCTTTTAGCCAATAGCCAACTTGCTTGGCGAAATAGGTCAGTATGCCATCGGCACCGGCTCTCTTAAACGCCAACAACCCTTCCATTACACAAGGTTTCTCTGCCAACCAGCCATTATTGATAGCCGCCATATGCATCGCATATTCACCACTGACCTGATACGCATAAGTCGGAACTTTAAAGTTGTCTTTTACACGGCGGACGATATCGAGATATGGCATTCCGGGTTTTACCATAACCATATCTGCGCCTTCGGCAAGATCCTGAGCAATTTCCTGTAACGCTTCGTCTGAATTTGCCGGATCCATCTGATAAGAATACTTGTTGCCACCTTTAATATTACCAGCCGAGCCGACAGCGTCACGGAATGGGCCATAGTAATTAGACGCATATTTGGCGGAATAGGCAAGAATACGGGTATTCACAAAGCCAGCATCTTCTAACGCCGCTCGAATCGCACCGACTCGCCCATCCATCATATCTGATGGGGCGACAACATCGGCACCGGCTTGGGCGTGGGACAAGGCTTGCTTTACCAACACTTCAGTGGTGACATCATTGAGAACATAACCTTGGTCATCAATAATGCCATCCTGACCATGGGTGGTGAAAGGATCCAATGCGACATCGGTAATTACCCCAAGTTCAGGGAATTTAGCCTTCAACGCTTTGACACTGCGTTGCGCCAAACCTTCGGGGTTATATGCTTCTTCAGCGAGTAGCGATTTGCATTCTGAAGGAGTGACCGGGAATATTGCAATGGCGGGAATGCCTAGCTCAACCAATTCTGCGGCTTCTTCCAGGAGTAAATCAATACTCTTACGCTCTACGCCTGGCATTGATGGGATCGCTTCCCTTTGGTTTTCACCCTCAAGCACAAACACAGGGTAAATCAGATCATTCACCGTAAGTTGGCTTTCCGCCATCAAACGTCGCGAAAAATCGTCTTTGCGCATCCGACGCATGCGTCGTGCAGGAAATTGGCCAAATTGTTCAATACTCATAATGTCTCCAGCTAAACCCACTGAAACAATTGTCTGGCATTGTTTGTGGTTTGAGTAATTAATTGTTTTTTATCGATACCCATAGCAATCGCCAGCGTGTCGGCAACAAACGGTAAATATGACGGTTCATTACGACTGCTCTTCGGACGAGGACGGATATTTTTAGGCGTTAAATACGGTGCGTCAGTTTCAATCAACAACCGATCCAGCGGAATATATCGCACAATATCATAAAGTTCCTGACCTCGTTTGGGATCACATATCCAACCGGTAATACCGATGTAAAACCCCATATCCAAAACCTGCTTTAGCTCGGCTAAGGTTCCGGTAAAGCAATGGGACACGCCACCATGAAGTTTTGCTAAGTGTTCATCGATAATGCCCTTCCACGTGGGAAACGCATCTCGCTGATGTAAAAACACCGGCTTTTGCAATTCGCTCGCCAACACTAATTGTTCTTGGAATACCCGTTGCTGATTTTCCGGCGTCGAAAAGTTACGATTAAAGTCCAGGCCACACTCGCCAACTGCGCTCACGTTTTCGTCCAGGCAAATCTGTTTTAACTGCTCAAGATAATCATCACTGACGCCATCGGCATCATGGGGATGCACCCCAGCGGTGCTGTACAGAGCTTGATGTTGTTGTGCCAGAGCGAGAGCCTGACGACTCTCGAGCACATTGGTACCGGTTATCAGCAGTTCTTTTACACCGGCAGCCCGAGCACGTAAAATCACATCCTCGCGGTCTTTATCGAATCGACTGTTGGTTAGATTAACGCCAATATCAACCAAGCTGTCTGCCATATTAATTGACGCGTTTTACTTTGACTGTGCGATTCGAGCCGGCTTTCTTTAATGAAAATGAATTAAACATGCCGCGTTTAATAACCACGTCCTGGCCAACTTTAAATAAGGTTGACGTTGATTCGATGGTGCGCCATTTCTGGCCATTTTCGAACGTGAATACCCAGTTGCTATGGCTTTGTTTACTGGCCTTGATTATGGTCGTTGATATTTCAGACACGTCCGCCGATTTTTTTTGTTTGTGTTCCAAACCAAAATTCTGAGCTTGGTCTGGATTGTCTGTGGCTTTCTCATCGGCCTGAGGCTCGTCACCATTAGAGTTTAAAACCAAGGGTTTAGGTGCACTAACAGGTTGCGCATTGAGCGAGGATTTTTGCTTTATGTAAGCATCAAAACACGCGAGTCGTTTATCATCATCGCTAATTTCGCTACAACCCCAAAGCAATGGGTCCATCGCAGTGTTGGCTAACGCTAGGGTTGGAGTTAACGCCAAGATTGCTAATATCATCAAGTTTTTCATTATTCTATACCTTCCTCGTCAGTCTCACGCTTACGATAAAACGACGACAAAATAATACCTAATTCAAATAATAACCACATAGGCACGGCTAACAATGTTTGCGAAATCACATCCGGTGGTGTCAGCAACATGCCAATTATAAACACAGCCACAATGACATATGGCCGTTTTTCACGCAACTTCGCCGGCGTTGTAAAACCGGTCCAGCACATCAAAATAATGGCGACTGGGATCTCAAAGGCGGCGCCAAAGGCAAAAAATATTTTCAGGACAAAGTCGAGGTAACTGCTAATGTCTGTGGCGATCACCACCCCGTCAGGGGTTACTGAGTTGAAAAAAGCGAATGCCAGCGGAAACACCACAAAGTACGCAAAAGCAATTCCCGCATAAAATAATAAGCTACTGCCGAAAAGTAGTGGTGCGACCAAGCGTTTCTCGTTTTGATATAAACCCGGCGCCACAAATTTCCACAGCTGATACAGCATATATGGCATCGCAATGAAAATGGACACGACCAGAGTCAATTTAAACGGCGCAATAAAGGGGGAGGCAACGTGAGTCGCGATCATGTTGGTGCCTTCCGGCATAACATCAACCAAGGGTTTGGCCAGTGTTCTGTATATATCCTTGGCAAAATAGGCAAGGCTGGCAAAGATGACCAAAATAGAACCCACCATGGCCAGCAGGCGATTTCGTAATTCTAACAAATGGTCAAATAAGGAAGAGCCCTGACTTTGTTCATCCGTCATTATTTTTTTTACTCTCGTCTTTTACCGTATCTTCATAGGGGCGGGTTGCTTCTTCAGCCGCTTTTTTTAAGCTATCAACCGAATCTTTGACATCAGTAGTCAAATTTTCAAAACCCTGCTTTTCCGCTTCTTTTAAATTGTTATGCAATTCGTGTATACGCAGTTCTTCTTTTAATTCCGTCTGCACATTTTGACTGAAACGCTGCACATTGCGCACCCAGTTTCGTACCGTACGAATCGCCGTAGGTAGTCGCTCAGGTCCGAGGATCAACAGACCCATAACCGCAATGACTAAAAGCTCCCAAAAACCAATATCAAACATAGATAATCCGGGCCTAAACCTGATCTTTTTTCTTTACGCTTTCTTCAGTTGATTCAGCGTTAGTCTTCTCTGCAAGCTGCTCGTTTTCTGGCTCATCTTTCTTGGCTTCATCTTCGCCAACCGCTTTTTTAAAGCCTTTAAACGCAGAGCCAAGATCGCCACCTAAATTACGTAAACGCTTTGTACCGAATAATAAAATCACGATTACCAATACAATTAATAATTGCCATGGACTAATACCCATAATCAGTTTCCTTTTTTAAATATTGTTTTCATTATAAGTCGAGTAGGCTGGTAATTATACCTATAATAGCGTTGCTATTTGAAATGGAATAAATTATTGGTAAGTTACACTTTATTTTAGTTCCTTGGCTGACATTCATCGCTGGCCAGTTTTCGATAGCAATGGCCATTAAATCCACCTCTATTTGCCCCCTCAAAATTTCGGTTTTATTGCTATAGTTAAATTCAGAAGATGGATTTTTCTAATCTTATTGAACAACGAGTGTCGTGAAAAATAACAATAACCTGTATTGGTGCTTACTGATTCCATACCTGTTTTTGACCCTTACTGCCCATGCTCAGCAGCAGTCGGACATCGAAATGGAAATCATTGAAATAACCGCCATCGATCAAGAAAAAGAGCAGGAGAATACCAGCTATGATAAGGATTGGCTGGGGAATTTTCATGGCGCGGTGAGTGATAGTTTCTTTAATACAGCCCTGTGGTTTGACAGTTTTTTTGCCAATGACAATGAAGAGCAGGCCAACCCTAAATCCCTGGCCAGAATTCGCCTTGGCTGGGAGCCAAGAGCCGCTGACTGGGGTGAATTCACCCAAAGATTTCGCATCCGTTTACGCTTACCCCACTTCGAAAACAAAGTTGATGTGATTTTTTCTGACGATGATGATCAGTCAACCGGCATTGAAAATTATGGCAATGACTTACCGTTAAACAGAGATTTAGAAGACGATAGATTCACCGCAGCCCTGCGAGTGGTTAACAAAGAAGATGACAATAGCTTTATTGATACTCGGATTGGTATCTCCGGTGGCGATCTATTTACTAAGGCCCGTTTGAAGCTACAAACCGATTACACCAAACCCCATGCATTTAAGATGGAACCGTCAATTTATTATTTCCTCGGTGATGGATTTGGTTCTCGCTTGTTTTTGCAATATGCCTACACCCCTTCGTTTGACCGTCAATTACAGATTAATTATTCAATCAGTGGCTCAGAGGCATACTCTGGCGCCAGGTGGCGCCACGGGGCCTATTACTTTAAACAATTAGATCATCGCAGTGCGACCGTGACCAGCCTGACGGTTGAAGGGGAACGTAATGGGGATCGGGGCTTTTTAATCGAAGAATATCGATTGGGTTACCGATATCGTATCAATGCGATACGCGAGTGGCTGTTTTTTGAAATTGAGCCCTTCTTACTTTGGGAAGAAGAGCGTAATTACGATACAACACCGGGGATCGCTTTGCGCGTCGAAGGCTATTTTACCAAGCAAGGCAAGTGATGGTAATTTTGTACGATAACGTCCCTAATCTTTTAGTGAACGTAACATCAGTACCAAGCCTATGATCCCACCAATACCCGCTAATTGATAAAATTCCTGAGTTGCCACAACACTCGCGGCAATTAACAAACCAACGGATACCACGGTCAGCTGCAGACGTTTACTTTGTTGGTGTTGCTGCTGCATCTGCCTCACCAAAGTCAGCTGACTTATCTTGGTTTGCTGACTGGTTTTTAGATAGTCATAAAATAAATCTGGGATCTCAGGAAGTTTCTCTCCCCAAAACGGCAACTTTTCTTTCACCTGATTAAATAACGCTTTCGGCCCCATCTGCTCTTTTACCCAGTCTTCCAAAAACGGTTTTGCGGTTTTCCATAAATCCAGTTCGGGATAAAGCTGACGCCCCAGGCCCTCGATATACAACAATGTTTTTTGCAGCAGCACAAGTTGTGGCTGCACTTCCATATCAAAGCGGCGCGCGGTATTAAATAGGTTGATCAGTACCTGACCGAAAGAGATTTCCGATAAAGGTTTTTCAAAAATAGGTTCGCAGACGGTACGGATAGCAAACTCAAACTCTTCGACATTGGTATCCGCCGGGACCCAGCCAGAATCGACATGGAGTTGTGCGACCTGATAGTAATCTCGATTGAAAAACGCCACAAAATTTTCCGCCAGATACCGTTTATCTTCCTTGTTCAAGGTACCGACGATACCGCAATCGATTGCAATCCAGGTGGGATCACTTGGATTCGTCACGTCAACAAAGACGTTACCAGGGTGCATATCTGCATGGAAAAAGCTGTCACGAAATACCTGAGTAAAGAATACCTCCACACCCCGTTCTGCGAGCAGTTGCATATTAACGTTTGCCGCTTTTAGTTGCTCGACTTCACCAACCCCGATGCCATAAATACGCTCCATCACCATAACGTCCCGTGTGCAGTAATCACTATACACTTCCGGAACATACAGCACCTTGTCGTCGGCAAAATTGCGTTTTAACTGAATCGAGTTAGCCGCTTCCCGAAGCAAATCCAGCTCATCGATAATGGTTTTTCGATATTCATCAACCACTTCCTCGGGCCGTAGGCGCTTGCCCTGGTGATAATATTTGCTGACTAGGTTCGCAAACAATTGCATCACTTCAATATCCGCCAGGATCACCGACTCGATACCGGGGCGAATCACCTTGATGACTACGTTTATGGCTTCGTTGTCTTCTGTGCGCAGCATTTTTGCTGCATGCACCTGGGCAATTGATGCCGAGGCTAATGGCTGTTGATCAAACTCAATAAAAGCCTGCTCAAACTTTTTTGGACCTATCGCTTCAATGATCCGTTTGCGCGCCAGTGCGCCGTCAAAAGGTTCGACATTATCCTGCAGTCTCGCCAGCTCTTCCGCGAAAGCCGGGGTCAATAAATCCCGGCGGGTAGACAACATCTGTCCAAACTTAATATACACCGGCCCTAAAGATTCAATCGCTAAGCGAAACCGTTGTTCTATGGATTTATCTTTGTGCTGATTGCGCAACCAGAAAAAGCTCAGGCGCAGTAATTTTCCATACCAAGGGACTTTCTCTCCCGGCAAGAGTTCATCCAGGCCATACTGCAAAAAGGTCTTTATGATTTGATAGAGTCGCTGGCTACGCACGTTATTCCTTCGCTGTCAGAGTAGTGATTAAATGACTGATACGTTGCTCGATAGCCTTGGTATCACTGGCAAGTTGTGTAACCTGCCCGTTAAAATGTTCCACAACGGCCTGATTTACCAAAACCGGTTGCTCGTATAACAGGTATTCGCTGCTATCCTGTTCAATTTGTCGTTGTGCGAATCGCGCTTTGTTTCTCACACGGCTAAACAAACGAGTCAGGTAGTGGGTTGGGATATCACCCAGGTGCTTGGCCAATTGTTGCTGCCAATCAATATCGAGAGATTGCCCTAAATTCGCGAAGCTCTGCGCCTGCTGGATATCACCTTCAATTTCAATAAGTCCTTGTTTGATTAACTCTGGCAGCAATTGCGGCTTCGTAAGCTTGGGCAAGGTTGAAAGTTCTGTCGCCAGATAACAGCTGTGTTCAATACGGCAAGACATCACCATGACCTGCCCCTGACTTACCAAAAACGACAAAACAAAAGGAAGTTCCTGCAATTGCAAGGTCAGCGCCTGTTGCTCCATTTTCCCTAACGCTGTTGCCTGCTTAGGGTCCAGCGACAAGGCCGTATTGATGACTTTTTCCAACGCACTGCACAGCATTTGTGGCAGCATGCCCATAAGCACCATATTAAAATTTAAACCCTTTATGTAACGCGACAATACCACCAGTCAGATTATGATAGCTGGTTTGATCAAAACCGGCATTTTCCATCATCGCTTTTAATGTGTCTTGATCGGGGTGCATACGAATTGATTCCGCCAAATATTCATAGCTGTCACCATCTTTAGCAACAATATCACCCATTTTGGGTAAAATATTGAAAGAATAAAAATCATAAATTTTATTGAGTAATTCATGTTCTGGCGTCGAAAACTCTAGCACGAGTAGGCGTCCACCGGGTTTGAGTACCCGATAAATTGACCGTAAGGCTTCGTCTTTATCGGTCACATTACGAAGGCCAAATGCAATGGTAACAATATCAAAGGTATTCTCTTCAAATGGCAGAGCCTGAGCATTGGCCTGAACGTAGTCGACATTGCCGACGACGCCCAAATCGCGCAATTTATCGCGGCCAACATTGAGCATTGAACTGTTGATATCGGCCAAAACAACTTGCCCTTGTGAACCAACAATTTTTGAAAACTTGGCGGTTAAATCACCGGTGCCACCGGCTAAATCAAGGATTTTATTACCGGGACGTGCACCACTGGCATCAATGGTAAAACGTTTCCAAAGCCGATGAATACCGAACGACATTAAGTCATTCATAATGTCATATTGCTGGGCGACTGAGTGAAATACGCCAGCAACCATTTGCTCTTTCTCTTCGGTCTTAACCTGTTTGTAGCCAAAATCCGTGGTGGAGTTTTTATCGATAGTCATCAAATTGAATCCGAGTTATTAAATTCTGGGCGTTCATCCCGGTAAATCGCAATATTGATTCCGGACGCCAACGTTTAGTAGTTTACTGCAAAGGACATTGGCGGAGCAAACCAAGACAACACAAAGGTTGTCGCGCCCTATGCATTTGAATATTTTTCTTTATTTCCTAGCCAACGCTGAATTAACGCCTGGGCAATGTCGGGAGATTGCCGCCAAAGCTGACTCGCCTTGGGTAAAATGTCTGGGATTAAATCGCCATCACGCACCAAATCGGCAATTTTCAACTCTGCCAGGCCGGTTTGCCGAGTTCCTAGCAACTCACCAGGCCCTCGAATTTCCAAATCACGCTGGGCAATTAAAAAGCCATCATTGGATTCACGCAGTACCGATAACCGTTTCGTTGCGGTCTTTGATAGTGGACTTTTGTACATTAATACGCAGTGCGATGCGACACCACCTCGCCCTACCCGGCCTCGCAGCTGATGCAATTGCGCCAGTCCCAAACGCTCCGGATTTTCAATAATCATTAGACTGGCATTGGGCACATCAACCCCGACTTCGATCACGGTTGTCGCCACCAGCAAATGCATCTCACCGGCTTTAAAAGCGTCCATGATCGCTTGTTTTTCCGCTGGCTTCATCCGGCCATGCACCAGACCGACTTTAAGCCCTGGCAACTGCTCTTGCAGGTAGCTTGCGGTATCTTCGGCCGCCTGACATTCCAGTACCTCGGATTCTTCAATCAAGGTACACACCCAATATGCCTGACGATTCTCTTCGCTACAGGATAAGCGCACTCGGTCAATGACTTCATCACGGCGCACATCGGCAATCGCCACGGTTTTAATCGGTGTCCTGCCCGGTGGCAATTCATCAATGACTGACGTGTCTAAATCGGCATAGGCGGTCATAGCCAGAGTTCTGGGAATGGGTGTCGCGGTCATGATTAGTTGATGCGGATAACAGTCATCAATTTTACCTTTTTCGCGAAGTTCCAGACGTTGATGAACACCGAATCGGTGTTGTTCGTCGATAATAATCAGCGACATTTTGGCAAATTGCACTTGTTCCTGAAACAACGCATGGGTGCCGACAACCATCTGCATACTGCCATCTTTGATGGCCTGCAATGCATGTTGTTTGACTTTGGCTTTACTTTTTGAGGCTAACCAACCGACATTGATCCCTAATGGTCCAAACCAATTAGCGAAATTAATTGCATGTTGCTCTGCCAATATTTCCGTTGGTGCCATCAATGCAACCTGATACCCCTGGCCAATTGCGGTTAACGCTGCCAACGCTGCGACTAAGGTTTTACCGGATCCGACATCCCCTTGCACCAAACGCATCATCGGCACATTTTTTTGCAGGTCGACGCGCAGTTCATTGACCACACGTTGCTGGGCATTGGTCGGCGAGAATGGCAAAGATTCGAGGAATTTGTGCTCTAATGTTTTATCGATGGTTAATGGGATCGCGGCATGTTTGTCACAGGACTCGCGCAGCTTTAACATACTGAGATTGTGGGCCAATAACTCTTCTTTGATTAAACGCAATTGTGCGGGATGGCGTCCTTCTTCAATTGCGGTGATGGCAACGTCGGCAGGTGGACGGTGTATAATTAATATGGCGTCGGCCAGAGAGATTGACTCTTCAAAAGTGCCGGCGGGCAATAAATCTTCAACACTGCCTCGCTGCAAACGGGTCAACGCTTGATCACAAATATTACGCAAACTGATTTGCCGCAAACCTTCGGTTGTTGGGTACACCGGAGTCAGATTTTCCTCTACCGCGATATGAGGGTTATCCTGATCAAGTTGCTTATATTCCGGGTGGATAATCTCAAAACCACGGGCGCCACGATGAATTTCACCAAAACAACGTAATGTCGTACCGACATTTAGATTATTTTTTTGGGCCGCGGAAAAATGAAAGAATCTTAGGGTGATCTCGCCGGTGCCATCATTCACCCGACACAACAGCATGCGCTTGCGACCAAAACTAATCTGACAGTCGACGATTTCGCCAACGATTGAGGTATGTAACCCAGGCAAAAGATCGCGAATAGCGTACACCCGGGTTCTGTCTTCGTAACGCAGTGGCAAATGAAAAACCACATCCTGGAGCGTGTATAAACCAAGTTTTTCCAGTTTACTCGCAACACCAGGGCCCACTCCTTTCAACACCGTAACCGGTGTTTGAGCAAGTTTTGTCAGACCTTCCTGAACCTGTCCCTGGCGATTACTCATAGCTACGAATCTATATCTTCCCAGGCTTCCTGGTTCATTTGCATTTTTTTCCACCAATCGTCACTGGCAACGATATGGCCGTCTTCGTCAATATCTGGATAAGGCAAGCCTTTACGCAGGCATGCCTTGGCAAAAATTGGATGACCCCCTTCAAACAATACCCGATTACGTTCTTCAGCGGATACATCGCTTGGAGTGTCGTACATGCCAGCTAACTGGCGCTGACGTTGTGCTTCATACAAGGTCACCGCACAGGCAACCGAAACGTTTAGGGATTGCACCATGCCAACCATGGGAATAATAATATCCTGATCGGCTAATGCCAGTGCTTCTTCACTGGCACCGAATTTTTCTTGCCCGAGGATAATGGCGGTAGGCTTGGTATAGTCGATTTCCCGATAATCTACCGAGGTTTCTGAAAGATTCGTGACTAATACCTGCATGCCCTTATCTTTTAAACGTAAAATCGCATCTTTGGTATTGTCGTAATGATGAACATTTACCCAGTTCTGGGAGCCAACCGCACTGCCGCCACCGACGCGCATACGCTCGTTTTTCCATACCGCATGTACATCGTGAATGCCGATGGCATCACAGGTACGAACCACTGCGGCAAGGTTATGAGGCTTGTGAACGCCTTCCATACAAACCGTTAAGTCGACTTGACGTTTATTAAGCATGTCAAGAATGCGTTGATGTCTTTGCGGGGTCATAACTTCAGTCTTAATTAAATTACGCCAGGGTCTAATGACCCTAGTTTACACTGGGTACTTCCATAATGCCGTCGATTTCAATCGCCACACCTTTGGGTAGCTCATTGACACCGATGGCAGCACGTGCCGGGAATGGCTTTGAGAAATAACGAGCCATCGCCTCATTAACCTTAGCAAAATGGCTTAAATCCGTTAAAAAGATATTCACTTTTACCATATCATTGATATTGCCACCGGCGGCTTCACAAACTGCACACAAATTTTTGAATACCTGCTCGGCCTGCTCATCGAAATCATCGGAAATGACTTCCATCGTTTCCGGAACTAAAGGGATCTGGCCAGAAAGATAGACAGTATTACCGACTTTCACAGCTTGTGAATAGGTGCCAATTGCACTGGGTGCGTCATCTGTAGATATGATGGTTTTCATGTGTAATTCCTAGTTATTCTCGTTATTTTCTCGGCCGGATAACTTTTTGCACATCCGGCATAATTTTGATTTTA
Organism: Thalassotalea litorea; assembly: GCF_005843925.1. Classification (GTDB taxonomy): domain Bacteria; phylum Pseudomonadota; class Gammaproteobacteria; order Enterobacterales; family Alteromonadaceae; genus Thalassotalea_A; species Thalassotalea_A litorea_A. The sequence continues at coordinate 49,573 of NZ_VCBC01000007.1, forward strand.
CGAATAATGCTGGCGATATGAACCCGGTTGCGACAGGTTAACTCAATCGAAATCAGATAGAGATTGGAGTCTTTTTCTTCGGTATTCAAGGTTCGGATATTGGACTCACATTGCGAGATAACCGACGTAAGTTTTGCCAATACCCCCTGATGATTTATGATTTCGACCCGCAGTAATGCGATAAATTCATTGTCGACATCCTGATCCCATTTCACCGGGAAGAACTTGCCCAGTTCTTTTTCGCGACCGCTAATGTTTCGACAACCATCCTGATGCACCATCAACCCTTTGCCGGAAGAGATATACGCGACAATGTCATCGCCAGGAATCGGGTGGCAACACTTACCATAGGTAACCAGCATGCCTTCAGAGCCTTTGATTGGCATCTTCGCCTTACCGTAAACCGGTTCATCGCTGTCAGAGGTAAAATCGCCGGTTAAACGTCGGGCCACACCAATACTTAAGGCATTACCTAAACCAATATTGACCAATAACTCGTCCATGGAATGATAACCGGTATCATTTACTACCTGCTCAATTTTATCCTCTGGAATATCATCGAGATCCATTTGCCCTAGGGCGTGGGTCAGGAGTCGCTTACCTAACGCTAATGATTGGCTCTCTTCCTGGGAACGCAGATAATGACGAATTTGTAATCGCGCTTTGGCCGTCACCACAAAGTTTAACCAGGTGGCATTCGGATGCGCACCACTGGCCGTAATCACCTCAATGGTTTGCCCTGATAACAATGGTTGTCTTAACGGGTATGGTTTGCGCTCTACTTTCGCGCCAACACAACTATTACCAACGTCAGTGTGAACCGCATAGGCAAAATCTACCGCCGTGGCGCCCATCGGCAACTCAATAATTTTCCCCTCTGGGGTAAACACGTAAATTTCTTCTGGGAACAAATCGGTTTTGACGTTTTCAATAAATTCAAACGAGCTACCCGCACTTTGTTGTAGCTCCATTAAGCTTTGCATCCATTTACGGGCGCGCACCTGAGCTGTGGTGCCACTATCGTCCTCACCATCTTGCTTATACAACCAATGGGCCGCAACACCACGGTCTGCCATTTGGTCCATATCCGTGGTGCGGATTTGAATTTCTACCGGGATCCCATGGGGACCAATCAATGAGGTGTGTAATGACTGATATCCGTTACTTTTTGGGATCGCTATGTAGTCTTTAAAACGGGTTTCGATTGGCTTGAACAGGTTATGAACGGCACCAAGCGCGCGGTAACAAGTATCGATTTTATTATCGACAATAATCCGAAACGCATAGATATCCATCACTTCATTGAACATTAATTCTTTGTTCAGCATTTTCCGGTAGATGGAATAAAGGTGTTTTTCACGGCCAATGACCTGAGCGGCGATACCCGAATCTTCCAGACGAGTTTCAATCTCACTCTGTATATTGGCAATAATTTCTTTACGATTACCACGAGCTTGTTTTACCGCTTGCTTTAATGCGCGTGAACGCATCGGATACAGAGCTTCAAAGCCGAGTACTTCCAATTCATTTTTAATGCCATGGATACCCAAACGGTTGGCGATCGGCGCGTAAATTTCCAGCGTTTCCCGGGCAATGCGACGTCGTTTTTCCGGACGCAAAGAACCTAGGGTGCGCATATTGTGGGTGCGGTCGGCAAGCTTAATCAAAATCACCCGAATATCCTGCACCATGGCGAGGATCATTTTTCGGAAGTTTTCCGCCTGAGCTTCTTGCTTAGAACTAAAGCTAAGTTTGTCCAGCTTACTCACGCCTTCCACTAACTCAGCCACGGTTGAGCCAAATAGCTCTGCCAATTCATCTTTGGTGGTTTCAGTATCTTCAATCACATCATGCAGCAGTGCTGCCATCAATGTTTCGTGATCAAGGTGCATGTCCGCCAAATTGCGAGCCACAGCCACAGGGTGAGTAATGTAGGGGTCGCCGCTCGAGCGCATTTGTCCATCGTGGGCATCAAAGGCCACGAGGTACGCCTGCTTTAGCAATTCAACTTGCTCGGCAGGTAAATAGCTTTCGGCTTGTTTTTTTAATGGTTCAAATAAGTACACCCATATCTCCCAGGGAATACAGTCAGAAAGAAATCAGAAGGGGCTGATCTAAGAATACGTGGAAAAAGTAAGAAAGCCAATGGTTAAGAGCTTAACCATTGGCTGGGGATCCATTAAATCTGGTTGCCAACAATCGCAGCAACTGCAGCTAACTCTGCAGAGTCTTGTTGTACTTGTTCCTGGCGATCAGCATTGTCCATAATTTCAGTGTTGATCAATTCTGCTTCGATTTCACGAAGGGCCAGTACAGTCGGCTTGTCATTTTCAATTTCAACCAGGGCATCTTTACCACCAGTTGCGATTTGACGAGCACGACGTGACGCGATCAAAACCAAATCAAAACGATTACCAACTTTATCAACTGCATCTTCAACAGTAACGCGAGCCATTTATTCACTCCAAGTGCAAGGGGTTTTATACAAGATTGTGTAGTTTACTAAATGCTTAAAGTTTATGCTAGGGATCTTTTTAGACGAATTGCGATCCTGTCGCACCATATTCGGCAGTTTGGGCCGAAATGCAATTTAATCTTCCAGCAATTGTGCAAACATTTGTTGATGCTTAATTGCCTGCTGTGAACGTTTTAAACGCTGATTATTTACAATCGTCGTTAAATCCGCCAACGCCGTTTCAAAATCGTCATTAACCACAATATAGTCAAACTCTTGAAAATGTGAACTTTCGGATTTTGCCTGGGCCATGCGCTCTGCAATCACTTCGTCACTATCCTGACCGCGAGACTGCAAACGACTGAGCAATTCTTCTTTACTGGGTGGAGAAATAAAAATAGTCGTAACCTGCGGATGACGTAAGCGAACCTGCTGTGCACCTTGCCAGTCAATATCAAGAAATACATCACTACCTTGTTGAATCTGCGCATCAATGGCGGCTTCCGAAGTGCCGTAATAATTTCCAAAGACTTCTGCCCACTCGTAGAATGCATTGTCATCAATCAGCGCTTTAAATTCATCGACACTAACAAAGTGATAATGCTCGCCGTCAACCTCGCCGGGGCGGGCATCGCGGGTAGTGTGGGAAACCGATACCTGCATCGCGCGATCAGATTTTTGCGCCAGCAAGGCTTTAATGAGACTGGATTTACCTGCACCGCTCGGGGCAGACAAAATAAACAAATTACCGGGAACCGACACGCGAACTCCAAAATGATTCTGATAAAAATGGCTATTCTAAACCAAAATCGGAGTTTTCTCTAAGAAAACTAAATATCAAGGGGTCAGAGTTGTTGAAAGATCAACAACTCTGACCCCTTGATAAAAGCTAGAGAATTATCCGCTTTGCATACATCTGCTGATAAGCTTCCATATTGTCATCAGCAACAGCTTGCAGTTCTGCACACAGTTCTGTCGCTTCAGGCCGATAAGGTTCAAAGCCAGTAGAGGCTTCCACTCGCTGATACCAGTGCGGAGCCCAGACACCGTCTGAATCTCTCTTACCGGCAGGCCAGGATAACATCGCCTCGTCAAAATCCAGCCCTAACTGTTCGCACACAGACGATAACGCCGCTCGGGGATTTTTCAAAACATCCTGGCCATCAATCACCGGAATATTCTGGCCGCTGATTTCACTAATTTGCTGATAAAGCTGCCACTGGCGTTTAATGCCAATATCTTCATCATTCACTTCGCTGATTTTTTTCACATAGGAATTGATTACATTGGCGGGATTACGGATCAAGAAGCAGTGCTTCAACTCACCACAAAAGCTTAAATCGATTTCATCAAGCATATGATGAGTCATCATTTTTTGATAAAACAACGGCCTATCAACATCTTGCAATAATTGCTCGACCACTTGCTGCCATTGCTGTGGCTGACTTTCCAAAACAGCATCCTGCATTGGGTGAACCTTACCGCTTGCCCGCAAATAATACGCATAAAAAGGCTCATCAATCACCATTGCATCAGGACGATTTTCCCAGGCGCGCATCATTGCCGTTGAAATATTACGTGGGCCAGACCACATAGCCAGTCTTAGTGTCATATCAAACCTCAGTTCAACTCATTAAGATATATACGTTAAGCGCCTCTAAGCTTCAAACAGGCTCGAGTGGCATTCATTGGCAATCATTTGCAAATACAGTTGTTGTAAACGATGCACCATTGGGCCTTTGCTTTGGCGATTTGGGTAATCCCCAATATCACGACCATCGACCACTTTTACCGGCGTCACACCCGCAAACGTACCGGTGACAAACGCTTCATCGGCACCATAGACTTCCGCCAATGAAAAGTTTTTCTCATACACCGGAATATGGGCAAGTTTACAGAGTTTGATAATGTTAGAGCGGGTGATACCAGCCAGGCAATAATCACCGGTTGAAGTCCACACTTCGCCATCACGAACAATAAAGAAATGGGTGGAGTTACAGGTAGACACAAAGCCATGGGGATCTAACATTAACGCTTCATCGGCGCCGGCTTTGGTGGCCTGAATGCAGCCAAAAATACAATTTAATTTAGAGTGACTGTTGAGTTTCGGGTCCTGCACATCGGGGTAGCCACGACGCACATAAACCGTATACAAATCCAGGCCTCGATTGGCAGAATCCGGTGCTGGGATTTTGTATTCCGGGATAATCACAATCGTCGCCGGAGAAATCGTCACCCGAGGATCTTGATAGGGCGTAGATTTAACCCCTCGGCTGACCATCAAACGAATATGGACATGATCTTCCATGCCATTCGCAAGGCAGGTATCTAACACGCGTTGCTGCAATTGCTGCGGCGAGATGCCGATATCTAAATCCAGTGCTTTGGCGCCCTCATATAAGCGCTTCAGATGCTGATCAATAAAAGGCAGTTTGCCATGGTGCAGGCGCAATCCTTCCCAGACACCATCACCAAGGATAAAACCGGAATCAAAAACTGAAATTTTCGCTTCGTGGCGAGCAAAGAGTTCGCCATTGATATTGATTTGAATATGCTCATTACGAGCATCATCATTGGAGTGATGACTACCAGTGCTCATGACAGGACTCTTTATTGTTATTTTTTTGTTAATTTCTAAGTGAATAAATTAGCGAGTTAATGCTGAGCAGGCAACAGATATTTTAGGGAATTTTTGATTGAGGCGAGGGTAATTGAATCAACCGGCAGAGCAGCCGGCTGATTCGCAAGATTTTACTTATAAAACTTTGGCAATGGATTGCGCTAAATATTCCACATTGTTTGTGGAAATACCGGCAATGCTCATCCGCGATGAACCCACCATATAAATGCTGAACTCATCTTGTAAGCGTTGCACTTGCTGTGGGGTAATGCCCAAGAACGAGAACATACCTTTCTGGCTAGTGATAAACGAAAAATCACGTTCAACACCCTGTGCCTTGATATTATCGACAAGCAACTGACGATTTTCGTTAATGCGATTACGCATTACCGCCAATTCCGTATGCCATTGCTGGGTCAACTCATTGGAAGACAAAATCGTTTCTACCAATGCCGCACCGTGTGCCGGTGGCATTGAATAAATACAACGTACCACGGATAGCAATACTGATTGCGCAATATCTGTGGTCACAACGTCTTTACCAATAATGCTACACGCACCGATACGTTCGCGATATAAACCAAAGTTCTTAGAGCAAGAACTACATAGGATCATCTCGGCTACATGGGCGGCCATTAGGCGTACGCCGTAGGCATCTTCGTCCAGACCTTCGCCAAAACCCTGATAAGCCATATCAATCAATGGTGTGAAACCCACTTCTTTGGTCAGCTCAACAATTTCCTGCCACTGCTGCTGATTCAAATCCATACCACTTGGGTTATGACAACAAGCGTGTAGAAGTACCACGTCATCCGCACTGACTTGTGCAAGTGCGCCTTTCATTTCATCAAACTTCAACGATTTATTTTCGTAATCGTAGTAAGGATAGGTTTTCACAATCAGACCTGAAGCCTGGAACAAGCCCGTATGGTTTGCCCACGTCGGATCGCTTACCCAAATCGTTGCGCCTGGCTTGCAGGAGCGAATAAATTCTGCTGCAACACGCAATGCACCGGTACCACCTGGGGTAGATACCGTACGGACACGGTTTTGCGCAATCACTTCGTGATCAGCAAAAATCAAATCGGTCATTTTTTCATTGAACACTGGGCTGCCGGCAGGACCGATGTAAACCTTGGTTTGCTCATAATCATGACGATGCTTTTCAGCGGTCTTTACGCAATCCAAAATGGTGGTATCACCATATTCATTTTTATAGACACCGACGCCTAAGTCGATTTTATTAGGATTTTCGTCAAGACGATATTTTGCCAGTAGCCCAAGAATAGGATCAGCTGGCAATGCTGATAAATTACCAAACATGGTTTTTGCTACCTTATTAAAAGTGAAAAAGTAAGAGGGGTTAAGCGGCAAGCATACATTAGTTGCCTTTGAAAATTAAGGTTAAAAATGGGGAAATTGGTTAAATTTTGCCAAATTTTCCCCACGCTGGTTTTTTAACCACAGTGTTTAAGACATGAAGTCACTAATCAGTGCCACTATCAGGCCGATAAGTCCGCCAAACACTCCTCCCCAGACAACAAGCCAACCAAGGTGTTTACGGATCATCTGCTGAATAATATCCTTAACCATGTCAGGCGTTAATTCGTCCAGTCGTTGTTCAATAATGGCTTCGACTTTTTGGCGCATCCCTTCCAATACATTCGGTTGTTCAAGTTGCTCACGCACCAACGCATTAAACTCATCCTGCTCACTAATGTTTAACAAAGATGCTTTCATTTTTTCAATAAATGGCTGTTGCAGCGGTTGCAGGGCTTCATTACCACCAAACATCGCAAGCATGCTGCCAAAAGAAGATTCTTCAATGGTCTGCACCAGGGAATGAAATGCTGGTTCCAAATCTACCTTGTGAATGACACTGGAAAAATCAAAATGCACCGCTTCGCCACTTCCCTGAGACAAGAATTTATCAATATTATGATCGGTGAAAAATTGCGTCATCATCATATTGGCAATGGCCCGCTTAAAGGCGTCAAATTGCGATGGGATCACGCCAGAACCATAAAGAAAAGGGACTTTCTCAAACAGCATATGAATCGCAAGAACATTGGTAATTGCACCAGACAAGGCAAAAACACCAACCGAAAATAAAATATTTTGCGATAAGAAATAACCAACTAGTGCCAGCACCAGGGCAATAGTATTTGTAATGTAGCTTTTATTCACAACGGCTCCATAAGTTATAAAACTGGCATTTTATCAATGAGTTCAGTGTTGCCTCAAGATGTAATCCGATTTTTGCTGTCAGTGTAGAATATCTTTTGTACTGTGAATATATCGATAAACCGGGGCCGGGGGCACAAAAAAGTTACATTTTTATAACGCAAACACAGTTGATAATCATTATCATTTAGATTAATCTTAGCTCCAGTGTAATTATTAAACAGAATTTTTGATGTACGTTTGCATTTGTCACGGTATTACCGAACAACAAATTAAAGAATCAACGCTTGAGGGTGCTAGCTCCATGCGGTGTCTTCGAACCCAGCTTGCTGTGGCATCATCCTGCGGCAAATGCTCGCCCGTGGCGAAAATGGTATTAGACGAAAGTTTATTGGCGTTGGCTGAAGAAGCTCAGGCAGTCGCATAAAGATTATTCTGCACCAAAAAAAGCCGGCTTTTGCCGACATTTTTGTCTTCCGTACAATCCGTGATCTGAAACCTGAAACCTGAAACCTGAAACTCAGGAATTTACTCATCATCCATCATTTTTTGTAGATAATTTTTTAATCCGGCGTTTTCAATCAGGTATTGCTGGGCTTCAAGCCAATCAATTTGTTCTTCCTGATGTTCAAGGATTTCTTCTAGCATATCGCGACTGACATAATCCTGATGTTGCTCACAGAACAATATCGTAGCCTTCAGGGTATCGAGAGAATCCATTTCAAATGCCAGATTTGCAGCAATCATCTCCTCGCAATGCTCGCCGATTCGAAGTCGACCAAGATGTTGCAGGTTGGGTAACCCCTCTAGAAATAGTATCCGTTCAATAATCTCATCGGCATTTTTCATTACTTTAATCGAGCGCTTGTAATCCGCCTTATTTAACCGTTTGAATCCCCAGTTTTTGTGCATACGGGCATGCAGGAAATACTGATTAATGGCAATCAGCTCATTGGCAAGCACATTGTTGAGTTGCTGAATTAACTCTTTCGTTGTTTTCATGGCAGGCTCCTATTCACTGTCACCCATTTGCGACTGAATGTAGTTTTTCATGCCAATTTTATCGATTAGCCCGAGTTGCTTCTCCAACCAATAAACGTGATCTTCCTCGGTATCATATAAGAGCTTTTCGAGTATTTCGCGGGTTTGATAATCCTGCTCCTTTTCACACAATCCAATCACATCCTTTAATGCCTGAACAACTTCTATTTCCAGGACCAGGTCATTTTCCATCATCTCTTTAACATCACTGCCAATCAGCAAATCCCGGCGCTTGACCATATTAGGTTTGCCTTCGAGAAATAACATGCGTTTGATCAGAAAATCCGCATGCTCTGTTTCTTCTTCGCGCTCATGTTCGAGGCGTACAAACAAACGATCTAAACCCCAGTCGTCATACATTCTGGAATGAATAAAATATTGATCGATTGCCGCAAGCTCATTGGCAAGAAGGGCATTCAAGCCGTCCAATACCTTTTTGTTACCTTTCATCACATCCCTCTTTTGGTTTGACATACCTTATCTAAGGATAGATTAATCGCCGCCAAAATCAGGTTTTTTCACAAAAATATCAATTAGATATAAATGATAACAATTAACATTCACGTTACTAATGGAAGGGTGTAGGCGGTAAGCGAGCGCACACCAACTGGCATAATAAAGCCCGGTTCAAAAACCAGGCTTTATTGTTACTCTCTAACCAGCTGATAAGCCGCTATTATTTTTCAATTTGCAGATACTGGAGTGCTTGATTGTTAACACATTGCGTAAAACTTTTTTGTCGCTCTGTCTTATCCAAAGATTCAATGGCCTGAGCGACTTGAGTCATTTTTTGTTGTTGCTCCTGTTTAGCCAAATGCTTGGTTTGATCACTGAAGCAGCCGGTAATACCATAATTAAGCGCTTTATCTGAGCCAATGCTATCTTCACCCAAACAATCTATCAATTGCTGGCCTAACGTGTCTTTGTCGGTTCTTAAAATTAACGTTTCGATACTATCACTTGTTTGCGGTGTGTCTTGGTTGGCCAATTGACAGCCAAAGTACATATCCGCTACCGCAACCTTTGCCATCAGATTTTGATGAATTTCCGCAAAATTATTCACGAGATCTTGCTCGTTGGTAGAAGTGTTTTCTGCGGCAAATGCCGAGAATGTAAAAGCAGAGCTAATAAAAAGACTCGCTAGGCGACGTAAAGTCATAAGGTTAAAACCTCAAAAATATCAGTAATAGGTCAATCATACCTGAAGGTTATTGACGATAAAATATCAGCAATTGATTGTTTGCTGGCATAGCAATGTCTTCATGCAATGAAAAATTAGAGTTTGCCGCCAACGATTCAATCCATTCAATATCACGTATGCCACTTTGCGGATCTCGGTCTAACAACCATTGCTGAAACTCAGCATTGCTCGAACTGGTGTATTGTCCCTGGTATTTAAACGGACCATAAATCATCAGAGTCCCCCCAGATTTCACGATAGACTGAGCAAGGGTAAAGAAGCGCTCAACTAATGCAGGGGCGACAATATGCAAGGTATTCGCCGTATACAAACAATCCATTTGCGTTTGCTGCCAGGTTTTGGCATCGATTAAATCCAAATGCACAGGCGCCAGCAGATTGTCACCGCCAAAGTCACGAATGTTATTCGCCAGAGGTGCCAGGTGCGGTTTGATATCACTGCATTGCCAGCGAATGTCTGGACGGTGCTGGGTAAAGTGCAATGCGTGTTGACCCGACAGGCTGCCAACCTCAAATACTGTCGAGTGTTGTTTCAATCGTGCTGCGATTTGCTCTAAAATAACCTGTTTGTTGCGCTCACAGGAGGGCGAAAAGTTTTCCATATCTAAGCACTAGCTAAGCATTAGTTAAAAATTTCGCCCAGTCTATCCTAAATGAATCCTACTTTGCTACCTGATGAATATGCACATCTTGTTGTGGGTACGGGATTGATAAACCATTGTCATCAAACGCCTGTTTAATGTTTTCCATAAACTCAAAGTAAACATCCCAATAGTCACCACTGTTTACCCAGACTCGCACAAATAGGTCGACACTGCTGGCTCCATGGGCACCAACCACCACCATACGATCAGGCTCAGCCAATAAGCGATCATCTTTATCCAATAAATCATTGATGACTTTTTTCGCCTCACTGATCGAATCGTCGTAACTGATGCTCACTACGAAATCGACCCGGCGGGTATCCTCAGAGGAGTAATTCACTAAACTACCATTAGATAACAAACCGTTGGGTATAAACACCCGCTTATTATCCGGTGTTTTTAATACCGTATTGAAAATCTGAATTTCTTCTACTGTGCCACTTTGTCCCTGAGCATCAATGAAATCACCGGCTCGGAACGGTCGATACATTAAGATTAAAATACCGCCGGCGAAGTTTGCAAGGCTGCCTTGCAACGCCAGACCAACGGCTAAACCAGCCGCACCTAGCAACGCTATTAGCGAGGTAGTTTCAATACCAACCATCGAGGCAAAAATGATGATACATATGACCTTGAGAACCGCTGAGATAATATCTAAGAGGAATTTTTTTAAGGTCACTTCCACTTCGCGCCGTTCCATTGCCCTATCAAGAAAACGGACGATGGCATTGGCAACCCAAAGGGTTATGCGCAAGACAATTAGCGCGATGACAAAACTGATCGCAAAATCGATCAGCATCTCAGAATATTTATCGATATATTGCGCTAAGGTTGAAACATCAATTTTGTCTGCCTTTTCGGCGACGTTTCCTTCTTCCTGTTTTTGCATTACTTGCTCCTGAATTCCACTTACTTAAATAAAGAGTAGCTCAATATGGGTCATGGATTGAGTGTAGCCTGTTGCCCAGCGCAAACTCAAATATTTAGGCTAATAAACGCACAAAAAACTTTGCATTTACTATTTGAATCATCGCCTTAGGGGAAGAGTAGCAACATATTGAAGCGTAATTATTCCGTAGCTAGCGCGAACATAACAACGCATATATTGGTATCAGGTTCGATGATTAACATTGTTTATTAAAGCAGCAAACTTGCTTTTATTTCGTTATTTCGCTAAATTACGAAATAAGCTTTCAAACATGGTTAAGGGGTCAATGTGGCTGACGTGTATCAGGCATTATCCAGTTCTGTCCGACGGGACATCCTGGCGTTATTAAAAAAGCAGGATTTGAGTGCGGGCGATATCGCCGAACAACTCGATGTCGGACGTTCCACCTTATCTGGGCATTTAAACGTACTGAAATCTGCGGATTTGGTTGCAACCCAACGTCAGGGGACAACCATAATGTACAGTTTAAAGACCAGTGTTGTCGAAGATGTCCTTAACCAACTTTACAGTCTTTTTTCTAAAGATAACAAGGAGTAGATATGTCTGCGATGCGTTGTGCCTGGGGAGTGTTTTTACTCACCTTAATCGCCTGCCTTGCCGGGCTTTGGCTATTACCACTAGAGATACAAATTCCTCACCATTGGAATATCCATGGTGAGCCTGACCGCTATGGCTCCCTAATGTCGGCATTAATTTACCCGCCATTGGTGATATTGGGGATCTTGCTGCTGCTTTCTTTATTGAAACATTTCGAACCACGCCGCGAAAACCTGCAGGAATCAGAGAAAGCCAAAGGCTGGATTGGATTGGCTGTGAGTTTAATGTTAGCCCTGATTGCCGGAGCGAATCTGGCCATGGGCATGGGTTATGAAGTGCCTATGTTGCGCCTAATCATGGTGGCTATCTTTGTACTGTTTATCGTTGTAGGTAATTTCTTATCGAAAACGCGCAGTAACTTTTTTATCGGTATTCGCACCCCATGGACATTATCGAGCGATGAAAACTGGCGCAAAACGCACCATTTGGGTGGACGACTCTTTATGCTGGCAGGCGTGCTTGGATTGTTTATTTCCTTCGCGTTACCGCATCAACTATTAACCTGGTTGATGTTGGGTTTAATCTTGCCAGCATCGTTCATTCCCATAATTTATAGTTGGTATTTGTGGCATAAAGATGGCGGTTCAACGACTAATACTAGCTCGAACTCAAAATAGGCGAGCTTACGAACAATCCAAGACCTATGAAGATATTGAAACAAAGACAGGAGATTCAGTAACAAGCCCAGATTTTAAAAATGTCGGTTAGAGCGATATTAATCGTGTCATAAAAAAGCCTGAACAATTCAGGCTTTTTCTAATAAATAGAGATGGATATAGTGAATTACCAATTCAATTTGATGCGTAGTTTATCGTTCGAGGATGGCAGGCCGCACATCTCCTCATAAGGGGTTGCCTGTTCGAGCCAGACTTCGTTTAAGAAGTGCTCATTGAAGTGCTCTTTAACATCGGCCAGACAATTAAATTTTAATGGTTGTTGATTGTCATCGGTCACGACGGTGTGTTCACCACCATCACCAACTTTGACTAAATACGAGTTTCCTTCCAACGATTCAATAAACAAGTCCATAAACTACCTCACTCTGGATCCGTAACACCCACTAAGATGCTGTGTACCTTGTGGGAACCTTTAAAATAAACGGATGGGAAAATGGAAAGGATCAATCAACTTCAGTTGACATCACACAGCCTAAATTTAACTGTAGCGCAATTTTGGCCTGGTTCTAGTGACTTTTCAGGAGAATGGGCAGTTTAATTTGTAAACAAATAAGACAGCGTGGACGATTGGGTCAGTGATTCGAAGGCGTTTATCTGCCAATGGGCAGAGGCAATAAACTTTTCATTTTCCCGGCCTTTCAGGATAAACCACAGGCTATTTAATAATAAACATACGGGAAGATAAGCCCGAAGCAAATCGACATTAACATTTGCTCCTGAAGATGCTTGATAACCTTGTACCGCAAGCCCTGGAAACGGTTGAACATGGCCGTTTTGGTGGTTACTAGATTTGTCGTCAGAGTCTTTGTATTTGTATTTGCGACAATCCTGACTAATAAATTGCTCAAGCGTTAACGGATTAATCGCAATAAACATCGCCAGATCATATTCTCTGGGCGCAAGACACAGATATTCTAAATCAACAAGCCAGGGGCGCTCGTCGGCTTCCACCATGATATTGCCAAAATGTATATCGCCATGAGTCACTACGTTGTTTGCGGCATAAGCAGCAATACCTTGTTCCGTAGGGCATACCGTATTGATTAATGACATTAACCGTTGTTCTGAGTCTTCATTCAATGCAAGCAAGCCAACCTGAGATCGCAGAGCAGAACCCAAATCTAAAGGTGCAAGCGAACCTGCTTCTAATTTTGTCGCGTGCAATGCTGCCATCACATCCATAGCAATGGCGGTTTTCTCATCATGCGATAACGCGCAATCCTGCAGGCTTGTACCATTGATAAAGCGCTGCACTTGCCATTGACTGTCCTGATAGACAATGGCTGGGCTAATGTCTGCCAAAGCGTTATTCATTGCCAAAACATTTGTCTCTGAATGCATCGCTGGCTTTATCGCAGAGTGGTTCACCAAATTGGCATTTGCGTATAATTTGATATCCGCATTTTTATTTGTACTAGGCATTGCCGCATCGATATTTTGCAAGCCTAGATGTTTGACAAAAAAAGCATCGGAATTTTGATGACCGATGACTTTGCAACAAGGATTGTTACCACTGCCCACAAGTGGGATCACCGAGACATCCAGCCCCTTAAAACAAGGCAGACGAGCCAGCTGATTAAATATCTCGGCATTCATTTACTTAATGTTCCACTAAAATTGGTTAATTTCGTTTTTATCGACGCCAAAATACGGGCTAAATAGAGTGTAAACCACAAATTTAACAGCAACTACTCAGTCGTGAGTGAAGCACTTGCGGGCAATTGCGCCTGGAGGTACTTGGCTCGCCAATGAAAATAACCATAAACCGCAATCACCACATAAACGGCGAACAAAAATGCTGTGGGTTGTAGAGATTTTTCGATATAGATGTATATTGATACCAGATCAATCACCACCCAATATAACCAGTTTTCCAGCACTTTTTGGGCAACCAGATAGGTGGCAAATACGGCAAATACCGTTGTCGCAGAATCGATGTAGGGAAAGTCTGTTGGCGTATAGGTATCCATCAACCAGCCAAGGGCCAAAGACAATACCGATAGAGCCGCAATCGCAATCATATGGGTAGATAGGCGCCAGCGAATAATGGTGAGTCCAAGCGCATTTCCAGGCGGATGCTTTTGCCAGATATACCAACCATAGATGGCCATGACAAAATAATACACCTGCAGTAAGCCATCCATCCACAGGTACACGTCATAGAAAATTGCCGTATATATCAGGGTACTGATCATCGCTGCCGGCCAGCACCAGATATTCAACTGCGCCGCCAATATCACATAGAGCAAGGCCGTTAATACTGCCGTTAATTCCCACAAAGGTAACGTGGAGAAATACTCAATAATCCCAGACATTAGACTCTGTCTTCCGCAAACTGGCGATCACCACCGATAAACTTGCAGACAAACACGGCTGCGCCCAAGGTTTCATGAACTTTTTTGATTTCGGCCATCACCGTCGACGTTGCCAAATCATATTCACCGAATACCTGAGTACTCATACCATTGGTGACAACCCGTAAACCTTCTGTCGCATTGAGGTGGTCAATAAAGCCCCAAATCTGGTCTTTGTAGGTTTCTTCCGCCAGCGGATACAGGCTGATTTCGATAGAGACTTGCATGATCACTCCTGAAAAGAATTTTAAAACTCAGAGCCCCGATATCAGGGCTCTAATGTTATCTCAACAACTTAAAAGTTGTAGTCGAAAGTTACACCGACCCGTGCAGGTTCGCCATATTGATAATATGGCTTGGCGGTATAGCCGTCACGAGGGTCATTACCAAAATAAAAACCTCGGGTAGCGTATTGCTCGTCAAAGACATTACGTCCCCATAGCTTAACGCTCCACGCATCCGCCTGATAGCTTAGCGATGCCGCCCATAACGTAACACTGTCGGATTTTTGCTCATGGCTATCGGAGAAGTAAAATTCGTCCTTACCTTCGACATTAACGTTTAATAATAACCGATCAGTGAAATAGTAATTGGCGCCAGCATTAAACTGATAGTTTGGTGCATGCGCCTGATCGCGACCGGTTTCTAGCGTACCATCGCCATAAGTAAAGCCTTCAAACTCGGTATCCAGCAAACCAAGGCTCGTGTAGACGTTTAAGGAATCGTTGATGTCCCACAACAATTCCACTTCAACGCCAGTATTGCTACCCTTGGCGGCGTTATCCCAGTAGCTGATAAATTCACTACTGCCGTCTTCGCGCTCATCTAAATGATAACTGCTGATTTGAATATCATCACGACTCATATAAAACGCTGCAATTCGAAACAACGCGCTGTTGTCCAAAAACGCCGTTTTAAAACCAATTTCATAGTTCCATAGATATTCCGGGTCAAATGCTCGAAGCTCGTCAGGCAAGCTACCATTGCTGTTAACACTACCGGCTTTATAACCGCGATTGATCGAGGCATAGGTCATTGCCGCGTCCGTTAACTGATAAGAAAGCACCAGCTTTCCGCCAATCATTGCATCATCCGGTTGAAAATCCAGACCATCAGAATTCACATAATCGGTATCGCGCTGTTCAAAACGTAACCCCGAAGTCAGCGTTAATTGCTCAGATAAATGGGTTTGTAACTCAGCAAATATTGCCAGGTTTTGCGCATCGAACGAGGAAGAATAGTCACTATCGAGGTAGGTATACTGACGGATTAAATCTTCCGACTCATTTTTCCCGTAAACCCCTACGACCCAATCGCTACTGTCAGCAAAAATACGGTGTTCAGGGTTTGACACCAAACGAAACTCTAACGTGGAGTTTTTGCGATCTCGAAGATAATGATCCGTTGATGAATATTCCCAAGGATGTAAACCAACATGACTCCAATCTTCGTCATAACCATAGGCTAAATCCGAATCGGCGTGGGTCACAATCGAAATCACATCAAATGTTTCCAGACCTGTGTAGGTAAACTTGACGCTGCCAGCCGTGGTATTTTGCTGATCGACACCAGGTTGATCCGATAGCGTCTCGCGCGTGTTATCCAAAGAGAACGCGTCATAGCCATTGTCAAAATCCGCATGAATTAAGGTAATGTCGACATCTAAATCTTCACTGGCTTCAATCGCAAGCTTTCCGCGAAGCGTTAACTCATCACGGTTATTGGTATCTTGGCGATCTAAAAACGTATTATCGATAAAACCATCGCTGACATTTTTTTCCGCGACAAAACGATAATTGATGCCATCTGTTGCCGGGCCCGATAGCACTAGGCCTGAGCTTAAGCTGTCGTAATTGGCCGCTGATAAACGCACTCGACCTTCAAATTCATCGGTTGGCGCATTGGATTGCAACGACACAACACCAGCAAGAGCATTGGCGCCAAATCGTGTCCCTTGCGGGCCTTTAAAAAACTCGACTTGTGCCATATCAAAGGTTGAAGCAATGCCGCCGATCCCCGCTAAATCGATATCATCCATCAACACCCCAACCGAGGGGTTAATTGCTTCTTGAAATTGACTGCGCTCGCCGATACCACGCACCTGGTAATATCGGGCACGTTGGGAGCCACTGGAGAAATTTACATTGGCAACCGCACCAAGAATATCTTCAAGATTTTCGGCATTGCGAGTTTCCATGTCTGCAGAAGACATGATCGTCAATGACGAGGGAATAGCTTGTAATGATTGTTCACGAAAATCCGATTGTACGGTTATCACTTCGATGCTTTGTTCGTCGGCATTCGCAGCATTATCGGATTTATTTTGGGTTTGATTTTGGGTTTGGGCAAAAGCAGAAAATGAGATTGCGCTCGTTAAGATCGCAAGAGTAATAGGTGATTGAGTAAAATTCATGTTTTTCTCTACATCATCACCGGAGTATGAAAGCGGCAGACAAATCACTCCAAACGGTTCGTTCAGGCACCTAAGATGCGAGAATCGACAGGAGAATTTAGTCTTTAACCATCCCTACGCCGGTATTATCCGTTTCAGGTAATAAGGGTTTATATTCTCAGCTCCGCATAAATTTATGCAGTGCACCCCTTGGTTCGGCAAGGATATTAACAACATTGAAATAAAAGTACAGGAAAATATAGGGTTACGGATAAAAAGGTGGGTGGATAAATAAAAAGCACGGTGGATAAATACTACTTTGGGCGTATTTTAGACGACAGACTAACGTCGGTGGATAAATGCTCCCTGCGTCGCATTTTAGACGACAGGCTAACAGCCGGTTAAGAGCAACCTATGCTGCGCTGTTTGCAGCATTGTCAGCAGCGAGAAATCTTAATTTCTTGCTGTCAGTGAGTCGAATTTTGCTGTTAATAAATTCGGCTCTGTCACCCTAGGAGTGCTTTAGCTCAACTTGTCACCCGTTTCGACTCCGGCTTGTCACCTTTTGCTCTAACCTATGCTGTGCTTTGTGCAGCATTGTCACCAGCATGAAATCCTAATTTCATGCTGTCAGTGAGTCGAATTTTGCCTTTTCAAACTCGGCTCTGTCACCCTAGGAGTGCTTTAGCTCGACTTGTCACCCTTCGCGATGTCGACTTGTCACCTTGCAAAATCGACCTCCCTTGATTTTGCTTTCGTCTATACTTTTGACTTCTATAGTCGCGAACCCCAGGCCTTTCTTATGGATCTCCAATTAACCAACAAACTCGTTTTTATTAGTGGCTCAAGTCAGGGCATCGGTCGGGCGATTGCCGAAACCATGCTCAATGAAGGTGCCCGGGTTATTGTCAATGGTCGCAGCGACCTCTCCGCGTTAATCTCTGATCTTTCGAAAAAAGGTGACGTGTATGGCGTAACCGGTGATTTATCAAAAGTCGAAGACAGTGAGCGGATATGTCAGGAAATAGATAACATTGGCGAGTTGGATGTGTTGGTCAATAATATGGGGATTTTCAGTCCTAAACCTTTTGCAGATATTGATGATAACGACTGGCAGCAGTTTTTTGATTGCAACATCATGAGCACAGTGCGCCTGTGTCGGCATTTTTTTCCGAAAATGCAACAACGTAACTTTGGCCGCATTATCAATATTGCCAGTGAAGCCGGAGCAAGGGGATTGGAAAGCATGATCCATTATTCGGTAACCAAGGGGGCGCAGATGGTGATAGGGCGAGGTCTTGCCAATCTGACTAAAGGCAGCGGGAAAAACCTGACCATTAATACGGTATTGCCGGGGCCGACATTAACCGAAGGCGTGCAAGCCTGGTTAAAAGAAAGTGCTGATGTGCAAAACAAAAGTGAAGCGGAGTTTGTGGCTGAATTTTTCAAAGAAACCGAGCCGGATTCCTTACTACAACGCTTTATCAAACCTCAGGAAATTGCCGACGTGGTAACCTTTATCGCCTCGCCGGTAAGCGGTGCCGTTAACGGTTCCAGCATTCGCGCCGAAGGTGGTTTAATTAAAACCATCCTTTAAGGTTGCGATGGGCTATCGGCTTTGCCGCCTTGCCCAAACTGAAACGTATAAGATAAGACAAAGCGCTTGTCCGCTTCATCGAGATAGGTGTTGTTATCCATTAAGAAGGTAAATGCACTGAACGAGTGAGTTTTATTCGGAGCAAAGCTTACTCCCGCGCCACCAAACCAACCTTTATAGTTTTCACCTCCGGCATTTTTAGAACCATAGCTGAAATTAACCACGGTCATTAACGTCCATGTCGGCGTTAAAGGTTTAAGGGCAAATGCGCCTAAATAGCCACTTCCCCCTTCAGATTGCACCATTTTAAAGCCGTTTTCCGGCGTTGCTTCAATCGTTATGTCATCACTATTACATTGGCTTTCTACACAAACTGGTGCCTCACCATCATTGTAGGTGTATCCGGCCATTGGGAATATCTGAAAACCCGCAGGGGCAATATCAAAATGACTCAATGGTACAAAGGTGCCGATGCTGTAATTGGTTTGATTCGCACCATTGGAGTATTCATTTTTGCCAAAGTTAAAATTGATAATGCTAAACGGGAATAACCAGGAGCCGCCGATGCGCCACTCGCTGGCATCACTATTAACCCGGGCATTTATTTTACGCACCGGATCAAAGGCAAACGAACCAGAGAAGGATACATTATTATCGTTAAAGTCGTAATTATCGGCATAGGAAATGCCAAACTTGGTGATAACTTTGGTGGGATCATCGGCTAACTTGTCGTCATTGTCATTTTTTTCGCCTTCCTGAGCAAGTGTAAATGCGGACAAAAACAGGCTCGCTAACATTAGAACAAAGCAGGTTGGTTTCATGTTCGGGCCCTTAACGGCACCTAATTAAAGGCGTTAGTTACTGAGAATAATCAATAAACTATAGCACCTTAATGTATTCCAGCTACTCGCATTGCCTGGAAAGTATTGCCTGAGAGCGCAATGCCTTATAAAGCATCAAACCTGCTTTTAATCTCGCGATGAGGTTGGGTTACTCGGTAAAGACAAGATGGCCAAAATCGGCAGCAAAATCCACACACCAGACACTCAACGTATTGAAGTCATCGAGGGTGCGATTGCGAGGTAATTTCAAGGTTATGCTGGCATTGTTATAAACCTTGCCATTAAGCTGTTCTCCAATGGCAAAAGCGTCTACAGACGTGTAATCATGATCTGTACCGGCATAGAAAAACACATCGGGGCCTTCACCATCATAATTAAAGAACTCTACTTGAATCGTGCAATTATCAACAATAGTTGCCCTTCCGGAAACATCATGGAAGAAGGTTTCAAAGTCGCCGCTGTATCCAACTTTAGGGTGATCATCACCACAATTGCTCATCGCGGTTAAATCCAGTTCATCGAGGGTCGTCTGAAAATGCAACAATGCCTGCTCCGCGGAAATTAAATCCAGATAAACCCCCTGATTAGCCATCAACAGATCCGCCACCTGACTATCAAAATCCGCTTCATCAAAGGTTAAATTCAGGGTGTTCGCATAATTGATCGCACCATCGCCGAACTTAATACCATTTTGCGGGTCACCATCAACATCCAAAGACTGTAATAACCTCAACATATTCACCACTCGAACATCTTCCATGTCGGTTGTGGCAAATAATTCCATCGGGGTAACGATATCCCGGCCGGCGACACTCCCTAATTCAAGACTACCCACGTTAAAAGTCACCGACTCTGAGGCTTGATACATAAATTCGCCGTCCGCATCCGTAACGCCGGTGCTTGAATCGGTACGATAAGTTAAGCCTTCCACTGCCGCATCAATAAATTGCCCGGCATAGACAACCGGATCTGGCGTAGATGTCGTTGGAGGGGTTGGTGTAGCAGGTTCGTTGGTAGCATTATCATTAGAACCACCGGAGCCGCCGCAACCCGTAAGTATGGTTAATGGCAAGGCGAGTACAAAAACAAAAATGGCTTTATTCATGGTTATTATTCCGGGCTTTTGTGCTGGTTTAAGTGCCTGTTTAACTACTTGCTTAACTAGTTGTTAAATAGGTATTTGTTTTCCAATATCTATTAAACCCGAAAACTCTCCATTTTATTTCATCAAATGCAATTTAAATGTCCTAAAAGGCAAATTTAGGTGTGAATAATATAAAAAGCCCAATACCATTTCTGGTACCGGGCTTAGGTCAAACAGATAAAACTTAAAGTACGTAAAAATTAAAACGAATGACTATTGCATTAGTTTGCCGGGCAGCTGCCTAGCTCATAATAGCCATCGCTCGTTTGCGCCAATGTCGTGGTAATAAAGATATTCCACAAACCAAGGTTGTCATTGGAACCCACCGCATACGCGATACCTAAGTTATTGGTGGCTCGACCCGCCGACACATGACTGTAATTGCTCGCCGTATATTCAACACAAGCAAAATCACCATTGGGCGTTGCATCACAAACATCACCGGTGCCATCGGCATCAGCATCTGCCTGATCCGCATTCGCAATTAACGGGCAATTATCCAAAGCATCTTCAATACCATCGGAATCCGCATCTGCAATAGTGCCATCTGGTGTTGCATCGCATACATTGCCAATGCCGTCATTATCGTTATCCGCCTGATCCGCATTGGCGGTGTTCGGACAGTTGTCAATTGAGTCATTGACACCATCGTTATCGGCATCCAGGATATTGCCATCCGGTGTAGAGTCACAGACATTACCGATACCATCATTGTCATTATCCGCTTGATTGGCATTTGCCGCGTTTGGACAATTATCTAAACTGTCAGCGACACCATCGCCATCACTATCTAACGGCGTCGTGGGCACAGAGCAAGCCTGATTCGGGCCTTTACAGCTTGGCTCGCCATCTGCAACCCAGTTACATTGGCTGGTACCTGCCGGATATTCACGCATAGTAAAGTCACTGGTGCCGAACGCTAAATAACATGCTGAATAACCAGAGCCCCAGGTAATATGACCTTCGTTAATGTGATAATTGTAATCACCCGTTTGCCCGGCATCGATGGTAAAACTTGCGCTCTCGGATGATGACATTGCGGTAGTATCGGTTGCCGTCACGGTAACCGAATTATTGCCCCCTGGAAGATTACACTGTTCGACCGTAAAGGCGTTATTGCTCACTGTTGCCGAATTTGAGCCATTAGCAAAAGCCGCAGTTACCGATTGCAGGTTCTGATTGGCATCCACCACGGTACCAGTAACCGTCGCACACTGACCAACAACCGCAACGCTAATACCGCTTATGACCGGTGCTTCTGCCGCAGGCTCTGGCCCGACACGAACCGTAAACGAGGCAATATCACCCATTTTACTTTCGTTATCCGTTGCCTGAGCTTCCACTAAGTACAGGCCATCATTTAACGTCGCTGAGCTCGCCGAATAATAACCATCGGATGGTGCCGCGCTGGTATTGATGGTTTCCATTAACACCGGAGCCCCGGAATCCAGGGCATAAACGCGAATCGCCACATTGCCGACACTTCCCTCGGCATCCACGGCATAACCGGATACCAGCAAGCTGCCCGTATTATCTATCGCGGCGTGATTGGAAATCACTGGGCCGGCGTTACGATCAACCCTGAGGTTGTTATCTGCGAAAAACTGCCCCAGATAGGTGGCAAAGTTAATGCTGTTGCCCGCCACATACTGCCCGGAAGCGCCAGCACCGCCCGACCAGGAGTGATCCAAACCATCAAACCAAATCATCGCCACACGATTATTGCTCCAAAGGGTTTCGGATGCAGTACGCGTTGCATCATCGGCAAGGGTATTGGTGCCCGATAATTGCGTCACTCCATAAACGGCCGCATATCCATTGGCGTTTTGTTGGTTGTAACAGGTATCTACGGTGGTATCTGCGGTACCATGACCAACCACGGCAATTTGATCGTCCAGGTGGTTTGAATAAGAACCCGCGTAAGATTCACAACGAGACTTAAAGGTTGAGCTGGTCACCACTTCACAGGTATTTAATGCACCATTTGAGCTGGTTCCCAACGTAGGTCCAGCACTGGGTGCAACGCCGGCAAAAATATCCGGGGCGACGCAAGCGGCTTGTTGTGCAAAAGCACCGCCTGAAGAAAGACCGGTTAGATAAACCTGATCCGGGTCGATATCGCGAGTAACATCGCCACTCATGGCATTCGCCAGGTTAATCAGATTTTTATAATCACCGGAGGTACGATTAATCGCACCTTGCCAATAAGACCAGCAGCTGTAGCCGGCTTTATTCATTGCATCCGGTACGGCGATAACCATACCATGCTGCTCTGCGGCATCTTCCAGATTTGCCGTCAAATAGTTGCTAATCGGTTGTACACATCCATGTAGAACAATCATTAAGGACTTTCCGTCGCCAATCGCAGATGTCGAATCCGGGGTGTAAATATTGACGCTGCTAAAACCGCCAATATTGACGTTTTGCTGCCAGCTCCCCGCTATCGATTTCGCTGCGAACAACAGGCTGGTGCTTGCCATGAGCAAGGCACCTAACGTTATTGTTTTTTTCATTGTGTTTACCTTGTTGTCGTTCTAAGTGTTTGAATCATTTAGTTTCATGACTTAACAGGGCACAGGGTTTATCGTCATCGGTTGCACCCTTTAAGTGCATTCATTATGAGCACTAAGGTTGACTATTATCCAGCCAGTGATATTTGAGTTTTTATTCTACGAAGGGTAGGGATACAAAAACATAACGCATTGTTTATAAAGGGATGTAATAAAATTTCCCGATAAAAAAGGTTCACTCGTATGAACTCAATACAGTACTAAAGTACTAGGCAAACACCATTTAAATTGCACACATTGCCAGTAAACTCAAAACCATAAACCTGCTTTTTAATGACCCAGATTTAATGATATTGATTTAATGATATTGAATTAATGATATTGATTTGATGAAGCAGGATTTAAAGAAGCCGGTTGGACGGTGCTCATTGGATGTCGATACTTTTTTCAGTAGGTTAGTGTTAGCGTGGTTAAATGCATCACAAAGCACGAAATATTGAAACAATTCAAACAACAACTATAAAACCAGGACGAAAGCTAGGATGAAAGCCATGAACAGAACGATGAAAATTAAATTAATGGCGATTGCCGTTGCCCTGACCACGGCAGCATGCACAGAAAGTGAAAAACCTTTAAAGGACAACCCAACCGAATCATCACCAGCTGCAAACCTGAATGATAATGTGGATGGGAAGAACATGCCGAGCCGGAATTTGAATCTGAATTTGCAGCAAACCACAGTTTCCGGGTTATCTTCCGGCGCCTATATGGCGCATCAATTACACATCGCCTACTCCGATAAAATTAAGGGTGCAGCATTACTTGCCGGTGGCCCATATGGTTGTGCTAAAGGCGACCTCAATACCGCGTTAAGTGCTTGTATGACCGTTAAAAAACCCATGGATGTTGCGCCGTTAATCGAACTTGCGAAACAGGCGGAGGAGCAGGGCAGTATTGCATCGCTTAACAATATCAAAAATCACCCCGTCTGGATTTTCCATGGCAGCGCCGACAACCGTGTTAACGACAACGTGACACAGGCCAGTGTTGATTTCTATACTCAGCTCGGAGCCGCGCCAGCCGCTGAATTTAATATCAAGGTTGGTCATGGCTTCCCAACTGAAAATAGTGGCGTACAATGCGACACCACCGCCGAGCCTTTTATCAATCAATGTGACTACGATGCAGCCGGCAAACTATTAACGCATTTATATGGCAAGCTTAATAACAAAGTTCAGACGATGTCTGAGACCGAATCGAACAGCGGAAAAGTGATTGAAATTCACCAGGCAGATTTCGTCAGTGAAGGTCAGGACAATACGCTTGCCGACACTGGTTATGCTTTCGTTCCTGACAGCTGTGCGAGCGGTAAAGAATGCCGAGTACACATTGCATTACATGGCTGTAAACAAAATGCCGAAGCAATCGATCAGGCCTATATCACCGATAGTGGGCTAAACCCTTGGGCCGCCACCAACAATATCGTCGTTTTGTATCCACAAACTAAATCCAGCTATGCGCCATTAAACCCTAATGCTTGTTGGGATTGGTGGGGTTATACGGGACCGGAATATCAATCCCGTGATGGTGCGCAGATGCAACAAGTGATCAATATGGTTGAAGGGCTTACTGAGGCGCTGTAAACACCTGAGATAAGAGGGGCTGCTCGAATTCATGCAAAGCTACTTGCCTAGTATTTAACACCGCCTCTTGTATAGTATCTAACACAGCCTCTCGCACAGGTACTTACACAGGTACTTGCACAGGTACTTGCACAGGTATCTGCACAGCCGCCTGCACGGCTAGGCCTGCGCTATCGCGTCTGTTTTTTGTTCCTTTTTTCGGCCTTAGCGTTGCTTTTTCAAGCAACTAATGTTTAATTGTTAACATTAAACAACAATAACAACGTTCTATTCATGTCTTTTGTTTCGTACTTTTTTGTTAATAAGTCACGCCCTGTAGTAACAGAAAACAAGGTTAACACGAGCCGAGCGCTGTGGGCATTGTCTGTACTGCTGATTAGCGCCTATGCAATGGTTTCTGGCAATGCCAGTGCCGAACACCCAGAGGTGAAAAGATTAACCTGGGGCCATGTATACGAAACATCCGAACCCCTGCACAAGTGGGCGCTCTGGGCAGCTGACCAAATTCATAAGCAAACAGACGGTCGTTATAACATTGATGTTTTCCCAACCTCAATCATGGGCAAAGAAGCCGAGCTCAACCAAAGTTTAACCTTAGGTACTTTGGATATTATCTATACGGGCACCAGCTTTGCCGGGCAAACGTATCCGCCAATGTCACTCTCAGAACTGCCCTATATATTCCGTGATTATCAGCACTGGCAACGCTTTACCGAAAGCCCGTTGTTTAATGAAATGATTGCAGGCTATAAACAGGCCACCCATGGCAATCAGGTTATTGGTAATAATTATTATGGGCAGCGCCACTTAACCTCCAATAAACCGATAACCACGCCAGCACAAATGCAAAACCTTAAATTGCGTGTGCCTAATGCCAGCATCTACAAAATGTTTCCGTTGGCCGTCGGTGCAAACCCTAGCCCGATCGCCTTTTCCGAAGTTTATTTAGCGTTACAGCAAGGTGTGGTAGATGCGCAGGAAAATCCGCTACCGACCATTAAAGCGAAAAAATTCTATGAGGTTCAAGCATATATTAGTCTTACGGGGCATTTGCAAGGTTCCATCCTCACGGTCTTGAGCCACAGATTGTGGTCATCTCTGAGCGAACAGGACAAGCAGATTTTTGCCTCGGTATTGAAACAGGCTGCACAGGGCGTATCTGCAGACACGCGTCATGCGGAACTGGCGTTAATCGATTGGTTTGAAAAGCAGGGAACCAAGGTGTTAACGGTAGACAGGGCATTGTTTCGCGAGAAAACGCTTCCTCAACATGCAACGATTAAACATCAATTAGGTGCTGAATTTTATGACCGATTACAAAAAATCCAATAATTCAGCCGCAGAAAATGCGGATAGCTCGACCACGTTAAGCTTCCATCAAGACGATGAGCCTGTATTTGACTATGCCAACTATCGCTTTGAAGACTGGATTGCATTTGCCCTGTTTTGGCTATTAGCGATCACCGTATTTTCCCAGTTTATCAGTCGTTTTATTTTTGCCGCGCCTCTGGGTTGGACCGAAGAAGTGGCGCGTTATCAACTCATTTGTCTGGGTTTTATGGGGGCCTGTATCGGCATTCGCAAGAATAGCCATATTTTTGTTGCCCTGTTTCATCGATGGTTACCGACCAAAGTCTCCTTTCGCCTCTATCAGCTTATTGCAACCCTTAACGTTTTATTGATTGCTACGCTCGCCTACTTTGCTGCGCAAATCATACCGCAATTACACATTCACAAAATGGCGTCACTCGATGTACCTATCAGTGTGCTTTATGGGATTGTATTGGCAAGCCTGCTCATTATGTTAGGCAGAAGCATACAGCTTCTCCTGAATCTATTGAAACAGCCAAACCAACTCTTAGAGCAATCACCCTCATGCAACCAGGACTAACGTTCATTACAACCAATATCCGAAAATAGATAGGAAAACCTATGGTTATCGCAACGCTTTTTATCTCTCTTTTTGTCATGATCGTTCTCGGTTTTCCCGTTGCATTTGCATTAGCCGGTTCCGCCTTACTGGCCATCATTGTCTACGGGCAAGTACCAGAGCTAGTGGTACTGCATCGTATGGTTGGCGGCATCGATAGCTTTCCACTGCTTGCCATTCCGTTTTTTGTTCTGGCCGGCGCATTAATGAATTCCGCTGGCATAACCAGCCGCATTTTCGATTTTGCGAATGCCATGGTCGGTTGGTTGCGCGGTGGTTTAGGGCATGTCAACGTAAGTGCTTCGATCATGTTTGCCGGAATGTCCGGCGCTGCCGTTGCTGACGCCGGTGGTTTAGGTGCGATCGAAGTCAAAGCCATGCGCGAAAAAGGCTACGATGCGGGTTTTTCTGTGGGTGTCACTGCCGCATCTTCCACCATAGGGCCGATTATCCCTCCGAGTCTACCGATGATTATTTATGGGGTAATGGCCGGTGCATCCATCGGTCAGCTATTTGCTGCAGGCTTTATCCCGGGTTTATTAATGGCCATCGCACTGATGGCGATGGTGTGGTACTACGCTAAAAAGCGCAACTACCCCAAAGATGCCGGTTTTAGTATGACTCGCTTAACGACCACATTTCAGGCCGCGTTTTTATCACTAATGACACCGGTCATCATCATAATCGGCATCCTGTTCGGCATTTTCACCGCAACCGAGGCGGCTATTGCTGCCACTGCCTATGCGTTATTTTTAGGTACGGTTGTTTATCGTACCCTAACCTGGAAAAAGCTGGTTCAAGTCAGCATGGAAACCATAGAGACCACCAGCATTATTTTGATGATCATTGCCGGTGCCGCAATATTTTCCTGGGTATTGACCAGCCAACACGTAACCGCAGACTTCACCGCCTGGATGCTAACCGTCACTGATAGTAAAGTTGCCATCTTGTTGTTGATGACGCTCATTCTGTTTGTGGTCGGTTGCTTTATGGAAACCATCGCCGCCATCACCATATTAACGCCAGTGTTATTGCCGATCGCCATTAGCTTAGGCATAGATCCCGTGCACTTTGGCGTGATGATGGTATTGAACCTGATGATTGGCCTGTTAACGCCGCCCGTTGGTATGGTGCTCTATGTGCTCTCGCGCGTTTCTAATGTGCCTTTTGAAGACTGCGCCAGAGCCACCATTCCATTTTTAATACCATTAGTTATCGTATTGTTGTTGGTCACCTTTATCCCTGAATTATCCATGTGGCTGCCAACCTTGCTGTATCGCTAATCGCGTGCCAATGTTTAGGGTTCCCCAAAAAACTGCATATTATGAATATGGTGGGTGGGCTTTCTGAAGCGCTTTAATCTGGGTATAGTGTATTTGGGGTCAGATCTTGAATCTTGCCATTCCAATATTGCGATTCACGCTCTAACCCCATGCCATTTTTCATCGCCACAGACTAAAAACAAGAACAACAATGCAGACAAATTCCACAGCACAGAAAGAAAACGAACCATCAGCCTCACCCTTTAATGTCGTTATTTTAGGTGGGGGCTCCGCCGGTTGGATGACCGCAGCCGCACTTGCGAATACCCTGCCGAGCAATCATTTCAACATCTGTTTGGTGGAATCTGAGCAAATCGGTACTGTGTCTGTAGGCGAGGCAACCATACCCGGCATTCACGACTTCAATCGCTTTTTAGAGATTAATGAGCAGGAATTGATTAAGGCCACCAATGCCACATTCAAGTTAGGTATCGAGTTTGAAGGCTGGACTAAAGGTGGCAAGTACCTGCATCCATTTGGCCCATATGGCCTGAATAAAAATGGTGTTCCGTTTCATCAAATGTGGTTAAAAGCCAAACTCGCCGGTGAAGATGTCGCCGAGTTAGTGAAATACAATATGGAAGGGATGGCGGCGCAGCAGAACAAATTTAGCCCTAAGCTCAATATCCCTAACTTTCCCATCGATCACTTAAACTACGCGTTTCATCTCGACGCAGTTGCCTATGCCAAATATCTACGCCAATACGCCGAACAGCGTGGTGTTGAGCGCATTGAAGGAAAATTTGAGCAGGCGCGGTTAAACAGCGATGGCTTTATCCAGTCCTTAGTCCTTGATGATGGCCGGGAAATTTCCGGTGACTTTTTTATCGATTGTTCGGGTTTTAAAGCGCTGCTTATCGAGAAAACCTTACATGCCCGTTATGAAGACTGGCGACACTGGCTGCCTTGCGATAGCGCCGTTGCTATCCAGTCGAAAAGTCAGCGACAAATAAATTCTTATACCAAAGCCATCACCCATGAACATGGCTGGCGCTGGCAAATCCCACTGCAAAATAGAATGGGCAATGGCCTGGTTTATTCCAGCCGCTTTATGTCCAAGGAGCAGGCGGTTGAAAAACTGCAGTCATTGGTCAATGAAGAGCTTATTACCGAGCCAAATCACTTGCACTGGGTAAACGGCTGTCGTCCTGAGCCGTGGAGAAAGAACTGTCTGGCCATTGGCCTTTCGGCGGGCTTTATCGAACCACTGGAATCTACCGGCCTGCAATTGATTCAGTCGGCAATATTCCGTTTACTAAGCTTGTTCCCGGATAAAAACTTTAATCAATCGAACATTGATGCCTACAATCGCTTCGCTAATGACGAAATCAAATCAATCCGCGATTTCGTTATCCTGCATTACAAGCTTACCGATAACGATCAGAGCCCGTTCTGGGACTATTGCAGAAACATGGACGTGCCGGATTCATTGCAAAATAAAATGGCAATGTATCAGCAAAACGGCAACCTGTTCCGGGAGAACAATGAGCTGTTCAGTGAGTTAAACTGGTTATCGGTGTTAAATGGTCAGGGCATGTTGCCAAAAACCACACACCCGCTCACCACGCAATTTTCCACCAGGGAAATCATCTCTGAGTTACAGCAAATCGAAAATGCCTATTCCCGCATTGTCGACAGCTTGCCAAGCCATGATGAGTTTTTGGCGATGCTAGCGCAGTAACAGCAGTGGCCAGAATAACCGGGGTCAGATCTTGAATCGACACTGTCAATTTATCCGATTCATGCGCTGACCCCATCTTCCAAAGCAGCACATTGCATTCCTAGCACGCCTACGCTCCTAGTACTCGCATTCTCCTAAACGCCAGACTCTCAACCGTCATTTCCAGCCACGACTGGAAATCAAAGCCGAGCCCACAGCATGAGGCCTTCAATGTATTCGGTTAACTCTTCGCATCAATCTCATTGCTAATGACAACAAGAGAGTTGTTTATAGTCTCATGCAGCTCTTTCGAATCTTCTAAATCGTATTTTAAATTTGAAAGAATAATACTCATAGCAACATACAACTCTCTGGGATCTTGCTCTACTAACTCTGAATCAAATGTGATTCGGTTGCCTTCAAGGGGTTTAATGTATTTGGCCATCACTGGGAATGCATCACTGCGCAGCAAATTCCGGATGTTGGTAATTTGAGAAATTGAAACTTTCTTTTGCCAGACGTTACCTAAATTCTCCCGCAATTCTCGCGATTCGATCAGACGCATATAACCGGTATCTTTTAATTCTTCAAAGGTACCTAAATAAACCGAAAAGCTGCCTGTAATCGATGAGCTTTGCAGCGCTTCAAAAACCTTGTGATAATCTTCTTCGTTGCGAGTCTCTTTGGTTAAAATGCTTAGCCCGAAGGATATTTTTTCAAGCGACAATTCGATTCGTTGAATGCTTTCTTCCAGTCCCTCGCTACTTTTTCGAAAATCATTCTGCAGGCGATCAAGGTACTGTACTTCTAACGCTCGGTTTGCTCGATTGTTCTGCCATTCGTTAGCCTGCAAACTCAAATACACCCCCAGTATCAAGATACAAAACTCGATTAAAAACGAACCGAAATTTTTATTCAGCAAATAGTTTTTCAACCTGGTTAAAAACATTTCAAACTCTCCATGTAAAAGGTTTGCAGTAAAAATTGTGCAAAAGATAATCTAACCATATAGGTAAAATGACTTGAGAACCACCTTGGTATTCCTGCCCGGCTCCAAGCAAACGTCATTGCGATGGAGCTTAAGATAACAAGCAAAAAAGCCCCGCGGACTGAATGCCAACGGGGCTCTGCATTAGAAAGTTTTAGGTATTAATTACCGCAGATATTGCTAATTTTATGCAGCTCCGCTTCCGCACCACCAAACGCGTAGGCGTCACTATCACTCACATAATAATAAACTGCGCCATTCGGAAACATAACCACACCGATACCGCCGTAACCTGACATGTAGCTCACCCAGGAACCTACCGGACACAGCGGAGAAGAGCGTTGCCCCATATCATATGTCCAAACCCCATTCAGGTAATTAGATTCAGAACCATAGGTTTCTAAACCAAGATCGCCGCCTTTGACAAGCATGTCATCCATAATGCTCGGATCTAACACTTGCTGACCATTAATCACGCCGCGGTCATTAATAAACTGACCAAGCTTAATCATGTCATCCGCGTGCCAGGTTAAACCATGGCTCCAATACGGGTCGGCTACTGAGCCTTCCGTTCGCACTGTGGTGTATGTTACCGGACTAAGGTTTAATGGCTTGTACACTTCATCAACCAGCTTGTCGAACAAATCGCCGCTGCTGTAGTTATCCATGGCCACACCCGCTATGTAAGTGTCTGATGAATGATACGAGAAGTGGGTGTTTGGTAAGGATTTGCGAATATAACGTTCACAGGAATGGGCGATTTTTTCATCATGAGTAAAGGTTAAGAAAAACTCGTTAACCACGGCAGTACTGCCTTCATCTCCTTGATAAGACGCTAAGCGATAGTTACCCGTCGCCATATCCAGAGCATTTTCTACGGAAACATCGCTCCAGATAGAACTGGTACCATTAATGCCATCCTGACACTCGCTTACATTTGGCGAAACCATGATATTGCGGGCAGCGCTATTTTGCTCAACGAGTAACGCGAAAGCAAAGTTAGCGGTCGCCGTTTTCGCAGTAGAATACGAAGGCAAACTCATGACTTCACAGAATGGGTAGTCGCCATGGCGAGTGCTACAGGCGCCGGCATAATGCACACCGTTGTACAACACCCCATGGGTGGTAGGTGCAGACGATTGCTCGGAACCAATATTTGCCACGTTTACGTTACTCGCAGGGTAATCCGTTGCTAATTCCGCAATCGGTTTTACCGGTATACGATTGGCCACTTCCGCCTCATAATCCGTGATGATGGTCGCCGCACCGGAGACAGTTCCTTGTACATAATTGGCAGACACTAAACCGGTTAAGTCATATTGAAAATATAAGCAGGTCTCACCACCAATTTGCACGGCAGCATTGGTAATTGAACCGTCATCTTTAAAGGCGAAGGTGATCACCCCGTTGTGAGTACAGTTGGCCTGATTTTCCTGCAAGGCAAACGGGATAGCTACCCGGCTATAACCGGCGTCATTGGTTTCATTCCATACTCGGCCAGGTTCGAGAATATAGTTCCAGTCCTGAAAATCGGGCGAGCCAATATTACCACTGACAATTAAACCACGAGTTTTCGGAATAATATGCGAGCCAATTTGCACAAACTCAAAATCAAAAGCAGGTAGTGTTCCTGGGCTATTATAATTGCCCGCTTGCCCTCTTCCTGAGGTTTGTTCGTTAAAGTTTAATGCTGTGGCATTGCCACCATTAAGTACCAGACGGCCTTCAAAGGTATTGGTGGGTTCCTGGGCATTAGAATTATCCGCATCAATTTCCGCAACACCATGGCTGTAATGAGAAAAGTCCATCACACTTAAACTAGATCCGTTTAAGTCATTTATCGTCAAGGCAGTACGTGCGACGTTACCGCTGCCGGTGAACACATGCAAATCCCCTGTCGGCTCTGGTGGTTCCGGTGGCGTGCCTGTCCCGGTGCCGCTCAATGCAACCGTTTGGTTGCTGTCGTTATTGGCTATCGTCAACGTTGCAGAAGATGCTGTTTCCGCTGTTGGCGCAAATACCACATCAAATGAACAACTGCTGTCAGGTGCAACAGCACTGTTGCTGCAGTTATCGTTGGCCAGGCTAAATGGTGCGCTTGCACCGCTGATGCCACTAATAGCAGAGACATCTAAATTGGCATTACCGGTATTGCTAACGGTAATGGTATTCGTGGCACTATCGCCAACTAACACATCGCCAAAACTACCGCTTCCAGAAACACCCACACTTGGTGTTGGTACACCGGCGCCAACAATACTAATGCCATCGGCATAGCAATAATCGGCGGCAGAGCCGGTTTGCACGTAACGAATATAGGTGGTGCCACCATTGGTTGTCGTGGTTGCGGTAGTGAACGTACCATTATCCTGAACTTTATTTAAGGTAATTAACGAGCTACCCCAGTTA
Organism: Thalassotalea litorea; assembly: GCF_005843925.1. GTDB lineage: Bacteria > Pseudomonadota > Gammaproteobacteria > Enterobacterales > Alteromonadaceae > Thalassotalea_A > Thalassotalea_A litorea_A. The sequence continues at coordinate 82,731 of NZ_VCBC01000007.1, forward strand.
ACCCCGTCTTCTGATACATACACATCACAAAAGTTGTTGGTTTCTAAACTGGTTGCCGCGAGTGCCACGGTAACATCGCCATCGGCGGCAAAACTGCGCTCGGCAGTGGCTCCACCTCTAAGGCGCATTGAGTAATTGCCTATGGTTTTCTGGGTATTAATGGCAACCGTGCCGGAGGTAGTCCACCCGGCAAAATCTCCATCTTCAAAGTCTTCAATAACATCTGCGACTGCACCTATCGAAACTGTTGATAATGCCATCGCCAAGGCGAGTGACCGTATGTTGAAACAATTCATTTTTGATCCTTATTTAGTATTTTAACTATGAAATCAATAACTATATGCATTACAACTTGATAGTTATGCTCGCCAATATGTGTAGAGTTCGTCCAGAAACATACCGCGTTACGGCATGCCCAACTTGTCCTTATTGGGGCAATAAATAAAGGCTTACTCTGATACTAAACTGTTCATTTTTTATACATAGTGCCAGTTTGCAGATCTTGATGGCACCAGTGGCTATGCCAATTATGAACGAGGTAATGATAGTGATGGGATAGAGGCATCGCGGGGGGCAATATTTGCTATCCCATTGAAAGAACAATGAAAAGTGATCGCCAGTGGCTACCTTTCTGGTTATCTTCCTATTTATTTTTCTAATTATTTTTCTATTTATCTTCCTGGTGATTGTCTTAGTTGTGCCCAGGGTGTAATCGATCGCGCCTGGAAACCCCAATGGTATTAACTAAGTTATTTTCTAGTGAAATTCAGATAAGATAGATTCTGGTCAATGGAATTGGACAGAAGGACGTTAAACGTTCATGGAAAAGAACATCTTATATTATTCAAACAATGCCGAAGCGCTCGCTGAGCAATACGATAATGTTCCTTTTGAGTCGGTGCACAAAGACTGGCTCGAAGAAATTCCAGAGCAGGGGATGGTGTTGGATGTCGGTGCTGGTTCAGGCCGTGATGCGCGTTATCTTTCCGAGCAAGGATTGCAAGTATATGCAGTTGAACCTGCTAAAGCTTTAATTGCGCTAGCTAAAGAAAAGTCGTTGAAATGTAACATAACATGGTATCAAGATAGATTACCCGACTTAGAGAAAATCAAAAAGCTAGATATTAAGTTTGATCTGATCTTACTAAGCGCAGTTTGGATGCACTTATCATCAGATGAACGTGCTATATCGCTGCAGAATATGGCATCACTATTAAGCCCTGGAGGTAAACTAGTGATTACCTTACGGCATGGTGAGTTCAGTGATGGGAGAACTGCATTTCAGTTAAGTACTGAAGAGGTGTGCCATTTAGCTGCGGACAATGGTCTATCGGTTTTATTAACAACTGACTTAATAAGAGATCAATTAGGCCGTGGTAATGTGGTTTGGCAGACAGTTGTTTTAGGGAAATAAGCGGATGGTAATATCGACAATATCCCTTGTAACGAACACGAGGTTTTAACTCAATGACATTAGCATTTTATAACGATAAACTTCAAAGCCTAAGACCTAATAAATCCTCAGGAAGAGCTAGCCCACACAAAATTTGTATGATGTTTGCTGTCATGGATTTAATTGAGCAAGGGTATATATGTGATAATCGAATTCACTATGATGAAACATTAAAAAGGCGTTTTAGTTGGCATTTTGTAAGGTTAAAGCAGGGCAATGATACAGACAGTCCATTTTTACCATTTTACCATTTGAAGACGTCAGGATTTTGGCATTTAAATGTTTCACCTGATAATCGAGCTTCTTTTGATGCACTTAAGTCACCGTCTAAATCACCTTCAGATGCTAACATGCGTAAGCTTGTAAACTTTGCGTACCTTGATGACGCTCTATTCGAATATCTTAAAAGTCCCAATACCGCCCCCATTTTGCGAAATGCTTTAACAGCCAACCTTGACACTCTAGAAGTACAATATGGTCGCTGGGCTAAATCTATTGGTAAATCAGAGAAAACGATCAATAACTATGTTGGCGCCCTTAAAAACTCTATTCCTAATTGGTTAAATGAAGCCGGCTTAACAAAACAGAGTTTATTGAGTATTGGTTCATATGTTGAATATGAGAATGTCGTTAGTAAAACATATGAAGTAAGAGAGTTCGTTGAAAAAGACAAGCGTGGCAAAGGAATGTATAGCGCCGCCATCAGAAGCTATAGAGACTTTTTATCCGATATTACACAAGCTGATGTACAACATGATATTGATGAAATTATTCTAGATAAAAACATTCCTGACACTCAAAAAACAGTCATGGTTAATACGCGAATAGGACAAGGCCGTTATAGAGAGGAATTAATTAGTCATTGGCAAGGTTGTGCTGTAACCAAATTTCAAAACTACTCATTTCTAATAGCCTCACACATAAAACCTTGGGCTAACTCAGACAATCAAGAACGTCTAGATCCATTCAATGGGCTGCTGTTACTCGCAAACATCGACAAAGCTTTTGATTTAGGTTACATCAGCTTTAATGAAAGAGGACATATACTGATTTCCGAATACCTCGAGGAATGTCAGACATTAGGAATACATAAAGATATGAATATTTTATTAGTTAAACAGCACCAAGACTATTTAGCTTATCACCGAGAAAATAAGTTTAGGCGTTAGCCTGAATAAGTGTGATGACATGAGGAATCCACCCTTGAACAGATTTTGGGTAACTGTCAGATCTAGTCGAAACTAATTCACCTTAAACGCTCTTCAGATAAAGACACCCTACAATATCCATTATAATCAATGCGTTACAACCTTCACCCTGACCTTAAAATCAAGTTTTGGGCTTTTCATATTGCCTCGGATGACAAGGGTTGAGCTCTCTACGTAGCCATTGAATCGACGATCAACAAAAATTTATATATTCTCACTTTCAGTATCGGTATTCTTGCCCCCTCTGGTTCAAACAGTATCAAAATAACAATTGTATGAATATACAGTACATGATAAAGTTGACCAAAAACGAGCATCAAAAAAGCCACGCAGCATGAAAATTTTTAATATTAAAGAAGCGTCTGATTTCTTGAACATTTCTGAATCAACTCTTTACCGTTCAATCAAACAAAACCAAATTCCCGCTCGAAAAGTTGGTAAACAATGGCGTTTAAGTGAGGAAGCTTTGTCAAAATGGCTAATGGGTGATAATAATATGAAAGATGTAATAGTTCCATTAACAGCAAAGAAAACAGAAAAAAATGAACCTAACTCTCTGAGATTTATAGATCTCTTTTGCGGAATCGGAGGGTTCAGACAAGCCGCTGAAAAACAGGGTTTAAAGTGTGTTTATTCTTCGGACAGTGATAAATTTGTTCAGGAAACATACTCTCATTGGTATGGTGAAAAGCCTTTTGGAGATATTACTGAATTTACAGCCTCTGAAGAAAAATTAAATACAATTCCCGATTTTGATATTTTGTTTGCAGGTTTTCCTTGCCAACCTTTCAGTTATGCCGGAAGAAATGAAGGGTTTGAAGATAAAACCCGTGGCACTTTATTTTTTCATGTCGCCAAAATTCTTTCTCACCACAAGCCTCAAGCTTTAGTTTTAGAAAATGTGAAAGGACTAAAGTCCCACAATAAAGGTGCTACTATTCAAGTTATTCGCGATACTCTTTCCGAATTAGGGTATACACTATTCGATGATATTATAAACAGTTATCATTTTGGTGTTCCCCAATACAGAGAAAGATGGTTTTGCGTTGGAATAAGAAATGATTTAATCAAAACTGATATTTCAGAGTTTTCTCTTAATAAGGGTAATTTAAATTTACAACCAAAACTTCTAGATATTATAGATGACAGTGTTGAAATAAATAAATCAAATAAAATTGCAGACTTTGAGCTTGAACGCATTGATTTTCATTTTAAGAATATGAATTTCTTTGAAGACAAAAGAGTTCAACATGATAATTCAAAATATGCTCCTGACACCAAGAAAGGTAGGTTTGGCGTCTACTCATATTTAAAACCTGATAAAACTTTAAGGTTTCATATAGGTGATCGCGCTAAAACACAGATTCAAGAGGCATATTATGTGCACTCGAATACTTATGCTCCCGCTATAATTGCAAATAGAAGACCGAAATTATGGGATCTAAAAAGATATTTAACAGTAAAAGAATGTTTGAAATTACAAGCTTTCCCGTCCGATTTGGAGTTTCCCGTTTCAGATGCTCAAGCGTTTAAGCAACTAGGAAACTCTGTCTGCGTGAAGGTTGTCGAGTCTGTTGTATCTGATATGTTACAATTTCTAAGGATTGCACAAAGCACAGAGTCTTCTTTATTGAAGAAGACTGGTTAACTCTGTATTGAGGCATTTAAATAATCATCGATTAAATTTTTATCAGATAAGTAAGCCTCTAGGACATCTGAAATTGACGCTACGAATGCAGGGATTTTGGTTAATTCTTTTGAGGCTCCGCTTTCCTTTTCAACTGAATATAAAACCTCAGAGAAAATTCTAAATGAGTTTTCATTTAGCAGCGTGAAATATGGAAATATAAAACCATTTTTGGGTAGCATATCTAGATTATATATAGCCTGGTATGCTTGCCCATAATAAAACTGTTTCCACAAATCTGTAAGCCCTGGTCGTGTACCTGCATTAAATAAATCATAATATTTAGCATCTAAAACATGGAGCTGATCATTATTTTTGAAAATAATATCTACTTCAGGGGCTCCACCTTCGTTTTTAGGTTTTATTTCAAGTTTTTCAGTAATTTTCTTACAATCATTCCAATTAACTTTAGGTATGTCTTCCCTTAAAGTTGAATCATGCCCCAAGGTGAACTGTAGTGCTTTTTCCCAAATTAAGTTAAAGTTTTTTGTATAAATTGCACTAATGCTATATTGCTCTTTTTCGTTAGATAGTTGCGATATTAAATCTAATACATATAACTCTCTATCCTTTGTTGTTTTAGGGTATAGCTTGAAAACTATTTCGTTTACTTCACTTTTTGTTAGGTGAGATTCGAAGTCATCCTTATCATAATTGAACTCATCTGAAATAAACTCAACTAGATTTAAAGATTCATGAATAGCCCAATTATGAATTAAAGTTAATTCATGATTATCATGTTTCATACTAGTTTTTCTATAATAGTCTTTATATATCCAAGAATTTGAAAGTTTATATGGCTGACTTTTCTTGAGTGTATTATTCCAGTTAATTTTACCTTTATCCCTAACAAAGTTTTGCTTGTTATACTTGGTTAAAATGCCATTTAATTCATAATCTTCCAGTATAAGCAACGCTGCAGAAAGCTTACCTGATTGAACAATTTCGTTTTTCCCTAAATAGTGATGAGAGAAGTGTTTAATTGATTTTATTACTTTTACAACCAGTGATTTAAATTGATGTGGATAATTTGTATTCAATTGTTTTGATGTTATGCCATAAGGTAATGATATTAACAAAGTATCGCCTACCTCTATACAGCCTACGAATGTTGTTTTAACCTTATATTTATTATCTGAACAAGCTGATTTCAAGAGGTTATTCGAAGTCAAATTCGCTATTTGCTCTTCAGCAAATAAGTCCTCGCATCGAAACACACAACCATCAACTTGAATATTTACTAAACTCATTTTACCTACCACGCTATTTATTATCTGTATCAGTGGAAGTCTTGGGGGTAATGAGTTTGCTTAAGTTGCTAGCTAATTCTTGATGAAATAAAACTGAAAAGGGTTCATTTGCATTTATTTGTTTATATATATCGCTAAAAGTATGGATGTTTTCTGAAAAAATTAACCCTCTCTTACTTTTTGGAATTTCCTCCCATAAGTAACCAATTACCTTTAAGGTCTCTTCATCAATTTCTTGCTTATTCTTCTCGGAAGAGAGCTTAATAAAAAATTGCCCCAATTGCTTATCTTCTGATAAATGTAATTTCGTCGTAAGATACGAATTTATATAGGAAATAAACCTGAGCCACTGTATATCTTTGTTGCAAATCGAAAGTCGCCAATCATTACAGTATTCTTGAGTATAATTGATATCCCAAAACCTACGTTTCCATCGTCTTTTAAAAGCAGTATCTAGAGGATACACATTTTGATCTGCGGGATTAATCGTCGCATAAATATATAGATTATTTGGGATTACAAGGCCATTAATAAAAACATTATTCTTATCGTGCTCTTTTAGATATTTTAAAAGCTCACTATTTGAGTTTGAATAATTGGTCAAGTCCCTATCAAGCAACTGGAAAATATCTCCCATAATTTCAGGTACATTGCCGCGATTTATTTCATCAATTATCAGGGCGTGCGGTGTTAATGGATCGTCGTTAGCCGCTTTTATACAAGCACTTAGGAATGGGCCGGGTTCATATTTAAACTCAACAACCGGCTCTTTATCTTTATAAATAGGTTTACTATCAGAAAGTGAGCTAAAGTATGAAGAGCCGATATTATTCTTATATAAAGTATTTGGCTTTAAACTTCCTACAAAATCTGAATAGCTATATTCAGGATGAAATGTAATTTGTGTAATATTTCGGCTTACAACCCCTTTATCTTGCGATAATTCTCTTCTTGCCTCTGTTGACTTGCCAGTTCCTGATGGACCAAAAAAAAGAACATTTAATTCATTTGTTCTAATTACTGAAGTGGCCTTTGGCTCTGTGAAACTTAGTGATTCTTGCAACTCTCCTTTGGGCACAAAGATAAAGTCTTTAAGATTACTTGTTGTCGTTAGCTTCTGAGCATAAGCCCCCTGTCCAAAGGAACCTGCAGCTACTTTGAGCCAACCACCTTTCAAGTCTAAAGTAAGTTTATTCTTGGTGTAAGGAATGATTTCCGTGATAAGCTTTCGTCTTGCTTTTAGATCGGTTGGCTTGTCGGTGTAAGCAAGTTGAATTGAGTCATTAGTTGATTCAAAACAAGTTTCAATTAACTCCTTAGGTAAATTAAACTTTTCAATAAAATATGATATTAAATCACTACCAAACAATTCTTGTTCGAATGCTTCTGATTGCAATAAAATAACGGCTAAAGATAATGCATCGATCTTTTCACCTTTTAAGTGCTGTAATATAGAAGAGTCAAAATCTTTAGAAAGGATGAAAAATGACTTTGGATCAAAATCCTCTTCAATAATTTCATAGAATGAAAATATATGATTTAGATCAATTGTCACCCTGTTCGGGTCAAATGGGATTCGCTTTTCTGTAATTTTATCGGAAGGCTGAGAAGAGTGTTTAAAGCAATATAATGTACCAATTATTCCATTATCTATCTTGCTTTTTCTTTCAATTATTACTTTATCAAGTGCTTTTACAACCACCGAATAATCTAGATAGTACATTTAACTTCCTGTTATTTTTTGACTTAATTAAATATCGCATTTAATACTACCATAGTTTTTCAGAAAGAAATGACACGTTTAGGATTTGCAATTTCAAAGATAATGAAATTGGCAGGGGTAAGAGGATTCGAACCTCTGAATGACGGGATCAAAACCCGCTGCCTTACCGCTTGGCTATACCCCTGTATAGTAAAAATGGTGCGGACGGAGAGACTTGAACTCTCACATCGTAAGATACTGGAACCTAAATCCAGCGCGTCTACCAATTCCGCCACGTCCGCATGGTGGCTACACCGGGATTCGAACCTGGGACCCCATCATTATGAGTGATGTGCTCTAACCAACTGAGCTATGTAGCCTGTAAGGAGGACGCATTATGCGTTTTATGATTCTCAACGTCAATTGATTTACTATGAATTGGCTACTTGTAACTAACAATGCAGCTGTAAAAGGTCAGGATAGGCCGTTGTACATAAAGTTACACTACATGTAATGAATTATGTGTACTATTGAAAATCGGGAAAGTCAACAAACGCAACGGTGAGTATGAGTTACGACGTATATACTGAATTTACTCCATTCAATGTATATGAATCCGAGCGAAAGAGTGCTCATTAACAGTGTCCAATATTTCGCTGTTTTGAATTCCTTTACATACTCTTATTATTTCTGCGCATTCTGAGCAAGTAATTGCACCTGTTGCTAGATATACAAACTCATCGTCTAAGTGGATATTTTCAGAACAAATTGCATAACCGTCTTTATCGGCAGCGTGATTTGTTTGGTGTGATTCATCAGCAGTATACAAGAATAATTCTTTCAGTATTCTAGCCATATTCATTCCTTGATTTCAGCTTAAAATTGTTTGTGTACTTAATCAGTTTAGTTAATAAGAAAGCTGATACAGTTGAATTAAACTTAAGCATTGAATAGAGCAGAGTTTAATCGGCTTCAGCTTGCGGTATAAGAACTTTTATTACCGTTGATAACACTCTGTTTTGTTAATTTGCACTTAAAACTGATCCACGATTTGCATTGAAAACTGATCCGCCTAGGTTGGTCTTATTATGACCAATATCTTGAAAATATCTCAAGTTATTTTTTCTTATTTTTGCAGCCGATGATTCTTTGAATCGAGAACTGTCGTTGCCAGTTTCGATGATATGGCAATGATGAGTTAGTAAGAATGCTGGGGTCAAGTCTTGAATGGTGCAACCAATATTGCATCACTGGAAATCAAAGAATGTGCGCGATACTTACAATTTGTCAAAATCTTTACTCTGGGAATTCCCACAATTCGAGTTAAGCAAACATTTTTAAAATTACAATACCATCCGGCCCTAACAACCAGCACACAGCAACGATATTCAAAATCACTGTAACCCAGAAAAATAACCTGAACTCCTTCTTTTTTGATTTGTGCCTGATGAGTTGTTGCGCGATTGTAGCGCCGGGCCACCCGCCAAATAATGCAAATAAGTGCAAGGTGCTCTCTGATGTGCGCCAGCCACCATGTTGAGCTTTGTGCTTATCCCAGCCGTACATTAAATAGGTAAATACGCTTAGCCCAAGGTAGATAAAAACTAGCGTTAGAGATATTCCTGCATAGATGGAATAAAAGGTCAAACTCACTAGGAAAAAGAAGGCTAGGTAGATACTAAATTTGCTCGTTTGTTGTGGCTGTTTTTTGATGAGCTTTTCACCGGAAAACGTAGCATCGATAGCACAGGCTCTGCCTTTGTTATCACTGGAAAGTGTATAGGTGATGACATCGTTAATTTGCGGTGTGCGTTTGCAGTTTGAAAAATCTGATTTGTGGATAAATACATTTTTGCCGCTCACATTAGTCGTAGGCGCAATAAAGCCAAATCCCTTGTTAGCATCCCAGCTAATTAATTTCCCTTTAGATCTCACGTTTACTTCCTTACTGCTTTCGTGGTTATTTAATCCGTTAATCCTTAATGTTAATGAACCCGCCATGGAAAAAGCGGGCATCAATCAAAACTTAATTGTGAGCAGCATCATTCAATATTCTGGATCTGAACACCTACAAAAATAACTCGCAAAAACATAATGCTAGTAGAATATTAATGATTAATTTAATTTCATAGTAACCATTTTTGTTACCACTCGACATATTAAAGCTGTGTATTATGTCATTATAGAAAATTGTCTATCACTATAATCGGTAGGGGTGGCGCTGGCCGATATTTCGTAGTCCGATAAACCATAACAACCGACAATTGCACCACATCTCGCTTCAATTGATAGGTCTACGCTCTGCCCAGGAATGTCAGACTCTTTTCTGTGGCTTCCGCTTGCAGTTCCAGATAATGAAACGACAAACACATGACTCTTCATGTCGTATTCAAAATTATCTTTAACGATTTCATCCACTTCATCAAAAATAGTATCTGTTTCCGCCATTCCACCAATCACACCATCATGGTCTAGCAATTCAAAACGGTTTTCGTCAATTTCGTCTCGTACTCTTTCAGCCAATGTCTCAGGGTAAACTAACGCATAAGGCAAGTGTTCAAAGACCATCTCTAAATGACTAATAAGCCACTCACTGTCAAATTCTTCAATATTTTCATCTTCCAATATCTCGTAGAAATCTGGTGCTAAACGATCAGTATCAAGCAAGATATACTTCATGAGATCCAAGTTTTCATTATTAAATTGCTTATCGTTCAATAAAGCATTGAAATCGTCATAACCAAAAATTGTTGCAACACACCTAGTCAACCCATGAAGTGACATAACAACATCATCATCTTTTAAACTATTGGAAAGTAGATGAATAAACAAATACGCAGAAGGAAATCTATGTGAGGCTAATTGTGCTTTTTGTTTTGCTGTACTAATTGCTAGAGTTCTTGCATCCCTTTCAGCTTTTAATTCGACTTTTTCTAATTCAATCTCAGCCGCTGTTGCTTTAGCCTTCGATTCAATTTGCATATTTTTTGCGGCCTCTGCCTTAGCCCTAGTTAATTCAAGCTCCTCTCTTTCACGCTCTATATCAATTTTTACTTCCTGAGCTAAAAATTCGTTATAAGGGTTGGCCCTTAAGTGCGCTTTGTTCAGTTTTTTTTGTTTGATAGCTTTATCGATATCCAAATCAACTGTATGGTCATGTCTTCTTATTTGCGTAGGTTTGACAACCTTCTCTATCTTATGAGCTAACATTGGCAAAAAGAAAATGTAAACAATGGTCAGTACAGCTGGCAATATTAATAGATCATAATTATTCCAAATAAGTGAAGGTTCATTTATAAAAGCCATTTCCTTTGACATTTTATTTATTCTAGCTTCGAGTTTACCCGCTCCCCAAATTAGCAAAGCCAATCGATCCCAATTACATAAAACCCATGAAACTACAAATGTTCCTATAATAGGGTCGCTAATACGAGATTTCGCATTTCCTTTTATTGAAGCCCAAATATCATCTAGTACTTGCATTTTTTGCTCACTGATTTTTTAATATTCTTTTATATAGGCAAATGCCCGGTCGAACAGCACCTGATCTTTATGCAGTTTATACTTTGATAAAGCCTTGCAAAGTGATTTTTATAATCTTACGACACCTTGAGAAGGCTATTCGATATTCTGAATCTGCTCTCTCATCTGTTCAATTAACACCTTAAGCTCAACCGCAGAAGCGGTGATATCGGTATTGATGGATTTAGAGCCCAGGGTGTTCGCTTCGCGGTTAAATTCCTGCATCATGAAATCCAGGCGTCGGCCTTGTGGGCCACCTTTTTTGAGGATTTTGGTGGTTTCTTTAACGTGAGAGAACAGGCGGTCGATTTCTTCGTCGACATCCATTTTCTGAGCTAGCAATACCAGTTCTTGTTCTACGCGGCCGGAATCGGGTTCGATATTGGCGTCGTTAAACTTTTCAATAATGCGATCGCGCTGCCATTGGATCACGTCTGGCATTTGCTTTTTCACCGCTTCGGCCTGGGCAGTAATGCCTTCTAAGCGTTCGACAATAAGCGCGGCCATGTTCGTACCTTCGCTGGCGCGAGCGGCTTTAAAATCTTCCAGAGCTTTATCAAAACCGGCTAAAAGCTCAGACGAGATGGTATCCATATCGGTTTCTTCGGCTTCCATCACCCCAGGCCATTTCATAATATCGACAGGATTTAACTGTTTTACATCGGCCATATCCATTAGGGCTTTGGCGTGCGCCACGAGCTGCCCGGCCATTTTGGTGTTCAGGGTAAGATTGCTTTTGGCTGCCGGGTTGGCGGTGAATCGCAGGCTACATTCTACTTTGCCGCGGTTTAACTGCTTGCGAAAGCGCTCACGCAAAATAGGCTCTAATGAGCGGAACTGCTCAGGCATGCGGAAAAAGGTTTCGAGAAAACGCTGGTTTACCGAGCGGATTTCCCAAACGGCATTGCCCCAATCGCCCTTAATTTCATTACGGGCAAAGGCGGTCATACTATGGATCATAAGTTGTCCTTAAAAATTTGTGAATTTAATAATAAAAGGACAATCAGCACTGTTATCTATTGTGGTGCCAATTGCTGAGCAAAGTATGCAACAGGAAGTGAAAAGATGAAAGGAGAAAGGAGAAAGGAGAAAGGGGAAGGTTATGGATGACCGGTATGCCGAAAATGCATGGACGCGTATTTTCGGTGGGAGGTGGAAGGTGGAAGGTGGAAGGTGGAAGCAACTTATCTATACTCATTCTTCATTTCAATCGATTTATTTACTAGGTTCTGGCTATACCAACATATAGCAACCGATGAGGAGCAGACATGGAATTATTTGAAATTGAAGAAAAGTATCAATTAACCCGCGAAGAGGCGGCAAAAGTGCTTCACCAAATCGCCGATTCACTGGAGCGGCACAACAGCTTAGATTTCGAACGTAATGGTTTGAAAATTAATGTTGATGTGCCTAAGCAGGTAGAGCTGGAAATTGAAGTGGAGGTAGAGAGTGAGAGTAAAAAATCCAGCTTGGAAATTGAAATTAATTGGTAACTCAGTCAAAACGAATTGACCGAGTTATTCAAACGCCACCTGCTTTTACTTAACTTTTTCAAAAGGAAGAATTAAGTAAAAAAACATTAAGGTGTACTTAACTCTTGCTCAATGTGTTTTGCTACACGGAACGCATTGGCGTAAATTGTGTAGGTATATGGCACAGAGCCGCCACTTGGCATAAAAGAGCCATCGGTCACATAGAGGTTTTTCACTTCGTGGGCGCAACAATTTTTGTCTAAAACCGAGGTGGCGGGATCATTGCCAAAACGGCATCCGCCGGCCTGCAGGTTTGGCGGCGGATAACTGCTCACCGAGGAATAGACGTTAGTGGCGCCCATGGCTTTTAACACGTTTTCTGCTTTTGCGGCCAGGTATTCGCCAACTTTGAGATCGTGTTGATGGGCACCGATGCGAACTTTCGCGACGGGATCTCCCCATTTATCGGTCACCTCATTATCCAGCTCGACAAAACAATCATCGGTTGGTAGCCAGTCATTAAACACTTCAAAGCGTAATGTCTGGCCGTAGTTAAAGGCATTTAATAACCGATCTTTTAAAGCATCGCCCCAAACCAGATTGTCATCTTCGTCCCATTGTTCGCCACTGGCTTTGGCAATGGCATTTTGGTGGAATAGAAAATCTATGGTGCCGCCTTTGGCCCGGTCACCAAAATCCTTATCCTCGATTTCATAAAAATCCTGAACCGCGCGGTTAATAAATGGCCCCCGTACCCGCAATAAATCCTGTTGCTCTTTACTGACTTCATCAAACATAAAATCGCCGCGACCGGTGCCACCGGCAGAGAAGATGATGTTTTTACCCACCTGACCATGGTTATTGGCAAGGCCATTAGGGAAGGCATCGGACTTTGACGCTAATAATAGCCGTGAGGTTTCAATCGCCTGACAGGCGACGATGTATTTGCGAGCGGTGATGGATTTTTTACGACCATTACGATCGTAATAATGCACGCCGGTTACGGATGGTTCTGAGTCAGAACCAGTTCCAAATTTTTGCATTTGGGAATCGAGTTTAAACACTTTGGCATTGGGAATGATTTTGCAATTACCGGTTGCTACCGCATGGTTAAGCAAGGCAGCGCGGCCTGAGCCCTTAGCGCCGGATGAACAACCATAGCTGGAACAAAAACCGGAATATTCGCAGCTTCTGCGGCCCATGGCCGGTTTTGATAATACCGCTCTTGGCACTGGAATGGGATGATAGCCAATGTCGGTAGCCGCTTTATCAATCCAAGAAGAAATCGGGTGCTCCGCTGTTGGTGGAAATGGATAATCGGATTTATGTGGTTCTAAATGCGGGTGTTCTACTACTTTGCCCGATACGCCAACTTCGCGATCCACCTGATCATAAAAGGGTTCCAGTTCTTCATAACTGATTGGCCAGTCTTCTACGTTGGCACCTTTAATGGCACCGAATTCCGATTTGAGACGAAAATCCACCGGCTTTAAGCGATGAAAATAGCCACTCATTAAATTGGATGAGCCGCCAACCATAGAGCCATTCCAAAAATCCCAACCGGATTCGGCCGTCGATTCTCCCTGCCAATAGCTTTCGCCGGCATCGTTCTCGTATTCTTCTTCGATTACATGGGGTTCGTCTTCCAGTTTTGGCGAATAGGTAGTGCGACGACAACAGGCAAGTTCGTCTTTGTAGAAATCTTTTTCATCGAGCCAGGGGCCTTTTTCCAGCACCACTACTTTGTAACCAGCTTTGGCCAATGTATATGCCACAGGTGAAGCGCCCGCTCCGGAGCCAACAATGCATGCATCATATTTCATTATGCCATTCCTTTTTTCTGCACCGGATTTACCGCTCTTGGTTTGTTGTTGGTAAGTGCAGCCGTTTTGTTTTCATTACTGGAATAACGAGAATCACCAGTGGTACTGGTATCCCTGCTATCAGCGCTATCGGAGATTTCGCTAATATCAATTTTTGCGTAAGCCGGGAGCTCATAATATCGCTTGCCTTTATCTGGCATCGGGAACCCTGCCTGATGGCTAAGCCATTTCCAGCCTAAACCTTCGGGGTTGCCACCATAGGCGGCTGGCGCCAGCATACCTTCGATTAAATAGGTTAACAGGGTATTGATCCAATTCTCACCGGCTCGGGATTTGGCAATGGTACGCAGCGATTTTTCTTTATCTTCAAACCCTAAGGTTACAAAATCCTGTTGATAGGTTTGCTGGGTATAACCATTGATCCAGCCAACCCCATTATTGATAAAGGTTTTCTCTTCCTTATCAATGGGTTGATACTCAAGCACGTTAACGAAATAGTTGAGAATGTTTAGTTCTCTCGCGCCAGGGCCTTTGTCGGAATTTGGCAATAAATGTTCAAGCACGCTGTTAAGGGTTCGCCAGGGTTCTTTTGATAGATCGGGAGCCAAATCAGCAGTCAGATCGGCATCCGATTTGCCTTCGGTAGCGATGGCCAATGACGTTGGTGCGGAAGCTACGGCGGATGCCAGCGCCGCCGATTTTAAAAACTGACGGCGGGATAAGCGCGCCTGAATTGCTGCGGGAACCTTGATGTCAGAATTGAGGAAGTGCGGGTTTGCCATTAGTCCATTTCCTGATTTACTGGTTGCGCCGTTTTATTCGTTTCACTGGATTGTTCGGCGTTTTTTTTGGCTTGCAAGCTGATATTGGCGTCATTGTTTTGTGACTGCCAGCGCTGAATAAAGGTCATCCAAGCCTGCTTGGAATAGTTACCATCTTCTAAAAACTCGGCGGTATCTTTCGATAAAATCACTTTACCCTGACCAGTCGACACATACATATGTGGGTACCCAAGTACTGGTGGCAACCCTGCCATAAACTCGGCGTTTTCATTACTGTCACTCACGTTAACTTTAAGCAAGACGAAATTGTCGTGCAACGCCTTGTAGATATCTGGGTTTTGCTCTAAAAACGCGTCCATTTTATGGCACCAGGTACACCAGTTACCGCCGATTTCGATTAATACATTTTTACTGCTGTGCCCCGCCAGCGCGATGGCGGCAATGGCATCGGAAAAGGGATCGCGACTATCATCATAAATTTTTGAATAGACGGGTAAGGCTTCGGCAATCTTTGCGGTTTTCGGATCTCTAGGCTCAACCGTGGTCACGCTACCACCACTCTTTTTTTCCTCAGATAGCGTTTGTTGCATGCTGTCTTTGGCACTCTCTTGGGCGTTTTCCAGGGCATTCGCGCTATTTATAGTACTGCAACTGAGCAATAGAGCGGTGATGAGCAATTGCCATTTCGGCACGGAGTTTAAATTCATAACTTGGCAGACTTATCCTTTCGTGTGAAAAACCCATACCGCTAATTGAAACAGCGCATTCAGCGCGCCAACATCTTTGGCGTATAACTGTTTAGTTTATATGGGGTTATCTACAAGACCATAATAACTGTAACTATATTTCATTATTGCTGCGCATACCAACCGCCAGACAAAACCAATGAAAGCCTCACTAACAACACAGTAACAATAGGCTAACAGAATGAATTTACAGCCAATTGAGCGCCTGCAAACTCTATTATCTTTCGTTGTGAACGACTATAATGCGTATCAAAATTTGCCCTAAACCAAATCTTAACCAGATAAGGAACACCTTATGCGCCCCAGTGGAAGAACTGCCGGACAAATCCGGCCTGTGACCATCACCCGTCAATTTACCTGTCATGCCGAAGGCTCAGTGTTGATTGAATTTGGTAATACTAAAGTAATTTGTACTGCCACTGCAGAAGAAGGTGTGCCTCGTTTTCTAAAAGGTCAGGGTAAAGGCTGGATCACTGCAGAATACGGCATGTTGCCACGTTCAACCCATACCAGAATGCGTCGTGAAGCTGCCAATGGTAAACAAAGCGGCCGTACCTTAGAAATCTCTCGCTTGATTGCTCGCGCATTGCGTGCCGCGGTAGATTTAAATGCTCTGGGCGAGAATACTATCACCGTAGATTGTGATGTGATTCAGGCCGATGGTGGCACCCGCACGGCATCAATCACCGGTGCATGTGTTGCTCTTGTGGATGCATTGAATCATTTGCGCAGCAAAGGTGCGATCAAAACCAATCCGTTAAAACATATGATTGCTGCAGTTTCTGTCGGTATTTATAAAGGCGCTCCGGTATCCGATTTGGATTACCCGGAAGATTCTGAAGCGGAAACCGATATGAACGTGGTCATGACGGATACCGGTAAACTAATTGAAGTACAGGGTACCGCTGAAGAAGAACCATTTAGCTTTGATGAAATGAACGACATGATGCAACTGGCCAAAGCCAGCATTATGGAATTGTTTGAAGCGCAAAAAACCGCGCTTATCTAAACTAAGTAGGTTGACCGAATAAGGTCAGCGTTTATTGAACTAACGTAATACCGAGCAAGCTAAGACTGTTTCAAGCTTGCTCCATTCCCGCACTAACTGGAATAAACAATGAAAGATTATCAACGCGAATTTATCGAATTTGCTCTGGAAAAAAACGTTCTTCGATTTGGTGAGTTTACCTTAAAATCCGGACGTACCAGCCCTTACTTCTTTAATGCCGGATTATTTAATACTGGCCGCGATTTGGCGCGATTAGGTCGTTTTTATGCCGCTGCTCTAGCCGATAGCGACATCGACTACGACTTATTGTTTGGCCCAGCCTATAAAGGCATTCCGATTGCAACCACAACCGCCGTAGCATTAGCCGATCATCACGATTTAGACGTACCTTATTGCTTTAACCGTAAAGAAGCGAAAACTCACGGCGAAGGTGGCAACCTGGTCGGTAGCGAATTAAAAGGCAAGGTTATGCTGGTGGATGATGTGATCACCGCTGGTACGGCAATTCGTGAATCGATGGAAATCATCAAGGCCAATGGCGCCGATTTAAGTGGTGTATTGATTGCTTTGGATCGTCAGGAAAAAGGCAAAGGTGAACTAAGCGCGATTCAGGAAGTGGAACGTGATTTCGGCACTGCTGTAGTTGCTATTGTGAGCTTAACGGATGTGATTAGCTTTTTGGCGGAAAAGCCTGAAATGCAGGAGCACTTAGAGAGTGTGAAGGCTTATCGCGAACAATATGGTATCTAACTGTTCGTGATTTTTGTGGGTGGGACGATAGTCTGACTCGTGTCACTAGTCGAGACTATCGTCGGGTGACAGAACCTTCTCGCTGTCAGGTTCAAGGTGACAGCTGACGCAATGACGACGAAGGGCCTTACTTTCTAAGTTTCTTTTAAAAAAGCTCCTTTACGGAGCTTTTTTTGTACCTGGCTTTAGATTCCCTGTCGTGGCAGGGAATGACGCGGTTGCGGCTCTTAAGTTGAAATCTTCACCTCGTCATACCGGGGTCGCCCGGTATCTGTAATTGAATTTGAGATTCCGGATCGGGGTCCGGAATGACGAAAAGGTTTATTGTCGGTGCTTACGGAATGACGAAAAGGTTAGAGGTGTTGGTAGCACTGACAACCAAAGACAGCGGATCAGCAAGAAAAAGGGATTTCGCCAAAGTCCACATTCGTCATCCTCATGAAAATGGGGATCTCTGGCTTGAGATTCCGGATCGGGGTCCGGAATGACGAAAAGGTTTATTGTCGGTGCTTACGGAATGACGAAAAGGTTTATTGTCGGTGCTTACGGAATGACGAAAAGGTTAGGGGTGTTGGTAACACTGACAACCAAAGACAGCGGATCAGCAAGAAAAAGGGATTTCGCCAAAATCCACATTCGTCATCCTCATGAAAATGGGGATCTCTGGCTTGAGATTCCGGATCGGAGTCCGGAATGACGAAAAGGTTTATTGTCGGTGCTTACGGAATGACGAAAAACTTAGGGTTGTAAACATCCGATAAAATCAAAGTCGAGCCTGGTGCTTCTACTTCTCGATTCCCGCTTCCGGCTCATTGTCGTCTGAACCCTTATGGTTCGAAATATCCTGGGGAAACGACTTAATATAAACATCGTGTTTGGAGTAGGGGATTTCGATACCCAATTCATTAAATTTCTTATAAATGGCGGTATTGATCTGATCGAGAATGCGACCTCGAAATGCCGGCTCTTCAATCCAGCCCATCAATTCAAAATCCAGCCCTGATGGACCAAAAGTTCGAAACCGCACCACAGGTTCAGGAAAAACATTCATTTCTGGTTCCTGCTCTGCGACTTCGGTCAGCACTTCTCGTACCTGATCGACATCGCTGCCATAGGCCACGCTTACTTGCGCGCGGATCCGATAGTTAGTGCTGGGGCCGCCGGATTCATTAATGACTTTGGTGTTTCCCATTACCGAGTTAGGGATCGTCACTTCAATATTATCGCGGGTTAATAGCCGGGTACTGCGCAAGCCGATATTGGTGACTTCGCCCCGCTCTCCGGTTTCAAGTACCACATAGTCGCGAATTTTGTAGGGCGCGTCCGCCATAATAAACACCCCGGAAAACAGATTTGCCAGGGTGTCTTTGGCGGCAAAACCCACCGCAATACCAATAATACCGGCACTGGCCAACCAGGCGGTCATATCAATATTCCAGGAGGATAAAATATAGTAAATAGAGACGCCGAGAATAATTAACAGCGCCAGATTTTCAAACAGAGGTAAGGTTTGCGGATGCAAGACACCAAAATAACGGTCATTGTCGGCGATTTGTCGCAAGCCGATTCGGGTAAATCGAATAAGAAACACTGTCCACAGCATGAATAAGATGGTGTAGTAAATTGGGAACAGGGTTTTACTAATTGGCCCGGGAAGGTCAAGAATTCCTGTAGCGATAATCAGACCAACGATTAAGATGCTGTAAAAAACTGGCGTATGCAGCAACTCGACTAAACGGTCATCAAATTTGGCTTTGGTATTATCGGTAAACCGTTTTACCCAGGCTAAAATGATTTTATCGATAATCCAGGCGGCCAGCCAAAACAGAACAACCATTACGATCGCGTGTAATATCGGATTTTCACCGATGATACTCAGATAGTTGTCCAGTTTTTCGATCCATTGATGCTGCATTATCGTCTCCTTCAGCTTTAGGAAACCTTCCACAAGCTGTGTTACACGTTCAGATAGATACAACAATAACTCTTATCTGTAGCCGTTACCGGGGTCATTGCCCCGTATTGTGTCTGGCGATTGCCAAAATTTCTAAAAAAGTGCTTAGTTACTACTAAACAATTTCTTGCCCTGAGCCTTGTTGCGCGCCAGATTATTTTGGATGTCCGTATACAAATGACGGAAAAAACCTTTGCATACATTAAAGTCTTTGTCCGGCTTTAATCCTTTGGATAACCGTATGATTTGTTTGTAATAATAGCTTACCTGACCGACAGTATTCATGGTTTTTATTAAAGGGATCGGGCTGTTATTGCCCCAAAAGCCAGTGCCGATTTTTAACTGATGTTCAAAATCATCGATACTATCGACCTTTTGTTCAATCAACTTCTGACTCACGCCTGGCTCTGAACATAATGGCCTTGCCAGACCAACCACGTCTACCTCACCACTTTCCACCGCGCGTTCCATCACCTCGCGGGAACGAAACCCACCGGTGATCATCAATGGCACTTTGGCATTTTCCTTAATCGATTCCGCATATTCAATAAAATACGCTTCTCTGCGGCGGGTACTTTCCCGGACTTCTGTCGCTTCAACCCCCATTAATGACAACTGTTCATAGGTGCCACCGGAAATTTCCAGTAAATCAATACCGTCTTCGGCCAGCCATCCCGCAACCTGAACACAGTCTTCCTGAGTAAAGCCACCTTTTTGAAAGTCTGCGGAATTGAGCTTTACCGCTACCGGAAAACTATCACCAACGGTTTTGCGAACCGCCTGAACAACGCGACGAGCGAAACGGGCGCGATTTTCGAGGCTACCACCCCATTGGTCTTGTCTGAGATTGGTTTTTGGCGACAAGAACTGACTGATTAAATAGCCATGGGCACAATGAATTTGCACACCGGTAAATCCGGCTTGTTTGGCGAGGCGAGCGGTATTGGCGTAACGGTAAATCGCATCTTCAATTTCAATTTGCGTCATCGCCCGTGGTGTCGAGAAAAAAGAGAGAATTTTTAATTGTACTTCCGAAGGGGCAATCGGTTGGGTATTGACAAAATTTTGGCACTGACGACCTGGATGGGAGATTTGCATCCAAAAATGATTGCCACCTTTAGTACCTGCCGCAGCCCAGGCTTTAAACTTTGGCAGATCGCGGCTGTCTTCAAGAACCACGTTACCGGCGCGCTCAAGATAGCGACGATCGATCATCACATTACCGGAAATATGCAACCCTGTGCCACCTTCGGACCAGGTTTCGTATAAGGTATTTAATGCCGATGTGGGCCGATCCCAGGGATCTGCCAGGCCCTCAGTCATGGCACTTTTACCTAGACGATTAGGTAATGTTGCACCACAGGGCAGAGAAAGAGAATTTGCTAAAGGAGAACTCATAAACGCCTATCTACACCAAATCTAATCAATACCAGCGTTTTCAATTGCATCTGTTAATTAACAGTACTGGTATTTTTATTGTTATCTGCACTTATCTTACCAGTTATCCAGTCCATTAACACAGTGTAAAATTCATCACTATGGGAAATAAACGGCGCATGGGAAGCACGCTCGAACGTATAGGTATCGGTGTCAGGCCATAATTTATCCACCTGAGGGATCACTAACTTCGGCACTAACGCATCCAATCGACCATACATTCGCAAAACCGGAACTGAAATATTGACTAGCTTAGCTCGTAAATCGACCTGTTCTAGTAAGTTCAATGAATGATCGAGTGTTTCAATACTCGCCGAAGGATACTCATGGATTAATGCGCGTATGGTTTTAATGTCCTGGCGCACGTGTTCTGAGCCCATTGCTTGCAGTTTTAAGAAATTATTGATGGTTTTGCCGGCATCATCAGCAAGCGCAGCATGGAACGACGTTAACAATCGCGACTCGATACCGGGCCAACTATCCCCGGCGCGAAATTTTGGCGTTGAACACAAGCTGACCAGCCCTGCCACTAAGTGCGGGTAGCGCAAGGTCAATTGTGTTGCCACCAGACCGCCTAATGACCAGCCAACAAGCACCGCTTTACCGGACAGCTCCGCCTGCAAGGTTTTTGCAACGCGATCGGTAATGGTATCCAGAGCATAGTCGTGACAAGTATTTTGATGATTTAAACCAAAACCAGGCAGGTCGACACCAATCACCTGAAAATGTTGTGCCAGCCGCTTGCTTACGGGATCAAAAATTGCACTGTTCAGGCCCCAGCCATGAATAAATACAATGGTTGTTTGCGCAGATGCATTGGAATGCCGATGAACCTTTAATAACTCTGCCATGCTTAGTAATACTTCTTAATGATTAAACGCGAACCGCGAATACGATAAAACAATGAAAGATAGTGTCATTTTACGCAAGGAAGGGAAAAGTGGAAACCATACCAGCAACAATGTTTCGATCTGCCTTTGCGCGCATGCAAATGCTCTACCAACACTGGCTCACCATGGGGCCGTGCTTGTGGTGCCAACAACGGAAACAGTCTCCCCAGCTTTTGTGTTCGGATTGCCAAAAAGCCGTGCCGGTGTTCAATCAACAAGCTGACGGTGCAAACTTGCTGGAGTATCCCGCCATCGCCAATCATATCGCCTGTAAATATCTGGACACGTTATTGGTGCTGTCCCCCTATCAACATCCATTGGATCAATGGATAAGCGCCCTTAAATTTCAGCGCAGACCCGATTATGGGCGCCTGCTGAGTTATCTTTTGGCGGCGCATTTGCAGCGATTGTTTCAACAAGGGGTAAACTCGGCGGAGTTGTTAGTGCCGGTACCATTACACTGGCGACGACTAAAATCCCGGCAATATAATCAAGCCACATTAATTGCTCGGCAGGTGAGTAAAATCTGCAATATTCCTTTGTCGAACGACTTGCTAAGGCGAAAAACATCAACCGCCACACAAGTTGGTCTGGGTGGGAAAAAGCGGCGAGGTAACTTACGGGATGCCTTTGATATAAAAGACAAACATTGGCTGCCACAACACGTTGCCATTGTTGACGATGTATTAACCACAGGTTCAACGGTCAATGAAATTGCCCGGGTGCTGAAGCGCCAGGGCGTATCTAGGGTGAGTGTATATTGTGTCGCCATCAGCCTGAATGACTGATGGCATGTCCACGGTAACGGTTTATGGTTTTACCGGAACGCTAAATGCTTTCGGGAAAAACACCGCATTGGCAACGATTTTCGCGGTACCGTGCCAGTAACCACGAAACACCAGATTTTCGGTACTGGCAATCACCCGGCCTTTGCCGACATTATGGGCAGTGATCGCGGTATTTTCTGCGACCTTACCGACCATGGCATCATCACTGTAACCGCTCAACAATGGCTTTTCAGTAAACTGGGCCAAGGTGACGAATGGGCGAGAGGCCTTTTCCATGATTACCGTTGAGTTTTTAAATATCGGTAAACGTGGGTTTTGATAACCGTAAGCCAAAGGGTGAGTCACATCGATATCGGTGGCAAATATGGTACCGGCAATACGTTTTTTCGCCGCTAATTGTTGCTTATCGGCGTAAGTCAGATCGTCAGTGTTAAACAGGCGTTGCAGTTCATTGTCGCTGACAAAACTGCTTTGTAAGATATTCTTACTGGCAAGCCATTTGCTGGCGCGTTTTTGCGCATAGATCACGCCACCATTTTTGACCCAGGTTTCGATTTTTTCCAGGGTCGTTTCGCCAATGTTTTTGTAAGTACCATCCACCATAATGATATGGGTGTAGGCGTTAAAGTCGATTTTGCTTAACCGATAATCATCAATCACAGAAACCGGTACGCCTAACGTATCATCGAGATAATACAGCATATGACCGGCTTCATACTGAGACACAGAATGGCCGCCAATCATCATCACTT
The DNA here is from genome assembly GCF_005843925.1 of Thalassotalea litorea. Lineage (GTDB taxonomy): Bacteria > Pseudomonadota > Gammaproteobacteria > Enterobacterales > Alteromonadaceae > Thalassotalea_A > Thalassotalea_A litorea_A. The sequence continues at coordinate 105,956 of NZ_VCBC01000007.1, forward strand.
TTACCGGCGCTAATGGCACCATAGATGAACTGCCCAAATCAATGCCTTTAAGGCTTAACCCTGTGGTTAACGACACCATATCAATATGATACTGCTGATAGGTATCCATTAATTTGTCGAACCAGTCGGTACGATTTTGCAAGCCGGAGAGAATCACAATACTGCCTGCAGAAAAGTTCAGCTCTTCGTTTTTCGCTTCACCGGCCAGGGTAAAATCTTTGGTCGCCACTTTCGCTTTTATCCCTTGATTTAACAGGGCATTTAAAAGCTTCGGCGCCAGATAATCGTCCCAGGAAAACACGTAGGCGTATGCACCTTCTTTAAGGGGCATATTCTGCTCTGGTAAGGTTAATAGATCTGCGGTGAAAGGCTCTGAATCAATGTCCAGATCCCGAGCGCGATTGATTTTCTTCACATCCAGATTGTAAGCCAAAGATAGCGTCCAGCCAGATACATCATAAAAGCTGTTATCTTTAAATTCTGTAACCTGTTCAAAGATGGTTTTAATTAAGCGATATTGTGGTTGCTCTAACGGGACATAATAACTGCTACCCGGGCGATACTTAGTATTTCCGGATTGATAGGTGTCCGTTAACGCATAACTTTGAATCTGGTGCTGCTCTAACAAACGTAAAAAATCTTTTAAACGTTGACGGTCGGCAGGCTCATGTAGCAAATAACCGGAAAAATCCGCATCTGACGCCATTTCCACACTTTCGGCATAAAAATCCGTACGAAATTGATGTAATTTTTTCTTATTTTGCTGCGCGGCTTTCAATGTTGAGAATGATGTTAATACGTGGTTTTTAATGCCAAAACCAAAGGTCAACACGCCGTTATCAGACGTGGTTGCAGCGCCCCGAGAGCTGGCCTGTTCAAATAAGATACCGACAGCACCATTGATATCGGGATAGGTTGAGCCTTTACCGTAATAATAGTCATCAAAACTTTCACGGCTAAAATACAAACGATGATCCGCATCCAAGGCTTCACCGTGATAACGGGCGAAGTCCTGAGTTAATTCGATATTCGTTTTTGGCGTTAATGGGTTGGTTCGGCTCGGGATCCCCGGCTGGAAGAAATAGCTGCTGTCTTTACCCATTTCATGGAAATCGCCAAGCACGTTCGGTTTAAACTGATGGAAATATTTCACTCGATTGCGGCTTTCTACCTGGGTAAGCGGTAACCAGTCGCGGTTTAAATCAAACATAAAGTGATTGGTTCGACCGGAAGGCCATTGCAACTGATGCTCACGATGCTCAGGGTCGGTATTTAAACTGGTGCCGCGATTGGTATTCACCCAGGTGACAAAACGGTCCATGCCATCGGGATTCATGCTCGGTTCAATAAGAATAATCACGTCATCCAATAGCTGTTTGATTTCTTCGGTCTGTGCCGCAGCCAGATAATAGGCGGTAAGCATGGATGCATGGGAGCCGGAAATTTCATTACCATGAATGGAATACCCTAACCAGACAACGACAGGATCATTGGCGTTCTGGTTTTTACCGGCACGTCGGTTTGCCAAAATCTGTTCAAGGTTATTTAAATTTTTGGTACTGGAAATTGTCGCCAATACCTGCTGACGACTTTCCGTGGTGTACCCCATAGACAGCAAGCGAACCTGGTTACTGGCATCTGCCAGTTCTTTAAAATAATGAACCAACTGATCATGACGTACATGGCGATCACCGACATCAAATCCCAATACCGCTTTCGGCGTCGGTATCTTGCTGTGGTACGAGGTAGGTTGCTCAAAGTAATAGGACAATGGCTCAGCAAAAACTGGTGCTAATGCAAACAAACCAGTTAATGCTACCGCTCTAAAAAAATGAACCAAGTGGCGTCTCCTTGGGCTCTGTAGCCGTTATTATTATTGACTTAAGCTGATACAAAAATAATCAGATTAAGTATTTACGGGGGACTGCATCGTTATCGCAAATTGCTTGGCAACAACGCAATATTTCTTTAATTGAAAAGATTACCACAAAATCTCAACTAATTCGTATAAGTCGTTGAACATTGAGTGACAATTTCCACTTCCTCCTACCGACCATGCTAGCGTCGAAACATCACAAAATTGTATCAAAATTGCCATCGATTACGCTTAAAACTCCGTCAACTCTAGCTCTTGGCCCTTGAGAATAGTATTATAGTCCCCATACTTGAGTTAATTAGTCAGGTATAGGGTGCTTAACCTGCGCAGATGTCCCTTTGCGAGCTTGAATCAAGCCCCCCTATACCAAATCAGGCGCGAGAGAAGCTAACTATGATCCAAATTTCCGATACGGCACAAGAGCATTTTGTAAAACTATTATCACAACAGGCCGAAGGCACCTGTATTCGCGTATTTGTGGTAAATCCAGGTACGGCGCAGGCCGAATGTGGGGTTTCCTACTGCCCGGTTGAGGCTATTGAAGCCGATGACATTCGCATCGAATATAACGGTTTTGCCGCATTGGTTGATAAAGACAGTGAAAAATTCCTTGTGGATGCTGAAGTTGATTTTGTTTCGGATCAAATGGGCTCACAACTCACCTTGAAAGCACCAAACGCCAAGTTGCGTAAAGTGGACGACGATGCGCCGTTATTTGACCGCGTTAGTTACTTCTTGCAAACAGAAGTTAACCCACAGCTTGCTGGCCATGGTGGTGAGTGCTCGTTAATGGAAATTACCGAAGATGGCTACGCGATTTTACAATTCGGTGGTGGCTGTAATGGTTGTAGCCAGATTGATTTTACCTTGAAAGAAGGGATTGAGAAGCAGTTACTGGAAGTGATGGGTAGTGAGCTTAAAGGTGTCAAGGATATGACCGAGCACGAACGTGGCGAGCATAGTTACTACTAATAAATTCCTGGTCAGATGAAAGTGGTGAGTTGCAGTAGAAGGTTACAACTAAACGCTGCGTTTGCCACATCGAACCGATTCTAAAGGCGACATATGTCGCCTTTTTTGTGCCTGATGATTGGTGGTATAAACGTTGTGCCTTTGGTTATTCCTGACCTTGCAGGAATCCGACAACCATTTAGTCATTGCTTTCCCGTTGGCGAATGAAGTGCATATCCCGATATGGGTGATTATCGCGAAGTTTGTTGCTAAAAGGCCTTAACGTAAAACCGGTGACCTGTTCTTGCAAATCAACTGAAAATTCAATCAAAGCCGGTGAAGCCGCATTCCGGTCATCAAAATTAATCACAAAGGCATGCTGGTCAAAGGGGGTTAATGTCCCGGCAAGATTGACCATTTTAGCAAACTGAATTGTTAAATCGCTTTCTTGGTCGTTTAAGTCTGTAGAGCTGATTTTCACATCACCATACCAGGCATCCTGAAAGTCTCCGGTATATGCAGTTGGTGCAAGCAGCACAGAACCTGAACCTTGCGGCACGGAAACATTTGCCAGATATTTTTGCTCAGCTATTTGTTGTTCTCGGTAATAGTCTGCAATCCAGTCGGTAGTATCTTGCGGATTTAAATACGCGCTTAATATTTCCTGCATCATAGCGCCACGAAGCGAGCCGTTAGAACCATTATTGAGGATAATAACCCCAAGTTCATGTTCAGGAACCAATGCCAGGTAAGCCTGCATCCCCGATAACGTTCCGGTGTGGGAGATCACTTCTTCGCCATACATATCGTTTTTTCGCCAACCCAATGCATAGGTTTTAAAGTTCCCCTGATTGCGGCGCTTTTCCAGGCCGGACAATGGCAGAATGGTTTGCGAACGCCACATCATTTGTAATTGGCGTGGTGAAAAAATTTGCTCTCCCTGCTCGGTTTTACCGTTATTGAGTAGCATTTTAATCCACTGACTCATGCCGGAAACGTTGCACACTAAACCGCCAGCCGCCGCAGAGACAGTTGCGGAGCCTTTGATGCCGTTACGATCAATGGCATAGACATCGCCGTCGATATCGCCATGGGGGCGGGCAATGTTTTTCATGGCACTGGATGGTATATCCCCGGCAAAGCAGTTCATAGCAAGAGGGGCGAAAATGCGCTGTTCAACAAAGTCTTCATAGGTTTGTCCTGAAATGCGCTCAACAATCTCTCCGGCGGTAATATAAAACACATTACTGTAGGCATATTGACTGCGAAAACTGCTTTTTGGGGTTAAAAACTTCAGGTTATTGATGATTTCTTCACGGCTAAAGCCGCTGGGTTCAGGCCATAACATACTATCGCCGGCACCACTTACCAAGCCACTGCGATGAGTAAGCAAATCCTTAATGGTAAATTCCCCACTGACCCAATGATCCTGCATCTGAAATTCCGGAATATGGTCAATCACTTTGTCGTCCCAGCGAATCTTCCCTTCGTCAACGAGAATCGCCAGCGCCGCAGATGTAAAGGCTTTCGACGTAGATGCGAGACGAAACAAGGTGTTTTCATCAACATTATCTGGTGCCTGATAATCACGAAGACCGTACCCTTTAAGATGCACCACATCACCACGATGGACCACGGCGATAGCCATACCCGGCGCATAGAACCGCTCGAGTGCTTGCTCGGCAATTTGATTTAGCGCAGATGCCGGCATCGGTAAATAAGGCTGAGTTGTTGCAGTGTCAGGTCCGTTTGCGCAGGCACTGATGCTTAGTATTGGAATGACAAAAATCGCGATTTTTTGTCGTAAGGTGCGAGGTAATAGTGTCAGCATCGAACTCGTTATCTAAACCGGAATATAAATTGGACTCCTATAGTGCCATGGTTAATTACCAATATTCCACAAAAAACCAAAGGCTAAAAATAAAAATTCTTTGGTGTTCAACGGTACAATTTGCAACCTCATAATTCACAGTAAATAAAGAGATAACAAGCAGTTATCAGACATTGCTGTTTCCATTCGATGATTTGCCATAGGGTCAATAATATATCTCTTTGAGCATTTAAATTCCAAGCATCCAATTTGCGGATTTGATTTTCTGTATTCTCGCATATTTCATTTTGATAGCCTTGCGCCTAGGCGAATTGGCAACAATACTAATTAGTTATGACAATTCTGTAGCAGATTCCGCTGTCCAGAAAAAGTCGTCGCCAGCATGGTTGCCGTCATTATCCAAGACGTTTTTGACACCCGGTCAGGAGACCTGAACCAATCGTTTATTGGTCTTTGTTTTCGAAGCTGAGCGCCCACCTCAGGTTTTCGAATAAGTCTTGGTGGGTTGGAGAGAGATAATGGCTGAAGAGCAAGAAGTCTGGCGAGGCACCCCCTCGCAGGTGATCAATTTGGGGTCGTATATCCTATTAGGACTATTTTTCTGGTTGGTAATTCCTTTGTTTATTATGCTCTGGAAGTGGCTTCAGGTGAAAAACATGAAGTATGAGCTCACCACACAGCGTCTGCGCACTCATCATGGGGTTTTCAATAAAGAGGTGGACGAATTAGAACTTTATCGAATTCGTGATTATCGCCTGGATCAACCGTTTTTTCTGCGCATGTTTTCAAAAAGTAATATTGAAATGGCCACCTCGGATCGCACCCATCCTAAGGTCACGATTCGCGCCATTGATAATGCTGAAGAAATCCGCGAGCAACTGCGTACTTATGTTGAAGAATGCCGCACCCGTAAGGGTGTTCGTGAATTTGATGTGGATTAAGGTGAGTCATGACTAGTTTTCAAATAATTGTTCTTGTTGTCGGTGTCTGTTTACTATTGCTCGGCGGTTTTTCTGGTATTGCCATCTTTATCCGAGCATTAAAAATCTCCGATAAGTTTGGTGATGAGACTAATGTTGGCTCCCTGTGGGGTCTATTTATGCTTGGCATTGCCGCAGGCTTGTTGCTTACCTGGTGGGCATTGCGAACTACTGGTGGATAAGGTGATAATCCCTAATAGAATTTACCCAAGCCATTGACATAAATGCATTAGTTAATTTAAATCAACGAGATATCGTCAAAAAGTCAATTGGCTAGGGTGGATTAATGTTACTTCAAGGGAGTTGCTTGTGTCAGGCGATAGTCTTTCAAATTCGCGACGTGGGCGATCAAATCGGCCATTGTCACTGCAGCATGTGTCAAAAATTTCATGGCGCTGCCTTTAGTACATTCGTTCCGGTAAAACTTGAACATCTAACCTGGTTGCAGGGTAAAGAACTGCTATCCGCCTATACCGCAGACAATGGCACAGTACGACAATTTTGCCGGCAATGCGGCTCCAGCCTCACTTTTCAATCCGCCACACAAGGCAACGAGCAATCTCTGGAAATTGCCTTGCCTGCATTAGACCTCACCAACGTCGCGACGCAGCACATACCTCAACCCAATGCCCATGTTTATACCAAGTCAAAAGTACCCTGGTACCGGATTCTCGATTCCTTACCTCAATATACCCAAGGCCGTGACACCTAGATAGGGGATCCTATACTTGAATCACAATATCCGATTCGAGATAAATCATGGTTGAAGAATTAGCGCAAAGTGAAGGTAAGTATTTTGGCGTAAAGCTTTCCGGTACCGTAGGAATAGGCGAAGAGCAAAAGTGGCTAAAAGAGCTGGATAAAAGAGTAATGCAATATGACAATGTAAGCCTATTGCTGCAACTTGATGATGGTGCTGGCTGGGGTTTAAAAGCCGGTTGGCAGGATATCAAATGGGTGTTTCACAATATGAAGCATATAGACAAGGTTGCTGTTGTATCCGACTCTAAGGTTTGGGAGTGGTTGGTGAAAGTCGATGCCTTATTTGCTAAGGTCGTCAATATCGATGAAAGTCATTTTACCCATGAAGAGCTTGAGCAGGCGTGGACCTGGTTAAAGTCCTAAAGTGAAAGCGATAACGCTTGAATGATAAAATCACCGGATCAGAAATATACAGAAATAATGTTATCGAGTGCAGATCAGAGCGCGGGTAGCATGGAAAAGGTGAAGGTGTGCGATACATAACCTCGTACAACAACTGCTGATTACTTCTCATATGTACCACACTAAACCGAATGCGGCTAATTCATACTAAAAGTGGCGCCAGAAAAACCAGCGCCGGCTAAGCTATTCATCTTCCGCTGGTAAATACAATACCAAATTATCTAAAAACGAGAGGATGGCTTTGCGATTTGCATCATTCAACCGAGTATAGTTGAGTTTTGAAGACTCTGCTTCGCCTCCGTGCGCCAGAATCGCTTCTTCTAATGTCGTCGCTCGACCGTCATGAAGATACGGCGCCGTACTGCCAACACCCCATAATTCTTTCGTCATCCAAACCGATGCCCCGGTACCCGTTTCATCGATGTTTTCGGCAAGCTCAGGTCCCATATCATGAAGCTTTAAGTCGCCATAAAGGCGCACTATGACCTTGCCCGACTCATCACTTTCAAAAGCACCTAAGTGTTTCACTAATGAGTCATTGAGAATAATACGATTATCCGGCTGATCGCGACGGATATCAAAACGTACCGCATCATGGGGCTCTAACCCTTGCTGACCCGCTGGGAAGGTAGCATCGCGATAAAGCGGGTTGTTGCTCGGCTCACTAAATACAAAGTTCTTTTCAATGGTCATCGATGGTTTGTGACAAGCGCTACATTCCATTGAATTGAATAAGCGTTCACCGCGTTTGATCTCTCGTCGTTGCGGTCCTGTTAAATGCGGCAGCATCAATTCTTCCGCCAGTTGTGCCCCCCCGGCACCACGATAGCGACGCCCTTGCAGGGTTTGGCGCAATTCATCAAGCTCGATCAAGCTCGTGGGGCGAGGCTGGGCGGCGAGATAAATCACCATGGCAGTAACATCATCAATGGAAATCTCATTAATCACACCATCAAAATCACCGTCAATATCATCTCCGGTAAGTTCAACAGGATCCATTCCAAGTTCATTGTGAAAAGCATCCCGGGAAAAATTACGTACATTGAGTTCACTACCTTTCCATTGAAAAGGACGAACAATCAGGTCGTCTTTGACCCCTTGGCTTTGTACATCGATCACTGGCGTGTCGCAGGGTGGTGAAACAAGGACAGTACCAAAGTCCATCCCTTTGGCGCTCAGTTCAGATTGAGCCTGCGCACCCGATTCACAAACCATGGCTACGGTTTGAGCAACTTGCTGCTGCAGCTCATTGGTCATTTCTTCCGCCAGCAGTTGTAAACCCGCCATCCCAAATAGGTGGGTAGTGTTGCGCTGGATAAAAAGTCCTGGTTGATTGGTGTGGAAGGGATCGCGAATGGCATTGAATACATCTGCACCTCCGCCATTACCGCCTCCCCCAATAATATTGGTACCTGCATGGCAATCGCTACAGGCAGAAGCATTGGGGCCAGTTTTACGCCGGGGAAGCGTATTAGACCAATTGAATAAATCCGCTCTTGGGACGCGAGTGTATCGCCCGCCATCACCAACATTCATACCGCCTCCGTCAAGGGCATTGAAACTAAACCCGAATAACTCATCGCCGCAGATAAAGATATCGATGAAATCTCCATAATCCAGACTGTCATCACAATGCTCGATAACCCCTTTATTTAGACTGGAAAGATACTCAAGAGAATCATCTTGAGCTTGAGTAAATGTTGAAAGAAAAGTTATTCCTGGAAGAGCTAAAACATATAAAATTGCGCGAGAAATTGCCATAAATTACCCCATAGCTGAATCACCAATGCTTGATCGCCAATAACAGCTGAGGACGAAAAACGACGTGCACCAAATTAATATCGAAACATTTCTAACTATAAGAGACACAATTTGAATTGCTAAATGCAAATGATAATAATTTTCATTAAAAACAACCTTGCCGCGACTTTACTTTTCCCTGCGTCACTATTTAATGCATTTACTTGCCCCCTCGTTCACAACTGCTAAATTTTTAGGACAGCTGTGGAGGTAAAGTATGCGCTGGGAAGATAAACGTAAAAGCAGTAATGTCGAAGACAGACGAGGTCAGCAGGTGGCTGCTGGCGCAGGGATTGGTGCCTTATTATTCCGTTTCCTGCCTTTTTTGATCCGCAGTAAATTAGGGCGCACTTTATTAATTGTTGGTGCTGTAGTGTTCTTTGGTAGTCGTTTTCTTGGGGTCGATGTGGCCCCGGGGCTTTCCTCCGGTGGTGGTTCGCAAGAACCGGCACAACTCACCCCTGAGCAAGAACGTATGGGAGATTTCGTTTCAGTGATACTCGCCGATACCGAACAAACCTGGCACAGTATCCTAGAACCTCGTGGTATCACCTATCGTGAACCAAAACTCATCCTGTTCACCAGTCAGGTGAATTCTGCTTGCGGCATGGCCAGCGCCGCCGTTGGACCGTTTTACTGCCCTGGCGATGAGCAGGTATATATTGATTTATCGTTTTATGAAGATTTGAAAAATCGCCATGGCGCCCCGGGAGATTTTGCTCAGGCCTACGTCATTGCTCACGAAATTGGTCATCATGTGCAAAATATTCTCGGTACCTCGGATAAAGTGCATCGCGTTCAACAAACAGGCTCAAAGGTTGAAGGCAATAAAATGTCAGTGAAACTGGAACTGCAGGCAGACTGCTATGCGGGCGTTTGGGGTTACCATGCCAACACCGAACGGCACATGCTGGATTCCGGTGATTTGAATGAAGCTCTGGTTGCAGCGTCGGCCATCGGTGATGACCGATTGCAAAAACAAGCCACCGGGCGCGTGACTCCAGATAGTTTTACCCACGGTACTTCAGCGCAGCGCGTTGCCTGGTTTAAACGCGGTTTTGAAAGTGGCGATATCAGCCAGTGTGATACATTTGCAGGGCGATAAGCGATTAAAATCATCGCGATTCAGCGGTATCGTGATGAATACGTATGCAATAATTTGTCAGCGCTCACTTGACCACGTAGTTTGCTCACTTATACATTAACAATATTCATTCATAGTGCGGTCGATTTGCGCAAAGAATGGTTATGACATTCATCTGAGCAGTATCGACAAGACAAGCGGCGCCGAATCGCAATTACGCCAAAATAATAAACATAAATTTCGATACGCACAGGAAAGAACAACAAGTGAGCCTTCCATGTTAACCATGCAAAAAAACCTAAGCCGGTCGTTTTATGTCCTGCTCAGCCTGCCATCAACGGCGATGGGATTTGCCCTTTCTATTCAGATAGCCGCATTAAGCTGGCTGCTTAATACTCAATACGGGTTGGATATTCATGAAGTTGGCCTAGTCTGGGCCGCTGGTCCAATTGCGGGTATTTTAGGGCAGGTGATCATTGGCATCATCAGCGATAAGGTGTGGTTTTGGGGCGGTCGTCGCCGACCATTTATCATTGTTGGTGGTGTACTTGCCGGGATGATGTTACTCGCCTTGCCCAATATCGAGATTGTCTCCACAGCCTTAGACATGGATGGCCTTTTAGGGATCGCCATTGTTATCGCCCTGACCTTGGATTTATCGATTAACGTCAGTATGAATCCAACCCGTTCGATCATTGCCGACGTCACCCCACAGGGCGAACAACGCACTCAGGGTTACACCTGGATGCAATTAATTTCCGGCACGTTTGGGATGATGGCCTATGCCATCGGCGCTACTTTAGGTAACTATGTGCTTATCTATCTCGGCGCGGCGCTCGTATTTTTACTGGCGGTGGTTCCACCCTTTTTCATTACTGAGCCAAAAGAGCTGACGGAAAGTGCAGACGGTAGCGAAAAAGCGGCCATTGGCTTTAAAGAAATCCTGATTAACATCAAACCGCTTTGGGGCTTTTTAATTTACGATGTTTATGCGCTATTTATAAAGCTTGCAGGCATCCAAACCGACCACTACTGGGTAGAAATCGCCTGTCTTATTTTGACCGCGTATTTTGTATTCATCACCTTAATCCCATCAGAACAGGGCAAAAGTGAACAAGAGGCCAATCGTATTGGTTTTCGCAAAGTATTGGCCGCGCATTCATTCAGCTGGATTGGTATTCAATCCATGTTCGTATTTTTGTTTGCCTTTTTGCAGGACAAGATGCCAGGCATCGGCGATGATGAATTGGGTAAAATCATCAATTTAAGCTTTTTGGTACTCAATGGTGTCGCTGCTATTCTGCCAGCTTTGGTGCTGTTGCCACTTACCCGTTCATATGGTCTGGTGCGTGTGCATACCGTATGTATCGCAACCATGGCGGTAGGCTATTTCGGCGTCGTTCTGTTTGGCGACAATGAATATATGCTGTATGGCTTAATGGCGTTTTTGGGCATAGGTTGGTCGGCGGTGATCTCATTAGCATTTGCCATTATGTCAGAGAAAATCGATCAATCTCGAATGGGAAGTTACATGGGGCTATTTAATTTGTCGGTTGTGATCCCACAATTAGTGGTGAGCCTTGGTGTTGGCCTGGCAGTTTCGCAAGCAGACGATAAAGGCCTGATTTTTATCATCAGTGCGGTGAGTTTATTGATTTCTGCCATCGCCTGGATGCGAGTGGGTGAGATCAAGCCCAAAGCGCTGAGTTAATACCAATCAAGGTCGGCGATGTAGTTACTGAACCGGCCTTGAAATTTCAGAGCACCTCCTCCAACATCAATCCATTGAACTATAATTATGCCACCGAATAGTTACCTCATCTGGAACTCGCTGGCATTGACTCTGGTTGCGAGTGATTGGTCTGAACATGAAGCGATTGGTTATTATGCAACTGGTTTTTGCGGTTTTCCTATACGGGTGCTCGACTGCAAATCCAGGAATTTTTGTTAGCTCTAGCTATATCGCCAATCCAGATAAAGCGGCTCACTTTCTCGGTGAGGTACAAGGCGAGTCAAGGCAGAGATGGATTTTATATTTGATTCCCATGGGCGATGCCCCTTCTACCCAGCAGGCAATTATAAACGCTAAACAGCAAATATCCGGGACACGTTTCCTTGCCGATGTTTCGATAGATGATCGCACCGAGTGGGGCTTTGGATATAGCGAACAAATAATCATTGTTAATGCTCAGGCATATCGATAACTCACTGATAAAAATGCGCTTATCGCCATCTCCCAGTTTAAATTATCGGTTTAATCAAAAAACTGGTCAGATGAGCATTTGCTTTATCGGCCAGTTTGCCGTTACCATGATTCCTCGTTTAGCCGGACGAGATATCGCACAGTGACTTTTTCTGATCCAAAATCCTTTCCCGCATTACCTGAAAACGCCAGTTACCAGTTTTACGGTGGCAATGGCCCGGATCTGCATTTTTATCACGCCAATGGATTTTCCAGTATCACCTATCAGCCATTTATTGAGGCTTTAACCCAGTCATTTAGTGTATCTGCGCTCGATTCCCGCGCGGTCTGGCCGAATATTGGTACCCCACCAAAAACACGGGAATGGCATGTCTACGCAAGAGATTTGATCGCATTTATTGAGCAACATTACCAACAACCCATCATCGCGGTGGGGCACTCACTTGGTGCCAGTTCTACTATTTATGCTGCCAACATGCGACCAGACTTATTTAAAGCATTGGTATTGATTGAGCCGGCGATGTTAAAGCGCAGTATGGCAACCGCCGTTCGATGGATGCCCGATTCGATGTTAAAACACATCGACCCAGTGAAAACCACACTGAACAAGCAGGACCGGTGGCCTTGTCGAAACAGTTATCGAGAATATTGCCAGCAGCGACGCAGTTTTAAACGTTTTCACCCAAAAAGCTTTGAAGCCTTTGTTGAACATTCGGTGATAGATGATGGTGACGAGGTCACATTGAGATTTCCTAAAGCCTGGGAGGCTCATAACTTTTCGCAGCCACCTTATATGCTAAAAGAAATATCTAAATTATCGGTGCCAACTGTGGCGGTAAGAGGCAAGCCTAACGTATTTTTTTCTCAGCAAATCTGGCAACAATGGCAGCAATGCCAACCAAACGCGGTGTTTATGGAAGATTTACAACATGGTCATTTACTGCCTTTGGAAAATCCAGATAGTTGCGCTCAGTTAATTATCCAGGGATTAACACAGCTCGACTGCCGCTAACCTAAGCAATTTACGGCAACTTGCATGCAAACACAGGGCGCTCCCATAGTTCTCGATTAGATTACGACATTCGTTCAATACAGGCTTGGTCGGTCTGCACTTAATCCCACTCTGATGTATCGCGCATGATTTGAAGATACTGGTTTTATCGAAAGCCGCTTGAGATGCAAAATATAAAATTGCACTGCCTCAAATTCTGGTTATTTGTGCAATAGTTAAACGATTGCCAAACAGCCAAACGAGAAGTCGATGACACCTTCAAGCTTATTATTCGCATTTACAATTTCTTGGCTTGTCTGTGGCCAGGCGTTTGCTCAGCAATTGTTGCGGACCAGCACATCCTGGGATGGTAAAGGCTTCTCGTACCCTCAAGGGAAAGCAGAATTAACCTCTGTAAAACTTCGACTCGAGTCTGGGCAACAAACACCATTTCACTGTCACCCAGTGCCAACCTTTGGCTATGTATTATCAGGACAAATTCTGGTCGAAACGGCTGATGGTAACAGCACAATGATGAAAGCAGGGGAGTCGGCCGTGGAAGTGATGCGCACATTACATCGAGGTACAGCCATCGATGGCCCAGCCGAAATCGTAGTATTTTATGCCGGAGCCCAAGGCATCCCTACGACGTTAACAGCGGGTAAAGACGAACACCAAGATTGCAAAAAATACATTGGTCGTTGAGTCTATCGCTATTTGAGCAAACTTGACACTTTGAGGTGCCATGCTAAGTTAAAAAGTAACAATTTATCAGGAAGTTAAATACTAGAAATAAGGACGGCTATATGAAAAAGCTAACCATCATGACACTTTTATGGTGCTCTTTGCTATTGACCGCCAATGCCAGTGAAGCTACCGACCTCCAGGAACGAAACAAGAAAATTGCCCGGGATTTTTATCAGGATTTGTGGTTTTCCAATAACACAGACAATTATCAGAAATACGTCGCTGAACAATACGAGGTTTGGGACATTGGCGAGCGTAAAGGCGTAACGGAGCCAGCAATCACCCAAAAACATATTGCTGATATGTTTTGGCAAAATGGCAAACTAAGTGGGAAAATTGATTATCAAATCGCCGAAGGTGACTGGGTAGCGACAAGATGGGTGAGTCATTATGAGCCCAGTACTTTAAAAGGCAAACTGTTCAAGACTGACAGTAGTGGCCTGCCAATAATCAATGTGCTCAAATTTAATGAAGACGGTAAAATCATTGAGTTTTGGAATCATCGTCATGATATCGACACTCGCCAAACCCTCAGATTTACCATCACGGGACTACTCATCGGCTTGTTCATTGCCTTGATCCCAACCATTATCGCGATTCGACAGCGAAAAAAGATTCGAAAATTAGCCTCTCAATAGCTAATTTGGAGCAAAGACAGAGCACTTGCCAAAGCAAGTGCTCGTCGATTTCAAGATAACTCGCTACTCTTCTTGAGCTTGGGCTTGAGCTTGAGCTTGGGCTTTATATATCGCAAAGCTTAATGGTGCCAGATTAATCTTTACTTCGCGGTCCTGCTCAGTTTTATCCTTAGCAATCACCACAGGTTCATAGCCGGCGAATGGCATTTTGAACGTCTGCTTCTGCTCTTCTAACGCGGTATTAAACACCACCAAATACTGTTCCGTTTCGGTGGTACGGGTAAACGCCAAAATACCCGGAGTATCCTGCGAATACAGCGTTTCCTGTTCGCTTATGCGCAATCCTGGGTGATATTGATAGATACTTGCCAGGTACGCCAGATCTTTGTACAGAATATGCTCCTGATCAAAGTTTGCATCCGCGGTAGTGGCGGTGGTGCCGAGCAGGTCATCGTCGTTATAAGATGGCACTTTTGACGGCATCATGTCCTGACGAGAATCGCGATCATGACCATCGCCCACAAACCCTTGTTCATCTCCGTAATAAACCACCGGAACTCCACGCGAAAAGTACATCATCGCATTGGACAACTTAATGCGAGCCAAGGCTTCTGATTCACTCATTTGTGGGTGCTTGCTCTTCAATAAGTATGCAAAGCGACCCATATCATGGTTACCGGTAAAATTGACCAGCATGCTGGCGTCAGAGTCGGCATCTTTATAGAACGTATCGGCGGCAAACAGCTTAGCCATCACATCAGTGCCTTGCTGATCCACTAATGTCGCCTGCACCGCACTTTGGAAACCAAAATCAAGAATCGATTGTAAGTTTCCTTTGGTGGTAAACTGACTCAGATATTCCGGGTCTGCAGAATACACTTCACCAAACATAAAGAATTTTGGAATTCCCTGTGCTTTGGCATGCTCAAGCAATGCTGGTGAAAATTCCTGCCAAAACTCGATATTGACGTGTTTGACCGTATCAATTCGAAAGCCGTCCGGTTTAAATTCAGTAATCACATCTTTAAAGATATCGATCATTCCCTGAACCACATAAGGGTTATCGGTATCGATATCATCGAGGCCGGCAAAATCGCCATAAACGGCACTTTCCCCTTCCCAGGTACTGTCGCCCTGATTGTGATAATACTTACTATCATTTAACCAAGCTGGCACCTTAATATCGTCACTCCCCGACACAACGAATGGTGTGTAGGTATCACCAGCAGCAACCTGAGCCAGAGTTTTGTAATCACATAGCCCCGCAGTTTCACCTAACCATTGCTTACCATCTTCGCCATGACATTCTTTGTATTTGATCACGTCTGCCGTATGGTTGGCGATAATGTCGAAGAATACTTTGATATTTAGCTTATGGGCTTCTTCAATCAAGGTTTTTAATTCTTCATTGGTTCCTAAATGCGGATCGATTTCGGTAAAATCGACGACCCAGTAACCGTGATAACCACTACCATCATGCTGAACCGCCTGGTTGCGCATAATGGGTGTTAACCAGATCGCGGTAATTCCCATATCGTGCAAATAAGGCAGTTTATTTTGCAACCCTTGCAAATCACCGCCATGGTAATAACCGGTATCGGTTTGATCAAACCCGCCACGGGATTCCAGTTTCGTTGCCGAGCCATTGTCATTGTTAACATCGCCATTCTCAAAACGATCCGGCATCACAAAGTAAAACACTTCATCACGCACATCGCGTTGCTGGTAGGGTGCAAGATTTTGTGCGGAAACCTTATGCCACTCAACCGCAGCAGAAGATTCGATAATTTCGACGGTATCACTCTTTTCTGACGAACAGCCAGCCAGCGAAACAGACATAACAGCGGCAATTGCCAGCGCCAGTGAATTTTTCATTACCTTGTTGTTACCTAACATTTTTCTCTCCCCTCAGGTTCAATGTAACTGAACTCTGAGCCCTACAAAATTAGGGCTCAGAGATAATTGCCCAACTAACCTTTGGGACGTTCTTGATTCATTACATCGACCAGATTATGCATATCAATGTGTTGCCAGAAATCTTCAATCGTGATCGGCATGCGACGACGCCAGTTTGGATGTTCATCAATGGTACCCGGAATATTGACCTGCTCTTTGAGACCCAGGGCATCTTCCAATGGGACTAACAATATCCGACTTGGTGCTTTTGCCAAAAAGGCCTGAACCGCACGAGACAACGCATTGTTCATTGTTGCTGGAGTCAGGCTCGGGAACTCATCGGCGTGCAATACACCTTCATGTTCCAATGCCGCTAATAACTGCTCGCGATCGGTAACCCGGCCATTGCGTTCGTCCTGTCCCATCTGTTCATTAGGGTACAAGTTTAGCTCCTGACGCCATTTCAGGTCATTACCTGTCCACCAACCGGACATGGTCGATAAATCATGGGTGGAAACTGTCACCATTGATTGCTCTGGATAAATCTGTGGGCGGAAGAACAAACCTGAATCCCAACGTTCGAAAAACAACACTTTATAGGATAGCAAGCCAGATTCGGCCATGATTTCCCCGAATCCATCAGGCACATTTCCTAAATCTTCACCGATCACAACACACTGGTTGCGACGTGATTCAAGAGCAATAATGCGGAAGATTTCATCAAGAGGAAAAGTGATATAGATACCTTCGTGTGCGCCCATACCTGGTGCAACCCAGTACTGACGCATCAAACCCAACACGTGGTCAATACGCAGGGCTCCGGCGTGGCGCATATTGCTGCGCAGGGCTTTGACCAAGGGCATATAACCCTGTTCTTGCAAGGCAACCGGGTTGATTGGCGTTAACCCCCAATCCTGACCCAATGTATTCATCGCATCCGGTGGCGCGCCAACCGCTGCGCCGGATACATAGCTATGTTTATCGGCCCACACTTCTGCGCCGCTGCCATCACAGCCAACCGCCAGGTCCATATATAAACCCACAGGCATATCATTGGCTTTCGCCGTACTTGCGGCCATACCGATTTGAGTATCCGCTTGCCATTGTAAAAACTGGAAATAACCAATACGTTCAGCATGCTCAAGTTTAAACTGCTCGACTTCCGGGCTATGTGGGTCCTGAAATTCGATTGGCCACTTTTTCCAGCCATACGCATTAGAGTCAATTTTGCGGAAATGCTCATACAAGGCATCAAAAGTGGCAAGTTCAAATAGATCATCGCCCATTTCGTCACAAAATGCCTGATACTCGGCGCCGGTGTCAGAAGACTTGGCAATATGCTCGGCGATGAAATCCTGATAAAGAAGTTCAAGCACCTGATACTTAAGGTGCGCAGCATGCGGGTAATCAATGAATTCCTGACTATTGGCTTGTACGACCTGCTGTTGAAAATCGTCGCTGTTAACTATGTCCTGTGCTGACTGACAGCTGGTAAAATTAGGCACTGAAGTGACATCAATATACAGGGTATTTAAGAAGCAACGACTGGTTGGAGAATAAGGGCTGATATGACCCGGATTATTTGGATAAAGCGGGTGCAAAGGATTTAGACCGATCGCGGTCACTCCACGCTTAGCCGATTGCTCGACCAAAGTTTTCAGATCGCCAAAATCGCCAATGCCCCAGCTGTTGGCGGATTTTAACGAGTAAAGCTGCGCCGCCAGACCCCACATGCGATAGTCAGCCGCTTCATTCGGGCTGTAACAGGTTTTTGGTGCGACGATTAGATGGCCAGCACAATTTAGGCCATCAAGTTCGATCGACAGTTGATGATAACCTTCTTCAACGTGCGGTAGAACTAAGGTCAGCTTTTGATAAAGAACACCGTCAATATCCTGCTCATCGACTTTGACTAATTCCTGCAGAGACTGCTCAGCGGTCAACACTTCACCGCTTTCCAGGGTAATTTGCCATTGAATCGATTGTTCAAGGTCTTGTGCGGCAACACTCAAAGTTACCGTATGTTGTGCGGCTTCGGATTTCACCATCGACATCGCCGGTAACAACGTTAACCAGGCTTTGTTTTTCAATTCCTGAGCGCTTGCCAAAATGGCATCGTCCGAGTGTAAGTCATAGCCCATCGCCTGCAGCAGTGACTGTAATGCCTGCTGATTAGCGTGAACCATATTGCCATAACAATCCTTATAACTAGGGTGAAAACCGACAACATCGGCTAACTGTTGTAAAGGCGTCATAAATTTAATTCCTGAGTATCATATTGGCTGTAAGTTAGCACCGAGCAACTGAAAGCCGCGACATCGATTAAAGCCGTTTCTATCGGCTGTTGACTATCGACATTTAGCTTGCAGGCGAGACTGTGCTCTGGCTCGGCGGTATTAATAATGCGGGTCCAACGACCGGGTAATTTCGGAAGCTGGAATCGACTAATGTGTTTATGGGCGTTAAAGATGATCAATAACGCATCGTCCTGAACTCGATCCTGAGTGGCACTGGCGTCAAACACCTGGGTTTCGGCCAACAACATGGCAAAACACTTAAGAGCGCTGTTGTGCCAATTGTCCTCAGCCATGGGTACACCATGGCAGTTAAACCAGCTCAGATCCTGCAATCCGGTTTTCGCGGAAACTTTTAGTCCATGCTGGTAATTTAATCGGTTTAATAGAGGGTGTTGCTTACGTAATTGGATCAGCTTTTGTACAAACAATAGCTGCTCATGATCGACAACACCTTGTTCTGACTCCGGATCAGATAAAAACTGCCAATTTAGCCAGGTTATATCGTTATCCTGGCAGTAGGCATTGTTGTTGCCTTGCTGGCTGTGATTCACTTCATCACCACCGAGTAACATAGGTGTGCCCTGACTCAAAAACAGCGTCGCTAGAATATTGCGTTTTTGCTGTTGTCTAAGTTGATTAATTTCCGCGTCTGACGTTTCCCCTTCGACGCCATAATTGCGTCCAAAGTTATGACTGTGACCATCGCGGTTATCTTCACCATTGGCGTGATTATGGCGATCTTCAAATGTGACCAGATCATGGAGAGTGTTGCCATCATGGCTGGTCACCATATTGACGCTGGCATACGGTCGGCGACCATGGTGTTCAAAGATATCCGCACTGCCATGTAGACGTCGGGCAAGTTCTGGGATCATGCCTTCATCACCACGCCAGAAACGACGCACGGAGTCTCGAAAGCGATCATTCCATTCCAGCCAACTGCTGGGGAATTGACCTAACTGATAGCCACCATGACCTATATCCCAGGGCTCTGCGATCAGTTTAACCTTGGCCAGCATCGGATCCTGGCGCAATGCGGCGAAAAAGCTGGCATGCTGATAAAAGCTGTCATTGCCTTGATAATCTTTGCGACCAAGAATCGGTGCCAAATCAAAACGAAAGCCATCAACCCCCATCACGTCAACCCAATAACGCAGGCTGTCCATAACCAATTGCAAGACTCTTGGATGGGTAAGGTTTAAGGTATTCCCGCAACCTGAATGGTTGATATAAAAGCGTTTATCTTCCTCTTCCAGGCGGTAGTAACTAAGGTTATCGATACCTTTGAAACAATAGGTTGGACCAAGGTGATTACCCTCTGCTGTGTGGTTGTACACCACATCCAGAATGACCTGTAAGCCTGCCTGATGAAAATTCTCCACCATCTGCTGGAATTCCTGCAGCTGATGTTGATGACAATATCTCGGTTCCGGGGCAAAAAAAGCGATGGAGTTATATCCCCAGTAATTCTTCAGGCCTTTTTCCCGTAAAAACGCTTCATCATAAAAGCCCTGTACCGGCAACAATTCGACACTGGTGACACCCAGCTCTTTAAAATACTGAATGGACTCAGGTTGCCCAAGCGCTTTAAAGGTGCCACGCATTTCGGCATCTATCTGTGGGTGATTTTTGGTAAAGCCTTTGACATGGGCTTCATAAACGATGGTGTCGTTATCGGCAACGTAAACATGGCTGTTCAATCCTTGTAGTGATTCACTAACCACGCATTTGGGCATCACATCACTATTGTCACGATGATCGATAATCAAATCTTGCTGGCGACTATCGAGATCATATCCATGATGTTTCTGCGACCAGGTAAAGCTTCGGTTTAATTGCTTGGTATAAGGGTCAATTAATAGCTTTGCCGGATTAAATCGATGACCGGCATTCGGCTCATACGGACCGTGAACCCGATAACCATACAAACAACCCGGTTTAATATCGGTTAAATAGATGTGCCAGACTTCATCGGTATATTCGCTTAGCTCAATTCGCTCCAGTTCCTGCTCGGTTTTAATATCAAACAGGCACAACTCAACCTTAGTGGCATGGGCGCTAAACAGGGCAAAATTGGTGCCCTGGCCATCGAAAGTGGCACCTAAGGGATAAGGTCTTCCAGAGCGATACTTACGCATTAGCCGATGATCTCAAAAACCAGAGTCGCCAAAGGCGGCACCGTAATGGTGATCGATTGCGCCTGATCTTGCCATGGCGTGTCGATTGAATGCACCGAGCCCAGATTGCCGACATTACTCCCGCCATAAATGCCCGCATCAGAATTGAATATCTCTTTGTGTTCGCCGGCTATTGGCGTGCCTACGCGAAAGTCACGCTGCACAGTCGGAGTAAAATTGACGACAACAAGCACAGGATTGGTGCCATGCTCTCCGTACCGTACGTAACTAAAAACAGACTGCTCACTATTTTGATAATCGACCCAGTCAAATCCCTCTTTTTGGCAATCTTGTTGGTGCAGGGCAGGCGTGTTTTTATACAAGCCATTAAGATCTCGGATCAGTCGTTGCACGCCCTGGTGGGGTTCGTGCTCAAGTAAATGCCAATCTAAAGATTGCTGATAATTCCACTCACTTTGCTGAGCGAATTCACACCCCATAAACATCAGCTTCTTGCCTGGGTGGGTCCACATAAAGCCATAATAGGCGCGTAAATTGGCAAAACGCTGCCAATCATCGCCGGGCATACGAGCAAGAATCGACCCTTTACCATGCACAACTTCATCATGACTTAAAGGTAAAACGAAGTTTTCATCAAAGGCATACACCAGACCGAAACTGATCTCATTATGGTGGAATTTACGGTGGATTGGTTCACGCCCCATGTATTGCAAGGTGTCATTCATCCAACCCATATTCCATTTAAAGCCAAAGCCCAGACCGCCCATATCGGTTGGTTTGGAAACCCCTGGCCAGGATGTGGATTCTTCTGCTACTGAGAATGCCCCGGGGAAATCGGCATACAATTCTTCATTAAATCCTTTTAGAAAGTCCACCGCTTCAAGGTTTTCATTGCCGCCAAACTCATTGGCAACCCATTCGCCTTCATCGCGTGAGTAATCGAGATAAAGCATGGATGCTACAGCGTCGACCCGAACACCATCAACATGATAATTTTCCAACCAATGCATCGCACTGGCACGTAAAAAGTTGGCAACCTCTGTGCGTCCATAATTATAAATCAGGGTATTCCAGTCTGGATGAAAACCCTTGCGCGGGTCTTCATGCTCATACAAACAGGTACCATCAAAACGAGTCAGGCCATGGTCATCGACAGGAAAATGACCGGGCACCCAGTCAATCAACACCCCAAGACCCGCCTGATGACATAAATCGATAAATACTTTGAAGTCTTGTGGACTACCAAATCGTGCCGTTGGCGCGAACAGGCCCACCGGTTGATAACCCCAGGAGCCATCGAATGGGTATTCACTGATCGGCATTAGCTGAATATGAGTAAAGCCCAGGTCCTGAACATATGGGATCAGACGCTTGGCAATCTCACCATAATTTAGAAATTCATTATGCTCATCCCGTTGCCAGGAACCCAAGTGCACTTCATAAATGCTGATCGGGGCATGGCGGTTGTTCATCGCCTCACGGGTAGTCATCCATTTCTCATCGGCCCAGTCAAATGCTTGTTCGGCATTAATGATTGACGACGTATCGGGACGATATTGCGCCTGAACCCCCATAGGGTCGGCCTTTAAAGGTAGCAAATTGGAATCGCTGTCTTTGACTTCGAACTTGTAATGACAACCAGCCTTTACCGGATGGCGAGCACTGTGATGCGGAATAAATATTTCCCAAATTCCACAATTTAATAATTTTCGCATCGGGTGGCAGCGGCCATCCCAGTCATTAAAATCACCGACAACGGCAACATGACTGGCATTCGGTGCCCAAACTGAAAAGCTGACACCTGATACGCCTTGATGCTCAATACAATGAGCACCAAGTTTCTGATACAAATGCTTATGACGTCCTTCGACAAAAAGATAGGTATCCATGTCTCCAAGCACACAACCGAAGGAGAATGGATCGTCAATCAGGCGCTGACTGTCACCGACGGTGACTTGAAGCTGATATGCGAATGCTTTTTTACGACGAGTCGTTTTATGGAACAACCCCTGTTCACTGGCTCGTTCCAGAGCACAGATCACTTTGCCAGACGCTTTGTCCAAAACCGCAACGGTTTCGGCCCAGGGAATAAATACATTGAACTGCAAATAACCTTTTTCATTGGTATGCATACCAAGAAACGCAAAGGGATTTGGATGCTGTGCGTTGCTCAGCGCTTGATTATGTTCATGCATTATTCACTGTTCCTTCAATTTATCTATGACAAATAATGTTCGGTTACCTCAATGGCGACCGCTGACTTTGTTTAACCAACCTAATATGTCACATTTTACTGCTTGGCTGATACAACAAAGCCCCAGTATAAAAATACCACGGCTTTTGACAAAATATCTTTTAATTCAACCAGTAAAGCAACAATAGCCGACAACAAAGTGCCGGCCATTGCGATAATTACTTAATCGGCGTCAATTTCCAAATATTGTTTACATAATCCTGGATTGAGCGATCCGAGGTAAACTTACCCATTTTAGCGGTATTTAAAATTGCCATACGAGCCCAGCGTTTGCTGTCTTTATACGCCTCGTCCAACGCTTGTTGAGCTTTGGCATAATCGGCGTAATCGGCAAGAACCCGATAAGGGTCACCACCTTCAAGTAAGCTGTGGGCAATCGCCGATAGCTCACCCGGTTTCCCAGGAGTAAAGAAGTCGCCTCGTAACCAGTCGATGACTGCTTTTAACTCTTGGTCAGCATGATAGAAGTCCCACGGATTATATCCTTCGACCTGCATCACTTTGATCTGATCAACCGTGTTTCCGAAAATAAAGATATTATCATCACCCACTTCTTCAGCGATCTCGACATTGGCACCATCGAGTGTGCCAATCGTTACGGCACCATTTAGCGCAAGTTTCATATTACCCGTACCAGAAGCCTCTTTACCTGCAGTAGAAATTTGCTCAGAAACGTCTGCCGCTGGGATGATTTTTTCCGCTAAAGTTACACGGTAGTTTGGCATAAATACGATTTTTAGCTTGCCCTGAATGCGATCATCATTGTTGATGCGTTCAGCGACTTTATTAATGGCATAAATAATTTCTTTGGCCAGGTAGTAACCAGGCGCGGCTTTTGCACCAAAAATAAAGACGCGAGGTTGCATATCATAGTCCGGATTCTCCAGAAGACGATGGTACAAACCAAGAATGTGTAAGAAGTTCAGGTGCTGACGTTTATATTCGTGTAGGCGCTTGATCTGCACGTCGAAAATGGCATCTGCACTCACGTCCACACCTGTCAGGCTTTTAATTTCACCGGCAAGTTTGACCTTGTTTTCATGCTTAATATCCATGAATTTCTTCTGGAACTTGGCATCGTCCGCATATTCAGACACTGCATCAAGGCTGGAAAGATCTTTGGCCCAGTCGGTTTTCACAACCGTATCAAGCAATTTGGAAAGCTTAGGGTTACAGGCTTTTAACCAGCGACGTGGCGTGACGCCATTGGTTACATTGGTTAGTTTACCTGGATACAGGGCATTAAATTCTGGGAATAGGTCAGATTGCACTAGGTCTGAGTGAATTTGAGCAACACCATTCACTTTAAAGGAAGTAACAACACAAAGGTGTGCCATGCGCACCATTTTTTGCTGACCTTCTTCAATGATCGACAATTGAGCACGCATCTGCACATCGCCAGGCCACATGCGGGCAACGTCATTGTTCAGGAATTGCTCATTGATGGTATAAAGAATTTCAAGGTGACGTGGTAGTACACGTTCGAACATCGAAACAGCCCACTTCTCTAGCGCTTCAGGTAACAGAGTGTGGTTCGTGTAAGCAAAGACCTTACGACACATCGCCCAGGCGTTATCCCAGCTAAAGTCATAATCGTCCATCAAGGTGCGCATTAATTCTAAAATCGCGATGGTCGGATGGGTATCATTTAACTGAATCACAACTTGATTGGCAAATTCAGACCAATCATCTGCGTACTGCTTCTGATAACGTTTGATAATGTCTTTAATAGAACATGCACAGAAGAAGTATTGCTGAATAAAACGCAGCTCTTTACCCGCTTCGGTTTCATCATTTGGGTACAAGACTTTGGAAATAGTCTCAGCCTGATTTTGGGCACTATGGGCATCCTGATACGATCCTGCGTTAAACTGATCCCAATCGAAATGACTACAGGCACGAGATTCCCACAAACGCAGCACGTTTACGGTTTTAGAGTTATAACCGACAATCGGCACATCCCATGGAACCCCTTTGATGATCTGACCAGGGTGCCAGATTTTCTTAACACTGCCATCAACCTGAGCTTGCGTTTCTACGGAACCAAATAAAGGGATTTCCTGAACCGCTTCCGGACGACAGACTTCCCATGGGTTGCCATATTCACGCCATTCATCCGGCGTTTCAATTTGACGACCTTGGTGGAATTGTTGCTCAAACAAACCGTGTTCATAGTGAATACCATAACCCACTGCGTTGTAATCCAGGGTGGCTAGTGAATCTAAGAAACACGCAGCAAGACGGCCCAGACCTCCATTACCTAAGGCTAAATCATGGCCTTCTTCGAAAATATCTTCCAGCTCAAACCCTAAATCGGCAACAGCTTTATTTGCCACTTCAAATAGGTTGAGGTTGTGAAGGTTATTGGAAAGCATGCGCCCCATTAGATATTCAAGGGACAAATAGTTTACAGAACGGCTTTTCTGATCAGTATGCGCGGCATTCGTTTCTTTAAGCTTTTCATAAACCACTTCATTTACTGCCAGACACACTGCACGCAATACGGCTGTTGGATTGTCCTGGAAATCCACTT
The DNA here is from genome assembly GCF_005843925.1 of Thalassotalea litorea. GTDB lineage: Bacteria > Pseudomonadota > Gammaproteobacteria > Enterobacterales > Alteromonadaceae > Thalassotalea_A > Thalassotalea_A litorea_A. Next base: position 131,339 of record NZ_VCBC01000007.1, read on the forward strand.
CACTAGAAGTGAAATTCAGATGATGAAGAACCTTGGTTTTGAATTGCGCCGCGGTTAACGGTTTTTTCGTTGCTGTCGCCATAATAAAACGTTTCTCTTTAGGTAATCGAATCTGTCCAGCGTTAGGACGATAATTCAGTCATAACAAATTCAATTGCAACAACTGCTTAATTTTCAGGCAAAATTATAATTCTGGCTGTAAGTGTCGTTAATTTAAGCTTTCGGAGCAAACATCTGCATACGTATGTATTGCATTTAAGTGTTGCATACGTATGCAGAATCACAACAAATTATCACCCTCTATTTGCAGGAAATATAAGGTATAGCGGGCAATTTTCATCATGTTGACTATCCACATAGGTAAAATACGATTGCCGCGTCTGACTCACTGTAGAGGAAATTATTTACCCTCCACCTTGATAAGGTAGGTGTTTGAAAAAAAACAACAAATGAATAATTTTCAGCTAAATACTATCGCTGTAATTAAATTTGAAACATTGGTGGGTATCACGGGTTCAGATAGAAGAAGCAGAGCGATGCATTTTAATTTAAATTGGCGCCGGTAGTTAATACATTGCATCGATGCCCGACAAAACATTGTCGCTCCCTGACACGACAGGGAATCTAAATTGCAGGGGCAAGCCTTAAAGTGCAGATCCCCACTTTCGTGAGGATGACGGTATTTATTCTACGGCTATTTAGCTCACGGTAGGGATGGCGGTGTTTATACTTCGACTGGCTGGCTTTTTCAGGAGAGGACGATTTTATCTAACGCGATTTTTTACGATGACGAGACTAACTCAACAGCGGTTAGCCTCAGAGTGACAAAGTCGATTCTGAGACTACCGAGATGATTGTCAGAGCATTAAGCTTGCCGAAAGCTGGTAGCAACTATTTCGCCTGGAATGCTCTTTCTTTGGCTAGCTGCTCTATTTTATCAAATACCTCAGCATCAAATGAAAAAGAGAATATGCGCCAGCCTTCTTTCAGTTTAAAAAACTGAAATTCAAACCGAATCGGTTGACGTTCATAGATACCCATATAGGTGACATGAACAAGGTTTTCACCAACTTCATAGGCATCAATCAATTCAATGGCATGCATTGCACCAACTAATCCCTCGACCGCGCCAAGCTGAGTTTTTACGTTTTTAACTTGATCCGGGATTGAGGTGATATAAGGGTTGGTTTTATAGATTGAATCAACCGCTTGGTTAATCTGCCCTTGCTTGTACAGACTGAAAAATTCATCTATTTCGGATTGGTAACCGCTAGCATTAACCGTGAATGATAAAAGTGTTGCGATTGCAAAAATGGCGTATTTCATGCGTTTCCTTTTAAGTTATTGACCATAGGCAGAAGTGCGCGACAACGACTTACTTAGATAGTCCAATGTCCTTTAGCCAAAATACGCGATTTGGCAAAAACAAACAATCGCTGCAACGATGAAGCTGAAATAGGGCAGTGATCGCCAATATAAGGAGAGAGATTCCAAAGCTCCAATAATATCGGCTCAGCAAAAGCACAGTTTAATGAACCATATATTCTGTGCAACGCTCCGACAGTTCCAAAGAAATCGTATCTGTCTAACCGATATTAGCCAACAGGGCTAACCCCTAGGACTGACCACCCGGCCTACCCACCGGGGTTCGTGATAAAAACGCCTGAGTGCTTGCCTTGGTCGGGATTGATTTTAAATTCATCCTGAAAATGACAGAAAAACTCACCTTTATCATTAATGGCGTGGGGAAAATATTTTTCCAGCAAGGCCCATAATGTCGCTACCGTACGATAATCGGCAATACCATCCGTCTGCCAGGCACGAAAATGCAATTGAAATGAACGAATTACGTCATGGGTTTTTTCGTCGTAAACACCACTTAACTCCACACCATAGCCATATTGCTTTAACGCACATTGAATTTGCGAAATATCCGGCAGTTCTTTACTGGTTAACTGTTGCCAGTGGCGAAACAAAGCCTCTTGCTCATACCAGGCGCCGATGCCATTTAAATACAGGGTGTACCAGGGAAAGCGAGGGCCAGGATCCGACTTCCATTTCGGTTGAATATCAGAATGGCCGATCACTCGGGTCGGGGTAATTTCCGGATGACGTTTTAAAATATCTTTACTGAGTTTAATCAGAAGCTGAATTTGCGCTTCGGAAAATTCTTTATAGTCACATAGATAATCATTGCTAAAATCCAACCGAGGATTGTCTGACTGATATTTACAATCGGCGCGGTTCACCAACTCAATTCCTATTGATTGATCGTTAACCGCATAGCGGTCTTCCCACTGACTATCACCCGCATGCCAGGCCCGTTGGGTTTCATCCACCAATTGGTACACTTCAAGTTTGCCTTCGTCATAGGAGGTATCATTCGGCTCTGGTATTAAATAATGGGAACTCACCCCGCCAGGAGGCTTAGTGAGTGTTGTGAGCGAGCTTTGCCAATCACTCACGGTGTAATGCATTACCAGAAAACGTACTCGAGACGAGTAGTTTTCCGATTGAAAATCAGAGTTGACGTCGCGGTTAGTGCTGACACAGGCGGACAGTGACAGTGCAAGCAGTAATTGTGAAGCGAGTTTAATACCGCGAGAAACATTAACTGGAGAAGAATTATTTTTCATTATTATTCAAACTTTTAGTTATTACGTTAAGTATCAGTGAGTTTGGGTAAGTTGCCAGCGAAAATCTGCGAATCCTTTTGCTCGTCCCCTGTATCAGCCACCCTTGATGCACTGACTTTATCTAATAAATAGACAATGGATTGGTAGGGGATGTGGCTATGTTGCGTGAGTCCTATTTCACAGGTTCTGGCGTTCGACACGCCAATTTCGCACCCTCGTGGTGTATCACCCGCAAGTGACTTTAAGGCATTGGCATTTAATTCCGGAGTAAAGAAGCCTTTATCGCCGGCAAAACCACAGCAATGAATATCCGCGGGAACAATGACGTTGTCACTACAGCGTCTGGCCAACTCAAGCAAGTGCTGTTCTTGTCCAAGCCGTTTGCTACTGCAGGTGATATGCAGCATCACCGGTTCTGTTATCGCCGCAATATCGAGCTTTTCAACAACAAACTGATTGATAAATTCGGCGGCTTCAAACACTTTCAGCGGTGCATCTGAATCCTGCTGTTGTTCAAATAAATGCAAGGCGCAAGCACTGGCATCGGTTATCACAAAATAGTCCTCACCGCTTGCTAAGGTCGCGAGTTGCTCAATAACCTGAGTAGCATTTTGTTTGCCAAGTTGGTGGTCACCTTTACTGGAAAATGGCATACCGCAGCAAAGCTGATCCATATTGTCGGGGATAATCACCTCAAAGCCCGCTTTGTGTAGCAACGCCGTCATAACCTGAGGCAAAGGTCGTTGATCCGTTGCGGTTTGCTCTGCGGCAAATATCCGGCCACTGCAAGCAGGAAAATAAATCACCTTAGTTGGCGTATGCAAAGCATCCATTTGCGGTTTCTTGTTCGCTGAAGGTTGTTTCTTGTTAGCTAAAGGCTGATTCTTGATAGCTGATGGCTGATTCTTGTTAGCTAAAGGCTCTTGCTTCTGCATCTGAACCGAAGATGAAGACATTAACGTTGCTGCATCCAGAGCTGTTTCGGCTTTTGGCAGATTACCAGGATATTCGGGAATTACCCCAAACGATAAGGTATTGGACAACTTAGCAGCTGCGGTTAATGTTTTTTCGCCCAGCAGCGCGCGGGTTTTATCCAGTGTCGCTAATGACCACCTTGCCAAAACTTGCGTTTGTCCAAATCGATTTGCCAGATGCCTGCTCAGTTTTTGTTTTACCGGTGACATGGACAATTGTTGCTGGCGATATGCTTTGACAAAATTACCGGTATTTATATCGACCGGGCAGCGCACGCCGCACAATCCAGTGGCCGCACAGGTGTCGATGGCCATATACGGGTAATCTTTTTGCAATTGCTGTAATTGCAGTTGCCATTGCTGGCGCTGATGCTCCTGAACATTCGAGTCGTTAAGCAGCGTTTTTAATTCGGCGATACGGCGCCACAGGGTAATGCGCTGGCGCGGCGTTAATGTCAGGCCATTCGACGGGCAAACCGGTTCACAAAAGCCACATTCGATACATGGATCTAAAATTTCATCGGCTGCTGGCATGGCTTTAAGGTTTTCAATATGGGCGCTGGGGTTGTCGTTAATAATGACCCCAGGATTTAAGATATTGTTGGGATCAAACAGTGCTTTAATGTTCAGCATTAATTGATAGGCTTTGTCACCCCACTCCTGACGTACAAAAGGGGCCATATTGCGGCCAGTACCATGCTCCGCTTTTAAAGACCCATTAAATTGGTCCACAACCAGTTTAGCGATGGCATCCATAAATGCCTGATATCGAGCAACCTGTTCCTTGGTATTAAACGCCTGAGTGAAAACAAAATGTAAATTGCCATCTAATGCATGACCGAAAATAATCGCTTCATTATATTCAAACTGAGCGAACAGGTTTTGCAGCGCTAGCACCGCCGTTGCTAAATCCTCTACCGCAAAAGCCACATCTTCAATAATAACGGTTGTGCCTGTCTCTCGATGCGCACCGACCGCAGGAAAGGTTCCTTTGCGAATATTCCAAAGCTGCTGATTACGGCTTGCATCCAGACTAAAGTCGAGGGAGAAAAATAAGCACGAATTAGTCTTACGGATTAACTTGGAGATATCATCAACTTTTCGGTTCAGGCTGTCTTGTTCATTCGCCTGAACTTCAATTAAAAGTGCCGCACCAGCATCGGGAAAATCATCGATTTGTCCCGCCAATAACGGGTGGCTGGCAACTGCTCGCAACGATTTACTATCTAAAAGCTCAACCGCATCAACCGGATAAGGCGCAAGCGCTGAAACCAGTTCACATGCTTGATGAATGTCATTAAACAGGAATAGCGCGGCACTTTTTAATTGCTGATCAACAACCGTATGGTAAGTGATGTCGGCGATAAACCCTAAAGTACCTTCTGAACCTATCAACAAATGTTTAATGATGTCGATACCATCCTGGTAATCAAGCAGAGCATTAATGCCATACCCTGTGGTATTTTTAAGGCGATATTTGTGGCGAATTAGCGCCTGCAATTCGCTGTCATGTTCGACCTGTTCGGCAAGCTGGAGCAGCCCCTGATACAAAGCAGGGCGCTTATTAATAAAGTTATGGCAACTTTGCTCGTCACTGGTATCCAACACCGTGCCGTCGGCAAACACCACTGTAATATCCGCGAGGGTGTGATAAGAGTTTTGCTTAACGCCACAACACATGCCGGAAGAATTATTGGCGGCAATCCCACCAATTTTACAGCTATCAATGGATGCGGGATCCGGGCCAATTTTTCGACCGTACGGTTTCAAAATCTGGTTCACGCGACTGCCAATCAAACCAGGTTGTAGCTTAATTTTGTCACCGTCTTGCTGAATCTGATAATCGCGCCAATTATCACTTAACAGGATCAATACGGAATCGGTAATGGCCTGACCACAAAGACTGGTACCGGCGGCGCGAAAAGTCACAGGGATTGTAAATTTATCTGCGAGCGCCAAAACCTGCTGCACCTCATCGAGACAATCGAGTTGTAGAATATATTCCGGGACCAGGCGATAAAACGACGCATCCGTGCCATAAGCATAGCGGCGCGTGTAATCGTCAATGACCTGTTCAGACACAAGAAAATCGGCGACTTTACCAATAAAAGTCGCCAGGTTCGGATTTTTTTGCGGCGCGGTCTGATCCATTCGCTCAACAGTATGATAAAAGAAAAAACAATGGCTTAGGTTATACCAACGACTGACGACAAAAACAAGGAACAATTATTCCATACAAAGCCAAGTATTGGGAATAAATGATTCTCAACACTTATTCCCTGTCGTGACTCCCTTTGCGAAACAGTCTGTTCAGTGAATACGGCGCCAATATCACTTAGCCTGGACTCACCCGTTCACGCTCTTCGTCCAATGCCAATGATTTTTGCCCGGCAAACCGATGTCGATACAGCAATAAGTAGCAACAGGGGATCACAAACATCGACACCAGCGGGCTTAATAGCATGCCGCCAATCATAGGTGCCGCAATGCGTTGCATCACTTCATTACCGCTGCCGCCACCCAACATTATCGGCAACAACCCGGCAATAATGGTCAATACCGTCATCGCTTTGGGCCGGACTCGCAGTAACGCACCGGCACGGATCGCAGCTTTTGCACTTGTATGGGTTTGTGCAGGCACCCGGTTAAATTGCTGATTCAGGTAAATTAACATAATTACCCCAAACTCAGCCGCAACTCCAGCAAGGGCAATCATCCCCACAGCTAAGGCGATGGAAAAAGCATAATCGAGCAGGTACACCAGCCAAATCGAACCGGAAAGTGCGATCGGCAACGTCAACAAAACCAGCAATGATTGTCTTAATGAAGAAAAGATCAAATACAGCAGAATAAAAATCAATAACAATGTTAATGGGATCAACCACTTTAAATCGTTATTTACGCGCTGCATATATTCGTACTCGCCGGCAAAACTCCAACTGTAGGTTGCAGGTAGCTTCAGCTTATTCAACTCAGGAACCACGATATCGATATACTCACTGATGGAAGTATCCGCATCAATATCGATAAACACCCAGGCAATTGGCCGACCATTTTCACTTTTCACTAACGCGGGTCCCTGGGATATATTAACGCTGGCCACTTGCCCAAGAGTAAGTCTGGCGCCACTAGGACTAACAAACGGAATGCTGTTTAAGTCTTCGACACTTTGTCGGTAGCGCGCCGGATAACGAAGATTTATCGGATAACGCTCGCGCCCCAGTATCATTTCGCTGATGTTCGCACCGCCAATGGCGTAGGTTATCACTTGCTGAATGTCTTCGATGGTTAATCCATAGTTAGCCGCTGCGAGTCGATCCGGTTTAATGTCAATATACCGACCCGATTCTGCGCGCTCCGCATAGACAGATAAGGTTTGCGGGAAGGTAGCCAGCACCCCCTCAATGTCTTGCCCAAGTTTCTCAAGCTGTTCTATCTCCGGGCCTGATATTTTAATACCCAAGGGGGTTTTTACCCCAGTGGTCAGCATATCTATCCGCGTTTTTATCGGCTGCACCCAGGCATTACTGACGCCGGGAAACTGCACCTTAGTTTCCAGTTCCGCGATAATATCCTCAAGCTCAAACCCTGCTCGCCATTGCGACTTAGGCTTTAACGCGATTGTGGTTTCCAGCATGGTTAACGGCGCAGGATCGGTTGCGGTTTCAGCTCGGCCGACTTTGCCAAATACCGACGCAACTTCTGGTACGGTGCGAATTAAGCGATCCGTTTGCTGCAGAATTTCGCCGGCTTTACTGATCGATACCGCGGGCAAAGTCGTGGGCATATATAATAAATCCCCCTCCTCGAGTTGCGGCATAAATTCGCTTTGCATGTTGGCGACGGGGTAAGCGCTGGACAGCGCCAGCACAACCGCCACAACGACGGTGATTTTTGGGAAACTTAATGACAGATTTAATAAAGGTCGATACAGGGCGGTAAGGCCTCGGTTTAACCAGTTTTTGTGTTCATCGGGTACTTTACCGCGAATAAAGTAGCCCATCAGCACCGGCACTAAAGTGACACTCAACAATGCCGCGGCTGCCATCACTAACGTTTTGGTCATCGCTAGCGGCGTAAACAACCGGCCTTCCTGTGCCTGCAAAGCAAATACCGGCAAAAAGCTGATGGTAATTAACAGCAAGGTCAAACCCAGTGCCGGGCCAACCTCTTTTGCCGCTGCCATGGTTAATCGCCAGTGCGCTTTCCCCTGTGGATAGCGTTGATGAATATCATGGTACGTCTGCAGATGTTTGTGCTGGTTTTCCACCATCACAATGGCTGCATCGACTAATGCACCAATTGCAATGGCAATCCCGCCAAGGCTCATAATATTGGCATTAACCTGCAGGGCATTCATAACGATAAAGCCGATCAGTACAGACAGTGGCAGGCAGATCACCGCAACCAATGTCGAGCGGGCATGAAGCAAAAAGGCAAAACACACCAACACCACAATCAGAATTTCTTCCAAGAGCTTTACTTGCAAATTTGTTACCGAACGCTCGATTAATGCCGAGCGATCATACGTGGTAACCAGTTCAACACCATCCGGAAGGCCGGCTTTCAGCTCTTGCAGGCGCTGTTCAACCTTAGTAATTGTTGCAAGTGCATTCTCGCCCTGGCGCATTACCACGATGCCACCAACGACTTCGCCTTCGCCGTTTAACTCAGCGATACCGCGGCGCATTTGCGGCCCTTCACGCACCGTGGCGATATGCTTGATTCGCAACGAGGAAAACTGCTCCGATTGGATTGGTAATGCGGTTTCTTCAATATCCGCAATGGATTGCAAATATCCTTTTGAGCGGATCATGTATTCGGCTTCTGCCAACTCAAGTACCGAGCCACCGGTATCGAGATTGGCCGATTGCAGCGCTAGTTTCACTTGCTCTATGGTTAGGCCGTAATAGAGCAAACGTGCCGGCTCAACAATAATTTGGTAGGTGCGCTCCATCCCGCCGACGGTGGCAATTTCGCTGACCCCGGGTACTGATTGCAAGCCAAGTTTCAAATACCAATCCTGCAATGATTTGAGATCGGCCAAATTGTAGTTGCTACCATTGGCTGTCAGCGCATATTGGTAAATCCAGCCAACACCAGATGCATCGGGTCCAAGAGTAGGCGTTACACCATCAGGCAGAATATTATTCGCCTGCTGCAAATACTCCAGCACTCGGCTTCGCGCCCAGTAAGGGTCGGTGCCTTCATCAAAAATAATGTAAATATAGGAGTCGCCAAAAAACGAAAATCCGCGTACGACATTTGCCCCGGGCACAGATAACATTACCGAAGACAGTGGATAGGTCACCTGCTGTTCGACCAGTTCCGGTGCCTGCCCAGGATATGGTGTTTTAACAATCACCTGAACATCGCTCAAATCCGGCAGAGCATCGAGCGGCAGTGTATGCATGGCACGAAAGCCCCAAACCGCGGCAATCAGCGCGATAATTATCACCAGCACGCGAAAACGTAGCGAGAGTTCGATTAATTTACTCATTTACGCCTCCTTAATGATGCTGATGTGAATCGCCAGAGGCGTTGACTGAGGGTGCACTGTCATCATGGTGATCATTGAGACGCAACATGCTGCTTTGAATATTCGCTTCCGAGTCGATTAAAAACTGTCCGGACGTAACAACCTTGTCACCTTCCTCCAAACCGGCAATGATTTCAGCGCGCCCTTGCGTAATCATACCCACAGTAACACTGGCAATTGCGAAGGTAGAATCATCTTTTTGCACCACAACCCGGTTTTGTTTTTCGGTTTGAATAAGCGCCTGCTGGGGAATATTTAATACAGGCTCTGTCGCACCACCATAAATGCGAACGTTAGCAATCATATTGGGTTTAAACACCCCATCTGGATTTTTTAATGACAAACGGACCTTTAAAGTACGGGTATTGGCGTCCAGTTCTGGGTAGATATATTCAATCTCGCCTTCTGCGGCGAAAATACCCAGGGCAGGAAGATCAAACTCGACCCACTTACCGGTTTTCACCCAGTCTATCTGGTGCTCGAACACATCAGCAATGACCCAAAGTGCCGTCGGATCCGCCAGCATCATAATTTCATTTTCGGGGTTTACATACATACCCTGACGAATATCAAGATTGGCGACGATACCATTGGTTGGAGCGTAATATGGCACTCGGTACAGTGGTTGATTGCCCCGTTCAATTCTATCGATTAGGTCATCATCCATCCCCAATAGAGTTAACCGAGTACGACCACGCTGCTTAAGCGCATCGGAAATGTTTTTATCGCGATACAGGCTTAGATATTCGTCTTGGGCCAGCAACAAATCCGGAGAATATATTTCATAAAGCAATTGCCCCTTTTTCACCGGCTGCGCCAGGGTATTTACCGCCAAATTTTCAATCCAGCCACTGGCTCTCGGGTGCAAATGCCGCTGACCTTGCTCGTCATAAACGATAGAACCAAAGGTTTCGATATAGCGCCAAAGCACGCTGCGATTCACTTGTGCTGTCGTCAATGCCAGATTCTGCTGGATAGCGCCAGAAATCTCTATTTGCGGTGATGGTAAAAGGTCTCGACTTCCCTGAACGGTTTTCGCCACCAGATCCATGCCGCAAATCGGACATTTCCCGGGGTGATCCTTAACGATATGGGAGTGCATAGGGCAAATATATTGCACTTTTTCGGATCCCAGATTTTGGCTCAGTTGTTGAGCGTTCTGTTGCGGCAGTTGTTGATTCTGCTCTTGGTTTTGGTGTTGCTGTTGCTGTTGGTTGTGCGGTTCAGACGGATGAGAAGATTGTGCAGCAAGCCCAAAAGGCGCGGGAATTAACAACATCAGGCACAACAGCATCGTTTTGCTATTGCCCACTAAATTAAAGTTGGATTTCGACCACCAACCAGGGGACGAACCGGAAAAACCGACGTATAACGACTTAAATGGAGACATAAATAACCTCTGAAAAATAAAAATTGATTCGCTTCAGGGTTTATTTGATGGGGGGAATTAGCCACTCTTTAATTGGCGCCGGAGGACGATGGATAAACTGACTAACCACCCGACTTTCCGTCGTTTGCGATAGACTCAGTAACGTCAGAGGCATTACTGCAGACGATGAGCTGCAGGGCTGCATATCACAATCCCCACATGGATTATGATTTTGTAATACTGACGATGCGATGGTTGCAGGATCACAACAGGGCATATTATGGTCGCTCATCGCTTCGCTATCAGAAATCGGCGTATGAGAAGAATCGGCGCTATGCTGGCTGTGCGGATTTTCATTTGAATGTGAGCCATTTGAATGTGAGCCATTTGAGTGTGTCGCATGGCTATCTTCTAACGAATGGCTGTTATGACTGGCGTGATTATCCTGGATCATTGGAGTTGGCGCACATACATGAACCTGAGCCTTGGAAACACTAGCAAGTGTCATACTCAAGGTCACCAGAATCAATATCATTAATGCTGTATGTGTGTGGATATTTTTGCCCATAAGGCTGAGTATAAAGGAAACATAAAATCGTATCCACAGTGCCAGCGTTTTTAAGCGATTGATTTTTCAGCTTTGCCATGAGTTAATTGAACGAGTTCAATTGGTTACCCAGCAAATTTTGATGTTCGGTTATCACTTAGCAAACATAGTTACTCAACTTCAGGAGCCCGAGTTTGACGACTGACTACAGCAATACGCAATTGCATGATGCGCAACTACCCACAATTGATGCTATCGATTTTGAATACATTTCCCCGACTCACATAAAGTGCACCCGTATTCTGGGCGCAATGTGGTCACTTTTTTTCCCTTTGCTATTGGTTATCTTAGTCAGCCTCCCGAAAGGTTTGTTGCCGGAAGCTCTAAGTCCGGTTCTGACTGTCATATTTAGCATACTTTCGGGTGTGTTTTTCCTGTACTTTATCTATCTGTGGTTCGCTGAGCCCATCAAAGCTTATGCACTCAGAGAACAGGATTTGTCCTATCGAAGTGGGTTACTGTTTCGCAAAGTGATCACCCAGCCAATCGCTCGAATTCAACATGTAGAATTAAAGCGTGGACCATTAGATCGGCGCTTTGAGCTGGCAAAATTACAGGTGTTCAGTGCAGGTGGCGCCATGCATACCTTTGAAATCCCCGGATTAGAGCTGAAAAAAGCTCAAGCCATCCGTCAATTTATTCTGTCCCATAAGGGTGGCAGCAATGACGGATAATACGCCGCATTCCGAGCGTCCTGCCGCAAATGAATCTACCAAAGAATGGCATCGTATCTCGCCAATCGCGGTAATGTTTTACGCACTGCGTTTTATTCGTGGTTTTGTAGGCAATCTTGCCTATTTATTGCCTGCACTTTTGGTCGGTTATAACCAGATCCAAAAAAATCCACAGGCGGCCATTCCTTTATCCATCGGCTTGGCTGTATTGATCCTGGTTAATGCCATCTTAAGCTACTGGTTCTTCCAGTACCGACTAACGGCAAACCATATCGAAATTCGCTCTGGAATCTTTTCCAAGAAATACGTCAATCTGCCGTTTAATCGAATTCAAAATGTCGAAGTCAGCCATCCTTGGTATTACCGACCATTCGGGTTCGCTACTCTGAAACTCGACAGTGCCGGATCCGTGCAGCAAGAAGCGAACATTGCCGCCTTGCAAAGCCAGTTTGCCGAGCAATTGCGCCGGGAAATCCTCAACCAAAAAGCTACGGGTGCCAGCGCAGCTGCGATTGTTGAAGTAGATGCGGACGATATTGACATTGCAGGCCAGCCACAACAAGGTGTGCCCCAGGAAACCCTACTTAATTCGCGCGCATTAAAGGATTTGGTTTTACATGGTATCGCCAACAATCGGGTATGGATTGTTCTAGGTGCCCTGGCACCCTTTATCGACAATATCACCGAAGGGCTTCCCGAGCAGCTGCAAGCTCAGGGCATCGACTCGATCCAAATATTTTATGCCGATTCAACGCCGGTATGGCAATTGGGTTTAGGTGTTATTGTCATATTTCTGGTGGTGATGGCCTTGATGTCGCTGCTTTCCGTGGTCGGTGCCATTATCACGTTCTTTGGTTACACGCTAAGCAAAGTCGATGGTAAATATATACGTCGCAGTGGCTTGTTTACCCGTCACGAAATCACTATGCCACGCTCACGACTACAAATGATCACCTGTCAGCAAGACTGGCTGGACCGAATATTTAACCGTATTAATATTAAATTTGAACAAATTAATTCTGGCGGCTCTAACAATGGGCAACAGGGACAACCGTCAATAACCGAAGGTACCAATAAAATAATCGTGCCGTCGGTTACGCCAAGTGAACGACAAGATTTACTCAATGATGCCTATCCTGACAATCAATTGAGTCGCATTCATTTTCATCGGATCAGCAAACGCTATTTAATTCGCTTTTATGGCCTGTTATTTTTGCTTGCAACACCGCTGTCCGCATTGTTTGTGAGCAATGGCAACTACGGTTTACTGACTTTAGTACTTGGGTTCAGTGGCTTTGCAAGCCTGCTCATTTATATGCGGTATCTGCGCTGGGGGGTTAATTTCGACGGTCACTTCACTTACATTCGCAAAGGGTGTTTTGGCGTCGATTATCATGTTTTTGAAGCCTATAAACTGCAACAAATTCGAATCAAACAGAGTATCTGGCAAAAAAAACATGGCTTGGCATCGGTGCAATTTATTTTGGCGAGCGGTGCATTTACCGTGCCATATATCGCCGAAGGCTTCGCAAAAAAACTCGCCGACTCGGTACTTTATCAGGTTGAGCACAAGCCACGTTCATGGATGTAAAATACTGTCACCCAAGCGCATGTTAATAAACGGTTAAATACACCAAAACTGCTTGGCATGGATACTAACAATGCAGTAAATTAAATCATTAAAAATAAGAAAGGATTCTCTTTTGTTCGATTTTTTACTTAACGACGTAAACTTTGCGTTTACAGTCGCCTTAACCATAGTCTTCGGTTTAGCACTGTTAGAAGGGGTTGCACTGGTCATTGGCTCCAGTGTCATGACCTTGCTTGACGATCTGACCGGATTCGATGTCGATGCCGATATGGATGCGGATGTCAGCTCCGGTGGGCTGAGCTCATTACTGGGCTGGCTGTGCTTGGATCGTCTTCCCCTGTTGGTATGGCTAATTCTAATACTGACCAGTTTCGGGTTAAGTGGACTTATCTACAACTACGTTGTGTTGAGTTCGTTTAATGTTGAAATCCTGTATTGGCTGGCCAAACCTACCGCCTTATTTTGTGCCTTGATAATCACTCACACCTGCGGCGATATTATTGCGAAAATCGTCCCGAAAAACGAATCCTCTGCCGTTTCAGTCAGTGGCTTTTCCGGTAAGGTTGCTACCATTACCGTGGGTAAAGCCCGCAAAGGGAGTGCCGCTCAAGCCTCGTTAGTCGATGAGTTTAATCAAAAGCATTATGTCATGGTGGAGCCAGGTGACGAGCAGCAGGAATTTTTGCAGGGAACCAAAGTGGTATTGTTAGAAAAAGTCGAAAGTGGCTGGATAGCCGCGCCTTTTAATCCATAAAATCAAAAAAAAAGGAAACTTAATGGAACAGTTTACAGCGGGTGATAATTTGACCCTTATTTTAATTGTAGCCGGCGTGGTATTAATTTCGCTGATGACGATCGGCTTGATTATCGCCAAACTCTATATCCGCGCCACCAAGGAAATCGCCTTTGTTCGCACCGGTATGGGCGGCGAGCGCGTCGTTAAAGACGGTGGCGCAATCGTTTTACCTGTGGTCCACGAAACGATCCCGGTCAATATGAACACCTTGCGCATCGAGGTCGAAAAAACCCAAAAAGATGCATTAATCACCAAAGATCGCATGCGAGTTGATGTCAAAGCGGACTTTTACCTGCGCGTTGCACCTAACTCCGAAGGCATCTCCATGGCAGCACAGACACTTGGTACTCGTACCATGCGTGTTGAAGAGCTGAAAAAGCTAATGGAATCAAAATTCGTTGACGTATTGCGTGCCGTCGCCGCGGAAATGACGATGACGGAAATGCACGAGCAGCGCAGTGAATTTGTACAAAAAGTACAGCAAAATGTGATGACGGATCTAGAGAAGAATGGTCTGGAGCTGGAATCGGTATCGTTAACAGGGTTTGACCAGACCGATCTTCAGTTTTTCAATGAAAACAATGCCTTTGATGCTGAAGGTCGCGCCAGACTTGCTAAAATCATTGAAGAAAAACGCAAAGAAACCAATGACATTGAACAGGAAAACCGCATTCTGATTGAACAGCGTAACCTTGAAGCTGAAAAGCAGTCATTGGAAATACAAAAAGATCAGCAAGAAGCGCAATTGGTTCAGCAACAGGCCATTGAATTTAAGCGTGTCGAGCAACAAGCAGAAATTGTTAAGCAACGTGAAGTGAAAGAGCGCGAAGAGCGTGAAGCAGAAATTGCCAAACAAAGGGCGGTTGAAGCGGCAGAGATTGAAAAAGCGAAGAATATCGAAGCTCAGGAAATCGAAAAGCGCAAAACTCTGGAACAAGCGCGCATTCAGCAAGAACGCGACATCGAAGTCTCGATGCAAGAGAAACAAATCGCGGTTGCACAAAAATCGGAAGAAGAATCCGCAGCCCGCGCTCGCGCCGCTGAAGCGGAAAAAGCGAAAGTTGAAAAAGAAGAAGCGGTAGTGACCGCCAAACAGATTGCGGTGGCTAATCGTCACAAAGAAATTGAAGTTATCGACGCAAAGAAAGAAGCGGAACGTGAAGCGGTTGGTATTACCGTACAAGCAGAAGCGGATAAACGAGCGGCAGAAGATAAAGCCGAGGCCATCTTAACCGAAGCCCGTGCCGATGCCGATGCGAAGAAACTAAAAGCTGCAGCGGACGAGAAAGTTTATGCGGTCGAGGCGGAAGGTAAAAAAGCCTTGTATGAAGCGGAAAACACCCTTCGTGATGAGCAAGTCGAGTTGCAAAAATCATTAGCTATCTTGCAAGCATTACCATCCATTGTGGCCAGTGCGGTTAAACCACTGGAAAACATTGAAGGTATCAAAATATTGCAGGGTTATGGTCAGGGATCAGCAATGAGCTCCGGCTCAGCAGGCGCTGAAGGTTCTGGTGCAGGTCTTTCCGAACAAATTACCAATGCGGCGTTAAACTATCGAGCCAATGCGCCTTTAGTTGACAGCATGATGCGCGAGCTGGGAATTGTTGATAAAGAAAATGGGTCACTGAACGACCTGTTGACCGGTCAACACCCACTGGTCAAAGATGCCATCACTGTCACTCGACAAGAGCAGGCACCTGTGGTTAATAAAAATGGCAGAGTTGCTCACAATGGCGACCAGAACATCAATGGTGCAAATGAATAACCGGTTCTAAACCGTCACGTAAAAACGGGCTCCGGCCCGTTTTTTTATGTCTGCCATTTACCGAACAAACGTAATTTAAAGGTGATTTTTTAAGCAAAACATGCCATAAAAGAATTATCGAATAGCAAAAATAACATACCATGAATCAGTCGGTTAACGAGCAAAAAACAACAGAACCCAAGTCAACAAGACTAAGCGGTGCGCAATATTGGCGAGAAAATCTAAAACTTATCGCCATATGCCTGACGGTTTGGTTTGCCGTGTCTTTTGGGTGCGGCATTGTGTTGGTAGAACCCTTAAACGAAATTCGTCTTGGCGGATATAAACTCGGATTCTGGTTCGCCCAACAAGGTTCAATCTACACCTTTGTGGCACTGGTGTTTTACTACACCCGACAAATGAACAAGCTGGATAAAAAGTTCGGTATCAAGGATTAGTCCCATGGATGAATTAAAGCTATATACCTACATCGCCGTCTTTGGTTCGTTTGCGTTGTATTTTGCCATCGCCTGGTGGGCGAGAGCCGCATCCACCAGCGATTTTTATGTGGCCAGTGGTCATGTAGGTCCGGTGCAAAACGGCATGGCGATTGCCGCCGACTGGATGAGCGCCGCCTCATTTATTTCCATGGCCGGACTCATCGCGTTTTTAGGGTATGGTGGCTCGGTATTTTTGATGGGTTGGACCGGTGGGTATGTGTTGCTTGCAACCTTACTTGCTCCTTATATGCGTAAGCATGGTAAGTTTACCGTGCCAGAATTTATCGCCGACCGATTTATGTCTCGAACGGCACGTATCGTCGCGGTAATCTGCCTGATTATTGCGTCTTTGACCTATATTATCGGCCAGATGAAAGGCGTCGGTGTGGCATTTTCCCGCTTTTTAGAGGTGGATTATGGTGTCGGCTTGGGCATTGGCATGATCGTCGTTTGGTTTTATGCGGTGATAGGTGGCATGAAAGGGATCACCTACACCCAAATCGCCCAATACTGCGTATTGATTTTTGCCTATACGGTGCCGGCCATTTTTATTTCATTGCAACTCACCGGAAATCCAATTCCGCAACTCGGTTTAGGCTCGACCCTTGCTGATGGCAGCGGCACCTATTTACTGGATAAATTGGATCAGGTAGTCACTGATCTTGGCTTTGATCAATACACCACCGCCAATATGGACTCGCGCTTAGATATGTTCGCCTATACCTTATCCTTGATGATAGGCACTGCGGGCCTGCCCCATGTCATTATGCGCTTTTTCACCGTACCAAGTGTCAAAGCCGCCCGCTCAAGCGCCGGTTATGCTCTGGTCTTTATCGCCTTGCTATATACCGTTGCGCCAGCCGTTGGCGCAATGGCACGACTAAACCTGTCATTTACGATTGAACCACAAGCCGGACAACATATTGAATATGAGCAAAGACCACAATGGTTTAAAGATTGGGAAACGACCGGATTATTGCAATTTGAAGATAAAAACGGCGATGGCAAAATTCAATATCATGCAGATCAACAAACCAATGAATTGGTAAAAGTAGATCGAGATATTATGGTATTGGCAAACCCTGCTATCGCCAATCTACCGAACTGGGTCATCGCTCTGGTTGCCGCCGGCGGTTTAGCGGCAGCGCTTTCTACCGCCGCAGGTTTATTATTGGCAATTTCATCGTCGGTATCTCATGATCTGATGAAAGGCCTGTTTTTTACCAGTTTGTCAGAAAAACGGGAATTGTTAGCGGGACGGATCACCATGACGTTTTCGATTTTACTCGCAGGCTATTTGGGCCTCAATCCGCCGGGATTTGCTGCCGGTACCGTCGCCTTAGCATTTGGTTTAGCCGCATCCTCAATTTTTCCAGCGCTAATGATGGGGATTTTTTCAAAAACCATTTCCGGCAAAGCCGCAGTTGCTGGCATGTGCGCAGGTATCGGTGTCACCTTATTGTATGTTTTCCAACACAAAGGAATTATGTTTGTGGCAAGCACAAGCTTTTTAGGGGATATGCCAGAGAATTGGTTTTTCGGCATTTCACCAAACGCGTTTGGCGCGGTCGGTGCGTTAGTAAATTTTGCCGTGGCAATATTGATCACCTTTTTTGGCGATAAAGCCCCTGAACAAGCGCAAATCATGGTGGATAATATGCGCAAGCCAGGCAGTGATTCACAACAGGTTTTCGAGCATTAACGAGGGCGTCTGCCCCTCGGGATTACTGCTCGAGTTTTCGGCGGTACCTTCTTAGGGCAACGATAGCGATAAGCGCCACCGCAAAAATGGCGACAGATTTAGGCTCAGGAATCGCTTGCGATGGGTCGTCACTTTCTATCGCATAGACGCCATCAAGAAAGTTTCCGGAATAGCCAGTCTCAGGGTTCACTGATGTAAACCGAACACTGGTATCGGCAGCAAGCGCCTCAATGACCACAGAAAACTCGCTCCAGGTACCAAAAGTATGGTCATCAAAGGACTGGGAAAAGACAATATCATCTCCGGCAAGCACCTCAAAGAGAAACACTTCATCGTCAAATCGAGCACTGTAAGCAAAACCAACTTCGTAAAACGAGCCAATATCCGATGCAAACGTTTGTGACATCATCCATGCTCCATCCGTCGGGCCTGCGGCGTTTAACTCTGCATGTTGTAAGCCACTAAATGCAATTGTGCCGTTGGCCATATGCCATATTTCGATGCTGGCACCATCCCAGCCATCAACATCTTCGCCAGCAAACCATTGCCATTTTCCTTCATCAACGACGGGATCTTCAAAATCGCCATTCACCAATAAATTTGCATGGGCAAGAGGAGTACAGAGTAATAAAAGGGCAGGTAATAGCCATTGTTTAACTTTCATACAACAAACCTTAATAAATCGCTTTAACAACGTAGCCAAAATATTAACCACAGGACAATCGACAGGCCTTTAATCACCCGATGTCGACAAAGTGTCACAGCTATTTGTAACTAAGAGAGGGTATATGCAAGCGTTATTCCACTTGTCGTAACCAGTTGATTTCGATTCACTTGTGAAATAAACGTGTAAGCGGTAATCCGGTATTTGTAAAAAAGTCTGACATTATTTTCATTTCATTACTTAAAACCGATAACCCACTCTGACAAAGGCAGTTATGGAGAACCCAGTATTGGTATCATGGGGAAGAATCGTTGCATCGAGGTGGAAATCTTTTTTGTAAAAGCTCAGGTAAGGCATGAAATGGACAAAATCTTTGCGGATAAATTCGGCACTGGTGTCGGAATAAAGAATATCGGAGCGATCAACATAAGTAATTGGCATCGATAAAGAAATCATATCTAAAAATGAATCTTCCAGTGGAAAATCCCGAGTAAAACCAATGCCAATGGAATTGTAGTCCATATCATGGGAATCTTTCATCCGCCAAAGCTCGACATTAATTTGCCACTTAGGTGATAGCTCGTAAAAGTACCATTTAATGCCATAACCCTTATGGCTCTCATTGTACTCAAAGTCTGGGTCAATAAAGTCCTGAATAATCGCTTCCGTATCATTCTTTTTTAAATGATCAGACCATCCTCCCAATTTTACTTCAAAGTCCATGGCTGCTGCTGTCGACGAAAGCATTAGCAATAACAATGCCGCAAACCTACTCATAACTTCTATCCTTGCTGCAGGCGAAAAAATCGCGCAAAAATCCTCTGCACTTGACCACAGTGCATTATTTAATTCATTGAATTAGTTGTTAATTCGCGTTTCTGTCAGGCAATAAAATTAACGAGAAAACGCTCCCTCGAAGGAATGGGGTGGACTGGAAGATATGTAAGAAAATGGTGTAAAAATCATGGTTGTTATCCTGTTTTATCGTTGCTCACTTGAGCCATATACCAACCCGAGTGTATTTCTGGGGTGGTAATCATTTCCCAACAGACAAACAGCAACAACTCAAACAATCTGCGGGATCTGGCCGAGAATTTTTTCCTTGGCCACCGATTTATAAATCTAAGTATAGATAAAGAATGGAAAACGACAGAAAAATGTTCGATTTTTTTACACTTTTGTTAAACGCCCGGATTGAATTAATAAGCTAATGATTTTCAAAGCCTTATGGAATAAGGCGTAGAGCAGACAATGCTACTGTTTGTTGATATTAGATAGATTGATAACTGCATCAGGAAGGAGGAGGAAGTTCCCCCGCGCCCTGGAAAGAGCGCGAAGGAGGGATAACTTAAAGCTTTTTCACACCCATATTGTACAGCGTGAAACCAAAGATATCGGCATACTGCTCAATGGACTTTGAAACCGGAGTACCTGCACCATGACCCGCATTGGTTTCAATACGAATCAATACTGGGTTTTCACCCGCTTGTTTGGCTTGCAACTCAGCGGCAAACTTAAAGGAATGCGCAGGAACAACACGATCATCATGATCACCTGTGGTGATTAATGTTGCCGGATACTGGCCGCCGTCTTTTACATTGTGCAACGGTGAATAACCATAGAGGTATTCAAACATTTCTTTACTCTGATCCGATGTACCGTAATCATAGGCCCAGCCAGCGCCAGATGTAAATTTATGATAACGCAACATATCCAGTACGCCGACCGCCGGTAGCGCAACTTTGAACAGCTCAGGACGTTGCAACATCACCGCACCAACAAGCAAACCACCATTGGAACCACCACGAATGGCTAAATAGTCACTGGAGGTGTAGTTGGCATCAATGAGATGCTCAGCTGCCGCAATAAAATCGTCAAATACATTTTGCTTTTGCGTTTGTGTGCCAGCCTTATGCCAGTCTTTACCATACTCTCCGCCGCCACGCATATTGGCAACGGCATAAACACCACCTTGCTCCAACCAAACACCGTTGGCAACACTAAAAGAAGGCGTCAGGCTAATATTAAAACCACCATAACCATATAAAATAGTTGGGTTTTTACCATTCAGCTCAACGCCTTTTTTGTGGGTGATGATCATCGGTACCTTAGTGCCATCTTTCGATGTATAAAATACTTGCTTAGAGACATAATCGTCACTATTGAATTGAGCGCCGGAGGCCTGATGAACAGCGGAACCGCCATTATCGACATCAAATGAATAGATGGTACTCGGGGTTTTGTAGTTGGTGAAGCTGTAATACAGCACTTTATCGTCTGGTTTACCGTTAAGACCCGAAGCGGTTCCCACATCAGGCAACTGAATATCGCGAAGCTTGTTTCCTTGACGGTCAAATTGAACCAGCTTGGTTGTTGCATCAACCATATAGTGCGCATAAATAAAGCCACCGCCTGCAGAAGCTTTTAAAACGTTTTCAGACTCAGGGATCACAGTTTTCCACTGTGCCGGTGCCGGATCGGTCACATCCATGGCCATCACTTTCTGGTTAGGCGCATCCATGTTGGTAACCAAATACAAGGTGTCGCCATCACTGTCCAGCATGTTTGTATCTGCCGTATTATCGCTAACAATGGTCTTCAAATATGCGTCAGGCTGGGTTAAATCCAGTAAATGCAGATCATTGCCCGAGGTTGATTGCGCACCAGAAATTAACAAAAAGCGACCATCTTCTGAAACCTGGCCACCGACATAACGGCGTTTTTGTTCTGTGCTTTCACCAAAGATCACTTTATCTTCAGATTGTGCCGTGCCAAGCTTATGGTAATACAATTTATGTTGATCGGTTTTCGCACTCAGCTCACTGCCTTCAGGCTTGTCATAGCTTGAGTAAAAGAAACCTTCATTACCTTTCCAGGAAATGCCCGAAAATTTGATATTTTCCAGAGCCGGCTCTAGGCGCTCCTTGGTTTTGGCATCAATGATGATAACTTTACGCCAGTCACTGCCACCTTCAGAAATCGCATAAGCAGCAATACTGCCGTCTTTAGAAAAACTCAATTGCGCCAATGATGTTGTGCCATCGTCGCTGAATTTATTTGGGTCAAGAAAAACTTCCGCTTCGCCATCACCTTGCTGACGATAAACCACATATTGGTTTTGTAACCCGTCATTTTTATAAAAATAGGTATATTCGCCTTCGGTAAATGGTGCGGAATATTTTTCATAATTCCACAATTCAGTAAGACGTTTCTTCAGGCTTTCCCGGTAAGGTATTTGATCCAGATAACCGAAAGTCACTTTATTTTGGGCTTCTACCCAGGCCGCAGTTTCGTCACTGCGATCATCTTCTAACCAGCGATAAGGGTCTGCGACTTTTTGTCCAAAATACTCATCAACGACATCGTCTTTGCGTGTTTCAGGGTAAGATATTGCCGTTGCCGATATTGCGGTTTCCTTCGGCTCCGTGTTTTCTGGCTCGCTTCCACAAGCAACCAGAAGAAGAGTACTTGCTATAAGACTAAAGTTTTTCATGTTCCACTTCTTAGTTATGGTTAATCGTTAAAAATACAACGAATTTACGTACAAAAATACAAAAGATTAGATCAAATTTGGATGCTACTTAATGCAGCACCAATCGCGATAAACAAAGCAACCAGATAAACCACGGGCCACTTCAGCTTTTTTAAAATAAACAAGCCAACGATCACTAAAGCCATGTCGATACCGTTGAGTACGGCACTGACAAACACTGGCTGATACAAGGCGGCGATCAATAGACCGACAACCGCCGCATTTATGGCATCAACGGATTCACTTACCACCGGTTTGTTGGCGAGATCAAGCCACGCATCTTTTAATGCGATGACCAACAGAAAGCCCGGTAAGAATATGCCTAGCGTGGCAAGCAATGCAAACATTAAACCTTGTTCTGGATTGATTTGCACGCCGAGGTAAGCCGCCACGGAAAACATCGGCCCAGGAACGCCTTGAGCCGCCGCGTATCCGGTAAGAAACTGATCGTTACTGATTAACCCTTCCAGAGTTTGTTGTAATAAGGGGAGAACCACGTGTCCCCCGCCAAAAACAAGCGCACCAGACTGATAAAACGCTGAAAATGTTTGCCAGACTGGCGATGCCGATAGCAATGCCAACAGAGGTAAACCGAGAAACAATATGACAAAACCGATTAGCGGCCATTTTCGAATAGAATTGTTGATATTTTTTATTGCCTTATGGGGTTTATCAACAATGTTTTTTGGCGCGTTTCTTCCGCGATATAACCATCCGAGTAAAGCCGCCGTGAGCAAGACCAATAGTTGAATACTTAATCCGGGTATCGCAAGTAATACAGCAGCGCAGGCGACAGCAATCGCGATATGAAAACGTTGTTTACAAAAGCTATTGTACATCCCCATAACGGCGTCACTCACCACAACCACTGCAAATAATTTCAATCCATGGGTGATCCCTTGAAACAGGGCATTTTGTTCAAGCTGAGTCGCCATTGAAGATAACACGACAAGCAGAATAAAAGAGGGAAGGGTAAAACCAAGGAACGCGGCGATACCGCCCGCCAAACCCGCTCTTTCAAGACCGATAGCAAAGCCGATTTGACTAGAACCAGGACCGGGTAGAAATTGCGTTAAAGAAATCAATTGCCCGTAATGTTTATCGTCAAGCCATTGTAATTTTTCGACAAACGTATGACGAAAATAACCGATATGCGCGACCGGACCACCAAAGGCATAACAACCAAGAATTAAAAATCGAGCAAATATTTCAATAACTTGCATAGCGAACAAAAGATATAAAACAGAGACTCAGAGTAAACCACTGCGAGAAAAATATATAGAGTCTCATCGTTAAACCGCGGCAAATAAACGTCAGAAATCTAAGCTCGAGTGTTATTTGGGAAACAGTAGGGTAAACATAAGTCTCACTCCCCATCCTTCCGGGCCACCGTTGGAACTAGCGACATGATAACGTAGCCCGCCACCAACACTGACGGTTTGATCGCCAATTTTAGCAACCTGAGTAACCATAAAATTTACCGGTACAGCCCAGTCCTCGGTTTCCCAGTTATAGGTGGTTTCAGAATTGATGGTATAAGACATCGCAGTTTTGGTCGTATAGGATAAGAATGGCTGCATAAACGTTGTGTTCACATCAGGTCTGTTATCTTCTCCCGCAAAGCTCCAGATATGATTGAACAAACCACCATACGTCCATTGTCCATCCTGACGCAGGGCGACAGCGGTTGGCCCCGCCCCCCATTTGTCAGCAGTGAGCAACTCATCAGAGCCTGTCGGTAATAGTAATACCGGACCTGCCCCCAATATCCAGCCACTTTTGGTTGGTTGAACCGGTGAGAAGAAAAAGCTTTGTACTACATCACCTATGCCAAACTGATTCCCGGCGCCGGGGAATATATCATCCTGGGAAATGACCGGTAAAATGGTACGGGAGATGAGGTTCCAGTCCTGATTGATGCTAATGGGCACCACAGGTTGAATATTGGTGAGATATCGATGTCCATCGTCACGATTACCGATATTGTGATCATAATTGAATTGAAAGGGCACACTTATCAAAGAAGCCACAGGATTCGATAATTTCTTAGCAAGCTCTTCATTTTCTGGGCTCGCTTGTGTGATTGCAGAGAAAGCCAAAGTTAATGAACCGACTCCTAATGCTAATGATGTAACGTTGTTAGTCATGATAACCGTTCCCCGGATGATAGCATTACGTGATTAAACAAGGTGTTGCCGAATAAATGCTCTTTCAATAATAGTTCAGGCCAATGGGATAACAAGGTTGTTTAGCGCGCTAAGCTGCTGTGATTAAGAGTTCCGTCTGGATTTATGCATACGTATTCACAACCCGGTGATTACTGCCGAACAATGTCCTTTTCCTGTTAGTTGACTGAGCAATTATAAATGCCCGCCCATTGAATTCATTGACTTGCCGAATCATCCCATATTAAAACCGAAAAGAAATCATAGAATTACGAAAGATTTACGAGTTGGAATTCCCTATAAGCCCCGCAATGAATACGTATGCACTGCGTAGTTCTTTCGACTGGCAGTTTTTATGATAAACGTGTCCCACTCTCTAACCCGGGATATATAGATAATAAAAAATGTTGGCACGGAAGCTAATTAATAAAATTGATGGTTCAGGGATTGAACGTCTGGGGAAAACACTATGTTTAATTTAAGCAAAGTCACGCTTGCATTGATGGCAAGTGGTGCTTTAGCTTTTTCTGCGCAAACCTATGCACAAGAAGCTGAGACCACGGGTTCAGATACAAGCGAAGATGACATTGAAGTAATTGAGGTTACCGGCTTTAAGAGCTCGTTAATCAAATCTATTAATCAAAAGCGCTGGGCCGATACGGTTTCCGAGCAAATTTCAGCCGATGATCTCGGCGGTCTTCCTGATGTTTCCATGGCCGATGCCTTAACCCGTTTACCGGGTATTGCGGCGGTTCGTACCGGCGGTCAGGCTGCAGAAATCAATATTCGAGGCCTGGGTGGTGGTTTTGTTTCTTCCACATTAAATGGCCGGGAACAGGTTTCTACTTCTGGCAATCGCTCGATTGAGTACGATCAGTACCCATCAGAGTTAATCTCTTCAGCCGCAGTATACAAATCATCAAAAGCCTCACTGATAGAAGGCGGCGTTGCCGGTACGGTTGAACTAAAAACAGCAAGCCCACTGGCCAATGATGAACAACACAAGTTCAATGTTAATCTTCGCGGTATGTACAATGACCGAGCCAAAGAAGTCGCCGATGCGGAAGAATATGGCCATCGATTCAGCTTCTCTTACCAAGGTCAGTTTTTAGAAGAAACTCTAGGTGTTTCTTTAGGTTATGCCCGGTTATACCAACCAGGCGTTGCGACTCAGTTTATCGGCTTTGCATATAATTCAGATCAGGATGTGGATTTCCTGCCTAATGATATGGACGGTCCCCTTGACGCTCCGGAAAATGAATACTTAAGTGAAGGTTTTGAACTACAACACTTAGGCGGTGAAGAAACCCGGAACGGCTATGTGGGAGCAATCGAGTGGGCGCCAAATGATACCTTTATCGTTCGTGCCGATGCGTTTGTTTCCAAATTTGACAGCGAATCCTTTGCTCGTGGATTTCGAGTAAAATTTGACGGTGAAACTGCGGCAATATCAAACCCGGCGATTGTCGATAACTCAATGATTGGCGGCACCATTAATCGCAAGAGTAAAGGCAACAACACTCGGGTTGAATTGGTCAATGATGACAATCAGGATTTTGATCAGGTTCAAAGTTATGGCTTAAATCTCGATTGGCAAATCACTGAACAGTTAAGTGCCAATATGGATATCAGTTACTCCAATGCCGAGAGTGAATTCAGAAATGGTTTGTTATGGTCACTGGTGGCTGAAGATGCCACTATCGAAAAGCCAGTTTTTGACCAAAACGTCTCAATTTCCTACATGCTTAATGGTCTCGACTTGCCAAACGTCGGGTTTAATCAGGCCGATGCATTCACCGATATTGATCGGGTGATGGTCAGTAAATACGGTATTTACCCCTATGAAAATACCGATGAATTAAAAGCCTACCGTTTGGATTTTAACTATGAACTAGATAACGATTATATTGCGTCGGTTGAATTTGGTATGCGTTATTCTGATCGCGATTACAGTAGCGATCGCTCGGTTTTTGAATACGGTGCCGATAATAATTTTTCAAGCAGTGAACCACCACTACGCCTAACCGACGACATGGTTAACGTTGTCGATTGGGAAGGTGAATTTGGTTATTTCCCAAGTTATCTGGCGATTGATTTAGATAAAGCATTGGGTGCATGGTTCGGTAATGATATACCACAGCCGGTGCAATCCTGGGGCGCCGATGAAGATGGCATCATCAATAACTCTACCTCCTGGTCAGTACTGCAAAGCGGTGAAGTTTACGAACAAATATTCTCTGCTTATGTGATGGCAAATCTGGATTTCGAATTATTTGACACTCCAATTAGCGGTAATGTCGGTATTCGTATGGTGGATACCGATCAAAGTGCGACAGCACTGGATAACGTTGGCGGTGTATTAGCCGCTGGCGCACAAAATGTGATGGATGAAACAGGCCTGGTTAATTCTAACTACGCACCAAAAGTCATCGGCCTGGAAT
This sequence comes from Thalassotalea litorea, assembly GCF_005843925.1. Taxonomy (GTDB): domain Bacteria; phylum Pseudomonadota; class Gammaproteobacteria; order Enterobacterales; family Alteromonadaceae; genus Thalassotalea_A; species Thalassotalea_A litorea_A. The sequence goes on from NZ_VCBC01000007.1 coordinate 158,276, forward strand.
ATACCGACTACCTACCATCCATTAATGTAAATGCGCGCCTGACCGATGATTCACAATTACGCTTTGCCGCTGCAAAAGTGATGTCTCGCCCGCCTATCAATCGCCTTGCCGCTGATCGCAGCGCGACTGTCGCTGATGATGGAAAAGTATCGGGCTCCAGTAATAACAGCCCATTCTTAAAGCCGTTTTATGCGACTCAATATGATCTTTCATACGAGTACTATTTTAGCGAAACCGATGGTGCCGTTGCGGTTGCTTTGTTCTACAAGGATATTGAATCTTTCATTCAAAACCTGACCGTCAGCAATTTCGATTTTAAAGAGGCTGGTTTTTATGTGCCAGACACGATCGAAAACGAAACGACAGGCGTTATCAGTGAAGTTGACCCGGTGGGTATCTACAGTACCGCCATCAATAACCAAGAAGGCGGTAACATCAAGGGTATTGAAGTTTCGTATACCCAAGTATTTTCATTCCTGCCGCAAATGTGGTCTGGGTTAGGACTTAGCTTGAGTTATTCGCATACCAAGAGTGATGTTGAATTAGTAACGGATCTTGCCGGCGGTTCGGTAGAACAATCATTACCAGGCTTATCCGAGAACTTATTAACGTCGACTTTATTTTGGGAATACCAGGATTTCGAAACGCGCTTAAGTGTTCGTTATCGTGACAAGTTTGTCTCTGAACAGTGGGGTGTGAACCAGCAAATCGCCAACTTCGATGAAGAAGTCGTTGTTGATTATCAGGCTTCATACAACATAACCGAAAAATTTGGAGCGTTATTCCAGGTGAATAACTTAACCGATGAGCCAACCCAAAGTTACTTTGGTAGTAAGCAATTTTCCGGTACGACCCAATATTTTGGTCGCCAGTTTTACTTAGGTGTTACTTACTCGTTCTAGCCTCAGGCGAAATCGACTGACCTAAGTAACGATTGAATAAGGAATAAAAATGATGAAAACGACAAAAAACTTAGCAAATTTGCTGATTGTCGCCTTAGTATCGCTTTTTCTTACCGCCTGTGGCGGTGAAAGCGATGTAAAATCCGGGGAATCTCTGCTGACCTGTGATGTCCCTATGGTGCCCGACGCCAGTGGCACATCTTGTGTGGCCCCAGAGCCAATCCAATGTCCGGTACCAACGGTTCCGGATGCTTTGAATGAAACCTGTATTGTTGGCGTTGATCCAAATGCGCCAACACCGGTCTATTTCCCGGCAGAAAACGAAGCGGTGCTGTATTTTAATCTGGGCACCGATAATGAAGACGACTATATCGGTTATCGCCTGCACACCTGGAATACCGATCAATGTGATGCTTACGCACCGCCGCATGATGAATCCGATTGGGCCAATGGCCATGAATACGCCGGCATTGACCCGACATATGGTGCTTATTACATCCTTAACCTGAAGGAAGGTTACAGCGAATGTGGTAACTTCATCATTCATATCGGTACCGATGATGCTGGTAAAGCAATGGGAAGTGGCGACTTCCAAATGCCATTGCAACAGGATGATCCAACCTATGCCCGCATGAACTTTACCTTCAATGGTGAACCTTCCGTATTTGAGTATCCGGTAGAGTCTTTAGGTAAACAGCCGATTAAAGCCGCTGATTTTTCAGCCCACTGGATTGATGTCGATACCTTCGTCTGGAGCGCAGACGCCGATATCGCCAGTGTAAAGCTTCACCACTCGGCAACTGCGGGTATCGAAGCGGATGACAACGATACCTTTAATGGCACGACCTTAGAGCTAATGGCGGTTGATTTAACCGATGAGCAAAAAGCATTTGCGCCGAAAGTAGCAGACTGGCCAGCCTATCAGGGTAACTGGACTGCGGAAGATGCAAAGTCGGTATTAAAGGGGCAGCTAGTACTTGTTGGTTATAACAGCGATGGTGAAACGGTTGCTGCCAGCAACGTTCAGGCGGATAAAGTACTCGATTATCTATACACCATGGGTGATATGGATGCCGATGAAGCAAATCTTGGTGTTCGTTACAATAACGGCATGATTGATGTCGCGCTTTGGGCGCCAACTGCGCAAAACGTGGTATTAAAAGCTTATAACGCTGACAAGGTTGAAACCGGCAGCTACCCAATGAGTGAAGATACCATGACAGGTATCTGGAGCCATAGCTCTGATCTTGCGATGGACAGAGCTTTCTATCAATTTGAAATCACGGTATACCATCCACAGAATCAAATGATAGAAACGCTAGTGGTCACCGACCCATATTCGGTGAGCTTATCCACCAATGGTAACTATTCACAGTTTGTAAACCTTGAAGATTCTGACCTGTTTCCTGATGGTTGGATGGAACAAACCATCCCGACCGTTATGGACACTGAAGATGCGGTAATTTACGAAGCCCATATTCGTGATTTTAGTATTTTTGATGAAACCGTGTCTGCTGAAAACCGCGGTAAATACCTGGCATTTTCAGAAACAGAAAGCGCCGGCATGATGCACCTGAAAAGCCTGGCTGATTCAGGTCTAACGCATTTCCATATCCTTCCTGCGAATGATATTGCATCTATCAATGAAGATAACAATGAGGTTGTTAATTTAACTAACACCGTTGCCGAACTTTGTGCAATTCGTGCTGACGCACCGGTTTGTGGAGTTGAAAATGACAATGCTACCTTATTAGAAGTGTTGGAAAGCTATGACGTTTATGAAACCGATTCACAGGAATTAATGAACGTGCTGCGTGGCATCGACAGTTTCAACTGGGGTTATGATCCAAAACATTTTAACGCGCCAGATGGCAGTTATGCCTCGGACAGCGACGGCGTGGCTCGCATTAAAGAAATGCGCACTATGATCCAGTCTTTGCACGAAACAGGTCTTCGAGTTGTACTTGATGTCGTGTACAACCACACTAATTCCGCTGGGCTTTGGGATAATTCAGTATTAGATAAAATCGTACCGGGTTATTATCACAGTCGAGATTTATGGACAGGTTCTGTCATACAGGATACTTGCTGCAATGATACAGCTCTTGAACATCAGATGATGGATAAACTTATGGTTGATTCGTTATTGATGTGGAGCGAGCAATACAAATACGATGGTTTCCGCTTTGATATTATGGGCCATGGTTCGAAACAACAAATGCTAGCGGCGCGTGAAGCAGTGCGTGCTATCGATGCAGATACGTATTTCTACGGTGAAGGCTGGGACAGAAACGATCGTGGCTTTGAACAAGCGAACCAATTCAATATGGCGGGTACGGAAATATCGACATTTAACGACCGGATCCGTGATGGTGTGCGTAAGCCATATATCTTTAGTGAAGAATATAATGATGATTCATTTTTTCGATTAGATTCGGTGAAATATGGCCTGGCGGGTTCCTTGCAAGATTATGTATTAGAAACCGCCAACGGCACTGCGACAAAAGGCATAAGTTTTGGTTACAGCATGTATGCCAAAGACCCGGCGGATGTCGTCAACTATGTTTCCAAGCATGACAATGAAACATTGTGGGATAACCTGCAGATTGTATTGCCAGAAACGATGGGGTTATTGGATCGCGTTCGAGTGCAGAACCTTTCACAATCGGTAATGTTAATGGCTCAGGGTGTGCCGTTTCTACAATTAGGTGGTGACTTCCTGCGTTCAAAATCATTGGATCGCAATACCTATGATGCCGGCGACTGGTACAACAAAGTTGATTACAGTTTTGACAGTAATAACTACCGAGTTGGCCGTCCACTGGAATACAGCGAAGGTGATGGCGATGATCAAATCGACAACATCGATGAGTTGGTTCACCTTCTGTCTGAAGATAATGCCAAGCCATACTTTAACGAAATATTGTTCGCAAGTGATGTGTTCAAGGAATTCTTATCGATTCGTAAATCAAGCAAGTTGTTCCGTTTAACCACGGCACAAGACGTTATCGATCGAGTTGGCTTCCATAATATTGGTAAATCGCAAACGCCTGGGCTTATCGTAATGAGTATTGATGATGGTACGAGCTTAGCCGATATCGACCCTATGGTGGATGCACTAGTGGTGGTGATCAATACCACAGCAATGGAGCAATCTCATACTGTCGCGACAGCAACCGGTTTTGCATTGCACGATATCCAATTAAACTCGGTAGACAGTCTTGCTGCCAGTGCTTTCTTTAGCGAAGGTGAAGGCGAGGGCACGTTCACCGTTCCGGCATTTACCACCTCAGTTTTTGTCAAAGCTCAGGGAGAAATGCAAGGTCAAGGTTTATCCGCATATGCGACATCCGGTGCACCAGACGTCGTGCCTTACGGTGATACCACCATTTTTGTTAAAGGCGATATGAATGGCTGGCAGAATGATGACGCCATGACTTATGTTGGCGATGGCGTTTACGAGTTGGACATTTCACTTACTGCTGGCGATTACTATTTTAAAGTCGCAGATGCAGATTGGGCGGCGGTGAACTTAGGTGCGCCAAGTACCGATCCTGTGGTTATTGGTGACGATAAAGTGTTGCTACCCTATAGCAATGATAACCTGTTGATTAGCTTAACGGATGATACGACATACACCTTCCGTTTAGATGCCAGCAACCCAGACGCTCCGGTACTCACTGTCGAGTTCGAAGAGCCTTACTATGGTACCGCGGTGTTCCTTCGCGGTGACATGAATGGATGGAGTGAAGACAACCAATTCACATATATCGGTAATGATATGTACTCATTGACCACGACCATCGAAGCTGGCGACAAATACTTCAAAGTTGCATCTGCTGACTGGTCTAGTGTCAATATGGGCGCACCAGCGGATGATACCGAAGTATTTGAAGGCGAATCACAGCAGTTAGTGTCTGGCTCAAATGACAATATGCATATGGTATTTGCAGACGGTGAATATACCTTTATCTTTGATGTATCCAATCAACAAGAACCAAAATTACGGGTATACAGCGCCAAAATGTTTGGTGATACAACCGTATATGTAAAAGGTGGTATGAATGGTTGGTCTGAAGATGATGCTATGACCTATGTCGGGAACAGCACGTATACGCTTACCTTGTCTTTAGACGCACAGAGCTATGAGTTCAAGGTTGCATCGCAGGATTGGGCGACGGTTAACTTAGGCGCCACCTCTGGTGATGATGCTGATGTCTTCTTAGATAGCGCAGAAGCCTTGGTTCAGGATTCACAGGATAATTTTAAAATTGATATTACTGAAGCGGGTGAGTATCTGTTTACGGTAACCGGTCCGGATCCGTTAAATTCAACGCTAACGGTTAGCAAAGTCATGTAATCAAACTCAGAGTTTGAATTCAGATTAAAGAATGAAAAAACGCCCGAAAGGGCGTTTTTTTTTATGGGAATTGGGAATTCCCGCAAGTGAACAGGTGGCAGGTTTCAGGATTCAGAAAAACACCTCCGCCTCGCGTCACTCCCTGCTACGACAGGGAATCTATACCACGAGACTGAATGTCTCTAACGTGCCAATCGCCGGAATTAAAATTCCCTCAGGGTGGAGATTACGATTTATCGTAATGGAGGGATAATGCGAAAAACGCATTGGGTGGATAACGTTTCATTGGATGAAACCTTGGTAACAGCAAATCAAAAGCGCCATGCGGTGATACTACACGGCATCTTAGACAAAAGACGCGCGAACGGTAGCCGGCTACCAATATTTAAAATCCTTATCAGGCGACCTGGCAAACTCACAATTACCTAACGTTATTGAATAAATGCATAAGTGAAGTGTACAAAATGCTACACAAATTTTGCCCACATTTGCATTCCTAAACAGGGATTTTTCGATATATTAAATTCCCCCACACGCCATAAATTTGGCGCAATAATAATCATGAGGTGGTCTTTCCAGTACAATTTTTGGTTGTTCTGCATATGTTGCGCAGTTAGCTGTAAAGCGCATTTGCAAGAGATTCTACCCCAAATAATAAGGAACATTTATGAAGCAATTCTTTCGACCGACTCGGTTAACGACCGCATGTCTGTTTGCACTTTGCTCAACCAGTTTATCAGCATTTGCTGATCCTGCGCTGACTGAGCCACAGGGTAAAGCCCTTGAATTTACGCTTATCACTGGTGATAAGGTATCCGCAGTTGTTAAAAATGACGGTTCATTGGCCGGCATCCGTTTACTGTCTGGAGATGATCAAGAGGTCATCACCAGCATTTTTAAACGAGGCAACGACATTTATTTGGTGCCGGAAAAGGCCAAAGCCCTGGTGGATAGCCAAGCCATTGATCTGGAACTGTTTAATATCAGCAAATTGCATCAGTCTGGCTATGATGATGCTACCACACCTAATTTACCCGTGATTATTGAGTATACCGATGGCAGCCTTGCCGGCAGTGCCACACCACAGGTTTTAGCCGGTACAGAGTTCATTGGTGAAATAGAAATTATTGATGTTGCAGCTTTTGGCATTCAAAAAGATAAGGCTGCAGATGTATTCGCAAAACTTACCGCTGACAGTAATGTTGAAGGGGTATGGTTAGACGCAATGGTTCACGCTGACAAAGCCTCTTCGAAAGGGGCCCTAACGACCACGGTTCCCCTGACGGGAGCTTATGGTAATTATGCTTCAGCCTTTAATGGTGAAGGCGTTACTGTGGCGGTGCTTGATACGGGTTACGATATCGAACATAGTGATCTAAACGGGCGAGTAATCGCTTCGAAAGACTTCACCTGGTCTCGTAATGGTGTTGATGACTTAAACGGCCACGGTACCCATGTGGCGACCACAGTGGCTGGAACCGGTAATGAATCTGACGGCAAGTGGGTTGGTATGGCTCCCGGTGCAAACCTGTTAGTGGGCAAAGTCCTCGGCAATACGGGCGGTGGTTACACCTATGGGATTCTAAGCGGCATGCAATGGGCCGTCAATAATGGCGCAGACATCATTAATATGTCATTAGGCGGCACCGCAACCTATTGTGGTGGCCCTATGGTTGATTTGGTTGAAGCGTATCGCGACCAGGCATTATTTGTTATCTCTGCGGGTAATAATTTCACTCGTCAAACTATTGGCTCTCCAGGTTGTGCACCGAGCGCACTAACCGTTGGAGCCATTGACCGTGACAATAACACGGCATCATTTTCGTCTCGTGGTCCGTCGCCTGACGGTCACTCCGCCAAGCCAGATATCGCCTCCCAGGGAGTCAATGTGGTTGCAGGCGCATCAGGTGGTTATGCCGATACGGCATATCGTAGCCTGTCTGGTACTTCGATGGCATCACCTCATGTTGCCGGCGGTGCTGCACTATTGATGCAGGCACGTCCGAACCTTAGTCCACAACAAGTAAAAAGTGTGCTGACTTCATCGGCAGTGAATAATAACTCCCATGTTCTGGAGCAAGGCGCCGGGCCAATGGACGTGAATCAGGCGATGATCCAGGCAGTGGTTGGCCAGGCAAATCAGGAATTAGGTCTATTCCCATATGGCCTGGACAAGCAACGAATCTATCGCGACGTTTCATTGCAAAACCTTAGTGATGAAGACATTAGCCTGAAATTGAAAGTCGATTTTATCGGTGAGGACGGTAATACGCAATTACCAGCAACCATCGCAGGATTAGATACTCATAGTGTCGTGATCCCCGCCAATGGTAGTGCAGAACTGCCGGTATGGATTGATCCAGGTGTAGCCTTGAGAAACTCAGCATACGGCACCATCACTGGCCGTATCATTGGTACCAGCACCGCTAACGGCGAACAACGTTTAAGTGTGCCAGTATCGTTCTGGATCCAGGCTCCCCAGGTGGAACTGACCATTAACGCGATTGACATGCACGGTAAGCCGGCAATATCACCATCGCGAGCATTCATTGTTAATGAAGAGGATGACTGGGGACAATCGGTTAGATTGACGAACGGTCAGGCGCAGGTGTCACTACCAAAAGGTGATTACACGGTTGTCGGCAATATTATGACCTATGATAACGATTCAGATTTTGGTGGTCTGGTTGAATCTGCCGCGCAAATGGCATACCTGAACAAAAAGATTGAATCTGATACCTATCTTGAATTTGATGCCAGAACCGCACAAAAAGTTGAGTTTAAAACGGACCAGCCTATTTCAACTCAGGGCTATGCCTTTGGTTTTACCTACGCCTTGGATGACAACAAAGTTGCAAAACTGGCGGCAATTGACCTTGCACCGGATTATGTAAAAGACATGTATCTCTGGTCACAAGGCCACGATGACAGATTCCGTTCATTCGTAACGACCCGAGCCTATGCGCCGCAAACTCGCATATTCATGGCCAATGGTCAGGAGCTCGATCCAGTGCGTCAAAGCCTGGCATTGACTTTCCATGGTGAGGGCAGTGCGCAAGTGGTAAACGTTGGTGATGCTGGTTATGCGACTGATTGGAGTCAATTTGATTTAGAAGGCAAGATCGCCCTGATTGCTCATCCATATTATGTGACTTCTTACATGATAAAAAATGTGATGGATCGGGGAGCAATTGGTGTTCTGTTTTATCGCCCGGGGACCTCTGGTCGTTATAAATCCACCATTCACGGCACACCAAAAATACCGGTTGTCGGTTTAAGTGCTAAAGAAGGTGAATTACTGGCTTCTGAAGTTATCGCTGGCAATGATATCGTCCATTGGAGTGGCACCGCATTAGAGCGCTCTCCGTATGCCTATTCTTTACATCATATTACCGATGGCCGCAGTGACGGTGGTTTAATTCGTGTTCACGATAAAGATTTACACACGATTGATGCCAAATATCATGCACAGAATGACGAGCGTCCGGCCTGGACCGATGTAATGGCAATGACCAATAGCAGTGGTGAGTTTTACTCTACCGGTAGCTCACAACTGATGATGTTGCCGATCCAGCGAAAAGAGTACTTCACGGCAACGCCAAAAAATGCCTGGACTAATGTCGTTATGCCAAACTACCGCATACAAACGGATGGGGCTTATTTTGATGGTCCGCGTTTGATGAGAGCAGGAGCGAATGAAAAAACCAACTGGTTTAAAGGCCCGCGCGGTGCATCCTTGTTATCCAATGGTACGCCAATCGCAAACCGTGATACCAATGTGCTGACCTTTAAGTTTCCAGCGTATGGTGATTCTTCCGGTCATGATGGTATCGGTGGCTATAATGGTTCAACCGCCTATGGCATTCAGCTAAATGGTGAAAACCAATATCTTGATCAAGGTATGTTAAGCGTCCCAGATAACGTTTCTGACGTGCGTTTGGAAGTGCGATACACGCCGCGAGGTGTTGGTGAGCGATCGCCAGTGAATGATCATTTAGGTTCGTTTTATCAGGGAATTTTCTATTTTAACACCGATGCCAGTATCCAGGGAGCGCAACGCCTGTTAGTGCCGGTAGTTGATGTGCCCGTTGGTATCGACAATGCGATGAGTGCAGGTCAGGCAGCACGCGTTAAAATCACCGGTATGGTTGATACGTTGGGCGCTGTACCGCTAAGCAGCGTTCGCCTGCAATATGGTTATGGTCAGGAGTGTTTGTTGGATGGTGTTTATGGGTTTTCTTATTGCCCAGTGTACCAAAAATTCAGCCCTGATAACTGGCAGGATGCGCAGATTGAGCAAGTCGGTGACGACTGGTTCGCAATTATCCCAAATGATGCTGCCGCTGGTGAGTTTGTTCACCTGAGGGTTGAGGTTGCTGATATGCAGTCAAGTGCCAGCGAACAGACAACGTTACGCGCTTATATGTTGAAATAGTTTGTTAGATTAATTAACAAAAAAATCTTTCAAAATTAATCAGGCCACATGTGATACAAGTCGCATGTGGCCTTTTTTGATTGCGGTTTTTGGCAGAACTTTATCGTGATCAAGTAGCCATTGGTGCAATACCAATCACATTAAGTTTGTGCACAACTCAGAGTTAGGGCAGAGGTTCAGTTACAACATAGGTTTCATCGATATAGTCATTCTATATTAATGAAATATAGGGTCGTAAATGGGCCTCTGGTAAACTCCCTACGGGTGAGTTTTAAAGGCACTTATCCTGCGTTACTGATTTTGGCTGTTTTTGAGAGCGGAATAACCATTCTCTGCAATCAAAGCCTTGTCTAAAAGCCTTTAAATTCTCACTGAGTGAGCAATAATTTAATGTGATTGGTATAACTGCTGAATAATAGGTTTGACCAGCGGTTGTCTGCCCTGAATTTCTCACCACCTGCTTTGCCACTTAAGCTTCGCTCTATGCCATAGAGTTTACCGTAAACGCAGAATCGACTTTATTGAACGTAGTAAAATCCATTTAAATGGTCATTCCTCAGGCTATTTTTTAATGACCGTAAGTCGACATTACAACCATCAAGTATGATGTCAAAATACACTGGCGAGGTTAGGGGGCAAATTATTCACTGACGATCAGAATCTTGCTTATCCTTATCCTTTTCCTGCTCGCGCATAACAAGAAGAAACGTAAGATACATTTTGGTAGGCAGAGAGAATATTAAGCCAAAGGCGATACATGAGGCGCCGATTATCATACCCGAGACACCCATTTTTTCAGGTAGATAAAATACGTGAAGCAGACAATAACCTAAGACCAATAAAAAAAGCCCAATACCTATCGCGATTTTAAGTAATTTAATTAATTTCGCTTCAGTCATTGGGCTTTCCTTGAAATGAATTTATCTATTTTTTGGTTGGGCGTTTCCAACCACTGATATTACGTTGCTTACCGCGAGCAACCGCGAGTGCATCATCTTCAACATCTTTAACAATGACAGAACCGGCAGCCGTTGTTGCCATATTACCGATACTAACCGGTGCCACCAAGGACGCATTAGAGCCGATAAACGCATGATCACCAATAATCGTTTGTGATTTATTAACGCCATCGTAGTTGCAAGTAATAGTACCGGCGCCAATATTCGCTTTTGATCCAACAATGGTATCGCCTAAATAGGTCAAGTGTCCGGCTTTAGAGCCTGGGCCCAGCGTCGATTTTTTCATTTCCACGAAGTTACCCACATGAGCATCCTCTTTTAATACCGAACCCGGGCGAATGCGCGCAAATGGGCCAACACTGGATTTATTCTCAAGCACTGCATCTTCAATTATGGTATTCGGTTTTACCACGACATTATCGCCAATCTGACAGTTCGTCAAAATGCAATTTGCACCGATTTTAACATGATTACCAAGCTCTACTTTACCTTCGAAAATACAGTTAATATCGATTTGCACTTCTTCACCAATGCTAAGATCGCCGCGAATATCAATTCGAGCAGGATCTCGCAAACTTGCTCCGGCAATCATTAATTGTTCAGCTTGACGCGCCTGATAGGCACGCTCTAATGTTGCCAGCTGCACACGATTATTCGCACCTTCCACCTCAATCGCCGTATCCGGTTGAGCCGTGTGAATCACTTTGCCTTCACTGTGCGCCATGGCAATAATATCCGTCAGGTAATATTCACCCTGGGCATTATCATTGGATAAATTGCCAAGCCAGCGTTTTAAATCGCCGCCATTTGCTAACAAAATACCGGTATTAACTTCAGTGATTTTTAGTTGTTCTGGATTGGCATCTTTTTGCTCAACAATGCCAACAACCATGCCGTTATCTCGAACAATACGCCCATAACCCGTCGGGTTTTCCAGCTCTACCGTTAACAACGCCATGGAATTATCTTGCTTGGCCGCTAGTAACCGCTCCAATGTAGAAACCTGCGTTAAAGGCACATCGCCATATAGCACCAAAACATCTTCATCATCGTTGATATGATCACGAGCCTGATCCACCGCATGGCCAGTGCCTAATTGTTGTGTCTGTTCGACAAAGGTTAAATCATCGCCTTGAATAACGTTTTTAAGTACGTCGCCACCAAAACCATAAACCAGATTGATTTGCTGAGCATCTAAAGCGCGAGCGGAATCAATAACGTGCTCAACCATGGATTTATGGGCAACAGGATGAAGAACTTTAGGAAGTTTAGAGCGCATACGAGTACCTTTACCCGCTGCTAAAATCACGACTGAAAGAGACATATAGATTCCATTATTTTTACTATTCGTTTTATTTTACGTTTATTTATCGCTAATTACATTTAACAAGTTAATTTTTATTTAATGTTCAAGAAGGTTAAGGGTATATTAAATAAAAAAATAAAAAAGAGACGCCGATGCAACCGTTTTACAAATTGTTTCTTACCTTACTCATCGTTTTTACAACCGTTGATAAAGCTCAAGCTCAATGGCAACCCTTTGAATTGGTAAATGGTAAAGTAGTCATTGATATTCATCTCAACGGCATACCAGCGAAAGCCATCATAGATAGCGGTCAAAACTTCCATGCTATATCAACAGATTTTAGTGAAAGGTACCCGGAAAACCTCAAAGTAGAGCGAAACAAAGGCTACTTTGTTGATATATCGGGTCCTGTAAAAACCCCCGTATTCACCAGCGTAAAAGCGAAACTGTTCGGCGCCGATCTAGAATTACAGTATATCCCAAAAGTAAATATTAACGATGCAGACTTTATTCTTGGGTTAAGTTTCTTCAAAGGTTTAATCTTGCAGATAGATTACCCAAATAAACGACTGCAGATGGTTCCAAGATCTGCCATTGATCTAAAATCTGTCGCCAATATTGAAATGAGGCCTGAACAAAATTCAACGTTGCCCGCAATTAAAGTGCAGGTAAACGGTGAGTCTACATGGGTTGTATTAGACACTGGCTATGAAAAAGGGTTATTCCTAAAGCGGAACTTCGTCATCGATAATAATTTGGTTGAAAGTGACGTTGAAAAGGTAGAAATCAACTCTTTAACCGATTCATTTTATGTTGAGCAATTTAGTATAAACACACTGAATATTGCCAATTACGAGTTAGAAAATATATTGTCTCAAATTCCCCTTGAAAACCAAGCGGCGCATATTTACCAAAAGCGCTCTCGATTCAATCCGGATAAATTAAAAAGAGGTGTCAAAACTAGCGGGAAGTTAGGCTACGATGTGTTAAAACACTTTATATTAACTATCGACTTTAAGCATTATAATGCCCATTTATGGGCTGGCTGATATCTATGCCAGGGCTGGCAATTGAACTTTTGATAAAAATCGCAGCGCACGCCGATAAATCAATAGTCATACGCCTAAGCATTAGAACATTTTAATAGCGCCTACACATTGCATTGGCCCTTTAAAAATATAAGAATATAAACTGTAATATACGCCAACTACATTGACGATTTAAACTAACTTAGAAGACTTAAATTTTATGCTTCGTAATTTAATAATAATAACCGCCATAATTTCAGGGCTTACCTTCAGTACCCCATCCCTTGCGAAATGGGTTCCATTTGAACTAAGTAACGGTCACATTATGATTGACGTTACCATTGAAGGCGTTCCAGCTAAAGCCATGCTTGATAGCGGAGCTAACCTAAACGCAATTTCTCAGGATTTTATTGATGCCCACGCTAGCCACCTGAAAAAAAGTCGTACCAAGGTAACGGTAAAAGGGGTGAGTGGCCGCGAAGAATTCCCAATCTACAAGGACGTCAATGTCACTATGTTTGGCCAAGATTTGGAATTACCTGAAGTGGCCGCACTTGGTTTAGGTATTGATCTAATTATCGGTTCCGGTTTTTTTCAGGGGATCATTGTTCAAATTGACTATCCGAACAATAAAATTCAACTTGCGCCTAAATCGTCAATTGATTTGAAAAAACATGCCAATGTAAAAATGCGTCAGGAGCGCGGTTCAGAAATGCCGGCTGTCGAAGTCGAGTTAAATGGTAAGAAGACCTGGTTGATGTTGGATACAGGTAACGCCGGCAATTTATTTCTAAAGCGCAATTTCGTCATAGAAAATGATTTACTTAAATCCGATACCATTGAAACAAGAGTCTCGGGATCTGTAGAAGTCATTAATACCGAGTCCTTTATAATCGAAACATTAAAAATAGGCCCATATGAATTGGAAGGCGTGCCTGCAACAATACCAGAAGATGGCGTAGCTACTAATCTGGCAGATAGCAGAGGTGAAACCAAAGATTTTTCAAGATTAAGAGCCAAAGGCGTCGCGACTAAAGGTATTCTCGGTTATGACGTATTAAAGCACTTTATTGTGACAATCGATTACGAAGATTTCAGAGCTCACCTTTGGGCCCAGTAGCAATCTAGTCTATTAAATCTAAAAACGCAGAATCAAAGCGGTTCTGCGTTTTTTTATGTTTAAAAGTTATCATCGTTAGGGCAAAGCTAAATCATTACTTTCGTTGCAAAAGCATTTACCCAATCCAAGAGTATCCTGCACATTGGGCTACTCACATCCATATACAGAAAAGGCGCCGAATGGCGCCTTTTCTCAATTTAAGTAAGTAATCGGAATTACTTCTTGTATTTGTTTGCTTCCTGGATAACACGTAATTGCGCTACCGCTCTGGCTAGCTCAGCAGCAACTTCAGCATAATCGACATCGGCCGATGCATTACTGATGTGCTCTTCAGCACGTTGCTTCGCTTCTAAAGCAGCTTGCTCATCCAGGTCACCACCACGTACAGCCACATCGGCAAGCACAGTAACGGAACCTGGTTGAACTTCCAACATACCGCCGGAAAGGTAAATCACCTCTTCGTCGCCATGTTGCTTAACAATACGCGCCATTCCTGGTTTCAACGTAGTTAATAAAGGTGCATGACCAGGCATAATACCCAACTCACCTTCACTACCTGATATTTGCAATGATTCTACGCGACCAGAAAATAAATTTTCTTCAGCGCTTACTACATCCAAATGAACCGTCATGGCAGCCATATCCTCTCCTAAGCCAATTAAGCTTTCTGAGCTTTTTCTACGGCTTCTTCGATTGAACCAACCATATAGAACGCTTGTTCAGGAAGATCATCGTAGTCGCCAGCCAGGATTCCTTTAAAGCCAGCAATCGTGTCTTTCAGAGAAACGTACTTACCAGGAGAACCGGTGAATACCTCTGCCACGAAGAACGGCTGAGAAAGGAAACGCTCAATCTTACGAGCACGGGCTACAGTTTGCTTATCTTCTTCAGATAGCTCATCCATACCCAGAATCGCAATGATATCTTTTAGCTCTTTGTAACGTTGCAGTGTTGATTGAACACCACGAGCAATATCATAGTGCTCGTTACCAACGACAAGTGGATCCAACTGACGTGAAGTAGAATCTAGTGGATCGATAGCAGGGTAAATACCCTGTGCTGCGATATCACGAGAAAGTACAACAGTTGCATCCAAGTGAGCAAAGGTTGTTGCCGGACTTGGGTCAGTCAAGTCATCCGCAGGTACATATACCGCTTGGATTGAAGTGATTGAACCAGTCTTAGTTGACGTGATACGTTCCTGTAGAATACCCATCTCTTCTGCAAGAGTTGGCTGGTAACCTACCGCTGATGGCATACGACCTAGAAGTGCCGATACCTCAGTACCCGCTAGGGTATAACGGTAAATGTTATCTACGAAAAATAGTACGTCACGACCTTCGTCACGGAATTTTTCAGCCATAGTTAGGCCAGTCATCGCAACACGAAGACGGTTACCCGGTGGCTCATTCATCTGACCGTAAACTAGCGCTACTTTATCAAGTACGTTAGATTCGCTCATTTCGTGATAGAAATCGTTACCCTCACGAGTACGCTCACCAACACCAGCGAATACTGAGAAACCACTGTGCTCAATCGCGATGTTACGGATAAGTTCCATCATGTTTACGGTTTTACCAACACCGGCACCACCAAACAGACCAACTTTACCACCTTTCGCGAATGGACATACAAGATCGATAACCTTGATACCAGTCTCTAGAAGTTCGTTAGAAGCGGATTGCTCTTCATAAGAAGGCGCTTCACGGTGAATCGTCCAACGTTCGTCAGTTGCGATGTCACCAGCTTCATCAATTGGGTTACCCAAAACATCCATGATACGACCAAGAGTCGCTGTACCAACTGGTACCTGGATAGGGTTACCTGTGTTCTCTACATTCAGACCACGACGCAAACCGTCAGATGAACCCATGGCGATAGTACGAACTACGCCACCACCTAGCTGTTGCTGTACTTCGAGTACGCGACCAGCCAGATCACCTTCGGTGATAGTTAATGCCTCATATACCTGAGGTACAGCATTTTGTGGAAACTCAACGTCCACAACTGCGCCAATAACTGACACGATATTACCTGCACTCATGTTTATTCCTCTAAACTTTAATTAAATCTCTGCCTATACCGCAGCCGCACCTGCAACGATTTCACCCAATTCTTGAGTGATCGCCGCCTGACGGGCTTTGTTGTATACCAATTGTAAGTCGTCAATTAAGTTGCCAGCGTTATCAGTAGCGGATTTCATCGCTACCATTCGCGCGGCTTGCTCACTGGCGAGGTTTTCAACCACACCTTGATATACCTGGGACTCAACAAAACGAACCATTAGCTGATCAAGTAACACTTGAGCATCTGGCTCGTAGATGTAATCCCAGCGATGGGTAATTTCGTCATCATCGGACTTAGGCAAAGGTAACAATTGATCGATAGTCGGCTTTTGACTCATAGTGTTTACAAACTTGTTATACACTACGAAAAGTCGGTCGATATCACCCTTGTCATAGGCGTCTAACATCACCTTAACAGAACCGATTAAATCAGTAACTGAAGGTTGGTCGCCTAAACCGGATTTTTGGGCAACTACATTGGCGCCGAAACTTGTAAAGAAACCGGCTGCTTTCGAGCCGATTAATGCAAATTCCACTTCAGCGCCTTGTTCCTGCCATTGGGCAGAGTCTTTTAATACAGACTTGAACAAGTTGACATTTAAGCCGCCACAAAGACCACGGTCGGTAGAAATAACGATATAGCCTACACGCTTAACTTCACGCTCTTCCAAATAAGGATGGCGATATTCAAGTTGACCGCATGCAATGTGACCGATCACGTTTCTGATTTTCTCAGCGTAAGGACGAGTAGCGGCCATCGAATCTTGCGCACGACGCATTTTCGATGCTGCAACCATTTCCATTGCGCTGGTGATCTTCTGTGTATTTTTAACACTTCCAATCTTGTCTTTAATTTCTTTACCACCGGCCATGACTATTGTCTCCGAAACTAATAATTACCAGGTTTGAGTTGCTTTGAATGTATCAAGCAACTTAACAAGACCTGCTTCAATATCTTTACCATAGTTACCAGTTTCGTTGATGGTAGCCATAAGCTCTGCGTGCTCGTTATTGGCGTAGGCTAATAACGCTTCTTCGAAATCGCCGATTTTGTTGATTTCGATGTCAGTTAAATAACCTTTTTCAGCCGCGAACAGAGAAACTGCAGTTTCAGCCACAGAAAGTGGGCTGTATTGCTTTTGCTTCATCAGTTCAGTAACACGCTGACCATGCTCAAGTTGGGCACGAGTCGCGTCATCTAAGTCAGATGCGAACTGTGCGAACGCTGCTAATTCAGCGTATTGAGCAAGGGCTAGACGAATACCACCACCAAGCTTCTTGATGATCTTAGTTTGAGCTGCACCACCAACACGTGATACCGAGATACCTGCGTTAACAGCAGGACGGATACCAGCATTAAATAGGTTTGACTCAAGGAAGATCTGACCATCGGTGATTGAAATTACGTTAGTAGGAACAAACGCAGATACGTCACCCGCTTGAGTTTCAATGATCGGAAGAGCGGTTAGTGAACCAGTCTTACCTTTCACTTCACCATTAGTGAATTTCTCAACATACTCTTCGTTAACACGAGCAGCACGCTCTAGTAGACGAGAATGAAGATAGAAAACATCACCTGGGAATGCTTCACGACCAGGCGGTCGACGAAGTAGTAGTGAGATTTGACGATAAGCAACAGCTTGCTTTGACAAATCATCATATACGATTAGGGCATCTTCACCGCGGTCGCGGAAGTATTCACCCATAGTACAACCAGAGTATGGCGCTAAGTATTGTAATGCCGCAGCTTCAGAAGCCGAAGCGACAACAACAATCGTATTTTCAAGTGCACCGTGCTCTTCTAGAGAACGTACTACGTTAGCAACAGTAGAAGCCTTTTGGCCAATAGCTACGTAGATTGACTTGATGCCAGTATCTTTCTGGTTGATGATTGCATCTAGTGCGATCGCAGATTTACCAACCTGACGGTCACCAATGATAAGCTCACGCTGACCACGACCGATTGGAATCATCGAGTCAATTGACTTGATACCAGTTTGCACTGGTTGGTCAACAGATTTACGCTCGATAACACCTGGCGCTACCACTTCAACAGGAGAGAAACCATCGCTTTCGATAGGACCCTTTCCGTCAATTGGCTCACCTAGAGTGTTTACCACGCGGCCTAACAGACCACGACCTACTGGTACTTCCAAAATACGGCCAGTACCTTTAACTTTTACGCCTTCAGCAAGGTCCGCGTAAGGACCCATCACTACCGCACCGACCGAATCACGGTCAAGGTTTAACGCGATAGCGAAGCGGTTGCCAGGAAGTTCAATCATCTCACCTTGCATTACATCTGCAAGTCCGTGGATGCGAATGATACCGTCAGTTACAGAAACGATAGTACCTTCGTTACGAGCTTCACTAACAACGTCAAATTGATCAATACGTGATTTGATCAACTCAGCGATTTCAGTGGAATTCAATTGCATGCTCTTTTCCCCGATTAGGATTGCATTGAGTTTGCCAAACGATCCAGTTTACCACGGACTGAACCGTCGATAACTGTGTCTCCTGCCTTGATAACAAGACCAGAAACCACATTGGCATCTACTGTGCAATTTAGCTTAACTTTACGAGCCAGACGCTTTTCAAGCGCGGCGCTCAATGAAGTAACTTGTTCTGCGCTTAATTCAATCGCAGAAGCTACGTCTACAGAAACTTCTTTCTCATATTCCGCTTTTAATTCAACGAATTGAGAAATGATCTGTGGTAGCACCAACAAGCGTCCGTTTTCAGCCAAAACTTTAATAAAGTTCTGACCTTTGTCGTTGAGTTGTTCCCCACATACTTTCAGGAACAGGTCTGTCACTTGCTCAACGCCCATGCCACCAGCTATATAGCCAGCAACAGTTTCGTTCTGGCTAACTTCAGATGCAAAAGCAAGCATCTCTAACCAGGCATCGACAGATTTCGCCTCAATGGCATACTCGAACGCTGCTTTCGCGTAAGGACGAGCAATCGTTGTCAATTCAGACATAGCTCAATCCTCTCTTAAAGTTCAGCAACTAGTTTGTCTAAGATGTCGCTGTGTTCAGCGGCACCAATAGAGCGCTCAAGAATTTTCTCGGCACCGGCCACAGCAAGAACAGCGACTTGTTGACGCAATTCTTCTTTCGCGCGGTTACGCTCTGATTCAATTTCTGCATGGCCAGAAGCAATGATTTTCTCACGCTCGGCTTTCGCTTTGTCGGCGGCTTCTTCGATAAGTTGAGCTTCACGTTTCTTAGCAGCTTCAACAATCTCAGCAGCTTGAGCTTTCGCTTCTTTAAGCTGTGCTTTGACGTTGTCGCGAGCTAACTCAAGATCTTTCTCAGCTTTCTCACCGGCCGCAAGGCCATCAGCAATGGTCTTTTGACGTTCTTCGATGGCACCAATAATCGGTGGCCAAACGAATTTCATACAAAAGATCACAAATACGATAAATGCAATAGATTCACCGATTAAGGTAAAATTCATATTCATATTCGTATCTCCTAATATCTAATTAATTCGCAAGGGTTCGGTAGTGAATTACGCACCAACAGCGAATAGTAGATATAGACCGATACCAACACCGATCATCGCGATCGCATCGATAAGACCGGCTACGATGAACATTTTTACTTGTAGCTGTGGAGCCAGTTCAGGTTGACGAGCAGCAGATTCTAAGAACTTGCCACCTAAAAGACCGAAACCAATCGCAGTACCTAGTGCACCTAAGCCGATTAGTAGAGCAACAGCAATATATAACATGTGTATCTCCAGTTATTTTCTAGTTAGTTAAAATTAAAAGTTAAAAAAGGTAAATTTGTATTCCCGACATCCTTGCCGTCACTCGCGGGCAAGCGATTAAGCCAGCCCGAGCTCATCCTGAGTCTTAGTGATCTTCGTGCGCCAGGCTTAGATACACAATGGTCAACATCATGAAAATAAACGCCTGAAGCGGAATTACTAGTAAGTGGAAAGCTGCCCATAAGAAATGTACAGGCAACTGGAACAAACCAATGGTTGCAATCAAAATAAAGATCAACTCACCCGCATACAAGTTACCGAACAAACGCAGTGCTAATGACACTGGACGGGCGATAAGGGTAACGGATTCGAGGATAAAGTTAACCGGAATAAAGGCCCAGTGGTTAAATGGTTGAAGGGTTAATTCCTTCATAAAACCACCAACACCTTTTATTTTGATTGAGTAATAAATGATCAGGAAGAATACACCAATACTGAGTGCAAACGTCATGTTCATATCCGTGGTAGGTACTGATTTGATGTATACATCATGTGGATCCATGCCCATACCATACTGACCGATAAGACCAGCTATAGTAGGGATCCAGTCAACAGGGACCCAATCCATGGCATTCATAAGAAGAATCCAGACAAAAATTGTCAGAGAAAGCGGAGCAATTAACGCGTTTTTACCGTGGAAAGTTTCCTTCACACTTTTGTCGACGAAATCGACAACCATTTCTACCGCGCATTGTAATTTTCCTGGAACGCCCGTGGTTGCTTTTTTGGCAACGGAGCGGAATGTAAGAAGAAAAATCAAACCAAGAACAATTGACCAACCCAGAGTATCAACGTGCAAAGTCCAGAAGCCAGCGTCGGCGCATGCTTTGTTAAAAGCAATACCGCTGTCCGTGGAACACATTGTCCAGTTAGTCAAATGGTGTTTGATATAAGTGCCTGTATCTGCAGCCATCTTTTATCCCAATTTTTGTTGATTAAAATGAAACTTGTTAACAATGGCGTTCAACCATGGAACCAGCATTGTTGTTGAATATGTAATAAAAAAGGCGACCACGTTTAAATCGAGAAACTTGAAACACAAGGCAAAAAGAATCGCGGTTAATACCAATTTTAATTTCACGCCGCCGTAAAACGAATCAACCACTTGTTGGGCTGCGCGTGCACCGGCAAACTTAAAAGCCTTATGTGCAAATACAAAATTAGGGATTACACTAACCATGCCACCAGCTATCGCTGATGCTGCGGTAGTTAATCCCCAACCGAAATAACAAATTATAAAACTTAGAAGAGTCATCAAAACTTGCAGAAATACCTGTCTGTATGCGTATTTTCTGCCGGGTTTTGCTAGCGTATTTTGCACCCGTTACTCCTAAGAAATCGTCCCAAATCTTTGATTAAACATGAATTCAATTTGGTTCTGATTTTTTTCTCGCCAAAAGCCAGCGCAAGTATACTGAATTAGGTTTTTTTTGCAACTTTATGAGGCATAACAAGCGCTAAAAGTGTGCAATAATCGCAACATAGTTACAAAGCGCCAATATTAATGAATTTTGGATAAAATTCCGTCTAACTCATCAAGAGATGTATAACTGATCACCATTTTACCTTTGCCTTTACGATTGTGTTGAATTTCAACAGCAGAACCAATGCGCTCAGCCAGTTCCTGTTCCAGCTTGACCGTATTGGCATCTTTAATTTTGGGTTCTTTCGGTGCGACCGGTTCAAGGACTTTTTTAACCAAAGCCTCGGTTTCCCGAACGGTAAGTTCTTTGGCAGCCACGGTTCGAGCAGTTACCGTCTGCACATCACCGTCGAGCGCGAGCAGGGCACGAGCGTGGCCCATATCGATATCACCGTTTTCCAGGAATGTTTTTACATCGGTATTTAAGCTATTTAAACGCAAAAGGTTGGTTACGGTTGTTCGAGATTTCCCGACCGCCTCAGCCACTTCTTGATGCGTTAATTCAAACTCACTCAATAAACGCTCCAGTGCAACGGCTTCTTCCATCGCATTCAAGTCTTCACGCTGAATATTTTCAATCAGTGCAATGGCAACTGCAGCTTCATCGGCAACATCTTTGATAATACAAGGAACGGTATCCATTTTGGCAAGTTGCGCTGCACGCCATCGACGCTCACCGGCAATGATTTCAAAGCTACCAATACCAACAGGACGGACAACTATCGGTTGAATAATCCCTTGTGCTTTAATGGAATGGCTTAATTCTTCCAATGCCTCTTCAGACATATCTTTTCGAGGTTGGTATTTACCCGGTTGCAAAATATCGACCGGTAACATACGCAGCGTATTGTCTTTGTTTGTAGATGGCTGTCCATCAGCGCTATCCGAAGCAAGTCGAGGTGCAGACGTTAATAATGCATCAAGGCCTCTACCAAGACCCCGGCGTTTTGAAGTGCTCATTGTTGTTCCTGCCTAAACTATTTCTTCGCTCACTGCGACTTGCTGTTTTTTAAGTAATTCACCGGCCAAAGCTAAATAGGCTTTCGCACCAGTAGATGATTTATCGTAATACATCGCCGGGGCACCAAAACTAGGCGCTTCAGCCAAACGAACATTGCGAGGGATTACCGTGCGGTATACTTTATCGCCAAAATGGCGTTTTAGTTGTTCCGACACATCATTGGCCAAGCGGTTACGAGGATCGTACATGGTACGCAAAATACCTTCAATATGCAGATCTTTATTTACGACTTGCGCAAGCTTTGCAACGGTATCCATCAACGCGGTTAACCCTTCCAGCGCATAATATTCGCACTGCATTGGTACCAATACAGAATCGGCTGCTCCCATCGCATTGACGGTAAGCATATTCAGTGAAGGTGGACAGTCGATAATAATAAAATCGTAGTAATCACGGGCTTCTTTCAGTGCCGTTTTTAAACGTAACTCGCGAGCGAACACTTCCATCAACTTGATTTCAGCGGCGGTAACATCGGTATTCGCGGCGATTAGGTCATACTGGCCCATGGTATCTTTGACGATAACCTGTTCGAACGGCTGTTCATCAATCAATAATTCATAACTGGTCGCATGGACTTCATATTTGTCAACGCCGGAGCCCATCGTGGCATTACCTTGAGGATCTAAATCAATCAGCAAAACTTTTCTTTTGGTGGCAGCCAGGGAAGCGGCTAGATTCACCGATGTTGTTGTTTTACCGACACCACCTTTTTGGTTGGCGATTGCAATTATTTTTCCCACAGCGTCCCCGCAAAATTCGAATAAAGCGATTAAAGTGCGTTAGTTTTTTTTAATTCGATTAAATGTCGTTGCCCTTCAAGTTCCGGCACCTGAACCTGATGATAAGTCACCAACTCTATGCCAGCAGGCAATTGTTGCAGTTCTTGCTCAGGAAGAACACCTTTAAGTGCAAATAAACGACCATTTTCATCAATAAGATGTTCACACCAGCTTACCATATCTAGCAGAGAAGCAAAGGCTCGGCTTAACACCCCGTCAAACGGGACCTCTGGCTGATATGCTTCAACCCTGCTAAGTACCGGAGTTACATTGGAAAGTTTTAACTGAAATACAACCTGACGTAAAAAAGTGATGCGTTTTCCCAAGCTATCCAATAATACAAAATTTCGTTGTGGGTATAAAATCGCTAAAGGGATTCCTGGCAAACCCGGGCCAGTACCAACATCAATAAAACGTTCGCCATGCAGGTAAGGACCGTTGGCAATACTATCGAGGATATGTTTGACCAGCATTTCCTCAGGATCGCGCACAGAAGTCAGGTTATAGGCTTTGTTCCACTTATGAAGAAGTTCAACATAAGCCACAAATAAATCTATCTGATGTTCGGTCACGGATAACTCTGACTGAGCAATCAAATCGGTTAAACGGGATTTTAAATTTGTCATTGGGATTTCACAGAGTCAGGATGCAGACCAGCAATTATCGCTGGTCTGTTTGAGAATATTAAGCAGTTTTTCGCAATAATCCATGTTTTTTTAAGTACACCAGAAGCAAAGATATCGCCGCCGGAGTAATACCAGATATGCGTGACGCTTTGCCTAAAGTTTCAGGGCGGGCATCGCTGAGTTTTGCCACCACTTCGTTGGAAAGTCCCGATATTTGTGAAAAATCAAAATCCGTGGGAATTAACGTACCTTCATGGCGTTTCTTCTTGTCGATTTCATCCAGTTGACGTTCGATATAACCGGCATATTTAATCTGAATTTCAACCTGCTCAGCGGCTTGTTTATCGTCAAGCCCTGGCGCGAACGCATCGATTGTCATCAATTCCTGATAACGGGTTTCCGGACGACGCAACAGATCTTCGAGATTGGCTTCACGAGAGATCGGGTTTTTCAGCATCGGATTCAGTTGTTCCGCTGCTGGATGATCTTTTTGTATCCAAACGCCACGTATCCGCTGACGTTCTAACTCAATGTTTTCCATTTTCTCACAGAAACGCTGCCAACGGGCATCGCCAACCAGACCAAGTTCTCGGCCTTTTTCGGTCAGACGAATATCGGCATTATCTTCGCGCAGTAACAAGCGATATTCAGCACGAGAGGTAAACATACGATACGGTTCCTTGGTACCCAGGGTCGAAAGATCATCGATCAATACGCCCATGTATGCTTGTTCACGACCGGGAGTCCAACCTTCTTTGCCCTGAACCCGGCACGCGGCATTCATACCCGCGACCAAACCTTGAGCACCTGCTTCTTCATAGCCCGTGGTACCGTTTATCTGTCCGGCAAAAAACATGTTCTGGATAAATTTGCTTTCCAGAGTCTGTTTAAGATCGCGAGGATCAAAATAATCATACTCGATCGCATACCCTGGTCGAGTGATATGGGCGTTTTCAAAACCTTTGATAGAACGTACCAAATCCATTTGCACATCAAACGGCAAACTGGTGGAAATCCCGTTGGGATAGACTTCATGAGTCGTTAAGCCCTCCGGTTCGACAAAAATCTGATGTGATTCTTTATCGGCGAAGCGCATGATTTTGTCTTCAATCGATGGGCAGTATCGAGGACCAACACCTTCAATGACACCTGTATACATTGGCGATCGATCTAAACCTTCACGGATCACAGCATGGGTTTGCGCATTCGTATGAGTGATGTAACAAGGAATCTGCTGGGGATGATGCTCTGTTTTTCCCATAAAGGAAAATGTCGGAACTGGCGTATCACCTGGCTGTTCCTGCATCACTGAAAAATCTAATGTTCGGGCATCTAAACGTGGTGGAGTACCTGTTTTCAGGCGTTCGATGCGAAATGGCATATCCCGTAAACGGCTAGCCAGATCAACCGAAGCCGGATCGCCAGCACGTCCGCCTTGGTAATTATTCAGGCCAATATGAATTTGTCCGGCAAGGAAAGTACCAACGGTTAACACCACGGTCTTACCTTTAAATTTCAGACCCATTTGCGTAGAAACACCAACGATTTGATCGTTCTCTAAGATCAAGTCATCACAGGGCTGTTGAAATATAGTCAGGTTTTCTTGGTTTTCCAGATAGTTACGTACGTAGGCTTTGTATAACAAACGATCCGCTTGGGCGCGAGTAGCACGTACAGCAGGGCCTTTCGATGAGTTCAAGGTACGGAACTGGATTCCGCCGTGATCAATCGCTTCAGCCATTAATCCACCTAACGCGTCGATTTCTTTTACCAGGTGTCCTTTGCCGATCCCACCGATCGCAGGATTACAGGACATTGCCCCTAAAGTATCAATGTTATGAGTCAACAATAATGTTTTACAACCCATACGAGCTGCCGCCAAGCAGGCTTCCGTACCAGCATGACCACCTCCAACAACGATGACGTCAAAGGAATCTTGATACCACATAAAAGAAAAACCTCGAATAGTAAAAACTGAATATAACCTGATACCAATTGGTATTAGATAAGGTTGACTATTCTACCGTTTATTGGTGATTTGTGAAACGATCAAAGTGTTAAAAGATCGAACGCTCGATCCTTTAATAATATATAAAGATCTATATATAGATCTTATTATTATCTCTTATTAGTGATCGCCTTTTCTGTTGATAAGTAAAAAAAAGCCTTTATTGGTACAGGTTTAGGATAGATCAGATCCTGTGATCAAGGTTGGATCAAATCATGTATTGCCTCTGATCAAAAGGCCTGTTTATCCACAGGGGATTTGAAGTGAATAATTGTGCACTGAATAATAAGTGTAAATTAACGGTTTGATCACCGTTTTATACACAATCCCCTTATTTTGGATCGTAAACTGTGCATAAGTTATTTATAACTGATCCAAATGATCGCGTATCCATTGTTCTGCGATCTGTTCTGGATCGATATCCTCATCCATATCAATACATAACATCTCGATAATTTGTTTAGCACCCTTACCTAACATGTTGTTTTTTATGTTTTTTCCAGCCAAGCAAAAGGTGTCGTAATTACTATCACCGACGGCGATCACCAAAAAAGGCAGATCCTGCAGTGATTGATCATATGCACAGAGCTCTTCGACGAAGTTTTCGATATTTTCCGGATAATCGCCTGCACCGTGAGTTGACGTGCAAATAATCCAGGTTTGATTATTTTGAGATATTTGCGAAAATTCCGGCTGAAAATGTATTTCGCATTGATGATTTGCGTCATTAAGAACCGATTCAACGGCCTCAGCAATGTATTCTGTCCCACCTAACATGCTGCCAACGATGATTTGAAATGATGACATGGAGAGTCCCTGTAAGTAATTAATCTTCAATTACGGTGATTATTTTGTCGAATTAACCCCGTTGTTTGCGGACATTATACTCCCCATTTTTAAAAGCGGGATCTTTATTCTTTGCTGAATAATGGCAATAAATGAGCGTGGTAAATACTGATAAACAGTCCGTTCGAACGGTTTTTAGCTGGGATAAAGAAGGTTTGCTTATGCTTTTTTAATGCATAGTGAATGACTATCGACTGGCAAAAAGCCCAAAGAGAATGATCATTTTAATTTTGTATTGGGGAAATATAAGCGCTTTGAGGTTGTATTGATTAATTGCATGTTATCGGCAATTGCTTACTGCATAGCGATGACTCGGACCAGCCCCAGACGAGGTTGGGGCCTCGTCATTTACCTATACAGAATGACGAGAATATTTGGCCAAGCAGATCGTCACTGGTAAATTCTCCGGTGATTTCATTTAACGCCTGTTGAGTGATGCGCAGTTCTTCCGCAAGAATTTCTCCCGCCATAAAGGACAGCAATTGTTCCTGGCCTGTAAGTAGGTGTTGTTGTGCGTTTTCCAAGGCCTGTATATGGCGACGACGAGCCATAAATCCGCCTTCCGCATTGCCTTCGTACCCCATGCACTGTTTAAGGTGCTCTGTTAACGCATCGATGCCATCGCCAGTTTTTGCTGACAAGGTTATGGTTGGCTTTTCATGAGATACTTTGTAACCACAGACTTGGCCACTGATATCGGCTTTATTGCGGACAATGGTCAATCCCATATTGTCGGGTAGTTGATTAAAAAATTCTGGCCAAAACTGGGTAGGATCAACGTCTTCGTCCTGAAGCGAGTCAATCATCAGTAGTACTCTGTCTGCTTGTTTGATTTCCTTCCAGGCTCGTTCAATACCAATTTGCTCCACTTTATCTGGGCTTTCCCGAAGACCGGCGGTATCAATAATGTGTAATGGCATTCCATCAATATGGATCTGTTCTGATAGCACATCCCGCGTAGTACCTTCGATATCGGTTACGATTGCCGATTCGCGGCCACTTAATGCGTTCAGCAAGCTGGATTTTCCAGCATTGGGCCGACCGGCAATCACCACACGCATACCTTCGCGAATAATGGCGCCTTGTTGAGCTTTGGCGAGGACATCTGCAACTTGAGTGATCAGTCCATTTAAGGAGTTACTGACATTTTCATCCGCAAGAAAATCGATTTCTTCTTCCGGGAAATCAATTGCCGCTTCAACATACATACGTAAATGAATAACGTCATCGACCAACTGGTGAATTAAGTTTGAAAAATCCCCCTGCAGGGAATGCAAAGCGGCACGAGCGGCTTGTTCCGAGCTCGAGTTAATCAGATCGGCGATTGCTTCTGCCTGGGTTAAGTCCAGTTTGTCATTAATAAATGCCTGCTCAGAAAACTCCCCAGGTTTGGCCATACGAATATTGTCCAATCCAATAATATGTTTAAGCAACATATCTAGAATTACCGGACCACCATGGCCCTGAAGTTCTAATACATCTTCACCAGTAAACGAATTTGGACCTTTAAAAAATAATGCGATGCCCTGATCTATCACTTGTTTATTTGCATCCAAAAATTGCAAATATTCGGCATATCGAGTTTTTGGCACTTTACCAAGTAACTGCTCAGCAGCATGACTTGCCAATGGGCCCGAAACCCGAATAATGCCAACACCGCCGCGACCAGGAGGTGTGGCCTGGGCTGCGATGGTTTCGATATTGGTTAAGCTTTTATTTGCACTGTTATCGGACATAAACACGTTAAATTCAATTTGATATGGGGTGAATTATAAACGAGTTAGTCGAAGAGGGGATAGAGGATAAGTGAATAACCGGATACTTTATAACAAACAAATTGGTGATTCGTTGAGTTGATTATAACTGTTAGCTTGGTTCTGGTAGAGCAAACACCATCCGGAAAAAGTTTTGATGTGATCCGTGAGTCATGGTGCGCAAGCACTTTTATTGTAGTCATAAAAAAGACCTGCATAAGCAGGCCTTTTTCAATCACTGAATTATTGATTAGCCAATCGACTTAGCTATTTTTTCGCGGATTTCGCGTTAGCTTTCTCATCCGCTTTTTCAATCGAACGGAAGATAATTAACATTTGGATAATCGTGATTACGTTCGAAACCAACCAGTAAAGTACTAAACCCGATGGGAACCATAGGAAGAATACGGTGAAAAATACTGGCATCCACTGCATCATTTTCTGTTGCATTGGATCGGTTGCCATATTCGGTTGCAACTTCTGCATTAAGAACATGGAAGCACCCATCAATAGCGGTAATACATAGTATGGGTCTTGCGACGATAAATCGGTGATCCAAAGCGCAAATGGCGCATGACGCAATTCAACACTTTCAATAAATACCCAATATAACGCTAAGAATATCGGCATCTGTACAAGTAAAGGTAAACAACCTCCTGCAGGGTTAACCTTTTCTTTCTTGTATAGCTCCATCATGGCTTGCGACATTTTCTGACGGTCATCACCATAACGCTCTTTCAAAGCAGTCATTTTAGGTTGGATCTTACGCATTTTGGCCATTGACGAATATTGCGTCTTAGTCAATGGATACATAATGGTTTTCACCACTATGGTAATACAGATAATTGCCAGACCCCAGTTAACCACAAGACCTTGAATCTTAATCAATAACCAGAAAAGCGGTTGACTGATAAACCATAAAATCCCGTATTCAACGGTTAGGTCCAAGCCATTGGCAATTTCTGCTAATGAATCCTGATCTTTGGGTCCAACGTAAAACGTTGCGGTTAAAGTTTCAGAATTACCAGGAGTGACGATAACGGATGGTTGTTTAAAACCAATCACCGCCTGACCTTTGGCCCCGAGATATTGCGTATATATATCATTCGTTGTGCTCGGATTTGGAACCCAGGCACTGACAAAATAATGTTGTAACATACCGACCCAGCCGGCTTTGGTTTTGATGTTAAGATTGGTATCTTCAATATCGTCAAACGGCAGCTTTTCGTAGCGACTCTCGCTGGTTGAATACGCTGCCCCACGATATGTCGGCATAAACATAGAGCCATCGTCTTCGATATACGTATCTTGCTTTAATTGACCGTACAACTGAACACTGGCGTTGGCGGCACTGTTGTTATCAACGATATACTCAACGGCCACATCATATTTACCACGTACTAGGGTAAAACGTTTAACGTAGTTGATGTCATTATTTTGGTACGTTAAGTCGACAACTAATTCGTCACCAGAAATTTGATACTCGGTTTTATCAGCCGCATAGATGGCACGACCATTTCGGGTTGCGTCGCCTTGCGCGCCAATCAGACCAGACTGAGCTACATAGGTATAACCATCAGAGGTTAAAATTGGCATCGCCTGACCGCTACCTTGTTCGGTCTCAAACTCTAGTAATTTGGCTGCAACGATATCACCACCACGAGTGTCAACTTTTAACTCAAGGACATCGGAAGAAAGGGTAACGATGCCGCCTTTTTCTTCGCTTGTTTGCGTTGCAGGGGCTTGCTCACTGGCCTGCGGTATAAAATCATCGTCGCCAGATTGAGTAGGTGACGTGGTCGCAGTTTCTGTTTCTACGGGTTGTTGTGGCGCATTATCAACTTGCCACTGTTGAAACAGTAAGAAACTAACTACCAGTAATGCTATGAATAGCAAACCGCGTTGTGATTCCATAATTTGTTAATTCTCTTGTTTAGATTTAGGAACGGGATCATTGCCACCCGCGTGCATAGGATGGCATTTTAATATACGTTTAATCGCTAACCAACACCCTTTTACGACACCAAAGCGATTTATCGCAGTAATTGCGTAATTTGAGCAGGTTGGATTGAATCGACAATTGTTACCCAGTAGCGGGCTAAGCCAGCGCTGGTAGGCTTTTATCGGGGCAATAACTATCGTTTGTGCCGCTGAATGATTTTTCGCCATATTTTTTCCAATTGCTGATTAATCTCTTCATTATCGAGCTGATCAATCCCTGACTTTACCATAACAACTAAATCAACGGCAGGAAGTTTATGCTGATTTAAGCGAAAACTTTCACGGGTTAGGCGTTTTATTCGATTTCTTTGTACGGCATGCTTAACTCGTTTTTTGGCAATAGCCATGCCTAAACGATTATTCGCGTCTTTGTTGGAAGTAATTAATATGGTGAAATGGCTTGAGCCAAACCGAGAGGGGTGGTTAAAAACTTGCTGGAAATGACCGGGAGTCAACAGACGTGACTCCCGATTAAAACTGTAGGTACCCATGTGGGTAATAATCCTTATTAAAAAGGATTAAGCGCTAAGCTTAGCACGACCTTTAGCACGACGACGTGCAATTACAGCACGACCGTTTTTCGTAGCCATGCGAGCACGGAAACCGTGGTTACGTTTACGCTTTAATACGCTAGGTTGAAATGTTCTTTTCATGACGCTATCCCGTTATGTTTGTTTGCTATGCGAAAACAAACGTTTTCGAGCACTGTGTTAAAAAATTGAGGGCGAATTCTAAATAGATTAGGTGATAAAGTCAACGATATTTATAAAAAGAGTTTTTAAAGGATCCTTAACAGGATCCTTGTGTTTACGTTGATAACCCCGAGTTACGTATATGAGTATAGTAAAGGGATCCTTTGTTTTTAACATTAAGTATATTTTGTAAAAAAAACGGTATTTATTGTGAAAATATTGCGATCAAGATCTTGATGCCGATCTCGAGTGGTATTTTCGATCGTTCGATGCCATTTATTATAAGTAAATAGTCTTTATATCCACAGTTTTATAACAAAATATTTGAATTTATTGCGCACATGCAAATATATCGGTAAAAAGATGTGGTTTACGCGTAAAAATGGAACATTATTTTTATTGGTGGGTTCCTTAAAAGCCTTTAAAAATGCTCGCTTTATAAAAAAGATCGATTTTTTTGATGATAATCCCCAACCTCGTATTGCACTTGTGGATAACTGAGGTGATAATGGCTCGATAATAAAAAAAATTCACAGGATAATCTTGCTACCTTCTCTGTTCATTACCCATTAATACATCGGATAGTAGCCCCTTATTTCCAGGAGTATTGAGTGGAAGATTCCCTCTGGCAAAGCTGTTTGTCAATTCTCGAAGAAGAGTTACCGGCGCAACAATTTAGTATGTGGATTCGCCCCCTACAATGTGAAGTCTCAGGCAATATAATGACCTTGTATGCCCCCAATCGATTTGTTTTGGATTGGGTAAGAGAAAAATATTTGGGTCGAATTACCCAGCTTGTTGCCTTGCAAAACCCTAATCCTCCGGAAGTTCGCTTCGATGTGGGCAGCAAACCCGTTGCTGCTGCTCCCGTGGCGACACCGAATATTGTTAACCAATCAGCACCGATATCTGCACCTAATAGTAGCGACAGTAATTCAATACCGAATATCCGCAAGTCGACGAATGTCCGTGACAAGTATACTTTTGATAATTTTGTTGAAGGTAAATCGAATCAGCTCGCACGTGCTGCGGCATCTCAGGTTGCGGATAACCCTGGCCAGGCATACAACCCGCTATTTATCTATGGCGGTACCGGACTAGGTAAAACTCACTTATTGCACGCCGTTGGTAATGGCATCTTGTTGAAGAAACCCAATGCCAAAATTGCCTATATGCATTCCGAAAGGTTTGTACAGGATATGGTGAAAGCGCTGCAAAATAATGAAATTGAAAAGTTTAAACAATATTATCGCAGTGTCGATGCGTTATTGATTGATGATATTCAATTTTTCGCCAATAAAGAGCGTACTCAAGAAGAGTTTTTTCATACCTTTAATGCATTATTGGAAGGTAATCAGCAAATTATTTTAACCAGTGATCGTTACCCAAAAGAAATCACTGGGGTTGAAGATAGATTAAAATCTCGTTTCGGCTGGGGACTTACCCTGGCGATTGAACCGCCAGAACTGGAAACCCGTGTTGCCATCCTTAAGCGTAAAGCCGAAGAAAGCCAGATCAATATTGCCGATGAAGTGGCATTTTTTATCGCCAAACGTCTTCGTTCTAATGTACGGGAACTGGAAGGGGCATTAAACCGCGTCATTGCGAACGCGAATTTCACCGGTCGTCCAATTACCATTGATTTTGTTAGAGAAGCACTTCGAGATTTGCTGGCTTTACAGGATAAACTCGTTACCATAGACAATATTCAACGAACGGTTGCCGAATATTACAAAATTAAAGTTGCGGATATATTATCCAAACGCCGTAATCGTTCCGTTGCCAGACCAAGACAGATTGCGATGGCATTGGCGAAAGAATTAACAAGCCACAGTTTGCCAGAGATTGGTGATGCGTTTGGCGGAAGGGATCACACGACAGTGTTACATGCCTGTCGAAAAGTAAAAGCCCTTCGAGAAGAAACTCATGATATAAAAGAAGATTACTCAAATTTAATAAGAACGCTATCATCGTAGCAGGGAGATCAGAATGAAGTTTTCATTAAATCGAGATTTATTGCTCAAACCATTATTGTTGGTCTCCGGGGCCGTTGAACGAAAAAGTACCTTGCCCATTTTAAGTAATATACTCTTAGAGGTTGGTGGGCAATCACTTACTTTGGTGGCCACAGATTTAGAGCTTGAAATGGTTGCTAAAACTCAGGTGGATAACCAGGGTGGCGACGGTAAAGTAACGATTCCAGCAAGAAAATTACTCGATATTTGTAAAAGTCTTCCTGACCAGTCTTTGCTGACCTTTGAACTTCAGGGGGAAAATATCCTGATTCATTGTGGTCGCAGTAAATACTCATTAGCGACGTTACCTGCCAGTGATTTTCCGAACATCGAACAATGGCAGGGTGATATTGAGTTCAATGTCAATAAATCGCAATTACTACGGTTAATTGAAAGCACTCATTTTTCCATGGCAAATCAGGATGTCCGTTATTATCTAAATGGTATGTCGATTGAAACGGAAGGTAATGAAATTCGTTCCGTTGCGACAGATGGACATCGCTTAGCGATATGTAAAATTGTCGATGACAATTTGCAGCTTCCGACCCGCCAGGTGATTGTTCCAAGAAAGGGTATTTTGGAAATCATTCGTTTACTCGATCCTGTCGATGAGCCAGTTTCCTTATTCCTAGGTTCCAATCATATCCGCATTGTCGATACCGAGTTCTCTTTCACTTCTAAACTTGTGGACGGACGTTTCCCGGATTATCGACGCGTACTACCAAGAAATGGCGACAAGGTTTTATTGGCAAACCGCGATGAGCTAAAACTCGTGTTATCTCGTGCGTCCATCCTCTCTAATGAAAAATTCAAAGGCGTTCGTCTCAATTTTGGCAGTAATGAGTTAAAAATTACCGCGAATAACCCTGAACAAGAACAAGCTGAAGAATACATTGAAATTGATTTCCCTTATGAAGCGTTGGAGATTGGTTTTAACGTAAGTTATATATTGGATGTGTTAAATGCGGTGAAAGAAGAAGGAATTAAATTCACTCTTTCCGATGCAAACTCCAGTGTCATTATTGAAGGGCAGGAGTCCGGTGAAGCACTCTACGTGATTATGCCTATGCGTTTGTAATGAGTATAAAGAAACTTTATGTCGAGAATTTTCGCAATTTAAATATTCAAAACAACGAGTTTGAACCCGCCCTGAATTTTATCCTTGGGGATAATGGCAGTGGCAAAAGCAGTTTATTAGAAAGTATTTTCTTTCTTGGTCACGGTAAGTCGTTTCGTACGACGAAACTGGAAAATTTAGTAAAGCGTGATAGTGAGAACTTTACAGTTTCCATAAAAGATGACCGGGACACACAATTGGGCGTCAGTCGTTACCGAGATGGTAAATGTACCATCAAGGTTAACGGAACACCGGAACATAGATTGTCTGAATTAGCCAAACATGTTGCGGTACAGATTATTACTCCGGAAACCTTTAAATTATTTTTTGGCGGGCCGAAAGAGCGTCGCCGTTTTATCGATTTAGGGATGTTTCACGTGGAACATCAGTTTGCAGAGTTATGGCGTGAGTTTCGAAGAGTCTTGGTTCAACGTAATGCCTGTCTTCGCACCGGTGTACGAGGACAACAATTCGATTATTGGACGCAACTGTTTGTTCAACAATCGGAAACGCTAGCGACACTGAGAAAAGAATACGTTCAGCAGTTGAACGCAGAGCTGCAGCGTTGGCTAGATATTCTCCTACCGGAACTGTCCGAGCGAATCGGCTTGCATTACAGTCGCGGTTGGGGGGAAAAGCATCAGCTGGTAGAGTTATTAGCGGATGTTGAAGATAAAGAACGCCAATATGGATATAGCAGTTATGGCGCGCAAAAATTTGATGTGAAGTTTCATTATCAAAAAATGTCATTAGAACAGGTGTTGTCTCGAGGGCAGCAAAAAATGTTTTTAATGGCTTTAACCGTTGCTCAGGCAACACTAATTTTTAATCAGCAGCAAGTTCGTCCAATTATCCTAATTGATGATATCGGTGCTGAATTAGATACAGGCTCTCGGCAACGTTTAGCCGAAGCTATCGAAGAGTTACAATGCCAGGTGTTTATCACGGCGATTGAAAAAAGTGCACTGGAACCAATAATTCCAAAACACAATAAATATAAAATGTTTCACGTGAAACATGGCATAATAAGCGAAGTTTAATGCCGTATTAAACGGCAATTAAAGTTCGAACACTACGAAGTTCCAGAGTGAATGTTCTGGCAATAACATAGGCAATTAGAATGACAGAAAACAGTTATGATTCGTCCAGTATTAAGGTATTAAAAGGCCTTGATGCGGTACGTAAAAGACCAGGGATGTATATCGGTGATACCGACGATGGTACCGGTTTACACCATATGGTATTTGAGGTTTTAGATAACTCTATCGATGAGGCATTAGCCGGACATTGTAATGATATTGTTGTTACGATTCACGGTGATAATTCCGTATCCGTTAAAGATGATGGTCGTGGTATCCCAACGGATATTCACCCAGAAGAGGGTGTATCGGCTGCAGAAGTCATTATGACAGTTCTTCATGCCGGTGGTAAGTTCGGTGGTGAAGACTCGGGTTATAAAGTATCTGGTGGTCTTCACGGTGTTGGTATTTCTGTTGTAAATGCCTTAAGTTCAAAACTTGAACTTACCATCCGTCGAGCTGGTCAGGTTCACGAACAAACCTATTCTATGGGTGTTCCAGATGCGCCTTTAAAAGTTATTGGCGAAACCGAAAATACCGGTACTCAGGTTCGTTTCTGGCCAAGTGAAGAGACCTTTACCAATACATTATTTCACTACGATATTCTGGCAAAGCGTATTCGTGAATTATCGTTCCTTAACTCTGGCGTTTCGATTCGTTTAATCGATGAGCGTGACGGTAAAGAGGATCACTTCCATTACGAAGGCGGAATTCAAGCGTTTGTTGATTACTTAAATACCAATAAAACACCGGTAAATGATGAAGTGTTTTATTTTGACCTTGCCCGTGAAGATGGCATCGTTGTTGAAGTAGCCATGCAGTGGAATGATGGTTTCCAGGAAAATATTTTCTGTTTTACGAATAACATTCCTCAGCGTGATGGTGGTACTCACTTAAGTGGTTTTAGAACCGCACTTACCCGTACCTTGAATAGTTATATGACCAAAGAAGGTCTAAACAAAAAGGCCAAGGGTGGTGGTGAAACCAGTGCCAGCGGTGATGATGCCCGTGAAGGTTTAACGGCTGTTATCTCGGTGAAAGTACCAGATCCTAAATTTTCTTCGCAAACCAAAGATAAATTGGTTTCCTCGGAAGTGAAAACCGCCGTTGAGCAGGCGATGGGTGAAAAACTAGGTGAATACCTACTTGAGCATCCTGGTACCGCTAAAACCATCATAATGAAAATTATTGATGCGGCGCGTGCCCGTGAAGCGGCCCGTAAAGCCCGTGAAATGACGCGTCGTAAAGGAGCGTTAGATATTGCAGGCTTACCCGGTAAGCTGGCAGATTGTCAGGAAAAAGACCCAGCTCTTTCTGAACTGTATATTGTGGAGGGTGACTCTGCTGGTGGTTCCGCCAAACAGGGTCGTAATCGTAAGAATCAAGCTATTTTGCCTTTAAAAGGTAAAATATTAAACGTAGAAAAAGCGCGTTTCGACAAAATGATTTCTTCACAAGAAGTCGGCACCCTGATCACGGCTCTTGGCTGTGGTATTGGTCGCGACGAATATGATCCCGATAAAATGCGTTATCACTCAATCGTAATCATGACCGATGCGGATGTCGATGGTTCACACATTCGTACCTTGCTATTGACCTTCTTTTACCGTCAAATGCCGGAAGTGATTGAGCGTGGCTACATCTATATTGCACAACCACCACTTTATAAAGTGAAAAAGGGTAAGCAAGAGCGTTACCTGAAAGATGATGAGCAAAAAGAAGCGTACTTCACAACGTTGGCATTGGAAAATTCATCTATCCATGTCAATGAAAGTGCGCCAGGGCTTTCTGGTGTTGCATTAGAGCAGTTGTTCAATCAATACCGAGATACCATGTCGATTATTCGCCGTGTATCTCGTCAGATCCCTGAAAGCATTCTGCAGCAATTGGTTTATTCGCCAGTGGTTGAGCAAACCGACTTTGTAGAACAGGCAAAAGTAGAAGCCTGGACTGAAAGCTTAATCGAATTGCTCGAAGAGAAAGGTGACAAAGGTTCTTTATACAGTGCTGAAGTGCTGAAAGATAATGAGCGCAATATTTACTATCCTGCAATTACTGTGCGTATGCATGGTATCGACAGCGTTTATAACCTTAGCTATGACGTGATTCATTCTTCTGAATTTAAGACCATTATGAACTTAAATAAAGCCATTAACGGCTTAATGGAAGAGGGAGCTTACGTGAAACGTGGTGAGAAGGTGAAATCCGTAAGCTCATTTGTTGAAGCCAGAGCCTGGTTAATGAAAGAATCAGAACGTGGTCAATACATCCAGCGCTATAAAGGATTGGGTGAGATGAACCCTGAGCAATTATGGGAAACAACGATGGATCCTGAAACTCGCCGTATGCTTCAGGTAACGATTGAAGATGCTATCGGTGCAGATCTGTTGTTCACTACCTTGATGGGCGACCATGTTGAGCCGCGTCGAAACTTCATTGAAGACAACGCACTCAATGTTGAAAACCTGGACGTCTAGTTCATTGTTGCAATGAGTTTGTTCAAAAAGCCCGGTTCTCCGGGCTTTTTCTTTTCTAGGTAAATATACAGACACAAGTCGATGACCAGTCTTTACATTCTTTTATTTGGCCACGACGATGCAGATCCCCTAAGGGGAATAACGGCATCGTTTTAACAAAAAACCATCACTACTGCCTTTGTTCATTCCATGAATATCCACCCAATCAATTCGGCGAATGCTTTCTGGTAACGCGTTTCATTACTCCGGTAACTATTTTATGTCACAGTAGCTCTTGCAATACTTTGATTTACGCTAGGTATTTCACCGAATTTTCACTAGGCTATTGACAGGCTTGCCGTTATAATTAGCGCCATTTTCTAACACTAAACGAACTATTTTGAATAGTTGGGGTTTTCTGGATACATGAGCACATTTGATATCAAAACATTCCAGGGCCTAATTCTGAAGCTTCAGGAATATTGGTCTAAACAAGGTTGTGTAATTGTCCAACCATTGGATTTGGAAGTCGGGGCAGGGACATTTCATCCTATGACATTTTTACGCTCTATTGGCCCGGAGCCAATGAGTAGTGCCTATGTTCAGCCATGTCGTCGCCCAACGGATGGCCGCTATGGCGAGAACCCAAATCGTTTACAACATTACTATCAATTTCAGGTAGTGCTAAAACCATCACCGAAAAATATCCAGGAACTGTATCTGAATTCATTGCAGGAATTAGGCCTGGATTTGCTGGTTCACGATATTCGCTTTGTTGAAGATAACTGGGAATCACCGACTTTAGGTGCCTGGGGATTGGGTTGGGAAGTATGGCTCAATGGTATGGAAATTACCCAGTTTACCTATTTTCAGCAAGTCGGTGGTTTGGAATGTGCACCGGTAACCGGTGAGATCACCTATGGTCTTGAACGTTTGGCGATGTATATTCAAAACGTTGATAGTATCTACGATCTGGTTTGGACTGATGGCCCTATGGGCAAAATCTATTATCGTGATGTGTTTCACCAAAACGAAGTTGAGCAGTCGGCTTACAACTTTGAACACGCAGATGTTGATGCGCTTTTTAATCAGTTTGATGTCTGTGAACGAGAAAGTGCCAAACTCATTGAATTAGGTTTGCCATTACCAGCGTACGAACAAGTAATGAAAGCGAGTCATGCATTTAACCTGCTTGATGCTCGTCACGCTATTTCAGTTACCGAACGTCAACGTTTTATTCTGAGGGTTCGCACTCTTTCAAAAGCATGTGCAGAAGCTTACTACGCAGCACGAGAATCTTTGGGTTTCCCATTATGTAAAAACACTTCTGACAATGCCGTGAAGGAGAAATAAGATGTCGACTAATACTCTCCTGATTGAATTGGGAACCGAAGAACTACCACCAAAATCATTAAAGAAGTTAGCGACGGCTTTCTATCAGCAAATCACCAGTCAACTGGAAAGCGCTGACTTAGGCTATGAATCCGCTAATTGGTTTGCATCTCCTCGTCGTATCGCCGTGCAGGTGCAAGGCTTAATTGCCAAACAAGCAGACAAAACCGTAGAAAAACGTGGCCCGGCAGTGAATGTTGCGTTTGATTCCGATGGTAACGCGACCAAAGCTGCACAAGGTTGGGCTCGCTCAAATGGTATTACCGTTGAACAAGCACAGCGCTTAACAACGGATAAAGGTGAGTGGCTTTTACATATTGCCAGCCAACCGGGTAAAACGATTGAAGCGCTGATCCCAGATATGGTTAATCAAGCGGTTAGTAAGTTACCTATCCCTAAACCGATGCGTTGGGGCAGTAGTCGTATTCAGTTTATCCGTCCGGTACACACCATTACGATGATGTATGGTAGCGACGTTATTGCCGGTGAAGTGTTAGGTGTTCAATCGTCAAATCAACTTCAGGGCCATCGCTTCCACCATCAAGGCATGGTTACCCTAACCAATGCCGATGACTATATTTCGGCGCTTGAATCTGCCTACGTTATCGCTGACTTTGAACAGCGACGTAACAAAATATCGAAACAGATCCTTGCTGCGGCACAAGAAATGGATGCTCATGCATTGCTGGATGACGACTTACTGGATGAAGTTACGGCAATCAATGAGTGGCCTACAGTTTTGGTGGGAACCTTTGATGAAGAGTTCTTGCAGGTACCTGCGGAACCACTAATCTATTCGATGAAAGATCACCAGAAGTACTTCCCGGTCGAAAATAAAGACGGTCAGCTGATAAACAAGTTTATCTTTGTTACCAATATTGAATCTAAGCAACCTTCTGAGATTGTGAAAGGTAACGAAAAAGTGATTCGTCCTCGTTTGGCCGACGCTGAATTTTTCTTTAAGACCGATAAAAAGCAATCGTTAGAATCGCGTTTAGAGAGTTTGGCTTCGGTGTTATTCCAGAAACAACTGGGTACTTTGAAAGACAAATCGGAACGAATTGCTCAGTTAAGCCGTTTAGTTGCGGATAAAGTGCAAAGCAATGGTGATGAAGCGTATCGTGCCGGGCTATTAAGTAAAACCGATCTAATGACTGAAATGGTGCTTGAATTTCCTGAAGTTCAGGGAACGATGGGGAAATACTATGCTCGCCATGATGGTGAAGCCGAAGCCGTTGCCCAGGCATTAGAAGACCAATATCGCCCTAAGTTTTCTGGCGATACTTTGCCTGAAGGCGTGACCGGCTGTTGTGTCGCGATTGCCGACAAAGTCGATTCATTAGTGGGTATTTTTGGTATCAACCAACCACCCAAAGGCGATAAAGACCCGTTTGCCTTGCGCCGTGCTGCAATTGGTTTAATTCGCATTATCATTGAAAAGCAATTACCTCTGGATATAAAAGAGTTAATTGCCGATAGTATTGCTGCTTATGGTGACAAACTGTCGAATGACAATACTGCAGAAGATGTGATTGAATTCGTGATGGGTCGATTCCGTGCGTACTACCAAGAGCAGGGTATCAGTGTTGATGTAATCCAAGCGGTGCTTGCCAAAAAACCGACGGCACCACTGGATTTTGAGCAGCGCATTAAAGCGGTAAGTCACTTTAAAGAGTTGCCTGAGGCCGCTGCACTTGCTGCAGCCAATAAGCGAGTTGGCAATATTCTGGCCAAGTTCGATGGTGATCTGTATTCAACATTTAAAGTGGAACTTGCAGAGGCAGAGCAGGAGCATGCTTTAGCCAAAGAATTTGACGCACTGAATGGCCAGTTAACGCCATTATTTGCGAATAAGGACTACCAGCAGGCATTGACCCTTTTATCGGGCCTGAGGGAGCCAGTCGATGCGTTTTTCGATAATGTTATGGTGATGGCCGAAGATGAATCAATCAAAGTGAATCGTTTGACGCTGCTAAGCCAGATCCGCGCGAGCTTTTTTAATGTTGCGGACATTTCGTTGCTGCAGTAATTGAAACCGTTCGAAAATAAACAAAAAAAGCACCTGCGGGTGCTTTTTTATTGGGGCTTATTTACTGGTAGTCATTTAGCCACAAACGCTTCAATCATTGGAACCTATAGGGTTTACTATGGTCTATGAAAGAAAGACCGGTTAACTGGCTTTTCTGATCAAGTAGCGATAGGGCGCACTATCCACTTCTTTGACAATGAGTTCATGTTCCATAAATTCACAAAAACTTGGAATGTCGCGAGTCGTTGACGGGTCATCTGCAATAACTAATAGTGTTTCACCGGCTTGTATTTTACGGATATTTAAGCGCACCATCATCACCGGCTCTGGGCAGCGAAGGCCTATAGCATCGAGTGTATGATTGGCAAAATGGCCGTTGATAGCGTCGGAATCTGTCATAATTTAATCATTGAGAAGCATGTTGTTTGGCGTATTTTAATCGTTATCAATATAAATGCACCAATGAAACGGTTTTTTATTGAGTTTAGCCGGTTAAAGTTACAAATTTATCTACCTTGTTAATTAGATTTGAACTAACCTTGTGATGTTTCGTTGACCCAACGTTTGAGTAGTATATTGTGTGTCTGTTGTATGAAATCAATGAGTAATTATTTTCCCCGGTTCTTGGCGGTATCACTCGCCATTCTGTTTACGGCAAACACTGAAGTCTGTGCCGCGACCTTTTCTGCTGAAACTAAAATGCAAAAGCAGCGCAAGATATATGCGTCGCTAATTAAGAAAAGTTACCAATTTGATTCCCAATCCTACCGAAAAGCATTGCAGCAGCTTGATGGTTATCCATTACAACCTTATTTTGTCCGCAATCAATTGCGCAAAAACCTTTCTCTAAGAAATGAAAAACACATTGCCAAATTTCTCGACCAATATAAAAGTAGCCCATTAGACTGGACGCTGCGTCGTTCCTGGTTAAGTTACCTGGCAAAGCAGGGAGAGGGAGAAAAGTTCATTGAATATTTTCGCTCAACCAGTGATGTGGCATTAACCTGTCAATTCTATCGATTTCAGTTACAACAGGGGGTCAGTAAAGACCAGGTGTTAGCCAATGTTGAAGAGTTATGGTTAACGGGTCGATCGCAACCCAAAGCTTGTGACCCACTATTTAAAGTGTGGAAGCAAAATGACTACCGTACCGATGAATTGATCTGGCAGCGCATATTATTGGCGGAGCGTGCATCTCAACCTAAGCTCTCTGCATACTTGCAAAGACAATTAAGTGCCGAGCAAAAGTACTTAATAGACAAATTCCAGCAAGTGAAGCGTGACCCATTAATGATCGAGGATATGGGAGATTTGAGCCAACGAAACACTCAGGAAGGCGATGTGATTAGCTACGCTCTGACGCGTTTGGTTTGGAATGATGAACTGAAAACCTTAGAAATATTTAACCGAGCCGATGAACAGAATCGGTTAACTGAAGCTCAGCGTAAAAATATATTGGATCCACTGGTGACAGCTTTGGCGCGTTCCGAGCATCAGCAGGCCGGACTTTGGTATGCAAATCTAGACCGCCAATACATACACGATGGCGCCCTGCAATGGCGCATTGCATATTTGCTACGCAGTAAAAACTATCAAGGCATCATCGACGAAATAGAGTTACTCAGAGCCGATATTCAAACCAAGAATCAGTGGCAATACTGGCGCGCCCGCAGCCTGCACGAACTAGATCGTAAAGGGGAGGCGCGTATTATTTTTCGGGAACTGGCCAAGAAGCGAAGCTATTATGGGTTTTTAGCGGCGGTTCGCTTAGGCAATTCCAGTCAGATCAATCACCAGCCTTTGGTTGTTGATGAAAGTGACAAAAGTGCATTAATGAACGATGAGCCAGGTCAAAGAGCGCTGGAACTGTTTCGCCTCGACCAATATATTCTTGCCAGGCGTGAATGGTATTATTGGATGCGGGACCTGAATGAACAGGACAAATTGATTGCCGCTCGTATTGCCTATGAGCAGGGGTGGTACGATAGAAGCATCTATTCGCTGTCACAGCTTGGGAGCTTGAATGATATCGAAATTCGTTTTCCCATGCCCTTTGCGAGTGTCTTTGAACAAGCAGCGCAACAATACGAAGTGGATGAATCCTGGGCCTATGCCATCGCTCGCAAAGAAAGCCTATTTATGAGCGATGCCGCATCCCATGCAGGAGCATTTGGGCTAATGCAGGTTAGGCCAATGACGGCTAATTTTTTACGGCGCCCGGATACCGGTTTTAATCAATGGCAATTGATGGATGTTGATACTAATGTCGATATCGGATTTAACTATCTCAATTACCTTATGGAAAGATTCGATCAGAACTTATTACTTGCTACGGCTGCATACAATGC
Organism: Thalassotalea litorea; assembly: GCF_005843925.1. Taxonomy (GTDB): domain Bacteria; phylum Pseudomonadota; class Gammaproteobacteria; order Enterobacterales; family Alteromonadaceae; genus Thalassotalea_A; species Thalassotalea_A litorea_A. Next base: position 201,818 of record NZ_VCBC01000007.1, read on the forward strand.
CGGCCCAGAAAAAGTCGTGCGCTGGATTGAAGATAATGAATCATTACCGGCAGATGTCTGGGTTGAATCAATACCGTATCGAGAAACTCGTAACTACGTGAAAAGTGTCTTGGCGTATACGGAAATTTATCGCCATCGTCAGGAAAAAACCACCAACCCTTTTCTACAATTAATACTGCAAACTATCGAATAAGCCGAGTCTAAAGAAACGTTGCGGATTGTCAGCAGGATGAACTGCTATAGGGCTATGCAGTCTGATGGAAGGGTTAGCAAACGGGTTTAACTGTATTCGCAAGCTATGCTAACATCTGCCACGCATTTAACCGTGATGCATTGAGAATTAAAAGGATAACTACCCTATGTCATTTGCCAGTTTATACCCTAAGCACATCGAAGAGCTGCAACAGCGAAGTGCAACGATTTTACAGCGTCAGGATGCCGCTTCATTAGTGATACATTCTGGCTACCCTGGTCGTATATTTTTAGATGACATGAATTATCCATTCAAGTGCAATCCGCACTTTAAACATTGGCTACCGATCACCGATACACCCAACTGTTGGCTAATCGTCACTGCAGATGCGAAGCCGGTATTGGTATTCTATCAACCGACCGATTTTTGGCACAAAGTGACTCCGCTTGCGGATGATTTTTGGAATGCTAGCTTCGATATTAAGGTGATTAGCAAACCCGATGAAGTAAAATCGATGCTGCCCAGTGACCTGACTTCGTCAATCTATATTGGCGCCCATGAAGACTTGGCAAAAGAGTGTGGGTTTAAACAAATCAATACTCAAACGGTTTTGGATTACTTACATTACCATCGTGCTTATAAAACCGAATATGAATTGTTGTGTTTGCGTGGTGCGAATAAACTTGCAGTTGCAGGGCATACCGCCGCAAGAGATTGCTTTTATCAGCAAGGGTCTGAATTTGACATTCAATTGGCATACCTCAAAGCAACGGGTCATGGCGAAAATGATGTGCCCTATGGCAATATAATTGCATTAAATGAAAACGCAGCCATCTTGCACTACACGGTGTTAGAAAAGCAAAAACCACAGCAACATCATTCATTTTTAATTGATGCCGGGGCAAGCTTTCATGGCTATGCCGCAGATATCACCCGAACCTACGCATTTTCTCAAAATAAATTTGCAGAATTGATCGCGGCGATGGATGTGATGCAAAAGCAGTTAGTCGAAGGTCTGAGACCAGGTAAAAGCTATGTCGATTTGCATATTGAAAATCACCGTTTATTAGCCAACTTGCTTGTCGAATTTGATTTTGTCCGTTTGCCTGCTGAACAGGTCTTTGAACAAGGTGTTACGCGTTACTTTTATCCCCACGGTTTAGGTCATCACCTTGGTTTACAGGTTCATGATATGGGAGGGTTCATGAGTGATGAACTTGGCAACACCGTTGCTGCTCCTAAAGAACATCCATTTTTGCGCACAACTCGTAAGATAGAGAGTAAGCAAGTGTTTACTATTGAGCCGGGGCTTTATTTTATTGATGAGTTTTTAACTCAGTTGGCGTCGACCGAGTTTAATTCTGCCATTAACTGGGGGTTAATTGACGAATTGAAGAAGTTTGGTGGAATTCGGATTGAAGATAATATTATCGTCGATGACCATGGTATTGAAAATATGACGCGAGATCTTGGCCTTGCATAACGGTTGACGTTTAATGATCGATTTGGTGGAGGCTTGCTTCCACCAAATCCCCTTAGTATTCATGCCTGCTGTTATTATGCTTTTCATCTCCTAAGGCACCAATAAATTGACTCAACGCATTCAACAACCATACCGGGTTCCCAAAGATACCATTGAACACAGCATCGAAGTGAACAAGAGCCATTTCATCTGTACCCTTGCTCGTTGCCAATCAAGTGACGCGTGTAAATCCTTTATCTCTTCTATTCGAGATAAATACCCAGATGCGTCGCATCACTGTGTGGCATTTGTTTATGATCGTCCGGATAACAGCCAAAGTTATGGTTTTAGTGATGATGGTGAGCCAAGTGGTACCGCAGGTCGTCCAATGCTGGCTGTGCTTCAGGGGGCTGAAATCGGCGAGATTTGCGCAGTCGTTACCCGCTATTTTGGTGGGACTAAACTCGGCACTGGGGGATTGCAACGAGCGTATGGTGGCAGTGTGCGCGAAGCATTACTGCATCTACAGACGGATTTGATTGTACCAAGTACTGAAATCGGGCTGTTTTGTGGTTATCAACAATTTAATGATATTGAGCATTGCTTGAAACGGCAATCCGGACATATTGTCACTCAAGAGTTTCTTGAACAAATTAAACTCACCGTTTCCCTGCCTATGGATAAGTTGCAACGATTTAAAGACGAAGTGATCCAGCTAACCAGCGGTCAAATTCAATTTGCAGACGAATAACAAAACAATTCTCCTTCTCCTTCTTTCCATTTCCCAAGGTTAGGCATACAATCACTTTACAAGCTTGCTAAGTGATTGCCCCATAAGAAAAACAATTAAGCCATGCAGTATTTAAACATAATTCGAATTCTCGGCCTGCTGGTAACCATTCTAAGCGTTACCATGCTGCCACCGGCATTGGTTTCTCTGATCTACCGAGATGGTGGTGGTGTTGCTTTTTTAATGGCATTTATTTTGTGTTTGATCACGGGCTTCTCTTTTTGGTATCCAAACAGAAATCAAAAGGGAGAACTTAGAGCCCGGGAAGGGTTTTTAATCGTAGTGCTATTCTGGACCGTATTAGCGAGCTTCTCCGCAGTGCCGTTAATGCTGTTGGATAACCCGTCATTAAGCATTACCGATTCATTTTTCGAGGCTTTCTCAGGCCTAACCACCACAGGTGCAACCATAATCACCCACATTGACGGGCTTCCCCACGCGGTATTGTTTTATCGCCAGCAATTGCAATGGTTAGGCGGGATGGGGATCATTGTTTTGGCGGTCGCGGTACTGCCTATGCTTGGTGTTGGTGGTATGCAGTTATATCGTGCTGAAACGCCAGGGCCGGTAAAAGATTCTAAAATGACCCCCAGGATAGCCGATACGGCAAAGCATTTATGGTATATCTACTTGAGTCTGACGGTTCTGTGCGCATTGGCATATTGGTTGGCGGGTATGGGGCCATTTGATGCAATTGCCCATTCTTTTTCAACCATCGCGATCGGCGGGTTCTCCACCCATGACGCTAGCATCGGCTATTTTAATAATCCGATGATTAACCTGGTGTGCGTTTTCTTTTTAATTGTTGCGGGCATTAACTTTGCGTTGCACTTTGCCGCATTTCAGAGCAAAAGTATACGCACCTATATATTCGATCCCGAATTCAAAACCTTCATTTCGATACAGGTTATTTTAACGCTTATATGTTTTGTGGTGCTTATCGCATCTGGCTTTAGCGATAGTTATGAAAGTGCTTTTGACGATGCGTTATTTCAGGCAGTTTCGATCAGTACCACCGCGGGATTTGCGACAACGAATTTCTCTGAATGGCCAACCTTATTGCCACTAATGCTAATTTTCGCCAGTTTTATCGGCGGCTGTGCCGGCAGTACTGGCGGAGGAATGAAAGTTGTCCGGGTGATTCTTTTGTATTTACAGGGGATTCGTGAGTTAAGTCGATTAATACACCCGAAAGCGATAATTAATATTAAATTGGGGCGCAAAGCCTTGCCCGATAGGGTGGTTGATGCAATTTGGGGGTTCTTTAGTGCTTATGCGGCGATATTTACCATATGTATGTTGCTGTTAATTGCTTCGGGTATCGATGAATTTACCGCATTCACCGCAGTCGCAGCCTGTCTGAATAACTTAGGTCCAGGGCTAGGTGAAGTGGCGGCGAATTTTGCCAGCATTAATGACTTTTCAAAATGGGTACTGATTCTCGCCATGTTATTTGGCCGATTGGAAATATTTACTTTACTCGTCCTGTTCCTGCCATCTTTCTGGCGCGACTAGCCTAATATGGGCGGCGTTAAAAGAAGATAGCGCTTACCGCAAACAGTTTTTCCACCTGATGAATGTATTTTTTGTCGACCAAAAACAGGATGACGTGATCGTCTGATTGGATAACCGTCGTTGAATGAGCAATCAATACTTCATCCCCACGAACAATAGCGCCAATGGTTGTACCCGGTGGTAATTTTATATCCTGTATTTCCCGGCCAACCACTTTGGAGGATTGCTCATCGCCATGGGCGACCGCCTCGATAGCTTCAGCGGCTCCACGACGTAAACTATAAACATTGACGATATCGCCTTTGCGCACATGGGTTAACAGCGCCGAAATTGTAGCTTGTTGTGGTGAAACGGCGATGTCCAGCTCACTACCGTGAATCAGATCATGATAAGCGCCCCGTTGTACCAATACGATGGTTTTTCTGGCGCCAAGCTTTTTCGCCAGCAGCGCAGACATTATATTGGCTTCATCATCATTGGTAACGGCGATAAACACATCCATTTGATCGATGTGTTCTTCCAGTAATAATTCAGTATCAGAAGAGTCGCCGACAAAGACTAAGGTTTGATCCAGTTCATTGGCAATCAATTCCGCCCGTTTGGGGTTGCGCTCGATAATTTTTACTTGGTGATTACTTTCCAGCATCCGAGCCAATCCCGCCCCAATGTGGCCACCCCCGGCAATCATGATACGTTTGTAAGCAGATTCGAGTTTTTGTAATTCACTCATTACCGCTCGAATATGTTTGGTTGCCGCCAGGAAAAATACTTCATCATCGGCTTCGATCACCGTTGTTCCCAATGGGCGAACGGGTCTTCCGTTGCGATAGATTGCCGCTACCCGGGTATCAATATTCGGAATGTGATCGCGAATTGTGGAAAGGGCATGACCGACTAATAGGCCACCATAGTAAGCTTTAATGCCCACCAATGAAATTTTGCCACCAGCAAACTCCCGTACTTGCAAGGCACCAGGGTAGTTAATGAGGCGGGCGATGTCTTTGGTAACCAGTTGTTCCGGGGCGATGATATGATCAACCGGGATGTCCTGATTATGGAATAGTTTTTTCTTATATTTAAGGATTTGCTCGGAACGGATCCTGGCAATTTTGGTTGGCGTATTAAAGACGGTAAAGGCAATTTGACAGGCTAACATGTTGGTCGCATCGTCACTGGTAACGGCAATCAGCATATCCGCGTCTTCGGCACCAGCTTTGGCAAGGACATCGGGATGACTACCGTGACCGGTAACAACCTGGAGATCCATTTTATCTTGTAACTCGCGTAATTTATCAGTGTTCAAATCTACCAAGGTGATATCGTTTTGTTCACCCACGAGATTTTCAGCGAGTGTACCGCCAACCTGACCCGCACCGAGTATGATAATCTTCATCGTCTTAACTTATTCTTTTTATTTAAGCTTTCTTGCCTAGTTTGGCATAATAAAAGCCATCCTTCGAGTCCTGTCCGGGCAATATTTGCCAATCCAGAGAATCAGTTACACCAAGAGGCAACCACTGGGCATCATTATTGGTTGCCACAAACCGTTCGACTTGCTGACGATTTTCCTGTGGCAGAATGGAGCAGGTCGCATAAATCATCGTACCGCCAGGCTTTAAGGTCGACCAAACTGCCGCCAAAATACGCTGTTGTAATACCACCAATTGCTCGATGTCAGATGCACGGCGTAACCATTTAATATCCGGGTGTTTACGAATGACTCCGGTACCTGAGCATGGCGCATCCAATAATATACGGTCAAACGGTTGGCCATCCCACCAGGCATTAGTGTCACTCGCATCGGCACATACGATATCAGCGTCCAGTTGTAATCGGGTCAGGTTTTCTTCTACCCGTGTTAAACGATGTTGTTCCACATCCAAAGCAATAACTTTATTGGCATCCGGTGTCAGCTCGAGAATGTGGCAGGTTTTGCCGCCTGGGGCTGCACAGGCATCCAGGATGCGCATCCCGGCTTGCGCTTCAACAAACACTGCTGCGTGCTGAGCAGCACCGTCTTGAACCGAGACCATGCCATGTTCAAACCCAGGCAGGGTCGTGACATCTCTTGGGCCCGTCAAACGAATCGCTTGTGAATGTGCATCTTGATAAGCAATTTCAATTTCTGCATCGTGCAGTAAGCCAATATATTTATCTACAGTTATCTTTTGTTGGTTAACACGCAACCACATTGGAGGGCGTTCCATATTGGCGGCGACAATTTGTTGCCAGTCTTGAGGGTAGGCATTCTGCAATTTTGTTAGTAACCAGCCAGGGTGGCTGTACTTAACTGGGTCGCTGGCATTGGCAAAAAGAGCTTCATCGCTTTCATCTTCGCTACGCTGAACATTTCTTAATACCGCATTAACCAGGCCTTTCATGTGGCGACCTTTCAAACGATCACAACCCGCAACGGTTTCGCTGATGGTGGCGTGGTCAGGAATACGAGTGTGGCGTAATTGATAAATACCGACCAGTATCAAAAAATGAAATACTCGTTGCTTACCGGTAAGCGGTTTGGTAATAAATTGCCGTGCCTGATGCTCAAGTTGAGGTAAAAAACGCAGTACTCCGTAGCAAATTTCCTGTAATAACCCTTTATCTTTTGGGTTTTCCAACCTGCTTTGGGCTGCCGGAAGCTCATCTGCGAGAGAGCGGCCCTTATCGACAACCTGAAACAATACTTTTGCGGACAACGCGCGCAAATTCAAAGGCTTTTGCTGCCCAGTTTTTTTGACGGGAGAGTTGCTCATTTAATCGTGTCCACAAATAGGGGTGCCAGCCATAAACCATTCGCTGCGACCATTTAAAATATCGGCAACCGCCATCGGTTTTTTACCTGGTGCCTGCAATCGCGTCAAACGTAACGCGTTGTTGCCACACTGGACGATAATGCCTGCTTTATCGGCACTTAAAATGGTACCCGGAGCCTTGCTGCTATCGCCTGTAACCACATCGGCTTGCCAGACTTTGATTCTCTGTAATTGTTGCTTTTCATCAATGAGGTGTATTTGTGCAAAAGGCCAGGGTTGATAGGCGCGTATTTTACGTTCTAGAATTTCGGCGGAAATTTGCCAGTCGAGAATCGCTTCGTCTTTGTTTAGTTTATGGGCATAATTTGCTAATTGATCGTCCTGCGGCTCGGCTTGCGCCTGACCGTCGGACATTAAATTAAGAGTCTGGACCAAAGCATCGGGACCGAGTAGGGCTAATTTTTCATATAAGCTACTGCTGGTTTCATCGACCGAAATATCGCAACAGGCCTTGGATATCATCGCTCCGGTATCTAAACCTTCATCCATTTGCATGATGGTAACACCGGTTTGCGCATCTCCGGCTTCAACGGCGCGCTGAATAGGAGCGGCACCACGCCAGCGTGGTAATAGTGAACCATGGACATTAACACAGCCTAAGCGTGGAGTGTCGAGAATAACTTTAGGTAATAATAATCCGTAAGCCACCACCACCATAACATCCGCGTGATAACTCGCTAATGTGTTTTGGTCGCTAGGATCTTTGAAGTTTTTCGGTTGTTCAACCGCTATGTCATGAGCTAAAGCCAATTGCTTGACCGCGCAAGGCGTTAGTTTTTTACCGCGACCTGCGGGTTTATCCTCTGGGCAATATACAGCAACGATTTCATGTGTGGAGTCAATTAGCCCTTGCAAGTGACGGGCGGCAAAATCCGGTGTACCGGCAAAAATAATCTTTAATGGAGAAGGCAAGGTTCTATCCAGCAGTTATATTGAGAATGAGTTTAGCTTGCACGCATTTGCGCGCGGGCTTCTTTTTCTAATTTAGTTTTGATGCGCTGACGTTTAAGTGGCGACAAATAATCAACAAACAGCACACCTTGTAGGTGATCCAGTTCATGCTGAATGCAAATTGCCATCAATTCGGTTGCATCGAGAGAAAACTTTTCGCCATTTTTATCTAACGCATTGACCGTAACTTCGGTATGGCGCTCTACTTTTGCGTAGCACCCAGGTACCGACAGACAACCTTCTTCATTAATCATGATTTCTTCATTGCGATCAACAATTTCGGGGTTAATTAAGACGATGGGGTCGGCACGATCTTCACTGACATCCATTACCACAATACGTTGATGGATATTTACCTGGGTGGCCGCCAGACCCACACCATTCTCATCGTACATGGTTTCAAACATGTCTTCGATAATTTTACGAGTTTCATCAGTTACTTCGGCTACCGGCTCGGCAACGGTTCTTAATCGTTCGTCCGGAAATCTTAATACATTTAAAATTGTCATGATGCTAAATACGGATCGTTATGTTTTCGGTTGGTTTAATTGGGCTAATTCTAGCCTTTTTCTCATTAAAAAGATATTTCTAAAGGTTTGCTGAAGATTCACCCTAACCGGTGTTTTCACGAGCTACGATAGGGTTCAATACTAAATTTCCAGACAACTGGGGGATTTGTATCGTCGCGGACTTATTGCGAGTAGTTCACGAGAGGAAATTGACAGCTTTGAAGCGCTTAACAGGCAACAGGCTCTAGTCATTTGCTTGATACAGTGATATGTTTATTAAGCCTTTATTTCCCTATGGAGATAGGCATATATACCAGTTCGCGTAAGTATGTGAGCGTTCAGTAAGAGATTAAAATGCTTCAGCTACGCTGGTTAAACCGGTTGTGGGTGATGTATTGCCTGTTTGGCGAGCCATATTGGGCGTTTTGACCGCTTGTTTGAGGGATACCTCTAATGGATTTCTCGAACCTCATATATCTAAATGAGTTGGTATTTTCTTGGCATAGTAATGTAGCCAGTAACTTGTAGGGGAACTTTGTAAGTCTGCTTGCTGCGTTTGCTTAAAATGGAACCAACTAAATGCTAAAAAAAATACTAATAACCACTTTCTGCATTCTGACCTCCGCTATGGTTTTCGCAGATCAACTCAGTATACGAGATGATGCCCCGAAAACGTATGTGGTTGTAAAAGGGGATACTCTTTGGGATATTTCAGCAATGTATCTGGAAGAGCCTTGGTTATGGCCTAAATTATGGCGTTGGAACCCGGAAATTAATAACCCCCACTTAATTTACCCGGGCGATATCCTGCGATTGGCTTTTGATGAAGATGGACAGCCGATTCTGGTGAAAGATGATTCTGAATCCAGCGGTAAGCCTGAATACAAATGGTCGCCACAAATTCGCAAAAAAATGAAGGATGGAAATCCTATCACTATCCTGCCTCTTGAAGAGCTTGCTCCATTGCTTAACTATTCTAATATCCTGACCAAGGATATGCTGGCGGATGCTGCGGTTGTTTTGGGCGCAGATGAGAAGTACAAATCCCATGTGGAAGGCGCTATCTTGTATGCCAAAGGCGATTTGCAAGCGGGTAAAAGCTACGCGATTTATAAGAAAGGTGAAGCGATACTGGATCCGGTGACACATGAACATTTAGGTCACTATGCGATTTTAGCCGGAACCGCAAAAGGTTTACGCGACGGGAATACAGCCAATCGAATCCCTGCATCGTTAATGTTGGATGGATCTCGCCGTGAAATTCGTGCCGGCGATGTTATTCTTGAAGTGAATGATGAACAGTTATTGCCAGCGTTTTATCAAATGCGTTTAGCGGAAGGTAAAGATGTCCAGGCATTGTTTATCAATAATGCGAATAACGCCCGAGAATTTGGAAAGTTAGAAATTGTACTGTTAAATAAAGGCGAGAATGCCAATATTTTACCCGGCGAAATCTACGCAATTCATCGGCAGAGTCCTGCTGTGATTGATACCGAAGAAGGGCCCATTTACGCAGAAGATGCATCTCGTTGGTATCGTCTGACGAAAGACGATGAATCAGAAGATCATTATAAGATGCCAGTAGAAAATATTGGCCAGCTGATGGTTTTCAAAGTTCAGGAAAAAACCAGCTTTGCTGTCGTATTGGCAACCACCAAACCAATACGGCTTTCCGATAAGGTGACTGCCCCTTAAGCAGTTAATAAAAGGGCCTCTGGGCCCTTTTTTATTTTTGGCGCTTCCCTAAACAATAAACGAAAGTTGAGAAGGGTTATGGCCGAAAGCATACTGCATTGGCTAGCACTACTAAAACTTACTGGCATTCGCCATACAAACAAACTGAAATTGCTTAATCAGTATTCGCCTTTGCAATTGTTTCAATTGCAAAAGAATGACCTCATTGCTCTGGGTCTATCTGCCCACCAGGCTGCAGGTTTTAATCAAAAATTGATAGAAGACAGTCAGTCTTTGCTTGCGCAGTGCAGGGCATTGAACATTCATTGTATTGATTTGCACCACCCGGGCTACCCATCATTATTAAGAGAAATCAGTGACCCGCCGCTATTATTGTTTGTCAAAGGGGATCCTGCTTGCCTGCAGCAGGATCAGTTAGCCATTGTCGGCCCCAGGATGGCAACGTTCAGTGCAGTAGATATCGCCGAGGAATTCTCGTACGGATTATCGGAACGTGGACTAACCATCACTTCCGGGCTCGCGCTTGGTATTGATAGTGCCGCACATCGCGGTGCATTAAATCAATCTGGGAAAACCATTGCGGTGGTTGCCACAGGGCTGGATCAGGTTTATCCACGCCATAATCACGACTTAGCTGAGCGGATATTGACGAGCGGCGGTGCGATTGTTTCGGAATATGTGCCGGGGACGCCACCTCGGGCAGGTCACTTTCCAAGGCGAAACCGTATTATTACCGGAATGAGTTTAGGGACTTTAGTGGTGGAAGCCGCATTGAAAAGTGGTAGCCTGATTTCTGCCCGCCTGGCGATGGAACAAAACCGCGAAGTCTTCGCGATTCCAGGTTCAATTTACAATGCCAATGCAAAGGGGTGCCATCAACTGATTAAGCAAGGCGCACATTTGGTTGAATGTGTGCAGGATGTTAGTTCTGAATTAGTGCGGTTAACAGCAAATTTACAAGCCCCGAAAAAACCTAAAAAAATCAAAAAAATCGAATCACAAGGCTTGTTTCTGGATCCATTGTTAGCTAGTGTGGACTATGAAGCAACGCCCGCAGATGTAGTTGCTTCCCGTTGTAAACTTCCTGTAGAAGAAGTGTTAACCCGGCTTACCATTCTGGAGCTAAGAGGGCTGGTTGTTGCGGTACCAGGTGGCTTCCTAAAACAAAAATAGGGGATAGTTATGTTCGATATTCTTATGTACCTTTTTGAGAACTATATTCATAGTGAAGCCGAGGTAATGGTCGATCATGATGTCCTGACCGATGAATTGACGCGTGCTGGATTCCATCAGGATGAAATCTATAAAGCGCTTTCATGGTTAGAGAAACTCGCCAATCTACAAAATACCGATGCATATAACTTTTTAACTAAACGTCCACAACAATCCGTTCGCATCTATACGCCACAGGAAACCCGTTTTCTGGATACCGAATGTCGCGGCTTTTTGATATTCCTTGAAAATGTTAATGTCCTGGATTTTGCTACCCGGGAAATGGTGATCGACCGCGTACTTGAGCTGGATACCAAAGATTTCAATATTGATGATTTGAAATGGGTGGTGTTGATGGTGCTGTTTAATGTGCCAGGAAAAGAGTCAGCTTATTCGCAAATGGAAGATCTCATTTTTGATGAATGCGAAGGTCCGTTGCACTAGCGCTATTGAATTTTTCTGGGTGCAACCAGCAATAGAAAAATTTAACCAAAAACAAGCTCATTCGAAAAAGACCATAAAGATAAGCTGCTCATGGTATAAACGCCGGACGTAAAGTTTGGCGTGCAAACTTTCTGTGTCATAATAGAGCCCTCATTTCATCTTTGGGGTGCGTTAGCATGTCAAAAACCGATAAATCATTGTTCTCTTTGCATGAGCATGCGCTACAAAAGGCCAATGAAACTTGTCCGGTATGTGACGCGCCATTGCAAATCAAGCATTCAAAAGCCGGAAGCTTTTGGGGCTGTAGCCAATATCCTCAGTGTGATTACACCCGCCCGGTAAAAGAAGCTTCGCAATTTGAAGAGCAAGTTATCGCTGGCAGTGAGTGCCCTAAATGTGGCCAAACCCTGGCGGTGAAGCAGGGGCGTTATGGCATGTTTATCGGTTGCTCAAATTTTCCCGCTTGTGATCATATTGAACACGAACAGGAACAAATCCTCGACGTACAATGCCCGAATTGCAAAAAAGGGCATTTACAGGAAAAGAACAGTCGCTTTGGTAAAACTTTTTATGCCTGCGATACATACCCGACATGCAAGTTTGCGGTTAACCATTCTCCGGTAGCCGGCGTCTGTTCTGCATGTGACTATCCATTACTGATTAAGCGAAACATGGCTGCGGGCGAGAAGCTCCAGTGTGCCAATAAAAAGTGCGGAAAGTTTCAGTAACCAACATTTGTTTTAAATAATCGCCAATTTTCAGCTGTTTATCTGACGCTTAACTACACTTGAAAGAGTGTTTTTGGCGGATAATTCCATCATAAGGGTTAACAGATGAAGCGATTCCTTTCATATTTGCTCACAACGGTACTTTTTGTCCCATTTGGCTTAATGGCGTTAGCAGAAGAATTTTCTCTTGATAATGCCAATCTTGACCAGCGTATGACCTATCACCGCTCTGTGGACGCGGTTGTTTGGGCCATGCCTTTAATGAATTTTAAGTTCTATCGGGATGCGCTTGCTGACGCCGGGGTATCTGCCAACGATGTCGGCTATTTCTCTAAGCTTCAGGACTGGCGCTTTCAGACCGCGACCCCTAATAACACGACGCCATACATCATGACCTATTGGAATCTCGAAGATGGTCCCATTGTTATTGAAATGCCTCCGGCAACTGAAGGTATCGGTATTTTCGGTACCATTATGGACGCCTGGCAGCGCCCCTTGGATGATGTGGGTGCTAAGGGCCGAGACGCTGGGCGAGGCGCTAAATATCTGATGGTTCCTCCCGGTTACGATGGCCCCTTACTGACGAATGCTTTGGTTTATACCCAGGAAACCAATTTTGGCTTTGCGGTTTTACGACCAATCATGGCTGGTGGTGCAACCGATGAGAACCTGAAAAAGGCAGTTGATTTAACTCAAGACATAAATATCTATCCGTTAAAAGATATCGATAATCCACCTAAATCCAAATATGTCGATCTTTATGGTAAGTCATTAGAAATGACACCGAAACTGGATCAGGACATTTATCGCCATATCCATGAAATGATCAATCAGGAAGTGGTCTTAGAGCGAGACAAAGCTATGATGGGCTTGTTAGCGCGAATCGGAATACGTCGTGATAGCAACTTTTCTCCCGATGAAGAACTGCAAAGCATTCAGGCAAAAGCAGCGCCTGAAGCTCTAGAATATATGATTGAGCAATACCACCGCGTGCTTAATCCATTTGTCTTTGAAGGGAAAAAGTGGTCGGCATTAGTACCAAATGGCTCAAGGGAAACTGAATGGAGTTACGAATATCCGTCATATTACGATTATCACGCCAGAGGTGCTTTGTATTACGCAATCATCACCAGTGTGAAAAATTATGGTAGCGCCACATATTACCTGGACTTGGCAGAGACTGCTGATGGCCAGTGGCTGGATGGTGGTAAAAACTATCAATTAACCGTTCCCGCAAACGTTCCTGTTCGTGATTTTTGGGCAGTGACTACTTACGATTTGGAAACAGCCTCGTATCTTCGCGATATTGAAAAAAGCAGTATAGATTCGACCATGCAGGATGTGACAAAAAATTCAGATGGTTCAGTCACCATCTACTTCGGCCCTGAAGTAGAAAAAGATAAAGAGACTAACTGGCTGCGTACCGACCCTGACCGGCGCTTCTTTTTGCTGGGTCGATTCTATGGCCCTGAACCAGCACTGTTGGACGGTAGTTTTGAATTGAATAATATTGAGCTAAGACGTTAGTAAATAGGGCGTTTTTCAGTCCATATAACGTCATGCTCTTTGGCTCTTGATTATCACCGATTAAGTTGAGGGAGGATTATAACTTATTGAATAAATGTTGTTTTTCGATAAGATACTTACTTGTTTTGTCTGCCTAAGTGGTCAACAGGTAAGGGGCTATGACCGAAAAATTTCATGATAAGGCCAAGGATGTATCGCATCTGTACGTTGCCGATAAATCACTACTTATCGGCGCAATTTGTTCGCATTAACCGTCGTCCTTTGTTTGGTTGAGCTTATTCTATATGAACAATCGCATTGGATGAGGTAGGGAAACCAAGATTGAACATTACTAAGTTACAAAGCGCAGTGTGCGCTCTCCTGCTTCCATTGTTGATCTCGGGCTGCGTCAGTAATGATGAGCCCCAAGACAGCCCATTGGCTATAACAGCACCACCGGTGAAGGTTGAAACCTCGGAACTTGCTGAAACCGCCAAAACCCTCGAGGTTTATGTCAATAATCCCAATGATATGGTCAATAATGAGAGTGAGGAAACTCAATACCGTCTACCACCAGGGCAAAATGGTGGGGCGGCCATGTTTATTACTGGTACCGATCCATTAATTGGTAAGCAGGTCTGTAAAAATAATGTCGTGGTCAAATATCGGGTACCGGATAATAGTGGTTATAAAGCGTTTCATTCCTCGATTGTACAGGTACAGGGTGTGGTACGGGGAGTAACGACCTCAGGCGAGGACCTACGTATTTCGATAACCGGGTGGTATACCCTGGATTCAACATTGAGAGGTTGGCGTCCCTATTTGGAAGCACCGCCTTTAACTGAAAAATACACCTTGCGTCAGGGAAATGACATTGTCGATGAGCGCGCGGGTTGGAATCCTTGCGTTATTGAACAGCCCAACTTGCAGTCGTAGATATGGGTAAATGAATAGACAATAAAAAAGCGCAGGAAGGCGCTTTTTCTGTTTTAGCTAAGTCCGCTAATATAGGTTTTAACACCTGGAAAGTCTTGCTCCGGCAGTATCTCTGTAATTTTTGCCAATCGTGCTAACAACTCGGCTTTGTCTGCACCACTTACATTGATATGGCCCATTTTACGACCTGGGCGTTTACTTTTACCATACCAGTGCAGCTGTGTGGCTGTAACAGACAGGATTTCATCGGGAACCGTATCGGCGCCGAGAATGTTAATCATTGCTGTTGGCCGTACTAGTTCAGTGCTGCCCACAGGTAATCCGCTAACGGCGCGAATATGATTCGCAAATTGACAGGTGTCCGCTCCTTGTTGAGTCCAGTGACCTGAGTTATGAACCCGTGGCGCAATCTCATTAACCAATAATTTGTCACCAACCTGGAAGAACTCAATCGCTAAAACGCCAACATAGTCTAATGCATTGGCAACTTTCGCAAACGCATCGGCAGCTTGTTGCTGCAGACCTTGATGTTCGCCAGTAGCTAGTGAAACACTAAGAACGCCATTGCTGTGATGATTCTCCGTTAAAGGATATGCGAAAGTATTACCGTGAATATCACGGACACCAACCATGGAAACTTCGCGATCAAACGGGATCATTTTTTCCGCGATGATTCCCTGAGGAACACGGCCTTTAGCTTGCTCTAGAAATGCAGCAATATCGTCCCAAATCCGATCAACATCGCTGTCTGCTTTGATACGCCATTGGCCTTTGCCATCATAGCCTTCTAAGGCACTTTTGAGTACCAACGGAACCTTAAGCGTTTCAATCGCTTCTAACAAATCGTCTTTGCTTTCAATCACACGATACGGGGCATTGGCTACATCGGCTTTATCCAACAATGCTTTTTCCAGACGACGATCGCCTCCGGTTTTAATGGCTTGACTGGTAGGGCGGAGTTTTCCTGATGCTTCACACACTGATAATGTCTGGTGGTCAATGTGCTCAAACTCTGCGGTGATCACATCGGCAAATTCAATACCTTGAGCCAAATCGCCAAAAGTTAATTGCGGCGCCAATGGATCAACAACAGTTTTGCTGCCAACATCATATGCGCGAATCGCGATATTTAACGGTTTGCTCGCCAGAGCCATCATTCGGGCCAGCTGGCCAGCCCCTAACACTAACACATTCATCAGCGATTAAGGCTCCTGTGGATCTGGATTATCGAGTATGGTCTGGGTTTGATTACGACGAAACTCTTCGATCGCTTTCATCACAGTTTCATCATGAGTGGCAAGAATTTGCGCCGCTAATAAACCGGCATTCGCTGCACCAGCTGTACCGATAGCTAACGTTCCAACGGCAATGCCTTTTGGCATTTGCACGATAGACAGCAATGAATCCTGACCGGAAAGGGCTTTTGATTGCACCGGAACACCAAGGACAGGGAGCGGCGTAAATGCAGCTGTCATCCCGGGTAAATGCGCAGCACCACCGGCACCGGCAATAATGACTTTTATGCCGCGATCTTTTGCCGCTTCTGAATATTCAGCAAGCAAGTGGGGAGTGCGGTGTGCAGAAACCACTTTGGTTTCATAACTTACATTTAAAGAATCCAGCATTTCTGCTGCATGTTTCATTGTCGGCCAATCAGATTTTGACCCCATGATAATGCCCACTTTCATGTTACGCGCCTATTCATTAATCGAGTAAAAAATTAGGAAGCCCGCGCTTAACAAGCTCGAGCCGATAAAAATAAGCGGCAATTATACCTGTGTTTATCTAAATCCCAAAACGTTCACCACAGGGAATTGGTTAAGGACTATGAATTTGTTGCAAAAAGATGACACAAAATTTGTTTGTTGGCCTCGACACTTGTTAAAATTGTTTGTGATGAGTAATTGACTTGGAATGAGAGTGACTGAATTAACGGCTGCAGAGGTGTTTGCACAAGGTGGGATTATCGCGTACCCGACGGAAGCGGTGTTTGGCCTGGGGTGCGATCCTGACAATAATCAAGCGATTGAGAATCTTCTGGCATTGAAACAACGGCCAAAGGAAAAAGGCTTGATACTTCTCGCTGGAAATTACTCGCAGTTACTGCCTTATGTGGATGATGGCGCTATTCCTCAGGATAAACGCTTTAGCGTGTTATCCCGCTGGCCTGATGGCATTACCCAAGTGTTTCCTGCAAAGCCCGGTTTATCTGACTATTTGACCGGTAGCTTCTCATCAATTGCGATACGCGTAACCAGTCAGCCCGATGTGGTGGCGTTGTGCCAGGCAACGGGTAAACCAATCGTATCTACCAGCGCCAACCTTACTGGTCATGCACCAGCTCAATGTTGGCAAGATGTCGAGCAAGCGCTCGGAGCACAGGTAGATTTTATTATTAAAGGTAATACGTTGGGCCATACTAAGCCATCCACGATTATCGATGCGTTAACCGGAGAGACATTTCGCCAATGAGTCAGGTAGATATTCAGCCCGTCGTTGATTTTTTAAAACAACTTCAAGATCATATTTGTCAGCAGTTGGAACAAGCCGATGGTAAAGGTAAATTCATTGAAGATGAATGGCAGCGTCAGGAAGGCGGCGGTGGTCGTACGCGCGTGATGACTGATGGGGCCGTGATCGAACAAGGTGGCGTTAATTACTCCATGGTCAGCGGTAATAAATTACCGCCTTCTGCAACGGCTCATCGCCCGGAACTTGCGGGGCGTACCTGGCGCGCCTGTGGTGTGTCTTTGGTCATTCACCCGCACAATCCCTTTATTCCAACCTCGCACGCTAATGTGCGCTTTTTTGTTGCCGAAAAAGAAGGCGAAGTACCGGTTTGGTGGTTCGGTGGTGGTTTTGATCTGACACCCTTTTATCCGTTTGACGAGGATGTCAAACATTGGCATCAGGTTGCTCACGACTTATGCGCGCCATTTGGTAACGACGTATATGAGAAGCATAAGCGCTGGTGCGACGATTATTTTTATCTCAAACATCGCAATGAAACCCGAGGTGTCGGTGGTTTGTTTTTTGATGATCTCAATGAGTGGGACTTCCAACAATGCTTCTCCTACATCAAGGCTGTTGGCCAAGGGTTTATCGATGCCTATGTGCCAATTATTGAACGCCGTAAGGATCACTGTTTTGATGATTCTCACCGTCAATTCCAGCTGTACCGACGTGGCCGCTATGTAGAATTTAATCTCGTATTCGATCGTGGCACACTCTTTGGGCTGCAAAGTGGTGGTCGTACTGAATCCATCTTAATGTCGATGCCACCTTTGGCTCGCTGGCAATACAATTATCAACCACAACTGGATTCGCCGGAAAGCAGGTTAGCGTCATATTTAACGCCAAGAGATTGGCTAAAAGAGCTTACTTAGTCTGGCAGTATTGACTGGGCTTTGTTGTTGCAATTAGGTGCAGACGGTATTTTTTTGTATAGGGAAACTGAGCCAGCAACGTATCGTCTGCGCTTATCGCTAATTGGACATCTTTGCTTTCAATAAATAGCCATAACGCAGGGTTTTTGTTTTCAAATGTGGTGCAGTTTACCGCCGTTATTAAATGCGTTTCATCGTAAAAATAGAGCCCGTGGGAAAGCTTGTGGTCGCCATAGATGCTGATCCTTTGCTCTATTCCTGATGTTTTGCTGCGCCATTCCATATCATTGCGGATTTGATTGATTTGTATCAGCATTGCTTCGATATTGCGGTATTTTTCCAGGCTCTGCTGTCGATATGGCAGGCTATAACTGATATCCACTAATCGTATGCAGATAACCAGCACCATTGAAAAAATGGCGAAGGATTTGGCTTGTTCGATTGTGTTTGGCAAAAGGCGTTGTCTGGTTTTCCGAATCAGCAAAAACATAACAATAACCGACACCGCAATCAGGCCTAAGTTACTTTGCGTGGATACGCCAGCCATGGTAACCAGCACTGCACAGCCAATAATGATGGCACTATAAAATATCAGAGGAATCGTTCTGCTTAATCCTTTGAGATAAATTCGAGCCCAGTCTCTTTTTTCCTGTTGTGATTTCAGTTCGATTGTTTGTCCTGCATCCAAAAGCATAGTGGCTAGCAGTAATGCGGGAATAAACATTGGTAAGAAATAACGTACATTGCTGTCGCCGATAAGCATGATAGGGACTAGATTGCTGAAGGTGGCAATCAGGCAAAAATAATACAAATGGCCATAGTGAGTCTGTAGATACTGGCGATACGTTTGAATGAACAGCAATGGCAATAACAGGCTTGCAGGAAGCAGAGCAACTGCAACCATAAATGGATAGCTGAAAACACTTGTCAGGTAATTAACATTGTTACCTTGGTGTTGACGGGCGGCGACTTCTGCCTGATTGAGTTCAATCGATGCATTCAGGCCAAATTGGATGAGCATCGGCAGCCACCATATTGCGGCACACAATAGGGGAATAAATAACGCCGTAAAAAATTCAGCCTTGTTAATCGAGCGCCATTGTTTTGAATAAACAAGAAAGCCTAAAATGGTTAGGAAATAGCACAATAACGCGGCTTCCCGCTTACATAGATAGGCCAGCCCGATTAGCATCATAGAAACAATCCAGGCTCGTTTAGATTGTTGTTTTTGCCAAAAATAAAACCAGCTGAATAATGACAAGTTAACCAGCACGGTAAAAACGGTATCCAACTCCGCCGAGGTTGCTTTTCGTGTTAATTCCGGTGTAAATAAAACCATTAACAGCAACCAGACCTGCAAACGGTAATGAAAATACTGGCGAGTAAATAGCCACAGCAAAATGGTTAGTGCCAATGTTGATAAGAGTGAAGGCAGGCGGGCGGTAAGCTCGGTGATTTGCCCGTCAGTGAAAATACTCGATAAGATGATTGACCAATTAAATAGTGGTGGTTTAGCCCAATACGCCTGTTGGTTAATTGTTGGAGTAAGCCAGGTGGCATTTTCCATCATTTCCCGGGCTACCAGAGCTCTGCGAGTTTCTTCATGATACAGCCAAATGGTGTCTATGCCCGGAAGGTAAAGCGCAACTATCAAGGCTAGGCACAAAGTTGTAATTAAAAATGCCGAGGTTCGCTTTAACAATTCTGGTGTCATCAACATTCCATTATCCATGACTATTTCTGTTGAATAAAGGGATTAACGTGCAGCTGGTTTTGTTCTTTTCGGTACAACCAGATACTTAACAAAAGGCTAATGCAGAGTAATACACCACTAAGCAGTAATTGCCATTTAGATTGTAGGTTAATGCCACTGCCGCTCAGGCTGAATATAATCATCTGTGGCAAGTAACCTAGGCATGAGGCGCTGAAAAAGGCGAGTTTGTTAACTTGGCTAATGCCAGCGGCAAGGTTGGTAAGTAAATTACTGCCAACTGGAAAGAGTCTGATAATCAGCGTCTTATAGAATACATCGCTGGCGAGAAATGCACTTAATCGCTGGATTAATCTGTATTTGTTTGCAAGTTGGAAATGCTTTGATAGTTTTGTCGCGAAACTGTAGCAAAGCATGCAACCGAGCAATGTTGATGCGGTTGCGAGTAATGTCCCATACCAAAATCCCAGGCTATAGCCAGCGACAAAGGCGATGACCTGACGAGGAAAACCAAGCATGGTGCTGAGCGCAGCCATCGCGATGAAAGCGAATTGCATGCTCAGTGATGATGGCGCGAGTTCACGCCAAAATGATTCGGTAAACCAATCGGCAAAAATGTATTTTTGAAGTAATAAAGCCACACTCAAAAATACAATAAAGCTAAGCACCGTTTTTAACAGGTGCTTTTTAACGCTTGCGGGAACGTTATGACTCATGATTTGTTTCAATGACTTCGGCTCGTTTGTATCGACGAATCAACCAGATCACTCCAAACAAGTCGATCAGCCCCACAAAAGCGCGATTACTAAACGAATAATTTGATTTGCCGGACAAGCGTTCGCGGTGATTAACCTCGACCACTTCAATATGCCCACCCCGGCGCTTTATTAAGGCGGGTAAAAATCGGTGCATATGGTCGAAATAGGGCAGTGACATAAATGTTTCTTTGGAAAACACTTTTAAGCCGCATCCGGTATCTGGTGTTTCATCATTGAGTAACGCTTGGCGAATACTGTTCGCAACTTTAGATTGCCAACGTTTCCAGGCGCTGTCACCAGAGCGGTTTTTACGATAGCCGGCAATACAAAAATGGCTGTGATGTGGTTGGTTTAATGCAGCGTCGATCAGTTTGGGTAAATCTGCGGGGTCATTCTGACCATCGGCATCCAAGGTTGCTATAAGGGTTCCGCGGCTACTTGTAACACCATTAAATACCGCAGTGCTTTGGCCTACGCTATTTTTATGGCGGATAATTCGCAGGTTTGATTGATTATTTTGAATCTCAAATAGCCGTTGCGAGGTATCGTCTTCACTGCCATCGTCAACATACACGATTTCGTATTGATAATTTCCAGATAATGCCTGGTTGATTTCACGGATTAGAGGGGCAATGTTGTGCTGTTCATTTTTTGCCGGTACCACGACAGAAATATCGATGCTCATACTTGTTTTAGTATTTCTTCAATCAAGCCTCAGAAAATCACCCTAATGTTCACTAATTTTGACACTGTGAGCAAAAAGGAATTCTGATAGTTAAATAGAACCTAACTATAGACAATGATTAAATATTTGCTGTTTTTCACCAGCATTCTCACCGGGGTTTGATGTAAATCAATAAGCACCCTATTGGGGATCGACTAAACTTCAGGTGCTGGTCGAATGTGTACAAAGGCTTCAGTCAAACATACTCGAAAGTCAGGTATATAAAGAGATCAGTTATTTTTTGTTTTGTTCTCTGAGGGAGAGAAGTATGAAAAAACAAATATTAACTCTGGTAATAACGGCGGCCCTTTCTGTGGGTGCAGTCAATGCCAACGAAGCTGGTGACTGGGTGATCAGAGCCGGTGCGACGAATGTCGATCCCGATAATGGCAATTCTGGTGTTTTTGTCGACGCGTTAGGCGGGGATACACCATTATCCTTGTCCGTTGAAGATGATACTCAGTTAGGCCTTAACTTTGCTTATTTTTTCAGCTCGAATTGGGCGGTGGAGTTGCTGGCGGCAACGCCATTTAATCATGATGTCATCATCAATGACTCTACGGGCATTGCTCCGGGTATTTTTGGTGTTCCGGTAGATGGCGCCACTCTTGCTGAAGTCCAGCATTTACCACCGACGCTGAGTGTTCTGTACTACTTTACAACCAATGGTAGCTTCCAGCCTTACTTAGGACTTGGTTTAAACTACACCACATTTTTTGAAGAGAAGTTTAAATCAGATCCCGATGCACTTGGGTTTAATGATCTTGAACTGGACGATTCTTGGGGCTATTCCGCTCAGGTAGGTCTGGATTTCTATTTTACCGATAATTGGTTAGTGAATGCATCTGCGAGATACATTGATATCGAATCCGATGCGAGCTTCAAAATAGGCGAAATTCCAGGTTCATCGAGTGTCGAAATTGACCCTATGGTTTACTCGCTCATGCTTGGTTATAAGTTTTAACGTTTAATTAATAGCCAACTCGAATAAAAGCAGCGTTACTAGCGCTGCTTTTTTCATTCCATTATTTACTACGATTCGATAGGATTACGGCATAGTTTTAGTACAAGGAATGCTATGAGCCCCCGTCAATTTTGTGTGTTTGGTAATCCAATCAAACAATCACGCTCACCCTGGATACACCAACAATTTGCTAATCAACTCGGAGTAGAGATTGAATATGAGGCTACATTGGCGCCATGTGATGGATTTGAGCGGAACTTAAAATCCTTTATTGCCGATGGTGGCTCCGGTGCAAACGTTACCGCTCCTTTTAAAGAAGAAGCTTGGCGGTTATGTGATCAACTTTCTGATATTGCCAAGGATAGTGGCGCGGTTAATACCATATATATAAGTGGTGACCACTTATATGGTGATAATACCGATGGTTTCGGTCTGGTGGCAGACCTTCATAGGCAAGGCGCAACATTAACCAATGCTAACATATTATTATTAGGCGCTGGTGGGGCTGCACGCGGTGTGATCCCTGCGTTATTGAAGGAGAATCCCGCGACATTGACTATCGCCAATAGAACAGCATCGAAGGCAAACCACTTAAAAGCGCATTTTGGTGATTCTCAAATTCAATCCTGCGGATTTGACGAGTTAAACGATGCTAACTTCGATTTAATTATCAATGCAACATCGGCAGGTTTATCGCAACAAAGGCCCAATGTGCCATCGACAATAATTAACCAACATACGATTTGTTACGATATGGTCTACCAGGCCACGCCTACAGGATTTATGCAATGGTGTTCACAGCATGGTGCAGCACTATGTATTGATGGTTTGGGGATGCTAGTCGGTCAGGCGGCAAAAAGCTTTTCTATATGGTTTGGGAAAATGCCTCAAATTGAGCCTGTTATTGTTGAACTAAGAGAAATGCTTAGTAAGGGCAGTTAGATGAACCAGTCACTAATCTTTAATGATGATTTTAAACTATCCGGTGATTTATCCACAATTACATTTAGTGGGATGGCGTCGGGTCGACAGATTAACGTGGTGGTGACATTTGTCAATCAACCCAGCCCTACATCGCATCAAGTGACCCAGGCACTAAAACTCGATTTGGAAGCATTAGTTGAAGATTGGACTGAAGACAACGATCTCGATGAGATTACCGAGATCCAATTGCGATATTGATATAGAACTTAAGCGGATTATCTTTTATTTTTTACTGCTCCGCTAAATACTCATCTTTTAAATGCACATAGTTATCGGCTGATTGTTTTAAAAATTCGATTTCGACATCTTTTAGTGGCCTTGCTTGTTTCATTGGGTTGCCCACATAAAGGTAACCCGATGCTAATACCTTGTTGGGGGGCACTAATGTACCCGCACCAATAATGACATCATCTTCTACTATTGCGCCATCCATGATGATACTGCCCATACCAACCAATATTCGATGACCTAATTGACATCCGTGCAACATAGCTTTGTGTCCAACAGTGACATCGTCACCTATAATAAGAGGATGGCCATCGGGTTTTGCTTCACTCTTACGCGTGACGTGCAATATGGTACCGTCCTGTATATTGGTTCTTTTGCCAATTCGGATAATATTTACATCACCACGGGCTGCAACCAATGGCCATACACTACTATGGTCACCAATGTTGACGTCGCCAACGATAACACTGCTTGAATCTATATAGACTTTTGCCCCCAATTCAGGCGTGACATTTTGATAGCTTCGTAGTGACGTGTTGTTTATAGACATATTAGTAATTACTCTATTTAACGATTTGACTTTAAATTTAACAAAAAAACATCAAAACGTTAAAGTTTAGTCGCTTTTATCTGTCTTTTAGGCGTTCATTTAGTGGGGCGGATTAGCTAAGTCACTGATTATTACACGAAGCCTTTAAATAGAGATGTTGATCAAAAGTTAATAGTATTGGGTAATTAAGAGCCTTTAATTACGGGGGTTGTACGGTTATTGTGCAAACGAACAGTTATTTGCAGTTTTTTAAAAAAAAGAGTTGACGGGAAACTCAAAATCTCTAAAATGCGCATCCACTTCCACGGGACATCCCAACGAAGTGTTTTGATACGATAACCACACGGGTTTAACCCGGTTATCACAACCGAAACTGGTAAATAATCGAAAACAACTTTTTCGAATTAATTATCAAAAATCGGTTGACATCAAAATCGGATAGCGTAGAATGCGCATCCTGCTTCGGGCAAGGCCTGCAGCGAATTGAAGACTAAGCGAATGTGATTTAGTTTTCGTCTCGAAAGAGACAATGTCTTTAACAATTAGTTATCAAGCAATTTGTGTGGGCACTCACGTTAAGATTGATTTTACCATT
>NZ_VCBC01000046.1 GCF_005843925.1 Thalassotalea litorea
CAGGTAACGTAACCGAAACCGCGAATCATTATGTTGTTGTTAACAATGCAGAAGAGCCGGTAACGCCAGATCCGGAGCCAGAAGTGCCAGGTGATGGTAATGCTCCGACCGTGAGCTTTATTTCTCCGGACGTAAACGTGACTCAGAGTCAAGAGCTAAACATTAAGGTTGATGCAGCGGATTCTGATGGTATTGAAAAAGTTGAGTTGTATTTCCGTGGTCGATTGGTGAAAACGTTAACGTCAGCGCCTTTTAATCACTCGATTAATATCTCGAAAATGGGCGCGGGTTATAAAACCTTGCAAGCTATCGCGTTTGATAGCAAGGGTAACTCAACGGCGACAGAAGTGTTCAACGTGATGGTGGATAACACAGCACCAGAGCCTGAAGTACCGACTGAGCCAGAAGTACCAACTGTGCCAGAGCCGGAAGTACCGACTGAGCCAGAAAACCCGACGGAACCAGAAGTACCGGGTGTAGATACTGAAGCGCCTTATGTACAAATCATGAGTCCA
>NZ_VCBC01000008.1 GCF_005843925.1 Thalassotalea litorea
TGTATGGACTCCGTCGTAAAGGTTTGGTCATTTTTACGTTACATCCCCGAGGGGAGGGAGTCCATACATCGAGACACTACTGGGAATCTAATGCAAAAGCAGATCCCCACTTTCGTGAGGATGACGGACAAAGTGCAAGCTAAAGCTCTAAAGGTGACAAACACAGCTAAAAACACTGTGTTAGGGTGACGGCCGCAGCAAACAATACTGCGTCTGGGACAAATCGAACTGAAGTTCTCTTAGGATGACGGACAAAGTGAGGGTGACGGCAGGGGCGTGAGAATGCCGGCAAGAGCGACACCTGCAAGGCTTTACCATCCACGCAGTAGTCACCAAAAAACTGCCAGGACTAAGGTTTTATCCACCCGACGCAGTTGTCACCTAAAAACCTGCCGGAACTAAGGTTTTATCCACCCGGCGAAGTTGTCACCTAAAAACCTGCCAGGACTAAGGCTTTACCACCCGACGCAGTAGTCACCTAAAAAACTGCCGGAACTAAGGTTTTATCCACCCGACGCAGTCCTCCCCCCAAAACCGCGCGTAGCTAACGGCGCGTTTTATCCACCCGCGCAGCCTCCACCCCAAAACACGAAACACTGAGTGTTTTTCTCCCTCCGCGCAGCATACCTCTATAACAGTGGTGACGCGCTAGCGTCACCACTTAGCGTACAAACCACCCTTCGCCCGCCACCGTGATTACGGTGCTCACACAAATAAATACCTTGCCAGGTACCCAGGGCCAAGCGGCCATTTTGAATTGGAATTGTCAGTTGGCAACCAAGAATTGAGCTTTTAATATGCGCCGGCATATCATCGGGCCCTTCGTAGTCATGCAAATAATAAGGCTGATTTTCCGGCACAAATTGATTGAAATGGCTTTCTAAATCCATACGCACGGTCGGGTCTGCATTTTCATTAATGGTTAATGAGGCGGAGGTATGCTGTAAAAACACATGCAATAGGCCGACTCGATAATCTTGGATAACCGGCAGCTTCGATATAATCTCGTCGGTGATGAGATGAAACCCTCTGGGTTTCGCAGCTAAATTTAGGGTTTGCTGTTGCCACATAAAAAAAGAAACTAATAAAAAACTGAATCTATAATACGCCAGGCTTTTAAGTTTGTACAAAGCCAAGCGGGGTACGTGACCAAATACGTCACTCCGAGAACACCGAAAATAAATATTCGGTTCCGGGTATGGATGCTTTAACCCGAAGAGGCGTTTTGTGCCTCGTACTCGGAATGAACCTCTGGTTCATGTACTCGTAGTGATGTTTTCCATCACGTACTCGGAACAATCTTTGATTGTGTCCCTCGGGATTCCCTAGTTAAAACCCAACACCTCAAACTATTGCGTTAAACCCTAAAATCCCATTGTTGTCGCCCACCTCTTTTGATACAATGCGTTCCCGTCCTGCTACACTGTTAGCACAAATACTTTACTGATTTTCCTTACATCTGGGTTTCACATGACAACAAGATATATTTTTGTAACTGGTGGGGTTGTTTCATCCCTTGGCAAGGGTATTGCGGCGGCTTCTATGGCGGCAATACTGGAAGCGCGTGGTTTAAAGGTTACCATGCTAAAACTTGACCCATATATCAATGTCGATCCAGGTACTATGAGTCCAATTCAACACGGTGAAGTGTTCGTCACAAATGACGGCGCCGAAACGGATTTGGATTTGGGCCATTATGAGCGCTTTATTCGCACCAAAATGACCAAACGTAATAACTTCACAACTGGCCGAATCTATCAAGGTATTTTGGCTCGTGAACGTCGTGGTGAATTTTTAGGTGCAACCATTCAGGTGATCCCTCACATTACCAACGATATCAAACGCCGTGTTATTGAAGGCGCGGAAGGTTTTGATGTTGCCATGGTTGAAATTGGCGGCACTGTGGGTGATATTGAATCACAACCATTTCTTGAAGCAATTCGCCAGCTGGGTGTAGAGTTAGGTCGTGAGCGTGCTATGTACATGCACTTAACTTTAGTGCCGTATTTAAAAGCCTCTGGTGAAATCAAAACGAAGCCAACGCAACACTCAGTGAAAGAGTTACGTTCCATTGGTATCTTCCCGGATATTCTGGTTTGTCGCAGTGAAGGCGTTATTCCTGCCAATGAACGTGCGAAAATCGCATTATTTACCAATGTTGAAGAACGCGCTGTTGTGTCCATGCGTGATGTCGACAGTATCTACAAAATTCCTGCGCTATTAAAATCCCAGGGAACCGATGAACTTGTCGTTAAACGTTTTGGTATCGAAGCCCCAGAAGCAGATTTGCATGAGTGGGAACAGGTGTTATATCAAGAAGCCAATCCAAAGGGTGAAGTCACCATTGGTATGGTAGGTAAGTACATTGAATTACCCGATGCCTATAAATCGGTGAATGAAGCATTGAAACATGCCGGTCTGAAAAATCAGTTAACGGTTAATATTCAATACATCGATTCACAAAGTGTCGAAAGTAAAGGATCAAAAGCGTTAGAAGGTGTGGATGCAATCCTGGTTCCTGGCGGTTTTGGACAGCGTGGTGTTGAAGGTAAAATTTTAACGGCGCAATACGCCCGTGAAAACAATATCCCGTATTTTGGCATCTGCCTTGGTATGCAAGTGGCGCTGATCGAGTTCGCCCGTAATGTTGCCAAGCTTAAAGGTGCGCATTCCACTGAGTTCGATGCAAAAACCGAATACCCAGTGGTTGGCTTGATTGAAGAGTGGCTGGATGAAGAAGGCAAGGTTGAAATCCGAGACGAAAATTCCGATCTCGGTGGTACCATGCGTCTTGGTTCACAACAGTGTCACTTAATTAAAGGAACTCAAGCCGCAAAAATCTATGGCGGTTCGAGTGTGTTCGAACGTCATCGTCACCGTTATGAGGTGAATAATAATTTCCGTCAGCAATTAAGCGATGCGGGTTTGGTGTTCTCGGGTTTATCTGCAGACAAAAAGCTTGTCGAAATGATCGAGTTACCTGACCACCCTTGGTATGTTGCCGGTCAGTTCCACCCAGAGTTTAACTCTACGCCACGGGATGGCCACCCATTATTCGAAAGCTTCGTTGCCGCGGCTTTTGAACATCAGAAAAGCCAGCAAAAATAATAACGTTAAAAAGCGAGCCGTAGCGTAATTTACATTACCTGCGGCTTTTTTATGAAAATAAAGAGGTTGATATGTCAGAGATAGTTAAAGTGATCGCTCGTGAGGTAATGGACTCTCGCGGGAATCCAACAGTAGAAGCAGATGTGCGTTTAGCATCTGGTGCCTTTGGTCGTGCCTGTGCCCCATCCGGTGCATCGACAGGTTCACGTGAAGCACTAGAATTGCGTGACGGCGACAAAGCTCGCTACTTAGGTAAAGGTGTATTAAAAGCTGTTGCCGCAGTGAATGACAACATTGCTCCTGCCTTAGTTGGTAAAAACGCATTAGATCAGGCGAACGTCGATCAAATCATGATTGATTTAGACGGCACAGAAAACAAAGAAAAGTTTGGTGCTAACGCAATCTTGGCTGTGTCATTAGCCGTGGCTAAAGCCGCTGCTGCCGACAAAGGCGTTGAACTTTACGAACATATCGCTGATATCAATGGCACTCCGGGCGTATATAGCTTACCGGTACCTATGATGAACATCATCAATGGTGGTGAGCATGCCGACAATAACGTCGATATTCAAGAGTTTATGATCCAACCAGTTGGCGCGGCGAACTTCTCTGAAGCGTTACGTATGGGCGCTGAAGTATTCCATGCCTTGAAAAAAGTACTTTCGAGTAAAGGTCTGAATACGTCTGTTGGCGATGAAGGTGGTTTTGCTCCAAATCTGGAATCCAATGCTGAAGCATTAGCCGTTATTAAAGAAGCGATTGCCGCTTCAGGGTATGTTCTTGATAAAGACATCACCTTAGCAATGGATTGTGCGGCTTCTGAATTTTACGACGCCGAAAACAAAATCTATGACCTTAAAGGTGAAGGTAAAAAGTTCACGTCCAATGAATTTTCAGACTTTTTAGGTGAGCTTTGTAAAGAGTACCCAATTGTATCAATTGAAGATGGTCTAGACGAATCTGACTGGGATGGCTTCAAATATCAAACAGATTTGCTGGGTGACAAAGTACAGATCGTTGGTGACGATTTATTCGTAACCAATACTAAGATCCTAAAGCGCGGTATTGATAACGGCATTGCCAACTCAATCTTAATCAAGTTTAACCAAATCGGTTCTCTAACCGAAACGTTGAACGCGATTAAAATGGCCAAAGACGCAGGTTTCACTGCGGTAATTTCTCACCGTAGTGGTGAAACGGAAGATGCAACCATTGCGGATTTAGCCGTTGGTACTGCTGCCGGTCAAATTAAGACAGGTTCATTGTGTCGCTCTGACCGTGTTGCCAAGTATAACCAACTGCTTCGTATCGAAGAGTTCTTAGGCGACGCTGCCGTGTATAACGGCCGCTCAGAAATCAAAGGTCAGTAAGCCAAAAGTCAATAAGACTTAGCCAAAAACCTTTTTAGAAAGCTCCCTCTATATAATAGTCGGGAGCTTTTTTGTTTTAGAGGGAAGCTTCGCAGGTGGAGTCAAAACAGAAGTTGTTTTGAGGGTGGAGTCGAGACATATTGTCTCGAAGTCACGTTCGTCATTTCCAGCCATGAATGGAAATCAATTCCAACACCTGACTCGTAATTTCCAGCCAAAATCCAACCCCGTCATCCCCAGTCAATACCCAACCCCGTCATCCCCAGCCAAAACCCAACCCCGTCATTCCCAGCCAAAACCCAACCCCGTCATTCCCAGACACTACTGGGAATCTAAAGCAAAAGCAGATCCCCACTTTCGTGAGGATGACGCCGGGAGGCGAACTAAAGTTCTCGAAGGATGACGGCGGGACCGTTCCGCCTAGACTGGCTTTCACCGACGAAGTCCTCTACCCAAAAACGCGCAGCCACCCCGTCATTCCCAGACACTACTGGGAATCTAAAGTAAAAGCAGATCCCCACTTTCGTGAGGATGACGCCGGGAGGCGAACTAAAGTTCTCGAAGGATGACGGCGGGACCGTTCCGCCTAGACTGGCTTTTTACCACGAAGTTGTCACCTAAAAACCTGCGGGAACTAAGGTTTTATCCACCCGACGCAGTCCTCCACCCAAAACGTGCGTAGTTAACAGTGCGTTTTATCCACCTGACGCAGTCCTCCACTTGCGCAGCTCTCCCGTCATTCCCAGACACTACTGGGAATTTAACGCAAAAGCAGATCCCCACTTCCACGCAGCTAACGGAGCGGGGCCGCGAAGATACCGGAGTAGGGAAGTGAGAACACACCCCATTACTTTGAATATTAAATGGCTGTATTTCCCTAAAGCAAAGTTATGTACCGATTACTGGATTAAAACTTTTTTAAAGAACAACGGTCGGGTATAGGTCCTGCCAATCAGGGTTTTCTTTGTTAATCAATTCATTCTTCCATGCCCTAAGCCATTTCTTCAGTTGTTTTTCCCGGGCAATCGCATTTGGCATATCGTCATAAATTTCAAAATACACCAACTTGTTTAAATGATATTTAAGAGAAAAGCCTGCAATCAATTTTTCTCGGTGCTGATATATTCGACTCGGCAAATTACTGGTAACACCAATATATAAAATTGAATTCGTTTGATTAGTGATAATGTAAACGGCGGGTTGTTTCATGATTGAATTCCTTTTCAATGACATAAAACTTTATTGTAGTTATAGATGGCACACCGCGGCAGGGGCTCTAAAGCAAAAGCAGAAAGCCAATTGCGCAGCCATCCCGTCATTCCCAGATACTACTGGGAATCTAAAGCAAAAACAGATCCCCACTTTCGTGAGGATGACGGAGTGGGCCGGACCCCTTTGGCTTTTATCGACGAAGTCCGCCACCCAGCACGCACAGCCATCTCGGCTTGACTGGCTTTTTACCACGAAGTTGTCACCTAAAAACCTGCCGAAACTAAGGTTTTATCCACCTGACGCAGTCCTCCACCCAAAACGCGCGTAGCTAATGGTGCGTTTTATTCACTTACGCAGCCATCCCGTCATTCCCAGATACTACTGGGAATCTAACGCAAAAGCAGATCCCCACTTTCGTGAGGATGACGGAAGCTGCAAAGGTGACGGACCGTGTGGGACGACGGAACGTGTGGGATGACAGAAGGTGTGAGGATGACGGAGTGGGCCGGACCCGCCTGACTTAAATCTTCTTAAACCTTTTTAAAGTTTTGCCAGTTAATTTGTGTAGAAAGCAGTAATTCTCGCAGTTCGAGAGGTTGCGGCTGTAGTTTTTGCTTACCGACCCAGCGATGTCCACTGCAGGCGGCTAGCATTGTCTTGCGGTTTGGCTTGAGTAGACGAAAACCATGGTTATTGGTAAGTACCTGACCTTCACTTGCCTGTGCAAACGTATAGCGACCGGAAAAATTGCAGCGAATCACGCCTTTTTCCAAATCAATTTTATCTATGCAGTCGAGCACAATGCGTTCAATGCCTTGTTGTTGATGATATACCGGTACCACGAGTCCAAGACAAAGATGCTTGCCTTGATACCATTTGCTGATTTGGGCATCGGCTTGATCATCAATGGGCGCCTTCGCAGCCTGGCGCGCAGACCAGCCTGCATTTTGACAGTCGATAGTAATCGGTGCATCCACATTAAGTAATGCGTGGGCAGTGCGGGAAATATAATGACTTAAACTTTTTAACTTGGATTGCAGAGGGGCTGCACTTTCAATTGGCAATGCAGACAACTTATCCACCTCTCGTTCATACAGTGCATGACAGAGTTGATGAAAATGTGGGTGGGTTTGCGGCCCTTGCCAAAAAGAATCTTGTTCCATGAATTAAAAGTGAGTAGCTGTAACTATGGTTCAGCCAAAAGCCCTTTTTCTTTATTGTCTAGTAATTAAACAAAAGAACCGGACAAAAAGCCAGCATTGTTAACGATTTACCCGAAGATAAAGAACGCAACGACGTAGAGTTAGGTGATTCGATACGAAGTTTTGAGGGGGAACGACGAAAACATCTGGGTGACAAAGCTGGCTTTTCTACCGACGAAGTCTTCCACCTAAAACGCGCGTAGCTAACGGTGCGTTTTATCCACCCGCGCAGCTCTCCCGTCATTCCCAGATACTACTGGGAATCTAAAGTAAAAGCAGATCCCCACTTTCGTGAGGATGACGGAAGGGCGTGAGGATGGTTGCGTACCCGAAGAGGCTATACGGCCTCGTACCCGAAACAATCTTCGATTGTGCACTCGCAGCGATGTGGTTTATTGCGTACCGTCATTAACCAAAGATTCATGTACGAGCTGCTAGCCTTTGTTTTTCCGCCTTGCTATCATGGTTTTAATTCTGTCTACCACTTTAAATCATATGAAAATCATCAATGCCATACTGATTGTTCTTGTACTGTTATTGCAGTACCGGCTTTGGTTTGGCAAAAATAGTATCGGTGATTATCTGGCATTGGAGCAGCGCGTGATGCATCAAAATGAGCAAAACCAAAAGCTCCAGCAGCGCAATAAGCTTGTCTATGCCGATATTGATGATTTAAAAAATGGACTGGAAGCCATTGAAGAGAATGCCCGAAATGAATTGGGCATGATTAAAGATGGCGAAGTATTTTTCCGGGTCATTCCTAAAGAGAACTAATCGTGATCGATATTGACGATAACTTTCAGGTGCCCGTTGTGGTTCCTGCCGCTGGCATTGGCAAACGCATGGCCAGCGATATTCCCAAACAATACTTGTCTCTGGCGGGTAAAACCATTCTTGAACATACCGTTGAACGGTTATTGAGCCACCCCAATATTTCCTGTGTGATTATCGCGCTAAACCCGCAGGACACTTATTTTAATACATTGCCCCTGGCCAACCATAAAAATGTTATCACTGTGGTCGGTGGTGATGAGCGCTGCGATTCAGTGTTGTCTGGCTTACATGCCGTGAAAAACACCGTTAATAGCCCATATGTTTTGGTGCACGATGCGGCTCGACCTTGTATTACCCATCACGATATCAGCCAGTTGATTGGCCATTGCATTGACACAAACCGAGGCGGTATTTTGGCCAGCAGAGTGCGCGATACAATGAAGCGAAGCAGTGCCGATAATCAAATCACTCACAGCGAACCGAGAGAAAATTTGTGGCATGCGTTAACGCCGCAATTGTTTAAAACCGATGAATTAACCGCGGCATTGATTAAAGCGCTAGCAGAGCATCAACGGATCACCGATGAAGCGTCAGCGATGGAATATTGCCACTACCCTGCCGATGTCATTCCCGGCAGGGCCGATAATATTAAAGTGACCCAGCCAGAGGATTTGCATCTGGCGGAATTCATTCTTCAGCAACAACATAAACAACAAGAAGGTTCACCATGCGCATAGGTCACGGCTTTGATGTCCATAAATTTGGCGGCCAGGGGCCGGTCACCCTAGCTGGCGTAAAAATCGATTACGAGCAAGGCTTTATTGCCCACTCCGATGGTGACGTGGCAATTCATGCGCTGTGTGATGCCATTCTGGGCGCCCTTTGCCTAGGCGATATTGGTAACCACTTTCCCGATGATCAGGACCAATATGAAAACATTGACTCACGGATTTTGCTCCGCCATGTGGTCAATCTAATGCAGCAAAAATCCTATAAAATTGGCAATGTTGATTTAACCATTGTCGCCCAGGCCCCGCGCATTGCGCCGCACTTGTTAGCCATGCGAGAAACCCTGGCGCAAGATCTTAACGCCAATATTGATCAGGTTAATGTCAAAGCAACGACCACGGAAAAATTAGGCTATGTTGGCCGCAAAGAAGGGGTCAGTGTGCATGCAGTGGCTTTATTACTTGCAGATAGCGACAGCACGTTAACCTAAGTAAATTTATCTAAGCACTTTAATTTAAGCACATTAACTTAAGCACATTAATCTAAGCACATTAATCTAAGCACATTAACGTAAGGCGGTTCTCTAAAATGAACGATACCCCGCAACATGAATTAGCCTATTTATATCAAAGGCCGGAATCGAAAGGCGTGATCCGTCATGCTCTCGAAGATTTTAAAGTCTTCGAAATACTTCCCTTTGAATTTAGCGGTGAAGGGGAACACCTGGTTTTACACATTCGTAAAACCGGCGCCAATACCACTTTTGTTGCACGCCAGCTTGCCCGGTATTTTAAGGTCAAAGACGCATTAGTCTCTTATGCCGGTATGAAAGACAGAAACGCCGTCACTGAACAATTCTTTAGTATTCATTTACCGGGAAAACCCGCAGACGATATCAGCAGCTTAGCTATCGAAGGGGTCGAAGTGCTGGGCAAATATCGTCATAATAAAAAGCTAAAAACCGGCGCATTGTCTGGCAACCGATTCGAGTTGGTCATTACCGGCGTTACCGATATTGATGATATCTACCGCCGTTGGGTTCAGGTGTGTAAACATGGCGTCCCTAACTATTTTGGTGAACAACGCTTTGGTATTAATGGCAACAATTTAACCCAGGCTCAGGAAATGTTTGCCGGCAAAAAAATTAAAGATAAAAAGAAGCGTGGCTTTTATTTGTCTGCGGTGCGATCGTTTCTCTTCAACCAACTTGTCCATCAACGCATTGAAGAGCGCTTATTTAGTGTACCGCAAGCGGGCGATGTGATGATGATGTCTGGCAGTCAGTCGGTGTTTGCCATTGATGAAGTCAGTGACGATATCCGCGAACGTTTTTCTCAAAACGACATTGATATAACCGCCTGTATGTGGGGGCGTGGGCAGTTAATGTCAACGCTGCGTGTCGAACAGCGAGAGCAGGCCATTGCCGAAAATTACCCTGAGTATTGTGAAGGTCTTGAAACTTTCGGTTTAAAACAAGAGCGCCGGCGCATTCGCTTAATGCCAAGTGATGCCGATATCAGCCAAAAGGATGATACAGTCACAATAAAGTTTACCTTACCCGCCGGCAGTTTTGCGACAACGATATTAAGAGAATTAGTGGATTATCAGGACGCCAGTGAAATAAGAAGGACAGAAAACCATGATGAAAATTCTGGTCAGTAATGATGATGGCGTAAACGCCAAAGGCATCGCCGTACTAAACAATGAGTTAAGTCAGTTTGCAAAAACTCAGGTTATCGCCCCGGATCGCAACTGTTCCGGCGCCAGTAACTCGTTAACGTTAGTCAACCCATTAAGAGCGGAAACCCTCGCTAATGGCTTTATTGCGGTCAATGGTACACCGACAGATTCTGTCCATGTTGGTATCTCTCAGCTTTTTGATGGCTCCCCGGACTTAATCGTCGCGGGCATTAATCATGGTGCTAACTTGGGCGATGATGTGTTGTATTCCGGTACTGTGGCCGCGGCTACCGAAGGACGCCATATGGGCTTACCGTCGATTGCGGTGTCTTTGGCGGGTAATGAACATTTTGAAACCGCAGCCATTGTTGCCGCAAAAGTGATTAAACGTCTGGTTGAGCACCCTTTAAATGCCGATCAAATTCTCAATATAAATGTACCGGATTTGCCCCTCGATCAATTAAAGGGTATTCAGGTGACTCGCCTGGGTCATCGCCATCGCGCCGAAACCATGAAGAAAGTGCAAGACCCTTGGGGCAGGGACATTTATTGGTATGGCTCGCTAGGTTCGGGTTTAGATTGTGGCGAAGGTACCGATTTTTATGCCATTAACCAAGGCTATGCGTCCATCACGCCGTTAACTGTCGATATGACAGCCTATCGCAGTTTGATGCCAATGACCGAGTGGGTAAACGAATTAAAGCTATGAGTATTCCCACTTCATTGGGCGGTAAATCACAACGCTCTGGTTTAATCCTCGCCAAACAATTACAAGCGAGCGGTATTACGCAAACCAAAGTGCTGGCCGCCATCGCCAATTGTCCAAGACACTTATTTGTGCCAGAAATCCTGGCGCATAAAGCCTACGACAATACTGCGCTGCCCATTGGCCAGGGACAAACCATCTCACAACCTTATATTGTCGCGCGTATGACCGAACTTATTTGCCTTAATAGCACTGACAAAGTGTTAGAGGTTGGTACGGGATCGGGATATCAAACCGCAATACTGGCGCAAATATTTGATGAAGTGTATTCAATCGAGCGGATCAAATCATTACAATGGCAGGCAAAACGACGTTTACGTAATCTGGATTTGCATAATGTTTCGATGAAGCATGGCGATGGTTGGCAAGGTTGGGCGAGCAAAGGACCATTTAAGTCCATTATTGTGACCGCCGCGCCCTCTGAAGTTCCACCAGAATTACTTGAACAGTTAGAAGACGGGGGGCAAATGATTATCCCCGTGGGTGATCATCAGCAAACGCTGCGACTCATTACCCGAAAAGCGAATACTTTTGAACAACAAACTATCGAGGCGGTGCGATTTGTACCCCTGGTTCCCGGAGAACTCATTTGAAAATTTTTACCGCATTATATGACTGGACGCTAAAGTGGGCGGAGCACAAATTTGCCCCTGCGGTTTTATCGGTACTTACCTTTGCAGAATCCGTATTTTTCCCCATTCCTCCGGATGTGCTGCTAGCCCCTATGGTGCTGGCGAAACCCCATAAAGCATGGCGCTTAGCCACCATAACAACCATTTCATCGGTGATCGGTGGAGTAGTTGGCTATTTTCTCGGTTATCTGATGTTTGAACCGCTGATCCAACCGCTTTTAATTGAATTTAACTATATGGATAAATTTGAGCGGGCAATGGCGTGGTTTAATGATTATGGGGTCTGGGTTGTGTTCCTGGCCGGATTTTCACCGATCCCTTATAAAGTATTTACCTTGTCCGCTGGCTTTTTGCAGATGATGTTTTTGCCGTTCTTGATCGCTTCTGCCGTTGGCCGGGGCATGCGCTTCTTTTTAGTTGCCGGTTTAATTGCCTGGGGCGGCGAGAGAATGGAAGCAAATTTACGCAAAAGTATTGATGTCATTGGCTGGAGCGTCGTTATTCTTGTTGTGGTACTTTATTTTATCTTGCGCTAACCGATACAATAGATGATATAAAGACTAATTAATTCAAATTGCTATGTTGTTAAAATGGGTGTCAATGTGTTGTTGAAAAAGGAAGTTACTGCACTTTTGATTGGTGTCACCTTGCTATTAACTGCTTGTGCTGAACGCATAAAACCAGCAGAAGTGGTAAGCATTGGTGGCTCTAAACCAACATTACAAAAACAAAAAAACACACTTTCTGGCAAGAGTCATCAGGTTCAGGCGGGAGAGACGTTGTATTCGATTGCCTGGCGTTCAGGTAACGATGTCAACACGCTGGCGGCGTTAAATGGCCTTGTCTCACCTTATCGAATTTACCCCGGCCAAACTATTCGTCTGCAGGGGGCAAATCCGCCGAAAAAAGTCGCTTCAGTACCCAAAAGCCGTACTAATAAGGTGGAAACTAAGACTGTCACAAAAAATCCACAAAAAACTCAATCAAAAGTAGTTGCAAATCAAAATTCGAAGGAGTATGTTAAAAAAAGTGACGAAAAAATAACCAATATAAAGGTTCCGTCCATTAGCTCCAAAGTCAGTTCATGGCGTTGGCCAGCAAAAGGGCAGGTAATCTCTGGTTTTTCGAGCGCGAAGCAAGGCAACAAAGGCATTGATATTGCCGGCGTTAAGGGCCAGGAAGTAACCGCATCAGCCGATGGCTTGATTGTCTACTCCGGGAATGCCTTGCGAGGATATGGAAACCTAATAATTATAAAACATAATGACGATTATCTTAGTGCTTATGCGCATAACGACACCTTGTTGGTTCAGGAACAACAAAACGTCAGAGCAGGGCAAGTGATCGCAAAAATGGGTAACAGTGGTACAGATAAGACCATGTTACATTTTGAAATTCGATTTCGGGGCAAGTCGGTAAATCCAGCGCGGTATTTACCGAAACGTTAATAAATACAGAGGCAAGATGTGAATAAAACCTAAATAGTTACGATTAGTATTGGGAGATATTGATGAGTAAAAGTAAAAGCAACGAAGCGGTAGTTGAAGACGTAGCCGAAATCAACAAAGCAAAGGAAGGCAAGATCGCTCCAGAAGAATCTGGCGCTAACTTAGACGCAACTCAGTTGTATCTTAGCGAAATTGGCTTTTCACCTTTATTGTCTGCAGAGGAAGAAGTGTATTTCTCTCGCAAGGCCCTAAAAGGTTGTGGAGCATCTCGAGCACGAATGATCGAGAGTAACTTACGACTTGTCGTCAAAATCGCCCGACGATATAACAATCGTGGTTTACCCCTGTTAGATCTTATCGAAGAGGGTAACTTAGGTTTAATCCGAGCGGTCGAAAAATTCGACCCTGAACGTGGCTTCCGATTCTCGACCTACGCCACCTGGTGGATCCGCCAAACCATCGAACGTGCCATTATGAACCAAACCCGCACGATTCGACTTCCCATCCATGTCGTCAAAGAACTCAACGTTTACCTGCGTGCAGCACGTGAACTGGTTCAAAAACTCGACCATGAACCCACCGCCGAAGAAATTGCCACAAAATTAGATGTACCCGTGGCAGATGTGTCTAAAATGCTTAAACTCAATGAGCGCATAACTTCTGTCGATACCCCATTTGCTGGCGATTCGGAAAAAGCCTTATTAGATGTATTGGCCGATGAAAAAAGCCAGGGCCCGGAATCCGACCTTCAGGACAGCGATATTAAAGACAATATCGTACACTGGCTGAACGAACTGAATTCTAAACAACGGGAAGTGCTCGCCCGCCGTTTCGGCTTGCTCGGTTATGAACCCGCAACCCTGGAAGATGTTGGCCACGAAATCGGTTTAACCCGCGAACGGGTTCGCCAAATCCAGGTCGAAGCATTAAAACGCTTACGCGATATCCTGTCTTCACAGAACTTGAGCATAGAAGCGCTCTTCCAAAACTAATGAAAACTAGTGATTGAAAAACCGGCTAATCGCCGGTTTTTTGCTTTTTAGGGTACGCCAAAAAATAGGTTTTTGTCTCCGGGTACGTAACACAAGTGTTACTACGGGTACGCTGATAAATCAGCTTCGGGTTACGAGTTAAGAGCCGCTTTAACCCGCAACAATCTCCGATTGTGTCCCCGCAGAGGCTTTATGGTCTCGTACTCGAAACAACCTTTCGAAACCAAACTATGATTAATACACTCGAAGCGATGCTGTTTATCGCGTACCCGAAACAATCTCCGATTGTGTACCCGCAGAGGCTTTATGGCCTCGTACTCGAAACAATCTTTCGAAACCAAACTATGATTAATACACTCGAAGCGATGCTGTTTATCGCGTACCCGAAACAATCTTCGATTGTGTACCCGAAGAGGTCTTTACGGCCTCGTACTCGGAATGAATCTTTGATTCATGTACCCGAAGCAACGTTTTATGTTGCGTACTCAGCGAACCGAAATGGAATAAGGTTCGCGTTAAAAAAGGACTTTTTATGTACCATGAAAAACTAGCCATCTGGAAATTAAGCTGCGAACTATCTGTTGCAACATACCATCAATCCAAATCGATTAATGACTTTGGCTTTAAAAATCAAATTACTCGTTCAGCTCTGTCTGTACCAAGCAATATAGCGGAGGGCATGGAACGCGACAGTCAGCAGGAAAAGTATCGATTTTTATCAATAGCAAAAGCATCCCTTGGAGAGTATAAAACTCAGCTAATCATTGGACAAAGAGTCGGTTTTCTTGAAGATAGCTTCGCAAAATCTTCAATCATTAAAGCTGATAAACTATCGAAAATGATAGGTAAATTGATGAAAAGCGTAAAAGAAAAATCGCAAACTTAGGCAGAAAAATCACCTTGTCTTATTTATCTTTGGTACGCCAATAAACAGCATTGGCTCCGAGAACACAAAATCAAGATTTTGTTTCGGGTACGTAAAAATAAGATTTTTACTTCGGGTACGGGCAAACAGCGCCCTTCGAGTGAAAAGGTATGCCAATAAACGGCATTGGCTCCGGGAACACAAAATCAAGTTTTTGTTCCGGGTACGTAAAAATAAGATTTTTACTTCGGGTACGGGCAAACAGCGCCCTTCGAGTGAAAAGGTACGCCAATAAACGGCATTGGCTCCGGGAACACAAAATCAAGATTTTGTTCGGGGTACGTAAAAATAAGATTTTTACTTCGGGTACGGGCAAACAGCGCCCTTCGAGTTAAGAGCCGCTCTAACTCGCAGCTGCGTTTTCCGCAGCGTACCCGAAATGAATCTCCGATTCATGTACCCGCAGAGGCCTTTACGGCCTCGTACCCGTAACAATCTCCGATTGTGTACCCGAAGCAACGTTTTCCGTTGCGTACCCCAACCAAATCAACCCCTTACTCCATACCTGATTTTTTTAGCTCTATAAATCATGAAAAAACCCTATTTATGCTTTGGATATTCTTCGTTAACTGGTAATCTATATTCGTTAATTTGTATTTCGCGGCGTAGCGATAAAGGCAATGTTGGATAAATGTGCAATTGTTGTCAGCAGGTTAACAAAAACAAGGACGCAATAGCAGGTCAGTAGTTAACTGACCCAATGGATTAAAATAATAAACGTTGGCGACTTTTTAATAGGTCTTCAAGCCAAGCTGAGTGCAGTATGTCAAATGCAGTAAAATCGACGAAGAAGTGGTATGTAATTACTTCAAAGCCCAGGGAAGAGCGCAGAGCGTTTGATAATCTGGCAAGTCAGGGTATCGATGTATTTTACCCGAAAATTTCTGCAGTAAAAAAACGACAGGGAGTTAAGTCGGTTT
This sequence comes from Thalassotalea litorea, assembly GCF_005843925.1. Taxonomy (GTDB): domain Bacteria; phylum Pseudomonadota; class Gammaproteobacteria; order Enterobacterales; family Alteromonadaceae; genus Thalassotalea_A; species Thalassotalea_A litorea_A. Next base: position 15,759 of record NZ_VCBC01000008.1, read on the forward strand.
CCATTGAACCTCTTTTCCCCAATTACCTTTTCGTAAAACTGGATTCAGAAACAACAAATTTTAATGCGATTCGCTCAACCCGTGGGGTAGCGAATTTTGTTCGTTTTGGCGCCAATATGGCTACCGTAAACGAACCGTTAATTGAACAATTAAAACAAGATACGGAAATAACCGGCGATTCAGACCAGCTACCAAGCTTAGCGGATCTGGAAAATTATCACCGGGGTGATGCGCTAATAGTCACCAATGGGCCGTTTAAAGGCCTGTCCGCAATTTATAAATCGTCTGACGGCCTGGAACGTTCAATCATTTTATTGAACATGCTTGGCCAACAGAACGAGGTCGCGGTTTCAAATCAAGACATTGATAAAGAAGCTTGATTGAAATAACGACGGTACGCAACATAGCGTTGGGGTCAGATCTTTAGCTCTGACCCCAAAGCGGTTGCTCCGAGTACGCGATTAAAAAACATCGCTCCGAGTACGTAACAAACAACGTTACTCCGGGTACGAGACAGACAACGTCTCTTCGAGTTAAGAGCCGTTTTTACCTGAAGCTGATTCATGTACCCGAAGGGGCGTTGTTGGCCCCGTACTAAAAATTCGAAGTTATTAGAAATTTCGAATCAAAATTTTAAAAAACACGAATTTTTTGCCTTTAGGAGCCAAACCTATGGGCGGAAGCGTGGCTAAACGATGAGCATGCAGCTCATCGTTTGTTGAAGAGGTAAGCTGTGCTGGTGGGAGAGGTAAGCTAAAATTGGTTATGGCCATGGATTGGCCGGTAGACCGATAATGCAGGGAGCATTTTCGGTGGAAGATTTAAGAGGTTGTGGTGGTTTATACTTCCACTCCCAGCTTCCACCTTAACCTTCTCTGAGCTAAGCAACGCTCAGTTCAGAGTATAGGATTGCTGGTGTTTACTTCCACCTCCACCTTATCACTTATTAAGTTTTTAAATTTCGCCCCCAGAATAAGAAATTAAACATGACTAATAAAAACACACCAGTGTCAGCACCTGTTGCTGATTCTGACGAAATCGATTTAACCCGCCTATTTGGCCTGCTGCTCGATAAAAAATTGTTTATCGTTGCAGTAACCGCCATGTTCACCTTGATGGGTGTAACTTATGCCCTCCTGGCTACTCCCGTCTATAAAGCCGATGCGTTGATCCAAATTGAACAGAAAAATGCCGGTTTACCAGGCCTTGATGAGCTGGGCGAAATGTTTGCCAGCGACAGCGAAGCCGTGACCGAGATTGAGCTATTAAAATCTCGCATGGTAATGGGAAAAGTGGTTGATGATCTCAAACTGACTAATGTGGTAACGCCAAATTACTTCGGGAATAATGGCAATTTGGGGCGATTTTTCGCTCGTCGTTATCAAAAGTTAGCGGATAATGATTTTAACCAGCCTTGGCTGGCCAGTGTTACCTCTGAGCACTACGCCTGGGGCGGCGAAGTGATCAACGTCGCTAACTTTTCGGTACCACGCGCATTTGAAGGTCAAAATTTTATTATCACCAGCCTTGGCGGTGAAGAGTATCAGTTATCCTTAGCGGACACACCGGAAAAGGTGTTGGTTAAAGGCCGGGTGAATGAACTGGCGATAGTCGATAATTTACGCGCCGGTGAGATCCGTTTGTTAATTACTGATTTACTGGCAATGCCCAATACCCAGTTTAATCTGGTAAAAAGGTCGCGCAGTGACGCTATTCAAACCTTGCAGTCGAGCCTGTCGGTGTCAGAAAAGGGCAAAAGCTCGGGCATTTTATTCCTGACCTTAGAAGGCACAGATAAAACTGCCACCGAATTACAGCTTGATGCGATTACCCACTCTTATGTGTTGCAAAATGTCGAGCGTATGTCGGCAGAAGTGCAAAACTCCATCCAATTCTTGGAAAAAGAATTACCGCAAATTAAAAGTCAGTTAGAGGCCGCAGAAGCGTTACTGAATAATTTCCGTCTTGAAAACCAGTCCGTAGATTTGTCTTTAGAAACCCAATCGATTCTGAAACAAATCGTCGATCTTGATACCCGCATTCACGAGTTATCCTTTAAAGAAACAGAAATTTCTCAGCGCTATACCAAAGAGCATCCAAGCTATGTATCGTTAATCAAGAAAAAGAACGATTTGCTTGAACAAAAAGCCCTGCTTGGCAACAGCGTGAAAAACCTGCCATCCACCCAACAACAAATTCTGCGCTTAACTCGCGATGTGGAAGTTAACCAGCAAATCTATTTAGCCTTGTTAAACAATGTTCAGCAGTTAAATGTTGCCAAAGCCGGTACCGTCGGTAACGTGCGTGTTGTTGACCAGGCACAGGTTGCAAAAATTGCCGTTAAACCGAAAAAACCGTTAATCGTTGTGTTCGCAACTATGCTAGGCGGCATGTTTGCCGTCGCTATCGTATTATTGCGTGCGGCGTTTAATCGCGGCATCACTAATCCTAAAGATTTTGAAGATATTGGGTTAACCTTATACGCCACAATACCGGTCAGTGACGTGCAGGATGCCTTTAACAAAAAACGCGAACGTGTCACTAAACTACAAGCGAAGCTTCGCAAATACAGGCCAAAATCTAAAAAGGCGACTACGGAAAGCAAAATTGACCCGACAACCAATCGTCGCAAAGATCATGAATTGCTACTTGCCAAAGAAAACCCGACCGATTTAGCCGTAGAGGCAATCCGTAGCCTTCGCACCTCTTTACACTTTGCTATGTTAGAAGCAAAAAACAATGTAGTGATGATCTCCGGTGCTAGCCCGGAAGTTGGCAAGTCATTTGTCAGCGCTAATCTGGCAACCGTTATTGCGCAAAGTGGCAAAAAAGTTCTAATTGTCGATGCAGATATGCGTCGTGGGTATTTGCAAAAAATGTTTGATATGGCCTGGGATAATGGCCTGTCCGATCATCTATCTCATAAATTAAGCTTTGAACAAGCTATCAAATCTACCGATATTGAAAACCTGGATATCGTGACTCGTGGCGAAATTCCGCCCAATCCTTCCGAGCTGTTAATGAGCGAAAAGTTCGAACAGTTCGTGAAACAGGCATCTGAAAACTACGATATAGTGTTAATTGATACTCCACCGATTATGGCGGTAACCGACCCTGCGGTTGTTGGTAACCATGCCGGCACTTCATTTATGCTCACCCGTTATGATATCAGCACCTTAAAAGAAATCGGTGCTGCCCTGGAGCGCTTCGAGCTTAATGGTGTGGAAATCAAAGGCGTGATCTTTAATGCATTGGAAGCTAAGGCCAATTCGTATTATTCCGATTATGGGTATTACCAGTATCAATATAATGAACCTTCTTAAACCGATGTCAAATAAACACCATAAAGTTGCTTTTCAAAACTCTACTATTTAGATGGATATTTTAACTAAGTAACAACGGGTTAAAGTTATTTGTGCAGTTCTAATATTTGCTAGGTTTAATCAACGAGAATAAAAAGCTAACCGTTTAGGTTAAAGAAAGGGTAGTTTAAATCTTAGGTGGCTTTTTGAAAAAGGGTGTGTTTTGTTGCAACGACTAGGAAACAAATGCATAACTTGGAATATCTGCGACTAATAGCCTGTCTGTATAAAATCATATGACAACTATATCAACTACAAGCCATAAAGGTAAGGAAAACGCAAAACGCGTGGCTAAAAATACCGGGTTTCTCTATATCCGTATGGCTATTACCGTATTTATTTCTTTATATGTTACAAGGCTTTTACTGGCTAGCTTAGGAACAGAAGACTTTGGTATTTATAATTTAGTTGCAGGCATAGTTGCAATGCTTGTGTTTCTAAATGCAGCTATGGCTGCTGCATCTCAGCGTTTTATGTCATATGCGCATGGGCAGGGGGGGGGGAAGCTAAAAAGTATATTCAATGTAAGTCTTCTGCTTCACTTTATTATTGGAATAGTTGTGTGCCTTCTATTAGAGTTCGTTGGTTACTTTCTTTTTGAAAGCGTTTTAAATATTCCTGAAGAAAGATTACAAGCTGCAAAATATGTATTTCAATTTATGGTGACTAGTACATTTTTCACTATCATTTGCGTACCCTATGATGCACTAATAAATGCTCGAGAAAATATGTTGTTTGTAGCCATCTCCGGAGTGCTAGAAAGTTTCTTTAAGTTAGGTGTTGCAATTTATATCACATATACTGATTTTGATAAACTGATTACTTTTGGTCTATTAATGGCGTTATTGGCTATTTTAATGCTGTGTATAAAATGGGTTTATTGCCACAAAAATTACATCGAAGCCGAAGTTAATTTCAAAAAATATCTTGACCGTAAATTATTCTACGAAATGGGCGGCTTTGCATCATGGTCATTTCTTGGTGCCTCGAGTAGTATGTTAACAATGTATGGTCAAGGCATTCTCCTGAATGTGTTTTTCGGATCAATAGTTAATGCAGCTCAAGGAGTTGCAAACCAAGTTAGTGGACAACTTGGTGCATTAAGCACAACTATGTTAAAGGCTTTAACCCCTATGATTGTTCGTAGTGAGGGGGAGGGAGATCGAAGAGTAATGCTTGAAGCCACTATGATGGGAAGTAAACTATCTTTCTTTCTTATAGCTCTTTTGTATATTCCTATAATGTTGGAAATGTCATATTTATTTAGTATTTGGCTAGTTGAGGTTCCCAAGTTTTTAATAACTTTTTGTTATTTACTGCTTCTGCAAAATCTGGTTAGGCAATTTTTTATACCTTTAGAGGTTGGGATTTCAGCTGTCGGGCACATTAAAAGCTTCCAATTAGTTTTCTCATTTATAAATATATTTCCTTTGTTTATTGCTTGGGGGTTATTTGCTTTAGGGTACCCCCCCCACTTCATTTATATCACCATGATAGGTAGGGCAATTGTCCTTGGTGTAAATGCATTATATTTTTCAAAGAATAAATTCGGATTGAATATTGTTTTTTTTATTAAGAATAACATAATTAGAGGGGGAGGGGCTTTTGCATTAATTTATTTATTATTATATTTTATGACTTCTAATATAGTTGATGAACAAATAAAGTTACTTGTTCTGGCTCTTGCTTATATACCTGTGTTTACATTAGTGCTTGTTTTTATTGGTTTCAATACTTATGAAAGGAATACTTTAAAAGGTTTTATCATCAAATATTATCACTCTAAATTTAATAATAAGGTAAAGTTTAGTTAATGAGTACCTATAATGTTCCCTGGAAAAACTCGAAACTCAAAGAAGTATTCTCATATCGACTTTGGGATTCATTAAGTATTATTAAACAGGCGAAAAAGAAAAAGCACCTTCTGAATCAATTGAAAGAAGAAAAAAACATAATTTTAGTGCACATCCCGAAAACAGCAGGTGTTTCAATAATCACAGCGTACAGAGATTCTTTTGCTGAAGCTAGGCATACTACAGCGTTACATTATAAGTGTTTGTTAGCTAATGATTTTTGTAAGTTTAAAACGTTTTCGATAGTGAGGAATCCATGGGCTAGATTGTTATCGGCCTATAACTTTTTAATGCAAGGAGGGTTGACTGTTGACGATCGTAATATGGGCGCAGTTCTAAACAGGGAGTGTAATACTTTCGATGAATTCATTAAAAATTGGTTACCTCGCCATAGTGTATATTCTTTTACACATTTTATACCCCAAAATGAATTTGTATGTGGTTTTGGCGATAAGATAATTGTAGACGAAATTGTTAAACTAGAATCTCTAGATAGTGACTGGGTACAAGTAACTCAAAGGCTAGGTTTACCATACAGAAGGCTTGCTAAGGAAAATTCAACTAAGCTCGAAAAAAACTATAGCGATTTTTATGATGACGAGTCGAAAGAGATTGTAGCCGAGTTATATAAAAAAGATATTGTATTATTTGATTATGACTTTTAACAGTTTAACGGTTATCAATAAAAACGATGAGGAAAGAATTATATGATAAATAAAATGAAAAGAAGGTTTCATAATTTTTTTTTAAAATATTTTAATAAATACATTAGCAATAAATCTAAGGTCTTTGGTATTGGTTTGAATAAAACAGGGACAACATCGCTTGGTGTTTTTTGTCATACTCTTGGCTTCTCACACTCCACTGAAGTTTATACTGCGGAAAAAATAAAGGACTTTCTAGCTAACGATGAAGCACTTTTTCATGAAGCTGATATGTTTGATATGCATGAAGATTGGCCCTGGCCTGTTAAATACGAATCGTTGTTTTACAAATATCCAGATGCTAAGTTTATATTGACTTTAAGAGCTGATGCAGAGCAATGGTTTCTTTCTTTGGCTAATACTTCTACAAAAGATGGCCCAAGTAAAGTAAAAAAAATATTCTATGGTGATGAGATTGTAGGATCACATAATAAAAGCTCTATAATCGAAATTTATAAAAATCATCAGGAGCAGGTTATTAAATTTTTTACGGATAATGACCCTTCTAGACTATTGGTTATTCGCACGAATGATTTAAATAAAGAAGAACTGATTTGTGATTTCTTAAAAATAGAAAATGAAAAAAATCTTAAGTATCCATTTGCAAATCATAGAGTTAAATCTGACGTACCATTGCGGTAGTTTGAAAATTTCGGAATCTCAATGAAATCAATACAAAGAATCACACTAAAGGGATTACGTAAGACGTATTCCAGAATTTCCTCCAATGGAACAGAACTTAGAAATTGGAAGTTGTTTTCACAGAAGCAATATTCCAATGATTTAATATATAACACCTTAGTTAGAGAGTCCCCGTGTATGATTGGTAGAATAGGTTCTACTGAAATGCTTGCTGTTACGAATTATATTGGAGTTAAAAGTACTCGAAGTGTAATTGATTATATAAAAGGTAAGTCTTTCCCTTGGTGGTGGGAAAAATCGACGTTGGATCAAATGCAAAACTGGTCTGGTTTTTTCCCTGCGAAAGAAGAAAAATTAGAAGAGTTTTGTGAATTAATGTTAACTGACATATGTGAAGTAGATATTTTAGGTTCATGGTTAAATGATGAAAAGTATTTATCTAAACAGTTAGCTAACGCTAAGCGGGTTGTGTTAGAGGACCTTGAACCTTTTTTCACTGCGGCGCCTTGGACTAGAGCATTAACAGGAAAGAAAGTTTTAGTAATTCACCCTTTTGCTGAAGCAATAAAATCACAGTACAAAAATAGAAAATTATTATTCGATAATGATTTATTGCCAGAATTTGAACTTAAAACTATTAAAGCAGTTCAAAGTATAGCTGGTGAGAAAACAGAGTTTATAGATTGGTTTGAAGCATTAGAACATATGAAATCACAGATGGAAGCTACCGATTATGATATTTGTATTTTAGGTTGTGGAGCTTATGGTTTTCCTCTCGCTGCCCATGCTAAAAGAAAGGGGAAAAAGGCTATTCACCTTGGTGGTGTTACGCAATTGTTGTTTGGTATTAAAGGAAATCGATGGGAGGACTATATAGTTTGGCCTTACAAGAACCTATTCAATGAACACTGGATTAGGCCGGGGAAAAACTTAAAACCTTTGGATGCGGAAAAAGTTGAAAACGCTTGTTATTGGTAAGAACAGCGTTAAATCCGAACTGAACTTGATTAGAATATTAATGATTATAAAAATTTTAAGGTTGCTACTTTTTCCCATAGGATTGGTCAGTAGAATCAAAGATATTGCAAATAGTGGTGCTAGAGATATCGAAAACAGATATAGGTTTAAGAGCTCAATTATAGATAAATCATGTTGCATAGACCGAAATTCAACTATAGCGGAAAATTGTCATATTCTTCAGAATACAATTATAAATAAATCAGAAATTAAAAATTATAGTTATGTAGGTAGAAACTCAGTTATCCAATATGCAAAAGTTGGAGCTTATTGCTCAATAGCAAATGATGTTTTTATTGGTCTTGGTATGCACCCTAAGGACTATTTTACCACATCTCCATTATTCTATCGGGTCAAAAACACTTTTAAATTAAATATTGTTAATGAAGATTTAGAGTTTGATGAATATAGCAGAGTAACCATTGGCAATGATGTTTGGATAGGGGCGCGAGCAATTATTTTGGATGGAGTGAAAATCGGTGATGGCGCAATAATTGCCGCAAATGCTGTAGTAACTAAAGACGTGCCTCCCTATGCTATCGTAACTGGAGTGCCGGCTAAAATTAATTCTTATCGCTTTGAAAAAGAGAGAATAAACGAATTATTAAAGTTAAAGTGGTGGGATTTGCCGATCGAAGAAGTTTTGGAATCTATAGAGAGGAATAGATTGAAATGATTGCAAATAGCTATAAAGCCATAAGAAAGGCTTGCCGGTTCTCAATTACGCCAATATACACACCAATGGCAAAAATTAAATTTTTTTTGAATGGTGTAAAGTATGGTTCTGCTTTGCGCGTAAGAGGTTTTCTAAAGGTAGTTATAACTAGAAGAGGAAAATGCAGTATCGGAGATAATTTTAGGGTAAATAGCGGCGAAAACCACAACATCATAGGCCGGCAGCAAAAATCAACATTTTGGGTTGAAGGTAAACTTACGATTAAAGAAAATGTGGGTATAAGTTGTAGTGCGATCATATGCAATCATGAAATAATGATCGGTAATAATGTTATTATTGGTGGAAATGTTGTTATTTACGACACGGATTTTCACTCTATCGATCCCAGCATTCGGAATGACACTGAACTTGATAGAAAGAATGCAATATTAAAACCTGTTTTGATTCATGATAATGTTTTTATCGGAGGACACTCAACTATTTTAAAAGGCGTTGAAATAGGAGAGGGTGCTGTCATAGGTGCATGCTCTGTTGTCACAAAAAATGTTCCACCCCGAGAAGTATGGGCTGGCAACCCTGCGAGGTTTGTGAAAAAAATATAATGACCAAGCAGTTATTTTTTGCCAAAGTGTTAGCGTTTTTTTTTGTTGTAGCCGCAGTTAGGTCGGTGGTAAGTGCTATTCAATTTGAATCTAACTTGACTTTGGGAAATACGGCGTTTTGGTGGTTTTATCAAACCTGCTTTTTATTACTTGCCTTAGTGTCAATAAAGTATTTTGTAGCTAAAAAGCAATCTGCATTAATGAAATTGATTCAGTTTTATATCCTTCTCGTCTTAATAAACTTTATGAGAGGGCTTCTGATTAGTGATACTTATTGGGACTTTAAAGGGTTAATTAATAATTCGCTGCCATTGCTCGTGCCTGTGTTAGCATACTTAGGAACCAATAAAGACCTAGTTAAAAGGCTTCTTACGACATATTTTAAGTATGGTTTAGTTGTTTTAGTTGCCCTGCTGCCAATTTTACCCAAAGTTGCCTTTGGTTATTATTTGGTCCCGGTTACTTTAATAACATTATTCTATTCAGCTCTAAGTATCAAAACTAAGGCGCTAATGATAGCTTTGATATTGATTGTTTTTACTGCTGACCTAGGAGCTAGAAGCAATGTGATTAAATTTTTCGTTCCACTTTGCCTTTGTTTTATATTTTATTTTAAAAACATACTTGGCACAAAATCTTTAAATTTTATTAGAATTACTTTTTTCTTCCTACCACCAATTTTATTAACGTTGGCGATTCAAGGCGACTTCAATGTTTTTAAGATGGAAGATTATATAAAAGGTTCATTTACGACATTAAAACTCGATGAAGACGGACACGAAAAAGAAGAAAACCTATTATCTGATACGAGAACATTTTTATATGTTGAAGCTTTAAGCACCTCAGAATATTACAATTCGTGGATATTCGGCAGAAGTCCCGCTAGGGGAACTATTAGTGCCCACTTTGGACATGAAGATCTAAACAATCGGGGCGAAAGGTTAAGTAATGAAGTGTCAATATTAAATATTTATACTTGGTTAGGGCTGGTCGGTGTTCTAGTTTACGCATTTATATTTTACTTCGCATCGTATTATGCAATAAATAAATCCAATAATTATTATTGTCAAATTCTCGGAGTTTTCATAGCTTTTCGTTGGTGTTATGCGTGGGTGGAAGATTTTACCATTTTTAGTTTAACCTATATTTTACTTTGGATAATGATTGGAATGTGTTACTCCGTACAATTTCGAGAAATGACCGATCTTGAATTTAAGGTTTGGGTTAAAAGTATTTTTAATGGAAAACTCAAAAGCTATAGTGCTAAGGCTTAACCGAAGGGCTTTTGTAACTGTGAACATTTTTGTACTCATGGCTCGAAGTAACTCTATTAAATTTTCCTTCCCGTCGATTTCAGTTCTCTATTTTATTCAAACGGCTTTTATCCATTAACTTATCCCATGTAATGCAAGTAGTTTTGTTTTTACTCCTTTTTTGCTTTGAGAGTTACCATTATATTCAGTATTTTTCAAATTGTTGAATAATTAGGTAATGAATACGTCGAACATACCATTGAAAGATATGGGGGATTAAAGGAGAAGCGTTTGATTTTGTACACGAGAACCTCTCTTTACGAGGAGGTTTTGAGCTCTTCCGCTTGTTTTGATTCATGTCTTTTGGTTAGATGAACTTGTCCGATGCATTTAGTGAAGGTGATTTAGCGCCCAAGGTGAACGATTAGGTGGTGCTATGCCTGGGTAGAAGAAATTACTCGATTTAACCTGAGTTTTATATTGATATGTTTTTTGGTTGGAATATCTTTTTAAAAAGCGTTTAGATCTATATATGAACGTGAATTTAAGAATTCGATGCAGCAAATATTAATAGGAAGACGCATTAGATTTTCGAGGTTATGGTGAAATATATGAAGAAAAAAATTGCAATACTCCTTACATGCTTTAATAGAAAAGACTTAACTATTGATTGTTTGAAAAAAATTGAAAAGCAAAAGCAAATTGAAGGTTATAACTATCAAATATTCTTAGTTGATGATGGAAGCGATGGAACTGGAGAGGAAGTCGGAAAGTTATTTGATAATGTCAACGTTTTAAGCGGCAATGGCGCCCTGTTTTGGTCCGGCGGTATGCGTTTAGCTTTTAAAGAGGCAATGAAATGGGGGCCGGACTTTTACTTATGGCTGAATGATGATGCTCTAATTTATGAAGACTCGTTATATCGCTTGCTTGTGCAGGGAAGGAAATTAGTTGAAAAAGGGTGTTCGGGAATTCTATTGGGAAGCATGGAAGATCCTAATACAGGTCAGATTACATATGGCGGTAAGGTAAGGGCTTCAAAGTTCAGCCTATCGAAAGTAAAAATGGTCTTACCTGATCGTACAGTCTGTCTCCCTTGTGATTTGATCAATGGGAACTTGGTACTTATTCCAAAAATAGTTGCAGATAAACTGGGGAACATAAAGGAGGTTTATACTCACGGTTTGGGAGACTATGATTATGGATTGAGAGCTCAAAAGGCTGGTTTTCAATGTCTGGTTGCTCCCGGGGTATACGGGGCATGCTCTAATAATAAAGTTGAAGGGACCTGCCGAGATAGTCAACTTACAGTTAAAAGCAGAATAAGAATGCTCGAAGGGCCAGTTGCTTTACCACCAATAAATGAGTGGCTTTATTATACTCGCGAACATGGAGGAATATTGTGGCCTTTGTTCTGGTCAAAAAGTTTGATTCGTAAGTGGTTTCCTTCAGTTTGGGTTAAGATGCGTGAAAAATAAGAAAATAAGACTGTTAATTTTCCATCCTGCTTTAGCTCCCTATAGAATTGACTTGTTTAATGAATTGAACGAACTATATGAACTTAAAGTTGTTTTTTTTCAGAAAAACTTGGCTAACCAGTCTTTCAATCAAGGTGAGTTAACATCTCAATTAAACTGTAAATACGGTTATTTAACCTCGGGTGTTAAATTGGGAAGTAGATATTTAAGATTCGGCATACTACGAGAAATTAAAAGCTATAAACCTGATGTCGTTATATCAATGGAATATTCTTTATCGAGTATATTCATATCTTTCCTTAGAATATTTAGTAAATGGGGCTTCATTGTATGGACTGCAGACAATGCACGAATATCAGAGCAAACTAAGGGGTTAAGAAAAGTAGCTCGAAGGCTAGTCATGAAAGCTGCAGATGGTCTTATTGTTTACTCAAAAAATGTGAAAACTTGGTATAGTCAATTTGGCGTTGCAAATCAAAATATAGCAGTGTGCTCAAATTTGCCTGATGAGCGCATATTTACCTCAAAACTAAATAATACTTCGGACTTTATTTTGGCTCATCGCCGAAAATTTAATCTAGAAAACGACAAGTTGCTTCTTTACGTTGGAAGACTTTCCCCTGAGAAAGGACTAGATTTGCTACTAAAAGTATTTCAAGGTGTCTGTAATGTCAAACATGACTTAAAGCTGGTACTTGTGGGGGGCGGACCCCAGGAATTTGAGCTTAAAGAGTTAGCTAAAAAGTTGAACGTTGAAGAAAAGGTTTTGTTTGTAGGAAGATATGAAGGAGAGGAACTTCTTGCTTGGTATAAGATGTCGCTTTGCTTTGTATTGCTTAGTAGGTTTGAGCCTTATGGCGCTGTAGTGAATGAAGCCCTGTTATCTGGAACGCCTGTTGTTTGTAGTAAATACGCTGGTGCATCTGAATTAATTAATAATGGAGAAAATGGTTATGTAGTAAAACCTCAAAACTTAAAGGAAGTAAAAAATGCAATCTATAATATTTTAGAAACCACCGATTTTAAAACAACTAAAAATTCTTTGATGCCAATAAGTTTCCAGAATTCAATTGAGTCTTTACATCAATTGATTAGTATGGTTTCCACCGAATCAAAAATGTTTTAATAACTATTGCAAACGCAACTCATTTTAAAAACTAAAAGTATATTACTCCATATGATTTTAACCTTTGTAAAGTTCTTGGATAAAAAGCAAATTAATTATTGTTTTACTAATGGTTACCAAGATTTAAGTAAATTTGATAATAATGAGCACGATCATGATATTTTGTTCAAAAAGAATGATTTCTTTCTCATTGATGAGATATTGAGAGACTTTGCTAATCAAAATGACTATAAAATTGTCCAATGCTATCATCAGGGGCCGTTCGCAAAAAATTTCTTTATATATGACCCAAATACAGATCAGATTTTGAATTTAGATTTATACGGGGTTTTAGAAAGAAAGAGCATTGAATTTGCAAATGAAGGTGAAATATTTCGAAGGCGGGTTTTTCGTAACGGCATTTCAACATTGGCACCTGATATCGAATTCATATTTTATTTTGTAAAAAAAATGGAAAAGAGGCAACTCCATAAGAAGACTTTTGACTTATTGAGAGAGCTATACTCTGAAAATGAAAATTTATGTAATGCTCAGATAGAACGACACTTCCGTGGAAGTTTCGGAGTTATTATTGCTGCCTTTAAAAACGCTCATTTTAAAACCCTAGAACAGAATCAAGAAAAATGTCTTCGAGATTTTGAATCTTCTCGAAACACAAAATTATCTTTAAATGAATTTCCAAGGTTGTTCAAGCGAGCTACAAATCCAACTGGCCTTATTATTAGTTTTTTAGGACCTGATGGTGCTGGGAAGTCAACAATTATTTCAAAGTTGGAAGACCAGATCTTACCGTTTAGGCGCCGTAGCTACTTTCATTTAAGGCCTAAATTGACAAAGGGGGAGAGGACAGTTGCACCAGTTTTAAATCCGCATAATTCGCCGTGCTATGGTGCACCAAAGTCTATTTTGAAATTATTTTACTTTGTCTTTATCTATAATTTTGGTTGGATACGAAACATTTTTCCTTTAAAAATTAGGTCGTCACTTGTCATTTTTGACCGATTTTATGACGATATTATAGCGGATAATAAACGTTACAGGTATGGGGCGAATTTAATCTTTGCAAAGTTTTTTAAAAACTTTATTCCTAAGCCTGATATTTGTTTCATCTTGATCAGTGATGCAAATGTTATCTACTCAAGGAAGCAAGAAATCGAGTATGAGGAATTGAGAAGGCAAATAAGAGCTTATCGAGAACTCGCAGTTGATGACAGCTATCATGTTATTGATGCCAATAACTCACCGGAAGATATAACTAAAGAAATAAAAATAATAATGATGGAGAGAATGAATGATAGGTACAGAGTTTAATTCCAAAAACCTTTACCTCAGCCTTCCAAGTATTAAAAAACCGAGAGTCAAATTAGCTGTAGATTCTTCAGTTAACCTTAAAAATTCATTCAAGTTGTACAATCCATTCAGTTTAAAAGCTCGGGTACTAAAATTTGTATGTTATTGGCTCATCATTTTAATACCCGATAGTGTTTTAAGGATATTCTTAACGAGAGAAAGTAACACCTCAGATTTTATTAAATTCTTAGAGTATGAGCTAGGTGAAAGCTTCATATCGTCGATCTACTTTGCAACAAGTAAAGATAAAGTAGTCATTCAGCTGCAGAATAAAAGATCAGAAATTGTCGGGTATATTAAGTTTCCACTCAATGAGACTGGAATAAAGCATTTACACAATGAGATAAAAGCCTACAAAATTTTTTCAGAAATAGGGATAGTGGAAAATGTTTTACATACTGGCTTTTATGAAAATACACCTTACATACTCTTGAAACCTTTGGATGGGAAAGTGATAAGAAAATCAAACGGCTATGCTGAGGTAATTGCTGGGAAATTGCTAAGGGAAAATGAAGCGAAATTGCAGCTACACCCACGAGCCCTAGGTGTACTGTCAGATCTAAAATCTTTATCTTTAATTGAAGTTCACGATAAAATTTTGTTAATGCTAGAGAAGGCTGATTTAAGTTATAGATTAGCCTTTGAACATGGCGATTTTGCGCCTTGGAATGTTATAGAGTCGAATGGGAAGATAATTCCTTTAGACTTTGAGTTTTTCGTTGAAAATGGACTAGAACATATGGATTTATTTAAGTTTTACTATCAGCAAGGAACTCTAATCAACAATCTACGTGGTTCTGAACTAATTAAAAATTTAGTCCATGCTCTCAAGGTAGAAGAGTTTGATTCACTTTTTTCCGTTTTTTTAGGAATTGAAATTGTTCGTAAATGCAAATTAGAAGAAAATTTTGCATTTGAAACGTCACTTTTAAATATGTTAGTAGAAAAATGAAAATATTAATTTCTGCATATGCCTGTGAGCCCAATCGGGGATCTGAACCCGGAGTAGGTTGGAATTGGGCAAAAGAGTTAGGTTTAAAGGGCCATGACGTAACTGTAATTACTCGGCTAAATAACAAAGAAAGTATTGAGCAAGCTAGCAAATTAACGAATGTGAAGTTTATTTACTACGATTTGCCTGAGCTTCTGAAGAAATGGAAAAAAGGGAATAGAGGAGTTCACCTTTACTATTTCTTGTGGCAACTTTGTATATATAAAATCGCAAAAAAATTAGTCGTAGAGGAGCAATACGATGTAATCCACCATGTCACTTTTGTAAGTATCAGGCAACCGAGTTTTTTGGGGGCCCTTAATGTCCCGTTTGTATTTGGGCCTGTAGCAGGAGGCGAATCAATACCTAAATTACAGAGAGCGGGTATGAGTATAAGAGCAACGGGACGAGAAAAAATTAGAGATTGCATAAATGGACTTGTGAAATATGACCCATTTATGAGACTAACCTTCAAAAGTGCGAATAAAATATTTGTTACTTCAGAAGAGACGAAACAACTGCTGCCCAGACGCTATCAAAAGGAAGCTGAGGTGAAGTTAGCCATAGGCGTTGATACAAGCGATTCTTTTCCTGTAGAAAGAGCTGCTGAAAAAAAATTAAGAATTTTATATGTAGGTAATTTTATTTATTTGAAAGGAATACACCTTGCGTTACGGGCATTCGCTGAGTTTTTAAAAGTAAAACCAAATGCGAAGTTTACTCTGGTCGGTAAAGGCGAAGAGAAAGAAAAACTTCAAATTCTAGCATCTGAACTAAACATAACTTCAAAGCTAGAGTGGGTCAATTGGGTTGCACAAGACGAACTTCCTTTATTGTATCAAAAAAACGATGTTTTATTGTTTCCTAGTTTGAGAGATTCTGGCGGGATGGTTGTATTGGAAGCTCTAAGCTTTGGCACTCCAGTTATTTGTTTTAATATAGGAGGGCCGGGAACTATTGTTAACGAAAGTTGTGGTTTAAAAGTTAATATTGATAACATATGTGACCTCCAGGCGATCAAAAGGTTAAAGGAACAGCTTTGTAAACTTGATGAGTCGACGTTGAAAAAATTAAGTAAAGGAGCTTTTATGGAGGCCAAGCGACATAGTTGGGATAAACTTTCAGAGGGGGTTTATGAAAATATTAATTGTTCATAATTCCTACCTCGAGCGGGGAGGGGAGGACGAGGTTTTTGACTGTGAAAAGCGTTTACTGGAAAAACATGGCCACGAAGTAACATCTTTCATTTTGGCAAATAAGAATATAGATTCAATAGGAACAAAGATAATAACCGCAATTGGCGCTCCATTTTCTCTATTAAAATATTGGAGCTTGTATAAATATTTTAATAGAGAAAAACCAGACGTGATTCATATTCACAATTATTTTCCTAAGTTAACCCCTTCAATTTTTTTTGCCGCAAAACGTGCAAAGGTACCTGTTGTTCACACGTTACATAACTACAGGGCTGTTTGCCCCACCGCGTTGCTAATGGTGGACGGAAAAATTAATGAAACAAGTGTAAAAAAAAATTCATGGTGGACAATTCCTAGGAAGATTTATAAAGGCTCTTATATCGGCACGATATCGCTAGTAGCTATGGTTGAGTGTAATAAACTCATTGGCACATGGGATAAGAAAGTTGATAGGTTTATTGCTTTAACTAGATTTTCAAAAGAGAAATTCATAGAGGCCGGATGGCCTGAAAGTAAAATTTGTGTGAAACCAAACTTCATAGAGAGAGAATTTCAAGAAAGTAAAGAAAAGTCGAGGGAACCGGAATACGCATTATTTGTTGGCAGATTGAGTGAAGAAAAAGGTGTAACCACATTATTGCAGGCCTGGGCTGGAAATAGTATCAATTTCCCATTAAAAATAGTTGGTAAAGGGCCTCTACAAAGCTGTGTTGAAGCTGCAGCAAATTCCAGAGTGGAATTTTTAGGAGTAAAAAATAAAGCAGACGTATTAGAGTTAATGAGTAAAGCTAGTTTTATTGTAATGCCTTCAACTTGGTATGAAGGGTTCCCTATGGTTTTGGTTGAATCCTTCGCTTGTGGCACTCCAGCTATCGTTTCAAAGCTAGGTAGTATGGAGGAAATTGTTCAGCCTGGACATGCTGGGGTACATTTTGAGGCCGGAAACTCAGAAGATCTTGTCCATAAAGTTAATTGGATGATTGCTAACTCTAAAAAATGCCGTCAAATGGGAGTTAATGCGAGACAAGAATATTTAAGTAAGTATACGCCAGATAAAAATTACCAGATGTTGATTGATGTATATCATGAAGCAATAAGTGAGTCTCGAAATGCTTGAATCGAATAAAGTAATTGAAATGGAGGTTGATGTTGTTAATTTAGAGGGGAGTCTGACTCTAATTCACGAACTTTCGTTTGCGCGCAAGGGAGCTTACGTTTGCGTGTCTAATGTTCATATGTGTATGGAGACGTTTGATGATTTGACTTTTAAGAATATAGTTAATTCCGCAGATATGGTTATTCCTGATGGTAGGCCCATTTCTTGGGCACAGAAATTGTTGGGTAGTAATCGAGCTGAACAGGTCCGAGGCCAGGATATAATGAATGCTTTATGTGCATCTTCCGGAGAGAAAAATTTAAATATCGGGTTTTATGGAGGAAGCTCGGATCTACTACTCGAAAGAGTTGTCATAAAACTAAAAGAAAGTTTTCCGAGTATCCAGGTCACTTACAAGTATTCCCCACCGTTTCGGGCATTAACAGAAGAAGAAAATAAAGCTGTGGTGGATCATATAAACGATTGTAAAGTCAATATACTTTTTGTAGGCATTGGTTGCCCTAAGCAGGAAAAATGGATGGCATCAAATAAAGAATCATTGAACTGTGTGATGTTGGGAGTAGGTGCCGCCTTTGATTTTATTGCGGGAAGTAAGAAACACGCGCCAACTTGGATACAATATCTTGGTTTTGAGTGGCTATTTAGACTGTGCTCGGAACCACGCAGGTTGTGGAAAAGATATTTAAAGCAAAATCCACGATTTTTATATCACTTTACTAAACAGTTAGTTCAACACAAATTAACGAATAGATGCGATATTGATTAATTCACGATGTCGATAAGATTAAACATAAAGGAAGAAAAAAGTATGACAAATAGAGTCGCCCTTATTACGGGAGTTACGGGCCAGGATGGCTCGTATTTAGCAGAGCTTTTATTGGAAAAAGGTTATGAGGTGCATGGGATTAAGCGCCGTTCATCATCCTTTAATACCGAACGTGTAGATCATATTTATCAAGATAGGCATGAGCAAGACCCTAAGTTTTTCTTACATTATGGCGATTTGACTGACACATCTAATTTGACTCGCATTTTGAAAGAAGTGTGCCCGGATGAGGTTTACAATCTAGGTGCTCAATCTCATGTTGCGGTATCGTTCGAATCTCCCGAATACACCGCTGATGTAGACGCGATGGGGACATTACGATTACTTGAAGCGATTCGCTTTTTGGGCCTAGAAAAGAAAACGAAATTTTATCAGGCATCTACATCTGAGCTTTATGGCCTAGTTCAAGAAATACCTCAAAAAGAAACAACACCATTTCACCCGCGTTCGCCTTATGCCGTAGCAAAAATGTATGCTTATTGGATCACAGTGAATTACCGTGAAGCCTATGGCATGTATGCCTGTAATGGTATTTTATTTAATCACGAATCACCGCGCCGTGGTGAAACTTTTGTTACCCGTAAAATCACTCGCGCTTTAGCAAATATCTCCCAAGGTCTAGAGCAGTGCCTTTACCTAGGTAATATGGATGCGCTTCGTGACTGGGGCCATGCTAAAGATTATGTACGTATGCAATGGATGATGCTTCAGCAGGATATCGCAGAAGATTTTGTTATCGCTACAGGTAAGCAAATATCGGTTCGCGAATTTGTGCGCTTATCCGCAAAAGAATTGGGTATTGAATTAGAGTTTTCAGGCGAAGGCGAGCAGGAAGTCGCGACCGTTGCAAAAATCACTGGTGATAAAGTTACGGCGTTAAATGTTGGTGACGTTATTGTTCGTGTTGATCCGCGTTATTACCGTCCAGCTGAAGTCGAAACCCTACTTGGTGACCCTACTAAAGCGAAAGAAAAGCTAGGCTGGGTGCCAGAGATCACTGTTGAAGAAATGTGTGCGGAAATGGTTAACTCTGATCTGGACATCGCTAAGCGCCATGCGTTGTTGAAAGCCCATGGGCATGATGTTTCTATCGCGGTTGAATAATATTTCTACCACAGAGAACTTACGTTATTAAGTTTTACTACGGAGAGCACTGAAGATAGCTCACCACAGAGAACACAGAGTAAGTAATTAACTCAATAGCAAACGAATAACAGATTTCACTGTAGAGAAGTTACGTTATTAAGTTTTACCACGGAGAGCACTGAAGATAGCTCACCACAGAGAACACAGAGATTAGGGCAATTTTGATATCGCAGTGAACTCCGAGGATGGATAATTATATTTACCACAGAGAACGCTGAAGATATTGTGAAGAAAGTTCACCACAGAGCACACAGAGATTAGGACAATTGGTAATATCGCAGTGTACTCCGAGGATGGTTAATTATATTTACCACAGAGAATACAGAGGGTAGGGTAATTATATTTACCACAGAGAGCACAGAGAATTTTGAGTAATGATTTAAGGCATTAGCTGTTGTTTGGGTGCCATGAGTGTTGAATGAGAATTAAGCAAGGGAGTGGTTATGGGAACGGATTTCCTGACACAAAAGGTAATCGGGTGTGCTATCGAGGTTCATAAAACACTTGGGCCAGGATTATTGGAATCAAGTTATGAACAATGTTTGATGTACGAATTAAATCAAGCGGGCATCATTGCAAAAAATCAGGTTGTTTTGCCAATCGCATACAAGAATGTTGCCATCGATGCTAACTACCGACTTGATATATTATTACCTGGAAAACTGATTGTTGAGCTAAAGGCTGTTGATACGTTATTACCTATTCATACAGCGCAATAACCACTTACTTGAAACTCTCACAAATTAAGACCGGCTTATTGATAAATTTCAATGTAACAAAACTTACAAATGGAATTAAACGCGTAAGCATTTGATCTCTCTTTCTCGTGCACTCTATCTACATAACAACAGAACACTCGCTTTTCTCATTTTTATCTCGGTGTCTCGGTGGTAATGAAACAAAAAGTAATTCTCGGTACCTCAGTGGTAATTAACAAACACATAATTAGAGTCTCCTTTTTATCTCGATGCCTCTGTGGTAATAAACAAACACATAATTAGAGTCTCTCTTTTTTATCTCGGTGTCTCTGTGGTTATTAAAGGAATAGATAGTTCCCGCGTCCCGATTCTACCTCGGTGACTCTGTGGTAATTAAAAGGTTTTAAAAATGGAAAATAAAAAAAACATTCGCGTATTTGTAGCTGGCCATCGAGGGATGGTTGGTTCAGCAATCGTTCGCAAACTGGAAGCTAAAGGCGGTTACGAAATCATCACTCGTAGTCGAAGCGAGCTTGATTTAACGTCACAAGCGGACGTTAAAGCTTTCTTTGAAACGGAGCAGATTGATCAGGTCTATTTAGCCGCGGCTAAAGTCGGCGGTATCCACGCAAATAATATATACCCTGCAGAATTTATTTACGAAAATCTGATGATAGAAGCCAATATCATTCATCAGGCGTATGCCGCTGGCGTGAAAAAGCTTTGTTTCTTAGGTTCTTCTTGTATTTATCCGAAATTGGCAGAACAGCCAATGAAAGAAGAAGAGTTACTAAAAGGCTATCTTGAGCCAACTAATGAACCCTACGCAGTTGCCAAGATTGCCGGTATAAAACTTTGTGAAAGTTATAACCGCCAGTATGGCGTCGACTACCGTTCTGTTATGCCAACAAATCTATATGGTGAAAATGATAATTTCCATCCAGAAAACTCCCATGTAATTCCAGCCATGATGCGTCGTTTTCATGAAGCAAAACTGCGCGGTGATAGCGAAGTGGTTGTCTGGGGCACGGGTAAGCCTATGCGCGAGTTTCTCCATGTCGATGATATGGCCGCTGCATCTATCCATGTTTTGGAATTAGACAAAGAAACCTACGAAGCTCAGACATCGCCAATGATGTCGCACATTAATGTCGGTACGGGTGTTGATTGCACAATACGCGAACTCGCCGAAACCTTAAAACAAGTGATCGGTTTTGAAGGCGAACTGGTATTCGATACAACCAAACCAGACGGGACACCAAGAAAACTTATGGATGTCTCTCGCCTGGAATCACTTGGATACAAAGCCAGAACCACACTTAAAGACGGCTTAACAATGACGTATCAGTGGTTTTTGCAAAATGAAAAGGGCCTACGTAAGTAGGCTTCAAGAAACAAGGATGAAATTCAAGGCATCAAGAAATATTCGATTAATCGAAATTAATTATCGTCGCTCGATCCTTGACCCCTTGACCCCTCGACGTTAAGGCCCTGACTATAATGTTCTTAGATTCAAAAACGTTTAACACTGTAATCGCATCAACCCCACTGGTCTCAATCGATCTTATCGTTAGAAATCAGTCTGGTGAGGCGTTGCTCGGTTATCGCAATAATCGACCTGCGCAGGGATATTGGTTTGTTCCTGGCGGCAGAATCGTAAAAGATGAGAGCATTGATTCCGCATTCGAAAGATTGGTTGAAGCGGAATTAGGTGTCAAGGTGGAAAAGAATCAAGGAGATGAATCTTCAAGGGCTCAAGGGGGGGGCTATCAAGGTTTTGAAAGTGCAAGATTTATTGGAGTGTATCAACACTTCTATGATGATTGTGTTTTTGATACTAATTCGAGTTTAAACGAGAAAAGCCAAGAAACAACAAGTACCCACTACGTGGTATTAGCTTACGAAATTACCTTAGAAATAAAGCTTGCGGATCTCCCAAACCAACAGCACAGTAAATACCAGTTTTTAAGCGTTGATGAGTTACTTTCCACAAGGGACGTACACCAACACAGCAAATGGTATTTTGATCCTAAGCAAGAAAACAACTTCACGATAAGTGATAAGAAATAAATGGTAAGAAGAAAGTGCTCGTCTTTCACCTTACCACTTTCATCTTACTACTCGTTTCCTCCAGTTAAAAAGGAAACGCTTTGTACATCAACACAGCAAGTGGTATTTTGAGAACAGAGAATAAGAATAGGAATCAAGGAATCAAGGAATCAAGGGGGCAAGAGTTTTAGCCTGGTCGACAATTATTGAATTTCAGACTTAACCCTTTTAGCCTAACCCTTGACTGTAAACCTAGCGATAAGTCTTGAAATGTCGGGCTAAAAAGCTCTGACACTTTGAGGCCTTGAATTGTAAAACCTTGATACCTTGACACCTAATTAACTAACAAGAAGAACGATTATGCTAAAACCTGTCATTATGGCTGGCGGTAATGGAAGCCGCCTGTGGCCAATGAGCCGAAAACTATTTCCCAAACAATTTTTAAAAATCTCTTCTGACTTCACCATGATTCAGGAAACGGTTAAGCGCCTGGATGGCCTGGTCGCCTTTGAACCGGTAACGATTTGTAATGAAGAACATCGATTTATTGTGGCCGAACAGTTACGAGAAATCGATAAATTAGGGCAAATCATCCTAGAGCCCGTAGGCAGAAATACTGCACCTGCCATAGCTTTAGCTGCATTGTCAGAAATTCAACAAGGCAACGATCCTGTGCTACTGGTGTTGGCAGCGGATCATGTTATCGGCGACATAGATAAGTTCCAGTCTGTCGTGAATACAGGTTTAGAGCAGGCAGAAGCTGGTAAACTTGTAACCTTTGGCATAGTACCAACCCATGCTGAAACCGGGTACGGATATATAAGAAAGGGGAAAGTGGTAAGTGGTGAGATGAAAGGTCCTGACTCTACCTTGACCAACGGCCTTGAATCCCTTGACGCCGAGGCCCTTGAATCCCTTGATGCCTACTCTGTAGGCTCCTTCGTTGAAAAACCGGACTTACCAACAGCTAAAGAATACCTTACTTCTGGTGAGTATCTCTGGAACAGCGGTATGTTTATGTTTAAGGCGAGCCGCTATATCGAAGAGCTAGGTAAATTCCGACCTGATATTTTAAATGCTTGTGAAGCGTCGTTAAAAGATACTTCGAGTGATATGGATTTTATTCGTGTAGACAAAAAAGCATTTGAGTCTTGTCCCGATGAATCGGTAGATTATGCCGTTATGGAACCTATTTGTTCGGCTGAGGACTCCGATGCAGCAGTTGTGGTTCCTTTAGATGCTTCCTGGAATGATATCGGTAGTTTTTCGGCAATTTGGGATATTTCTGATAAAGATAGCAATGGTAATGTACATCAAGGAGATGTGCTAAATCACGACTCAAAAAACAATCTGGTTATTGCTGAAAATAAGTTAGTGGCAACCGTAGGGCTTGAAAATACAGTTATCGTACAAACCAAAGATGCCGTGCTTGTTGCTAATAAAGATAAAGTGCAAGACGTTAAAAAAATTGTTCAACAAATCAATAGCAAAGGCCGAACCGAAGCGAATTTACACCGCCAGGTGTATCGCCCTTGGGGCCATTATGATTCAATCGATTTTGGCTCACGGGATCAGGTGAAACGAATCACCGTAAAACCTGGTGAAAAACTTTCCATCCAAATGCATCATCACCGTGCCGAACACTGGATCGTAGTCTCCGGAACCGCCAAAGTAACCAATGGTGATGAAGTATTTCTTTTAACAGAAAACCAATCCACCTATATCCCCGCGGGTGTCGTCCATGCCCTGGAAAATCCAGGCGTTTTACCCCTTGAACTTATCGAAGTGCAAAGCGGTAGCTATTTAGGGGAAGATGATATTGTAAGGTTTGAGGACCGTTACGGGCGCGTCTAAAAAAGTGGTGAGTAGTGAGATGAAAGAATAAACTTACTTCCATCTTTTCCGTTGGAACTTTTATCTTTATTGTTATCTACACTTAACTTCGAATTCAATTTATCCAACAAGGAGGTTAGGGTGCAATTCGAAGATTTAGCTGTATGGAAAGAGTCTCACCATTTAACGGTAGCCATTTATAAATTAATGGCTAATTACAGGGATTTCGGTTTTAAAGACCAAATTACGCGCTCTGCTCTCTCAATATCATCGAATATCGCTGAAGGATATGAGCGCTTTTCTATAAAAGACAAAATCAACTTTCTTTATTACGCTAAAGCCTCATCAGCGGAGCTTAGATCGCAGTTATATGTAGCTATTGATATTAACTACATTTCCAAACACGATGGTGAAATGCTAAAAGCTAGTTCAATAAAGATATCTAAAATGCTTCAAGGCCTGATAAACGCATAACGAAAGAATATATAAGTATTAAAACTGTGGCCAATTGCTTGACCACGACAAGTCAAAGAATAAACGTGAGAAATAGGTAGCACCGATGATAAAGCACTTTCATCTTATCCCTTTTATCTCACAACTTAATTTTTAAAGGTGTACCGTGCAAAAAAAATTAACCTGTTTCAAAGCCTACGACATCCGCGGCAAGTTAGGGGACGAACTCAACGAAGACATTGCCTATGCCATTGGTCGTGCTTTCGCGTTGGAAATTAAACCTAAATCCGTGGTTGTTGGTGGAGATATTCGCCTGACATCTGAGCGATTGAAGCTAGCGCTTGCTTGTGGTTTGCAGGATGAAGGGGTTGATGTTATTGATTTAGGGATGACAGGTACAGAAGAGATTTATTTTGCAACGCGTCATCTAGGCGTTTGTGGTGGTATCGAAGTTACCGCGTCTCATAACCCGATGGATTACAATGGTATGAAATTGGTGCGAGAAGATTCGAAACCTATTTCAGGTGATACAGGGTTGCTGGCTATCAAGCAAACCGCTGAGAAAGTAGTGAGTGGTGAGATGAAAGCACCATCATCTTCTGTACGTGGAACCTATCTGACCCGGAATTTAAAAGCGGAATATGCGCAGCATATGCTGGAATTTATTGATGTTAAAAAACTGAAGCCGTTAAAGCTGGTTGTCAATTCCGGTAATGGGGCGGCAGGGCCTGCGCTCGATGCGATTGAAAGTGCGCTAAAGGCTACTGGTGCTGAAATTGAGTTTATCAAAGTCCATCATAAGCCCGATGGAAAATTCCCTAATGGTATTCCTAACCCCTTATTGCCAGAATGTCGAGAAGATACTGCCAATGCAGTAATTGAACATAATGCCGATATGGGCATTGCCTGGGATGGTGATTTTGACCGTTGCTTCTTGTTTGATGAAAAAGGTCAGTTTATTGAAGGGTATTACATCGTAGGGTTGCTGGCTGAAGCGTTTCTGCAACAGGAGTCAAGGGAGCAAGGAGTCAAGGAGAAAATCATTCATGACCCGCGGTTAACTTGGAATACCATTGATTTGGTGGAAGCTGCTGGTGGTGAGGCGATTCAGAGTAAAACGGGTCATGCGTTTATTAAAGAGCGGATGCGTGCTGAGAATGCCATTTATGGTGGTGAAATGAGTGCGCACCATTACTTTCGTGATTTTGGCTATTGCGATTCAGGGATGATCCCTTGGTTATTGGTTGCAGAGTTACTTTCAGTAAAAAATAAAACATTGTCATCTTTGGTAAGCGAACGTATCGCTAAATATCCCTCATCTGGAGAAATTAATTCAAAATTAGTTGACCCAAAATCTTCGATTCAACGGGTAAGAGATATTTACCAGCGTGATGCTCATCGTGTCGATAAAACCGATGGCATTGCTATGGAATTGAGAACGGAAAATGGTGAGTGGCGTTTTAACCTTCGTTCATCGAACACAGAACCTGTAGTCAGATTAAATGTAGAATCTAAAGCGAACGTTGCTTTGATGGAAGAGAAAACAAAAGAGATATTAAAGGTTCTTAGAGGGTAAGGAACAGGAGTCAAGGGGGCAAGGACCATAGTTCAAGGAGTCAAGATGTTTAGGCGTCAAGGTCAAAGTATCAAGTTACTTTCATCTTATCCCGCATAACCTTCACCTTTTCACTCACAACCTTCTCCTTATCCCTCCCTATTTTTATCCTGCTTTTCTTGTTCTTGCCCGTTAATTTTTATATTGTAGATTTGAGATAATAAAAAAGAAGTACAGTAGTTATGAAACACGGTATTCTTCAAAGTCACTCCTCATTAATCACGCTTGTCAATCAACTCATCGATATTGCATCGATACCTGCTAGTTTTTTATTGGCCACCTACCTAACCGACCAATTTTCCTTAGACCTGAGGTTTATTTTAGCTACGTTAGTGGCTGCCATGAGTTTTCAGTTTATCGCTAGCTTTCGTGGCCTATACCTTTCAATGCGTGGTGAAAGCACCATAAATGAGGTGGTTAAGTGTGTTAAGTATTGGCTGGTTAGCTTTGCTTTAGCCTTTAGTTGTTTTTATACTCTGGTGGAATCATCAACAGCTTACGATAAAGCCATGTTGATTTGGTTTATCAGCCAGATGGTGTATTTCGCTATTTCCAGAATTACATTGCGGCAGTTTCTCCGTTTTATGAGACGCAATGGCTATAACCAGAGAACGGCTGTGATTATAGGGGCAGGGGATACGGGACGAAAACTCGCAGAGAATATCATCACATCGCCTGGGTTAGGATTAAAAGTCGCAGCGTTTTATGATGATGTTCGTACAGGTGCTATGGAAATTGGTGGTGAAACCCTCGAGGTGGTTGGCAACTCGGAAGATCTAATTCATGATGCGAAACGCCTTAAAATTGACCGTGTCTATATTGCCCTTTCAATGCGCCATGATGTGTTTATTAAAAAAATTGTGGCGGAATTAGCTGATACCACTTGCTCAGTTGTCTTTGTGCCGGATATGTTCTCGTTCGAATTGTTAAATGCTCGCATGGGCCATTTAAATGGTATGCCGGTAATATCCATTTATGATACCCCAATGGAAGGGACCAACCGTTTATTAAAGCGGACACAGGATATTATTTTAGCCAGTGTTATTTTGTTACTGATTTCTCCTATTATTGCCATCATTGCTTTGGCTATTAAATTAACGTCTCCCGGTCCGGTGTTTTTTAAACAAAACCGTTATGGTATTGACGGTAGGCCGATAAATGTGTGGAAATTCCGCTCAATGAAGGTGCATGGTAGCGGTGCGGTGGGTGATGATGGAACTAGCGTTAAACAAGCGCAAAAAGGTGATTCGCGCATAACCCCACTTGGTTCATTTTTAAGGCAGACGTCTTTGGATGAGCTTCCGCAATTTATTAACGTTTTACAAGGCTCAATGTCTATCGTTGGACCGCGACCACATGCGGTGGCGCATAATGAAGAATATCGTCGATTAATCGATGGTTATATGTTGCGCCATAAAGTAAAACCCGGCATTACCGGTTGGGCACAAATTAACGGTTGGCGCGGAGAAACTGATACTATAGATAAAATGCAAAAACGAATCGATTACGATCTCGATTATATCAATAACTGGTCTACCTATTGGGATATTAAAATTATCTTTTTGACTATCTTCAAGGGGTTTATAAATAAGAATGCGTACTAATGTTTAGCATTAATTCTTATAAGTAAATAAAAGTTGTGAGTTCAAAGAAATAAGATGAAAGTGGTGAGACAAAGTTGTGAGTTCAAAGTATTAAGATGTAAGTGTTAAAGTGTAGGTGTTGCGATGCAAACTACGATGCATTTTCTTTTACAAAAAAATAAAACCAGCTCAATTGAGCTGGTTTTTTATGCTTGTGATGCGTTAGAAGGGAAGAAAACTTTCGTCTTATCTCTCACTACTCACAACCTTTGTTTAGATATTTTCGCCTCGTTTTTTTCGTGCTAATAGTAAACCTGCCATGCCAGTTAAGAATAATAATATATTTCCAGGCTCCGGAATTCCTTGTGGAGGTACCAAACCATCGTCAATCCAGATGGAGCCCAAGTACAGCTCACCAGAGGTGACTGTAAAAGTAAAAATGTCCGTTACTCTTCGATACATCCAAAAATTATTTTGACTATTTATGCCTTGTGGAAATTCACCATAATTCAATATTGTTGAATCAACAACACCTCCCTCGTTATCATGACCGACAAAAAACATGGTAAAGTCCTCAACCGCAAAAGGCGAACCACCAAGGGTGAATTCGAACGTCAGGCCTTCTCCCGCGTTAATATTATCTTCATAATTAGCATTACAATCATCCAACGGACAAATGCCCAAACCTGAACCGGCATCTAACCAGTGATTAGCACCAGTATTGGTAGTGAAAGTTACATTAAAGCCCTCAATTCCTAATAGATTTTCAAAAGTGAATGGACTTGGTATAGGCCCTTCATCTTCTTCAGCGGTTTCTGTGAAATCTAACAGTTTGATTAGTTCGGCATTTGCCGCAATGGGTAAGCTTAATAACAGCATTACAAAGCTTATTTTGAGTAAAGATAGTATTCTTGCCATGATAGTTACCTCGTAAAATCGACTGCATGGACAGTATGCAAAATTGCATGTCGTGATCAGTGCATAAATCGCGCCAATCAATAAATTTTTCCCAAATACACTCCAAACATCAATTCTTTACGAAATCCTTCCTAAAAACGTAAATCCAAAAAATTCAATATTTGTAAAAAAAGCTGACAAATAAAAGAGTAAATTGATCAATTTACTCTTATAGGTTTCAGGGCTCAGGTTTCAGATCACTATACTTGGTCGGGTCTTGAACCGTGCAGAAACCTCAACCTTTCGGTTGGGCTTTTTTCGTTTCTGAAATCGGCATAAATTTACATTTGAAATTGAACGCGAAAGTAAGTAGGTTCAATTGACCATGTAGAGTAGTTACCCGCGAATACCTGTAACCCCAATGTAAGATAAAGGTACGGTCTTAAAAGGGATTTGAAAAGTGAAAGCAAAGCGATACTTGATTGACGAAATTGAATTAATGAAGGAGTGGGATTTCGAGGAAAATCACCAGTTAAATCCTGCTGAGCTCGTCATTGGCAGCAACAAACAAGCTTCCTGGATTTGTTACTTATGTAACAACAAATGGAAAACTGCAATCTATCACCGGACTGTCAAAAAAACTAGATGTCGCAACTGTTCTGCTAGTAGGAGGCTAAGTTTTAACGAAGAAGATAGTATTGCTAACACCCATCCCGTTATCGCACGAGATTGGGACCCTGATGGAAATGGTAGATTATTGCCAAATATGTTCGCGAAGGGAGCGAGGTATCAAGCTAACTGGCGTTGCCATGAGTGTGGAAACAAAATTAAAAAAAGTATCAAAAGTTATATTGGCTGTAATGATTGTAAGAGTGCTAAACAACTTGAAAGCTGCAATTTAGAATTAGAATATCCAGACATTTCCAGGGAGTGGGACAATAAAAAGAATGGTGCAATATGCCCATCTGATGTTAAACCACAAAGTAATAAATACGCATGGTGGGTTTGTTTAACCTGCAGCCATAGTTGGTCAGCTAAAATCAATAATAGAGTTAATGGCCGAGGGTGCCCTTCATGTGCCAATAAAGTGGTAGTTGTAGGTAAGAATGATCTCGTTACAACGCACCCACATTTAGCAAAGGAATGGCATCCAATAAAAAATGAATTGACAACTAACGACGTGACGTACGGCAGTGGTAAGAAAGTGTGGTGGCTTTGCCCACATCGTCATGAATATCAAGCCACGATTCTCCATAGAGCACATGGAACGGAATGCCCCAAATGTAATGATGGTAGGCAGACTTCTTTTGCTGAACAAGCAACTTATTTTTATATCAAGAAACTTTACCCTGATGCTTTAAATCGTTATACCGCGGATTTCCTCGAACGAATGGAATTAGATATCTATATACCGTCGATTAAATTGGCGATCGAATATGATGGTGAAGCTTGGCATAAAAAATATACAAGAAAACGGGAAGAGCGGAAGTATCAAATTTGTAAACAGCAGGGAATAAAGCTAATCAGGCTCAGGGAAAAGATGCCAGAATTTCCCTCAAATATTGCAGACAGAATGTTTGGAATGGATAGGCTTTATGAACCTAAAAACTTAGAGGAAGTGCTCGATGAACTCTTGAGGCATATTAATTACTCAAGCACCTGGTTGCTGCGTTGCCCAGTAGATATAGATATCGAAAGGGATAGGCCTGAAATTTTGCAGTATAAAACAGACCTAAAAACCAAGTCTTTAAAATATCTTTACCCTGAAATAGCTAAAGAGTGGCACCCCACTAAGAATGGAAAGCAACAACCTGAACATTTTCAACGAGGAACGGACTTTAAAGCCTGGTGGGAATGTTCTAATTGCAGAAATGTTTACAAAGCTTCGATTTCCAAAAGAACAAGTGGGACAGGTTGCCCTCTATGCGGTATTGAAAAAGCAACTCGAGCAAAGTGTAAAGCAGTAAATATGGTAGATCCCGACTCAGGCAAGGTGTTAAGGACTTTTATCTCGATATCAGACGCATCGAGGAAACTGAATATTAATAGCTCGAATATTAGTATGGTATGTAAAGGCCAGAGGCCAAAGGCAGGTGGTTACTTCTGGGCCTATTACCAAAGCAAAGAGAACGAGGACTGATATTGAATCGTGTTGAATGGGGTCAGATCTTGATCCGTGCAAGAGAAAAGCTCAACTTTATGGTTGGGCTTTTTTCGATTAAAGGGCGCAGTAAAGAGGAGATTGTTTAACGAGAATTAAGGCTTTGATTTCCAGTCGTGGCTGGAAATGAAGGGGTGGATATACGGGGTCAAGTCCTGAACCGTGCAATTTTCTTGAACTCTTTGGCATAATATTTCACTGCCTAAGTAAGAATTATTGATTAATATCCGGATTCGAACGGATTTCTTTTCATGTTAATATCACAAAGTCCTACCGATTTATGTAAATGGAAGCAGTAATGAACGGAATTGATAGCCAGAAAACTTACCGTGGCAAAATAAAAACATGGAATGAAGATAAAGGCTTTGGCTTTGTTAATGTCGATGAATTACCAAGAGATGTGTTTCTCCATATTAGCCTGTTAAAACACATGAGCCGCGAGCCGAAACAAGGCGACTATGTTCACGTTACAGTAATTGAGGAAGCGGGAGGTAAGCTTCGAGCCTCTTCCGGGCGTATAGAAGG
This sequence comes from Thalassotalea litorea, assembly GCF_005843925.1. Classification (GTDB taxonomy): domain Bacteria; phylum Pseudomonadota; class Gammaproteobacteria; order Enterobacterales; family Alteromonadaceae; genus Thalassotalea_A; species Thalassotalea_A litorea_A. The sequence continues at coordinate 46,912 of NZ_VCBC01000008.1, forward strand.
GGTGGTGGCGAAATCAACAAAGCCTCGAGGCAATCATCATAAGCAACATAAGCAACATAAGCAACATACGCGACATAGGCGCAGTTACTCGGGTAAGTCAGATAGTAGATTCGCTCGCACTGTTCGTTCTATCATTTTTCTTGCGTTGGTATTTGTTGCAATTGATGCCTATCAGCTTTATTTGGGCGGTGGCACAACTACCGTTAGCGATGCGCCAACCCAATTAGAAAAACAATTGGCAATATCGCCGGACACTCAACCGGCTAAACCACGCAAACCACGGCAAGCTCAACGTTCAATATTTGATGAACCGGAATTTACATGCGATGGTCGCCAGCATTGCTCACAAATGCGCTCCTATGAAGAAGCCCTGTTTTTTATCCGCCATTGCCCGAATACCAAGATGGATGGTGATAATGATGGGATACCGTGCGAAAGGCAGTTTTAACAGCGGTCGCTGATTAAAACTGCTTTTCAGGGCTCTCTAGGGTTTTGGTTTCAGGGGCTTTTGCTAAAGCAACTGTGAGAAAAGCGACGGTGTAAAAAAACAACGGTGTCTAAAGGTGAAAAAAAAGAACCGGTGCCTAAGGGTGTCAAGGTGTCTAAAGGTGACTAAGGCAAGAGCGTGGCTTGACACCAGTCCGGAATATTTGATTCCGGACTGTCACCTTCGATAAGCTTGTCACCTGTCCGGAGTAATTGCTTCCGGACTGTCACCGTTCGAAATTTTATTTCGAATTGTCACCTTCCGCGAGATTCTGACCTGCGGTAAGAATCTCTAGGTTTCAGGCTTTAACGCCTTGGTGTTATCAATTGCAATTTTGCACCATCTCCGTCGGTCAATACCGCGATATTCCCCGCTTGGGTGATCCACACATCCCTTAAACGTCCGGCAATCTCCGGAAACACATGGGATCGGGTAAACGTGCCATTCGCTAAATCCACAGCATAGAGTTTTCTATCTACCAGGGTGGTGATCAGGACATGTTTTTGTAGTGAGGGGAATGCTGTTTGCTGGGTACCATAATAAGCCATGCCGGACGGGGCAATGGAAGGCGTCCAATCAACCGTGGGTTTTTGCATCCCCTCATAGTCGGTGAAAGGGGAGATGCGTGCTTGAGAATAATCTTTGCCATGGGTGATAACAGGCCAACCGTAATTGGTGCCCGCATGCAGATAGTTTAATTCGTCACCGCCTGCCGGGCCATGCTCATGGCTGACAATTTGCTTTGTGTCATAGTCATACACTAACCCCTGGGGGTTGCGATGGCCCAGTGAAAAAACAGCGTGTGCCGCGGGGTGTTGGTGAGCCATAAAAGGATTATCTTTGGGGATGCTGCCATCTAGATTTATGCGTAATACTTTGCCAAGTTGACTGCTGATCACCTGTGCCTGTTCCCGATAATCAAACCCATCACCGCTGGAGAGCATAAGGGTGTTGTTCGGCAGGATCAGCGCTCGCCCAGCATAATGTTGCGGTGTCCCTTTATCGGTTGCTACCTGATAGACGATTTCTGGCTGAGAAAAACCTGAACCGTTAAACCTGGCTTTGACGACAACCAGACGATTGGCTTTTTGCTCGCCCTGAGCGTAGGTGAAAATCACATCGTTGGTTGTATGAAAATCCGGGGATAGTACGATATCCAGTAACCCTCCCTGACCGGCGACATATAACCCATCAAGCCCTAAGTTAACTCTGGATTGCTCCGCACCTTGTGCGATCACCACATGGCCATCGCGTTCGGTAATTAACCAGATACCACCGGGTAATTCCACCATACTCCAGGGGGAGCGTAATTCGGTCGCCAGGGTCTGCACACGATAGTCTTTGTCAGGCTCTGCACCGTTGGCATGCATGGAAAAAAAAGCACATAGGGACAAGACAAAATCATTGAAGAATTGTTTACGTTGCAAGCGTTTGTTAGGGTAAGAAAAACTCGTTGCTTTACGTTGAGAAAACCATGCAATTTTTGACACGCCTTTTGCTCCCATTTTTCGCTTCTTGGTTGCTAACATTCACATTGGCTAGCTTGTTCCATAGCCAATATGTTGTCAATCAATTAGTAAAGGTTGGCGTTGTGGTCGAGTTTAATGATCGTGTTAACTTAACGGTTGACGATTGGCTCGGGCTTTTACCCACGTACGGGATGATAATCGCGATCGCCCTGTTAATCGCTTTTTTCGTTGCCGGATTGATCGCCAAACGACTGAATGCCTATCGCGCTGTATTGTTTGTCTTGGCTGGCATCGTGGCTTTTATTACAGTACTAACCGCGATTGAATCCATCATGAACATCAACGTGATCGCCGGTGCCAGAGGTTGGGGCTTTTACGCGCAATGTCTCGCGGGCGCTATCGGAGGCTTTGTTTTTACAAGGATGAAAAAAGCGAAGGTGTAAAAAAAAGACGGTGAGAAAAGCGACGGTGCCTAAGGGTGTGAAAAGGAAAGGTGTCTGAGGGTGTCGAAAGGTGCCTAAAGGTGACTAAGGCAAGAGCGTGGACACCCGTCCGGAATATTTGGTTCCGGACTGTCACCGTTCGAAATTTCATTTCGAATTGTCACCTTGACGCTGCGTTGTTTGTAGCGTCTGTCACCGTTGTCTAACTTGTCACCTTGACGCTGTGTCATTTTCAGCGTCTAACACCGTTGCCTATCTGCGTCATTTGCAGCGTCTGTCACCTTCATTAAGCCTACCTTAACCTTTACCTGATATGCTACTAATTAACCTCGTTAGCATAAAGTCTATGACTTCGATTTCTTGTTTACATTCTTTTGTAATTTCTTGCGGGATGTAGTTAATTTTTTCACCAATAATAAATTGAGTTTTTAGTTCCGCTAATGATCCTTTAGCGATGTAGAGAAATTTTTGTTTATCTTTGGCTGTTGGTTTTTCTATACCTTCGGCAATGTTACTTGGCACTGATAAGCTTGAGCGGGTGATTTGGTTCCGAAACCCCCAGTCTTTTACGTTATCAGTCTCTCTATAAATTCTTACTGATAACTCACAGCTTCGTTGCCAAACGTCAAGTTTTTCGTGATACATAGCTAGTCTCCAGCTTTATTAATCTTTACGTTCAAGCAAACTATGGCTAAAAACTTAGCTAAATAAACATGTGGACTCGCAGGCTAATGAAAATAGCAGGGTGAAGGTAGTCACCGGAGTAAGCTTAAGCGAGAAAAAAGCGACGGTGTAAAAAGCGACGGTGTCTAAGGGTGTCGAAAGGTGAGAAAAGCAACGGTGTCTGAAGGTGTCGAAAGGTGACTAAGGGTGACTAAGGCAAGAGCGTGGCTTGACACCTTTCCGGCATCTCTGATTCCGGACTGTCACCGTTCGAAATCTCATTTCGAATTGTCACCTTGACGCAGCGTGGCTTGACACCTGTTCGGAATCTTTGATTTTGGACTGTCACCGTTCGAAATTCTATTTCGAATTGTCACCTTGACGCAGCGTGGTTTGCAGCGTCTGACACCGTTGTCTATCTGCGTCTGCCACCTATTTTTACCACCAACAACCCCAATACTAACAGCAATATGGATCCTGGCTCAGGGATTTGTTGGGGGCCTTTAACCAGCAAAAAGGAAAACGGTTGGGCGTTGGGATCAAGTGTTGGGATATAGTCTGCATCCATAAACATGGGTAATGTAGAGTTATAACCATTTAGGTATACATCGGGATGAGAAAGTTCAGGGTACCCTTCTAAGCTGGCTGCTGGGATCAGGCTTTTATAGGTCAGGTTGAAATCATGGTAGGTATTTTTTCGGGTTGACACATAAAAGGTGTGCGCAAAGGTCTCATCGGTTAGCGCGTCCAGGCCTACAATGGCATGATGTCCCGCCCAGGTTTCACTGTTCACGCCACCATACTCAATAAATGTACAAAATAATTCCGGTATACATTGCGGAACAGCCTCAGGGTAGCTCACGGATTCGGGCACAAGGCTTTGGATAAACAGAAAATCTAACAATTGATTGGCTTCATTGAATGTCGCGATCCGCCATCCTTGCGCTTGCAAACTGCCCTCCAATAATACCTGAATATCATCGATATCAAGGTTCTTGACTTCAGATACATCGAGCCAGATCAAATCATACCCGGTTAAATCCAGAGTGAATGCTTTGTTATCGCCGTCGTCAAACGCATCGGCTTCAATTAACTCAGCACGAGCGGTAAGCGTTAACAGCAAGGCTAACAGAGTGACGCAGCGCGCCATGTTAGTGATTAATGGGGTGAAGCATTTCATCATATCCTCGGTAAGTCTGTGTTATCGAATGTGCGGATAAACACGAACGGAGTGGCGGTAACGCTTGCACACTCTGTTCGTGGTGTTCTGAGTTAGCATGTAGCAGCTTATGGCACTAACCCTGCAACGTGTTGGTCTATTTACGCTTTCTTGATGCCAAAAGCCCGGCAAGACCGGTTAGCAGCAATAATACGTTGGCCGGCTCAGGTACCTCTTTTGGGGGAAAGCTTTCGCTGTCAATCCAAATGGAACCGAGATACAGCTCACCTGAGGTGACCACAAAGGCATAGGTATCGCTGGCCACGGTATATGTGGTTAATGGCATGGCTTCGCTGATCATATTTGTGGTGACATCATCGGCACTGATCATCGAATCGATAATGCCTTCCCCATCATGACCTGCAAACAGCATGGTGAAATCCGCAACAACAATTGGCGTACCGTCAAGGGTAAAGCTAAAGCTTATGCCTTCGCCTTCATTGATATTGTCTTCTGAATTGCGGTTACAGTCATCCAGTGGGCAAATGCCCAACCCTGAGCCGGCATCCAACCAGTGGTCGTCACCAGTATTGGTAGTAAAGGTGACGTTAAAGCCTTCAACCCCACCCAGGTCGGTAAAGGTGAAAACGCCCGGTACCGCACCTTCATCTTTGGGTTTTGTTTCCGTAAAGTCGAGTAGTTTAATCAGTTCGGCGTTAGCGGCCGAGGAAAGGCTAAGTAAAAGTGTGATACCGCTCACTTTTAGCAAGGTTTTTAAAGTGATCATGCTTAAATTCCAAGTTCGTTAAAAGAATTCCTCCTTAAACGGCTACTGCATGTGGTATGTCGATATACGCATTGAGTTCTCAAGCATATTTTAGGCCAAGATATATGACGAGTGTTTTCGTACATAGAAACAAAGGGTTAGATGAAGGGTCGGTTGAGGTTAGGGGGAGGTTGGTAAAAAAGCTGACATGGAAAAAAGTAAATCGATAGATTTACTTTTTTAGGTTTCTGGTCTCAGGTTTCCGGTTTCAGGGGCTTGGTAAGAGGTTTTTGCTAAAGCAACGGTGTCTAAAGGTGTCGAAAGGTGTCTAAGGGTGACTAAAGCAAGAGCGTGGTTTGACACCCGTCCGGAATCTTCGATGTCGGACTGTCACCGTTGTCTAACTTGTCACCTTGGTGTTGTGGTGTTTTGCATCAATAGTGGCTGAGTGCTACTATTGCTGGTGCAATAGGAGAAATATCATGGCAACAGCAAGCATTAGATTAGATCAGGATTTAGTCGATAAAGCCGCTATTATGGCAAAGGCACTAAATCGAACCACACCGAAACAAATTGAGCATTGGGCAAAGATTGGTGAAATCATGGAAGACAATCCTGAGCTTCCATATGAATTTGTTAAGCAAGCGATTATTGCTAAAGCAGAAAAAGAAGCCGGAAAACTTGAGGAATACGACTTTGGCTAAAATATCCAAAGTTTTACAAACCCCAAGTTTTAAAAAAACGACGAAAAAACTTCGGGAGAACCAAAAATCAGATCTAGATAAAGCCATTAGAGCGTTAATTGAAGACCCCTTACTCGGTGAGCAAAAAAAAGGTGACCTTTCGTTTATGCGAGTACATAAATTTAAAATGGTCAAGCAATTAACGCTTTTAGGCTATAGCTATGAAGATGGTTCGGTTGTGCTTGAGTTATTAACAATTGGGACTCATGAAAACTTTTATCGGGATGCAAAGAGATTGTTGTGATTAATTCACGGCTTCATTGTGTCAAAAAAAGCGACGGTGCCGAAAGGTGGTAAGAGCAACGGTGTCGAAAGGTGGTAAGAGCAACGGTGTCGAAAGGTGTCAAGGTGTCTAAAGGTGACTAAGGCAAGAGCGTGGCTTGTCACCTGTCCGGAGTATTTGCTTCCGGACTGTCACCGTTCGAAATTCTATTTTGAATTGTCACCTGACGTAGAGTCGTTTGCTACGTCTGACACCTTCGTTAAGTTTGAGACCCGTCCGGTATCTGTGATTCAGGACTGTTACCGTTCGTAATTCAAGTGCTGCCCCCCGTATATCGACTAGAATCAAAGGTAAAGTTTCAGAAGGAGGAAACGATGAATAAACTGTTGATGGCGATCCTCGCTATTTTGCTGGTATCTTGCTCAAGCACAGAACAAGCCCCAAAAAACGTAACGGTTACCGATCGAAACGTTACGGTAACATTGCTCAACACCGCTGACTTTAGTGATATTGATGCAGGTAATACGATGGTCCAGTCGAAATTTGAGGACAGTGTTGCGAAAAGCCTGGCCGAGGCATTAGCCGATTCGGTTGAAGAGAGAAATGTCACCATTGAACTTAAATTCTCGGATATTGATTTAGCGGGGGAGACGCGATTCAATGCGCAGGAGATTCGAGTTCTGAAGGACTCCTATATTCCGCGTATGGAATTTGAATATGAAATAAAAGATGCGGCCGGTAGTGTTGTCAAAACAGAAACTGCCAACATTAAAGATATGGGCTATTTGTCCCGTACCTTGTTTGGTTTGGAAGCGAATGAATCATTTGGTTATGACCGACGTTTGTTAGTCGAGTACTTTAAAGAAGTGTTTAGCGGTTAACTGCGTTAACGGGTGGATAAAACAAGTCGTTAACGCAGTTAACTGGTGGATAAAACCCTAGTCCTGGCGGGTTTTTGGTGACTACGGCGTGGATGGAAATGTCTTGCTGGAACGACCCTCTCTGTCACTCTCGCGCCCACGCCGTCACCTTCACGCCAACGCCGTCACCTTCATTCACGCCCACGCCGTCACCCTAACGCTCAACCCGTCATCCTCACGAAAGTGGGGATCTGCTTTTGATTTAGATTCCCAGTAGTATCTGGGAATGACGGAAAGGCTGCGCGGGTGGATAAAGCTTTTGCTAAAGCAACGGTGTCTAAAGGTGAGAAAATCAACGGTGTCTAAAGGTGCCTAAAGGTGTCTAAGGGTGTCAAGGTGTCTAAGGCAAGAGCGTGGCTTGTCACCGTTCGAAACTTTATTTCGAATTGTCACCTTGACGTAGCGTGGTTTGCTGCGTCTGTCACCTTTATTGAGATCCTGTCCTGACGGTAAGGTTCTCAATAATGAGCCCCGCTTTGCTGTTACCGTGTTTCTCACCTTTTACTTTTCTTCTGCTACGCTTTATTCAGTTTTAGTGCAGGAGTAAAATTATGAAGCAAATCATCCTTATTAGTTTAACTTTCCTTTTTCTCACCGGGTTTATGACCGAAGAAGAGAATGATCAAGAGCGAGAACGAATTTGGTGTGAAAACGTCAAAGACAACCCTGAAGTGTATGCCAAAGAGCTTGATTCCATGGAATATAAGGTCAAATGCGAAGTTGGTAAGACGGAATGGTGTGCACAAATGGATGCGAAATCTAAAGGTGACTGGTCTTCCCGAGAAGCTGGGGCTTATGCGGAGTATTGTGTGATTGATTGATCGCCATTGCTAATCGTTGATGCGCAATGGCTAGGTTTCCGGTCTCAGATCTCAGAAAATGCATGGAGCAATTTTCTGAGACGTTTTTCGTCGCTAAAAAACAGCGCGGACACTGCCCATTCCGTCATCCTCACCCCTTCCGCTCGCATCCTGTTCTGTCACCCTAACGGTCATTCCGTCATCCTCACGGAAGTGGGGATCTGTTTTTACTTTAGATTCCCAGTAGTGTCTGGGAATGACGGTACAGGTAGTCACCGAGTGCGCTTTCGCTCGCATCTTATTCCGTCATCCTGACCCCTTCAGCCATCCTCTCGCTCCGTCAGTCACCTTCACGCCCAAGCCGTCATCCTCACGGAAGTGGGGATCTGCTTTTACTATAGATTCCCAGTAGTGTCTGGGAATGACGGTACAGGTAGTCACCGAGTGCGCTTTCGCTCGCATGTTATTCCGTCATCCTGACCCCTTCAGCCATCCTCTCGCTCCGTCAGTCACGTTCACGCCCAAGCCGTCATCCTCACGGAAGTGGGGATCTGCTTTTACTTTAAATGCCCAGCAGTGTCTGGGAATGACGGTACAGGTAGTCACCCGAGCAGCTACCTCTAAACCAGAGTCATATATATAAATATAACTCGTGGTCAATTTGCATAACCCATTAATTTAAATTAGGTTTATTAATGTTCGATTAATATATTTCAATAATAATTAAATGAGGTAATTCAATGACGGTATTAAAAAACGCGTTGTTAAATGAAAAGCTATTAACCGCAGAAATTAAAAAGTTAAGCGTGGAAGAGAAAGTTCAGGTTAAAAAAGTATTAACCTCTGTTACCAATAAATTAAAACTGCCTTCGCAGAAATTATTAAGCGCACTTAAAAGTGAAGGGTTTGAATTTTCCGATATCGTAGGTTCAGGAGCAACAAAACCAGTCAAACCTTCAGCCAAACGCGCACCTCGCAAATTAGTGTTAGAAAATCAGAGCTTTGCCATTATCAATGAACAGAAAAAAGAACTGGCCCATGCGGTTGGCCGAGGCGTGACTTCATATAAAGAGAAAGGCTATGAGGTTGTGAAATATGGTGAGCTTTCCTCGGCGTTGCAAAAAGTTGCGAAAGGGATGATCTAGGACGCAGGCCTCAGGATTCAGACGCTTGGCAAGAGGCTTTTGATTTTGCTCTTTCGGAAACCTGAGACCTGCGACCTTTCTTTACGGTGTCTAAGGGTGAAAAAATCAACGGTGTCTAAGGGTGCCGAAAGGTGAAAAAATCAACGGTGTCTAAGGGTGACGAAAGGTGCCTAAGGGTGACTAAGGCAAGAGCGTGGACTGTCACCGTTCGAAATATCATTTCGAATTGTCACCTTGACGCAGCGAGGTTTGCAGCGTCTGACACCTTCGTTAAGCCTGTCACCTGTTCGGAATCTTTGATTTTGGACTGTCACCGTTCGAAATTCTATTTCGAATTGTCACCTTGACGCAGCGAGGTTTGCAGCGTCTGACACCTTCGTTAAGCTTGTCACCTGTCCGGAATCTTTGATTTTGGACTGTCACCGTTCGAAACTTTATTTCGAATTGTCACCTTGACGCAGCGTGTTTTGCAGCGTCTGACACCTTCGTTAAGCTTGTCACCTGTCCGGAATCTTTGATTTTGGACTGTCACCGTTCGAAACTTTATTTCGAATTGTCACCTTGACGCAGCGTGGTTTGCAGCGTCTGACACCTTCGCTAATATTGTAACTTCAGCGCAGCGCTATTTGCTGTGTCTGTCACCATACGCGAACTTCTCCACATCCGCTTTAATCATTCGAATCGCTATTACCTTAGAGCGCTTAGTACGTTACGAAAAATCAAGCATTATTCCCATTATTCCAAAAATATATTCGTTTATTTTTGTAGTATTTCTACGACACTTTTCATATAATCTTTTTCGTTTTAGAGCACGAGCTCAAATTTTGTATTAGCGACAACCCAATAAAAAGAATAGGTCGTTGGTATTAAAAATTTGCCTTTAATCGGATGGTGTTTACCGGATGTTGGGTAGATAGGCGATACTGAGTTGTTTAAAGGGTGTCATTGAACGATTATACGTCCATTGACTGGTAGTACAATGTGCCAAGGATACGAAGGCATATATGACTAAGGAATAGTCGAGATTTTTGTATTGATAGACACAAGTTCTGTCAATCGCACTTGCCAAAATTTCTTTATACCTCTCAATCACTAAATTCGCCATCCTAGAACCTTTTAGAGGGTTTCAGGCGGTGCTTTTTTGCTCTTAAATGAATAATTCAGGGGGATGCGCTAATCCCACCAAAATAACGGTAATTTCGTTCAAGTAATAACGGTTGCCGCGATAATGTCGTTTGAATTTCGTGTGTGAAATTGATCTTTTGATTAATTGTATTCGCATGCAATTTTGAATTTGATGTTCCTGAATGTGGAATGTTTGTATTTCACACACAACCCGTAATAACCGCAAATAAAGCGCTTCGTTTTTCGGGATATTATAAAAATTACGTTGTTTTTGCTTTTGGGAGCCAAACCCATGGGCGGAAGCGTGTCTTGATTAAGCTTTTGAATATGTTCAATATTGAGAATTCAAAAAAGTTAATAATAAAGAAACTGCATGATGAATAAAATTAAAGCACTAACTCTATCTTTCGCAATCGCGGGTTTATCCGCTTGTACCGTTGTACCTGGCGGCCATGTTAATGATATTGATCGCAATGATGCAGAAAACGCATTTGATATCTCAGAAAAAATCAATGCGATGTTGGTTACCCCTGAAGTGATTAACGCGTTAAGAAGTGAAGCTTCAAGTGCCAAAATCAATGGCGACTTAGATGCGCAGGTTAATGACTACAGCTATATTATTGGCCATGGTGATGTGCTCAATATTACTGTATGGGATCACCCTGAACTTACTATCCCTGCTGGGCAATTCCGATCCGCTGGTGAATCCGGTAATGTCGTTCATGCGGATGGGTCAATCTTTTATCCGTATATTGGCAAAGTCAAAGTCGCGGGCCTAAGTGTTACAAAAGTACGTGATTTAGTGACAGAACGTTTAAGTCGCTATATTGAAAAACCACAAATTGATGTATCCGTTGCGGCTTTTCGCTCGCAGCGCACCTTTGTTACCGGCGAAGTCAAACAACCTGCCGTATTACCGATTACAAATGTACCTATGACACTGTTGGATGCACTAAACACCACCGGCGGTTTGGGACCAAATGCAGACTGGCGCTCCGTGGTGTTAACCTCTTCCACGGAAACCGGTAGTAAAGAAGAAATTCTCGACTTATATGCCTTGTATCAAAAAGGCGATATGAGTCAAAACCGTCTGTTATCTCACAACGATATCATTCATGTGCCGCGCAATGACGCATTAAAAGTCTTTGTGATGGGCGACGTTGAACAACCGGTTACGCAACGCATTGACCGCGAAGGTCTGACTTTGGCCGAAGCGCTGAATAATACCGGTGGTATGAACGAAAGTACTGCCGATGCTAGTGGCATCTTCGTTCTTCGCGCCTCGACACAAACTGACAAGTTAGTGGATGTGTACCAACTGGATGCGTCTAATGGCGCCGCACTGATTTTAAGTACCCAGTTTGAATTGCAACCGATGGACATCGTTTATGTAACGTCGGCGCCAATTTCTCGCTGGAATCGCGTGATGTTACAGCTTGTGCCAACGTTTACTGCAATACGTAATTTAAGTGACGGTATCGACCGTTTCCAAGATTAAATAAGAGTTTCTATGTTTAACAATATCTTAATCGTTTGTGTGGGCAATATTTGCCGCAGCCCCAGTGCTGAGCGCATATTGCAACACATGCTTCCTGACAAAAACATCACGTCCGCCGGTCTCGGCGCGCTTGTTGACCATGGCATTGAAGAGAACGCTGCGGCGCTGCTCGATGCCGCAGGTTATGATTCTGCCAATCACAAGGCTCGGCAAATCAGCAATGAGATTGTTTCTAATGCTGATTTGATCCTGGTGATGGAGCAAAGGCATTTGAAAACGATCCGTGAGAAGTATCCCGCTGCATCTGGCAAAACCATGTTATTGGGAAAATGGGTAGGTGATAAGGAAATACCCGATCCATACAAGCGAAGTGAAGAGGTATTTTCACTTGTGTATGAATTAATTGGCGATAGCTGTAAACAATGGGGCGCGAAACTAAGTTAATAACTTTGAATCGAATTTTAATTTATGAATCATTCTACTAAAGAGAAAGCCTCACAAAACACAGAAGCTGGACATATAGTCATTCAAAAACTATTTGGGGTTTTGCTCGATAACAAATGGCAATTGTCGATTATTACGGGTGTCTTTGTGTTAATTGCGTCCATAATTGCAACTCTTCAAGCACCAATTTATAAAGCAAACGTGCTTATTCAAGTGGAAGAAAAGTCGAACGGCATTCCTGGGCTGGATAATATGTCGGAAATGTTTTCTCAAGAAAGCTCTTCTGATACAGAAATTCAAATCCTGAAGTCCAGGTATGTGTTAGGAAAAACCATCGAAGACTTAGGTCTAGATGTAATCGTTGAACCCAACTATTTTCCCATAATTGGAAAGACTTTTAGTCGACGTCACAAAGCAACTAGCATTGCTGCTCCGATCTTCGGGGAAAAATATGCTTGGGGTGGGGAAAGCATAGCTATCGAGTTTTTTGATATTTCAGCTGCGTTTCAGGATGTTGAAATTACATTGATTGCGGGTACTAATGATAAGTTCCAATTGTTTTTAGATGGGCAACATATTGCAGAAGGAACCGTAGGCACCGCTTTAGAAGTTAAAGAATTAGACTTGAACTTGAAAGTAGAGTTGTTGAAAGCACGTGCTCATACTGAGTTTTCGTTGATGAAAAAATCGAAGATGCAGGCTATTCTCGATATCCAGTCCGCAATAAACGTTCAGGAAATGGGCAAAAAAACGGGCATAATTCAACTTACTTTACTTGGCGAGAATAGAAGGGACATTTCAAATATTCTTGATTCGATCAGTCAAAACTATACTTCTCAAAACGTCCGCAGGTTGGCAGCAGAAGCAGAAAACAGTCTTTCTTTCCTTAAGGAACAGTTGCCTGAGGTTTTACGAGATCTAAATCGATCAGAACGCGCCCTGAATGATTTTAAAATGCAGAAGGAGTCTGTCGATTTAAGTCTGGAAACTGAGGCCTTATTAGATAATCTTGTAAACATCGAAAGCAAGATTAATGAAATGTCAATTGCTGAAGCCGATATATCACGACGATTTACCAAAGAGCACCCAAACTATATTTCCTTCAAAAAACAACAATCGGACTTAATCAAAGAAAGAAAAAGGATTTTGGATAAGACCAACTCGTTACCGGACATTCAGCAACAATTGATTGCGCTTATGCGTGACTTTGAGGTTAATCAGGCGATTTATCTTACGTTACAAAACAAGACACAAGAGCTGTCTATCGTCAAAGCTAGTACTGTTGGAAATGTTCGAGTATTAGATCATGCCGCAGTGTTCCCTAAACCTGTAAAACCCAGAAAGCTATTGATGGTAGTACTATCTTTTATTTTCGGTTTTATTGCTGCAGTCGGCTTTGTTTTAGCTCGCAACGCATTTAATCGTGGGGTGACGGATCCTGCTGATTTTGAAGATATAGGTCTAAACGTTTATGCGACTATTCCCCTAAGTGAAAGTCAGGCTAAATTCAATCTGAAACAATCCTTTCAAAAGAAACTAAAATCGAATAAAAATAGAGAAAATAACACTGGGCATCTGGTGGCGAAAGACGCTCCTGAAGACTTGTCCGTAGAGGCTATACGGGGCTTAAGGACAAGCCTTCACTTTGCTATGTTAGAAGCGAAAAATAATATCATTATGATTTCTGGTGCCAGTCCAGGTGTTGGTAAATCTTTCGTGTCGGCTAATTTAGCAGCAGTCCTAGCTCAATCTGGAAAGCGAATCCTTATTGTTGATGCGGATATGAGAAAAGGATACTTGCAAAAGTATTTCGGGTTAAAGTGGGATGCAGGTCTTTCAGATATTCTTTCAACTAAGTGCAGTGTTGCTGATGCAATTAAGCCATCCGAGATTAGCAATCTTGACGTAATAACCCGTGGAGCTATACCGCCCAATGCTGCTGAGCTTTTAATGTCAGAAGAGTTTGAAAAATTTTTAGAAGCAGTTAAATCATCGTACGATTTTGTTCTTATAGATACACCGCCAATTCTAGCTGTAACTGATCCAGCGATAATTGGACGTCATGCTGGCACATCGCTAATGTTGGCCAGGTTTGAGTTAAATCCACTCTCAGAAATTGCAGTAGCACATGAAAGATTTGAGCTCAACGGTGTAGACATCAAAGGAATTATTTTTAACGGTGTAGAGCAAAAAGCTAGTACTTCTCATATTTATGGTAATTACACGTACTCTTATTCAAATGACTGAGTAGGTTAGTTTCTAAAGCGATGCAATTTTCTTTTTTTCGTAAGCTTTTATTGAGTTCAATTGGGGCTTCTGTCATTTCCGTAGGTTCTTCTGGCTTAAATTTTCTGGCTAATATTGCATTAGCCAGATATTTTTCCGAAAACGTTTTTGCTGATTATTCTTATGTTTTTTCGCTATTAGCAGTTGTTTCTTTAATAGCGACCTTGGGGACAAATCAGCTACTTTTATTGAAATTACCAAAACTTGATCAAAAGCATGCAAAGGTTTTAATTGCTAGGGTAAACCATTGCGTCTTCATACTGACAGCAATAACTTTATTGTTCTTATGCTATAACCTGAGCTCTATGGGTTACGATTTTAGGGTGATTGTCGCGATAGCGATTTGCTTCGTTATCATGCCATTTAATCTTGTCCGGCAGGGAGTTTATTTTGCCAACCAAATAGTTGTGTTTCATCAGTTTTGGGACAAGCTATTTCGAGTTGGGGTGTTTATTATATGTCTTTGGATTTTAAAACTCTTTGATGCAACTGACTTAGAGTCGGTGTTAATCGCTTTGACATTGAGTTACTGGATTCCTGTAATAGCATTTTCAATTTTCCACAAAGAAGTTAGAGCATTTCAAGTTGTTAAAAATGAGCGGTTAAATAAATCTGAGTTAGGTTTATCCCTGCGCTTATATGGAGTGGTCATTGCAACCACATTGCTAACAAATCTAGATATATTATTTTTGGGAAATTTCGGTTCAAAATCGGATTTGGCGTTATTCTCTGCAGCTCAAAAAATTGCACTGTTTAGCAGTATATTTTTAATTGCTGTTACCAACGTTGTAACGCCCATATTAGTAAAAGCAGAAGACAAAGGGAATGCGAAGCTTTTATCTTATAGTCATATTTCCTCAGCTCTCGGTTTTATTAGCGTTCTCGTGTTTTTTATCCTCATCTATATATTCGGCGAATATATTTTGAGTTTGTTCGGAAGCTCATACATCAATGCTCAGGCGGCACTAGTGACCCTAGTAACGGGTGCATTAATTAATGCTTTTTTTGGGCAAACCATGACTTTAATGAAAGTAAAAGGTCATTCTAAAGAGTTATTTTATATCGTAGCTGTGAGCTTATTGCTGAAGTGTGTTTTGATTCAGGTTTTTTATCTCCATTTTGGAATAATAGGCGTAGCGTTTTCGTCAGTCATTGCAATCTTGTGCTGGAATGTAGGATGTTGGTTCTTTCTATATAGAAAGTTAAATATTAATTCAGCTGTAGTAGGAATTTTATGAAAATTGGCATAGTTGGTGTCGGAAAGTCACCAAATATAGGTGATCAACTTATCGCAAAAACCTTGGGGAAGTCGATAGAATCGCTTAATCATGATCATCAATTAGAATATTTTGATTTGGATGAAGGCCAGTATGACGTGGATTTTTCACATCCCGTTTCAAATCGCTCATATACGCCAAGTAAAGAAGTACAAAATAAGAGCTATTATCTTCGTTTTTTCAAATTACTCGCATTCGATGCAAAAAACGCTAAAACATATGAGCAACAAATAGAAAATTTTATCCGCGATAAAGATCTGCTGATCATTGGCGGTGGGCATTTACTGATAGATAATTTTGGGTCATTTATTCTTAAAATTAGTCGAGTTACAAAGTTAGCTCAACGGTTTGATATTAAGTTCGCTTTTTGGGGGGTCGGCGTTGGTGATGAATTACACTACTCTTGGAAGTCTCTTGCTGGTAGATATATCCCCAAAAGCACTCGTATTTTTACTCGTGACAGCAAATCAAAAATAAAGATACAAAATCAAGGATATTACAATGTAAACACTATCATTGATCCTGGATTTTTCAGTGACTTGCTAGATCTCAAACAGACTGATATTCAGGCGCCTCAAAAATCATTGACGATATTTATGATGGACCCTTACGAAACTCATCGACATTCTAGTGTGAAGTATAGTCGCGAAGAAATCGCATTATGGTGGTCTGAATTTTTTGAATTAGCTACAAGTCATTACAATGATATTAAAATCGCAAATAACGGCGGTCTTGCAGATTGGTATTTTATTGATAAATATTTAAAACCAAACTTACCTGATAATGTAACCATACTTCCCAGAGCGTTAAGTTATAAGGATTTAGTAGTTTCAGTAAATGACGCAGATACCGTGATTGCGCAAAGACTTCATGCGGTCATTCCTTCTATTGCGCTTAAAAAGAAGTTTTATGCTTTCAAGTGGGACACAAAACTTGAAAATATTCTGACAGACTTAGGTTTGGAAGATTCATTGATTGACTTCACCATGAAGCCAAGTTCTTTATTTGAAATTGTAAAGGATAATGATAATCCTACTCCTACGTATCAGATGTTGGACGAGAAAAAACAGCAATATTTGGACGCGTTGAAAAATTTACTTGGGTCTAAATTATGAACCAGCTAAACGTTCTGCACGTCATTACCAATTTTGCCGCAGGTGGTATTGAAAAGTGGTTAATTGACTTCGAGAATGTTTGCAACAAACATTACTTGGGTAAGTTAAACTGTGAGTTTTTATGTATAGGCGGCTCAACAGATGCTTGGGACCATCAAGTTTCTTCTAAGAAAATATACTCTCCAAATCTGAAAAAAGGACGCCTGGCATTCTTTCTTAAGCTATTCAGTTTTGCTAGAGAAAATAGAAACACCTATTCCGTAATTCATATACATCCGTATAGGTTCTCAGCTTTCATCGCGTTCGTGTTTAAAATCGCAGGCTGCAACAACATTGTTGTTCATGCTCATAATGATAAACGAAACCTTTATCGTAAGTATCCATTGGGCAAACGATTAATTTACAATGCATATGGTCTAGTCGCGAAAGCAATGTTTAGACTATCCGCGACAGTTTGTGTGGCGGCAAGTAAAGATGCTGCCAAAGATCTTTTTGGAACATTGAGCTCATCTAAAACTCAAATAATTTATTGCGGTGTTCAGTTATCAGACCATAGAAGTGAGAGTTCTCGTCATGCGTTGATGGCAGAGCTTAACGTCGCCGAAAATGACCATGTGTTTATTACTGTAGGCTCTTTGACTACGCAAAAAAACCACCTTTTCTTGATCGAAGAGTTTGCCAAAGCAGCTCAAAATAATCATGCGCTTAAATTGCTGGTTATAGGCGAAGGTAGCTTAAGAGTGGCTTTAGAGCGCAAAATCCAACAATTACAAATGAACGAAAAAGTAATTTTATTGGGGAATAGGTTAGATATACAAAGCATTATGCAAAATGTTGCTCACACGTTTGTTTTCCCTTCGTTGTATGAAGGTCTTGGCCTAGCTTTTATTGAGGCTCAATTTTCTGGACTTCCTTCAATTATCTCAAACACTATCCCTTACGAGGCTGATACAGAAACAAGCCTTGTGAATCGGATTGCGCTTGAGCCCAATGTATGGCGAGATCAGATTGTTCTCGCAGAGCGATTGCAAGTAAGCCAAAAAAGAGTCTTGGGAAGTAACCGGAAATTTTCAGTGGAAGAAAGCGTCCGTAATTTTAAAAGTCTCTATGTGTCACTTTAACTTAGCTTTGGCGTACGGATATTAGTTTGTTGTCTGATTTACTTGTAAATAATAAACGATTTTTAATACTGTTTATGTTTTACTGCCTATGCAGTTTTCTGGCAGTGATAAATCCAATTTTGGCTATTTATGTGTTTGTTTGCGCAGGCTTTTTTTTAGCTCTTCCAGAAAAACTCCCGGTTCACGTATTTGTTCTTGCTTTTCCGTTTTTCCTTTTGATGTTGTCATTTAATTTTTTAAATTTTGACCCTATAGGTGGACCCGACGAACAAGCTTTTTATCAAAACTTTAAGCTTTTGAATTTTGGCGTTTTGGTAGAAAACGAGTTAGATAGACTAGATGGACAAATTGGATTTATTAGTTCAAGAAACACATTTGCTGGCTTTTTATCTCTAATTACGGTAATCGACAAATTAGATTTCAGTCCGATAATGATTGTAATAGCTAATACTTTTTTTTGGTTTTTAGCTATTTCAATTTGGATAAAAAGTATAGAGAGCTACTTCATACCAAAAGAGTTGACAATTATCACGCTTGTATTACTAGTAGCACCCTCTTCAGCTCATTGGTTAGGCAATTTTGGGAAGGATGTATTTAGCCTGGCATTGTGCATGATCTGTGCTGCAAAAGTCTTGGATAAAAAGTGGGGTTGGGCAATCATTGTTCTCGCTATAGCTAGCTTAGTGAGGCCTTATGCTGTGGTTATAGTATTCGCTTTAGTCTTACCTTTTATTCTTAATTTTAAGCAAGTTTTAGCGATAACTTTTGGGTCTTTTATAACATTTATATTCGCTCAATATCTGCTTTTCAAAAGTGTCCTTATTGGTGTGGCTAACTCTGTTATAACCTTTGTTTATATATTTATCAGTCCGAATCCAGTCAATGCTTCCAACTGGGATTATTTGAGTCTAAATGATGGTTGGCAGTATTCCCCAATATTATTCACAATTGAAGGCATAGTCTTTGGGGCGGTATTAATACTTTCGGCATTTCAATTTTTATTGAATAGAAATAATTTGAGTGAACTATTTTACAAAGTTTATATTTCAATTATGTTCTTATGCCTTATATTAGTTTTCGTTGGAATGTTAAATCTTCAGAGGTACGGAGAGGCGCAAATGATAGGTTCTCTGGGAGATAATTTTATTCGAAAGAAATTCGTTGCTTTCCCATTTATTGCGATGATAACGGCGATAGCATTTTCAAAAATCCATTTTTATCGCGCTCCAGTAACCGTAAATCATAAATATTAATCAAATAGTGTAACTATCGAAATGAAAGGTTCCAAACTTTTTAATTTATTTAATCCGCTTATTAATTTCACTAGCAGAGTATTCAAATTTTTTCCTAGATTTATCAGGACTTGGTTATACGACCTAAGCTCTATATTTTCAGGCTTTTTAGCTATTACATTGAGATATGCATTAATTAAATCTGCAGCTAAGAAAGTGGGGAAAAACGTATATATTGGAAGAGGCGTTGTTATTAAAAATAGTCAAAACCTTTCTGTTGGGCATAATGTCAGTATTCATGATTCATGCTATTTAGATTCGATAGGGGAAATTAAAATTGGCGACAATGTTTCAATAGCCCACCACTCTTCCATACTAAGCTTCAACCATTCATGGACAGACACTGATAAACCTATAAAGTACAATGAATTAGCTCTGAGTCCGGTTGTTATTAAAGATGATGTTTGGGTAGGTTGCGGTGTAAGGATTATGCCCGGTGTAACCGTTCATTCGAGAAGTATTATAGCCGCAGGATCTGTCGTTACTAGGGATGTTCCCGCCGAAGTTGTTGTCGCTGGGGTACCAGCAAAAATTATAAAAAGATTATAAGTTAGATAATGAAACTCTTGTTTGTACATGATCATCCTTTTTTTCATAGCTCCGACAATCAATACTTTTCTGGAGGAGGATTACCAGCGTCAGTTTGGGATCGATACCTAAAAGTTTTTGATACAATAGACGTGGTTGGTCGCCAAGGTGGGCCGTTGCCAGAAGCAAAAATTAACTACGTCCTATCATCAAGAAAGGGTGTCTCTTTCTTCCCTCAGAAAAATATTTCTGGGCTACGAAGTCGGTATAAAAATATTAGCAACGCAACTCACAATCTTACTGACTTGATCGATAATGCTGATGCGATCATTGTGAGACTTCCCAGTGAATTAGGGTTGTTGGCTGTGAAGCTATGTAAAACAAAACAAAAGCCTTATGCTGTCGAAATGGTAGACTGCCCTTGGGATGGATTATGGAATTATGGTTCTTTTGTAGCCAAGCTCTATGCTCCTCTATTGGCTTGGAGAAACAGACAAGCGGTAAAAACTTCACCTTATACACTTTATGTTACCAAAGAGTTTTTACAAACAAGGTACCCCTCTCCAAAATCGGTATCAGTAAACTGCTCTAATGTAGAAATCTCGGAAATATCTGAAGATGTATTAGCTGCACGCCTGCAAAAAATAAGCTCAAGTAAAAATAAAGTCGTGCTAGGACAGATTGGGAGTCTAAAAGGGCGTTTTAAAGGTGTTCACAGCGTTTTATCCGTATTAAGAAAGGTTAAATCTCAACTGCCGAATTTCGAGTATCGAATCTTAAGCTCAGGCTCGACACCATATTACGAGCAAATGGTCAAAGACTACGGATTGGAAGATGTAGTTTACTTTGATGGCCCTCTACCTTCTGGAAAACCCGTAATGGATTGGTTGGACAGTATCGATATATATTTGCACCCTAGTTTCAAGGAAGGTCTTCCACGAGCATTAATTGAAGCTATGAGCAGAGGTTGCCCAGCTATAGCTTCTAATGTCGCTGGAATTCCCGAATTACTAAACGAAGACATGATGATAAACCCTGGAGACGAAAATCACTTGGAGCTTTTAATAAAAAGATTAGTTGCTAGTGAAACTCTACAGCAAAGACTTGCACAGGAAAACCATAGTAAATCCAAAAAATATCATCATGCTTTACTAGACAAAAAGCGCACTGATTATTTAAAAAGCTTCGCAAGTTTTTCCTCAAAATGTAAGTTTAATCCTTAAATACCCCTAACAAGAACACATGAACAAAAAATTATTATTTTTGGTAAACGTTGATTGGTTTTTCTTGTCTCATCGCTTACCCATTGCACTTAAAGCGTTACAAGAAGGATACGATGTACATCTCGCATGCAATTTCATTGAGCAAAGAGATTATATTGAATCCCTCGGTATCAAAACCCACCAAATATCTTTTTCAAGAAGCGGTAAAGGTTTCGTAGAAGAGATAAAAACTCTCAAAGACATAAATGTATTATTTTCCAAGCTACGTCCCGAAATCGTACATGGAGTTACAATCAAGCCCGTTCTTTATGGAGGAGTAATTGGTCGTTTTAAATCGATACAAGGCTTTGTCGGCGCAATATCCGGCTTAGGATTAGTTTTCGTCGCAAAAGGAATGAAGGCGAAAATATTTAGAACGTTTATCAAAGCCTTAT
Source organism: Thalassotalea litorea (assembly GCF_005843925.1). Taxonomy (GTDB): domain Bacteria; phylum Pseudomonadota; class Gammaproteobacteria; order Enterobacterales; family Alteromonadaceae; genus Thalassotalea_A; species Thalassotalea_A litorea_A. Next base: position 68,073 of record NZ_VCBC01000008.1, read on the forward strand.
ATAAGCTGGCATTTGGGCACGATAACAAAGCGATAATATTTCAAAATGAAGCTGATCGACAGGTTTTGTTAAATGCCGGAGTCTTAAGTGAACAAGATTGCAAAATGATCAGAGGGTCAGGAGCTGATTTGCAAACTTATTCGCCAAAAGAGCTACCTCAGGGAACAACAACATTTATAATGGCCGCGCGTTTGCTCAAAGAAAAAGGTGTGAATGAATTTATCGATGCGGCAAGAGAAGTAAAAAACAAAGGCTTTGACGCTCGATTTTTACTTGTTGGGGACCCTGACTCTGGTAATCCCAATAGTTTTACTCATGAAGATCTAAAGCTATGGGAAAAAGAAGGTTATGTAGAGGTGTTAGGGCATCGTACTGATATTCCTGAGCTATTTTCACAGTCTCATGTCGTAGTTTTACCTTCATTTTATGGTGAGGGATTGCCCAAAGTACTCATCGAAGCTGCGGCTTGTGGGCGGGCGATAATTACCACTGACAACCCAGGGTGTAGTGCGGCAGTAGTGTCTGGAGAAACCGGCATAATTGTTCCTGCTCAGGACGTGGGTTCTTTAGTAGCCGCCATGGAGCAGTTTTTACAATTTCCAACGCAGCTGCAGAGTATGGGGAAAGCGGGGAGAAAATTGGCAGAAGAAGAGTTTGATGTAAATTCTGTCGTTCAACAACATTTAAATATTTATTCAGAATTGATGGCTTAAAAAATGGAAGTTTTATTAACTGGAGCGAGCGGATTTTTAGGTAAACATATTTTAGCCTCAACAGAGTTTACTGATAGCAGTATTAGAGCGGTATACCGGTTCGGTTCGAAAAGTGAAGAACACCTTAATCGATATTTTGTAGATAACATTGATGCCCATACCAATTGGTTACCGGCCCTAAAAAATATTGATTGTGTTATTCATTGTGCTGCTAGGGTGCACGTTATGTCGGATACAAAATCCGATCCTTTGAACGCATATCGTCAGGTCAACACTGAAGGAACGGTTAATCTTGCAGAGCAAGCAATGCGCTGTGGTGTGAAGAGGTTTATTTTTATCAGTACTATTAAGGTAAATGGCGAAGAAACTGGAGTTACCCCGTATAAAGCATCAGATATAGCCAATCCCTCTGATCCTTATGGAATATCAAAATATGAGGCAGAGCAAGCCTTGCTTGAGTTAGCACGACGTTCAACAATGGAAGTTGTTATTATTAGGCCTCCTTTGATTTATGGTCCAGGAGTCAAAGCAAACTTCGCAGCTTTGGCAAAAATTGTGAACAAGGGCTTTCCACTACCTTTTGGCTCGGTGATTAAGAATAAACGCTCAATGGTTGGAATTACTAACCTGGTTAGTTTGATAAAAGAGTGCACAACAAATAAAAAGGCCGCCAACCAAGTATTTTTAGTGTCTGACGAAGTCGACCTGTCGACTGCCGATTTTGTAACAAACATCGCTAGAGCACTAGAGAAGAAAACTAGGCTTTTTCCTGTACCTCCATGGCTATTTAAATTGTTGGGGGTAATTACGGGAAAAGGGCAGGTCGTTAGTCGTATTTGCGGTTCATTGCAGGTAGACATAGAACATACGAAACAAACTTTGGATTGGAAGCCAGTTCAATCCGTCGAAGAAGGCTTTAAAGAAGCTTTATCAAAATTTAAATAAGACGTTATCATGACTCAATTTTTACTACGTATACTAGATATTTTATTAGCAGCGATCGGCTTAGTTGTAACCTCTCCAATACTTTTTGTTTTGATGATTATCGGTTTTCTTGATACTGGATCTCCATTGTTTAGGCAGGAACGTGTAGGGAAAAATCAGATCCCATTCATTTTGGTTAAATTTAGGACAATGAATGTTGATACCGCAAGCGTGGCTTCACACCTTGCAAGTAGCTCCTCTATCACTAAATTTGGACACTTTTTGAGACGAACCAAACTGGATGAATTACCACAGCTTTGGAATGTGTTGAAAGGAGAAATGAGCTTAGTAGGACCTCGGCCTAGTTTGTTTAATCAACAAGAACTAGTGAATGAAAGATCCAAACTTGGTGTTTTGACTTTTAGGCCCGGAATTACAGGACTTGCTCAAGTGAATGAAATTGATATGTCCACACCATATTTACTCGCGGAAACTGATAAGAAAATGTTAGATGGGATGTCAGTTATTGCATATTTCAAATATATCTTTATGACTGTAGCGGGCAAAGGGAGTGGCGACAGAGTCGGGTAATGGTAAATTGCGCTGTTCTGGTCGAAGAAAGAAAAGAAGTATGAATAAAATCATAAAGTTATCCCGATCTAGTAAACGATTGATTAGTGTGTTTACAGATTGCATATTTATTTTTGTTGCGTTTTGGAGCAGCTTGTTCCTGACCACTAGTTCAGGCCAGTCTCAGGACTGGAGAGAACTGTCAATATTGTTAGTTTGCACTGCGCCGATAGTTTTATTCATTAATGTCAAGTTGGGCTTGTATCGGGCCATTATTCGATATTTAGGATCTAAGGCAATTATCGCTGTTGCATTGAGTGTGGCTAGCGCTTCTACAGTATTGGCTCTGAACACAATCGTACTTGCAATTGAAATACCCAAATCGATGGTGTTTGTCTTTATGAATTTACTTTTCCTAACCATAGGAGGAAGTAGATTTTTACTTCGCTTTATAATGTTCGAGCGAAAGAAAAAACACAAAATAAATGTTCTTATTTATGGGGCGGGCGCAACAGGTCGGGAGTTACTTACAGCTTTACAGAAAGGCGATCAATATAACCCTGTCGGGCTCATAGATGATAATTTGAGCAGTTATCAGATCAATAACGTTAAAGTCTACTCATCTTCAGCTTTGCCGTTTATTGTGCAAAAACGAAAGGTGGAAATGGTACTGTTAGCCGTTCCGGCTATGAAGAAAAGCCGACGAGCAGAAATAATCTCACAATTAGAAAAACTTTATGTCGAAGTGAAAAGTGTTCCTCGCATGAAAGATATCGTAATTGGCAAAGCCCGAATCGATGAATTAAGAGATGTTACTGTTAATGAGCTATTGGGTAGAGATACGGTTCCGCCAAACCCTGATTTAATGCACGCTGATATCAAAGATAAAGTTGTAATGGTAACGGGCGCCGGAGGTTCTATTGGCTCTGAACTTTGTCGTCAAATTATGAAGCAGCAACCAAAGTCACTGATTTTGTTTGAAGTCAGTGAGTTTAATCTTTATTCAATTTACGAAGAATTATCAAAATCACCCAAAGTCTTGGCACAAGATATAAAAATTCATGCAATCTTGGGACAAGTGCAAAATAAACAAAGAGTTTATTCTGTATTAAAAGCATTCAAAGTCGAAACGATTTACCATGCTGCTGCGTATAAACATGTTCCAATTGTTGAAAATAACGTAATTGAAGGGATCACCAATAATATTTTTGGGACATTGCATTGTGCTCAAGCTGCGATAGAGGCAAAGGTATCGACTTTTGTATTGATATCTACGGACAAAGCTGTTCGCCCCACCAATACCATGGGAACAACAAAAAGAATGGCTGAATTGGTATTGCAAGCTTTGGCCGAAAAGTACCAAACCAATGAAAAGTCAACTAGGTTTTGCATGGTTAGGTTTGGCAACGTTTTAGGCTCTTCTGGTTCTGTTGTGCCTCTGTTCAAAAAGCAAATTAAGAGCGGAGGGCCTATCACACTAACCCATAAACAAATTACCCGATATTTTATGACCATACCTGAGGCTGCTCAATTAGTTATTCAGGCGGGATCGCTGGGAATGGGAGGTGACGTTTTTGTTCTTGATATGGGTAAATCAGTCAAAATATTTGATCTGGCCTATAAGATGATCCATTTGTCAGGGCTTCATTTAAAGCATGAAGGTAATCCTGACGGAGATATCGAAATTGTTGAAACGGGTTTGAGACCTGGAGAGAAGCTTTATGAAGAGCTTTTGATTGGCGATGACGTTATTCCAACTGGCAACGATCGAATTATGTCAGCGAATGAAGCTTTCTTACCTTGGGAAGAGTTAAGTGAAGTATTGATAGAGCTCCAATTAGCTTGTGACAATTTTGATCAGGAAAGGGTTAGGCAAATACTCCTAACAGCTCCCACAGGTTTTAAGCCAGTTGATGATATATGTGACTTGGTTTATCTCAATAACTCTAAGAATAAATACCTTGAAATCGCGGAATAATAAACCTTTATGAAACGTTCCTTCAAAGCTATAAGTGCCGTTTTTGCTGTTTTCAGCCTATCTATTTGTCATTTTGCGTCAGCCTTCGATGGAGAATTTCGGGCTCCATGGGTCGATACGGATGATCTCGGTTTGAGAACTGGTATACAAAGGTTAAATGATTCCGGGATAATTAATATTCCTGTAACTACTTATCCATTGTTATGGCAGGATATCGATCGCGCAATGGAAAGCATAAACGAAAGCGATATCACTGGGGCCGACCGTTTAGCTTTTGAGTATATTAATGCTAAGAAGAAGTTAGCCAAGGAGCAAGTTGGCTATGTGCAAATATTTACACAAAGTGACAACAGAAGATTTTCCTCGTTTGGTGAATCATTCAGAGATACAAGCTTTATTAAGTCTTCTCTTAATTGGTCCAATAGTTACGTTGCAGTAAACGTCTCTCCAAGCGTCCATTTTGAAGACGATGGTGATATCCTTCATCTCGATGATAGTTATATATCAGGGTTTTTAGGTAATTGGGTTTTTACATTAGGTAAACAGAATAAATGGTTTGGACCTGGGTGGGATACTAGTTTAGCGCCAACGAACAATGCGCGCCCTATTCCAACCGTCTCCTTAACCCGTAAAACTTCAATTCCCCTAAAAGTACCTTTTACTGAATCCTACGGTATCCCTTGGAGCTTGACCACGGGCATAGGTCTTCTTGAGGAAGATAGGCACATTCCTGACGCATTAATATGGACGTTTAGGTTTAATTTTAAACTAACGCAAAGCTTTGAATTAGGAGTTACCAGACTAATTCAATGGGGGGGGGAAGGCAGACCTCAAGACATTCATACTTTTTGGGAAGCTCTGAAAGGGAATGATAACTGTGGAGCCATTGGACCAAGTAAAGATGAATGTTTGAACGGTAAAGAGCCTGGCAATCAGATGGCAGGGTATGATTTACGCTATAACCTTCACTCTACGTTTTCCATCCCATTTTCTTTGTACATGCAGATGATTGCCGAGGATGGAGATAGTAAAGGCGGGCTCAGTATCTTTGGAGAAGAACAATATCAGTACGGGGTTGATTTGGCCCTTACCTTTGATGAAAGGCCGTTAAATTTATTTCTAGAATATACGGATACTTTTGCTGATTGTACTGATGGTTCAAATGTGGGTGATGGAAGTGGGATTGGTTTTGGCGATTGTTATTATGAACACTCTACCTATCAAACCGGTATGCGTTACAAGAGAAGAACGATCGGCAGCATCTATGAGAATGATGCAAAAACCTGGGTGCTAGGAGGCGTCTGGACTCCAGATAATAAGTCGAATTTGAGTGTAAAGCTAAAAAAATTGAAATTAAATTCGGATAATAGTGATAGGTACCCTGACAATTTAAACTTGGGTAATACATTGACTAAAAACAAGCAAGATTTATGGATATTCTCTATGAGCTATCACTCTAGGTGGAGACATTTTGAATACCAGTTCGGCGGTAATTTCAATCGCCTTGAAGAGGTTGTCGCTAATGAGAAACAAGATGCTCTTGGGATTCAGTTTTACTTTAGTGGTAAATATTTGTTTTAAAGAAAATAAGAATATTGGATAATTAAATGAAAATAGCTATAGCTGGGACTGGATACGTTGGACTGTCCAATGCAATGTTGTTAGCACAAAATAATGAAGTAGTCGCTGTAGACATTGTAGAAAGTAAAATCGAACTTTTAAATAAGAAAATATCGCCTATCCAAGATGCAGAAATCGAAGACTTTTTAAAAAATAAGGCGTTAGATTTTAAAGCAACTACCGATAAAGTATCTGCATACGAGAGCGCAGACTATGTTGTTATAGCGACTCCCACCGACTATGACCCTGCCACTAACTACTTCAACACATCTACTGTAGAAACGGTTATTAAGGATGTCGTCAATATCAACCCAAATGCGGTAATGGTTATCAAGTCTACCGTCCCGGTTGGCTATACGAGTCGAATTAAAAAACAGCTTGGATGCGAAAACATTATATTCTCCCCTGAATTTTTAAGGGAAGGCAAAGCTCTTTATGATAATTTACATCCATCGAGAATTATTGTCGGTGAACAAAGCGAACGAGCACAAGTTTTTGCAAACTTGCTCAGTGAAGGCGCTGTAAAACAAGATATTCCAACTTTATTTGTTGATTCTACTGAAGCTGAGGCGGTAAAGCTTTTCTCGAACACCTATCTTGCAATGCGTGTTGCATATTTTAATGAATTAGATTCTTATGCTGAAGCGCATGATATGGATACCAGACACATAATTGAAGGTGTAAGCCTTGACCCTAGAATAGGAAGCCATTACAACAATCCTTCGTTTGGCTATGGCGGGTACTGCCTACCCAAAGACACTAAACAGTTACTGGCAAACTATAAAGATGTCCCGAACAACATGATTCAGGCGATTGTAGATGCCAATACAACTCGTAAAGACTTTGTTGCCGACTCTATTATATCGAGAAGCCCAAAGGTTGTCGGTGTTTATCGACTGATTATGAAGTCGGGATCTGATAACTTTAGAGCATCTTCAATTCAGGGGATTATGAAACGTATTAAGGCAAAAGGAATTGAAGTAATTATTTATGAACCAGTCCTTTCAGAACCCGAGTTCTTTAATTCTAGGGTAGAGACTGATTTGAATGCTTTTAAGAAACAATCAGATGTCATCGTTTCAAACCGCATGGCAGAAGAGTTATTTGACGTTGCAGATAAAGTATATACTCGCGACTTGTTTGGTTCTGATTAAAGTTTCCCCCCGATTATTCAACTATTAACCTAAGAAAATATATGAAGTATTTAGTTACCGGCGCCGCTGGGTTTATTGGTCATTTTGTAGCCCAGAGATTATGCGAGAAAGGTCATTTCGTTGTGGGCCTTGATAATTTAAACGATTATTACGATGTTAGTTTAAAACATGCTCGACTGAGTAATTTGAAAAACTTTACTGACAGTGGTCAATTTACATTTTGCGAAATGAGTTTAGAAAATAGAGAAGGTGTTGCTGAACTATTCGCTAATGAAAAATTTGACCGTGTCATTCATTTGGCAGCGCAAGCTGGCGTTAGATACTCAATTGACAACCCCATGGCCTATGCAGACTCAAACTTGATTGGCCATCTAACGATATTGGAAGGATGTCGACATAATAAAGTGGAGCATTTGGTCTATGCATCTTCAAGTTCTGTCTATGGTCTTAACAATAATGTTCCTTTTTCAACGTCCGATAGCGTGGATCATCCTGTATCTTTATATGCAGCCACTAAAAAATCGAATGAGTTAATGTCCCATACTTATTCACACCTTTATGATTTACCGACGACAGGGTTAAGGTTTTTTACAGTATATGGCCCTTGGGGACGTCCAGATATGGCACTATTCAAATTTACTAAGAAAATCTTGAATGGTGAATCGATTGACGTTTATAACCATGGAGATATGCGGCGTGACTTTACTTATATCGATGATATTGTTGAAGGCATCCTTCGTGTGCAGGATATAATTCCAAGTCGTTCCAATGAATGGAAAGTAGAGACTGGTTCCGCAGCTATGAGTTCTGCGCCATATAAAGTATTTAATATTGGCAATGGAAACCCTGTGAAACTTACCGAATTTATCGCTTCTCTAGAGTCATCATTAGGTGTTCAGGCTAAGAAAAACCTGTTACCAATGCAACCAGGTGATGTCTACCAAACCTATGCTGAGGTTGAAGATTTATTCAAGGCAACGGATTTTCGCCCTCAGATTAGTGTTAGTGACGGTGTTGAAAAGTTCGTAGAATGGTACAAGAAATTTTATAAAGTCAGATAAAATTCTGTTTTTTAGATTTTCTTATAATCAGTTACTAAAACCGAGCTTGCGCTCGGTTTTTTCGTTTATCGTCTAACGTTGAATGGTTCAGAGCTAAAATAAAAAATATCTTTAAAGCTAGAAAAACGATAAACATTGCTTTAAGGTTCAACTATACATTTACAAAATTACTTTAATGCTCATGCATAGGGTTCACCGCTATCACAAGCATTAATGGTTCCTTTGTTACAAACTATAACAAGAGCAATCGTGCTATGAAAAAACTGTCAAAATTATTTGCTGTAATTCTTGCAGCTGCCTTTTCCTTTATTCCTTCGTTAAGCGCTTTTGCGGAAGATGGACCGCAGGTTCGCGTGGCTAGTGATTTTATTAATATTCATTTGGGTCCGGCTGTAGAAACACCGGTGTTTTATGTTGCAGAGAAAGATGAGTGGATGGTATTGAAAAATCGCCGTACCGGCTGGTTTAAAGTTCAGACCGAAAACGGGGTTGAAGGCTGGATTTCTGAGAATGAATTGGTATTTACCTTAGATGGAGAGGGTAACCCGGTTACTTACAACCCGTCACTGGTGAAAAACTTTATTACCAATATTTCAAAATAACTACTTATAATTAATAGAGATTTTGCAAGCCCCCGCTTGTTGCAATAGCAAATATTGTTGTATAGTTGTGAATAGAAGACGAATGCATTCGATTGATTCGTCTTTTCTCGTATAAAAACGCTTTACTAAAAACATGAATAACAGGAGCAAAACTCAGTGGATACTTTTAAAAGTAAACTTATCCAGCTAACCTTGGCGACCGCTTTAACAGCTGCGGCTATGTCATCCGCAAATGCAGAAGAGGATGTAGAACAAACCGTCATTGATCCTGTCATTGGCCAACCTACCATTGAAATGCATTCAAAAGATTTTGAAGTCACGGGCTTTCTTGGTCTTGCGGGTGTAGATCAAGTAACGACCAATGGCATGTTTGGTGCTCGTTTTGCTTTTCATATAACGGAAAATGTTTTCGCCGAAGCCTCATACAGTGTGACTGGACATGCAAGTAGCGTTACCTATTACGATGCAGTGATGGGGTATCAATTCCCAGGGCAATTATTTTTAAGCCAGAACTATCGCTATAACACTGCCACTTATGTGGTGTTTGGTGCCGGAAAATCGGATTTTGAAAAACGTGGATCTTTAAACACGATTGTGGGTGGCGGCGGCTACCGCGTGATGATTACTGATGACTTTAATGTAAAATTTGACCTCCGCGGCCATTTACACCATGAGATAAAAGCTAATCCTGATCAGTGGGCCATTGATTTTGAAGCAACTGTCGGCATAGGCTATTATTTCTAAAAAAAGCGTCTGTTTTTTTTAGATTTCTAAACAACTGTAAGCTGTTGTAACAAATGGAAATGCATTAACCGCTCTAGACAATCAGGAGATTTTGGTTAAAAGCACGGTTGTTTTAAATGGGGTTATAGTGGTAGGTTAGGGCTTAGCGCTATAATTAGAAATAAACCGTTTAATTCGTGAACAGGTTAACCAATGAAATACAATAATAAAAAAATGGCGATGCTATTGTTCCTGGTGACATTGCCTTTTTTCGCCTCCTTTAATGCATTTTCACAAACGGAAAATGCACCGCAAAATACCAACAGTCCTCTCGAGACTTTGAAACCGGAAATTGTGGATCTCAGCAAAGAGTTACGCTTACTGGAAGAGAAATTGCTCTATCCGGATGTGGAACAAATTTCTATCTACCTTTCTTTTAATACCCGAGAACAGTTCGTTATCGATAACTTAAAAATTAAGCTTGATGGTGAAGTGATTTCTTCTGGAAAATATGAATCAAGACAAATAAATGCGTTAAATAAGGGCGGTGTTCAACGGGTATTTTTAGGGAATATTACACCGGGTGATCATACCTTAGTGGCTTTCTTTACTGGGGTTGATGGCTATAATAAACCCTATAAGCGTGCCGCAAGCCTGGATTTCAACAAAGGTAGTACTGCGAAAGCGATTGAGTTAAACGTCACGTATTCAACTCAGTCCTTACAGCCGATCTTTGAAGTTGTTGAAAGATAACATTCGTTTATGAGCATACCAATGAGTAATCAGCAGTATTCAAAATCGACAGCGGACACTCCACGCAAAATTAAGCAGTATTTGACAGCTGAGTGTACTGAACATCGTTCCGGTAGTAATTCACTATTTAGGAAGCCATTTTCTCTGGCCAAGTGTGCCAGACAGGTGAGCTGTGCCCTAATGTCAGTGTTATGCGTTAGCACTGTGTCATTATCTGCTGCCGCCGAAACGCCATCTGAAAGTCAAACTTCCGCTTTATCAAAATCTACGGTAGCAAACGGCGCAGAGACAAATAGCACGGTTGCCGAGCAACTGCGCGAACATAAAGTTAGAACCAATAAACTCGACCTGCATACATCTCTTGCTGCCTATGAATATTATCAAGGCAATTATTTTGACGCGCTTACCGAATTAAGTTTGGGGAAAGAAGCGCTGGGCGATTCGGTTACCGCCAATGGCGAATTGTTTGCGGCCGGATTAAACCTGCATTTTGATATTAATAGCGACGCTGGCCAAAAATTTGCCGAATCTTTAAATGCCATTGACGATCCGCAATATCGCGACAGTGCCTGGTTTTTACTGGCGAAAAATTATGCCAGTAAGCAAAACGTAACGGGTGCAACGCAGGCCCTGGCAAACGTTCAGGGCAACCTGCCAGAATATATGCAGGATGATTATTATTACCTGCTGGCTCAAATGCACATTGCCAATGGCCGTATGGAGCAGGTAGGGCAGGCGCGTCTAAATATTCCTAAAGAATCGGTTTACCACTGTTACATTACCTTTAACGAAGCGGTTAAGTGGGTTGAACTTGGTGACTTAGACCAGGCGATTAAGCACTTTAAACAAACGGTGCGTCTGGCGCAGCAGTTACCTGTTAGCGACGAAAGTGAAGCGTTAAGTGACCGTGCGAATGTCGCGATGGGCTATTTGTATATCCGTCAGGGTATGAACGACCAGGCGGTAAATACGTTTAAACAGGTCACTCAAAATAACCTCGATACTCAGTCGGCAATGCTCGGCTATGGTTGGGCAATGTCCAACAAAGAAGAATATTATGCGGCGATTGCCATTTGGCAGCAATTGACCGGACAAACACTACAATCGCCATTTGTTCGTGAAGCCTTTATCGCAATCGCCTATGGCTATGAACAGTTAAGCGATTTGCAATCAGCCCATACCGCCTATAACAATGCCTTGGTGCATTTTAATCAGCAGCAAGCTCAGGCAATTGGCGCACTTGAAACGGTAAATAGTACAGAGTTTTTCGATACCGTGGTTCAATACAGCATTGATATGGCTGAGGTGAATAAACGCAAAGGCTTAAAGGGCGCAGATGTTACCTTAACCTTGCCACCGCAACTGTACAGCTCACAACTTGCCGCCAGTGCTGGGTTTCAGAATAAGCTTAAAGATCTTCAGGATGTTAATGCGATTATCATCCAGTTAATGGAATGGCAGCAACGTGCTGACAAACTCGCTGCGGGTTACTATGGCACTTTGACTGACGACCTGAATATGTCTGTCGAAGCAGAGCAAGAGGTTAACCAACAGCGTATTCAGTTATTTATGACTAACTTTGTACAGCAGAGCGACAGCCTTAACAGCCATTGGAAAACCCATTCTGGACGTATCTATCAAGACAGCAAGGTCGAAGAAAAACAAACCAAATTGCTGGCCGATTTGGCGAGCTATCGCAAACTGACCGAAGCGTTTTACGCGCAGCAAAACCTTGATAAAGACTCTCAGGAATATCAGCAAAATGTACAACGCTTGAATCGGATCGGTGGGGTATTGTTGTGGCAACTTGGTGATTTTTACTTAAGTGATTCTGGCGCAACTGAAAAGTTTGATACCGTGATCGCCGCTGGACGATACCAAGAAGCGGCGGCAACGGAACTCACGCCAATTAATAACCTGCAAAATAAATTACAGGGCAAGCTAAACGATGCGTTAGTGGTGCGTTCGCGTATCACTCAGGAAATGCAAACCCAATTACAACTCAGTTTAACCACCCAACTACAAGATATCGATCATTATGTGCAACAGGCGGAACTTGCCATTGTGCGCCTGCAAAATGCCGGTTTCCAACGCGATAATGAATTTAACGATGCGAATTCGGGTGGAGGTCAGGAATAATGAATAAAAGCCTTTTAGCTCTTACGATTTCAGCGGTATTGCTAAGCGCCTGTTCATCTCTGAATGAAGACGATGTTCGACTAGCGGATGCAAAAGAACGACGTTCGACCCTTGCAGAACTGGATTTGCAACCTTCTCCTTTGGTAAAAGTTGAATTACCAAAAATGGAAGCCAGCGATTTAAAATCGGCTTTCCATGAGGTTCTCAAACTGGACATTCCCGAAGACGTTAAGGCCAATATACGCCAGCGTTTAGCGATACTGGAATTACTGGAAGCGGAAGAAGCTCAGTTAAACGGTACGCCGGGTAATCAGTATTATAACGAAGCCATTGCCGCCTTAACCGATATGATCAACCAAAACCCTGGGGGGGTTGGTAACGACCGGTTATTGTATCAATTAGCAAAAGCCTATGACTTACAAGGGCAGCAGCAAAAAAGCTTTGATACCATCAGTCGCTTGATTGAAGAGCACCCGGGCAACTCGTATATGCTTGAGCTGGAATTCCGCCAGGCGGAAATTTTGTTCTCACAACAGCGTTACAGTGAAGCCTTAAATAGCTACACCGCGGTTGTTCAAAGCCATGAAAATAACCCGTTTTATCATATCGGCCTGTATATGCAGGGTTGGTCTTTGTATAAGATGGAAGCCGACGAACAGGCTCTGGTGTCATTCACCCAATTACTCGATGCGTTAATTATCGCTGAATTCGACAACATTTGGACGATCGATGAAATGGCGTTGTTGATCCCTAAAGGCGATCAACAATTGCTGCGCGAGACATTTGATGTAATGACATTAATCTTCTCCTATAGCCCGGAAGGTGGTGGCGACTCTATTGCCGCGCATTACGACAAGATGGGAGAACGTCCTTATACCTACCTTAACTATCAGGATTTGGGTAACTTCTATCTGAATAAACAACGTTATACCGACTCTGTTGATGTGTATGATGAGTTTGTAAAGCGTAATCCAAATCATCCCGGCTCTGTTTGGTTTTCAAAACTAAAAATGGATGCCCTGGTGATGGGTAACTTCCCGACTCAATTGATGGAAGAGAAGTTAAAATTTGCTGCAACATACGAGTTGAACTCACCGTATTGGCTTGATAAGTCGGAAATTAATAAACAAAAAATCACCCCAGTATTGATGGATTTGCTGCAAGAACTTGCGCAAAATGCCCACGCCGATGCTCAGGCAAAACGCCGCATCGTAACCGCCGCGAAAAACCCGAGTAATGCTCAACTTAATGACATGGCGTCAGCCTATCAGCAAACGGCTCGCTGGTATCAGTTGTTTTTATCTAACTTCCCGGGGCACGAACGTTCTAATGAGATCATGTTCTATCTGGCGGAAAGTTATTATGAAACTGAGCAATTTCGTCTAGCCTCCAAATATTTTGAAATTGTCGCCTATCAACAGGAAGACGATCCGAATGGCCCAGAAGCCGGCTATGCACTGATCTTGAGTCAGGAAAAACTGCTTGCCCAGTTACGCTCTGCACCTGCGATTTCTGAAAACAATGTGTTATTGCAGGAATACAAAGCACAATTTATTCTCCACTATGGCAATGACCCAAGGTCAACCATGGTGCAAAATGACATTATCCAGGAGTTTTTCCGTGAAGGAGAATATGAAAAAGCCTTGTTGTATGCCAACAATGCACTGGAAAATGATCCTCGCCTGACATTAGAAGAACGCATTTCCGCCTTGTTAGTGATTGGTCACAGTCGTTTTGCGATGGAAGATTATAAAGACGCTGAGATGACCTATGAAAGGCTTTTGGTTAAATATGATCATACGCTTAAACGCTATAACAATATTAATGACCGCTTAGCGGCGAGTATTTATCGTCAAGCGGAAGTGGCGGTAGAGCAACAAGATCTGCAACAGGCCGTTGATCACTTTGCCCGCATTATTCGCAAGACTCCGGATTCTCCAATTCGGGTGAATGCACAGTATGATATGGCGAGTTATTTGATGGAAATGGAACAATGGTATAAAGCCATTGACCAATTGCATGAGTTCCGGGTGCTTTACCCGAACCATAAGCTGTCACAAGACTTGTTAACTAAGCTTGCGTTTGCCTATCAGCAGACGGAACAATGGGAACAGGCTGCGAATTATTTGAAAATGATTTGGGCTGAAAAGCCGAACAGCGACGAAACCCGTGAAATGCTGTGGTTAGCGGCTGAGACCTATGAAAAGGCTGGAAACCGTTACCAAGCACTGCGTTCTTATCGTGTATACGCCCATACGTATCCACAACCCTTGTCGGTGAATATCGAAGCGCAGTACAAAATGAGCGAATTTTATCGGGAAAATGGCGATAATCAAAAACGTGAATTTTGGTTGAGAAAGCTTATCGCATCGGACAATAAGGCCGGAGAACAACGCAATGACCGCTCCAAGTACCTCGCGGCCATGGCGTCTATCACTTTCGCAGAACAGGCAATGGATAAGTTCAGTCGAACCAAACTGACCTTGCCGTTAGCGAATAGCCTTAAGAAAAAGCGTGCGCTGCTCGATACGGCGTTAGCGGAATATAATAAAACCTTATCTTATGGGGTCGCCGATTTTACCACTCAGGCTAACTTCCAGATAGGCGCCATATATAATCAGCTTGCCAGCGATTTAATGAGCTCACAGCGTCCACAGGGCCTTGATGAACTGGAATTAGAGCAATACGATATTTTATTAGAAGAACAGGCATTTCCTTTTGAAGATAGAGCCATCGCGATACATGAGCAGAATGTTCAACGTAGCTGGAATGGCATGTATAACGAATGGATTCAGGAAAGTTTTAGTGCATTAAGTGAATTATTACCTGGTCGTTACGATAAGCAAGAAGTAATTGTAGAGGTTGTTGATGAATTCTATTAAATCTAACTCACGTTTACGGTCTATCCGCCACGGGTTACTATTGTGCATTCTGCCAATGGTGCTGGTTGGTTGTGCAATGAGTCCTGAAGAAGAGGCAGCGTTGCTCGTGGAACAACAACGACTTGAGGAAGAAGCTCGTCAGGCAAAACTGAAAGAAGGGAAAAGTGAAGAATACCTTCGTTTAGTGGCGTTGCCGAATAAATACAAGCAAAGCGCAGTGCAAGTTCAGCCGCCTTTATCCCATGAGATTAAATCGGCGATGGCAAAGGTTGATGGTGGCGAAGTGACCGATGGCCGTAAGGCGTTGGAAAAAATTTCCATTAATCATCCGAATTTATCGGGAATTAAGCTAAAGTTAGGAGATATTGCGCTTAAAGATAATAATCTAAAACTTGCCCAGGTGTATTACCAACAAGCCATCAGTGCCAACCAATTCAATTACTTTGCCCATAATCGTTTAGGGACAGTATTGCGTAAATTAGGGCAATTTGAGCAAGCGAAACAGCATTATTTATCTGCGCTAGATAGCTGGCCGGCATTCGCGCCAGCCCACCATAATTTAGGCATCTTGTTAGATATTTACTTGGGCGATAAAGCCGGGGCGATAGATCATTATCAAACCTATCAGGTTTTAACGGACAACAAAAATCGTAAGGTAAATGGCTGGATCTCAGATAGTTCAGCGCAATTATCCGCATTGCAAAAGGATAATAATAATGGCTAATAACTCTTCGACATTATTTGCGACTTTGATAGCTTCAATGCTATTTACGACGAGCGCGGTGGCCGAGCAAGAAGCGGCACAAACCTCGCAATCACAAAGTACGGAATTAACAAGCAGCGAAACAGCCAGTGAAAACGCAGCAACTGACGCTGCAAATACGAAATCTTCAGTTACTACCGCCCCCACCAGTAGTGGCTTTATTACCTTGGAAACCACGATTGTTGGTAACAAGGAACAACCAAAAGTTTTGTCTATTGTGCCTTGGCAAAACCCAGAGCAGGCGGGCAGTTTATCCACCGAAATTACCACTCAGATTGAGCAGGTGTTTCGTCCGCTGGACAGCGAAACCTTGCAACGGGAGATAGTGTACTTTAAGCAAAGCCAACAATAACAAAAAGGGACTTTGGCGGTCATTTATCCGCTTTTTTACTAATCAAAAATTTAACGTATTTGTCGGTACGTTAAGGTGTATTTTCAGATAACAGAACAAAAAGGTGAGGACCTATGTTTGAGACAATTATTCGATTTTTCCAGGAAGGCGGTACCTTCATGTTTCCTATCGCAGTGGTATTGGCGATTGGGCTAGCAATTGCACTGGAACGTGCTTTCTATCTTACTCGCGCATCTCGTTTAAACGGGAAGGCGCTTAAATCTATTCAACCGTTATTAATGCGCAAGGATTTTGACTCCATTGGCCGCATTTCAGACAAGTCAGCGATCACTAGCATCTTCGGTGCTGGAGTAAGCCGCCTAAAAGACAACGCCAATCGTGCTGAAATTGAATATGCGATGGAAGAAGGTGTAATGGAAGTGGTGCCACGTCTTGAAAAGCGTACATCCTACCTTGCAACGCTTGCAAACATTGCAACGCTTCTTGGCTTGTTAGGTACCATCATTGGTTTGATTGCCGCATTCTCCGCGGTAGCTTCAGCAGATCCTGCTGAGAAAGCATCGTTGCTTTCTGAATCAATTTCCGTTGCAATGAACACCACAGCATTCGGTTTGATTTCTGCAATTCCACTCTTGTTGCTTCATTCTGTACTGCAAACCAAAACGACGGAAATTGTTGATAACCTGGAAATGGCTGGCGTCAAATTCCTGAATATCATCAGTAAAGATAAAGCGGCTAAGCAAAACGCACAATAGGCGGGCCTTACTAATGCTAAGAAAGCCCCGAATTAAGCGCGAGGAAGCTGAACTAGACATTACATCATTTATGAATTTGATGATTGTTCTGGTGCCGGTGCTTTTGATGATGATGGTATTTTCTCATATTACCGTTCTGGATCTTAAGCTGCCGGATTTAGCAGATCCCGCCCAGCAGACTGAGCAAAATGACGAAGAGATTAAAAACCTGGAAATTATGGTTCGTAAAGACGCCATTGAGGTTTATTATCCGCAGTCCTATTTGCTTAAATATATTCCTTCTAATGAGGAAGGTTACGATTACGAGACGCTCGTTGCGACCTTGAAACAGGTGAAACAGTTACTGGCGAAACAAGGTGTTGAAAAACGCGATTTGTCTTTGTTACTTGAGCCGGATATTGACTATCAGACGATCGTTACATTAATGGACAAATCACGCTCGTATAAAGCCGTTGTTGTTGCATCGGTGATCGATGCCGAGTTATTTCCGGATATTTCCTTAGGTGACGCGCCAATGTTGAAAAACCCGGAATTGGTTACTCAAGGTGTCGCGGCTGCAGGAGGTAGCGAATAATGAAACAATCATTACGTGCCAAACGCATGCAACGTCATCATCAGCGTAACTCGAAGACATCCAAGCTAAGCTTGGTATCCTTGATGGATATCTTTACCATCCTGGTCTTCTTTTTGATGGTAAATGCGTCGGACGTTCAAGTGCTGCAAACCAATAAGCAGCTTGAATTACCGGAATCGGTTTCTGAGGAAGCTGCGGAAGATAATTTGCTGATTATGGTCAATGCCTCGAATGTGATATTACAGGGACGCCAAATCATCAGTGTTGAAGAGTTGACGGCGCTTGATAGCGTGATTGTCGATTCATTGAATGCTGAACTGGAATATCAGAAAAGTCGTAAGCAATTAACGCCTGAGGAGCTGGAAAATGGTCTGCCGATTAATATCATGGCCGACAAAAGCGTTCCTTATGCGTTGTTAAAGAAAATCATGCAGACATCAGCCTCGGCCGGCTATACCAATATTTCACTGGCAGTGGAACAGGTATATACCAATACCGACGAGTTGTTAGAGCAGGCTGAGTCACAGGATAGCACGGAGGCGGGACAGTAGTGAGTAGTCAACCAAATCCCTTGCTGATCCACTGGCGAATTGGGGAAGATAACAAAACGTTTAATCGTATTACTGGAGTCATGCTTGCCCTGACCTTGGTATTTACTTTGATCGTTTCGTTAATCAACCTGCCAGAGCAGACCCGGGAAGAAAAGGAAAAGATCCCGCCACAACTGGTGCGAATCATGGAGCGTAAAGTGGAAGTTGTGCCACCGAAGCGTGAACCGGTTCCAGAGTTGCAAGCGGAAGACGAACCGATCCCAGAGCCTGAACCTGAGCCGGAGCCTGAGAAAGAAGAGCCAAAGCCTGAGCCAAAACCTGAACCTAAACCCGAAGTGGTTAAAGACGATAAGGTAAAAAAAGCTCAGGAAAAAGCCAAGAACTCAGGATTGCTGGCACTGTCCGACGAGTTGAGCGAAATGCGCGACAGTTTGGATATGGGTAATCTGCAGAGCGAAAACCTGACCAATGAAGGTGGTAGTGCTGAGAAAACCGAACGGGTGATACTTGCGGGTAAAGCCAAAGGTAAATCTGGTGGTGTAAGCAATGCAACCTTGTCTAGTGACGTCGGAGACGGCGCAACGTTAGCAGGACGAAGTAGTACAGAGTTTACCGCCAAGGTAATGCCTACCGGTGGTAATAGCGCGGTTGCCGCACAAAGTGAGTCGGAAATGTTGTCGGGTAGCCGTACAACGGAATCGATTCGCCAGACCTTTGATAAAAATAAAGGGGCGTTGTATTCGATATATCGCCGTGCATTGCGCTCTGAACCTGGCCTTCAAGGTAAGGTTACGGTGAACTTGATTATCCAACCGGATGGTAGCGTATCTCTGGTAGATATTGCCTCGAGTGAAATTGATTTGGAAGAGTTTAAGCGTAAGCTTCTGGCTCGTATCCAATTGATTAACTTTGGACCAGAAGATGTCAATGAAACTAAGCTTTCATATACGTTTAACTTCTTACCGTTCTAGTGGAAGACTTGCTTAAAAAACCGGCCGAATGGCCGGTTTTTTGTTTTTAGAGGTAAGACTTCGTCGGGTGGATAAAACCTTAGTCCCGGCAGGTTTTTAGAGGTAAGACTTCGTCAGGTGGATAAAACCTTAGTCCCGGCAGGTTTTTAGGTGGATGACTACGTCGGGTGGAAGAGCCTAGTCGGTACTACTCCTGCCGTCACCCTTACGAATTTCAGACCCTGACGTCATCCTCACGAAAGTGGGGTTCTGCTTTTGCTTTAGATTCCCAGTAGTGTCTGGGAAAGACGGGAGGGCCAGCTTCGTCGTGTGGAAAAGCCTATTCGGCACGGTTCCTGCCGTCATACTCACGAATTTCAGACCCTGACGTCATCCTTACTCATTCCGTCAACCACACATTCAACGCCGCCATCCTCAAACTCAACACCGTCATCCTCACGGAAGTGGGGATCTGCCTTAGCTTTAGATTCCCAGTAGTGTCTGGGAATGACGGGAGGGTTTCTGCTGCTGGCAGACTATGGCGGGACTTCGTCGGGTGGAAGAGCCTAGTCGGTACAGCTCCCTCCGCAATCCTCACCCTCAACACCGTCATCCTCACGAAAGTGGGATCGGCTTTTGCTTTAGATTCCCAGTAGTGTCTGGGAATGACGGGAAGGCCAGCTTCGTCATCCTCGCGAAAGTGGGGATCGGCTTTTGCTTTAGATTCCCAGTAGTGTCTGGGAAAGACGGGAGGGTCAGCTTCGTCGGCTGTAAGGCTTAGTCGGTTGGTTTCTGCCGTCATCCTCACCCTCAACACCGTCATCCTCACGAAAGTGGGGATCTGCTTTTTCTGGCCATTGTTAATTACGATCAAAATGCTGCTAACCGTTGTATCATCCAGTACATCGCCAAAGAGCCACAAGAATAGCTGACAAAGAACCTTAGCTTGTCTAGCGTCAATGTCTTCATTAGCAATTTACTCAAAAAGAATAGGGCGAATAGCGCCGCAACAAATAACAGCTGGCCAATTTCTACGCCAATATTAAAGCTCAATAGGGCGACCCACATTTCATTGGCAGGCAAACCGATATCACTTAATACGGATGCGAAGCCAAAACCATGAAGCAGTCCAAAGCTGGTAGAGACGGCAACAGGATATTTCATGGTGATACTATTGGCTTTGTTTTTACTGATCTCCATGGCCAGCAATACAATGCTCAAAGCAATCACCGCTTCCACGGGGGCTATTGGAAGCTGAACCAATTGTGTTGTGGCCAAAATTAACGTCAATGAATGGGCGAGGGTAAAGCCGGTGATGGTGAGTAGTAACTTACGACCGGTGCGTGATATGTAGATTAAACAAGCCACAAAGAGCAAATGGTCCAGGCCAATGAGTATATGTTCAATGCCTAAAAACGTATAAAGCATCAACGTATTGGTTTGTTGATAATTATCTGCAAACTTATAGTGTTGTTGATCGGCATTTAAGACACTGGTCTGAATGTTCCCTTGATTGTCGATGATACGTAACAACACATCAGCGGAATTTTCCGTTAAACCGTCAACCGCGACCTCCAATCCAAGCAGATCCGCTCGAGTGATCTGCCATTTACTGACATACGCTTGGTTGGTAAAGTACCCGTGTAAAACGCCTTGTTGGCTTGTGTCTGGGTCAAAATAGACGTCCAGTTTTAATCTCGCCCCGTCTCTAGCCGGAACTTTAAAAATCACATCATAAACAGTGTCGCTGCTATGCTGAATGGTCAGCGACGCAGGGCGCATATCATCACAAAAACCCATGGGGCTAACTAGTATTAGCATCAACAGCATCAGTGAGCGGCGCATTAATAATCTCCGGCGACTAAGGTCGGCATATTGACATTCACCTCATACCTATCGAGTAAATCTTGTTCGTAGGATTTTTGATTGGCCAGATTTTTTTGATAACGCCAGTCGGCCAGAACGTTGTCTTCTATCTGCGATAGTTTTGGTAGGGAGCCATGCTGAATATCACTGATATAGATGAAATGTAATCCGTAGCCAGAGCGGATCGGCCCGCTCCATTGCTCAATGGGTTGAACGCTTAACGCCTTGGCGAATTCGTTACCAAACAGTCGGGCTACAATGCTAAGACTTTGACTCTGCAAAGACTTTGGTAGTAAAGACGAAGCGCCTTCCGGCTCTAACCCTTTGTTAATTCGTTTTTGTTGCTGTCCTACCCACACATTGATGATTTTTTCTGGCGAGTCATCGCTGATAAATACTTGCTGAAAACTATAGGCATTCGGCTCCCGGTATTTGTTTTGGTTTTCTTTAAAAAATCTCGCCAATTCCTGGGCGTCTGGAGGCTGGGCACTGGTAATATCCTGCATCATAAATTCCATTTTCTGGCGCAAGCGTTTGCGGATCACACCATCATTGACATCGAGCCCCAGACCTCTGGCCTCACGGGCATAAATTTCGTCCATGACATAATTGTTAATGAGTTTATCCATTTCCTCTTGAGTTGGAGTTCGCTGCCAAACTTTTACAAAACGCTGATGCAGCTGTTCGACTCTGCCGCTACTGACATTGATGACATGCTGCGCATCGTCCTCATTGTCATTCATCACATCAAACGCGAGAAACAATCCAACGGCGATAACGATAAAGTGAGTTAAGGGTTCTTTGATAAGTTGTGTTATTTTCATAATTTATCAGTCATTAATTTAAAGGAAATTGTTATCAGTTCGGTTAAGGGATATTACAATCGGGTGGCTTTAAAACCGCCATAATCAATGCCGGCTAACTCTGCAATTTGTCGGTGCCAACTGGCCAGATCATATCGATTAAATTGATTTAGATGAGTATGACCGCATGCTCGAGCCATGATTTTCATCAGCTGTGTCGAGGCTGATAAAAAACGCGCGAGTTGTTCACTACCTGTTTCAACATTTAGCCGTTTAGTGAGTTCTGGATCTTGGGTGGCGATGCCCGCAGGACAATTGTTAAGGTTACACATTCTCGCGCCAACGCAACCGATAGCCTGCATGGCAGAATTTGCGAGGGCAATACCGTCTGCTCCTAATGCCAAGGCTTTTACGAAATCACTTGGGGTACGCAACCCGCCGGTGATGATTAATGTCACATTATGTTGAGGGTCGATTTTATCGAGAATATGCCGAGCTCTAGCGAGTGCCGGAATGGTTGGAACGCTGATATGATCCCTGAACAATGCTGGCGCCGCGCCTGTCCCGCCGCCGCGACCATCAAGAATGATATAGTCAGCACCCGCTTCTACCGCAAATTTTATGTCAGCTTCAATGTGGTTTGCGCTCAGCTTAAACCCAATGGGGATACCACCGGTGATCTCTCTAACCCGATCGGAAAAGTTTCGAAAGTCTTCTACCGTGTGTAAATGTTCAAATGTTGCTGGAGAAATCGCATCGGTTCCAGGTTCAATACCTCGAACCTTAGCAATCAAATCGGTATTTTTATCTGCCGGCAGGTGGCCACCGGTACCGGTCTTTGCGGCTTGCCCGGCTTTAAAGTGAAACGCCTGAACGTTTTTGAGTTTTTCTTCATCATAACCAAATCCAGCACTGGCATATTCGTAAAAATAGCGGGAATTACTTTGTTGTTCAGCAGCAAGCATGCCGCCTTCGCCTGAACATATTCCGGTGCCGGCAAGTTCTGCGCCTTTTGCCAGGGCTATTTTGGCATTTTCGGAAAGCGCTCCAAAACTCATATCAGAGACAAGCAGCGGGATGGATAATCTAAGCGGCTTCCGAGCTTGTTTACCGATAACTAAATCCGTGGCGACTTTACTATCATCGAGTAAGGGTTTCTTCGCCAGTTGCGCCACCATGATTTGGATATCATCCCATTGCGGCAATTTAGATTTGGGAACGCCCATGGCGACCATAGGGCCATGGTGTCCAGATTTGCTTAAACCATGTTTGGCTAATTCATGAATGTAAGCCACAGTGGGCTCTTCAGGCGTAGGCGTTGCCGTCGGTTTGCCCAAGGGCGCAGTTTTATCGGTTTGGCTGGCGTTGTTCGTTGATTCGACGTCCGTGTCTTCAGACTTTGGCGGCTCACCGATATCGTCTTTACTATACTGTTTATGAGTGCCATCACAGTAGGGCAGGTTAGCAGATTGCTTGCACTGACACAGGTACGCCGTCTTATCTTCATCACTACTAATTTTCAGTGGTTCATAATCGGTTGATGCGTGTGAACCATCGCAATAGGGTTGATTACCGGACAGGCCACAAGCACAAAAAAACACCGGTTTTTTTGCCGTGAGTTCAACCTTTGCTGGAACAATATTTGCGATAACGGGTTTCTTCATAGCAGATCCTTTCAGTGGTACTTTTTACAGTATAGAAGCTAGCGATTAAAATATTTCTCGATTGTGGTTAACAATGCCCCTGGCACTGGATTACACTCTGTGAAATAAATCGTTACTTATTAATCCTTTAAGGAATATCTAAATCATGTTGGAATCAAAAGCATCGGTAATAGTGATCACTGGCGCGAATCGCGGCATCGGCCTGGCGATGGCGCAAATATTTGCAAAACGAGGGGATCAGGTGTTTGCGGTATGCCGCAACGCATCTGCAACCCTAGAGCAACTTGCGCAGCAATATTCACTAAAGATTATTGAAAACATTGATGTTGCCAAAGAGCAGGACGTTCAGACGTTAAAATCTAAATTGTCTTCGGTGAGCATTGATCTTTTGATCAATAATGCCGGTATCTTAAGGGATGAGTCGTTAGATAATTTTAATGCTGAACAAATTGAGCTGCAGTTTCAGGTTAATGCCCTGGCGCCGCTGCGTATTTGTCAGAGTCTGCAGGGGTGTTTGCGCAAGGGCAGTAAAATTGCCTTGATCACCTCAAGGATGGGATCAATCACCGATAATACATCGGGCGGCCGTTATGGCTATCGAATGTCTAAGGCGGCATTGAACATTGCCGGCATGTCTCTTGCGAAAGACTTGTATACTAAAGATATCGCGGTTGGAATTTATCACCCAGGATATGTGCAAACCGATATGGTGAATGGCAACGGTGATATTTCTGCAGATACAGCTGCGCAGCGACTGGTTGGCTTAATGGATGAATTGACCCTGGATGAAAGTGGTGTATTCAGGCACTCAAATGGTGAGGTTTTGCCCTGGTAGGAAAACGTCAAGGGCCTAGGTAAGGATGAAGAATGCAATGAAAGAGTTAGGTAAGACGCTTTTAATTTTGGCTATGGCATCTGTTGCCAATGTTAGCCAGGCAGAAAATCTGAGTTTGAAGTCTCAGACAATCTCTGCGCCTTTTTCAATTTCTCAGGATCCTATCCGCGGCAATTTCCTGCCAAACCCCGGTAAAGAAATCATTTTATTAGGCGAAAATGACGGCAAAGGTCAACTCGCGATTTTTGCCGTTGATGAACGTTCTGGACAATATGAGCTTTACCGCCATTTACCGATAGGGGCGCAATTTTTTTCTTTTGACTCCGACGCTGAATTGGATTTTTCTATTGATATTGGTTCGGAACCGACACCGGGTTTAGAACTCGCATCTGACTTAGGCTCAGCTACCGATTCAGAACGCTTAAATCGGCTCTATTTTTTAACCAGTGATCAGATAGTTGAATTGCGACCTGAAGACTCAGAATCGCCATTTCAGCCGCGATTAGACATTGATTCGATTGTCATCAAATCTTCGTCCAATTATCTTAAACGCGCGAATTTTGTCCGCGATTTAAATCAGGACACCGATCCGGATTTTGCCCTTGCAGATTTTAATGGTATCAACCTTTACCTTTCTCAACGACAGCAAGGCACTGCACAAGAGGGTGAGTTGCTTTCGTACAAACATCAGAAATTGCCTGTGTTGCCAATCGTTGAAGTATTCGAAAGCAGCGTCAGTTACACCCAACGCAAGTGGTTTCTGGTGGATATGAACCAAGACAAACGCTCGGATATTGCCTGGGTGAATGATGGTGAGTTGCTGGTACATTATGCCCAAGGTGAGAATGAATTTAACCAAGAGCCTTCTCAGGTTGCGATCAATCAACAGATCTCAGGCCAAAACTGGTGGGATACCCGCAATGCTGATGGCTCTAATCTTGATCAGAGTAAACTCGATCATAAGAACCTGGAGCGGATGGATGACATTGACGGTGATGGCATTACCGATTTGGTCGTCCGTCACAGTACCAGCTCAGGAGTGTTGGATCGCAGCAATGACTATCAGGTATATTTAGGGCAAAAAACGGAACAGGCAATTATTTATAGCCAACAACCCACCACTGTACTGGCAAGTGAAGGGACCGTGGGTGATATCGAGTTTGTTGATCTAAATCAGGATGCAAGGCAGGAAGTACTCGTATCCTCCTTTGATATTTCCGTGTCGCAAATTATCGGTGCTTTATTAAGTGGTAGTGTTGATCAGGACGTTCTTATTTATGTCCAGGATAAACAGTCCGGTTCGTTTAAACAGAGCATTAGTAAGGAAGTTGAGTTAACGTTTAGCCTCTCGACCGGGAAAAGCGGTGCGCCGGTGGTAAAACTGGCAGATTTAAATGGCGATGGTTATAAAGAATTAATTCTTAGCGCAGACGAAGATAAACTCAAAATTTATGCCGGTGTTAATGGCGATAAATACATCGCCAGTAAAGCGCAGAAATTTTCATTACCCTTGCCGCAAAATGGCGTGTTGCTCAGCAGCGATGATTTAAACCTTGATGGCAAAGAAGAATTGCTCGTACGTTACGGGGTTGAAGATGCCGAGCAGTATCATGATGATTTGGTGATTATTAGCGCCAAATAGCACCTGTCAGGCCTCAACACATTCGTACCCGTTGGCATTAATCAAATAGATTTGAAGCACTAGGCGGTAAATTAAAAATGGTTGGTTAACTAGGGTGCCTGAATTTGCTTAACCAGGACACCCCCCACGCTCCTGCAGTCATCCTCACGAAAGTGGGGATCTGCTTTTGCTTTAGATTCCCAGTAGTGTCTGGGAATGACGGAAAGGCCAGCTTCGTCACTGTAGTGTTTGGGAATGATGGGACGGAGTAAGGAATAAAAGAAAAGCGCGAGGCGTGTGGCAGCTAGGCATGGAATGTCGCAAACGTATGCTGGTAATCGTTAGGTGTTGCCACCTAACCTCTGGTTCATGTACCTTACCCCTATGACAATATCTTCCAAAAAAACGATTGACGACAAAACCCAGCGGATCTGGACCTTAGTTGCACTGGTACCAGAAGGGAAAGTGGTAAGCTATGGACAACTAGCGGATTTAGCCGGCCTTCCAGGTCGTGCGCGCTTAGCCGGAAGAGCTTTAAAACTTGCTTCACCAACGCAAAACTTACCCTGGCATCGAGTCGTAAATAGCCAGGGAAAAATATCACTCCCCAAGGGCTCTGAACCCTATCAAAGGCAAGTGGCGAAATTACAGGAAGAGGGGGTTGTTGTCATTTCAGGGAAAATTAAACTCGATGATTTTCAATGGCAGCCGGATGTAGGTGAATTATTAACTTTGCCATTTTAAGCAACTCGCGCTAATCCCCGTATTTCTTGGCTAGTTGTTTAAATCTTTACTACCTTTCTATATGTATTTCATGAAGTTGTAATAAATCTTCACAAGTATGAATCGCTTGATGTCTATGCCATTTCGAACCAGAAATTGCGCGGCAAAACCATCCGTTTATCTTGTGAACCCCATTTAAAATTGAGGATTGATTCTATGTTTAAAAAAATAACCGCCGTGTCGGCATCTATTTTATGCGCCGCTTTGCTGATGGTAAACACGGCATCGGCAGAAGATGGTAAGCGATATGAGGACAGCGTTAAATGGAAGAACGTAGTGAAAATAACTTACAAAATTGGTAAGCGCGATGACGCGTTAAAGATTATTAAAGATTACTATCAAGTCGCTTCAAAAAAAGCCAAAACCCCGATGCCGGAAATGGTTATGGAAATGCACACCGGAGATTATGATTTATTGGTTATCTGGCATATGCAAAATGGGATCGAGGATATGACCTGGGAAACCAATCCTGACTCGGTAGCATGGCGTAAAGCGTTAAATGATGTTGCTGGTTCCGAAGAAAAGGCCCAGGAAATTCTCGATGAGTATGTAAGCTATATTGCCCATGCTGAAAATGAGATAGCGCTAGTAAGATAGTTTTTGCGAGATCCCATCCCGGAGGATGGGATCTCTAGTACGACGCTGTAAAAAGCAACGGTGTCTAAAGATGTCTAAAGGTGTCAAGGTGACTACAGGTTGCCTGCATATAAGTAGGTATGCAGAATCCAGGATGGCTTGATTCTGTAGATAAATGCGCTTGTTAAGCGCTGTCACCCGTCCGGTATCTTTGATGTCGGCCTGTCACCGTTCGATATTTCATTTCGAATTGTCACCTGACGCAGTGTAGTATGCTGCGTCTGTCCTCTCTCCCCATTAACAAATACTTTTTGTCGTCAAAATGAAAATTATTTGCTTTTCAAATCCCTGATTTCAAATCAATATCTGTGCAAATTCAATGGTGAATTTTGTTAAGGAAACATGATGAATAGTAACGACTATGATGATGATTTTGAAACCGAAATTGATGATGATGAATATCAGGCTACTGGCCTCGCGGGTTTTGAAATCGCCTATGGCAGTAAAAACAAGCAAGCATTGAAAAAAGCCGCCAAAACCAAGTTGAAAATTAAGCAGAGATTGGATTCTTTGCTCGAGCAAAGACAGCTTGAAAAAGAATTGGGATCCTTTTATTACGACCTAGAACTTTAATACGAATACCAAAGGTATAAAAATGAAAAAAATAAATGTGTTCGTGGGTAGCTTGTTCACTGCTATCGCTTTCAGTGCCGTTGCCGAAGAGACTTATGAGTTGGAATATGCGGAAGAAGCGCCAGCCAGTTACATTGAACAGGTGTTAGATACCTGCAAAATTTACGCTCAAGAGGATGACGTATCAGCGGAGGAAATGATGAGTTATTTGCTCGCCTGCGTTAATGACGATTTAGAGATGAATGATTACCAAACGCTTTCGACTCTTCCGAAGGAATAGGAGAGCAAGGCAGAAACACTAATATCTAGGTCTCAGGTTTCGGTTTCAGGATCCTGCTGCTTGGCAAGTGGCTTTTGCTTTTTCTCAAAACTGAGGCCTGAGACGTGTCACCTTTCGCGCGGTTTTCTACCGCGCTAATTATTTCTGCTTCGCCTTGTTGCCAATGATTTTGAATGCAGGCGTGCCACGTACTAAGGTGTCACGGGCAAATTCCGACTGACAATTCGGGCAGATGCCCGGCTTCTCGGTATTATCTTCGACAATTCTTTCTTTAAAACATTTGATCAGTGCCCCGGTCCCCCCTTTTTTGTATTTAAACAATAATTGATTGCAATGGTTGCAAATCACTTTGACGGTTTTTGTGGGCATTTTTTTATTCGGTTTTGCCATTTACATTCTCACTAGATGAACGACAGGTTTCGCGACTTGGCTCTTGATTAAGCGCTTGATTAAGCTTTTGATTAACGTCACTTATTGAGTATTGGAACGCTGTTCGGCATTATTAGCAAGATAAACTGTAAATTGAATGAAAAGTGGATCAGAGTATATGTCGCGTTACGTATTTGATGCGACTGTCAGGGTTTAAGAAGTTAGGCTTACGGCCTTGGTGATTCTCCCCCTTTCGTTTAATTAAAAATAGAGGCTTCGATGCGTTTTCTAGATATAGATAGCAACCAACAATTACAATTATCAAATACTGAACAACCGGTGTTTGGTAATGATGAATGTTTGATAAACGTGCAGGCGATAGGCGTGAATCGCGCGGATCTTTTGCAAAAAGCTGGCAAATATCCACCACCTTTGGGGGAGTCAGAAATACTCGGAATTGAAGTGTCGGGTGAAATTCTCGAAGTTGGTCATAACGTTAAGAATTGGCGAAAGGGCGATAGAGTCTTCGCACTGGTCCCTGGTGGCGGTTATGCGGAAATTGCCAAAGTAAACGCGAGCCACTTAATGGCATTGCCGCAATCAATGACTTTCGAACAAGGAGCTGCGGTCGCAGAAACGTTTCTCACCGCTTACCAAAGCTTATTTACCATTGCGAATTTAACGGCAGGTGAAAACGTTTTAGTGCACGCAGGAGCTTCAGGGGTAGGTTGTGCGGCTATTCAATTAGCAAAAGCGCTTGGCTGTTACGTATTATCCACGGTTGGTAGCGAGAATAAATTGCAAGCTTGTCTTACGTTAGGTGCAGATACAGCACTTAACTATCGAGAACAGGATTTCGCTGTATGGGCGAAAGAAAACCGTCGTCAGTTTGATGTCATTGTCGACGTTGTGGCTGGCGACTATGTTGGCAAAAATATCAATGTCGCCGCGCTTGATGGGCGCATTGTTAATTTGGCGATCTTAGGTGGACGTTACAGTCAGGATTTTGATATGGCGAAGATGCTTGGCAAACGATTGAGCTTGTATGCATCAACGCTGCGCAACCGCTCTGATGATTATAAAGCCAAGCTTGTCGCTGATTTCCAACGAGACTTTGGTGCACGTTTACTCAATGGTACGATAACCCCGGTAATCGATTCGATATTCCCCTGGCAAGAAGCCAACACGGCCCATCAAAAAATGGCAGACAATGCCAATATTGGTAAACTGGTTTTGCAGGTGCGTTAATGTTTCGATAAAACTGCACTGGTGCCGTAACGACGCGCCTTTGGCGCTTAACCTCAGGGTTATGAGTATTGCGGGTTTGTTGTAACGCCTGGTGAACACGAAGAAAACTACCAAATACTCAGCTATCGCACGGAAAAGGTATTGGAAAAGACATAGGTAACGGCATAGGTAACTGCATGGACAAAGGCATAGATAAGGTCAAGGAAAAAGAAAAAGGAGGCCGAAGCCTCCGTAAGTACAACAAGGGAACGTTAAACAGCGAGCTTAATAAAAGCAGTCGTTGAAGAGTGACGAATACAGGTTTCACGGAGTGGATGATACCTGATTGGGAAAATTTCAACCGCCTTGTCATCTATATACGACCCAATCCTCAATCTAGATCACTGAAATAAAAACGATTTTAATGACTGTGAAACGCTCACCCAAATGCCATGTTATTTCCCATTTTCCCGACGACTTTATAGCGACACTTAACCCAAAGGGCGCTAGCCTTGGCTGGGGCGGCGCCTTGAACAATCGAAATGCGGTATTAAAAATGAATCGTTTTATTATCCCAATCTACGTAGCTCAGCTCACCGTCAAAATCTAACGATTCGACAATGTCGATTAATTGTTGACTCACAAACTCGGGGGAAAACAACCGTTCTTTCGGAACATTGGCCTGAAACGGCTCAGATAAGCGGGAATCGGTGGTGCCCGGGTGAAAGGCGATGAGCTTAACGTTTTTAAAACGTCGTGAAAATTCGATACTCATGGTCTTCAATAACATATTTAGCGCGGCTTTCGACGCTCTGTAACTATACCAACCCCCAAGGTGGTTATCACTAATACTGCCAACGCGTGCACTGAAGCAGATAACTTTGCATGGGTGTTTAAGCGCGAATAGCGCCGTCAGATTTTGCAGCCATAGGGCTGGCATAAAGGCATTGGTTGTCATGACATGTTGCAACGTTTGTAAATCGAGATCTTCTATCTTTTTCTCGGGGTAAAAGCTGCGAGAATTTTGCTCTGTTTGCAAATTTCCATGTAGTACACCATTGCAAATGTAAATAGTATCAATGGCTTGATGATGTTCGAGTATTGTGTCACAGCATTGCTGGATTTGTGCTGGAGAATAATCACAAGGCAAATCGATGACGTTAACAAGTCTGCCGGTATCGCAATACTCTGGTTTTATTGCGGGTAAGGACGAACGGGAGATACGGAGCACAGTGTCTTGAGCGCTATCCACTGACAACTTCTCGTTAGGCACCGCCACGATTGAACTTGTGTCGGTATTGCAATTGGCAACGGAGTCGGCGATGGCTTTAGCGATGGCGCTTGAAGCGCCGATGATCAATGTGGTGGCCATGTCAGTAGGTCCTCATTTCGGTTATCAAAATGGCGGTTGGCTATTCTGACTTGTTCAAATCGGCACATGCGCTGCAATCTAACCGTTCTTGTCCGGTTAGCCAGCGAGAGATTTTA
Organism: Thalassotalea litorea; assembly: GCF_005843925.1. Lineage (GTDB taxonomy): Bacteria > Pseudomonadota > Gammaproteobacteria > Enterobacterales > Alteromonadaceae > Thalassotalea_A > Thalassotalea_A litorea_A. The sequence continues at coordinate 99,282 of NZ_VCBC01000008.1, forward strand.
AAGCGATGTTTCGCAAACATCAGGTATGCCTTATCGGCACCACTACGAATGATGGGCCACCGCAACGGTGCGACTCGCCATTTTTCACCGACTAGTGACCAGGCTCTGTAAGTCACATCTAATCCATACATCAAGTTCCCTGCATCGTCCTCGCCGTGCAAAATGGCTTTTGCTTTGTCTACATCGATGTGAGGATACAGCTCTGAAAAATCGAGGCGATTGATATCAACAAAATAGATGGCGTTGGCAGTATTTTTGCCTTGTAAGGAACGCATTTCCTGAACACACAATGGACAATGACCGTCGTAATAAATTTTCAGTTTCATAGCGCTAAACTCCAACGAAACGTTATATTAGCTAGCCGCCAAACCATGGAAAAGGATCAGTGCAGCGAGAAGAAGATGTAAGCCACTGACAACCAGAGTCAGCCTTTTACGCATTGAGAAGTAATCGGGATAAATTTCCGCATAGTTTTCAAGTGTAGCTTCATGTTTGAAAATAAGCAGGTAAGCAACGAGCAGCAAGGTTACCGCAGTGAGGCTCGAATTCATCATCAGACTGACAAAAGCCGTAAGAGAAATGAGGTTAGAAGTGATGAGTTCACGGTCGTATATCGCTTCTCCGTTGTTTTTTAAACTATTGGCCCATAGCGTGCCGGCGAGGAAACTTAAAATTACAGCGCTGTACAGGATAAACAGTGTATCTCCCGTCAGAGTGAAAACTTTTACATCAAACGCGAAAAGAGAAACTCCAGCAACAAAGGGGAGCAAGCCAGCGTATCCGAGACGTTTGTATGTTGGCATGATGCCCTCCGATGTTTCACTGAAGCGTTTATTTCAATAAATGACTTACTGAGATATACGGGGGAGGGGGCCAAATTGATCACTCCCTTAGGGGGATAGATGCGAACATACGCGTCTGGATGACAACTGCGAACTGAAGTGCTCCTAAGGTGACAAAGTTGGCCTTCCCGTCATTCCCAGACACTACTGGGGATCTAAAGTAAAAGCAGATCCCCACTTTCGTGAGGATGACGGTGGGAGTGGACGGGACGAAACGGCTCTTCCCGTCATTCCCAGACACTACTGGGAATCTAAATTAAAAGCAGATCCCCACTTTCGTGAGGATGACGGCAGGGGCGGTGCCTGCTAGGCTTTTCCGTCCACGAATTAGTCACCCAAAAACCTGCCGGGACTAAGGTTTTATCCACCCCCACAGCCTTCCCGTCATTCCCAGACACTACTGGGAATCTAAAGTAAAGCAGATCCCCACTTTCGTGAGGATGACGGTGGGAGTTAGGGTGACGGAAAGAGTTAGAGTTATGGAATGAGGGTGAGCAGCAGTGAGGATGATAAATATGCTCTTCTCGTCATTCCCAGACACTACTGGGAATCTAAAGTAAAGCAGATCCCCACTTTCGTGAGGATGACGGTGGGAGTTAGGGTGACGGAAAGAGTTAGAGTTATGGAATGAGGGTGAGCAGCAGTGAGGATGATAAATATGCTCTTCCCGTCATTCCCAGACACTACTGGGAATCTAAAGTAAAGCAGATCCCCACTTTCGTGAGGATGACGGCAGGAGTTAGGATGACGGTGGCAGTTAGGATGACGGAAATAGTTAGAGTTATGGAATGAGGGTGAGCAGAAGTGAGGATGACGGCAGGGGCAGTGCCTGCTAGGCTTTTCCATCCACGCAGTAGTCACCCAAAAACCTGCCGGGACTAAGGTTTTATCCACCCGACGAAGTCATCCCTCGACAACAGCGGGGATGGAGCATCCATCACCGCTTAGTTATTGATCCCTTCTCTAACCCAACGTTGCCATTGCAAAGTGCGTCCTAAAATCAGTCGCTTTAAACTACGGAACAGTGCCTGAAATTCGATGATATCGACCAAATAAAACAGGATCCAGGCGATCGGGGCAAAGAGCCATAAGTTCAAATGATGCTTTGGCTTGTGATCACACAAGAGTTGGATGTACGTCATGGTCGTCATCAGCGCGATGAGCAAGACTAACGGAGCATAATTGCCACTGTAAAAGCTGTACCCTAAAAATAACGTCACCAGTAATAACTCACACAGCAAAATAAACTCACCGTAAATGGCGATTGGTAAGGTAATAAAGGTGAGATATTTGTTGTGCTTTTTATGGCTGCTAAAGAATAGATCCCGATACCGTAATAAGGTTTGGAAACGACCAAACTTCCAACGCAGACGTTGATTACACCAACCTTTGTAATCGGAGGGCGCTTCGGTGTATGTGATGGCGTCGGCGGCATAACGGGTTTTGTAGCCTAACGATAGAATGCGCAACGAGATCTCAATATCTTCGGTAATGATGTCAGTATCAAAGCCGCCAAGCTTGGTCAGGACATCACGACGATAACTGGCGGCTGCTCCACCAATAATAAACACAGAATTAAATACTGAGTCTGCACGGCGCAGGAAAAAACCACACAGATATTCAAGTTGTTGCACTAAACCGATAATTTTTTGTTTATTGGCAATGACAACATTGCCGGCAACGGCACCTACCTTAGAACTTTGGAACTGTTTAACGGTATTTTTAATGGCATCATTGGCCATCAAACAATCACCGTCAATCGTCATCACAATATCTTTGGTTGCCAGCTTTAAACCTTTGTTTAACGCCGTAGCCTTACCGCCGTTTTTCAAATACAAATACTTGATATCAGGTTTGAATCGGTTTTTTGGGAAATACCGGCTGGAGAATTTTTTCAGGTAGTCCTGCACCAAGTCATGGGTTTCATCGCTAGAGCCATCATTGATTACGATGATTTCAAGATCCGGGTATTGGTTATTAACAACCGACTCTATGGTGCCAATGATCCCGGTGGCCTCGTTATAGGCAGGGATCAATACGGATACGCTCTTCGGTTTTATATTTCGCGCTTTGCGGTTAATTCTGCGTTGCCGGAAAGAGTAAATGGGTAATGCGAATAATTGAATCAGGTACTTGCTTAAAATTGGTGCCAATAGCAGAAAAATACCAATACGAATGGCTTCTAAATCCGCATAAAACTGAGGCGTTGAATGGAAATAAAGCCAGATGATGCTGCCTGTGATCAGGTAGCCAATACATAAAAGTGCGAGTTTTCCCCATACGGATGAAGACATAATGTAGTCGCTTTATTGTTATTAATTAATAGTGTGATATGGGTTGCGAATTTGCACAACCTCATTACGTCAGGGGGCTAACTAGGGGCTAGTATGACAGGAATTTGTCACCGGACACAAATTAAACTTTGTAATTTAACGTAATGAAAGATCATAAAAACGCTGGATAACTCGGTGTTTTTGCATATGAAATAATGGGAGGAGGGTAAGCAAACGTAAAAACCGAGTGGCATTTAATAAGGTGGCGCGCAAAGAAAAGGCCCCTAATGTTACATTAGGGGCCTTCAAAGACAGATGTATTAAGGGAGGTTTTACTATCTTTGCTTAGCTGGTTTTGCCTTCTAACAAGCTTTTACCATTGATGGCAATCTTGCGAGGCTTTAATGCTTCTGGAATTTCACGTTCCAGGTCAACATGTAACAGGCCATTTTCCATATGGGCGGAAACAACTTTTACGTGGTCCGCGAGTTGGAATTTGCGCTCAAAGTTGCGCTCGGCAATGCCCTGATATAAAAATTTTCGATTGGCATCGGATTCATTGGCTTGTTTTGTGCCAGTGATCGTCAACGAGTTTTCTTTGGATTCAATATCTAATTCTGCTTCGACGAATCCTGCAACGGCCATCGAGATGCGATATTTATCATCGGCAATTGATTCAATATTATACGGTGGATAAGCCGGCTGTTTTTCAGCGCGAGAGGCTTTATCCATTAATGAAGCTAAGTGCTCGGCACCAATGAATGAACGGTATAGTGGAGAAAAATCTGTAGAAATAGTACGCATAGTCATATCCTATTTATAGCAATATGTGAATTTAAAGTGCCTTTCATTAAGAACAGGCGGTTATTTGTAGACCCTTTATGGCGACTACAATTAACTATATGGGGCGGGCAAAAATAGATTCAAGGTTTTTTCTTAAAAAATTTTAAACGTTGCGGTTACTCGGTAAAAAATTGGTGCAGCTGAAGGTGTAACAAAGGCGATATTTTGCAAGGCAAAACGGCGCAATCTGAATAAAATCTCTGATTGAAGTCTCTGTTTTATTTTATCAAAAAACTGGCCAGGATTATTCGAAATTTTGGCAGGATGTATGAGCGTTCAGCGCGATTTTCTCACGGGCCGCATCAACAAATATCCACACAAACGAGGATTAAAACAATCAACGACTCAATTGAATCGGTTTTACACTTTTGGTTTTCTGAACTTTCAAACGAGCTCTCGCCGAAATCTCAAGCTGAACTTTGGTATGCGGCAACGGTACAGCAGGACAAAGAAATTGAAGATAAATTTGCGTATCTGATAGAGCGGGCCGGTAGCGAGCAACTAAGTGATTGGCAAAATACACCGAAAGGCTCACTGGCGCTAATTATCTTATTGGATCAAATGCCTCGAAACATCCATCGCGGCAGCGCTCAGGCGTTTGCCTATGATGCACTGGCACTTCAGTATTGTCTCGATGGTATCGACAAAGGCCATGACCAGTCTTTATGTTTGATTGAAAGGTGCTTTTATTATCACCCGCTTGAACACAGTGAATCGTTAACGATGCAAAACCTATGTTTACTCAAATTTAATGAACTCGAAGATGAGTATTTCTTAGATGAGCATATCAAGGTGATTCAAAATTCATTACAGTTTGCCAAAGAGCATGCCGATATTATTGCAAAATTTGGACATTTCCCACATCGAAATAAGGTCTTGAAGCGCAAGTCTTCAGCGGAAGAAATGGAGTATTTGAAAACCGCGAAACGGTTTGGGCAATAACAATATTAAGGTGTTTATATTTTGGGAGGAGACTTATGCGGTATCTTCATGTTTTGCAATAAGCGATATGGCGTTTGATAGATTATTCTTTGATTTATCTATCAAGAATACAATCGTAGGTTTTCTGTTGCCATACGATTCTAAACCCTAAAATTAAAAAGGAGCCATTCGGCTCCTTTGTTTAACGTCTTACTTCACCATCATCAGCGCGGTATCGTAATCCGGCTCGTTGGAAATGTCTTTTACCAACTCTTTGTAGGCAATTTTACCATTTTTATCAATGATAATAATGGCACGGGTGAGTAACCCCATATCTTTGATCAGTAAACCATACTTGTTACCAAAATCGCGCCAGACAGAGTCTGACAGCACCATGATTTTATTTACCTTTTCTTTGGTGCAAAAACGTTTTTGCGCAAATGGTAAATCATTGGAGATGGTAAGCAATACAACGTCATCAGGCAGTCCGCCGACTTCATTATTGAATCGTTTGGTTTGAGTCGAGCAAACGCCAGTATCCAGACTTGGCACAACCGAAATCATCACTGTCTTTTCGGTAAAGTCGCTCAACGAGATTTTTTCAAAGCGCTCATTCACAACGGTAAACTGTGGTGCATCGTCGCCAACCTGCACAGGTTCGCCCAAAAGAGTAATGGGTTTCCCCCCCGCGGTTACTACATTGGCGGTGGTTGTTGTTCCTGGCACGGTTGCAACGGCATTACTGCTTGCTATTGACGTATTCGCATTAACCGAAAAACTCGCAGCGAGTGCTAACGTGATTAATAAGTGTTTCATATATTGGGGCAATTCCTTATCTACCTTTGTTATTGTCATGTTAACGTTTTTGAGTAACCGCTAGAAGTTAAAATTCGACTTTTTTACCGCCGACCCATGTCTGATGAACCTGAGTTTTCCAAATGTCCTTGCCCGGTATCGCAAATATGTCCTGATCGACCAGGATAAAATCCGCCTGCTTTTCGGGCTCTAACGAGCCTAAATAAGATTCTTGATGGCCGGCATAAGCGGCATCAAGCGTAAAGCTCTTAAATGCCTGCGCCATGCTCATAGCTTGTTCCGGATACCAACCGCCTTTCGGCAGGTTTTGTTTATCCTGACGGGTTAATGACGCATGTAAACCAAAGAAAGGGTTCGGGGACTCTACGGGAAAGTCGGAACCGGCCGCGATAATGACCTGTTTATTTAACAAGGTTTTCCAGGCATAAGCACCTTTGATCCGCTCTGAACCTAAACGATCTTCTGCCATGTTCTTATCCGACGTTGCGTGAGTGGCCTGCATCGATGCGATAATATCCATTTCGGCAAATCGCTCGATATCACTCATCTGCAATACTTGCGCGTGTTCAACCCGATGACGTAAGTCCCTGGATTGAGTTTTTGCGATAGCGTTTTGATAATGATCGAGCACGATTTTATTGGCGTTATCACCGATCGCATGCGTATTTACCTGAAAACCCGCTTGCATGGCGTGGTGGATAATGTTGCCAAGGGTTTTGTCATCATGCAGTAATAGCCCCCGATGGTGGGGCATATCGGAGTAATCTTCAATTAACGCGGCACCGCGACTGCCTAAGGCACCGTCCGCGGAAATTTTAACGCTGTTAATTTGCAGTTTTTTGTCATCACTCAGACTTGTTCCTTTGGCTAAGGTGGCTTTCCAGTTTGAGTCCATCACATCAACCATGGCATTGATCCGAATTGGCATCGATTGCTTCTTTATCAGGCTTTGATACGCCGCAATATTCTGTTTAGAAATTCCTGCATCATGCACAGACGTTAAGCCCATCGAAGCCAGTGAGCGCATGCTTTTTTCTAATGCTACTTCCATATCCTGCTGTGACAATGCAGGCATAGATTTGAAAATTAAGTCCATGGCATTATCCACAAACACGCCGGTCGGCTGATTATTCTTATCACGGATGATTTGACCGCCGTCCACTTCTTTGGTTGTTGAATCAATGCCGGCAACTGCCATTGCTTTGGAATTTACCCAAAGTGCATGCCCATCAACGCGAGACAATACCACTGGAGTATCAGGAAACACCTTGTCCAGAGATGCGGCGGTAGGAAATGCATTACTTGGCCATTGCACCTGGTTCCAGCCTCGGCCTTGGATCCATTTGCTATCGGAATTTTTTTGAGCAAAGTCTTTTACTCTAGCGACGGAGTCCTGCTCCGAGGGGGAGCCCATCAAGTCGACGCGCATCAGACTCAAACCGTAACTGAGCACATGGCCATGGGCATCAATTAAACCTGGCAACATAACGCGTCCCTTGCCATCAATCACGGTGGCATCACTTGCAGAGTCTATTTGATCGGTAAGTTTATATATCCGGTCAACTTTATCGTCGGTAAACTTCAAGGCCTTAAATGTCATTAATTCACCATCGGTGAAGGTATAGCCTTTTACATTTTTAATAATGGTGGTTTCGGCCAGTGCTGGCAATGGGCTCAGCGTGGATAGAGTCAAAACCAGTGGTAAAGATAGCGCCAAAGCGGTGTTCACGGAGCGGAATGAATAGGTCATAGTCGTAATTGTCTTTGTTAACATGCTGTTATCTTAGCAATGAATATCGCCATGGGCTAGAGGCAGATTTAGAGCCATCCTAAACATTTCTTTTAAAGGTGTTAACTGAGCAATTTTCGTTGATATACATCGACAGCAAAACCTAGAAGTGTTGTTGACAATTGCTTATGAAAATTCAGGCGCTTTACTACGTTCAAAGACGCGATGTTTTTCGGATCGATTAACGCGGATATGGTTTTCAGTCTGAGTTGTTTTTCGCAATATTTTAGCAATCCATCGGTTGCCTCTGTTGCCATGCCTTTGCCATGAAATTTTCCCGCGAGACGATAATTGATGTGCAACATATCCTGACCTTCAATTTGATGGCAATTCAGGCCACATATACCAACAAACTCATCATTGACCTTTGAAAATATCCCCCATTGACTAATCCCCGAACTTTGGTAACTCGCCTGACACTTTTCGATATATTGACCTATTTGTTGTTCGGAGTGCACACCAACAATCGAATACTGCATGATTTTCAGATCCGCTAATACGCTTTTAAGCGCCTCGGAATCTTCAGGGGTAAACTCACGAATAAATAAGCGTTCAGTTTTGAAAAGAGTCATGTTGATTGAGTTCTTTGGGCTAGTCGTAACGATCTGAAAATGATTGATTATCTTCTAAATAAAAATATCTCACAGATTTTGGACGAAACCAACCATCATGTTAAATCAGGGGTCAGAGTCGTTAAAATGTTCAACGACTCTGACCCCTTGATATTTATTTTCGGCGAAGTTTTGTATAGATAAATGTGATGATTAAAAAGACAAAGATCAGGCTGACGAGGATACGTTCAATCAGATAGCCCCACTGAGAAAATGGTGTTTCACCGGTTGTCAGGTGTACCTTAGTGCTTAAGGTTGCCTGTTCAAACTGAGGAATGGACTCGACAATATCACCATGGTGATCGATAACTGCGGTGATGCCATTATTGGTTGAGCGTAACATCGGTCGGCCAAATTCAATGGCGCGCATACGAGCGATGTCCAGATGCTGATGCGGGCCATGGGAGTCACCAAACCAGGCATCATTACTGACCGTCAATAACAAATCAGTGGTGTTGGACACATTGGCCGCCGTTTGTTGCGAAAATGCCACTTCAAAGCAAATTAACGGTGCGATGCGGATGCCATTGGCGACGAGATTCGTTTGCACATAATCGCCACGACTAAAGGATGACATGGGCAGGTCAAACAAAGGCGCAATTTTTCGCATAATCGATTCAAATGGCACGAATTCGCCAATCGGCAATAAGTGGTGTTTGTTATAGCGATTGCGATTAGAAGCATAATAATTGCTTTGGTTGGCATCAGTGCTGATGGGATCATCGTGAACCAAACTGCTCTGCGCCTGGCCTAAAACAATCAGGGTGTTAAAAAAGCTGCGGCTGTTCACTTCATAATTAATGATGCCGGTGATCAATGCGGTGTTGGTGTCGCTGGCCTTGGAATCGACTCGCTGCAAATAAGGTTGAGCCAGTGGTTCAAGGCGAGGAATGGCAGCTTCTGGCCAGATTATCAAATCATGATCTTGGTATAAGCTTTGCGTATCCTCAATGTACTGCTTGATAATGATATCTTCACGATCTTTGTCCCAGCGCAGGGATTGTTCGATATTACCTTGCACCATGGCAACCGATATCGGTTGTTGGGTTTGTTCAACCCAGACTGGGAATTGGCTGATGATCGTTAGCAATGCCAAAGCACCGAGGATAGTCGCATTTATCAAGCGTCGTTGATTGATGAGAACATAATAGATAGCGACACACGCAAGCACGACGAATAAAGACAATAAGGTTTCGCCGACAATGGGGACCAAGGCCACGAATGGGGAGTCGATTTGACTATAGCCTAGGGATAACCAAGGGAACCCGGTGAGCAATCGGGCCCGTAAAAACTCACTGGCAAACCAAAATAACGGCAACAGCAATAAGTGATAGTTCGCAAATATTCTCAGCGGCTTAATGCGTTGCGTGAGCCAAGCGGCAAGGGCTGGAAACAGTGACAGGTATGCACACAACAGCAGCATTAAGGTTAAAGAGGCAATCAGTGGCATGCCACCAAATTGTTCAATGCTGACATGTACCCAGGAGATCCCGGCGCTAAACCAGCCAAGACCAAAACTAAACCCTCGCCACCAGGCTTGTTTTGTGGTGGCGTTGTTAAGTTGTTGAATAAATACAAGTAGGCATAGCCAGGCAACCGGCCAGATTGAGTAGGGCGCATAGGCCAGAACCGTCAATAAGCCGGCAATAAAGCTGATAAAAAGACTCAATTTAGGAGATTTGATTGCACTCAAAAGACGATTCCATTAAATGGCAGTGACTGCCTTAGTTATTATTCTGTGTTTAATTTTATCTGTGTTTGGGATAAGTCGAAAAGGGTCTTACGCATATCCGGGACTGATTCAAAACAGATCGCCGCATATTTCGCAAAACCCTTAGTCAATATTTATCGCAGTTCAGGTTTAGCGTTCATCGACTAAACGACCATTAATTTCATGTTCCTTCGGAACGGTCACTTGCAGTTGCTGGATACGGCGCTTATCTGCCGATACGACTTTGAATTCAAAGCCATCGATAGCAATACTTTCGCCGCGAAGTGGCATATGACCAAAACGATGCATGATTGAGCCACCGATGGTATCGGCAACTTCTTCGTCAAAATCACAGTTAAAATATTCATTAAAATCGTCAAGATCGGTAAGTGCTTTGACATGAAAGACATTCCCGGCCAATCGACGAATTTCTCGCTCGAGCAAGTCGTCGTGCTCATCTTCAATCTCGCCAACGATTAATTCAAGAATGTCTTCAATGGTTACCAGGCCAGAAACCCCACCATATTCATCAACAACAACGGCCATATGATAGCGCTGCTGGCGAAACTCTTTTAACAAAGGCTCTACGCGTTTACTCTCCGGGATGATAATCGCCGGACGAATAATGTCTTTCAGCGTGCAACTACTCGCTTCTTTGGTAAACCCATAAGACAATAAATCTTTGGCCAACAAGACGCCTTCAATATGGTCAATATCATCGTTGATAACCGGAAAACGGGAGTGGGCAGATTCAAGCACAATCGGCAGAAATTCTTCAACCGGTTGTTGGATATCTACAGTAACCATATGTGAGCGCGGGATCATAATGTCTCGAACACGCATATCGGCAACTTCCAATACACCTTCGAGCATTTGTTTGGTAGCGGGTTTTATCAATTCACGGTCTTGAGCATCTTGTAATACTTCGACCAATTCTTCTTTGTTTTGCGGCTCTCCGGTAAATGCTTGTACAATTTTTTCCATAAAGGACTTGGAAGAGCCGTTGCTAGAGTGCGGGTTGTCGTCGCTCATAGAGCAGTATTTTCACCTTTGTAAATAAATCAAAAAGACCAGTTGTCAGAAACAATTAGTCGGTTATATAGGGGTTATCGATTGTTAATGATGCCAATAGCTTAACCTCTAAAGCTTCCATTTCATCAGCATCTTCTTCTCTTATATGATCATAGCCCAATAAATGCAAGCACCCATGGATGATCATATGAGCCCAATGGGCATGTAGCGTTTTACTTTGTTCGCGGGCTTCTTGTTCCACCACTGCAGCACAAACGACGAGATCTCCCAACAAATTCATTTCGATACCCTCTGGCACTTCAAATGGAAATGACAATACATTGGTGGGTTTATCTTTGTCGCGATATTCACGATTTAGCTGTTGTGATTCTTCAAGCTCGACGATACGCACCGTAAGTTCGCTATCTTTTTGATAGTGCGCCAATGCGGTATCGACCCATAATTGCACATCATCCAGAGCCGGAAGGTCGTGTTGGTCATCACAGGCAATTTGTAAATCCAGTGTATTGGTTTGTGTCGTCAATGTGGTTGCTTCTAGGTTGGCGGGAACGGGATACGTCAATCGAATTCGTGCCTAGGGTGGCGAGGCCTTCAGATACAGCCAGGCTTCGCACCCAGGACAATCAAGTAGAGTCTGATTATCCGCAAAAGTTCCGCAATATTGTTTAAAAATTAATCTTTTTGTTCTTCCTGATCTGGTTGCTCCGTCGGAGTCGCCTGATTCGTCGTGTTGCTTTGATTTTGGCGTTTTGCCTGATACGTCGCTTGAGATTGTTTGGTATCATGGCGCTCATACGCTTCCACAATTCGTGCCACAACGGCATGCCGAACGACATCTTTTGACTGGAAAAAATTAAAACTAACGCCTTTGATATTATCCAATACCTCAATTGCATGGCGCAAACCGGAGCGCTGGCCGCGGGGTAAATCGACCTGGGTAATATCCCCGGTGATGACGGCTTTGGAGTTAAAACCGATACGGGTCAGGAACATTTTCATTTGTTCCACCGTCGTATTTTGGCTTTCATCCAGAATAATAAACGCATCATTTAAAGTGCGGCCACGCATATAGGCAAGAGGCGCAACTTCAATGACGTTACGCTCAATCAGTTTTTCAACTTTTTCAAAACCAAGCATTTCAAAAAGAGCATCATATAAAGGGCGCAGATATGGGTCGACTTTTTGCGATAAATCGCCGGGTAAGAAGCCGAGTTTTTCGCCCGCTTCTACCGCCGGACGGGTAAGCAGGATACGGCGAACTTCCTGACGCTCTAACGCATCAACGGCGCAGGCGACAGCAAGGTAGGTTTTACCGGTACCGGCAACACCAACACCAAAACTAATATCATTGGTCAGGACATTCTGGACATAGGTCTTCTGATTTTCGTTACGGGGCTTGATCAAACCGCGTTTGGTTTTGATCGTCACCATTTTTTCGTAATCGACTTCGTGATCTGAGCCTTGTTCAAGAATATTGACTTCATGGATGGCCAGATGCAGCATTTCTGGGGTGATATTACCCGCTTTGCCTTTCACTTCCGCGGTTTCAATATATAACTCTTTGATTAATCGAGCCACAGCTTCACTGTGGGTGTGATTACCGTGAATTTTAAACGCATTGCCGCGATAGGCGATTTCAACCCCTAACAGGCGCTCGATTTTGCGCAGGTTCTCATCCAAAGGGCCGCACAAATTGGCAAGCCTGTGATTATCCATGGGTTCCAGAGTTAAATCTAAGCTGGTTTTCATTATGTTAAACCATATGTCCTTTATTATCGCGTCGGTAAAATTTTTGTCAGCCCCGAAGCCTGGCTTTATGTTTTGCAAGCAAAGGACCCACCTAGTGGATCCTATTCACTCGTTATGGCGTGTAAGTTTCAACACCTAGGTTATCCGAAGCATTGCCAGAGGCAGCTTGCTTTTGGTGATGCTGGTTAGCAAGAATGTCCGCCGGGGAATGGGCAATACGCAGCCCCATTTCACTCTCGGTACGAATCAACTTACCGCGCAATGAGTTGCTATACACATCGGTAATTTCGACATCAACAAACTGGCCGATTACGGTATGCGGTGCTTCAAAGTTGACGATTCGGTTGTTCTCTGTGCGGCCGCGCAGTTCCATCGGGTTCTTTTTCGATGGGCCTTCTACCAGGATCCGTTGCTCGGTCCCTAACATTTTCCGGGCAATGGACAACGCCTGAGTATTGATACGATCCTGCAGAATCTTTAATCGCTGCTTTTTGGTCGCTTCTGTAACATCATCTACGGCATCTGCGGCAGGCGTACCTGGACGGGCACTGTAGATAAAGCTAAAGCTCAGATCAAAATCAATGGCTTTGATCAGGTTCATGGTCGCTTCAAAATCGTCATCGGTTTCACCCGGGTAGCCGATAATGAAATCCGAAGACATACAGATGTCAGGGCGAACCTTACGCAGGCGGCGGATTTTACTCTTGTATTCGATTGCTGTGTGACCACGTTTCATCATATTCAAAATGCGATCGCTACCGCTTTGCACTGGCAAGTGCAAGTGACTGACCAGTTCAGGCACATCGGCATAAACATCGGTAATGTCGTCGGTAAATTCGACTGGATGCGATGTGGTGTAACGAATGCGATCAATACCATCGATGGTGGCTACCAGACGGAGTAAATCGGAAAAGCGACATACACTGCCATCATGCGTGTCACCACGATACGCGTTGACGTTTTGCCCGAGAAGGTTCACTTCCCGAACGCCTTGTTCGGCTAATTGGGCAATTTCGTAAAGTACATCATCCAATGGACGCGACACTTCTTCGCCGCGAGTGTATGGTACAACACAGAACGTACAGTATTTGCTACAACCTTCCATAATTGAAACAAACGCCGTCGGACCTTCCGCTTTCGGTTCCGGTAAACGGTCAAATTTTTCAATCTCAGGAAAGCTGACATCGACGACGGAGCTGTGCTCTCCCGTTACCTGTTGGATCATTTCTGGCAAACGATGCAAGGTTTGCGGACCAAATACGATGTCTACAAACGGCGCGCGTTGACGGATCGCATCGCCTTCTTGAGAGGCGACACAGCCACCAACGCCGATGATTAAATCTGGATTATTGGCCTTAAGATTCTTCCAACGTCCCAATTGGTGAAATACTTTCTCTTGCGCTTTTTCACGAATAGAGCAGGTGTTCAGTAACAAAACATCCGCGTCTTCCGGTTCTTTTGCTTCAACCAAACCATGGGTGGAATCTAACAGGTCAGCCATTTTTTGCGAGTCGTACTCGTTCATCTGGCAGCCCCAGGTCTTAATAAACAGCTTTTTAGTCATGCACGTTTGCCTAAGTAAGTCTTTGTACTGCTCAAAGTATATCCTGTGTTTCAGGGAATGGTTCACCTGTCAGGGATGGAATAATCATTCCCGCGACAATCCGTTTCGGCGACACCTTTAACAATCAAAAATGCGATGAATTGGCGCGTGAGCAGTGTCTAAATAAAAAAGGAGCATATTTTACTCTTTCTTGGCACGCCACGCCACTATCAGGCTGTTATTAATTTGTAAAGTTCGGAAGGAGTTTACGTAGTTATTGTGCGCGGGTGCACGGCGGGTGCATTCTCAGTGCTGCCAAAAGATACATTTGTCTTTGTAAATCGGCTGATATTTTGGAATAAGCGCGAATAGCAATGCCCAGTTTTACAATTCATTGCTGCTTTGCATTTACTGACTTTAGTTTACTGCTATCAATCGCAGTAATTAATCACAGATATCCAGCACTGACCTCTAGTACTGCCATCGAGTACCGTTATTCGTTGTCTTTCGTTGGACGCCAAATAACGGCACTAGGTGCTACAGGACGGTGCTGCAGGGCGCTTACCCGATACAGACTATTTCGCGGCATTGTCGCTATCCGTCCAATTTTCACCGGCACCAGTTTGGGCGATTTGGTTATTGATTTGGCGGGTTTGCTTGCCAATATCGGCAATGGTCTGGCGAGCCTGATTGTAGATTTCTAGTTGTCCTTGATAGTCAAGATACTGCAATGCATGCTGCGTTGTTTGGCTAATGGTATCCACCTTATCAACATAGTTGACGGTATATGTCGCAATGGCACCTGAGGTTGCGATTGTGTCCGAAGGGGCATTGGTTTTTGCTTGCGTCGCATGGGACATAAACAGACCGGTTGCTAGAGCTGCGATAATGAAGGTGGTCACCGAGGGGACTAATGGAGTTTTCATAATGATTTCCTGATTGAAATTTAAATGATTGCGTAGTTAATAGAACTGCATCTTAAGATAGGAGATGTTAAAAAATCGTTGCAAAGGGGTTGTAACTATTTATGTCTAAAAGCGCGTTTTCAGAGATTTTGTTACACTCTCCTTAAGATCAACGTTTTAACCTGAAAAACCAGCAACTTATCGACTCATGATTTAACTTGCTGTTAAATAAGTGGAAATTCGGTTTTTGTCCGTGAAGTGGTGAAATAGTGGCAGGGAAATTTTTCATTCCCATTACTTTTTTTCTTTTGCTCTGGCATCAATACTACCTTGTCCTTTACAATTTCAGTTAAATGGATTGGCTTATGATGGTTGGAATCGTCAATAAGTTAGTGATCACACAAAGCTTTATAGGCAAATGGGCAGGTTAATGGAAAGATTTGATTGTCTGATTATCGGTGGCGGTATGGTTGGGGCGACTACAGCGGTCGCCTTAGCGGAATTAGGGCTGAAAATTGCGTTGGTTGATACCCATAAACCCCAACCTGAATTGCTGGCTGAAGCCTCGTCATTTATTGACACGCAAGATTTTAATCTCAGGGTATCTGCCATATCCCTAGGCTCAGAGCAGTTTTTACAACAATTGCAAATATGGCAACAAGTGCTGGAATGGCGAGCATGTCCTTATCGACGTCTTGGCGTTTGGGAGCATGGCATGAGTTATGCTGAATTTCATTGCGATCAAATCAAACAGTCTCATCTTGGCCATATCGTTGAAAATCATTTGTTGCAGGCGTCTGCCTGGAGACAAATGCAAAATAAACCCAACATTACTGTCTTTGCACCGGCAAATCTGCAAGCGATTGACTGTCATCCAGACAAGGTAATTGCCCGCATCGACGACAAAGAAATTTACTGTGAGTTGCTGCTTGGTGCCGATGGTGGCAATTCTAATGTGCGTCGGATGGCAGAGATTGGCACCAGCGGTTGGGATTACCAGCACTCGGCGATGTTAATTAATGTCATCACTGAGCACGAGCAACAAGACATTACCTGGCAGCATTTTATTGATGGTGCTCCGGTGGCAATGTTACCTTTGCCGGGCAATCGCGCATCGTTGGTTTGGTACGACAAACCCAATACCATCAACGAATTGGCAAATTTGTCAAACGCACAACTCCAACAAAAAATCCTAGACCATTTTCCGAAACGCCTCGGCCAGATAGAGGTTGTTGATAAAGCGGCATTCCCTTTGGTTCGGCGCCATGCTAATCAATATGTGAAAGGCCGTGTTGTTTTGCTTGGTGACGCCGCCCATTCCATCAATCCGTTAGCGGGGCAGGGGGTAAACCTTGGTTTTAAAGATGTAAAAGCGTTACAGGAAGTGATAGCTACCGCGATAGGTTCGGGCGAGCATTACGCAAGTGCGAAGGTTTTACAGCGTTATGAGAAACAGCGTCGCAATGATAATTTGTTGATGATGACAACCATGGATTTAATTTACCGAGGCTTTAAACAACCTTCGGGACCAATAAAACTGTTACGAAATCTAGGGCTCTTCGGCGCTCAACGGCTTGGACCGATTAAAGACAAGGTATTGGCTTACGCCTGCGGCTTGTAAGCTAAAAAAAATCAAGGGGTCAGAGTTGTTGATTTTCCCATCAACAACTCTGACCCCTTGATTTTTTCGTGATAAACGAAAAAAACTCCGAAGTTAATCTCATCAGAAATTAGCTTCGGAGTTTTTTAATGGTGCGGGAGGAGAGACTTGAACTCTCACATCCTAGGATACTGGAACCTAAATCCAGCGCGTCTACCAATTCCGCCACTCCCGCGAACGATGTGCATTATAGGGAAGGCAATTTAAAGCGCAAGCTTTTTTTATGAGGAATTTTAAAAAATTTGTTCGTTTGTCTGATAAATGCTCACAAGGCGGGATGTGTCATCAAAAAAGGCGCAAAATTAGCGCCTTTTCGAGGCATGATCATATCGGCTTAAAGTCCAAGCACCATCTTGCCTTGCTTGAAGACAATGTCGACTGGAATTTGCGCATCTTCAAGTTTGGCTAAATCTGCCGCCAACGCTTCTTTAATCATTCCCGATTCTTCCATGAGCTTGCCGACACCATCATAATCGCCATCACCCTGTAATGTCAGGATCCGCTCCGACAATGAATCGATTGCTGCGGTCATCTTCTCCATGTTGACACTGTATAAACCTTGCTCGTCGCGGGAAAACGCGCCATTGTCGGCAAAGTAATTAAAACGAACCATATTGGCCTTGCCATGGGCGCTGCTGGCTCCGAATCGCACAGAGCGGAAAATGCCCGCCATAAATGTGGTGTAGTAGTCTTTTAACTCACCTTCGGTAATAACCTTCTCGGCTAACAATTGACGCACCATATACAGCCCAAGGATATCCGCTTTCCCTTCCTCTAAGGCAGAAGCATGTTCTTTCAACGCCTGGCGCACGGTGCCTTTGTCATTAATGGTATTTTTAATGCCTAAACCGTGAGCCACTTCATGGAACATGGTATTGGCAAAAAAGGCATTGAAAGTGACGTGTTTGCGGTCTTCTTCAACAATCAGTTGTTTGGAAATTGGCAACATAATGGCGTCAAACTTTGCGCGCATGGCATTTTTTAACTGTAGGCGGCGAGTGCCTTTTTGTAATTGAACTTCTTCGTCATTTGGCAGGTTAATGGCAATCGTTTTACCGCCGGCGTTGGAATGACCCGCGTAGTAGATAACATCGTACGCATTCAGATCGGCATCGGATCCTGGCACTTCTTTTTTATAGGCTTTTTTCACCGGTAAATCTTTCTGAAGTTTGGGCAGGTGTTCGGCATATTTCGCCAACTTGTCGCTCCAACTCATGTCTTTGACCAAGACATAGGATTCAAAGGCGCTGCGATAACCGAACAATAAATCTTCATAGGTTTCGATCGGGCCGATGACCACATCAATGGGGTTGGTTTTCATATCCATCCAAGCCATATCGGATGCCTGATATTCATCACTGCGCAACGCTTTCGCGCGCATTTTTAAGTAATTGCCAAAGGCTTTATCATCGGCATACGTCGACGCTTTTTCTAAAATCGCCGCCGCGCGATCAATGTGATCGGTATAGGCTTCCGAATAGGGGATCGAGAAAAGGTTGCCTTCTTTGTCTTTGCGCACGACAGTGTATAATGACGTTTTGCCTTTAAAATCGGCGTTTTCAAACGCTTCTTTGCTCATATCTTCCGGGTAAAATTGTGCCCCTTCACTCTTTTCTGCCACCGAGGTCAGAAATGGTTTGTCAGCATCGAGACGATCCCAGGGACCATAGTTGATCTCGACAAAACGTTTTACCGCCGGATCATCAATTTGTTTCAGCAGTTCTTTTTTTCCTTCGCCATAGGCTTGTAACCAAAACAGTTCATCCATAATTTTTGAAGCATCAATAAGCAAGGACAACATCTCACGCTGATTATCACTTAAATGGCTAAGGTCGGCATTGAGTTCAACTTCCTGATAGATATTCAGGCGTTCTTTAAATTCTGGTTTTAATGTGAGGCGCTTTTCGGTCGCAGTTACTTGCATGCTACCGAGACTGGTGGCAAGTAATATCGCCGCGCTTAAGCGTGAAATTGATTTTAAAGCCAACATAAAAATACTCCATGACAATTTTTGGCAGTGTGAGAACTGTTTACTTCGTCGCCATTTCTTGGCGAGTAGCGTCAATGAACAGTCCTTAGCTATGGCGAAAGACTAGAAAATTATCGTAACAATAGCAACTTGTGTTGTTTTACCAGTGCCTTCACACCGTTAAACATTATTACCTGCGAAGATTCATTTTTTTGAGCAAAATGATGAATTTTGCGTTAACTTATCAAAGTAGTTTCGATATTTTATGAGGGAAAGGCTATGAAACATATTGTGATTTCGTTTTTAGGTAAGGATAAACCCGGTATCGTTGATACGCTGGCGACAACCGTAAAACAGCATCATGGTAACTGGCAAACCTCAAGTATGCGCAAGTTATCGGGATTTTTTGCAGGTATTTTGGAGGTCTCGGTCGATAGTGAGCACAGCGATGGTCTGTTGTCGGCGCTTGAAAGTATCGACGGATTGCAAATATCTACTCAGGTGGCCGAGCCGGAATCGGCGGCTGATGCAACCATACGATTGGATCTTACCGCCAATGATCGAATCGGTATTATTGGAGAAATTTCGTCCGTTATTCATGCCAAGGGCGGCAATCTGGTAAAGCTGGTCAGTACTCAGGGAAATGCACCGCATTTTGGCCAGAAACTATTTAAAGCGACTGCTACCATCGCCATTACCGGTGAAGAGCATATTGATGCATTAGTTGGAGCGTTAGAAGGGATCGCAGACGATTTAATTGTTGATGTGGTCGTAAACTAACGCTTCTTCGTGTGATAACGGAAATTGAAATTTCCTTAAGATAATAGGTGACAGGGCTCAGAAAAAGCACGTCACCTTGCGTCATTCACCGCTTGAACTCACAGCTCAACTCGGCCGTTGGCACTAAGTGAAATTACCGGATTAGCCTGTATGATGCAAATAAGTAAAAATATTTTTCTAGAGAAACAAAAAAGCCACCAGGCGGTGGCTTTCAACTATAAGGCGTTAATCGTTAACGATTAAAAAAGCCCAAGTTTTTTCAATTCTTTCTCAGATACCGTTGCCGGAAGTGGGATGTAGCCATCTTTTTCGACAATTTTCTGCCCCGACTTCGATAAAAGCATTTTTAAAAACTCGGCTTCTTTTGGCGCTAATGGCTTACTTGGATGCTTATTCACATAAACATACAGATAACGAGACAGTGGATAGTCACCAGAGATAGCATTATCCATATTGGCATCAACGTAATCGTTACCTTTCTTACTCAGGGGCAGGGCACGAACACCAGAAGTCTTATAGCCAATACCTGAATAACCGATACCGTTAAGTGAAGCGGAAACCGATTGCACGACTGAGGCGCTGCCCGGTTGCTCGTTTACGGTATTTTTAAAATCCCCTTTACATAAGGCTTTGGATTTAAAGTAACCGTAAGTACCTGATACAGAGTTTCGGCCATACAGTTGAATGTCTTTCCCAGCCCAGTCACCCGTGAGTTCAAGATCACCCCAGCGATCAAAGTCTTTTTCGCCTTTACATTTACGGTTGCTAGAAAAAATCGCGTCAACCTGTTGAATGCTCAAACCTTCAATCGGGTTATCTTTGTGCACGAACACCGCTAATGCGTCAATGGCAACCCGCACTGGTGTTGGTTTATAACCAAATTTCTTTTCAAAAGCCTGGATTTCTTTAGATTTCATCTTGCGGCTCATTGGCCCCATATTGGCGGTGGCTTCCGTCAATGCAGGTGGCGCCGTTGAAGAACCTGCCGCCTGGATCTGAATGTTCACGCTTGGATAATTGCGCTTAAATTCTTCCGCCCAAAATGTCATCATGTTGGCAAGCGTATCAGAGCCCACAGAAGAAAGGTTGCCAGAAATACCACTTACTTTCTTGTATTCGGGTAGATTCTCATCCATTGCCAATGTAGATTGGCTGGTGAACGTGGCAATCGTAAAACTTACCGCGGTTAATACTCGCTTCATCGTCATTGTATTCTCCCAAGATTTGTCTTGATTAAAAAATTCAAAATTATCTTAAGAACTAATTGTGACGCTTTTATGACAAGTCGTGAATTAATATTTAAAACGATGTAACTACAACCAAATCATCCTATGCCGAATCGTTGCCTTTCCCGATAAATATTATATTTCAGATACCATTTTATTAATGAAAAGTTAATGCTTACAGCGGCGTCTAAAAATAAGGGAAAAAAATTTTAACTTGTCACAAAAGTGTCATATTCAAATGTCACAATGCGCTCAACAAAAATTACTATTAGCCAATTAATCTTTAGGGTAGCGCAATGAACTTAGTAAAAACTTCGGCAGCATTCGCTGTATTCACTGTATTTTCTTCGACAGCTTTAGCAAACAACGAATTTTATGGTAAAGCCAACGTGACTGTTCAACTTTCTGACGAAGGTGAGGGCAGTTTCTCGGAAGTGAAAAGTAACGCATCACGTTTAGGGGTTAACTCTCACTATGAAATTAGTGATGACTTAAAAGTGATTGTTAAATTCGAAGTACAGGTTGATGTAGACGGTGAAGGTGACGAAAACATCTCTGGACGCAATCAATATGTCGGTTTGGAAGGAAGCTTCGGTAAATTAGTACTGGGCAAAAACGATACGGTTACTAAGCAGTCGCAAGGTAAAGTTGATTTATTCAACGATATGGAAGGCGATATCAAAAATATTTTTCAAGGTGAAAACCGTCTTCGTGATACCGTAACCTACAAGACTCCAAAATTTGGCCAGTTCCAGTTAGGTCTTACTTACGTAACTAACGGTAGTGCCAATGAGGATGACGAAGGCGTCAGTGCAGCACTGTTTTACGGGGACAATCAATTGAAGCAAACAGATTGGTTCGCTTCAGTTGCCATGGACCGTGATGTTAAAGGGTATGATGTTAATCGTGCAACGGTTTCAACCAAGTTAGCGGGCATTGTTTTAGGTGCGATGATCCAGAATCAGGAAAATCTTGATTCCGGTGAAGAATTGGACGGATACTTTGTTTCAGCAAAATATTCTATCGAAAACTGGGATCTTAAAGGCCAATTTCAAAGCGGCAATTATGAATTGGAAGAGACGGGTTTGGTAACGTCAGACGATGCGACTGGCTACACCGTTGGTGTTGATTATAAACTTGCCAAAAATGCCAAAATCATGGCGTTTTACACCGACTTTCAATTTGATGATGCAACTGACCGTAACTATTTCGGTACCGGTATCGAATATAAATTCTAAGTTTGAGGGCAGTCAAGGGTTTAAACATCCTGTTTAATCACGCCCCTTAACCCGGACAATAAAGAAGCCGCATTTAATGCGGCTTTTTTCTTGCTAATTGCAACGGTATAACTGATGATCTTTTTATGAACACTGTCATAAAAGTGTCATCTTGGGTAGGCACAATGAGGTTAGTGTTTAGTTAATCAGTTTGTCAGGAAGGACTATGAACCGACAAATATTAGTTGTTGAAGATGAAGCGCCGATCCGGGAAATGATCACCTTTGTGCTCGAGCAAAATGGTTTTAATACCATCGAAGCGGCAGACTATAACGAAGCAAAGGCTTGTTTAGTTGACCCGCTGCCGGATTTGGTATTGTTGGACTGGATGTTACCCGGTGGTAGCGGCATTAAAATTGCCAAGGAGATGAAGCAGCTCGACTACACTCGAAAAATTCCAATCATCATGCTAACGGCTCGCTCCGACGAAGACGATAAAGTGAAAGGCTTTGACGTTGGTGTTGATGACTATGTGACCAAACCTTTTTCTCCCAAAGAACTGATTGCTCGCATTAAAGCGGTGATCCGTCGCGTGGTGCCAACGGCGTTAGAAGAGTTAATCGAGTTCAAAGGCCTTAGCTTAGATCCGGTTTCACACCGTGTTGCCATCGATAACAAGCCAATTGAACTTGGGCCGACAGAGTTTAAGATGCTGCACTTTTTTATGACTCACCCCGAAAGAGTTTACTCCAGAGAACAATTACTTGATAATGTTTGGGGAACCAATGTTTATGTGGAAGACCGAACGGTGGATGTGCATATTCGGCGGCTACGCAAATCTATTTCGGGCGATGGTCATGAAGAGTTTGTGCAAACCGTACGCGGTGCAGGCTATCGATTTTCCAGTAAGGTTAACTAATCAACTATGATCTACCGCTTTTCGTTAAAACAGTTTTTCGGTCGAGTTTTAACGCTCATTGGTTGCCTTGTGGTTGTTGGTTTGCTGTTTGACCAACTGCTGTTAGTGCTATTGTGCGGTGCAGTCATTACCCTGATTTGGAATTACCAACATCTGCTTAAACTAATTAATTGGCTATGGCAGAAAAATCTGATTTCTCCCCCTGAGTCGCACGGCGTCTGGGGCCATATTTACGATGGCATCTACCGACGAACTCAAAAATACCGCCGAAAACAACGTGAATTAAATGCCCGGATCCGCAAATTTCGCGATGGTGCAGAAGCGCTACCCGATGCCGCTATCGTATTGGATTTAGATTATTGTATCCGCTGGTGCAATAAAAAAGCCACGTCTTTGCTCGGCATTCGCTGGCCTTTGGATAATGGCCAACGCATTACCAATTTAGTACGTTCGCCAGAGCTGGCAAATTATGTCGGCAAACAAGATTTTTCCTCACCTTGCTCGCTTGAATCCCCCGACAATGAAGATCAACAATTAGAGCTACGGTTTATGCCATATGGCGAAAAACAGCTGTTGTTGCTTGCCCGTGATGTCAGCCAATTACACCGGGTTGAGAAAATGCGTCGTGATTTCATTGCCAACGTATCCCATGAGTTAAAAACTCCGTTGACTGTGGTGCGCGGGTATGTCGAGATGATCCAGGAAGATAACGATTTTTCTGATCACTGGTCGCGCTCATTTGACACCATTGAACAGCAGGTCACGCGCATGGACCGACTGGTTCAACAACTGCTTATACTCTCTCGGGTGGAGGTCTCCGGTGATAGTGAAATTCGAACTATGGTGAATATTCCTCATCTGATCAGTGCCTTAGTTGAAGATGCCTCGGTGCTAAATAAGAATAAACAGCATCGAATGTCCTTTGATATTGATGAAACCCTTGGCGTGATGGGGAATGAGTCGGAATTAAAAAGTGCGTTTGCAAATTTACTGGTGAATGCAATCAACTACACCAGTGACGGCGGCGAAATCCAAGTCAGCTGGCAGCGAATTGGCGATCATTGTGTGTATCAGGTTTGCGACACCGGCGATGGTATTCGACCCGAAGACATTGACCGCTTAACCGAGCGCTTTTATCGAGTCGATAAATCTCGCTCCAGAAATACAGGCGGAACCGGTTTAGGTCTGGCGATTGTCAAACATGTCGCCCAGCATCATAACGCGCAATTGCATATTGAAAGCATTTTGCATAAGGGCTCAACTTTTCGAATCGAATTCCCTGCCGAGGACAGCTTTATTCTTGGCGAAAACTATCCTCACCAGCAATCGACTTTTTAAATCTCAGCGTCGGCTGTAGCGCATTAATTACCGCGATGTTTACCGTTTAATTACCAACGTCTCATTTTCCTGAACAGAGCTTATATTCAAAGGGATTTACGATACGTCGTATTTCGTAGTATTAGTTGAATTCAATCAGGAAATATGTAAACGTGATAAAACTTAATGTTTTCAATTGGATATCATTATGGTTGCGGGATGTTTGAAAATGGTAGTTTGTGTTGCGGTGTGCACTGTGATTCTTGGTTGCGATGCCAAGGTATCGGTTAACGAATATAGCCACGTGATTGATTCTAAAAATTATCATTCGCAATTAAATCGCTCAAAAGCTAAAAACGTAAAAACGGCAACGTCGTTATGTACACCAGGAAATGAGGTATTACCGATACGCATCAAGGTGGACAAATACAATAACTTATACGCCTATGGCTCGCAAATTAGTGAGTAATACTTCAAACAACGCATTAACGCCTTACCTCCGGGGTGTAATAACGCCCGTATTACATTTCTTTATGAGAGTGAACAATCGCTCGAATATATGAATAAAATCAGTTTGATATTACGGCATTCCGGCACATTTAAAATCTATGATCCGATATTGATCAAACTTCCCAGCCCCAGACTTGATTAATTTGCCAATACCTGTCGCCAGACAATGGTGTGCAAAAGCGTTAATATCGCAATAAAATGACACCTTGGCAAAAGGCAACAATGACCCTGGCTTACCCTGCAGGTAAAAATATCCAACCCAAAATCAGATTGATCACGGTGATAATTAATGACGCGACAAGGGTGGTACCCAAGTCCTCAATTTCAAAGTCATCGAGGATTTGATCGGTTATCCAGAGCAAAAACGCATTTAAGACAAAGACGAATAAGCCAAAGGTGATGATAATCAATGGCATGGAAATAATCACCAGTAACCAGTACAGCAGAATATCGGCAATGCTATATACAATGGCGACAACCACGGCAGTCCAGAAGCTTTTTAGATGAATGCCAGACATCATTTTGGAAACTAAAAAAATAGATATACTCAGCAGTAAGATATTGGTTATGATGCCCATCTCAAATCCTTCTCAATAACGATCCCCGGTATTTCCATGTGAGGGGACAGGAATACGTCCATGTGGTTTAAAAATTTATATATTTTTGCATTTACGCGTCCGTTTACCATAAACGAAGACGAGCTTGAAAGCCAACTTCAGGAAAATCAGTTTACCCCCTGTGGTAAAACCGAAATGTCTCATTTTGGCTGGAGTAATGCACTTGGTAAACACGGTCAGCGCTTGTTGCACCATGCGAACGGCTGTTATTTATTGTCAGCTCGCAAAGAAGAAAAAATTCTGCCGGCTTCGGTTGTGAAAGAAGCGCTTGATGAGAAAGTGGATCAAATTGAACAAGAGCATTCCCGTAAAGCAACCAAGAAAGAAAAAGAGCAGTTTAAAGAAGATATTACCTTTGAACTATTGCCGCGGGCATTTTCGCGCATCAGTGATACGCAAGGTTACATTTGTCCCGATAAAAATATCATTGTAATTAATACTTCTTCACGCGGCAAAGCCGAAGATTTTCTGGCATTGTTGCGAAAATCACTGGGGACGTTACCAGTGACTTCTTTTGCGCCTGAAACCGGGGCCGAAACAATCATGACCAGCTGGTTGTTAGAGCAAACTTTACCAGAACAATTCCTGATTGGCTTTGAAGGGGAATTAAAAGCTCTGGGTGAAGATGCGGCGGTACTTCGTTGTAAGAATCAGGATTTATTGTCCGATGAAATTCTTGCCCATTTAAATACCGACAAACAAGTGGTGAAAATCGCCTTTGATTGGGACCAAACGCTATCTTGTGTGCTGGCCGAAGATTTAAGTGTAAAACGAGTGAAGTTTTTTGATGTGATCCATGAACAAAATGCAGACATTCAAAGTGATGATATTCTCGTTAAAATCGATGCCGACTTTACCTTGATGACCGGCGAGCTTAATCGTTTTATTGATGATTTGCTGGCCCAGTTTGGTTTGAAAACGGATAGTTATCTCGAAGAGTAGAGCCAACACAAGAAACAAAAATTATTCTTGTGAGAGCTCTATATTGAAAAAGGTACGTATCTCACAAGCGATACTCCAAGCACATGAATTGGAGATTCATTTCGGGTACGCGATAAACCTTATCGCTTCGGGTTAAAGCGGCTGTCAACCTGAAGGGCGCTGTTTGCCCATACCCGGAACAAAATCTTGATTTTGTGTACTCGAAGCCAATGCCTTTTATTGGCGTACTCACAACCTTATGTACTAACAATGTTAATGTGCTTTTCGTGCTGATATACTACTGTTCTGATTGGTAAATTCATGCATTTTTGTTGATTCAAATGGCGCAGTTAATCCATATTTTACTCCCCTCATTTTTGCGACGCGTAATGCGCGCTTATGAAGCCAAAGCGATCATCCGTGATAGTGGCGCAGATCTTAGCCGTATTGGCCGCTCGCGCAACTGGCGGCTTTCCGCGAATCGTGAACAATTAACGGCCTTGATTCATGAATTAGAGCAAACCGACGAGCCAAGCTGGCGCTGGGTGCTGACCAAACTCAAAGAAAGTCGTGGTCAGTTGACGCAAAAAGAGTTGGTGAACCTGGTATCGAGAAACCCTGGGATCAGTGTCAAAGAGCTGGTGAGCCTGGCGAGCTGTACGATTGGAGAAGCCCGAGCGGCAATTGATATTTATGAATGGCAGGACGATTAAACCGGATAAGTTGTTACCGACTAGGTAGTAACCGCCTTTGCTTTTTTCGGGCATATTCAGGGGCGTATTCAGGGTTTAGGTAAAGCAGGTTTACGAGATTCGTCGGGCTAAAAAAACGGCACTCGGCCAATCAAACAACGGTTGAATCGTCGCTCAGGCCAAGTGATCTAAATCACCGCTAGCAAATCATCATTCCAAACGGTGAGATCCCCTGCGAGATCTCTGGTGAAAGATACGCGGATAACAATTTAAGGCGTGGTTACTGGTCTAAATCGATTAATGCAGGTTAGCTGACAAACCTTAGCCGCATCCTGAACTCTTTGGCTACAGCCATTTTGCTCTGCTTGTTCATTCAAACCGCAAGCTTCGTAACCCGAATAGGCATTTTTGGCACAGGAATAGACACATTGACTGTATTCATCGCTAACGTTATTTTGCCAAAATTCCGGCGCGAGAAAGAATCGCGCTTCTGGGGTTAAAAATATGCTTGGCTCCTGACCTTCTAAACCCGCAGTCATGGTTGCGATAAGTTTCGTGTGGGTATCTCTGGCCAGTGTATTATTGATTTGCTGAGCTTGTTCGAGTTGTTGAACGCGATTTTGTAACGCTTCAATTTCGTCGGAATTGCTACTGCAACCGTTCAATAGAGTGAGGGATGATGCGATCACAACAAGGCTGACTAAATAAGACTTCATAACAAAACTCCTAATAAATCCAAGTACTTTGAGGATAGTAGAGGCTCAGACATAACGCGAGTGTCTAAAGGTACCCATGATATGGCCTTAACCATGTAAAACTTCATTGATGCGGCCAACACACTTATCAGACCGCGCTACCAAATTTTTACTCGTTTATCTGACTCTAGGTATAATTGGTCTTGTTCGGTAATGTCAAAAGCCGGATAAAATTCATCCATATTGCGCACTGCACCGTTCACCCGATATCGCAGCGGCAGGTAGTCTTCCTGTTGTTGTATTTGTTTTTGTCGCTCGGGACTGTAAAGAACACGCCAGCGCTGGGCATAACCGATAAAAAACCTTTGCATGCCGGTATAACCATCAACGGTGGGACTGGTGCGACCGGATAACGCGTATTGGTATGCGTTTAATGCGACAGCAAGGCTATTGATATCAGAGAGGCTTTGATTCAACGTCTGCTGACCGTTCACCATCGGAAATTGTGGCTCGGTTGCAACGGTTTGCTGTTGTGGGTTTTGTTGGGTTTTATCGCTCTCGGGGGATAATGATGAATCACCACTGGCGCCATCCGGTTGCATTGAGGCAAGATCTGTATTCGTCTGTTCATTTAAATTTGCAGATGGGAATTCGTCGTTAGCCGATGGAAATTCGTCGTTTGTCTCAGATGACGCTTCATTTACCGAGGGAAACTCATCGTTTTCGGAGGTCAAAAATAACTGCTCTTGCACCTGGCTTTCGGTTTCTTCGCTTTGTTCGAATCCTTCAGTTTCATTAACTTCAGGGGCATTGCCTCCATCTGTTACGTCTGAATTGTCTAGTTCCGCTGGTTCAAGTTCCGGTTCAAGTTCCGGTTCAAGTTCTGGATTTTCGGCACGCAATTTTGCGGCTGCCAAGGCTTCTTCTGCAGCCTTGGCTTGAGCTTTGGCAAGCAATGCCTGAGCGTGCAACTGGGTTTCATGTTCGGGGTTCAGAGCCAATAAATCGTATTGTTGAGCAACTTGTTTGCTGAGTTTTTGGTATTCGCGTTGATCTTCATCTAACCACCAGGGACGATAAATTCCCCGTGGGTCAAAGCTTTTGCCGGCGCCATCAATGCTGGCGATTAATTGGTCGGCGATAACGGTTCCAATTGCACCATAATTAACGGCTTGTTCGGCGTTGAAATCGTACAGGGGAGGTTGTAATGCGCCTGCAGGTATCACCAATTCGTTGCGTTCTGGAAGATAGGATATGCGCACCGATTGAGGGAGTTGTTGCCATCGCTTTGGATCTACCTTCTGGTTTAACAGGATCAACTGTTGATGATAATTAAACACCGCGGCACGCTTGCGATTGCCAAAATAGTCATCGAATCGAATGGTTAGATTGGCATAATCCTGCCAAACTTGTGGACCACCGAGTTTGACGGTAAGGCCTTCGAGTTTTTCCAGAGCAATATCCTGAGTGTCGCCGTCAAGCCAGTCAACATCATCGACCTGATTGGATAGCGCTCGTATTTGATTGTTGGTGATTTGTTGGAGGCTTCTCGATGTTTGGACGGTCAGTTGTTCTTTTAAATAGGTTTTACCAACAATATCACCGAGCACATTATTAACGACATCAACGGCGCGCAGTTTCGGTCTTTTCATCGCTCTTTTTTGGTTCAGCTTTCTGCCATAAAAGGCAAAATGCTGGCTGGCAAAACTGCGACTTAAATTATTCGCGTTTGCGTGTATGGCGTGCCAGGTCAGGTATAATTTCCAATCGTCAAGTTCGCTGGTGACCAGCATTTCATTCAGACCACGCAAATAATCGATTTGGGGGACGACCAGGCCATCGATATCTCTGAGCCCGGCATCCGTCATAAACTCTTTCCAGTCAAAATAAGGCATGATTTGCGGCAGGTTGTGATAGAGGAATTTATTGTAGAGACGATCGCCATTGCGGTTATCCGGCTTGTCTTCATGGTGGCTCGCAAGTTCCATTTCCAAGGTGATGACTTTACGTGCCGCAAGCTCTGCATCGGCGATCCCGGCAAGCTCAAACATACTTTGCACATGTGCCCGGTACTCACGCCGCAAATCGCGATACTTTTGCTCATCGCTCAAATAGTATTGTTTATTGGGTAGACCGAGCCCTGCTTGCCAGGTGGATATCATGTAGCTAGAGGTATCCTCCAGATCAATATCTACCCGTAAATTAAATGGTGGGTTGTAACCAACCTTGTTGGCGAAAGCGAGGTATTTTGCAAAGTCAGCGCGGCTATTAATCTCATTGA
Organism: Thalassotalea litorea; assembly: GCF_005843925.1. Classification (GTDB taxonomy): domain Bacteria; phylum Pseudomonadota; class Gammaproteobacteria; order Enterobacterales; family Alteromonadaceae; genus Thalassotalea_A; species Thalassotalea_A litorea_A. The sequence goes on from NZ_VCBC01000008.1 coordinate 129,121, forward strand.
TTCTTTTTAGTGTCGGCTTTAGTGGGGAAAAACCTTTGCGATCGCGACGTTTAAAGTCCAGATAGGACTGATAGAGATCTCCGACTTTCTGTTCATCGGTGCCATTTCCGTAGCGTGTGCGTGCCGCTCGCTCAATAATTTGTAAGACGGCATCGTTGGCTCTTTCTTGCAGTTCATCATAGACATCATACTGATGTTGGTCCGCCGGTAATAAACCATAGTCTTGCCAATGACCGTTTACATATCGGTGAAAATCCTTGCCCGGGGTTTCTTCTGGTAACATATTTTCCAGAGGGATCCCAGAACGGTAGGTGGCTGGCGTAGATTGCCGTGTACCAACCGAACAAGAAAGAAGGGTAATCAGTAAAAATGTTATGACCAGGCTTCGAACCATGGAGGTTTCCGTTTTAGTGCGCAGCAATCTTCCAGATCACTAACCATTGTTATTGCTTAATTAATTAAATATAGACAAGAATTTCAAAAGGGGGGAGTTGAGCGACCGATGTTGGCATCTGAATCGTGAACACGGCTGTGGGAAATGGTCGTGGATTGTTCATATTTGCAGCTGCCAAAGGGGATGGTATGGCTTGCTACGGTACGGAAAAGAACTTTGAGATGGCCGACCAAGCGAAGTTTTATCCTCTACTTGGTCAGCATTTTATGATGAATCCGTTTTAAGCGCTGATTCGCTTATATTTGATTCTGTGCGGTTCCACTGCCTGTGGCCCCAGCGTTTTTTTCAGCCATTCTTCGTATTCCGTAAAGTTCCCTTCAAAGAAATTCACCTGGCCTTCATCACGATAATCAATAATATGCGTTGCGATGCGGTCTAAAAACCAGCGGTCATGGGAAATCACCATGGCACAACCCGGGAATTCCAGCAGCGCTTCTTCTAAAGCTCGTAAGGTTTCTACATCCAAATCATTGGTTGGTTCATCGAGCAATAATACGTTACCGCCGGTTTTCACCAGTTTGGCAAGATGAACTCGGTTGCGTTCACCGCCGGATAAATCACCAATAAACTTTTGTTGATCGTTGCCTTTAAAGTTGAAACGGCTAACATACGCGCGACTTGGCGTTTCATAGCCACCGATAGAAATAATGTCGTTACCTTCCGAAATTTCCTGATACACCGTATTAGTGTCAACCATATCATCACGGAACTGATCTACGCTGGCCAGCTTTACGGTTTCACCGAGGCTGACGCTACCTGAATCCGGAGTTTCAGTGCCACTGAGCATTTTAAATAAGGTGGACTTACCCGCACCGTTGGGACCGATAATGCCAACGATTGCTCCTTTGGGAATGGAAAAGCTCAAATCGTCAATCAATACGCGATCATTAAACGACTTAGTCAGGTTTTCCACATCCAGTACTTTGTCCCCGAGACGAGGCCCAGGAGGGATGTAGAGCTCGTTGGTTTCATTACGCTTTTGATTTTCCTGGCTCGACAATTCTTCAAAACGCGCCATACGCGCTTTACTTTTTGATTGACGCGCTTTGGGATTCGAACGTACCCACTCAAGCTCTTGCTTGATGGTTCTTTGTAGGGCATTTTCGCTGCGTTTTTCCTGCTCCAGACGGGCATCTTTTTGTTCAAGCCAGCTCGAATAGTTGCCTTCCCATGGAATACCATGACCGCGGTCCAGTTCCAAAATCCAACCGGCAACGTTATCCAAGAAGTAACGGTCATGGGTAATAGCAACCACGGTGCCATTGTAATCGTGAAGAAACCGCTCCAGCCAGGCAACGGATTCTGCATCCAAATGGTTGGTTGGCTCATCGAGCAATAACATGTCCGGCTTTTCTAATAACAATCGGCATAGCGCAACACGGCGCCTTTCACCACCAGACAATACTTTGATTTTTTGATCCCATTCCGGTAATCGCAACGCATCCGCGGCACGCTCCAAAACATTGTCAATGTTATGGCCATCCTGAGCGTCGATTATCGCTTCCAATTCACCTTGCTCTTTGGCAAGTGCGTCAAAGTCAGCGCCTTCTTCGGCATATTCTACATAGACCTGATCCAGACGTGCCAGGGCATTTTTTACTTCGCTAACCGCTTGTTCGACGATTTCACGTACCGATGCTTCTTCATCCAGTTCAGGCTCCTGCGGCAGGTAGCCTATTTTGGTGCCAGTAAGCGCCTTTGCTTCGCCCTCAAATTCTGTGTCGACGCCGGCCATAATGCGCAGTAACGTTGATTTACCCGCGCCGTTTAAGCCTAAAACACCAATTTTTGCGCCAGGAAAAAACGACAGAGAGATATCTTTTAAAATGGTTCTTTTTACGGGCACCACTTTAGAGACGCGGTGCATGGAGTAAATAAACTTATCGGGCAAAGCCATGGAGAAAACCTTCATTATTGAGGATTGAATGTATAACCTGATATTTTATCTCAACAATTGCATGATTAACAATTTAATCGATTTGAATTCAACGGTTTTTTATGACTTTCAGATTATTTTAAAAATTGTCGATTTTTGGGCTTCTTTTGTATCAATGTATTCGTGAAAGTGGTATAAAAAACGAACAAGTACAATGTGCAGTTTCACGGCGCTAACAGTTGCGCAAAAGTGAATCTCGCCAACCAAACAGCCTAATTTTATAAAAATAATAACGATAGCTTATATGACGCTCAGTTTACGACTTTTCTTATGTGCTTTTTTAGTATTGGTTTTGCCTCAGGTAATCGCGTTTGAGGAGCAACAACCATCAAACCCGCAATCTTCACAACAATCCTCCCTCGCACAACAACTTGCCCGGATCGCCGCTGAAAAAAACGTTCAGCAAGGGTTGGAAAAGTATCAATCGTTATTAAATCAGGGCGATTTGAGCGATGCCGAACGGCTTGAGGTGATGCGCAGTAAAGCATTGTATACATTCCAGAGTGATGAACTACAGCAGGCCATTGTCATCTATGGCCAGGCGAAAATTATCGCCGAGGCGCTCAATGATCAACGCCAGCTCGCTGAAATAGAGAAAATGTTAGGCGTCATGCGTTATTTTCGAGGCGACAATCAGCAGGCTCTGAGTCATTACAAGCAATCCTTACTCTACTATGTGACTCAAGGGGAAGCATTACAGCAAGCCCATTTATTAAACAATATTGCCTTGGCAAATGCGGCGATGGGAAATTATGAAGTCGCGCTTAACGCCTACGAGCAGGCAGAACCTTTATATTCATTATATGGCAGTACAGGCGATCAAATTGATGTGCGTTTTAATATTGCCGGATTGTATGTCCACCTGTTTCGCTATGATGTGGCGATTGAATCATTTCTTGAGGTAAAAAAATACCGGGAGCAAACTCAGGATTTGGATGGGCTGGCGTTAGTGCACAGTGATTTGGGTATCGCCTATAAATATGCTGGCAATTTTGAACTGGCCGAGAAATTTCAATTGCTCGCATTTCACTATTACCAAGAGCAACAATTGGGTTACCACCTCGCCACTCAGGGGGTAAACCTTGCGGGTTTGTACAATCAATTCGAGCAATTCGATAAAACCCGTTTCTATGCGGAACTTGCAGTAGAGTACGGGACAAAACATGAACATTACGGGGCGCTGGCGGCCAGCTACTATGAGCTGGCGGTCGCCGATTATGTTTCTTCTGCGCATGATAAAGCCTGTGTAAACCTCGATAAGGCAAAGGCTCTCGCCATTAAAGTCGCCGATCAGGACTTATTGGATGATATCTCTCAACTTCGCGCTTTGACCCATGCTGCAACGGGTAAATATATTTTGGCTCTACAAGAGCAAAGCGCATTTACCCAGGAAATCGACCAGCGTTCGAATCAGGAGATGAATGAGAAGTTGGCGGAATTTGAAACCCAGCAATTAAAGCAGCGGATCTCCCACCTCGAAGCACAGGAAAAGCTTTCTCAACTGGAATTTGATAAAGCCAATCAGGCCCGCAATTTCATTGTTTTTATTTTAATTTTTATCACGGTTATCCTCCTCCTGTTGATGCAGAAAAAACGCTCCAAACAAGCGAAGTTAGAATTAGAAAGTATGGTGAATTCACGCACCGAGGAGTTGTTGGAAACGACACGTAAGTTAGAAGATGCGAATCGCATTAAAAATCAATTTCTGGCGAACGTTACCCATGAGATCCGAACCCCCTTGTCTGTGGTGATTGGCAATACCGAGGCCTTGTTAAATAACGAAGTGCAGGCGCAAGAGCAATACCGATGCTATCAGCACTTGCATTCGAATAGTCTGTATTTATTAGAGATTGTTAATGACATCCTTGATTTAAGCAAAATTGAAGCAAATCAAATCCAATTGTCGCCAAAACCGATAGAACTGGGCACTTTATTTGGTGAATTAAATGCGATGTTCGAGGAACAGGCACGAAATAAAGGTTTAGTGTTTCAGGTAAACCTGAATCTGCCTGAGAAAAAAATCATCAATATTGATGCGATGCGATTTAACCAGATACTTATTAATTTGTGTTCCAACGCCGTTAAATTTACCAGTCACGGCAATGTGACCGTTGATGTCTCTTTGCTTGACAATCAATTAATTATTAAGGTTTCGGATACCGGTATTGGTATGGATAGCGTTCAGGTTGAGCAAGTGTTTGGGTGTTTTGTTCAAGGCGATAATAGCATTTCGCGTCGTTTTGGCGGCAGCGGTCTGGGACTGTATCTTGTGTCAAATTTGTGCAAATTAATGGGTGCCACCATTGATGTGAGCAGTAAGCCAGGCCAAGGCAGTATCTTTAGCGTCGCAATCCCAGTTTCCAGCACCAAGCATGACGATCCGTCACAAGCGATGACCGCCAGTATTCATACTCAAACGGCTTACCAATTTTCTGGTCGGGTTTTGGTTGCGGAAGATCATCCTGAAAACCGCGCATTGATACGGCTTTATTTGCAACGACTTGGTCTGACGGTTGAAACCGTTGCGGATGGCCAGCAAGCACTGCATTGGCTGCAAGAGCACGAGGTTGATGTGGTACTGATGGATATTCAAATGCCAAATTTGGACGGGTTTAGCGCGTTGACGCGATTGATAAAATCCGGGTTCGATAAACCGGTTTTCGCGTTTACCGCCAATGCGATGGCCCACGAAATAGAACATTACCTGAATGTTGGATTTACCGGTTATATTGAAAAACCCCTAAACCGAGAAAATATTGTCGAAACTCTAAAACAACATTTACCATTCGAAGCTGAGCACGTTGCTCCGACCGTTCCTAAAGAAACCGTGAATCAAGATGATCAGGTTGAGATTTTAGCCACCAGCTTTATCGTTAGTGCGAAAGGGGATTTGAGCGCAATATGTCGTGCCGATGAAGCTCAAGACTGGCTTTATATGAGCGAACTTTGTCACAAACTCAGTGGCGCGGCACAAATGTTCAACTTTTCAAAGCTGGCAGACATCAGTCGACAGTTGGAATTGTGTTTACTCAATCGACGGTTTGATCAAAAGCGCGCTTTGTTGCTTGCGTTGAAAATGGAAGTGGTGAAATTGAATGAAACGTCGTCCGCTGAATCGTAAATAACGCGACGAGTTAGACTGTTTACGAAAACTTAAGTCCGTGCAATTCACTGGCGATTATTAATCGATTTCAACCGTATAACAGGAGCGGATCAATGACAGCTGACATGTATGCCGCTCTGGTTTTATTTTGTTTTGTCTCTTCGATAACCCCAGGTCCGAATAACCTGATGTTGATGTCTTCAGGGGCGACCTTTGGTTTTCGTCGAACCATTCCGCATATGCTAGGCGTTGGCATCGGCTTTGTGGTGATGGTCATTTTGGTTGGCGTTGGCTTGATGCAACTGTTTGATCTATTTCCTATTAGCTACCAGATCCTAAAATTTGTCAGTGTCTTGTATCTGTTGTATCTCGCTTTTAAAATCGCTCATTCATCGGACCCGGTTGAAGGGAGTAAAAACCAAAGTGATGATAGCAAAAAGCCCAAACCGATAACCTTCCTGCAAGCTTGTGCATTTCAATGGGTAAACCCGAAAGCCTGGACGATGGCATTAACCGCAATCAGTGTTTACGCACCGTCTCAGCAATTTAGCGCGGTATTGCTAGTGGCGTTAATTTTTGGGGCGATCAACTTACCTTGTGTGAGTTCATGGACCATACTCGGTCAGGAGTTACAGCGAGTATTGACCAATCAGCGTCGCTTACAACGGTTCAATTGGACCATGGCGGCATTGCTTGTGTTGTCTTTATACCCGGTGATTGTTAGCTAACCGTTTTTGCCAAAGCACACCGGGTGGTTACCCGTGATCGAATAGGTTCTCAGCTTTGCCTTTTCCCCTTCGCCTGTGTACACATCAACGTGCTTTTGTTTTATGGCACTGCCAACATCGGTGGCAATAAATATGGTGCGTTTTAAGTAGGGCTGAACATTGGGGATAAACACCGTACTTTGTTTGGGGATTAGGGATGTATCTACCGCGACTTCACCAACGTTTAATGTTTTGCCCATCGAATTTAACGGGGCAGGGCTTTTATGCCAGTTTCCGGAAAAGTAGCCTAAATACCAGCCAAAGCGGGTCTTGCCCCAACCCTCAATCCTAACGGCATTGACGAAAGTAACTTTAAATTTGTGGGATTCACCCGTCTTGAGCGTTACCTGTTTATATGGAGATACGCCATAATCCTTTTCTATTGGTGTGTAATAACCGGTAATTCGCCAGTTATCCTCGCATTGAAAGAGCGGATCTTGGTAAGTTATTTGCTCAGGTGCGGTTTGGCAGCCGCTGAGCAACAGCATGAAAGCGCTGAAAATGCAGCCGATTTGTTTTATTGGTGACATGTCTTTTTTTTATTCTTTTATTTTAAGTTGATAATAAACGACTTCTTCGCGAATACCAGAATCTTCATGGGTATAGGTTTTGACATATTCCATGCCCAGTTTTTCCATAATGCGAATCGAACCTTCATTCTCCGGTACCGCCAGAGCTGAGAATTTTTTTACATCCGGTTGAGTCGATAGGGCATCCATCACCGCCTGCGCCGCTTCGGTGGCATAACCTTTGCCCCAGAATTCCTGCTTAAAGCGCCAGCCGAGCTCCAGGTTTTGATCATCGCGCTGCTCGGAGAAAAAGTTCGCCGGGCGAACCAGAATCCAGCCGATAAACTCATCCGTATCGCTCAGGTTTACCTGCCATAATCCCCAACCTTTCGCGAGATTGCGATAAGCATTTAAGCGAGGAATAAAACGGGTTTCAATCTGCTCCCAGGTCGTCGGTTTTCCCTTATTGACATACTTCATCACGGCTGGGTTTTGATCGAGTTCGAACAGCAATTGTTTATCGTCCCCGGACATGAATAGGAATGATAATCTCGTCGTTTTTTGTATTTTCATGGGGTATTAGTTGATATATATCGCCCTGATAGATACTTTCCAGAATACCAGATACGGCGACAAACGTTTTGATATTTCTTTGGTTCTCTAGTTTTTATAGGACAGCAAGAGTGACAGCAATTATAGTGGTGATAAAAAGCAGACAACCAGCGTTGAACTATGCGGGTTATCTGCCAAATTTCGCTCTTCTAGAGCTTTGTTCTATGCTCTAAATAGTCAAAGATTAAGGGTCGACAACCTCCTCAAATTCGGCATCGTAAGAGATATCAAGTAACTCTAACGTATTGCCTCCTTCGGGTATTGCATCATCATCTTTTAGTATCACGTCCAGTGTATCTAAGAAAGGAAGCTCATTTACCCATGCCGAAAATTCACACATGTAAATACTATCTTCAGGCACAGTACCAACCGGTGGCAATGGAGTCTCTAAATTGTCGCCACAAGTCGTGCTCTCAACAAGTAGGCTGGTTAGCGTAACGTTACCAAAATAATCTGTTTCAATGGATTGGATTGTTAACGCGTCTAGGCTTGATTTATTGGAAATAGTAACTTTAAATGTGACCAAAGCTGCTTTCGCCTCAATCATCGCCATAGCGCTGGCTTCTACATCGTTAAAGCCAACGGTTTCACTATCACAGTCACTAACCGACGAGCCATCATCGTCTTGCCCTGAACCGCATGCCTCATTAACGTGGGCGTCGTCTCCGAAATTCCCTTGGATGCTTTCGATGAATTCACAGATTCTTTCTTCCCCTGGCCCCAAGGTAAATGGTACCAAGCAACTTCCTTTATTGTTTAAATCGCCAAAAATATCATCTTCGAGTACGTTAATGGTTACGGAATCAACCGAACTGGTGTTTTTAACTTTCACTTCGAATGTAACATCCACTCCGTCTGCAGATTCATTGACATTTTTATTTCCATCAACACCCTGGATAGCAGTTTTAGTTACATCAATCGTAGAGTCTGTGTCAGTTAAAGTTACTGTTGCAGAGTCTTGATCCATAGTTTCATTATTTTCTTCATCTTTACCTGTCACTTTTACGGTATCGGTTTCGCTATCACCGAAGTTTCCGGTAAAGCTCGCTGAAAACGTACAAACTTCTAATTTTTGCCCAGGTGCAAGAACAACCGAAGATACATCGCATCCGGTTTCTCTTAAACTTTCTCCGATTTTATCTTCAATTGTAGTTAAGGTTAACGTATCAGCAGCATTGGATGTGTTTTCAACCTCAACTTTAAAATAAACCGTTCCACCTGGTTCAGGGATACTTACGCTGTTGCTAAAGGTGCCATCACTTGTTGTTGAAACAGTCTTGATAACATCAATGGTAGGAAGTACATCCAAAATTTTTGCCGTAGCGTCATCCTTAACCGGATCTAGAACTATACCGTTTTTATCCTTACCAGAAACGGTTACTTCATTGGTGTGCATGAGCGGCTGGAGACCAAGGTTTTTAGTAAATGTGCATTGTGCTTCGCCAGGGGTAGAATCATCAATTCGAGCGGGAACTGTGGTGATATTACACTCGATTCCCTTAAGGTCACCGAATTTATCATCAAAAATGCTTTGGATATCGACAGCAACTGAGCTCGGATTCGTAATTTTGATGGTGTACTCGAAATCACCGGCTGCCGTATCACCCTCATTTTGTTGCAACGGAGACACCGTTTTCTCTACATCAATAGATGCAGGAACAATGATATTCACGTTAAATTCATCATCACAATTACATTTAGAGGGAGAGCCTGGATAAGTATCATCGGTACTAGTACAAACTTCATTTGCACCAGACTGACGCCAACTCACACAATTTGGTAAATTCAGTTGATCGTCACCATCCGTATCAGTACACAAAGTCGTTAACTCGACAGTATGAAAATAATTGGTTTTGCCTTCCGCATCGTTACAAATATCACCAATCTGTTCTTGAGAATCGAGATCAACACCATCATCGGTTAACGTGTATATTTGACAAAATCCCGGCTCTTCTTCCGCATCTAGCGCTCGTCGTGCAGAAGAACCACCAGATTTATTGAAATAAAGCCCGATATCGTAACGTTCTTGAGCTGTGGAAAGGACTTCGAAATCCGCGGAAAACGTAACATCTAATCCGTCTACACAGCGTCCGGTACCAACAAAGGGATGATTGGTATCGCCATCTATCGCTTTAACCTGGATGTTACTAGCGTCCGCTATTTGAATGTCGTTAGCTCTACAGGTCAGAGAACTTATCCCCTCTAGATCTGATCTATCTTCCATACAAAATCCCGATTGATTGCCGATATCGATGGCATGCACCTTATTTAAAAACACCAAGCAAATACAAATAGTGAATAGCTTTAAAATGGCAAAAAAATGTTGCTTTCGATTTGTCTTTGAGGACGACGGGGAAGAAGGTGGTTTTAATTTTGAGAGCAGTCTATTGAGATATTGCATATTTGCTTTCCTTACTGTGAGAAATATTCTGGACTGAACAGTATTCAGGGGAACTCAAGTCTCTCAGGCATTTTTCATACCAAAATTAACCTGCTGATTTTTTGATGGTTTTAAAACTAGCCGGTGTAACATTCGCTGGTTTGTTACGCTCCAAACAATGTTTGATACAGGCAGTTGATACAAAAAGGACGAATGCTAGTAGGGGGAGAGTCAGGGTAGATGACATCAACTATGGGGGAAGTGTTACTCTTTCGAAATATCTAAATTGGATTTATGGATAAGTCGGTAAAGGGATGTTCTGGAAATCGACAGTAGTTTTGCCGCTTTAGACAGGTTATAGTCACTGCTTTCGATTGCTTCGATAATTTCTTGCTTTTTTAATTCTCTGGGTCTTTTGATTTTGCGCGCTTCCATATTGGCTGTTTCTAAATTGCTCGCTGATTTTACTGGTTCAAGAATATCAAAAACTTGCTCGTTGTTGCTGTTTTCTGCACCGCCCATCACTACCAAGCGCTCAATAAAGTTAAATAATTCTCGCACATTACCTGGCCAATGGTAGTTTAAAATTTTCAGTGCCAGTTCATCAGCCAGCTGTGCCCCAGAACGATCGTTTAAAAGCTCAGAGAGTTTAGATTTTGCCAGTAATAAAACATCGTCAGAACGATCTCTTAAAGGGGGAGAATGCAGGCGCAAAATATTCAGGCGATGGAATAAATCTTCGCGAAACTTTCCATGCTCAACGGCTTGCTCTAAAGGTTCATGGGTTGCAGCTATGATCCGGCAGTCTATTCTTATCTGCTCATTAGCACCAATTCGTTCCAGCATCTTATCATCCAGAAACTTTAGCAAAATTACTTGCATGTGCGCGGGGAGATCACCGATTTCATTAAGAAAAAGAGTGCCACCCTGTGCTTGTTCAATTTTTCCTATGTGCTGCCCTTCAGCGCCGGTAAAGGCACCTTTTTCGTGACCAAATAGCTCTGACTGAATCAAGTGCTCAGGGAAAGCTGCGCAGTTTATATGAACAAATGGCGCTTTGTTGCGACTCGAAAGCTTGTGAATGATTATGGCGGCAAGGTCTTTACCGGTTCCTGTCTCACCCGTTATCAAAATATTGGCATTGGCATTGGCATTGGTATTAGCCACTAATTTAAGTTGTTGTTTGAAACATTGTATCGCTTCTGATGAACCCAGCATGTCCTCGATAGGCGAGTCGTTATACTTTTTGTCGGATTTTGCCTTGGAAATACTTGCCAATCCGTGTGCGTGACCGAGAGTATGGTTGAGTCGGTCAAAGTCGATTGGAAAGTGATGATAATCGTAAATAAAATCAGGAAGAAGCAGAGAAGCATTACTTTTCTGTAATTGCGACTCTTGCAAAATCGTAATCCATTTCAGTTCTGGAAAGCGATGATGAAGGCGGTCTAGTGAAGCAAAAAGGAGTTGGTGAGAGGGTTGCTCAAAAATCAGGATAATGACTTTAATCGCGTGCTCGCCAATCAGGCTAAACGATTTTTCAACGTCATGTATAGGGCAGTTTACACAATGCCAAGCCGACAGACGGACATTGATTTCAGTAAAAAACTTAATTGAACCAATGACCAGTACACTGCGTTTCTTTGTTTCTTCTGACTTCTTACTACTCATTGAAGACCAGATACTTCTTTAAACACTAATTCATGGCTAAAGCCTAGGGGATACTTGGCTTTTGGGCAAGAAAAAAGCCGGCGAGATGCCGGCTTTGTCAACGATAAAACCTATGGATTATTTCGGTGCGATTAATCCACGACGCTCTAACAAGTGGATCGGATCAGGCTCCTGACCACGAAAGCGCTTGTACATGATCATTGGATCTTCGGTACCACCGGATTCCAGTACGTTTTTGCGATAAGACGTTGCAGTGTCTTGATCGAAAATGCCTTTTTCCTCAAATACTTTCCAGGTATCGGCATCAAAAATATTTGACCAGATGTAACCATAGTATCCCGAGGAATAACCGCCGGCGAAGATGTGTGAGAAGTACGTTGTGCGATAACGAGGTGCGATTTCATTGATCAAGCCGATATTTGCCATGGCGTCAGCTTCAAATTTATCGGCATCTTGCTCTTCAGCGGTCTCTAACGTGTGCCATTTCAAATCAAGCAGGGCGGCGGCCATATATTCAGTGGTGGCAAAACCCTGATTAAATTTGCCAGAGGCCTGGATCTTCTCAACCATTTCCATCGGGATCACTTCACCGGTTTGATAGTGTTTTGCAAACTGCGCTAACACCTGTGGCTCTGTCATCCAGTTTTCCATGACTTGCGAAGGGTACTCAACGTAATCACGCGGTAATGAGGTACCGGTCAAAGAACGGTAATAACCATCCGACAGTAAACCTTGAATGGCATGGCCGAATTCATGGAATAAGGTGGATGCCTGATCGAAGGTAAGCAATACTGGCTCATCACCAATCGGTGCAGGGTAATTTAAAACGTTGTAGATAATCGGTTGAACATCGTCGCCGTACATTTTGTATTGCTTACGGAAAGAGCTCATCCAGGCGCCACCACGCTTAGAAGCGCGAACATAAAAGTCAGTCATGTAGACACCGACAGAAGAACCATCTTTATCGAATACTTCATAAGTCGTAACGTCTGGATGATATTTCGGCAGATCATTACGCTCTTTGAAGGTCACACCCCAAAGTTTTTCTGCGGTATAGAAAACCCCTTGCATGGTATTGTCTAACGAGAAATAGGGTTTGGTGGCTTCTTCGTCGAGGTCGTATTTTTGTTTACGAACTTTCTCTGAGTAATACCACCAGTCCCAGGCTTCTAATTTAAAGTCTGCACCAGTCGATTCCGCGAAAGTTTGCATGTCCGAAACTTCCTGCTTAGCTCGCGCTAAAGACGCAGGCCAGACTTTATCCAATAAGCCATAAACATTTTCAGGGGTTTTTGCCATCGCATTTTCAAGCACGTAATGGGCATGAGTGTCATAGCCGAGTACCTGAGCACGTTGATAACGAAGGGACGCCATTTTCGAGGCGATTTTCTTATTATCATTGGCGTTGTCATTATCGCCACGATGGGTATAGGCGTAGAATAATTGCTCACGCAATTCTCGATTGGTTGAGTAGGTTAAAAACGGGTAGAAGCTTGGACGATGTGTGGTAAATACCCACTTACCTTCATGGCCTCGGTCTGTTGCCGTTTTCGCCGCAGCTGCAACAATACCTTCCGGTAAACCATCAAGTTTGGCTTTGTCGTCAATCACCAATTCAAAATCATTGGTTTCGTTTAACAGGTTCTCGCCAAACTGGATACTCAACTTGGAAAGTTGCTCATTTAAATCACGTAACGTTGCTTTGTCTTCGGCGTTAAGGTTGGCACCGCCGCGAACAAACCCTTTGTAGGTTTTTTCTAAAAGCGTCTTTTGTTCGGTGTTTAATTCTAACGTATCTCTTTGCTCATACACCGCGTTGACGCGCTTAAACAAATCTTCATTCAAGTACACATCGTCAGACAGTTTTGACAGTTTTGGAGAGATCTCTTTCGAGATGGCCTGCATCTCTGGTGTTGACATTGAGCCAATCAAACCGTAAAAAACATTGGTGACCTTAGTGAGTAATTCGCCGCTTTTTTCCATGGCTTCAATAGTGTTATCAAACGTCGGTGCGTCGCTATTATTGGCGATGGTTAGAATTTCGGCTTTTTGCTCTGCAATGCCTTTTTCCAGAGCTGGCATATAGTGATCAATTTTGATTTTTTCAAACGGCGCGATGCCAAACGGCGTGTCATATTCCGAATAGAAAGGATTGCTCATTTCCTGGTTGTCACTGCTTTGTGCGACTTGTTCAGTCGTGGCGGACTGATTGCTGGCCTGGTCTTTGTTTTCAGACTGACAACCTGCTAGGGCAATCGCCAGAGCAATGGGCGTTAACAGATGTTTTTTCATATCTCTTCCTGTTCTATTTTCAAGTCAATTTTTCGGGCACATAGGATTGCGCGTTATCCCTTTCTATCACAGACTAACTGTGACACACCGCGTTTCGACAGCTTAGATGCTGCGGGTGTAAAGGATTTATTTAACTCACTGTTTTATCGTATCCATTGCTATTTGTAAATTGATTTGTCGGCCGGATTCTGGCAATAGTGTTACGAAATGATTCCACTTAGAGGTATGATAAGCAAAGCGTAGGTCGGTGCACAGGCCATACCATGATGCCCAGTGAACGGTTTGCCTTAGGTATACGTATTCCTTCATCGTATCGGGTACTTTTATTACCAAGTAAGAGGGGTTATTTGTTTGTTAAATTTAGATCGCACAGTTCGCCTGGCCATAAATACTGCGGCCATGGATTGGGAGGCATCGCCGGCTCACGGTGTGTATCGCAAGAAGCTGGAACGGGAAGGAGTCGAAAGTGGATTAACGACCAGTGTCGTTAAATATGATGAAAATACCGCATTTGCACCGCATCCTCACCCCCATGGCGAGGAAATTTTTGTTCTCGATGGCGTTTTTGAAGATGAACATGGACAGTATCCGAAAGGGTCATATTTTAGAAATCCTCCAGGCAGTTCCCATGCTCCGAAAAGCCCCCAAGGGTGTGAGTTATTTGTTAAGCTCAATCAATTTCAGCAAGGCGACACTGCTCAGGTACATATCGAAACGGCTAAGCAGCCCTGGCGGCCCGGATTGGTTGATGGTTTGTCGGTTATGCCATTACATTCCTTCACAACTGAACACACGGCGCTAGTGCGCTGGCAACCGGGCACACATTTCCAGCCCCATGTGCACCCAGGCGGCGAAGAAATCTTTGTTCTTGACGGTGTGTTCGAAGATGAGTTTGGTCAATACCCCAAAGGTACATGGTTGCGTAGCCCGCCATACTCAAAACACAATCCTTTTTCAGAGCAAGGCTGCATTATTTTCGTAAAGACGGGTTATATGGGGTAGGGACGCTCTTTGATGGTATCAAAGGCTTGATTGCCGCCGCCGGATTGCCGATGGCATCGGCCGTTTTGACCGGGCGTTTTGGGCGACGTAGACGTTTTGGTAAAAAGCGGTTTCGTAACCATTCATTGCTGCGTTTTTCAAGCAAGTAATACGAGACAATGGAGCATAACCCGCAGGCAGTAACAACGAGTGCCGCGACAAATATGCTTTGCCAACTAAAGGTATCCATACTGAACACAATACGGTCTACGCCATGAACGAGATAGGGGTGGAATAGATAGAGTGAATAGCTGGCATCGCCTAACAAAATTAGCCATAGGGGAAATCTGATGTTTGTCGTGCCCCATAACATCAGGCACACAACGGCAATTGCCGGTAGACCAAAAGAGAGGAAACGGATCCCATTTCGGTCGATAAAAAACATCGACGTAACAATCACCAATGCCAACGCTAAAGACAAATAACTTGCCGCTTTGCTAACCTGCCAATGATGAGTATTTTTCCAGAGTGTGTAAATGGCCATGCCGTAGACAAACTCAAGCAAAATGGTATCCGTATAAAATTGGTAAAACAGGCTACTCGATTTCGTTAGCTGACCGATGCAAATACAGAACACCAGCAGGCATGCGCAAATGGCACTGGCGTGAACTTTTGAAATACGCAAGCTGATGGCAAAAACCACATAGAAAAACATCTCATAATTTAACGTCCAACCCAGCTTTAATACCGGAGCGATTTCACCACTGGCGTTTTGATATGGAATAAAGAGAAGTGATTTGAGCAGTTCTATGAGTGAACCAGGTTCAGAAGAGACAAGAGTCGGAATGTAGTTACCAATTACGAACACACCTATGGTACCTACATAATATAAGGGCAATACTCGAAACACTCGTTTCAGGATAAAGTTATCGCTATCCCGTTCCGTGATAAAGCAAATGATGAAACCACTGACGATAAAGAAAATATCAACGCCAAATTCCCCACGGTTGATCATCGGAATATGGCTAAAAACCACCGCAAAAGCAGCTAAAGCGCGGAGTACCTGCAGGGAGTCTAATTTATTAGTCACGTGTTACTCGCAATATAGGATTTAAAAATTTGCGACATTCAATCCCTGAATTTTTGTACGTTCGAGATTTAAAATGCCAACAAAGCCGACAAAATTAATTTGCTACTGATAAACACTTAAGGAAAGTCGTGTTGAGTCCGTTAACACTAAAAGCAGGCAATGGCACAAAGTGCATTGTTAAAACTAGTGAATAATTTAACTATAGAGTATGTCGACAAAATTCCTATTGATGAGCGAAAAAATAATCTGAAAGTATGGCGCATTGATAATACATCTTTCACATGCAACGAAAATAATCTTACGAATAGCAAAAACAGGGTGGGCAAAACGTGAATGTGCAACGAACAGTCAGCTTGGGAATTATGCAGGTAGATTGATATACGCGTTGAGAGTAATACTCGAACCGAAAAACACAAACACGCTTGTTTGCCGGCTCGGGGCTTATTGGTCAGTCATTTGACGGGAATTCATTTACCTTCTTGCACAAGAGGCGCGTTTAACCAGACGAGGTAAGTATTTCCCTTTAGTGGTCGAGGCATCTGTTGCATCTGATGATACTCGTTGTAATGCCATTTGGGCCGCCTGTTTGGCCATGGTATGTATTGGATAATGCATCGTGGTGAGTTTAGGGCGAGTGTAGCTGGCCAGAATGACATCATCAAAACCGATCACAGAAATGTCTTCCGGTACCCGATAACCATTATCTTCCAAAGTGCTGATGGCCCCGGATGCCATCGCATCGTTGTATACAAACAACGCGGAAAAACGATGTCCTTCCGTTAATAGTTGCTGTGCCGCGATTTCACCGCCTTGTTGATTCGGTGCGCCAAAGCTTACCGGAATCGCAGCATTATTCACGCCTTGCTCTGCCAGGCATTCTTTAAATCCATGCAAACGCAGTCGTGGATCTTCAATCTCATATTCGCTCGATATACAGGCGAAGCGGTTGTGACCCAACGCAAGAAAATGACGAGCGGCAATTCGCCCACCTTCGATATTATCCAGCCAGACACAACGTTCTATGGTCTCTGGGACTAGCCGGTCAATTAGGATCAAACCCGAATGCAGAGCCATTAAATCTTGTAATTTCTTACTGGAAATGTGTTTTGAATGCATGACGATGGCGTCACAGTTGCGATCCAACAAGACATTTAATGCGCTCAGCTCCGATTCTTCACTCCCCATGCCCGTACTCAGCAGAAGTTGCAGATTGTTTTCTTTGGCGACGTTATCAACGCCACTGGCAAGTGCTGCAAAAAATGGATCGGTCAGCTCTGGGATGACAACGCCTAAGGTTGCACTTTTTTGGGTGACTAGAGCTCTTGCGTTAGCATTAGGGCGGTACCCAAGTTGTTGCATCGCACGTGTGACACGATCACGGGTTTGTGCATTTACCTTATCCCCTTGATTTATTACCCGAGAGACAGTGGCAATGGAAACACCAGCAACTTTTGCGACATCCTTAATATTAGCCATAATGAAAACGTTTTAAATTGAGCGGTTATGGAAAAACATACCTAATCATAAGTATTTTCGCCATTGTTGGCTAGTTTAATAATATATTTATGGCTATTGTGATTATTTATGTAAACGTTTACACTTTTGCCTAATGATAACTAATGGAAGCCATTATGACCGATATTTTTGATCCAACAGAGCATCCTCATCGCCGTTTTAATCCGTTAATTGGTGAATGGGTACTGGTTTCTCCCCACCGGGCGAAACGTCCATGGCAAGGCCAGGTAGAGCCTGCCGCTGAGGAAGTTCGTCCAGCGTATGACGAATCTTGTTATTTATGTGCGGGCAATACGCGCATCAATGGCGAAGTGAATGAGCAATACCAAGGCACCTACGTATTTGACAATGACTTTGCGGCGCTCAAAGAAGATACCCCTGTGGCAGCAACGGACGATCCATTGTTTAAAATGCAAACCGAGCAAGGCAAGAGCCGAGTCATCTGTTTTAGTGATGACCACAGTAAAACATTACCGCAATTATCGGTAACTAAGCTTCAGAAGGTAGTGAAAACCTGGCAGCAACAATGTCAGGAGCTTGGTCAAACGTTTCAGTCGGTACAGGTATTTGAAAACAAAGGCGCGATGATGGGCTGCTCGAATCCGCATCCCCATGGTCAGATCTGGGCACAGACGCAACTACCAACATTGGTAAGTAAAAAGCAAAACGCGCAACTTGAGTATTGGCAGACTAACCAGAGTAATCTGCTGCTGGACTATGTTGCACGGGAGATTGAAGCGAAAGAACGAGTCGTCGTTAGTAATGACGACTGGGTTGTCGTGGTTCCTTATTGGGCGGCCTGGCCGTTCGAAACCTTATTGCTGCCAAGGTTCAACATACAACGAATGACGGATTTAACGACCATGCAGACATTGAGTCTGGCCGATATTCTTAAACAAATTACCACCCGCTACGATAATTTGTTTCAGTGTTCATTTCCTTATTCCATGGGCTGGCATGGCGCGCCTTATGATGGCGATGCGCACCCAGAGTGGACATTACACGCAAGTTTCTTACCACCGTTATTGCGCAGCGCGACGGTGAAAAAATTTATGGTGGGCTATGAAATGATGGCCGAAGCCCAACGAGACCTTACCGCAGAACAAGCCGCTGAACGTTTACGCAATGTCAGCGCTACGCACTACAAGGAGTCCTAATTGTGAAATTAAAAGAACAAGCAAGTCAGTATTTTCAACAACAATTTTCGGTAAGCAGCGAATTGGTTTGTTATGCACCGGGTCGTGTCAATGTGATAGGCGATCATACCGATTACAATGACGGCTTCGTGTTACCGGCGGCCATCAATTATGGAACGGCTATTGCCGCATCAAAACGCGATGATAATAAGGTTGTTGTCTATGCCCATGACTGTGAGCAACAAACAACGGAATTCTCGCTCGATGATATTCAGTTTGATGACCAGTATATGTGGAGTAATTATGTCCGCGGTACGATCAAAATGTTGCAACAAAAATTTCCCCAATTAGGTGGTGCAACATTGGCGGTTACCGGTAATGTGCCGCAAGGCGCTGGGCTAAGCTCTTCGGCAAGTTTTGAAATCGCGATTTTAAATACGTTTGCGCAACTATACTCGCTGTCACTTGATGGCATTGAAGCCGCGCTTTTAGGCCAAAAAGCGGAGAATCAGTTTGTCGGTTGTAACTGTGGCATCATGGATCAGTTGATTTCGGCGATGGGACAAAAATCCAATGCGATGTTGCTCGATTGTCGCGCATTAACGTTTGAAGATGCCCCAATTCCGGCAGGGTTTTCATTTGTGATTGTTAATTCTAACGTCAAACGCGGTTTAGTGGATAGTGAATACAACTTGCGCCGAGAGCAGTGCGAAGCGGTTGCAAAACATTTTAACGTGCAAGCACTACGTGATTTAACCATGGAACAATTACAGTCTGAGCAGGCCAATCTATCTGAGGTTGAATATCGTCGTGCTCGTCATGTGATAAGTGAAAATGACCGCACGTTAGCGGCGCTGGCAGCGTTAAAAACCAATGACATTGCTACCATGAGTAAGCTGATGATGGCGTCACACCTGTCATTAAAAGACGATTTTGAAGTGACCACGCCAGAAATGGACGCGTTAGTTGAGATTATTGCTAAGGTGCTTGGCAATAAAGGCGGTACCCGCATGACCGGTGGTGGCTTTGGCGGTTGTGTGGTCGCGTTGGCGCCAACGGAGTTGGTGGAACCCATCAAGGTTGCAATTACCAATCAATATCAACAGCGTTCAGGTCTTGAAGCGGATATCTATGTGTGTACGGCAGAGCAGGGCGCATTTCGCTAAGCGCAGCTAGCAATTGTCTATAACTTTATAAAGAACAATCTATTGAGGCATCGATGGATTGTTCTTTATTCCTCGCCTTAAAATCTATTTTTACCGTCGAATTAATCATTTTCTGCTTCGCAATTTTGTGCCGAATACTCCGATTCCACCCTTATTTTCGAACTTTCTTATTTACATTGTAGGATTGTTAACAATTCATCTTTACAAAACCAGTTGTCGCGTGTAAATTGTTAACAATAAACTCGCTAATAAATAAATAAGAATGATTACTGCGCCAAGTCAAATTTCCTCTGTCAATATTGAATATTACCAGGTGCCATTGGCTGAAGTCCTGTCCGACGCCAAGCATGGCGATCATACCCATTTTGAAATCATTGTCTGTCGTATCATGAGCAGCGATGGCGTCGAAGGGGTTGGGTACACCTACACCGGTGGCAAGGGTGGCCGTGCGATTTATACCCTGCTAAACGATGAGATCCGTCCACATCTTATTGGTCTTAACTGTGCAGATATCGATGCCATCTGGCATAAATTACAGTGGGACTTCCATTATGTTGGCCGTGGCGGGATTTTAAGTTTCGCCATCTCCGCCGTCGATATTGCCCTCTGGGATATCAAATGTAAGCGCTTGGGTCAGCCGCTGTGGCAAGTTGCAGGAGGTGCGAGTAATCGTACTAATTGCTATGCGGGCGGAATTGATTTGAATTTTAGTGAACAAAAATTACTCAATAACATTCAAGGCTATCTGGATCGCGGATTCGAAGCGGTGAAAATCAAAGTCGGTAAAGAAGATTACCGAGAAGATGTTGCCCGGGTCCGCGCCGTACGAGCGTTGATTGGTAATGATCGTACCTTTATGGTGGATGCCAATTACTCGATGAGTATCGATGAGGCGATTCGTTTTGGTCATGCCATTGAAGACCAGGCAATTACCTGGTTTGAAGAGCCAACCATTCCGGATGATTATCAAGGTTATGGTAAAATCGCCGACGCGATTAGTATCCCTTTAGCGATGGGCGAAAATTTACATATTATCCACGAGTTTATTTATGCCATTGAGCAGGCCAAGCTTGGTTATCTGCAACCAGATGCGTCGAATATCGGCGGTATTACCGGCTGGCTTAAAGTTGCCGAAATGGCAAAACAGGCAAATATCCCTGTTTGTAGCCACGGTATGCACGAATTACACGTGTCACTCATGGCTTCTCAACCGCACGCCGGTTATCTGGAAGTACATTCCTTTCCTATTGATCAATATACTAAATCTCCTCTTAGGCTTGAACAGGGAAAGGCTTGTGCTCCAGATACACCTGGTACTGGCGTCGATTTCGACCCAGTACTTCTATCACCGCATTTAATTACACAAAGTTAAGGGTTTACCATGATTGCTGCCCAATATATTGGCAATAAGTCGTTTCAAATTGTTGAAGGTTCTTCGATCCCTCCTAAAGCTGGAGAAGTTCGTCTAAATGTTGGCTATGTTGGTATTTGTGGTACCGACATGCATATTTACCATGGTGTTATGGACCAGCGTGTTAACCCACCAGCCACCATCGGACATGAAATCTCGGGTGTTGTTGCTGAATTAGGTGCTGGCGTTGAAGGTTTTGCCGTAGGCGATAATGTTGTCGTTCGTCCGTTGGATTATTGCGGCCAGTGCCCGGCCTGTGAAGCCGGACATTCTCACGTATGTCAGAACCTGAAGTTTATGGGCATTGATACCCCAGGGGCGTTTCAAAATTCCTGGACCGTGAAAGCTCGTACTTTACATAAACTGCCAGCAAATGTTTCTCTGCAAACCGGCGCTTTGGTGGAGCCTTTAGCCGTCGCTTGCCATGATATTCGTCGTGCCAATCTAAAATCCGGTGAAAAAGCCGTTGTGATTGGTGGTGGTCCGATCGGCCAGTTAGTCGCGCTCGTGGCCAAATCCGTAGGGGCCGAAGTGATCATTTCTGAAGTTAATGATGCGCGTCGTGAGTTTTCTTCGCAATACGATATTGCAACGGTGAACCCATTGCAGCAAGACTTACCGGCTTATGTCAAAGATTGGACGAATGACAAAGGCGCCGATGTCGTCTTTGAAGTGTCCGGTGTTCAGCCCGCGATTGATGTAATGACACAAATTGCTGCTGTGCGTGGTCGAATTTGCATGGTAGCGATTCATGCCAATGCCCCGCAAGTCGACTTATTCCAGTTTTTCTGGAAAGAGCTAGAGTTAGTAGGTGCAAGGGTTTACGAACGTGAAGATTTTGATATGGCCATTGACTTGATCGCCACCGGCAAAGCGGATTTGGCACCGTTTATCAGTTCCGTGAATAGTCTCGATGAAATCGGTAGTGCCTTTGCCAATATCGACAACAATCCAACCGGAATGAAAGCGCTCGTTTCTTGCCAGTCAGAAAAAAATAAGGACTGAAATTACCATGTTAAAGCAATTTGATCTTACAGGAAAAGTCGCCCTGGTAACTGGGTGTAGTCGTGGTATTGGTTTGGCGATGGCGGAAGGTCTGGCAGAAGCTGGCGCCGATGTTATCGGTGTATCTGCAACTTTGGCGTCACAAGGCAGCGCGCCGCAACAAGCGGTAGAAAAAGCCGGTCGTAAATTTTATGCCTATCAATGTGATTTTTCGTCTCGACAAAGCGTTACCGCTTTTCTTAAGCAAGTGTTAAATGATCACCCGTGTATTGATATTTTGGTAAACAATGCCGGTTCGATTTTACGCGATCCTGCCGCGGTGCATAGCGATGAATATTGGGACAATATCATTGAAATTAATCTTAATTCGCAATTTGTGATCAGTCGTGAAATCGGCAAAACCATGGTGGAACGAGGCAGCGGCAAGATTATTTTTACCGCATCGTTATTGACGTTCCAAGGCGGTATCACCGTTCCAGGTTATGCAGCAAGCAAGGGAGCCATTGGCCAGTTAACCAAAGCCCTTGCCAACGAATGGGCCAGTAAAGGTGTTAACGTTAATGCCATTGCGCCTGGGTATATCGCTACAGATAATACTGAAGCTCTGCGCAATGACCCTGAGCGTGCAAAGTCGATTTTAGATCGTATTCCGCAAGCTCGCTGGGGTGAACCTGAGGACTTTAAAGGGCCAACGGTATTTTTGGCGTCAAATGCCTCAAATTATATGAATGGTAGCGTTGTTCTTGTGGACGGCGGTTGGATGGGACGTTAGATGATGATCTTTAATAACCAAAATTTTATTGATGGCAAATATGTCGCGTCAAGTGCCAGCGATACGCTCGATGTACTTAGCCCAAGTACGGGTGAGTTAGTTGGTACCATTCCTGCGGGAACCCGTGACGATGCGCAAGTGGCATTAGAAAGTGCCGAGCAGGCGCAAAAGTTGTGGGCTAAAAAAACAGCACGGGAAAGACAAACAATCTTACGAAAGTTCGCCAGCCTGATCCGTGACAAAAACGAAGAGCTGGCGACTTTATTGGTAAAAGAGCAAGGTAAACTTATCGATGTGGCGCGGATGGAAGCAGAAGTTACCGCGACCTTTATCGAATATGCCTGTGACAATGCATTGACGATAGAAGGTGATATTTTACCGTCAGATATTGCCGATGAAAAAATCTATATTCATAAGGTGCCGCGTGGTGTGATCGTGGCCATCACCGCCTGGAATTTCCCTCTGGCGTTGGCAGGTCGTAAAATTGGTCCAGCACTGATCACGGGTAACTCGATTGTGATCAAACCGACTCAGGAAACACCATTATCGACATTGGCATTAGGTGAACTGGCAAATGCTGCCGGTATCCCGGCGGGTGTCTTAAATATTGTTAACGGAACGGGGTCTGTCGTTGGCCAGCATTTGTGTGAGAGTGAGATCACCAAGCTGATAACGATGACGGGAAGCACTCGAGCAGGACAAATCATTCATCAGGCAAGTAGTAAATATTTAACCCCTTTAATGCTTGAATTGGGTGGCAAAGCACCGTTTGTGGTGATGGAAGATGCGGATTTGGATAAAGCCGTAGCCGATGCGGTCACGACTCGCTATGCCAATTGTGGTCAGGTTTGTACCTGTGCAGAGCGCATCTATGTTCATGCCGCCGTTTATGATGAATTTATTGCGCGCTTTGTACCTAAAGTACAGGCGATTAAAGTTGGTGACCCGATGGATCCCTCCACGGAAATGGGGCCGAAGGTTAATGCCAATGAAATTCGCCACATCCATTCGTTAGTGGAAAAAGGCATTGCGGAAGGCGCTAAACTGGCGACCGGCGGTAAAATTGCCAGTGTTAAAGGTTTTGAAGGCGGCAATTGGTATGAGCCAACGGTATTAGTGGATGTAGAGCAAAATAATACCTTGGTACATGAAGAGACCTTTGGTCCTATTGTTCCTATTGTTAAGTTCAGCACCATTGAAGAAGTTATTGGCTACTGTAATGATTCTGAATACGGGTTGTCGGCCTATCTATATACGCAAAATCAACGCTATATTCATCAGGCTATCGCCGAATTAGAGGTCGGTGAAGTGTATGTGAACCGAGGTATTGGTGAGCAACATCAGGGATTTCACAATGGCTGGAAACTTTCCGGTGCCGGTGGCGAAGATGGTAAATATGGCCTCGAACAATATATGGAAAAGAAGACTGTCTACTTAAACGAGTCTTACTAACCAAACGCTTTGAAAGCCGAACGAAATGCAAATTTTGTTCGGCTTTTTTGTATCCAGCCGATCAACAATAACAACAAAAGAAACGAATTATGCAAAGACGACAATTTCTCAAGGGTGGTGCCTTTTTAGGTGCTTCGGCATTATTGCCACTTTCTCTGCGCTCAATGGCTGCAAAATCTCTGTTAACTACTCGCGACCTGAAGTCCGTTGTAGATTTTAATCCTGACGTTACTCGTCACTGGTTAGGAGAATCTTTATGGGGCAATCGATTACAAGACTGGCAGCTTAATCAGGGCCGAGTAGAGTGCCTGCAAGGCGATAAGAGCTTTGAAGTTCGCACCGTTTCTTTACTCACCCACCAGCTTAATGATAAACCCGCTAACGCACATTTACGGGTGAAACTTGGATTGCTTACTCAAAATCGTAATGGTTTTGCCGGCTTTATTATTGGTGCGGGTGGCACCGAACTGGATTATCGCGGCGCCTCATTGGTGCAGCGCGCCGGTGGCACCAACGGTGGCTTAATGGCGGTTGTCGATGAAAAGGGAGCGTTGAGTTTTCGTGATTTTTCTAATGACGCTCAGCCATTAAACTATCGCTCGCTAAAGGCAAAACCGCTGACCAAAACCGGTAAGTTTTCCCGAAAAGCCTTTTACCTGGATTTACAGATAAATGCACCCGCACCTGGTCAAAGTTCCAACAACACGCTGGTTTTGACGTTATCCGATGCAGGCACAGGAAAAGCCTTAAATCAGGTCGCACTGGACGGTATTGATGCTCAACGGTTGGCCGGTAATATTTTATTGTTGTCATCACCGCCGGTCGGTGAGGGTGGCGCGCGCTGGTGGTTTAATGAACTGGCGTTAACAGGGGATAAGGTCGAAGAAAACCTGTCCCAGACACTTGGCCCTGCTGTGGGATGTTTGTATAGCTTAAATCAGGATTCATTGCGGCTGAGCGCGCAATTAATGCCAGTGGCAAGCAATGAATATCAAAAACTTAGACTGGAAAGTCGTGAGAGTGACAATACGGATGCTGGCTGGAAGGTACATCAAACCGCACCCTTAGAGGAAGGTTTTGTCGCCGCTTTTGATATTGAAAACTGGCCGTATCAGCTAACTCATGACTATCGCATTGTCGATGTTGCCACAGAGCGTGAGCTATATTCTAGCCAAATTGTTAAAGACCCAGGTAATGCGCAGCCGTTGAAAATCGCCTTGCATTCCTGCTTAACGGCAACCGCTAAAAGCCTGGACGCAGGCCCGTATGTGCCGCGCATCAAACAAGAGAAAAATATTGGCCGTTACAGTAAAGACAATATTTTATTTCCGCATCAGCAGTTGGTGCAAAACTGTGATAGCCATCAGCCAGATTTGTATGTGTTTTGTGGCGATCAGTTTTATGAAGGCGTGCCAACCCGGGTCTGGCGCAATAAACCAGATTCAAAGCTGGATCTCCTTTATCGCTGGTATCTTTGGTACTGGACCTATCGTGACTCGGTGCGCAATCGTCCGGTGATCATGCTGGCCGACGATCACGACGTGCTGCAGGGCAACCTTTGGGGCGTTGGTGGTCGTGATCCTGTGGTGTTAGAAACCGATAAACGCATGGAAGAAGATGGTGGTTATACCCAGACCAAATCGTTGGTTCGTATGGCATATCGGATTCAGCATTCCCACAACCCAAGACCGTATGATCCAACACCCATTGATCATGGCATCGAAGTGACTTACGGCGCCTTTATTTATGGCGCGACAAGTTTTGCATTGGTTGAGGACCGAAAGTTTAAATCTCGCCGCAATACCAAAGTAGATCCGCGTCATGCACAGGGAGAACTATTAGGACTGCGTCAGGAGATGTTTCTGCGGGCATGGAAGAATATGCATCCTGGTTTACCTAAGGTGTGCTTAACCGCATCGATGTGGGGCTCAGCGCAAACCCAAGGCAATGTTAAACCGTTACTCGATTATGATTCCAATGGTTATCCTTACGATGGTCGAACCCGAGCCGTGCAACTGATTAAAGATGCGGGCGCAGTGGTGCTGGCCGGTGATCAACACCTTGCGATGGTAGCCAGACAAGGCATCGATGATTTTACCGACGGCCCTTTGTTTTTCGCAGGGCCAGCTGGCGCAGCTTTCTGGCAACGCTGGTTTGAAGGGGAAGGGCGATTAGAAAATAAACGCAACAACGATCCGAATACTGGCGATTTCACCGATACCTTTGGTAATAAAATGCACTTGTTAGCCGTGGCGAACCCTAAAGTCACATATCAAAGCTTTAAGTCTCAGGTTGGCGATAGCTGGTCGAATTTCCTTGCCGATCCTGCCGTTAAAAGCGAAGGCTACGGCTTAGTAAGGGTTGATCATCAACAACAGGCATTTGAGTTTGAATGTTGGGAGTGGAGTGTCGATCCTAAAACCGGAAAACAATTTGATGGCTGGCCCTACCGATTGTCCTTTTCCGATGTCTAGATCTATACCAAATAACGGAGATCTTGCTTGAATCGTACAATCGCAATGACTAAGGCTTTGACGAAAACAATCGGACTATTGTTTTTGTTGCTTGGTGTGAACCCCAGCGTGAAATCGGCAGAGAGCAAAGCGCCTAATATCGTTGTGATTTTTGCCGATGATTTGGGGTATTCGGATGTCGGTTTTACCGGTTCCAAAGAAATTTTCACCCCTAATCTTGATAGTCTTGCTAACAATGGTGTGATATTTACCAACGGCTATGTCACCCATCCTTATTGTGGTCCGTCACGAGCAGGGCTGTTAACCGGGCGTCATCAGGCCCGGTTTGGCATGGAAAATAACGCCGCGCATTCACCACAGGACCCTTATATGGGGTTACCGGTTGAGCAGCAAACCTTTGCCAAACGCTTGCAAAATGCCGGGTATAAAACGGCAGTTATCGGCAAATGGCACTTAGGCTCGCACCCAAATTTTCACCCAAACAACCGTGGTTTTGATTATTTTTATGGATTTTTACCCGGTGGGCATGATTATTTTCCTGACTCGGTCACAGTCAGTGACAATGCTTACCATGTGCCTTTGCAGCGCAATGGTAAGTCGGCGGAATTTAATGAATATCTGACGACGACATTGAGTAAAGATGCTGCGGATTTTATCGATAATACGCACCAGCCTTTCATGTTATATCTTGCCTATAACGCACCCCATGCACCATTACATGCGCCAAAAGTATTAATTGATAAGTATCAGCATATCGAAGATAAAAATCGCCGTATCTATGCCGCGATGATTGATTCCATGGATTCTGGGATCGGGATAGTGGTTGAGGCGTTAAAGCGCAATAAACAATTGGACAATACGCTGATTTTCTTTTTATCGGATAATGGCGGCGTATATCCCGAGTATTGGAATGCCTGGGAAAACTGGGCCGATAATCGACCGTTCAGACGGGGTAAAGTCAGCCTGTTGGAAGGTGGCATTCATGTACCTTTTATTGCCCATTGGCCAGCGAAAATTAAATCCGGTACTCAGTTTGACGGGTTAGTATCTTCCTTAGATATTGCCGCTACTTCGGTTGCTCTGGCAAATGCAGATGTAAAACAATTAGATGGGGTAAACCTGATGCCGTATCTGCTTGGAGAAAAGACCGGTTCGCCGCATCAGGCGTTATTCTGGCGCCTTGAAGAAGCGGATAATATCTGGGCGGTGCGAACCCCAGATGCCAAATTTTTAAATCAGGGCTTGCCCGGTGTCGGCTTGAGCTTGTTCAATATGCAAAGTGATCCTTTTGAGAAAAATAATCTGGTTGGTAAGCGGCCAGAGCTGCAAAAACGGTTGGCAGGGCTTTGGAATGCCTGGAATCTGGATAATCAGACTACGCCTTTGCTACAGGCGCTCCCCTATAAGCAACAGCAGCAAGAGTTCTATCAACGCTTGTATCAACAGGGTAAACAGCAAGCCGAGAACAAAGTGCCATATCAGATAGCGGTAACAGAGGATAGTAAGTAGTAAGTGGAAAGTAGTGAGTGGTCGGCTAAAAACAGTGAGTTAAGGCTATTGCCCTAACTCTATCTGATTGAAAAAGTTAAGCGTATCTTCTAAATGTTGATGCCAGTACGACCATTCATGGCCGCCAGAAAACGCCTCAAAGCTGTGTTTGATGCCAGCATCGTTCAAGGTTTTACTAAGCGCTAAGTTCGAACCATATAACTCATCCTGCATACCACAATCGAGCCTTAGTGGCGGCAGGCTTTGTGCCTTGATGAACCAGGGTAATAATTCACTTTCTGCCAACACCTTTGCGGTAAATAGCTTCTCATCTACATCGGTAAACAGTTTTAAATCGGCAATCGATGTAACACTGGAATGAGCGGAAATTCCCCGATAGTTATCCGGATATTTAGCGCCCAGGCGCAAGGCGCCAAAACCACCCATGGATAACCCGCAGATATACCAGCGACTCTTTGCTGACACACAATCGATAGTTTTCGTGACAGCCGCGCGCAGATCATCGGTTACCCAGGCGTCATAATCTTCGCCGTTAGCCAGCGGCAAATAGCCGCTGCCATCGCCAATACCACCATCGGAAGGCATCACCAGAACAAACTCGTTAAGACCTTGCTGACGCAACCGTTCATAGACGACATGAGCGCCACCTAAGTGCATCCAACACCAGTGATCGCCATAAACTCCATGCATCAAAATAACCACGGGTAAGTCTTTACTTGTACTCTGGGCGTTGTAAACACTGACCGAATGACGACGTGATGTATGGCTACTATGAACCGTTAACAACGTTAGCTTCTCTGGTGTGTACTGATTGTCAGATTGTTCCAGTCTTAAAATTGCCATTGTTAATCCTTAATCTTTTGCCGTTAACCCTGTTGCCACTAACCCTGTTGACCAATCAGGACCACACCTTTGGCGTTTTTGCCATCTAGCATGTCGTTAAGGCCCTCGGTGACGGTTTCCAGGGTGTAGGTATTGGTGACCAGTTCATCCAGTTTCAATTGTCCGGATTCATATAGACGAATCAGCACTGGGAAATCTCGCTGCGGATTGCACTGGCCATAAAGTGGATTGATATAAATTTTATCCCATTCAAACAGTTCACAGTCAAAATCGATTCTTTGTTCAATACCACTTACCTGTACCGCGGTGCCTGCACTGCGAATAAGCGCTAATGGCGCAGAGCCAAGAGCCGGAATAGCAGTACACTCGAACGCATAATCGGCACCTCGGCCACCCAACATTTCCCTAACCTTGGCAGCGACTTCAACAAAATCGATATCATCACGAGCAGCGACAATACCATGCGTGGCGCCAAAGGATTTAGCCTGTGCCAGTCGTGCTTCATTGATATCGATGGCAATAATCGGGTAAGCGCCAGCTTGCTTGGCGCCCTGAATTGCGTTTAAGCCGACGCCACCACAGCCAATAATACAGGCACTGCTGCCCGCTTTTAAATTGGCGGCGTTAATGACCGATCCCCAGCCTGTCATTACGCCACAGCCAACAATAGATGCACTGGCAAACGGAATGTGTTTCGGCATTTTTACCACAGCGGTATGTTTTACCACCGTATATTCACTTAAGGTTCCCAGATGAAATGAACGCTCAAGAGGCATATCATCTTGAGTGCAGGCTTGTGGGTGTGCATGACCGCTCAGGTCACAACTACAAACGGGGGAGTTAACTTCACAGATATGCAGGTTGCCTTCACCACATTGAAAGCATTCACCACAGGGGATCGCCCAGTTCAATATGACATGATCACCAACGGCGACGGAGCTCACCTCACAACCTACAGCAGTAACGATACCCGCGCCTTCGTGACCTACGATAAATTCCTTGTTCCAGTTCTGGATCGAATCCCAGTCCGTATGGCAAAGACCTGCGGCCATAACTTTTACCTGAACTTCATCATTGCCAGGTTCACCCACGGTGATAGTTTTCAGAGCCATATTGCCCTTGCCATCGGAAATAATTGCGCGTGCTTGCATGAAATAACACCTAGTTGTTGTTTAGCGTTCATTAAATCATGAAGTCAGTAAAGTTTTTGACAGCAAGAAGCTATAAAATAATAAAATTATGCCCTGTTACTCACTGAAAAAGCTGTGATAAACTCATCAGAAGATAATTATTATTAAAATCTTGCTCTGTTGGAGAGCGGTCGAGACCATGGCAAATTCCGGAAAAACAAAGTCAGCAACCCGTCAGGTTTATTGCGAACCCTATTGCATCGAGCAGGGGCTGACCTTTGAAGTTCATCATGTGCGTTATTTGCCAGATGATCATTATTCCTGCCTGATGCACTTTCATGAGGTGCACGAATTTATTATTTTTGAGCAGGTTGATGGGTTTTATCTGAACATGCGTGGCCAATCTGCCATTGCTGATAACAGTGTGGTGTTCACCCCTGCGATGGAAAGCCACGATTTCGAATTATCGACGGGTGAAAAAAGCTGGTATATCGTTCAGTTCTTACCCTCATTATTCAATCATGGTGAACTCAAAACATTAGCCACACTATTTAATAATGCGCAAAACTTGCACCCCAAAGAAACGCAGACAAATCACGGGAAAGACGTTCATCAGCGTTTATTGACCCTGGTAAAATGGTTGCAGCAAAGCTATAAGCAAGACCCTCATAGTGCTCACAGTCAGGCACTGATCAGGTTGTTAATTCTTACCGTCGCGGAATTTTATCAGCCTTTGCAACAGCAAGAGCAGACGGCGTTGCCGGTTCGTGACGGTTTTGCCCGTCTGGCACCCTTGATGGGACTATTTAAAAATGATGAGAACATTGAGCTGACCTTAGAGCAAGCCGCTGAAAAATGTTTTTTATCACCGTCGTATTTTTCACGTCTTTTCAAACGCGTATTTCGCTGTAACTATTCCGAGTACGTGGTGCGCCACAAACTGGCAATTGCCGCCAGACAATTAAGCCAAAGTGAGCGCTCAATTACCCAGATAAGCTACGATTTAGGCTTTGCCAACCCGTCACATTTTATTGCCCAGTTCAAAAAAACGTATCAGGAAACGCCATTACAGTTTCGTAAAAAACTGTTAACCCATATCAGCGACGGCCAGTGGAATTAAAATATCAGTTACCGAGACACCCACTGTAATCAAACGGCAAAGTTATTAAGACACCCATGGTAATTACGGCCAAAAATTAACAAGACACCCACTGTAATTAAACCGAAAGGCTTGTTTTCCGACTTCGACACAAAAGCCATAACTGAAGGAGGAGGAAAACTTGCAAGCACCATTTATCCCAGTGTTTAATAACAATCGATAACCGCCAAATCGATTTGCAATTCAAAACAGATTATTAGCTGCACCTATTGAGTTAACAGGCGCCATGCTATGCGTCCTGATGGACGTATGTTAAAACCTTATCAAGACACCCATTGTAACGTCGCAAATAAGCCATACAGTTTTTAGAAATCTAACAGAATGCAACTCGAAGAATTACATGCATAATTCTCCGCTTTTAGGGCCATAAACTTTGCATATTACGGTGGGTGTCCATGTAAGAACTCGCATTCGTTGCCGTGGGTGTCTTAATAAAATCACAGTTAAAAACGTTAGCTGAGTCGCGCAATGAAATGAGTTAGGTAAATGCGAGCTAAACAGGTGTTAATTGATGCAATGGGTGAAACTGCAAGGTATTAGATAGAAAGTGAGGGAGCTAGCCAAAGTGGCTCTGGCTAGCGTTTGTTGAAGCCTCAAATGGGCGGACAATTGTTTCTATTGAATTGTCCGGCCAAGAGGTTGTTCAGTGTTAAATACCTGCAATGCGGTGCTGGCGACAAATCCACCGGTATCGCTAAAGCGGATGCTGATATCATTGTTTTCAGCCAGGGCTGAATAAGGCACTGGTATTTCGATCACGCCGTAAAAGCCATCGCGTGCAACTGAGCTTTTGCCCATTTGCTGATCATAACCGCGAAAATCTTTCGGAACATTTAAGCTCGTGCCGTTGATGGATACCTCCGGCAATAGCGATTTTCCATGATCGCGACCAATACCTAATCGTAATATCGCTTCGCCATGGTCATCTAAAACAATGCCATTTAGCGTGTTGGTAATGAGTTCATTAGCAACGATTGCCTGCTTGTAGCTTTCACCATAATACTTGGTTTCTGCAACAGTCTTAGCCAACGCCGGTGCGCTATCAAACGTCACTTTAACAATCATGGTACTTTCAGCACCTAAGGTTATCACCTCGGGCAATTCGTTATACGCCGACTCAACAATTGCCGATGCCTGAGTGGCATTATCTACGGTGGTTAGGTGCTTAACTTCAACCTTGCTTATATTGGCACTGTCTAATCCAAAGGCATTGAGGTTAATATCCGTGTCGGTAAATTCGAGACTATTGAGAATGATATGTGCGGTTTTTTCATCGACATAGGCATCCACCTGAATGTCCAAATCACTGGCTTTTGTTTCAATGCGGGTACCATTTACCTCAGACCATAACTGATAAAACTGTATCAGATCTGAATATACCCATTTGTCACCGGCAGCATCGCCATCACGCTCAAATTTTTGCACCATTAACCTTGGGCCATAAGGTACCTCGGTACGACCCCATTCCGCTTTAACCACAATAAATGGAATGGTTTTAAGGATCATGTCCGGGCGCTCCATAAACTGCATCAGCATCGAGTTAATCGCTCGCATCTGCAATGTGTTGCGCTCAGGGTTCCAGCCTTGCTTAAACATCGAGTGAATTGCGGCGCCATATTCAGAAATGACTAGCGGTCTCGTTTCCCCAAACTTAAGTAACGAATAGTGCTCAAGCATATCCATTGTCGCTTCGGCGTTACTGCCCTTGCGATATTGCTCTTTATTTTGAAAGGCAGGGAAGTCATATAAATGGATTGCATAGAAATCCATATTCTCTCCGGCGATATCGATAAAGGCTTTATCTCTTTCTTCCCAGCGCTCGAAGTTATCCCAATCAAAATTCGGGAACGCTACCGTGTATCCACCTACCTGAACATCAGGGTTTGTTTTGCGGATTTCATTGGCTACGGCATTGTGAAATTCAAAGATCTTTGCAGGCTCTACCTGATCAGACTGACCTTCGCGATCGGTTACCAGATCGTACAATGGCTCGTTCATCACTTCCACATATGGCGGTTTAACCTGACCATTAGCGACATTATCATTCGGATTTGGATCGAAATATTTGCTGACATACTGACCCATATAATGACCCGTCGCGGTACCAAAAGGTTCTGCGACTGTGTCGGTTTGCGATAGTGCCCAGCCTTGAGCGGTAAGGGTACCGTCTGGCCAATAAGGGTGTTGCTGGGCACCTACCACCATACCAAGGGCGCGGTGTTGAAGCGACCTTATGGTATCCCAGTGGGTACCTGTGTAGTTATTAAATCCCCATTTTTGGCCATTACCCCGGGTCGTCGCATCCGCTTCGGACGCAAATCCTGGACGAGAAGCATCTTCTGCAATCTGGCTTAACTGCCAGGTCATGCCGCCGGTGTTTCGGCCAAAGTAAACATCATAACCGTTAGCAAATGATTCGAGCAGGTTTGGATCTTCGTTTTCCGCATTGGCACTATGAACATTACCTCCGCGCCAGCCGTTTTCGGTGATATCGGCGTGGATGGTAATAAACTTGTCCCTGGAAAACTCGCTGACACCGCCAACCTTGTGCACCGTATCAAAGTTGATGTCGACAACAACGCCTGAAAATACCGACCCTGTGGTTACGATAAAGGTTGCGTTCACGCCGCCAATCGTTAGCGATAATTGCGTACTGGTATCATCCATTGTCGATGACTTAATCCGCACCTTTACATTATCGCCGCTGTTTACCTGACCGGCAGAAGAGGTAAATTCGCCATCATTTACTGAGTATTCACCACCACTGATGCTGATATCGGTGGCAGTACTAATGCCGGTTACGGTAATACTCTGTGATTCAATCCAGGTATTGCTGGCAGCATCCGTAACACTGGCAAAACTAAATTGGGCGGGTATTGTGTCTTCCACCTTTAGCGGTTTTTGTGAATCATCGCCACCGGAGCCGCCGCAACCAGTTAAGGTAAGTGCTAGGGTTGTTGAAATCGCGATTAGGCTTTTTTTATACATATTATTTACCCTTACCTGGCGCGATCAGTCGCTGTCCCAGGAATACTTGCTGATTTATTGTTATATCGTTAATTTCTTGAATAGAACCATCGCGCCACTGCACAACAATCTTCTCTACGCTCTCATCTTCGCCCAAACCAAAGTGCAGCGTGTTAATAAGAGATTGTGAGTGGCTAGCCGACTGGCTGTTGACAAACCGAGTCTGGGTTGAAGTAGCGCTGACCAAAGTGACTTTAGCGCCAATGGGATCGATAGCGTCGATGTTATTGACGGAGTAGCCAATTTCAACGCGGATAAAGTTGTGCTGATTTTGCAACTGGTTGGCAAACAAATGCCAACGGCCATTGTCATCATCACCGCTTAAAATGTCGATTTTGCCATCAAGGTTAAAGTCGAACGCAGCCCCCATATCACCATGGGCTTTGGCTGGTAGGTGGGTGGCGCCGTGTTCTGTGTTTTGATTAAAACGCTTACCTTGATTTAGCATCAATACATCTGCCTGACGCTGCGTTAAGGTACCGAATCGATAAACAAAGAAATCACTACGACCGTCGTTATCAAAGTCACCAGTAATTACCCCTTGATTATTGTCTTTGCTAAGTGGTGGCAACCGATGAGATGCATCAGCGAATCTAACCTGAGGTTTTTTATTTTTAGCATTTGCATGAGCCTCACCCATCAAGAGTACGTCAGCGATACCGGGCGTTTGCGGATCAAAGTCGGCCGTAAAGGAATCGACGCCAATAACGGAAGCACGAATATCCCAGGCCACATTGGATGCAAGATGCCAGGCTAAACGCCATTGATGTTTACCTTCTTGGTTTTGTCCAAGATACCCTAAGTACCAACCGGTTTTATCTAGCTGATTTGGAAAGCCCTGCGCTTGCTTGGCCTTGATGGCAGTCATATCGGTAACTTCAGCAATGGTCATTTTATCTTTACCCAGATACAGAGGGAGGGCTGTGACGTTTCGGTCTCTTGGAAAGTGATAAAAGTCGCTTAGGTAAACTTGCCGATCACCGGTGAATGTGACGCCATCTTGACTTTTATTCCCCTCGTCACGTAAATCCAGGCGTCTGTGGCTTTGGTCATATTCAATACTATTATTGGCAATTTGATATAGCGCTTTGCCACGAGCCAAATAATAATCCATCAGTCCGTCATTATTGACATCCGCTTCCGCAATCGCATTGACATAGGCTAGCTCTGACAACTCGCTGGGCAATAGGTCATGGGTAACGTCTGAAAACGAAAAATTGCTACTGGCCTGAAGGATGACCAAGGGGGTATAAGGTGCAAAACCCAGTAAATCCGGGCGACCGTCGTCATTTAGATCGGTAATGAATACCCGCTCGGCATCCATCTGTTCAAACACCGGACTTGGTCGATACTTGAACGTATCATTACCTAAGTTTTCAAACAGAATATTCCTCGGGCCTTTCTCACCTTGGATCTGCGTTGCATTGATTTGCAGAAAATCGAGATCACCATCAGCATCTAAATCAAGCCAACGCACCGAGCGGCCGCGCGCGCCCATATCGGCAATGCCGGCTTGAACCGTAATATCTACAAATTTACCTTGTTGGTTTTTTAACAATCTTGGCGGTTGTGGCTGACTGCCATTGCCTCCACCAAGGGAAACAAGAAAGTCCAGATCGCCATCACCATCGTAGTCTCCGGGGGCAATACCATGGGCATCCCACTGACCAATTGGTGTTTGGTGTTTTAACAGGGTGTTGTCTTTTTGAGAGAAATAAAGATAGGCAGGGTGTTGATCATGATTTGGCAACACGAAATCCAGTCTGCCATCCTGATCCACGTCAGCGACACTTGGCCCGCCATATTTCCAGCTGGTTGGCTCGGCAAGACCGATGGAATCGCTAATATCGATAAACATCGGCGGTTTGGAATCGGCTTTTACCTGAGCAGATGTCAGACTATACGAGACTGCGAGCAAGGCCAGGGCAGTGCGGAACCAATACGTTGTCATTTCAATCCTATTCTTGTTATTTAGTCTTAATTGCGCTCAAATTGAACAATGTAAATTGTTGACAATATGTGTGAGCGATAAAAAAAACACCCGCGAGGGTGTTTTTCGTGAATAATAACCTGCTATTTAATATTCGCTTTCACGGCTTTGCTCGCCAATTTAACATCGCCTGCTTTCAGCGCATCGAGAATTCGGCTATGTTCATCAACACATTGCGAGCTGCTGCTGATACGCTTGTAATTTAAGCGCATACGCATCACATACGGATACCAGATATTCACCAATTCATCACCGCCGGCTTTATTAATTAAATAGCGATGGAATGAAATATCAATTTTGGTGACTTCCGCATAGTCTTCGGCATCCAGGGCTTTTTGCAAATCCGCCAGGATAGCTTCCAACTCGGTAATTTCCTGTTCGCTCAATGTGTCATTGATTTGTTCAATGGCAAAGACTTCGATTTCACGACGAAGCTTTATCATCAACTTTTGCATGCTGGGATCCAACACACTATTTACCGAGGCACCACAATTATTCTTTGAGATCAGCAAACCTTCTTTGGTCAGCTGTAAAATCACGTCACGGATAGGACCGCGTGATAAACCAAAGCGATTGGCCAGCTCGGTTTCGTTTAGCTTAGTATTTGGTGGAAACGCACCTGAGATAATATCCGTACGCAACTGCTCTGCGATTTGGTCTTTAACGGATAAAATTTTCGTTGTCCGTGATGTTGCCATGTACTTGTCCTTAATCAATCCTATACCTTATTGTAAAGACACCAACTACTCTTGACAATTGTAAAATAATTTATTGTCGACAAAAAACAGCGTTAATAGGCCAATTTATGTGTTTTTATAGTGGTTTACAGGATGGTCGACTCTAAAAATAGAAAGTGTCGACCATAATATATCGTTCTTTGTGTTTTTTGTTAACACGCGGATTATGGCTAATGAAAGCACAATAATTCGTTGTTAATTTTCACATCGATTACTTTGAGTCGCGACTAAAGCGACGCTCATAAATATAACTATTTACTTCAGTAGCAGCATCGACGATCGGCTGATAGGGCTGATCGGTGACACTAATAAAACCGACATTATAATTTTCTCCATCGTAGGCTCGACCGGTGATTGGCGAGTCCATGTACTGGAACCAATGAGCGCCAACGAAGTAAGGGTTATCAATGACGGAGTTCATATAATCTTTATACATTTTAGCGCGGTCCTGCTGGTCCGCCGCATGGATTAAACCTGGATGATACAGACCAGAATCTGAGGCACCTATATGCCACTCACCGATAATGGCAGGCATGTCAATTTCTTCCATAAACTTCCATTTGCTTTCGACTAGCCCTTCTTTATAGGAGTTAAAGCTAATCACATCGACAAATTTGGCTGACGACTCGACCACTTCTTTAGGCATACCCCAGTCAGGAAAACGTGCGCCCATGTACATATGGTTTGGCATGTATTTAACCATCGCCTTTTTCACTGTGGCGAAATACTTATCTGCGTAGGTTGAAAGCAAGGTAGCAAAATCAATGACTTGTCCTGCGTGATTGACATCCCCTTCAAACCCTTGGTTAAGTGCTTCCCAACTTGCGATTTCACTGCCCCAGGCATTGTTAAGCTCCTGAATATTCGCGTATTTGTCTTTTAGTACTTTCATAAATGCGGCTTTGGTGGGGACATCATTACCATCGCGGGCCAGGGTATGTAAAACAATACCGTAGTGCGAGGATAGGCTGTCCGGGCGACCAAAGCTCTTTTCATTATCGATAAAGACACCCACGCACCAGGGGTTGTTTTTCACCTCGTCAGACACTTGTTTTAACGTAACCATGGCGCGCTCTTCAAATTTAGGATCGAACACATCAGGCAATGGTGCCCAAAAGTCGTTGCCGCTGGAAACGGTTTTGAAATCACCAATTATCCAGCCATTGGCAAAATAAGGAACCTTGTTATTGTCGTAATACATAGGGTCGGTCCAGTTACCAAACGATGTAAACCCCCAGGTTAACATCCGACGAATGGTCACTTCGCGCCATACGGCTAAATAATCCGGGTCGATATCTGCGTATTTACGTTCTAGGTTAGCCGAGTAAAAGCTATAAGTTTCGCCATGTTGAAGTGGGCCGGAATGGGCACTACGACGGTAACCAAAGTGTTTGCCTAACGGCTCGTCATAAGACGGTAACCAGTTAAATAAGTCTTTTCGCAATTCTGATGCGACATAACGGGTAGCAATGGCCTTATCACTGACACGGTTTAATTTTTGCGAGTCTTCCGGGGTAAAATCACCGTCCTGGCGTTGATGAATAAGCCCTTGATCGAAATCATAGCCTGTCATTGTTGAAGTATTGGATAGGCGTATGATATCAAGCCCGGTGGCGAAATAGGGATACCCTTGTGGGTCAACCATCATCCATTTGCCATTAATTTTTTCGGTACGAAAATAGCCTGTAGCTGTTTGACGTGGTCCATTTTTCCAGCCGCCAAATTTAGATCGGCTGTCACTAAAGGACTCTTTTAATCCTGCAAATTCTTTATCGCGAGCAGTGATTAATTCTGCCTGATTATGAATTTTACCGGTAAATTCAAGCGTCGCATTCTGACCATATTTATCGACAATCCCAGTTAAAAAACTCGGATCCATAGGCGGATTTTCCCTGAGGCGGATATTGCTGATGGTAATGGTTTTATCATACAAAGCACTTTGTACGCTGAATGAAATTTTGCGAATATCAGACACATCGAGGTTCTTTTTACCCCATAAGGAAACAAACTGTGTTTCGTCACTTTCCCAGGTTGGTGGGTTTGAGCGAAGACCGGAGGTGAAATTTAGCTCGACCTTTTCATCGCCATCCGGTGTCGCCAAATCGTGACCGGCTAACTTGGCGTAATAGGTAGACGCCGCTCCTACCGGGATGCTGACACTGCGCGTATAGGTGTCGTTATTGCCATCGGTAATGTCCAGATAAACCTGTACCGAATGTTGTCCTGGGTTGCCAATATCAAAGGCAATATTAAAATCCTGATAGGCCTGCCAGTTCCAACCTGGCTCGGAAACAAACGTTACTGAGCTATAAGCGTTCTTTTGGGCGGCGAAGTTAACGGTTAAGGTGTCACTGTTCGCGTCATAAATTGTATCTGCTTTGAAAGCTTTAATATTTTTGCTTCGTTGCTGAGCATCGGTTAGGTCAAATAAGCTAGCGAGCTTAACAGGTTCCTTCTCTGCTTCATTTTTGCTGTCGTTAGCGTTAGTATCAGAGGCAGGCTCTGGCGCGCTGCATCCCCACAAAGTGGCGCAAGACAATATACTGGCCAAGATGAGTTTTTTCGTTGTTAGCATCATTATTCCTCTACTTGAATGGGTCGAGTATACCCAAGGAATTGTAAAAAGAAAATTGTTAACAATAATTTTATTTTTTACAACCCTTGTTATGATATTGACGAGTCCACTGTTGCTGCTATTTACCCGTTTTTAGGACACCCCATAGCTAGGCTTTATTTGAAAATGATTATTGCACCTAACGTGTTGTAATAGTTGTATATATTTTCTCATCTATGTAAAGGGAGATATTTTTCATGACCGATTTTTTGTACATATCGCACAAAAAATCAACAACACTACCTGAGGTAGATTGTTAACAAAATCACGGGGTGTTAATTGAAGATTGTTAACAAAATTGTTGACAATCTACGATTTCAAGGTCTAAAGTGGGCAATAATTAGCAAACGATCTAACAACAAACCTGTGTTAGGTATCCCGCTGATTGATTTAAAAAACAAAAATACTGAAAATCTTAATGGGGAAATGAGATGGGAGATACAGGTAAAAAGTTTCAGCTTAGTGCTGTCTATGCTGCAGTCCTATCGGTTCTGAGTGTGAATGTTTACGCTCAGGAAGAAACCGATACGCAGCAAGCCAAAGCCGAACAAGATATTGAAGTCATTGAAGTGACTGGCTTAAAAAGTAGTCTGAAAAAGTCTATCAATGATAAGCGTTTTGCCGATGGGGTTGTTGATTCAATCAATGCCGAAGATATCGGGAAGAACACCGACCAAAATATCGCTGACGCGCTTGGACGAGTAACCGGTGTATCGGTGGTGTCCGGTGCCAATGGTGAAGGTTCGCAAATCACCGTTCGTGGAGCATCAGCCAACCAGAACAATATTACACTCAATGGTCAGCAATTGACGTCAACCGATTTCAACCAGGCGGTTGATTTAAGTTCCTTTTCCTCTGATATTTTATCTAAACTCGAAGTGGTTAAAACCTCGAGTGCTGATCAGGATGAAGGTTCACTTGGCGCAAATGTTAACCTGGTATCTGTGCGTCCATTAGATGTCGCCAAAGATATCCGTAGCTTCACTTTACAGGGTCGTTACAATGATTTTGCCGAAGAAGAAGATTATAAAGTTCAATTCGCGTTTTCTGAAAAATTCTTAGATGAGACCTTTGGTATTGCGCTTTCTGTCTATGACGAAACCAATACCTTTCGTAAAGATCAATATCGTGTAGAAAACTTCGTTGCTTCCAAAGATATACAAGTTGCCAGCGACCAGGATGGTAATATTATTGCCGGTCCGGTAAGAGCGATTCAGCACCAAAGCACGCGTTATGAATTGCATCAAAATAGCAATGACAGAGCGGGTATTAACTTAGGTTTACAGTGGGTACCTACCGACAGCACTGAAATCATGTTTGATGCGACTTACACCAAAGCTGAGCAAAAACGTTATAACGATGCCGTGGTTAGTCGTTTCCCAGGCAACAACAATTTTGTCGAAGGTGAACAACCGCTAGGTACCTTGCGCCCGGAAGCGCCTTTTAGCGATCCACAGGCGGATTGGTACACCATAAATACTGACACATCGACACTCACAAAATTCGTTAACCGCTTTGGCGCTGGTGATATTCAAAACAGCACCGGTGGCGACGAATCGGATAATTTCAGTGCGGCACTGAATATTAAACAGGAAATTACCGATGAGTTCCGTATGTCGGGGTTAATTGGTTATTCCTTAAGTAAATCGGATTCTTTACCGAGTGCGTTTGCGGCATTGCAAAACTTTCCAAATGTTCCAGCCGTAAAACTCTACGATGCCGGTGAAATGATTGAGCCGGTTGGTTATGACTGTACCTCAGGCCGTTGTGAAATGGTGTTTGGTGATAGTTTTGTAGACTTGGGCGAGCAAATTGTTAATGAAGTCGATCCGGATACCGGGATTTTTGTTCCTGGTTATGACGATAATACTGTCTATACCGGTTTTAATCCGGCCGATGTTGATGTTCAGCATCTCGCATTTTTACGTGAAACCGATCGTAAAGTTGAAGATGAGCTAGCAAATATTCAGCTGGATTTTGAATATGACTTAGATGTTGTCGGCCTTACCTCGGTAGAGTTTGGTGCTAAAGTTACCCAACGTACCAAAGACGTCGATAATCAAAGCTATCAATTTGATACTGTCACTGCCTCTGAAGTTATTGAAGATGAGTATGGTAATCCGGTTGTTGTGCCTGGCGGTTCAATGCTCGATATCCGTGCGCCTTTAATCGCACGAGAAGGCGGTCTTCCTTATGATGACTTTATGGATAGCCTGGGCTATAGCCGTAATGGCGCTACTCAGGGCTGGATCCCGGTTGATGCGGCTTATGCTGCATCCATCATGTTGGACTCTGAAGATACCGTTCGTACCCCGAACAACACTGAATCCCGGATCACTGATATTGACACAACAGCATTTTATTTGAAAACAAACTTCGAATACTTTGATGGTCGATTAACCGGTAACGTGGGTATTCGTTACGTAGAAACAGATATTGATGCTGACGGTTATGCCGGTGCAAATTTTTGGCAGTTCACCGAAACTCTTGAACGTGAATTTGATTTAGTACAACTGCGTGATTTACGCGATACCAGCTTACCAGCCTGTCGTGCGCCAGTATTTTCAGACCCAGCTGCAACACTAGGTTATGAGAAGAAATATCAGCGTGTTGATGGTCGAGGGTATGATACTAGCAGCGGTACCGATCCGTCACAGTGGACACCAATCCCAGATCAAGGGCCTTGTCATGATCCCGATTATGCGGCCTGGGCAGCGTTCCAGCAAGATCCAAGCCTTGCAGATCCAGGGATCGCGCTTAACTGGCTGAATATGTGGCGTTATGCCGATGTATCTACGACTCGTAACCACGGTTGGGGATCGGCGATCACTTATGATGGCACTACGCCGTTAAGCACCTTAAATGCAAACCAGTTTCCGTTCACGTCTACGCAAAATAAAGAATTGCAATCGTTTGCGGCAGCCGGTTCTCATTCTTATGAAAATTGGTTACCAAGCTTGAACCTGAACTATGCATTCAGTGATGAGTGGATTGGTCGACTGGCTGTTTCAAAAACCATGACTCGTCCTGAGATTGACAAGTTACGTCCAGGTTTTCAGTTAAATGAAAACGGCTATTGGGGATCAGGTAACTCCCAGTCAGGTAGTCGCCTTGATATGTATAACACTAAGCTTGAACCGCTTGAGTCCAATAACTTAGACATTTCTTTGGAATGGTACTTCAACGAATCGTCAATGCTAAGTGCCGCTATCTTCCACAAAGACATGAAAAACTTCACCGATACCGAAAGTGCGGTGACTTACTTAATGGACTTACGTGAGGTAGATGGCCCGGTTTCTCAGGAAGATTTACCGCTTCTGGCAACTGGGGATGAGAGCAGTGATTACGGATTGCAAGGCTGTATGCCGCTTCGCGCAACCGCCGATTACGGCTGGTGGCCATCCGATCCAAATCGTTTCAGTGATGACCTACGTGATTTGTGTGCACAATATAGCGTGAGCAAAATCATCAATGGTAAAGGCGCACAAATTACAGGTTTGGAACTTGGTTATATTCAGACTTACGATTTCTTGCCGGGTATCTGGAGTGGTTTAGGTGTCTCTGCGAACTATACCTATCAGGATAGTGAGTATGATGCGGATAAATCAACGATTGATCCGACCAAGGACTTACCGGCTTACCCGGTAGCAGATACACCGGAGCATACCTATAACGCAACGGTTTTCTGGGAGCAGAATGGTCATCAATTCCGTATCAGTTATCGCGGCACCAGTGATTCATTGGTGGGTACTGACTATGATACCGGTTTACAGGGAAGAACATGGAACCAAGGTTCTATTTGGAATGAAGGTCGCGGAACCTTAGATATTTCTGCGAGCTATCAGTTTAACGAAA
This sequence comes from Thalassotalea litorea, assembly GCF_005843925.1. GTDB lineage: Bacteria > Pseudomonadota > Gammaproteobacteria > Enterobacterales > Alteromonadaceae > Thalassotalea_A > Thalassotalea_A litorea_A. The sequence goes on from NZ_VCBC01000008.1 coordinate 172,708, forward strand.
ACGTGATGTTCACTTTCCAGGCAATCAACCTGACGGATGAAGAGTATCGCACTTACTTTACCAGTCGCGAAATCGCGGTTGAGCGTGAGTGGGATGGTGCAGGTTACAACTTTGTTGCACTGGAAGAAGGCAATCCGCTTGAAGGCGATGCGCCAACATCTCGCACCTATCGCAACTATAAGGTCGGCACGACTTATCGTTTAGGTGTTCGCGTTAACTTTTAATCCGTTAAAACGGGGCTAGGGAGCTAGCCCCGTATTTAAAAATAATAATGGTGTTTGATTATGAAGACATTCCAAAAATCTAAAATGATGTTGGCTCTGGCGTTCACGACCTTGCTTGGAGCCTGTGATGATGACTATGTTAAACCGGACGATGGCGTAAATGCTGCACCGGAACATGGTGGCGATATTGTTCGCACATATAATGAAGCCGATGCGTTTGAATTTCTGTACCTGCTTGGTACACCCGATGGCGCGAAAAATGGTGAAGGTATCGCCTTCGATCCGGATGGCGATATTCTTTACATTGACGGTTTTAGCTCTGATGCTGAAGATATGACCGGATTTGAATTTGAAGGCAATAAATTGGGCATTCGCCCATCGGCAATCGCGCCAAACCTAGATACCGGTGATACCTTAACGGTAAACTTTAGCTACAACATCAGTGATGGTGAAGCGGCCGTGCCTCGTACGATTACGGTCACGGTCATTGGTGAAGATTTCGCCCCGGTATTTGAAGATTTAACGGTAAGTTTTACCAAATTTGATGAACAGGGGATTGTCGATTTACTCGAAGGTGTCGTTGATGCTGATGGTGAAGCGCTGTCGATTTCTGGTTTTACGGCCGATGCAGCGAACAAGTTCGATATTCACAGCCTTGATGGCTCAGTATTGACCTTAGATATTGCTAGCATCAGTGAGCAAATTGCATTAGGTGAAACGGTTTCTTTGGTGTTCAATTATGATGTTGAAGATCATAACCACAGCTTACCTCGCAAGGCGACGATTAACATTCGTGGTGTCCGCCCTGAACCATTACCGCCAGAAGTGGTAATGACCTATGAAGGGAACCTGACAAACAATGACGACATGGTTTATGTCGATTTTGCCGACGAAAAATACACAGTTGAGTGGAACGGTGATCCGATCCTTGTCGATGTGGATAGCATCATGCCTGTTGATGGCGGTCCAGCACTTATGTTCAATAAGTCTTCTGGTTCCGTACTCGTCATTGACCCGGTTGATTTTTCCAAGTATGTCGCAGCAAACGGTGATATGGCGAGTTGGGAATACAGCTTTAACCTGACGGATGGTGAAGAAGGCGAAACTGCCGGGCATGTAGTTGAAAGCAGTTTTGTAATCAACTTTACCCGTCAAGAGCCAACAAGTCTGTTAACCAACGGTGGTTTTGAGTCCGGTGATTTAACTGGCTGGACAGTAGCGGATTCAAGTTTGGTTTCGGTTGTGGCAACCGGTGATGCATCCGAGGGAGCATATCAATTAGAAGCGTCCGGTGAAACAACCATCAAGCAAAGCTTTGATGTGCAACCAGGTGGCGCTTATTACGTACGTCAGACCGATCGCATCGGTAACTGGGGCCGTTATAGTGCTTGGATCAATGGTGGCGAAGTACCGGTTTATCAATCCTGGGGATTCCATCCTCCATTTGTTGGTGGCGCTGAAGTCCCTTGGAAAGAGCATAACACCAATGTTACGTCATTTGTGCTGGCAAGCGATGATGCCACCACGTCACGTGAACTGACTTTGGGTACGTCTTTGATTAGCCTGGACGATGTTTTTGCCGGTCGATTCTCATCGGATCCGGTCAACAATGCCGTGTATCAATCAGGTAGCAACAACGTTAACTTTGAAGACGGTACATTAGGCGCTTGGACCGGCGGCAATATTGCGATTGAATCGGTAACGCCAATTAATGGCTTACACAGTTTACGTGCAACCGGTTGGGCTGCTGCGAACCTTGCGTTGCCTAAAGGCACCATTGAAAATGGTAAAAAGTACCTGTTGCGCCTAATCGTGGTTGCCAAAAAACATGACGGGAATGGATTTAGTCCTATCACGCTGAACCTGTTTGACACCAATGAAGGTGAAGTGACGTCTGTCTTTGGTGATGATCTGCAATCACAAATCCAACCACGTACGCGCAATATGGTGAATCATCCATTAGATGAAGTGTTTGTAATTGAACAATTCATTAATGTCGACGCCTATAACAGCATCACCGACTGGAATGAACGCGGTGTAACCATTCAGTTCAAACCAAGTCTTTGGAGTGGTAACGGTGACTTTATTGTTGATGATGTTCAGCTAGTCGAAGTTGAATAACCGAGCGTTAAGCCTACTTGCACTCTCCCCCTTGTTTTGGCAAGGTTGTGCAAGCTGGCATTAAATTGAAAAGCCCTTTGCCGCACGCCTAGGGCTTTTTTTATCAATATAGATAACAAAAAAAACATTAGTGATGTAAATGAATAACACACCCATCCAATCCATTCTCATCGTTGGCGGTGGTAGCGCCGGTTGGTTGACCGCTGGTATTTTAGCCGCGACACATCAACAACGTATTCGTCAAAAGCAATTAACCATCACCTTGGTGGAATCTGCTGACATAGCGACGATTGGCGTCGGTGAAGGTACCTGGCCAACTATGCCAGATACGATGCAAAAGCTTGGCATTGACGAACGGGATCTTTTTCGCCATGTCCCTATGTCCTTTAAACAAGGTTCGCAATTTATTAACTGGCATAGCGAACATGCCGAGTCGTCGTACTTACATCCTTTTGATGTGCCGCCGGGCGCTGTCGAAGGCGATTTGTCGAGGCTTTGGTTACAGCAAAATACAGCTCAGCCATTTAGCCAATATATAAGCATTCAACATGCAACCTGTGCGCTCGGTTTAGCACCAAAAACAACCCAGCAGGGTAGCTACGATGCGTATTTAAATTATGGCTATCATCTCGATGCCAGAGCATTTGCCAAATACCTCAAACACCATTGTATGGACAAGCTTGGGGTGGAGCATCGGATCGCCAACATTAAAAAGGTCAATGTTGGCGCAGATAAAACCATTACGTCGTTAGATACCGACACTGATGAACGACTTCATGCGGATTTGTTTATTGATTGCTCTGGGATCAAAGCGTTGTTATTAGGACAGGCACTGTCAGTCAAGAATATTGATGTCAGTGATACCTTGTTTTGTGACCGGGCACTAACGGCACAAATCCCAGAGCAGCACTCGCCAATCGCCTCGGTTACCCGTGCCAGCGCGCAAACAAGTGGATGGATTTGGGACATACCGGTACCGCAACGGCGTGGAATCGGTCATGTTTATTCATCAAGGCACATGGACTCTGCAGACGCATCAGGTGTGCTGGAACAATATATACGCTCGTCTTTCAGCTCGACTGCCAGCTCGACATATGAAATACGCGAGATAGCCTTTAATCCCGGTTACAAAGAGCAGTTTTGGGTAGGCAACTGTCTGGCAATCGGATTGGCTGCCGGCTTTATTGAACCGTTGGAAGCATCGGCTTTGGTGATGATCGAACTCTCGGCAAATATGCTGGCCGAACAATTGCCCGTTGATCAGTCGGAAATGCCAATTATTGCCAAACGCTTCAATCAGACCTTTCATTATCGCTGGCAACGCGTAATTGAATTTTTAAAACTGCATTATGTGTTAAGTGAACGACAATCGCGTTTTTGGCTGGATCATCGCGACCCACAAACAATACCAGAACGTCTTAAAGAGCTATTACAGTTGTGGCGTCATCGGGTGCCATCGTTATTGGATTTTGACCGCAATGGTGAGATTTTTCAGGCAGCCAGCTATCAATATGTTTTGTACGGTAGTGGTTATCCAACACAGTTACAGCAATCTCTCCCTCAGGACAAAGTTCAGCAATTGCTTGCGCAAATCGAGACGACTAAACACAACCAATTACAATTACAATCGGGTTTGCCACGCAATCGTCAATGGCATGACGTTTTCATGGCTCACCTGGCGTAAGACCACCACCTATTGTTAAAACATCAATAATAGAAGAGCAAACGTATGATTATTAAAAAAATGACAATGCGCAACGTTGACCGCTTGGTTCGTATTCTTATTGCTACGACTATTTTTTTGCTAAGTACCTCGGTTACTAAGGCGCAGCAGCAGCAACAGCAACCGCAAAACCTGAACCAGACCACAGATTACTTTATTGCCGGACAATCTAACACGCCATGGCAGTTTAGCCTGCAATTTGGTCAGGTTATTTTGGAAAATCAGACCGGTAAAACGGCCAAAGGAAGTTTAAAAGCGCAAAAGGCAACTCGCAATGTTGAAGGGGATGCCCTGCGGTTAACCTGGAAACCCAAAGGGGTTAAAAATGAATGGGGCACTGAAGATAAAAACGTGATGACTGCCAACATCACTAATACGCAAAGATTTGCAAATTTACTGCCTTATCAAGACAAAGGGGTTCTTTTGATCGACATAAAAGTCAATAAAGCCCCGAATAAAAATGTCGAAATTACCATGGAATGTAACTGGGACTGGCAATGTCGTAGTACGTTTCCTTTGAAAAATGCCCTTAAACGCTTGCCTAAAGGGGAGTGGACTATGTTGCCAATTCCGTTAAGTTGCTTTAAACGCGCTGATTTTGATTTTAGTAAAGTGACGTCGCCATTTATGCTTTATACCGGTGGTAAAATGGATCTTGAAATCAACAACGTCAGGGTAGTGCAGACCGAAAATTCATTGAGTTGTGGCTAGCTACTCAAAAAACACGGCAATTGAATATATTTAATTGTTAACAATATGGCGTGGTTAAGGTAACATCAGAGCTAATTAGAAGAAGTACCGTAATTTAAAAACAATAAACACGGTTTTATTTGGGGAAGAATATGAAATCAGTAAGCCATAGTGTCTACTTTTGTGCCATGGTGGTGGCGTTTGGGGCATTTATTCTGGGGTTAGATGCCGCATTAATTTCTGGAACGATTAAATATGTTTCAAAGGAATTTTCACTATCGGATATGGAAGTTGGCGCCATGGTGAGTGCGCCTGGTCTGGCGGTATTGTTTGCGCTGATGATCACCGGTTATATTTGTGATCAAATTGGCCGTAAAAAAACCTTAATTGGCATTTCTTTTATTTATATTTTCTCGGCAATCACGTCTACATTTGCGCCAAACTATGAAACATTAGTTGTCGCGCGTTTTGTTGGAGGATTTGCCTTTACCTCATTATCGGTCGCTGCCATGTACATTGGCGAAATCGCCCCGTCGAAAATCCGCGGAAAATTGGTTTCCATCGTTCAAGTCAGCATCGTTGTTGGTTTCTCGGCAGCTTATTTTATTAATTACGGGATTTTAATGTTATCCCAGTCGGATTTAACCTGGGTGTCTAGCTTAGCCATCGATACACAAACCTGGCGCTGGATGTTAGGCGTCGAAATTATTCCGGCAATTATCTGGTTCGCATTATTATTCAAGATCCCAAAAAGCCCTCGCTGGTTAATCATGAAGGGTCAGGAAGCGGAAGCGAAAGAAATTATTGCCAATTTTGACCATGATCTATCACCGGAAGAGGAAGTGGCACAGGTTAAACACAGCCTGGAAATCGATCCTGCCAGTAAATCCTTTATTGCATCCTTTAAGGCACTATTTTCAACCAAGCTCAGAAAAGCCGTTATCGTTGCTCTGACCATTGCGATTGTCCAACAAGCCACAGGCATCAATGCCATTTTATTCTACGCGCCAACAGTATTCGAACAAATTGGTGTGGGTACCGATGCCGCATTTTTAAATGCCGTCGTGGTCGGTGTGGTAGGCGTTGCCTTTACCATCGTCGCGATACTTTTAATCGATAAAGTGGGCCGCAGGCCGTTGCTGATGTCAGGGTTAATCTTGGCCAGCATCAGTTTATTTGTCTGCCATATCGGCTTTAAACAGGCGACCTATCAGCTGACATCGGAACAAATCATAGAAGTAAAAAATGAGCATGGTATTGAAGGAATATCCCATATGGCGGATATCACCTTTGAGACAGATATAGAATTTAAAGCGGCGCTTCGCAAAAATATGTCAGAATCAGAGCTTCGAGCAGCAGAAAGCATTCTGTTGCAAAATGCAACCAACATTAATGTTGCCGTCGTGATGACGGGCATTATGTTATTTATTATTGCTTTCCACTACTCACTGGGGCCAATTTTATGGGTGTTGTTCTCAGAGATATTCCCGACCGGCGTGCGCGGTGTTGCGATACCGGTATTTGCCTTTATCAGTTCTATGGTCAGCTATTTCGTACAACAGTTTTTCCCATGGCTATTGAATAATGTTGGTGCCGCCGATGTATTTATGTTTTATGCCGTCAGTGGTGTTGTTGGCTTTATCTGCTTATACAAACTGTTGCCAGAGACAAAACACAAAACCATTGAAGAAATTGAAGCACAATTGGTGGCAAATTAATGGGAAAAGTCATTATTGCTAGAGAGATGATTTATGTCTGAAAACAAATTAAGCCTCGCCAGTCAACGTGCCATTGAGCGCGGTTACGATCAAAAAGGACCTGAGTGGCTTACCGAATTTGATATTAGTCCGTTAAAAGGCGATTTCGCCTTTGAAGAAGGGGTCATTCGTCGCGATCCTACCTCGGTGCTACTGGTCGATGGTCTGTACCATTGCTGGTATACCAAAGGCAGCGGTGAAACCGTAGGTTTTGGTAGTGCAAACCCTGAAGATAAAGTATTTCCCTGGGATTTAACCGAAGTCTGGCATGCAACATCAAAAGATGCCGAAACCTGGGAAGAGCAGGGCGTAGCCATTAGTCGCGGACCTGCAGGAAGTTATGACGACCGTGCAGTGTTTACGCCTGAAATTTTGGCGCATGGCGGTAAATATTATCTGGTTTATCAAACGGTTCAATATCCTTATACCAATCGTCAGTATGAAGAAATTGCGCTAGCTGAAGCCGACTCGCCGTTTGGTCCCTGGAAAAAATCACCGGGCCCTATTTTATCACCATCAAAAGACGGTTCCTGGAAAGGTGATGAAGATAATCGTTTTCACGTCTATGAGAAGGGGAGCTTTGATAGTCATAAGGTTCATGATCCGTGCATTTTGTTCTTTAACGATAAGTTTTATCTGTATTACAAAGGCGAAACCATGGGCGAAACCATGAATTTTGGCGGACGGGAAATTAAACACGGTGTCGCCATCGCTGATGATATTCATGGCCCTTATGTAAAATCAGAATACAACCCGATTTCCAATAGTGGCCATGAAGTCGTGGTTTGGAATTATCAAGGCGGTATCGCCACCATGTTAACCACCGACGGCCCTGAGAAAAACACCATTCAGTTTGCCAAAGACGGCATTAATTTTGAGATCAAAGCGCATATTAAAGGTGGCCCCGAGGCTGTAGGGTTATTTCGCCCAGCGCAAGAGTTGCCAGAGCCAGGCCTGGATTGGGGCTTATGCCATAAATACGACCCAAGCTGGAACTGGAATTACATCTGCAAATTCAAACCGCGTAAACAGATACTCGATGCTGGTACGTTTCAAAATACGGCATAGTGCACATCAAGGGGTCAGAGTTGTTGAAAATCAACAACTCTGACCCCTTGATTGTTATCGGTTTAATCTCAAGTCAAAACGGGACCAGCAAGGTCCCGTTTTTGTGTTCGATGTTTCTTATTTAATTAAATACAATGAATTAATTGCAGGTTGACTCACTCCTTTGAACCTTTAGTATGGAAGTTGGCAGGGTGAGGATAGCTTCTGCTTAATTCGGTATTGCTTTGGTCATAACAAATGATACGTGCTTGTTCAGTGATGCCTCATGTGATTAAGGATTAAATGGGTCTGTAATGTCGACTTACCCCATTTTCGTGGACACACTACAATTGTTGTAGGAATACAACAGGAGGTGTTTATGACAAAGGGTAAAAGTTACAAACGATATCCTGCCGAATTTAAGAAGATGGCCTTACTTAGAACATCCGAAGATGGAAAGACTGACAAGTCCGTGTGTGATGAACTAGGTATCAGCGTTTTCATTTTCAATTGCGCAGGTAAAGGTAATGGCTGACCGACTGTTTATAGCACAAATTTGACGCTAATAGATTGAAAAGGTTAATGTCTTCTTAGAGCTGTGAGTTCAGAAATTTTTCAAAAGAAAATTGAAGAGTCTTAAACAAAATAAACTGTTAAACACTACTATGGAAAGAGAAACAAAATTAGAGAAACGAGCAGTCCAAGTCTTATGCATATTATTTGGACCGTCTTTAATACTGACTCCTGAGCTAGGTATGTTTCTCTTGGCGACTTTTGTAACACCTACCTCTATATTTGAATGGAATCCTTGGTATTACCCATTAGGTTTTGTTTCTGCAGTGTCAGTTCTAATGCTAGCAGCTCGATCATACAAATACTCAACTTCAACAGCAGCATATATCTGGTTTTTTCAAGCAATTTACTGCTTTTCATGGGTAGTAGGCAAACTATATATTTATAATCAAGGTTTGATTTTATCGCTTTGGTTTATCGTTTGTGGTGCCATATCTCTGTTTGTTTCTTTTTGCCTATATCGTAACAAACAAACTATGGTAGGACATCATACTTAACACAGTGCTATAACCACGGTATTAAGCTGCCCAGATTCAGAAAATTACGTCAATCTCTCTACTAAGCGCAGCGTTCGGATCAAAAGTCACAGTATATTAGCAACTCCTAACGGGCAGCTATTGGCACATAAGAGACCATGCCCAAGATACCGTGTAGTGTCACGGTATGACGCGAAAGCCCGTTCTTTCTTCCACCTCCCACTTTCCACCAGCGAAGCTTACCTCTACAGCTTATATTCAGGCTTTACTCAACTGCGCCGCAATCTTACCAGCCGTTTGTTTTACCTGCGCTTCAACGCTGTCTTTATCCAGATTTTTGATTAACGTGGTACTCAGGCTCGGTATGGTTAATGCCGCAATGACTTTATCCGCAACCGCGCCAACAATGGCTGAGTATTCGTATACGCCATCGGCAAGCTCGCTACTGGCGCTGTATATGCCGGTTTCAGCGATAGTTTGCCAACGCTTGTTTAAAGAGTTTTTCTGTTTGTCAGTATAGGTTTCATAGCTTGCTTCTCGCGCCAATATCATCGCCTTTACGTCTTCATTACTGTGGGCAAGTAAGACATTTCCGGGCACGGAATTGAGAGTTGAGAATAACGAACCTTCGCGAACATTTAAGGATACTGGCGAGGGACTATTCGCATGAATAAGTACCATGGTCTGGCTTTGGTACAGGATTGACAAATAACAGGAAACTCCAAGTTTTACCGCTAAATCTTCCATATGTGGCAGGGCAACCTGACGAATTAGTGCGATTGGCTCGATACCATGGGAGAGATTGTATAACTTTAGCGAGATTCGATAGCCGGCGCTGGCTTCCTCTCTGATCAGATAACCACGACCTTCCAGATTCACCAAAATTCGATAGATTTCATTGGCACTGCGGCCCAAGCCTTGGGCGATTTCTGCCTGGGTCAATGGCCGCGTCTGGGACGCTAAAAATTCCAATACATCAAGGGCTTTATCCAAAGCGGGAACCGCATAACGGACGGGTTTTACTAATAATTCCTTCATGTTTTCTTAGGCCATTTACATCAGATAATTATTGAGCTTACCATTCATATATAAATATTTCATTTAAATTTGAATGTGTTTTTTTCCTCAATTAAAGTGAAGCCTTAATGAGGCATAAACAGGGCATAAACAAAAAGACAATACCAATGCCTAATGTAAAAAAAGCGCTAACAAAAGCGCTAACAAAAGCGCCAAAGCAAATACAATGAGACCGAACGGGAGTGAAGATGACAAACAATAATGGCAGCAGTCGCATCTTGAGTGACGAGCAAGTGCAAGACTTTCATCGCGACGGATACGTGATCGCAAAGGGATTTTACAGCCCGCAGGAAATAGCGCGCCTTCAGGAAAAGGCGTTTAATGATGCGAATTTATATACCAACGCCTGGGATAAAAAGGATGCTTCTGGCACCGTCAGTAAAGTCAGCCTTTGGCAGGATTTAGGCGATGACCTATACAGTATGTTCTCTCGCGGCCGCCGTCTTGCAGATTCCTGCGAGAAAATTCTCGGCGAGCCGGTATTTCATACAACCACGAAAATCATGATGAAAGAGCCGTTCGTAGGCGGCGCCTGGGAATGGCATCAGGATTATGGCTATTGGGCCAATGATAATTATCATCTGTACCCGAAGCTTGTTAGCTGCATGATCGCGATTAACAAAGCCACGGTTGAAAATGGCTGTCTGGAAGTGCTTAAAGGTTCGCACCATATTGGCCGCATTAATCATAACGCAACCGGCGATCAAAAAGGCGCCGATATGGTTTTTGTTGAAGAGGCATTGAAGCACCATGAGTTGGTCAAAGTTGAACTTGAACCCGGTGATACCTTGTTCTTTCACTGTAACCTATTGCACAAATCCAATCAGAATAAATCCAGCGAACCACGCTGGGCGATGATCCCGGCCTATTGCGCTGACAGTGCTAAACCTTTTAAAGAAAACTCGTTGATCTATCGACCACTTGATAAAGTGGAAGACGATGCCATTCTTGCCTGGCAGGAATAGCGATAACGCAATAAGGAGCGCATGGCTCGCACTGACAGCTAGCTTAAATAAGTAATCAAAGCTAACTGCTGGTGCGGCCAGGCCAATCATCCCTTGATGACAAATTAATATTACTTTTGCCAGTTAATTACGTATTTTTGCTTAAAGTGAAGCAATATTATGTTGTTTATCCGTGAGCGATAACCCGTTAACACATAACTCGTTCATATAAAGCGAGCTATCGAAAAACAAAGATTTAATATTGAGGGAATGGCAATGAGCAAGAGCGTGTTACCCGATGCGTTTCAAGAGGCCCGAAATGGTAAAGGTTTCGGCACCGTTGATGATCAAAACGATCCCGTGACTATGGTTCTGGGATTAAAAGATGTGCGCAAATGTGCCCATAACTGGAAAACCTTCCAAAGTGGTGGCGAGGAAGTCGGGCGTATCGTTGTTCCTTCAGAAGTTGCTATTCGTGATACCCGACAAATTCCGTTTGAAGTCGATCCCCCTGAACACGCAAATTACCGAGCTATTGTAGAGCCTTGGTTTAAACGGCCACTAGAGGCCGACTATCAGGCAAGCTTAAAAGCCATCATCGATGAGCTAATTGACGAAGTGCTGGCAAAAGACAGTGTTGAAGTGGTTGCCGATTTTTCCCTGAAACTTCAATCCCGAGCGTTGACCTTACTGTTGAATATTCCTTATGAGGAAGCTCAGGTTTGGATTAACTGGGGAACCCATGTATTTCGCAGTGACGATACTGCGCTAGACGCAGACAAAGCCAATATCCTCTACGACTATATCGACCAACAGATTGATAAAGCGATAGCAAATCCCGGTGAAGACTTATATTCGGTACTACTAGACAGTGAAGTGAATGGTCGTAAGCTCAGCAAAGAAGAAGTTAAAGGGGTAATGATCCTGACCTTTGCTGGCGGCCGCGATACAGTTATCAATGCGGTTACCAATTCCATCGCTTATTTTGCCGAAAGCCCAGAGTCTCTTAACCGTTTACAAAATGAGCCTGAGATCACCGGTAAAGCGGTGGAAGAGTTAATTCGTTATTTTTCACCGCTTACTCACATGGGGCGAGTCGTAACCGAAGATACTCAGGTATGTGAGCACGCCGTTAAAGCGAATTCGAGAATTTCCTTGTGTTGGGCATCGGCAAACCGAGACGAGCGGGTATTTGAAAATGCCAATGAGGTGGTTCTTGACCGTAAGATTAATCCGCATGTAGGGTTTGGTTTTGCCACCCATAATTGTCTTGGCGCTACCCATGCACGACAAATCATGAATATTCTTCTCACGTCTTTATCGGCTAAAGTTAAAAATATCGATATTCTCTATCATCAGGACAATATCGAAGATTGGCAGGAATTTCAGCGCAAGGTTGGCTTTGAACAGCTAACCGTTTCGTTCCGTTAATATAAGAGAGACAAATAAAATGGCAAAAATAACCTTTATTACCTCTGACAATGAAAAGATTGAAGTTGAAGGTGAATCTGGCTCGGTAATGGAGCTGGCGGTAGAAAATGGCGTAGAAGGTATCGACGGTGATTGTGGTGGCGTCTGTTCTTGCGCAACCTGTCATGTGCATGTTGCCAGCGAAGATATGGCTAAAGTCGGTCCTGCTGGAGAAATTGAGCAGGATATGCTGGAGCTGGATGATAACTTTAATGAGCGCAGTCGTTTGTGCTGTCAGATTGAAATCAGTGATGATATCGATGGCATCACACTGAATGTTGCGCATTAATTCTGGCTAGTCATATCATGAATCAATCTCATTGTTGTGTCATTATTGGCGCCAGTCACGCTGGGGTGAATCTGGCTTTTGCGTTGCGCAAAGAAGGCTGGCAAGGGTCTATCAAATTAATTGATGCAGATCCGCATCTGCCTTATCACCGTCCACCGTTATCAAAAGGCTTTTTAACTGAAACGCCGGTTGATGGTCGTGAACCGATTGAAAAAATCCAGTTAAAACCTATTGCCAGTTATGAGAAAAATGACATCGAATTAATGTTGGGGCTACGGGTCGAAAGCATCGATGCTGACGCGCAGCAACTAACTCTGACTAACGGTGAAACCCTTAGCTTCACAAAGCTGGTATTGGCAACCGGGGCACGGCCTTTTATGCCACCGATTGATGGATTGCAGGACGCCAAAAATCTGTTTCCACTAAGAACGGCCACTGACGTCATCGACATCAAGACAGCCCTGACAAATGGTAATAAAAACGTGGTGATCATAGGTGGCGGCTACATCGGGCTGGAAACCGCCGCATCATTGCGAAAACTGGGGCATCAGGTAACCGTGTTGGAGCGGGAAAGTCGTATCCTAGCGCGGGTAACATCGCCACAATTATCGGCATTTTTCACCGAGCTTCATCAGCAACATGGTGTCGAGGTGCTAACCGATAAAGACGTAGTAAAAATAACTACCGACGACAAAGGTTGTAATCAAATCCCAAATCAGATCATTTGTGCAGATGGCAGCCAATTTTCAGCCGATATTATTATTGTCGGTGTTGGTATTCGAGTAAATAGCGAGCTTGCCGCTGCTGTAGGTCTTAAAATTGAGCATGGTGGTATCAAGGTAGATAGGAGCGCTAAAACCAGCTTTGATAATATCTATGCGATTGGTGATTGCAGTTATCACTTTAACCCTTACTACCAGCGATTTGTACGATTAGAATCGGTTCAAAATGCCGTGGATCAGGCAAAAATCGCGGCTCAATCTATCTGTGGCAAAGAGGCCGAATATAACGCCGTTCCGTGGTTTTGGTCCGATCAATACCATGTTAAATTGCAAATGGTGGGGGTGGGTACAGGGTATACCGATATCATCGAGCGCATTGAACGAGACGATAATTCAAAACGTTCACTGTGGTATTTTAAAGAGCAACAACTGCTTGGTGTTGACGCGGTAAATCATTCCAAAGCCTATGTGCTGGGAACGCGGTTTATCAAAGCTGGTATCATCGTCAATAAACAAAAGCTTGCTGATACCTGTATTGATTTAAATGCAGAGAATGTTACCCGCTAACATTCAGGAATTCATAGCAACGAAAATGCTGTGCTTTAGTTTACTCAGAAGCTGTTGGCTTTTCGTTGCTGCTATCAACAATCGTATCGGTTGATGCATTGGCGCTGTCATCGGTCAGTTTCTCTCGCTCAGCTTTGGCAACATAGCCTTTATTCTGGCTCTTATTCTGCAGTTTTTTATTGGCCTTTTTCTTTTTGGCCATCAAAATACTTTTGATTTTCTTTTTACGGTTCATGGTAGCACCACTGAGTCGTTGCAATCGGTTATCTAAAGCGTGCGATTGTACGTTAATTGCGACGTTGCACCAAGAAAAAAGGCAACCGCGGATATTCAGCGATTGCCTTCTATGATTGAACTAGGTGTAGTTTAGAGGCTGATCACACATCGTATGTGGTTGATGATGTATCGCCACCACGTCCGGTCCAGTTGGTATGGAAAAACTCACCGCGAGGCTTATCTTTGCGCTCATAGGTATGGGCGCCAAAATAGTCACGTTGTGCCTGCAACAAGTTTGCGGGTAAGTCTTTACAACGGTAGCCATCGAAATAGCTTAATGCAGACGCCAGACAGGGAATGGAAATTCCTGCTAATGTGGCTTCACTAACTACTTTACGCCAGCCTGGTTGCGCAGCTTTTATCGCCTGATTAAAGTAATCATCCAACAACAGGTTATCAATCTCTGGGTTTTTATCGTAAGCGTTCTTGATGTCATCTAAAAATACGCTGCGGATAATACAGCCGCCGCGCCACATTAGCGCGATCGCGCCATAATCCAGTTCCCAGCCAAAATCTTCAGAAGCTTGCTTCATCAGGGCATAACCTTGTGCATAGGACACCATTTTCGAAGCCAAAAGGGCGTCTTTTAAGGCATCGATAAAGGCTTCTTTATCACCCGAGAATGGCTCGGTAACACTTTCGATAATGCCAGAAGCAATTACCCGTTGTTCTTTTTGCGCGGATAGACAGCGTGCAAAAACGGCTTCGCCGATTAAGGTTAACGGCGTACCTAAGTGCAATGCGGTGACACCGGTCCACTTGCCGGTACCTTTTTGCCCGGCGGTATCAAGGATGACATCAATCAGCGGCTTTCCATCTTCTTTGTAAGCCATAATATCGGCAGTGATATCAATCAGGTAACTACTCAGTTCGGTTTGTTTCCAGTCGGCCAATACGTTTGCCATTTCATCAACGGATAATCCCAGAACGTCACGCATCAGAATATACGCTTCGCAGATCAGCTGCATATCACCATATTCGATGCCGTTGTGGACCATTTTTACAAAATGACCAGCACCGCCATTACCTACCCAGTCACAACAAGGAACATCCCCGTTCACTTTCGCGGCAATCGATTGAAAGATAGGTTTTACCTGTGGCCAGGCCGCTTTCGAACCGCCAGGCATAATTGATGGGCCTAATAGTGCCCCTTCTTCACCACCGGATACACCGGTGCCGATATACAGAAAACCTTTTTCTTCAAGATATTTAGTACGACGGTCAGAATCTTCAAACTGGCTGTTGCCACCGTCGATAAGAATGTCGCCTTCGCTAAGGTATGGGATCAATTGTTCAATGGTGGCATCCACGGCACTGCCGGCTTTTACCATCAACATAATTTTTCTTGGCGCAGCAAGGGAATTTACAAATTCTTCAATGCTATAAGCACCGCGAATGGTTTTGTCTTTGGCGCGATCATTGACGAACCGGTCGACTTTTTGCGTTGTACGGTTATACGCGGTTACCGTAAAACCTTTGGAAGCCATGTTTAAAATCAGGTTTTCGCCCATTACGGCCAGGCCAATCACACCAATATCTGATTGCTGTTTTAAGGTCATAAGAATCTATCCAATTTTTTCGAGTTTAATCGGGTAGGATTGACCTGCACGCCATTGTCCTACATACATATTGCCATCGTCATCGATGCAAATACCATGCGGGTGGTTAAAGATATCCCAGGTCGTTGCCATCGGTTGTAATTGATTATTCCTATATTCAGGCTTACCAGCGCCTAAATTTACAACAAGGTTGTTGTTGTTATCAAAAATGCTGATAAACCCAGAGTTATCGACATTTTTTCCATCGATATCCGACCAACATACGGATGTTACGAAATAATCTTTTGCAAACACCGGACCATGAACCCATGCTCCAGGGGTGTCTATCTTACCCTGATATTTACCTTCTAAGGAAAATAATTTTAGACATTGTTCTGCCCGAGAGCTAATGATTAGTTGTGGCGAATCTGGATTTCTTCGATCAATGGCTATTCCGTGGGCATTGGCAAGATTGTGGTCACTATCGACATTGTCGTGACCACCAAAGTGAGATAGATAACGCCCTTGTTTATCATAGCGGATCACATAGTCCGAGCCATATCCGTCGCAGACATAAATATCTCCATTGTTGTGTATCGCAATATCGGTGGGACGATACGGCATATCCGGTGTGTATATTCCGATGGTTTGAGGGTGAGACAACGTAAAAATAAGTACCCCATCGAGGGTTAATTTGGCAATAAAACCGGATTGGGCGATGACCTTATTGGTCGGAGAATCCCACGCGTCGGTCGATATACCGTCCCATTTCCGATTACTGATCCAGCCGCTGTCTACCAAATAGATAAATTCATCATCACCTTCTTGGACAATTTCAATGGCATGGGCGCCGGGAAACATTTTACCAAAGGCATCTATCAACTGGCCTTCGCAATCATAAACAATGATCTGGTTATCGGGGTGATCCGTGACCATGTAAATGCGTTTGTTGCTATCGATTGCAAAATCATGACAGTTTTCTACCGGGTATTGATCACGATCTAAAATACCCCAGCGATTATTTACGCGATAGGTAAATGCACCTTCACCGATAATTTTATGATGGGGATCTATGCCATTTTCAGGCAGGGCAATATGGCTGCTCATATAACGTCCTTTGATGAAATTATTAGGGTATGACCCCGATTAGGCTTAGCATTTTCTGCGCACAACATGGCAAATACCTTTTCGAGGTTTAAGGTGCTTTTTTGCAAAATAGTGATAACGCAATGCCAGTCCAAGGGAACTGGCGAGGGCATAACTTAAAAAGTTTCTGCCGCACCCATATGTGCGAGTGACAAAGGATAGAATATCGGCATACAAAAGTGCATGACGAAACAATGTAACCTTTCAATGCAAATAATTGTTTAATGTTAACAATGTGTGGAGATTACAGCAAATAGCGCCGAATGCCAAATAACCTGACAGCAGATTGGTCAACTGGTCCAACTTAATGAAATCTTGTGGTTTTTTTTACCATAAACCGCTAATCTCAGGGGCTTCTGCTAATTTTTAGTGGATTATTCATGGAAAGTCACGAACATGAGGTTGTTTAATGCTAGATTCAATTCGCAATAATATTCGTCTGCTTGGGAAAATTTTGGGAGAAACCATTGCTGTAGAGCAAGGGCCTGAGTGGGTTGAACGTATCGAAGCCATCCGTGCACTGGCGAAAGAAGTCACGACTAATGAAGACGCGTTGGATAAGCTACAGAGCTTATTCGCGGATATGTCCGAAGCGGACATGTTAGTCTTATCCCGAGCATTTAGTCAGTTTTTAAACCTGGCAAACATTGCTGAACAGCAATATACCATTTCTGAACAAGGGTTAGCGGAATTAGAGCTCGCTCACCCATTAACCGAACTCACGCATAAAATTCAAGGCGTTGCGCCTGAAAAAATTCGTGATGCTCTGAATAAATTGCATATCGAGCTGGTGTTAACCGCGCACCCTACGGAAATCAATCGCCGTACGTTTATTCATAAATATCACCAAATTGCTGACCAGCTAGATAATGGCAGCGAAGATACTTCTCGAATTGCTGAACTGGTCGAGCAGGCATGGTTTACCAATGAAATACGTGCTGAGCGTCCGACACCGCTCGATGAATCCCGTTGGGGGCTGGATGTCATATCCGACAGTCTGTGGTCGGCATTGCCGCAATTTATTCGTGAGTTAGATGACGTTTCGCAACAATTACTCGGCGAACCACTTGCTGATGACTTTATGCCGGTGAATATCGCCAGCTGGATGGCAGGGGATAGAGATGGTAATCCATTTGTTACTGCCAAACTGAGCTGCGAAGCGATTCGCAATGCTCGAATTCGAGCGTCAAGACTGTATTGGCGAGATGTACGTGAGCTGTATCTAGAATTGTCGATGCACAAAGCGGATGCGGATCTTATCGAAGAAGATGTTAATGGTGCTGGCCCGTATCGACATCAACTTAAACTAATAATCACCCGTCTTGAAAATAACATTGCCAACCTGGTTAATGGCGATAAACCACCGACGATCAACGATGCGGATGTATTGCTTGCACCACTGAAACGTTGCCGACAAAGTTTGATAAATCACGGCATGCACCGCGTAGCGGATTCGCAATTGCTGGACTTGATCCGCAAAGTACAATGTTTCGGCATTTCTATGGTCAATCTTGATGTGCGCCAACATAGCGAGCGCCATGATAGTGCAATGGCCGAAATTCTCGATTTCCTGAATATGGGAGATTACCTGAGCTGGGACGAGCAAAAACGACAACAGTTTTTGCTAGCGGAGTTGGCGTCAAGTCGTCCGTTGTTACCGGATTATGACTGGAGCAGTGACACCCAGGAAGTCCTCGATACGTTTACGATGATTGCTAAGCAACCGCAGCAGGTAATGGGGATCTACATTATTTCCATGGCAAGTACAGCCAGCGATGTGCTGCTGGTGCGATTGTTGATGAAAATCTGTGGTGTAAAATGGCAGATGCCGATTGCCCCATTATTCGAAACCCTGGATGATTTAAATCACGCGCCAAGTGTGATGGATGAATTGTTAGCGATGGACGTCTATACCCAAAGTTGTGACGGACAGCAAACCGTAATGATAGGCTACAGCGATTCCGCCAAAGATGCCGGCGTAATGGCAGCGACCTGGGCCCAGTATCAGGCGCAGGAAGCCTTAGCTAAGGTATTTGCAGATAAAGGCGTATTGCTAAAATTATTCCACGGTCGTGGTGGTACGATTGGTCGTGGCGGCGGACCAGCGCATGCCGCGGTTGCATCGCAACCTCCAGGTACCTTAGATGGTGGTTTGCGCGTCACCGAACAAGGTGAAACCATTCGTTATAAATATGGTTTGCCGAATCTGGCGGTACGAAGCTTCCATTTATACGCCTCGGCGATTCTTGAGTCTTTGATAACACCACCTAAATCTCCTGAGCCGGCTTGGCGTGAGCTGATGGACAAAATGGCCGCGGATAGCTGCAAAACCTATCGCAGTTATGTACAGGAACAGGCCGACTTTGTTCGTTATTTCAGACAAGCGACACCAGAGCAGGAATTGTCATCTTTACCATTAGGTTCCAGACCGGCAAAACGCCGCGCCGATGGTGGCATTGAATCTTTGCGTGCGATCCCTTGGATTTTCGCCTGGAGTCAAAACCGTATGGTGTTGCCAAGTTGGCTCGGTTTTGGTCAGGCCATTGCCAATCATCGCGGTGAATATCAAGCCTTGATTGACGAAATGCTGGCCGAATGGCCTTACTTTCGCTCGCGTGTCTCTTTGATTGAAATGGTGTATTTAAAATCCAATCCGATGATCGCCACTCGCTACGATCAGGCGCTTGTCGATGAAGAGTTAAAATCCATGGGGACAGATTTGCGGGCGCAACTGGCTGCCGACCAACAAACGGTCTTATCGGTATTAGGGCATCAGCAGTTAATGGAAAATGATCCCTGGAATCTCAGCTCATTTGAGTTGCGTCGTCCGTATCTGTTGCCATTGCACTTAATGCAAATTGAAGCGTTAACGCGTTTGCGTTCGTCACCGGATGACTCTGGCTACGAACATTTGCTTATGCATACGATGGCGGGCATCGCAACGGGCATGCGCAATACCGGTTAGCCCAACAGAATGTTATGCACCAACCCAAGAGCACGCTTAGCGATAAGTCGTGCTCTTTTTTCATTGATTGACGGTATTATTGACCGCAAACCGCAAAACCTTTGCAAGCACTTCATCACTTAACCTCAGATACATCGCTTTAATCGCAAACAAACGACGCGGGATTCTCAAGGCTTTCTTTAACCGACTGCGACAATTTATTCTCGCACCGTTTAGTGTCCTTTAACCTATTCTAATTGGCCCAGCCAATGATATTTCAGGCACATTTTTAAAGGCGGGGAAGGCATAGTTAAAATCTTTACGGCAATAAAATCTGGGCTGTAACAAAACTGTCATATTTGTGTCTTATAATCCCAATCAATAATAATTTTTCGTCATTATGCAGGTTTAAACGTGACAGTTGTTGCTAAAACTTTTGACCCAAGACAATTAAAGAATACGTTGGCCAGGTGGCTGATCAGCGCCGGTGGCATCAGTGTGTTGTTTACCTTAGTGCTTATCTTTATGTACTTGGTTTATGTCATTAAGCCAATTTTTGAATCCGCAAGCATCGCGCCTGAAACCCAAATTCAATTCTTGGAAAATGCCCAAGATAGCGAAACGGTTGCGGTCGGTGTTGATGAACTTAAAGAAATCGGCTTTAACATTAATGCTCAGGGTGAAATCTCTTTTTACCAGATGCAGGACAACGAAGATCATGCGCGCGGTGAGCACCTGTTAACAGAATCGATACTATCGAATGACGAAAACTTACAAAAAATCCTGTCAACGACGTCCAATCAATATGTATTACTGACCACAGATGGCACCATCAAGGTGGTTGAGCCAACGTTTATCGTTTCTTTCGAGGGTGATAAGCGGTCGATGAACCCTACGGTTCGCTATCCACTTGGCGAAGATGCCATTTATATCGATGAAGACGAAGCGGCGATCAAAGATTTTTCTTTTGTTATGAACGAAGAAAAAGCGATGATTATGGCGCTTAGTGAAGATAACCGGTTAATTAAAACCGCTTTGATTGCCGACGATGATTTTTACTACGATCCCGAGTTTACCGCAGAATATCAATTAATTGCGGACAATATTGACGCGATTGATTTCATTCAAGTCACCCCGGATACGACTATGGGCGTGGTAGCTAGAAATAATGAAGTATCCGTCTATGAACTTGATGATGACTGGGATGTGCCCGTGAAAGGTCAGTTTAATCCCGTCATCGAATCGCAAGCAAACATCACCGCCATGACGTTGCTATCCGGTAGTAGTTCTATTTTATTCGGAACCGATAACGGCGACGTATTGCAATGGTTTGAAGTGGCAAGCGATGATGGGCGGAAGTTTCAACAGATTCGTCGTTTCAAGGCCAGCATCAATGAAGCCATTACCCAGATTTATCCCGAGCGATATCGCAAAAGCTTTTTTGCCGTAACACCATCCGGCCAGGTTGGACTTTATTACACCACCAGTGAAACCCAATTATGGCAAGGGAAGATGCTGCAATCGGATCAACAGCCATTTGCTATTGCTCCGCGCGCCAATGGCGTGGTTTTATCGGGTAAAACACAGCTCGAGTTGTTAACGGTTGATAATGAGCACCCGGAAGTTACCTGGTCAGCGCTTTGGCAGGAAGTTTGGTATGAAGGCTACCCTGAACCGGCTTATATCTGGCAGTCGACCTCAGGTTCCGATGATTTTGAAGCGAAATTTTCTTTAGTACCTATTTCCTTTGGCACCATGAAAGCAGCGCTTTATGCGATGCTTTTTGCAGTACCTGTGGCGCTTGCAGCAGCCGTGTATACCGCATACTTTATGCCACCTGTGATGCGCAAAACGGTTAAGCCGACCATAGAGTTAATGGAAGCGCTACCAACGGTGATCCTGGGTTTCCTTGCTGGTCTTTGGTTAGCACCGTTAATTGAAGCGTATCTACCGGCAGTCTTCCTGTTACTGATTTTATTGCCATTAGCGACATTTATTACCGCATTTGCCTGGTACAAGTTGCCGAAAAATATCAAAGTCTTTGTGCCTGAATCGTTTGCACCGATGATTATATTGCCGGTGTTAATCTTAGCGGCAATGTTGGCTTTTACGCTTTCACCGATGATTGAAGCAAGCTGGTTCGGCGGCGATATGCGTAAGTTCATCACCAACGATTTAGGCATCGATTTCGACCAGCGTAATGCGCTGGTTGTCGGTATTGCCATGGGCTTTGCGGTGATCCCAACCATTTTCTCTATGGCGGAAGATGCCATCTTCAGTGTTCCTAAACATCTAACCTCGGGCTCTTTGGCTTTGGGTGCGACGCAATGGCAGACCTTAGTCAAGGTAGTATTGCTTACCGCGAGCCCTGGAATTTTCTCTGCCATCATGATGGGCCTTGGCCGCGCAGTCGGGGAAACCATGATTGTATTGATGGCAACAGGAAATACGCCGGTAATCGATTGGAGTATCTTCCAGGGAATGCGTACTTTATCCGCCAATATTGCCGTTGAAATGCCGGAATCTGAAGTCGGTAGTTCTCATTATCGAATTTTATTCTTAGCAGCGTTTGTGCTGTTTGTTTTCACCTTTGTCTTTAACACTCTAGCTGAGTTTGTGCGTCAGCGTTTGCGTGATAAGTACAGCTCTTTGTAGTGGTTAAGAAGGATTATTTGACGATGAAAACATGGTTTAAATCAGGATCGCCTTGGGTGTGGTTATCGGCTGCAGGGGTCAGCATTAGTTTGATCTCAGTGGTTGGTTTGTTGTTGTTGATAGCATCGAGAGGTCTGTCTTACTTTTGGCCATCACAAATCCATCAATTTGAATTGCAAAATGTTCACGGTGAATCGTCGGTAGTGATTGGCGAAATTTATGAGCATGAGCGGATCCCTGCCAAGCAATTGAATAACAAAAATGTCGACATCGGCGATGCACAGACCGTAGACCGTTACTTGGTAAAAACCGGTAATCGGGAGTTGGTCAGTCTCGACTTTCGCTGGGTTCTTGAACCTATGGTGCAAAAGCAAACCCAGCCTGAAAATGTTGTGGTGATAGAGCGTCGCACCAATGGTAACTTCTATGGCTTTATCGAAGAAGTTTACATGGGTGGTGAAAAGGTTGAAGCGGCAACGCTAGACGACTTTATTGAGAGAGTAAGCGAGCTGCAAGAAGATATTGAACAACTTCAGGGCAAGGATATTGGTGCGATTAACTTTGAGCTTGAGCGCATTCGTTTAAAAGAGCGCAAGGCAGAGCTTGACGGTAAATTAACATCCCAGCTTAAAGCTGACTTTGAACAGCGCCGCGCCGAACTCGCTCAACAGTACAATAAACTCGAAGCAAACCTCAATCAGCTGCGTCAGGAAGTTCAGCGCGACAAGATTGTGGTGCGGGCAATGGATGGTCAAACCGTTGACATTAATCTTGAGCAGGTTTTACAAATTACGTTTAATAACCAGATGGGGTTTTTCGCCAAACTTGGTCAATTCTTCCATCAAATTGGCAGCTTTATCGGCGACGATCCGCGGGAAGCCAACACGGAAGGTGGCGTGTTCCCGGCGATATTCGGAACCGTGCTTATGGTATTGCTGATGACGGTTATTGTATCCCCGTTGGGCGTGGTTGCGGCGATTTATCTGCACGAGTATGCCGGCAACAATGCCTTTACTAAATTATTGCGCATCGCGGTGATTAACCTAGCAGGGGTACCCTCGATTGTCTATGGGGTGTTCGGCCTTGGGTTCTTCGTTTATATGGTTGGTGGCTCACTGGACCAGCTCTTTTACCCAGAATCATTGCCCAGTCCGACGTTTGGCTCGCCTGGTGTGCTGTGGTCGGCAATTACTCTTGCGATATTAACCCTACCCGTGGTCATTGTTTCTACGGAAGAAGGGTTAGCTCGTATTCCATCATCAATGCGCCATGGCTCATTAGCACTTGGGGCAACGAAGGCGGAAACTTTATGGCGAATTATTTTACCGATTGCCAGCCCGGCAATCATGACCGGCATCATTCTGGCGATTGCCCGCGCCGCCGGTGAAGTGGCACCTTTGATGCTGGTTGGTGTAGTGAAAATGGCGCCGACTTTACCACTAGATGGTAATTTTCCGTTCCTGCACTTAGAGCGAAAATTTATGCACTTAGGTTTTCATATATATGATGTCGGCTTCCAAAGCCCGAACGTCGAAGCAGCCCGGCCTTTAGTCTATGCAACGGCGCTGCTACTGGTAACCATTATTGTTGCATTGAACATGACGGCGGTCTCTATTCGTAACCGTCTTCGCGAAAAATACCGCTCTTTAGAAAACTAGTGCAGATCTAAAGGCTAAACGTTAGCAGAGAATCAAAGATATGATTAATGTAAACCCACAAGTATTAATAACTGATAGCGAGAGACTTGATATCAACAACCTGACAGCAGAGCAAGTCGCGTTGGAAATCAAAAATCTTAACCTGCACTATGGTGACAAGCAGGCGTTGCAAAATATATCGATGAAGATCCCCAAAGGCCAGGTCACCGCATTTATCGGACCCAGTGGTTGTGGTAAATCGACTTTACTGCGTTGTATCAATCGGATGAACGATTTGGTGGATATTTGCAAAATCGATGGCGCGATAGAGTTAAATGGCGAGAACATTTACGCTAAACATGTCGATGTAGCGCAACTTCGTCGCAAAGTTGGAATGGTATTCCAGCGGCCGAATCCATTTCCTAAGTCAATTTATGAAAATGTTGTTTATGGTTTGCGTTTAATAGGTCAAAACAATCGCCGGGTGCTTGATGAAGTCTGTGAACGTTCGTTAAGAGCCGCGGCGCTTTGGGATGAGGTGAAAGATCGTATTCATGAAAGTGCCCTTGGTCTTTCTGGTGGTCAGCAGCAACGTTTGGTGATTGCCCGCGCGATTGCGATTGAACCGGAAGTGTTGTTGCTGGACGAGCCCACCTCAGCATTGGATCCGATATCTACATTAACCATTGAAGAATTAATCAACGATCTTAAGCAACAATATACGGTAGTGATCGTCACTCATAATATGCAACAAGCTGCTCGCGTCAGTGACCAGACGGCATTTATGTACATGGGCGATTTGATTGAGTACGCAGACACGAATACACTGTTTACTACTCCCGCCAAGAAAAAAACCGAAGATTACATTACTGGCCGTTACGGTTAAGCGACAGGAGACAGCCCAATGGAAAATTTCAATACCGGCAGACACATATCCGGTCAGTTCAATCAGGAATTGGAAGCGGTTCGCAATCATGTCATGACAATGGGCGGACTGGTAGAACAGCAACTGCGCGATGCATTACTCTCGGTGAGTGATAGCAATGAAGAATTAGCGCAAAAGGTGTTAACAAGTGATTATAAAATCAATCGCTTCGAAGTTGCGATCGATGAAGAATGTACACGTATCATTGCCAAGCGTCAGCCCGCAGCGAGTGACTTGCGGTTAATTATGGCGATCATTAAAACCATTGCCGATTTAGAGCGCATTGGTGATGAAGCGGAAAAGATATCCAAAGTGGCACTGGAACATTTTCCGGGCAAAAAACAAGATTTTCTCTTAAATCTTGAAAACCTCGGGCGACTGGTGCTATCAACACTCCATGACACCTTAGACGCATTTGCCAGAATGGATTTTGATGCGGCGCTAAAAGTGCATCAAAATGACGATAGAATTGATCGTGAATACGAAGCATTAATGCGTCAATTAATGACCTATATGATGGAAGACCCTCGTTCAATTCCATCAATTATGAGTGTTATCTGGTCTGCCCGCGCATTGGAGCGGATCGGAGACCGTTGCCAAAATATATGTGAGTACGTAATTTACTTTGTCAAAGGTAAAGTGGTACGCCATATATCTGAGCAGGATATGGACGAGTTTATCTCATAATACCAATCACATTAGATTATTGCTCACTCGTTGGGAGTTAACCAGAGGCCCATTTACGGCCCTATATTTCATTAATATAGAATGACTATATCAATACAATCTATGTTGTAAATGAAGCTCTGGCCTAACTCTGAGTTGTGCACAAACTTATTGTGATTGGTATAACATTTTGAAAATTTTGAAATAACTGATAGTTTAGTAACCATAATTGGGTTTTTCACATTGATAAACCATAATTAACGGTTGAAATGGGGGGTAAATAGCGTATATTTGCCCCGATTTTTATTAAGCAGCAAACGAAGTTGCAGGAAACATTATGTCTGCCAATAATATTCTGGGTGTATTTGCAAAATCACCTTTAAAACCACTAGAACAGCACGTAAATACAGTTTACAAGTGCGCTAAGTTACTTCCTTCACTTTTCACCGCTTGTGCCGATGATGACTGGTCTAAAGCCGAAGACATTCGCAAAGAAATTTCCTCCTTGGAAAGAGACGCGGACCAGCTAAAACGTAAAATCCGTATTGAAATTCCTGGCGGGATATTTATGCCAGTGCAACGTACTGACTTGCTTGAGCTTGTTAGTCAACAGGATAAAATGGCCAATAAATCGAAAGATATTGCCGGTCGGATCCTGGGACGCAAGATTACCATCCCCAAAGAGCTTGCCAGTGATTTTGATGCGTACTTGTCCCGATGCCTGGATGCGATTAAACAAGCGGCCAAAGCAATAAATGAAATGGATGAATTACTTGAAGCCGGTTTTGGTGGTCGTGAGTTGGATTTTGTTGAGACGATGATCCTCGAATTAGATTCA
This sequence comes from Thalassotalea litorea, assembly GCF_005843925.1. Classification (GTDB taxonomy): domain Bacteria; phylum Pseudomonadota; class Gammaproteobacteria; order Enterobacterales; family Alteromonadaceae; genus Thalassotalea_A; species Thalassotalea_A litorea_A. Next base: position 199,013 of record NZ_VCBC01000008.1, read on the forward strand.
ATTGAAGATGATACCGATGTAATGCAAATTAAATTACGTCAGGGGTTATTGGCGATTGAGAAAAATATGAATGCGGTCGATGTCATATTTTTATACCAAATTATTGAATGGGTTGGCGACTTAGCCGACATCGCTGAGCGTGTAGGCGCTCGCTTAGAAATCATGTTAGCAAGATAATTAGAAGGTTTCGTAGTAATGGATATTATAGCTAATTATGGAACCATGTTGGTTCTGGTTGCCGCCGCCGTCGGCTTTTTTATGGCATGGGGTATTGGTGCCAACGACGTTGCGAACGCAATGGGTACCTCCGTTGGCTCGAAAGCGCTAACCATTAAACAAGCAATTATCATTGCGATGATTTTTGAGTTTGCCGGTGCTTATCTGGCCGGTGGTGAGGTGACCTCAACCATACGTAAAGGCATCATTGATGCCAGTTACTTTACCGACATTCCTGAACAACTGGTTTACGGAATGATTTCGGCCTTGTTTGCCGCAGCGACCTGGCTCTTAGTCGCTTCTTACCTCGGTTGGCCAGTATCTACTACACACTCCATCGTCGGTGCCATTATTGGATTCTCCGCAATTGGTGTCGGCGTAGAAACCGTTGCCTGGGACAAAGTATTAGGCATTATTGGTAGTTGGATTGTAACGCCATTAATTGCTGGTGTGTTTGCTTTCATTATCTTTAATAGTGCACAGAAACTGATTTTTGATACGGACAAGCCGGTAGAGCAGGCCAAACGTTGGGTTCCTTTTTATATGTTCCTGGCGGGTTTTGTGCTTTCTTTGGTAACCATCAAGAAAGGTTTGAAACACATAGGTATGGAAATTGGCAGTGTTGAAGGTTACCTGTACGCAATTGTGGTTGCGTTAGCGGTTGCGCTAGTGGGTAAATTCTTTATCTCTCGTCTTGATTTGAACGTCAAAGCTGACCGTCGAGCCCAATACATCAATGTTGAAAAAGTCTTTGCGGTACTGATGGTCATTACCGCCTGTTGTATGGCATTTGCTCATGGTTCAAACGACGTAGCAAACGCGATCGGCCCATTAGCCGCAGTTGTTAGTATTGTGAATAACAATGGTGAAATTGCTTCTAAAGCGGCGCTTGCTTGGTGGATTTTACCATTGGGTGGATTAGGGATCGTTGCCGGCCTTGCTATTTTTGGTCATCGCGTTATCGCCACCATAGGTAAGGGCATTACCCATTTAACCCCTAGTCGTGGTTTTGCAGCCGAACTAGCGGCAGCTTGTACCGTTGTTGTTGCTTCAGGTACCGGCTTACCAATCTCAACGACACAAACACTTGTTGGTGCTGTTTTGGGTGTAGGTATGGCCCGAGGTATTGCTGCGATTAATATGGGCGTTGTCCGCAATATCGTTGTTTCCTGGGTGATCACTCTGCCAGTCGGTGCAACATTATCGATAATGTTCTTCTGGATGATTAAAGGCGCACTAAGCTAATTCTTTAATTTTTCCAATATCAAGCCGGAGCCATTGTCTCCGGTTTTTTTTGTCCTGGCAAAAGTAAAAAACGATTTTCAACAAGAAGTTTTTGTCATTTGCGTGCTACTTTAAGACATAAACCCATGCTTGCAGGTTGCGACCCCTGATTTTTCTGCATACATTTATATAACTGAGAAACAATAAGTTGATTGTCCATGTTGTTACGCAAACCGCGTAGGGTTTGTCAGACAATGGCCATGATGTTATTGACATGCAGCAGCGTCAATTTATGGGCAGCGCCCGACTCACTCGACGAAAATACTATCCAAACACAAAACCTTTTAAGTACCGATGATGCAGGCTCAAATTCGGTTGACAGCGATATCTATGTAGAGCGCATCACCAATTCGGCCTGGGAAGAGAAGGTTCCGCTAGAAGGCTTTTATGATGACCCATTTCAAGTCTCTATTTTTTCACCGCAACATGGTGAAGATAAAGAACGCCTGTGGTCGCAAACCAAATCGATATTTATTTATGGATTTGGTGTCGTCGGGTTTATTGCTCTGTTACCCGACGATATCTCTAACTGGGATAAAGAAGGCGAGTTATTGCAAAAATGGCGGGACAATGTACGCGAAGGGCCCGTATGGGACCGCGATGTTTTTTGGATAAATTATATTGGTCACCCATACTCGGGTGGTATCTATTATCAAGTTGCCCGTAAGTCGGGATATCGACAATGGGATGCTTTCGTGTATTCCGCACTAATGTCGACATTTTACTGGGAGTACGGCGTAGAAGCCTTTGCGGAAACGCCTTCGATTCAAGATTTGGTGGTTACACCCGTGCTGGGTTGGGCGATGGGTGAATGGATGCATCAAACGGAGCGAAATATCCGATTGGGAGATGGTAAAGTCTGGGGATCCGAGGGGCTTGGTACGCTATCCTTATGGATGTTGGATCCCGTGGATTCACTGGGGCGAGGGGTTAATCAGATGTTTAACCGCGAGATATTTAAAGCCGGTACCGGTTTTGTGAACTACCGACCGCAACTGGTTCAGGCAGAAGGTGAAGCAGGGTTGCTGCAGGAAAATCAGTGGCAAGTACAAATGCATTTTCAGTTTGGCGACGGTAAGCCACTGCGATCAACACCCACGCCTCAATATTACCAGTTCAGTCGTGATCCTATCGATTACAGCATGATCGGTATCGGACTTGGCTCTGGATATGCCTGGCTTGACGACATTTGGCAAGTGGAAGACGATCCATTTGCAGAATTTAGTATTGGCCTGTATTTTACGAATCGTTATTCCGCTCGCCTTAACTATGCACGCGCGCATTTTCAGGAACTTTCAAGCGGTGAAGATTTGACCTATGAAAACTATAGTGTGAGTGGACAATACTATTTTCGTCCTGATACGGGGTTTCGGCCTTATGTTACCGCGGGTATCGGTGAAATGCTTCGTGATCAGGACCGAGATTTAAAGTCGTTCTACAGTCATGCTGGGGTAGGGGTGCACATGAAGCTTAATAATAATCTTGCCATTCAAACGGATATCGCTCGATACTTTTCCACTCGATTAGATACCCAGGAAGACATCTTCCGGTTTAGCCTGATATACCGTTTAGGGAAGGGCAACTGGCGCTAGTGGTACGGTGAGTTGCCTGTTATTCGTTGTCTTACCAGCGCGAGATTGTTCGGCTCTTCCTTACGACCTCGATCCGATTGTCTTACTTATGGCAATATCAAGTTCGGTTTTCTTTTAGTAACCAATTGAAATTCAGCTAAAATTTTCGATGGATTAATGATCCATTGTTATTTCCAATCATTATTCAAATCTGCTTCAATAAAAATTGAAATAAATTCAAACTATTTTCGCCTCCGTTACGACTATAAAGGGAAAATATCCGGTAAAACCAGTAAACAGGGAACTTTTTGTGTTTGAGAGAAGCGATGAAACACTGATTAAACAAGCACTAAAAGGCAAGAAAAACGCCTGGGTGCAATTGGTCAGACGCTATGAAAAGAGTATCTACAACTATGCGTTACGCATGGTCGGGCACCCGGATGACGCGATGGATCTAATGCAAGAGATTTTTATTGCGGTGTTTCGCAACCTAGGCAGTTTTCGTGGCGATGCCAAATTTAAAAATTGGCTGTATCGTATCGCCCACTATCGGTGTATTGAGTTCTATCGTCGCAAACGCCCCAACCAATCATTGGATGATGCTCCTGGAGAATATGAAGCTGAAATTGAACAGCAACCAGAGCAGCAATTGCATCAAAGTCAGCAGGCATTAGCACTGGCTAACGCAATGCGGATATTGCCAGTAAATCAGAGAACCGTCGTCGAGCTCAAATTTTTTCAGCACTTTACCTTCGACGAAATTGCCCATCAGCTGGGGATTTCTAGCAACACCGTAAAATCTCGTTTGTATAGCGCATTAGATAAATTAAAGAATGAATTGGAGATTGATTATGTCTGAGAAGGAACAATTATTTCAGGCCTGGCTCGATGGCACATTGAGCGAGCAACAAAGTCAGCGACTCGAAGAGTTGGCGATGGAGGATGAGTCTCTCAAAGGTCACTTAGCAACCGCCAGACATATAGAGCAGCAGGTTCATGGCTATGAAGAGCAAACGCCGCCAAACTGGGACCCGAGTGCCATGATGGCAGAGACGAAAACTCCTTGGTGGCAGTGGTCAGGACTTTCAATAACGTCTATGGCTTGCTCTTGTTTTGCCATTGCATTGGTGTTGTTTAATGTGCAAATCACCTCACAACAGGATGGTTTTGCCATTACCTTTGGCGCCGCTAACCCCAACAATTCAGATCAAAAAATTGAGGCTTTATTCGATCAACGTCTGCAACAATTTGCCGCGGAGCAGGAAATTGTCTTGGCCAACTATGTCTCAGATTTTAAAGATCAACAGCAGGCCAATAATCTTCAACTTGCGGGGTATCTATTAACCGCGACTCGGCAAGAGCGTCAGGAAGACATGTCGCATTTTGTTCAGTATGTAAATGAGCAGCGCAGTGAGGATGTATTGGATAATAAACTCAAATATCAACGGTTGGAATATGCGTTACAGGCCCAGGCATTAAAACAAGATGTCGGTCAGCAGCAATTTCAGCAAACAAATTTCAACGAAGAGGATGAATAAAATGAATAAGTTAAAAAAAGCGGTACTGCCTCTGGCGTTGTCTGTGATCAGTGCGATAGCCTGCAACACCGTAAACGCAAACGAAAACGAATACCAAAGCCTGAGTAAGCAAATCGACATTATGGAAGACATCTTCACCAGCGCGATTAAAAACAGTGGTGACAGTAAATCCATTGGGCTTATGGGCATTGAGTCGATGTATTTGGCAAATCAAGGGGTCGTATTCACCGTAAAATCACAACGCAATTATAAGTTTTCAGGGTTTACGGTGCCGATGCCAGTCGTACCGGTTGCGCCATTAGCGCCCGCAGGATTTGAAGACAGCGAGTTGTTTGGAGAAGATTTACAAGACGTGATTGATGAAGCGATGGAAGAAGCCGCTGTGGCGATGGAAATGGCTCAGGATCATATGCGAGCGGATGTTGAGCGCCAACGTCAGCTCAGAGAATTAGAGCGAGAGTTAGCCTACGAGTTGCGTGACATTGAGCGTGAAAATCGCGATTTGGCCTATAAAAAACGGACTATTGATAAAGATGAATTAAAAGAGATTGAACAGGAGACGGCAAAGCTTGAGCAACGTAAAAAGCGGGTACTGGAGCAGAAACAGGATTTATCGAAGCGTGCCAATGCGTTAAAGGCTGAGCAAGAAAAAGAAGTTGCCAAACAACGTCAACAACAACAGGCGTATTTTAATAGTCTAGAAGCAAACCTAAGCGAAGTTTTATGTACTTATGGTGGCGGACTAAAATCGTTACCCGGTGATGAACATGTGTCGTTAATCATTAAGGATGCGGCGGTAACCAAAGCGAGTCGTGGTAATCGCGATCGGGTACTGGTATTTTCTAAGTCTGACATCAAGAAATGCTTAACCGAGTCAATTGATGCCAAAACACTTTTGGAAACGGCGACTCGCTATCAAATATAACGTCTGTTTAAGTGAATTTGGACCATTAATATGTGCGGGTATTGAATTACCCGCAAGTTGAAGCGATAAACGAAAAACGCCACTCCGAGCACACAATCAAAGGTTGTTCCTGGCACGCGAGTCCAACGTCGCTTCGAGTACGCTGATGTCATCAGCTCCGAGGACACACTGTTTCGAGGGAAAAGAACAACCACTATGAGTCATTCCCTGACACTACAGGGAATCTATCACCACCGGTATAGAAAACCATCATCCTGGCCTCAGAGCCGGGTCTATCCAAAGACATGGCGGGATGACACTCATGAATCAAGGCAGTGACATATTCAGACACCGCATTAAAACAAAGGCCAGTCTAGAGACTGGCCTTTTGTCATTCCGTTGCATCGAAATTTTACGCGTATTTAGTACTTTATTATTCGGTACTCAGGTATCAATTGAGAATTTCTACGATTTCTCGCGAAGCTTCGATTAAACGAATTAACTTGCCGTCAATTCTTACCGTAACGATACCTCGGGTATCCATAGGAACGATGATATCGCGGTGGCGATACACGTCGCGACTAAGGATTTCACCGGGTATCAGCTTTTTCTGCCAACCTGGTGGCAAACCTTTACCTTGCTTGACTTTCTTTTCAAGGCCCTTAGGTAAGGTATTATCAGATTTGTCATTTTTCGCGTGTGCACTGCTGACTATCGTACAAACAACCGTAGCCAAAACCAGATTTAAAGGATTTATTTTTATCATGTTAACTTTCCTGTGACTGTTGGTTGGATGCCATTATTTTATTTAATGTAATGCCGAGTAAACCTTTACCTTGTTGCAAGGTGTTTTCATTGACGATTTTCCACACTTGCTCTTCTTTGCCGATTCGAAATACTAAGTATTTATCGCCACCACGTTCGCGCACACTGACTTCGTCGTAATAGGTGCGTTTTCCTTCTTTTTCGATGAAGTCTTCACCAATAATGATATTAGGTACCTGAATGGCATCGGCAAAGGCATTAACAAATTCATTGTTGGATGCACTTTTGATTTGGTATTCACCTTCATAACCATGCCCACAACCCCATAACATAGCGCAGGTTACAATGCAGGTTAGCAATTGCTTTAGTTTCATTTCTTAGATCCTGACGGTTAAGTTTATTGTTCATCTACAGCACAGGTAACTGTGCAGATGCAGTTTTATTTGGGGGGCAAATTGACCGGTATCCAGACAGGATACCGGTTAAAAATTATTGAATCGGTGTGTAAAAGCTCTCTGGTAATTCAAAATCACCTTCTGCGTTCGTCAGAGTATCGTTCTCAAACGTCAACACCAGTTTCTTTTGCGAGTTAAAGGCTTCATTTCGACCAGATTTAAAGTCGTATACGTAATACCAGTTATTGTCGTTAAACGCATCAACGACAACTGGATTTCCGAGCACAAATTTTACTTGCTCTTTGGTCATGCCGACCTGCAGCTTGTCAATTTGCTTTTGCTCAATATAGTTCCCCTGGGGAACATCAATTCGATATACACAACCTGAGGCAAACGTGGTGGCCAATCCTAGCAAAATGCTAAGCGATAAAGCACGAGATCTCATTAATTATTATTCCTTAACGACTGCAGCCTTACTTCTATACCATTCAGTGTCTCGCAAAGTGTTTATCATCTGCGACGATATGGTATTACTGCCATGGATAATAACTAAGGGACAGTGCAGATTAAAGGCTTTTTACGAATTTTTTAGCGATTTATCCCGATAAAACAAATTCGGACACGAGTCAGACTTACTTATCGGGATTTTTATATGACCTTTTAACTGGCTAAAAGTTCTTTAGCGTTGGCAATCGCATTGTCGGTAATTTCATCCCCAGCCAGCAACCGTGCGATTTCTCGCTCACGCGCGTCTTGTTGGAGCAGGTTGACAGAGGTTTGGGTGTGTTTGCCATCGGTCAACTTGGCGACAAACAATTGTTGGCGTCCTTTACTTGCTACTTGTGGTAGGTGAGTTACACAAATGACCTGGGTATTGTTACCGAGCTGTTGTAACTTCTGACCAACTTTCGCTGCGGTAGGGCCACTAATTCCCACATCTACCTCATCGAATATTAAAGTTGGCGTGATGATTTTTTCCGCCAGGATCACTTGGATCGCCAAACTTATTCGTGACAATTCACCACCGGACGCGACTTTGTGCAATGCTTCTAATGGCTGGCCTGGGTTCATACTGACTAAAAATTCAATGTCATCGAATCCATGGGCTGACAATTGCTCTGGGTGTGCATCACTGAGGTGCACACTAAACTGCGCATCAGGCATGCTTAGCTCGCGCATTGATTCAGTAATTAATTTTGCTAATTTCTTCGCCGATTTTGCTCGACTATTCCGAAGTTTTGTTGCCACTTGCTGGTATTGAGCCTTAATTTCGTCAAGTTCATCATGCAAGTGCTGATGCCTTTCTTCATCACCACTTAACTGACTGAGTTGGCTATGCAGTTTTTGATGGAAAGCAAACAAATTTTCAGGGTTTACCTGATGTTTTCGCGCTAATGTGATTGCCGTCGAGTAACGCTCTTCAATGATGTTAAATGCTTCGGGATCAATATCGATGCGTTGTTGGTAATAATTCAAATCTGAACACGCTTCCTGGATTTGAATACTGGCGTCAACAAGCATGCTGGTAATCGCTTCAGCCCCTTTGTCTAAGGAGGATAGTTGTTGCATGTCATCAATGATCTTTTGCAACTGGGCGCTGATCGAATATTCATTCTCGTCACCAAGCTGATTCAAACACTGACCTGATAGCAGTAATAATTGTTGGGCATTGGCGTGACGTTTAAAATCGGTTTCTAGTTGTGAAAATTCGCCTTCCTGCAGTGAAAATTCATCAAGTTCTTTAACCTGATACTGCAATAATTGTTGTTGAGCCTGGCGTTGTTGTTGGCTTTTCAGTAGTGCCGTCAATTCATTGTTTTTATTACGCCATTGTTTTTGAAAGAACTTTAACTCATCCAGTAAACCTTGGTGCTGTGCATAATCATCCAGTAACTGGCGTTGCTCTGTGGTTTTCAACAATAACTGATGGTCGTGCTGTCCGTGGATGTTAATCAACCACTGTCCGAGAATTTTTAATTGTGCAAGGGGAACAGGGGTGCCATTAATATAGGCTTTGGAACGTCCTTCGCTGTTGATTAAACGGCGAATTATGCATTCGTTATCTTCATTGAGTTCCTGTTGCGTTAACCATTGCTGAGCCTTTTTGTTATGACTCACATCAAAGCTGGCAATTAACTCGGCTTTGTCACTACCGGGTCGAACGACAGATGTCGTCGCTCGCTCACCCAGGCATAAACCTAAGGCATCAATAGCGATTGATTTACCGGCACCGGTTTCTCCAGTAATTGTGGTCATTCCCTGACGCCAGTCTATTTCTACATGACTGACAATCGCGAAATTACGGATACTAAGATTGGTTAACATAACAAACGTCCTGTATGAGATACTGTTTATTTGTACAGTAAATTAACAGTGTTTAAAAAATGATGCAAGAAAAATAAATTTGCGCGGCGAATACTAAGGGCTGTGACTAATTGTGATGGTCTTTGCAGTGAATTTTGGGGGTGTTAGGACGCCTGCCGTCGCTTAATGACAGTGCACTGGCGCCAAGGCGGGCAAATTCTTTAGTGAATTTACCCGCTATTGCTATGTCGTTTTATGCAGTATTTTGACTTTACACTTACATTAAATCAAACCGATCGAGGTTCATTACTTTGACCCAGGCGTCAATAAAGTCGTTCAAGAATTTGTCGGTTGCGTCATTCGATGCATAGACTTCACAAAGTGCTCTGAGTTCGGAATTAGAACCAAAAATCAAATCGACTCTCGAGGCTTGCCATTTGTGGTTACCGTTACTACGTGCAACCCCTTCAAACAGAATCCCGCCATTTTTTGGGGTCCATTGAATGTCCATATCTAAAAGGTTGACAAAAAAGTCATTGGTCAATGTTCCTGGGGTGTTTGTGAGAACGCCAATGTCGGAGTTATCACAGGTAATGCCAAGACTGCGCAAGCCACCGATAAGCACGGTCATTTGTGGCGCACTAAGCGTTAACAGTTGGGCTTTATCAAGCAACAACTCCTCGGCAATACCCGCATGCTCGGCTTGACAAAAATTGCGAAACCCATCCGCTTTGCCTTCCAATGCGTGAAAGGAATCCGCATCGGTTTGTGAAGCGGTAGCATCAGTACGACCGGCACTAAATGGTACTTCAATGGGCTTGCCGGCAGCGCGCGCCGCTTGTTCAATACCCAGGTTACCGGCCAGCACAATGAGATCGGCAATGGATACCTGTTTTGCGGCATTGTCATCATTAAAACTTTGTTGGATTTGCTCTAAAACGCTCAGTACTTTCGCAAGTTGCTTGGGTTGATTCATGAGCCAATCTTTTTGTGGTGCAAGACGGACCCTGGCACCGTTGGCGCCGCCGCGTTTGTCTGAGTCTCGATAGGTCGATGCAGATGACCAGGCGGTATAAACCATTTCCGCTACAGATAAACCACTGTCAGCGATTTGCTGTTTTAGCTCGGAAAACTCTTGTGCGTCGGGCTGTTGAAATTCCGACGTAGGGACGGGATCTTGCCAAATCAGATCTTCTTGAGGCACATCAGGACCCAAGTATCTCACCTTAGGTCCCATATCGCGGTGGGTAAGCTTAAACCAGGCTCGAGCAAAGGCGTCGGCAAATTGTTCAGGATTTTCGTGAAAGCGTTTTGATATAGGTCCATAAATCGGATCCATGCGCATAGCCATATCCGCCGTGGTCATTATGGTGGTGACTTTTTTTGTACCGTCCTGTGCCATGGGCGCCAGATGTTCGTCAGCGGGATTAATCGGTACCCATTGCCAGGCGCCTGCGGGACTTTTTACCAGATCCCATTCGTAGCCAAATAGTATGTCGAAATAGCCATTATCCCAAGTCGTGGGGGTCGCCGTCCAAGCACCTTCGATGCCACTGGTAATGGTATCATCGCCATGACCGTCTCCAAATTCATTGATCCAGCCAAGCCCCATGTTTTCGATGTTCGCAGCTTCTGGTTCAGGACCTACGTTCGCCGCATCACCAGCGCCATGGCATTTGCCAAATGTATGACCTCCGGCAACTAAGGCAACAGTTTCTTCATCGTCCATTGCCATGCGAGCAAAGGTTTCACGAATATCTTTGCCGGAAGCGAGTATGGTTGGCTCGCCATTTGGACCTTCTGGATTTACATAGATTAGTCCCATTTCAACCGCTGCTAAGGGGTTGTCCAGGTCGCGCTCTCCGGCATATCGTTTGCTGGTCAGCCATTCGGTTTCTGCGCCCCAGTAAATGTCTTCTTCAGGGTGCCAGATATCCTCTCTACCACCACCAAAACCAAAGGTTTTAAAGCCCATTGATTCGAGGGCACAATTTCCTGCGAGTACCAATAAATCGGCCCAGGACAATTTATGGCCATATTTTTTTTTGACTGGCCACAATAAGCGTCTCGCTTTATCGAGGTTGCCATTATCGGGCCAGCTATTTAACGGTGCAAAACGCTGTGCGCCGGTTCCTGCACCGCCGCGTCCGTCTCCGATCCGATAGGTTCCGGCAGCGTGCCATGCCATACGAATGAAAAATGGACCATAATGGCCATAGTCAGCGGGCCACCAATCTTTCGAATCCGTCATTAACGCTTCGAGATCATGTTTAACCTGATTCAGATCGAGCTGGGAAAATTGTTCTGCATAGGAGTAGTCGTCAGACATAGGGTTTGACGTTGCGTCGTGTTGACGAAGAATTTTAAGATTTAGCTGATTTGGCCACCAATCCATGTTGCCTGTACCCATGCCACTTTGGCGCGTGTTGCTGCCATGGATAAATGGACATTTTCCTGAAGAGTTACTGTTTGATGTCGTCATCAGATTCTCCGATAATTAGGTTATTTGAGACTTGATAAAACTATAGTTGTTTTTATTTTAGTTGGGGGGCTGAAAATTGCGCCAAAGAGAAACGTAATTAACATTGAAAATTTGCTTGAGGCCAGTCACAATATTAGCCAGTATAATGATTTCGGAACGACGATGACCCAGTTGTTAATACTGATCAGATCCTACTGGGTTGTATTGACCCTACTACTTTTGGCGATTATCTGCTTTTTATCCTTATATCCGCTTGCTGCTTTGCCGCCATTTCCCGGCACGGATAAAACCCATCATTTTATCGCGTACTTTGCCTTAGTGATGCCTATGGGACTAAGAAAACCAAGCTACTGGCCGGTGGTTATTTTGTTGTTCATCTTGGTTGGTGGTGGTATCGAGTTAATTCAGCCGTTCGTTAATCGTTATGGTGAGTGGCTCGATCTGACTGCGAACGTGTCCGGTGTGGTGTGTGGGTTTATTTTCGCGCAAATGATCAATCGAATATTTCCTGATAGTGCGTTGCAAAAATTAGAGTGCGTTAAACCGCGATCGGCGGAACGTGAATAGTTTAGTCTAAGGCGTCAATATTGTACGGTAAGTTGTGGTGATGTCGTTTGGGGATTGCCTGCCGAGCAATAGAAGAAAGAAGACAGGCGTTACCCTTATGATTGCAGCGCTTGTTTTTGTCTGTGTATTTGTTTGTGTGTTTGTCTTTGCGCTGTTCTAAAAGCTTATTTGGCTCGCATGGCATTGGATACTTTCGATATGGCCGGCCGTTCAAGTTTATCGCTGATAAACCATCCCGCTTTCAGCAATAGATCGAAATTAATGCCGTGGTCAATACCCAGCCCATCAAGTAAATACACCACATCTTCCGTTGCGACATTGCCTGACGCTCCTTTTGCATAAGGGCATCCTCCAAGGCCAGCCACTGAACTGTCGATAACTGAAATTCCCATATTGAGTGCGGTGTAGATATTGGCCAATGCCTGACCATAAGTGTCATGAAAATGCACCGCGAGCTTATCCATCGGAATATACTTATTCACGGCGACGAGCATCTCCTGAACTTTGTGGGGCGTACCGACTCCGATAGTGTCACCTAACGATATCTCATAACATCCCATCGCAAATAATGCTCTGGCAACTTCTGCGACCTTTTCTGGGGCAATATCACCTTCATATGGGCAACCCAATACGCAGGAGACATAACCGCGTATTTTGAGATCATGTTGCTTGGCAAGTTCGACGACATCATGAAATCGTTCGAGAGATTCGTCGATTGAACAATTGATGTTTTTTTGACTAAAGCTCTGTGATGCGGCGCCAAAAATCGCCACCTCATCGGCACCTGCAGCGATGGCAGCCTGTAGTCCTTGCAAGTTAGGCGTCAACGCGGCATAGGTGACTTTGGGATTACGGCGGATCTGTGCAAAAACATCACTGGACGTTGCCATCTGTGGCACCCACTTAGGCGATACAAAGCTGCCGGTTTCGATATAGGACAAACCGGCATCTGTCAGTCGATCAACAAGTTCAACTTTGGTGCTTGCATCAATGGCCACGGATTCATTTTGCAGACCATCTCTTGGACCGACTTCCACCAGCTTTACCTGTGTGGGTAACCTAGGGTTTGCTTTAATCATAATTGCCTTACTTATTTGTTGTCAAATGCCAGTAGCGGTGAGCCACCATCGACCATATCACCATTGTGGTAATAAAACTCAATGACTTTGCCGTCGGATGGGGCAACAATCGTATGTTCCATTTTCATCGCTTCCATGATCATCAATGCCTGGCCCTTGGTCACAGTTTCATCAATGTCGACTAACGTGGCGATTAAGGTACCATTCATCGGAGCCTGTAATCCGTTGTCGCTGGAATCGTCATTGGCATCATTATAATCGTTCATGACCTGGGTACAGGTCAGCGCACCTTGCTCACCTAACTGGTCAAAAAATAGCGTAAACGATAAACCTTGATCGGCAACAACGAGTTGTCGGCGATGACCATTAACCGTGATCAGCAGGCGATCATCAAGTAATTGCCCTTGCACGTCATAGGTCTGCGCCTGACATTTAACCAGATAATATTGTTGGTCGCCTTCGCGCCGCTCTTCAACTTCCACTTCAAAACTTTGCGATTGGATGTTGAGCAAGATTCGGTGTAGGTTCTTTTCATTGGCTCGCCATGCGTTGTTGTTGTGCCAAGGGGAGTAGGGATCATTGGTACTGCTGAGCAATTGATTGCAACGTTTTTGTTTTAGCAATACGTAAGTCGCAGCAAATGGTAATAACGCGTCTATTTCACCAACGTGTTCGTTAAACAAATGGCTTTGGTGTGTATCGATAAAACTGGTATCCACATCCGCCTGGGCAAATGCCGGATTACTGGCTACATTGTAAAGAAAGTCAATATTGGTGGTAACGCCCTGAATTTGGTAATGCTTTAATGCCTGACGTAATCTCGCCAGCGCTTTGTCGCGATCTTCGTCCCAGACAATGAGCTTGGCAATCATCGGGTCGTAATAAACGCTGACTTCATCACCTTGACGGACGCCGGTGTCGACTCGAACATGATCATTTTCGGCGGGCGCTTTCAAAAAATTTAACGTTCCTGTCGCCGGTAAAAAGTCCTGTTTTGGATCTTCGGCGTAAATCCGAGCTTCAAATGCGTGGCCGTTAATGCGTAATGCATTTTGTTTTACCGGTAATGCTTCTCCGGCGGCAACTCGTAACTGCCATTCAACCAGATCTTGGCCGGTGATCATTTCCGTTACCGGGTGTTCAACCTGTAATCGGGTATTCATTTCCATAAAGTAAAATGAACCATCACGCTCATAGAGAAACTCAACGGTACCCGCACCGCGATAACCAATAGCTTTGGCCGCTGCGATTGCCGCTTGGCCCATTTTCTCACGGACCGCTTCACTCAATCCAGGAGCTGGCGCTTCTTCGATAACTTTTTGATGGCGGCGTTGTACTGAGCAATCCCGCTCAAACAGATACACGGCATTATCAAAATCATCACAGAACACCTGGATCTCAATATGGCGAGGTTGGGTCAGATATTTTTCGACCAACATAATGTCGTCATTAAATGCGGCCAGAGATTCGCGCTTTGCCGCCGCCAGAGCGTTGGAAAACTCTTCTTCGTGCCACACCTGACGCATGCCTTTACCGCCACCACCTGCGGCAGCTTTTAGAAGCACAGGGTAGCCCATGGCATCGGCATGTTGTTTGATTAAGTCTTCACTCTGATCGTCACCATGATAGCCTGGCACTAATGGCACATTGGCCTTTTCCATGATGGCTTTGGCCGCCGACTTAGAGCCCATGGCTTCTATTGCCGCAACCGGAGGTCCGATAAAGGCGATATTATGGCTCTGACACAAACGGCAGAACTCGGCGTTTTCCGATAAGAAACCATAACCAGGGTGGATCGCCTGTGCATTGGTTTTAATGGCCGCATCAATCACTTTTTGTGGTTGTAGGTAACTGTCTTTGGCGGGAGCCGCGCCAATGTAAATCGCTTCATCAGCAAGGGTTACGTGCATTGCCTGGCGATCAGCATCGGAATACACCGCGACCGTTTTTATGCCCATTTTACGGGCTGTCGCGATCACTCGACATGCGATTTCGCCACGATTGGCGATGAGTATTTTGTTAAACATAATGATTCATTATTCCTTATCGCGTAACCAACTGGCCGGTCGTTTATTGAAAAAGGCCTGTAAGCCTTCCTGACCTTCATCGCTTACCCGAACCTGAGCAATTCGCTCGCTGGTTTGTGCGAGCACAGAGTCATTGATTTCCTGGTGCTGAAAATCGAGCACCAGAGATTTAGCCTGACGCACGGCATCCGGACCATTACTAAGTATCTGATTGGCGCGGTTCAAGACGCTTGCAGTCAAGGTGTCCAGTTCAACAATTTCATCAATTAAGCCAAGCCTTGTCGCTTCGTTTGCATTAAAACGTTCTGCGGTTTGGAAATATCTACGACAGGCGCGAGGTCCTATGGCTTGTATCACGTATGGACTAATGGTGGCGGGAATAAGCCCAAGCTTGACTTCCGATAAACAAAAGCTGGCATTGTCGCTGGCAATCGCCATGTCACAACAGCTGATCAGACCAACGGCGCCGCCAAAGGCCGCTCCCTGTACTTTGGCAATCGTTGCCTGGGGGAGGGTGTTTAATTGATACAGCATGGTCGCCAGTGCCATAGCGTCCTGCTGATTTTGTTCGAAACTATAATCAGCCATACGCTGCATCCAGGACAAATCTGCCCCGGCTGAAAAGTGTTTACCCTGTGCTGATAAAATCAAGACACGCAGGTCTTGATCATTGGCTATCTGGGCAAACACTTCGCTCATCGCGAGGATGACGGAATCGTCGAACGCGTTAAACTTTTCCGGGTTATTTAAACTGACTTCGATAATCGCTTCGTTAGGGTAGGTAACGGTTAGCAACGGGCTCGTACTCAAAATTGTCATAATGTTGTTCTCCCAATACCAATTACGAACGGTAAGTGGTCGATTCCTGAACGGGCGATGTTAAGTTGGCGACGGCTGACTTGTTCGTCTTTCCAATTTATTGTTAAACATGGAATGTGTAAGTTTTCAATTTTCATTTTCATTTATCGCCTAATGATCACGCATAAATTGTCATGGCGATCACATTCTGAATATGCCGAAGCGGCTGTCATTGATTTTTGCATTGAGGGAACTTGAAATGGCTAAGCCCAACACCTGACGAGTGTCCGCCGGATCGATAACCCCGTCATCCCACAAGCGTGCCGAGGCAAAATATGGATGCCCCTGTTTTTCATACTCATCGATAATGGGCTGTTTAAACGCTTGTTCTTCCTGCTCGCTCCATTGCTCATCACGTTTTTGTTTTTGATCGCGTTTTACCTGTGCCAAAACGCCAGCGGCTTGTTCGCCCCCCATTACCGAGATACGGGCATTGGGCCACATAAACATAAAGCGCGGATCGTAGGCACGGCCACACATACCATAATTTCCGGCGCCAAAACTACCTCCAATCAGCACCGTAAACTTCGGAACCTGAGCACAGGCGACTGCGGTGACCATTTTCGCCCCGTGTTTGGCGATACCACCAGATTCGTATTGTTTACCAACCATAAAACCGGTGATGTTTTGTAAAAACACCAGAGGAATTTTCCGTTGCGCACATAGCTCGATAAAGTGCGCGCCTTTCTGTGCGGATTCCGCAAACAAAATACCGTTGTTAGCCACAATACCGACGGGATACCCATGAATATGCGCAAAACCACACACCAACGTGGTGCCATACAAGGCTTTAAATTCATCAAAATTACTGCCATCAACAACACGAGCAATGATTTCGCGGACATCATAGGGCTGTCTGGTATCCTTCGGGATCACCCCGTAAATTTCTTTACCGTCGTATAACGGTTCACTTGGTGCTTTAATACTCAATTGCCCGGCTTTGACTCGGTTTAGATTCCCTACAGCCTGTCGTACTAGCTGTAACGCATGTTGGTCATTCTGGGCAAAGTGATCGGCAACCCCAGAGGTTCGACAATGGACATCGGCACCTCCTAACTCTTCGGCAGAAACGACCTCTCCGGTTGCTGCTTTCACTAAGGGGGGGCCGGCGAGAAAAATTGTCCCTTGTTCTTTCACAATAATGGACTCATCCGCCATCGCTGGTACATAGGCACCACCGGCGGTACATGAGCCCATCACCGCCGCTATCTGAGGAATATTTTTGGCCGACATATTGGCTTGATTAAAGAAGATCCGACCGAAGTGCTCTTTATCGGGAAACACTTCATCTTGATTGGGCAAATTGGCGCCGCCAGAGTCCACCAGATAAATGCAGGGTAGGTTATTCTCTTCGGCAATCGTTTGTGCTCGCAGATGTTTCTTAACGGTCAGCGGGTAGTAAGTACCACCTTTCACTGTGGCGTCATTGGCAATTATCACGCACTCCTGACCGTTTACCCTTCCAATCCCGGTAATGATGCCGGCGGCAGGGACATAATCGTCATACACGTTAAAAGCCGCCAGTTGCGAAAACTCCAGAAATGGAGAACCCGGATCGAGCAATTGATAAACCCGATCTCTGGGTAACAATTTGCCACGAGCTAAATGTCGCTGCTGGTATTTTTCACCACCACCCTGTTTGATTTTCTCCAGAGTCAGAGTTAAATCATCCACCTGTTCCTGCATATGAGCCAGGTTTGCAGCGAACTCTTCGCTGCGAGTATTGATTTTGCTGTGTAGTTTCGCCACGATAATTCCTTACTAGATACCGGTTTAGTAACGGCTTATTTAGATTCGGTAAATAATTCTCGACCGATTAACATACGGCGAATTTCAGAGGTACCGGCACCAATTTCATAAAGCTTGGCATCACGCAATAAACGGCCGGTAGGGAATTCATTGATGTAACCATTGCCCCCCAGGATTTGAATCGCATCCAGTGACATTTTTGTGGCGAGCTCGGCGGCATACAATATGGCACCGGCGGCGTCTTTTCGCGTGGTCTCACCGCGATCACAGGCATGTGCAACCATATATACATAAGCTCTGGCAGCATTCATTTGTGTGTACATATCAGCCACTTTACCCTGGATCAGCTGAAACTCACCGATGGACTGGCCAAATTGCTTGCGGTCATGGATGTAAGGAACAACGTTATCCATACAGGCCGACATGATCCCTAAAGGACCTGCAGACAGCACGACACGCTCATAATCCAGGCCGCTCATTAATACCGCGACACCTTTATTTAATTCACCGAGAATATTCTCTTCGGGGACTTCACAATCTTCGAATACTAACTCACAGGTATTTGAGCCGCGCATGCCTAATTTATCGAGTTTTTGATGTCGGCTGAAACCTGGGTAATCTCGCTCCACGATAAACGCCGTGATGCCTTTTGAGCCAGCATGGATATCGGTTTTGGCATAAATAATAAATGTGTGGGCATCCGGGCCATTGGTGATCCACATTTTATTGCCATTTAATACGTATTTATCGCCCTTTTTCTCAGCACGAATTTTCATACTGACCACATCGGAACCGGCATTGGGTTCACTCATAGCCAAAGCGCCGACATGCTCGCCAGAGCAAAGTTTTGGCAAATATTTCATTTTTTGTTCGTGGCTGCCATTGCGATTAATCTGGTTTACGCAAAGATTTGAATGAGCACCGTAACTTAATCCAACCGATGCGGACGCTCGACTGATTTCTTCCATTGCGACTACGTGTTCAATATATCCAAGACCACTGCCACCATATTGTTCATCAACAGTCATGCCTAAAAGGCCCATATCGCCAAACTTGCGCCACAAGTCATTAGGAAATTCATTGTCGATATCGATTTGCTCTGCACGTGGCGCAATTTCATCACGGGCAAATGCATTGACCTGATCGCGGATCATTTCCACGGTTTCGCCAAGATTAAAGTTTAGAGAAGAGAAACGGGAGATCATAATGCTGCCTTATTGGTTGTATTTGCTGTTGAGGTTGCGGTGGCTTGTTCGGAAAGCTCAAGGCGAGCCTGTTTACAGCGTTGTTCTAATGTCGATAATTCCATTAACACAACTTTGATATCATCAAGTTGTTGATGTAGCGCAGATTTCTTATCTGTTATTAACGTCATAATGGTGTCGAGTTGATTTGTGCTGGTTTTATCAGCATCGTAAAGATTAAACAGGCGCCCGGTTTCCGCCAGGGAAAAGCCCAGACGTTTGCCACGCAATATCAGTTTGAGACGAACCCGATCACGGCGATTATAAATTCGAGTTTGTCCTCGCCGTTGCGGGCATAACAGTCCCTGATCTTCATAAAATCGAATGCTCCGGGTAGTCACATCAAATTCTCTGGCGAGATCACTGATACTGAATGTCGCTTGTTTGTTGTTTCCTTCACTCATACTGAATATTCAATAAACCTTTTTCAATAACTTAGGTGAAGTTTACGTAAAGGTAAAGCTGTTTTTGGCATTGCGCCAATTTTAACGCCGGCGATCCTGTAAATAAATTCGCACAGCCGCGATTTTATTGTGCTTTATAGACCTATAGGACTATAGAAATCGCATTGTGTGATGGCGTATCGTGGCGAATGGCAATAAATAATTACGCTTGAGTAATTTTACTTGAAAAGTTTACCTTGGCGTAAACTTTGAAATTGCGTTAATCTTGAAATCAGAAATAAAAATGGAAATGAAAGCACTATGTCTAGCAACGAATCTATTGTAATTGTCGCCGCTGCCCGTACGCCTATGGGTGGTTTTATGGGGAGCCTGAGTGCCGTGCCGGCTGTAAAACTCGGCGCCGCCGCTATTCGCGCTGCACTCACGAAAGCCGATATCGCCAATGATCAGGTCGATGAAGTCTTGATGGGTTGCGTGTTAACTGCTGGGATGAAGCAAGCACCCGCTCGTCAGGCTGCGTTATATGCAGACATTGATATGTCGACACCTTGTACAACCGTGTCGAAGGTGTGTGGCTCTGGTATGAAAGCGGTAATGCAGGGTGTCGATTCATTACGCCTTGGCGATAACCGTGTGGTCGTTGCTGGTGGCATGGAAAGTATGTCAAACGCGCCTTACTTGCTGCCAAAAGCTCGTCAAGGAATGCGAATGGGTCATGCGCAAACCTTAGATCATATGATGTTCGATGGTCTTGAAAACGCTTACGATGGTGTGGCAATGGGATGTTTTGCCCAAGATACGGCCGATGAAAAGAATTTCAGTCGCGAACAAATGGATGAGTTTGCGTTAGAGTCATTAAAGCGTGCCAATAATGCAATTGTATCTGGTGCATTTCACAATGAAGTAACGCCAGTCACGTTTACTGAGCGTCGAAAAGACGTCACGGTAGACGTTGACGAACAACCGGGTAACGCGCGTCCGGAAAAAATTCCTTCGTTACGTCCCGCATTTAAAAAAGACGGTACCGTGACAGCGGCTAATTCCAGTTCCATTTCTGATGGCGCTGCCGCGCTGGTTATGATGACTGAAAGCGAAGCGCGAGCGCGAGGTTTAACACCTTTGTGTAAAGTTGTGGGCCATAGTTCTCATGCGCAAACGCCTGAAACATTTACGGCCGCCCCCGTTGGCGCGATCACCAAATTGTTGGAAAACATCAACTGGTCAGTTGCCGATGTCGACTTATTTGAAATCAATGAAGCCTTTGCCATGGTTACTATGTTGGCCATGGACGAATTGCAGCTCGATCACGCAAAGGTGAACATTCATGGTGGTGCCTGTGCTTTGGGTCATCCAATTGGTGCCAGCGGTGCTCGTATTCTGGTGACGTTGATTCATGCATTAAAAAACAAAGGTCTGAAAAAAGGTCTGGCAAGCCTTTGTATTGGTGGCGGAGAAGCAACAGCCGTAGCCATCGAAATGCTTTAATATCAAGATTAGGTGAGCCGCAATTGTTGCGGCTTTTTTTTCGACAGTAAAAATAACAATCATTGCAATGGTGTCGAAAATAGATTTGGGGAAGATGAAAACCGATGAATTTTAATTTATCCGAAGAACAGCAAATGTTTGCTGATATGGCAAAGCAGTTTGCCATGGCGGAAATGGCTCCGCTTGCGGCCAAGTGGGATGCAGAGCATATATTTCCAAAAGATGTCATTCAAAAAGCTGGCGAGTTGGGGTTTTGCGGTCTCTATACACCAGAAGATAAAGGCGGCATGGGATTAAGTCGGCTTGATTCTTCGTTGATTTTTGAACAATTATCCATGGGGTGTACAGCAACAACCGCGATGTTAACGATTCACAATATGGCAACCTGGATGATTGCTTCTTGGGGCACGCAAAGCGTCTGTGAGCGCTGGTGCGAAGGGTTGGTCAGTGGTCAATTGCTGGCGTCATACTGTTTGACAGAACCCGGTGCGGGATCTGATGCTGCATCGTTAACGACTAGCGCCAGACGAGATGGCGATGATTACGTTATTAACGGTTCAAAAATGTTTATCTCAGGAGCGGGGGAAACCGACGTCCTTGTGGCGATGGTGAGAACCGGCGGCGAAGGTGCGAAAGGGATTTCGGCGGTTGTGATCCCCGCGGATAATGACGGTGTCATTTATGGAAAAGCAGAAGAAAAGCTTGGCTGGAATGCACAACCGACGCGATTAATCACCTTTGAAGATGTCCGTATCCCCGTTACCAACTTGCTTGGTGAAGAAGGGCAGGGCTTTGCCATTGCGATGAAAGGGCTCGATGGTGGCCGCATCAATATTGCCACCTGCTCAATTGGTACTGCGCAACAGGCCTTAAATACCGCGACCGAATATATGAAAGAACGCAAGCAATTTGGCAAAGCGATTGCTTCGTTTCAAGGGCTACAATTTAAACTAGCCGATATGGCAACACAGCTGGTCGCCGCAAGACAAATGGTGCGTTTAGCGGCGTTTAAGTTGGACAGTAATGACAGTGAAAAGACCGCGTATTGTGCCATGGCCAAGCAATTTGCGACTGACATCGGATTTGCCGTGTGTGATGCTGCTTTACAGATCCACGGCGGCTACGGCTATATTAAAGAGTACCCATTAGAACGCCACTTTCGAGATGTGCGAGTCCATCAAATTTTAGAAGGTACCAATGAAATTATGCGCCTGATTGTGTCGCGTCGTATCTTAGCCGAAGGTGCGGGAGAAATCCTATGACCGAAGTGGTGTTATTTGAAGAAATTAGAGCGATTCACGGGAAAAAGATTGGTGTCGCCACATTAAACTCACCAAAGTCTCTCAATGCCCTTAGCCATGATATGGTTCATCAGTTATTACCGAAACTTCTACAGTGGCAGAAAAATCCTGATATCGCGATGGTGTTATTGCAAGGCAGTGGTGAAAAAGCGTTCTGCGCCGGCGGGGATATTGTCCACCTCTATAAAGGCATGCAGCAAGGTGATAGTGGCGAAGGCTCTGCTAGTCAGTATTTCACCGATGAATATCAATTAGATTATTTGATACATGCCTATAACAAACCCTTTTTGGTTTGGGGGGCTGGTATTGTTATGGGTGGCGGCCTCGGCTTAATGGCCGGCGCAAGTCATCGAGTCGTAACCGAATCCTCGCGGATTGCGATGCCGGAAATCAGTATTGGTCTGTTCCCCGATGTTGGCGGCAGTTATTTCTTAAACCATATGCCTAAAGGCTGTGGGCTATTTTTAGGATTAACCGGTGCGAGTGTTAATGCCGCGGATGCTTTGCATGTCGGTTTGGCAGATCACTTCCTCACCAATCAGCAACAGAAGGTTCTTATCGAACAGCTCATGGATGTTCATTGGGGAGATACGATCTCTCTCAATCATGAGAAACTAACTAAGGTATTATCGGCGCTAAGTGGCGACGTTAAATCGTCGATGCCCCATTCGAATATCGTCAAGCATCAGTTGCTGATTGAATCGATCACCAGTCATTCCGCATTGCCAGACATCGCACAGGCAATCCTAGCCATAGAAAACGATGATAAGTGGCTACAACGAGCACAGAAAACGTTTAAAAGTGGTAGCCCGTTAAGCGCACAGATTATTTACAGACAACTAAAAACGAGCCAGCCATATTCTCTTTCTGATTGTTTTCGTTTTGAGCTGAGCCTGGCCTCTAAATGCGCAGAATTTGGTGAATTTAAAGAAGGGGTAAGAGCCTTACTTATCGAAAAAGACAATCAGCCGAAATGGAAGTATACCAATATTGAGAGCGTTGATGAGCAAGTGTTGGATTGGTTTTTTGAGTCCAAATGGCAGAGTACTGAACATCCCTTAGCAAATTTAGGCTTACGACCTATGGCTGCGAGCTAATCTTTGTGTTCCATTAAAAAATAAAAATAAAAATAAAAATAAAAATGACAAAGACTGTAGTGCAACAAAAAGACAACAAGAGGAAATTGAAATGACGGCGATTGCGTTTATCGGCTTAGGAAACATGGGGGGGCCAATGGCCGCCAATTTATTGAAAGCTGGCCATCAGGTTAATGTTTTCGATTTAAGTCAGGAAGCATTGAGTGTATTAGCACAACAAGGGGCGACTGCTTGTCAAAGTGCTCAACAATGTGTAACAAATGCCGACGTAGTGGTGACTATGTTACCTGCAGGAAAGCATGTTGAATTTTGCTACCTGTCCCAAAAAGGCATTATTCATACGATGAAACCCGGCGCGCTGGCGATTGATTCATCCACAATCGATAAAGCAACTGCGGTAAAAGTCGCCACAGCATTGAAAGAAAAAGGCATTGAATTTGTCGATGCACCAGTATCAGGCGGTGTTGCCGGCGCGGCTGCTGGCACCTTAAGTTTTATGGTGGGTGGCAGTGAACAAGAATTTGGTCGCGCCAGACCCGTATTAGAAGCGATGGGAAAAAATATCTTCCATGCCGGTGGCCATGGTGCCGGTCAGGTTGCAAAGGTCTGTAATAATATGTTGCTTTCGATATTGATGGCGGGCACGGCGGAAGCACTGCAGTTAGGGATCAACAATGATCTCGATCCGAAAGTATTATCAGAGATTATGCTGAAAAGCTCAGGCCGCAACTGGACTTTAGAATTATATAATCCCTGTCCTGGTGTACAGGAAAATGTTCCATCCAGTAATGACTATCAGGGCGGCTTTATGGTGGACTTGATGGCAAAAGATTTAGGACTAGCCATGGATTGTGCATTACAAAGCCAATCAACAACCCCGATGGGCGCATTATCCCGTAATCTATTTTCGCTCCATGCGAATCAGGGCAATGGCACACTGGATTTTTCCAGTATTTTTAAGATGTATGAAAAGGAAGGTAAATGAATTTATCCGGTAAAGTAATTGTTATCACTGGCGCGGCTGGTGGTTTAGGTAGCGCCATGGCCAAAGATTTTGCCGAGCATGGCGCTCGTCTGGCGCTGATAGACATGTCGAAAGATGCGCTATTGACGGTAATCGCCGAACTGGAATCCATAGGCGCAGAAGCAAAGGCTTATGGTGCGAATGTTACCGATGAAGCCGATGTGGAAAATACCTTCGCAAAAATCGCTGAAGATTTTAATGGTATTGATGGTCTCGTTAATAACGCGGGTATCCTTCGTGACGGAATGTTCGTGAAAGCGAAAAATGGTGAAGTAACGGGAAAAATGTCGTTAGAGCAATTTCAATCCGTTATCGATGTAAACCTTACGGGGGTTTTTCTCTGTGGTCGCGAAGCTTCGGTACAAATGATAAAGCATAAGCGCTCCGGGGTGATTATTAATATGTCTTCTATCGCGCGTCAGGGGAATATGGGACAAACTAACTACGCGGCATCAAAAGCTGGGGTTGTTGCGATGACGGTTACTTGGGCGAGAGAATTAGGTCGTCATGGTATTCGTGTCGGCGCTATTGCTCCAGGTGTGATTAAAACTGCGATGACCGATGCAATGAAACCTGAGATGCGTGAACGTCTTGAGAAAATGAAACCCGTCGGTCGCTTAGGGCATGCTCAAGAAATTGCGCATACGGCCCGTTATATATTCGAGAACGATTTCTTTACCGGTCGTGTTGTTGAAATCGATGGTGGCCTTGCTATGTAATTGGTTGCTGGGAAAGCATATGCCCGCCTGGCGACCCGTTGTAAGGGTTTTCTTACGATAGTTTTCCTGCGATATGGTATAGTGCGCGTTTGACGGGCTGGCTTTCCTTTCGATTCTTTCCTTTATAAAGCAAAGCCTATATAAGCAAGCAGAACGTATTCAATGACCAAAGCATTATTTCTTGATCGGGACGGTATTATCAATATCGATCACGGTTATGTTTCGAAAATCGAATTATTCGATTTCATCCCAGGTATTTTTGAACTGTGTCATTTAGCACAGCAAAAAGGCTATTTATTGATCGTTGTCACCAATCAATCAGGTATTGGTCGTGGTAAATATAGTGAGCAAGAATTTCATCAACTAACGCAATGGATGACAGACCGATTCGCAGAACATCAGGTGATCATTAATGATGTTAAGTATTGTCCCCATCACCCTACGAGTGCAAAACCACCTTATCTGAAAGATTGCCAATGTCGTAAGCCTGGCCCGGGTATGATCCTGGATGCAGCAGCCGATCATAAAATCGACTTATCTCAAAGTATATTTCTTGGTGATAAACCTTCGGATATGGAATCCGCGATGGCTGCTAATGTGCCGACTCGCTTATTTCTTTGTGGGAATTACCCTGATGATGACGCTGTCGATGCGTTTCGCATTAAAACACTGGCGGACGTTGCAGAGTATTTACACAGTTAAGTTAACAAAAAGTTAGCGCTGTGGGATTTTTGAGCAAACAAACATTGTTTTGCGATTTTTATTGAATTAGGTGTTGACGCAGCGCTGAAAATCCCTAAAATGCGC
>NZ_VCBC01000009.1 GCF_005843925.1 Thalassotalea litorea
GCGGAAGCAGTTTTACAATTTATTTTGATAGTATCCTTGAAATGAAACGGGAGTCCATATAGGGAATGACGCGAGGCTGGGTTGCTTTTCACTCGAAACAGCGTGTCCTCGGAGCTGATGACATCAGCGTACTCAAAGCGACGTTTTTCGTCGCGTTCCCGAAACAATCTTCGATTGTGTACTCGAAGTGACGATTTCCGTCACGTACTCGGAGTATCGCTTGCGATGCGTACTGCTCTTATTGGCACATAGCCGTTCAAGCGGTGGTGATAGATTCCCTGTCGCGGCAGGGAATGACGCGAGATTAGGTTGTTTTTCTCTCGGAATAATGTGTATTCGGAGCTGATGACACCAGCGTACTCGAAGCGACGTTTTTCGTTGTATACCCGGAACAATCTTCGATTGTGTACTCGAAGTGACGATTTTCCGTCATGTACTCGGAGTATCGCTTGCGATACGTACTGCTCTTATTGGCACTTGCAACCTGCCACCTTCGACCTTGAGGGAATTTAATTCCCGCTATTGTCACAAAGCCGCTATTGTCACAAAGCCGCCATCGTCATGCCGGCGTAGTCCGGTATCTAAACATTAAAAAGAAAGATTACGGCCGTCGCCACAATGACGAAGTTTACGTCTTCGACAAAGTCCTCAGCGAATGTGTTTTATACATTCGTCACCGATGAAATCCTCACCCAAAATCAATGGTTTCAATTGCCTGTACAATAAAATTGCCAAAAGGTGCAAAAAATACTTGCCAGTTGAAACAATGCTTGTTAAAAAGGTCTCACTCAGGCGAGTATGTTTCCAATAACAACGAGTAGCAATGCAAAACTTTAAACCACATTTCCGATATTACCGCCTTACCTATCTTTATTGGTAATCCTTTACCGATCCCTCGTTATTCGTTTTTATTTTTAGTTTTATTTATTTCATCGGAAGTCGTAACAATGCAAAACACCAGACTAAATGACGTTCACGTCAACTCAGAAGAAATCCTAATCACCCCAGATGCGTTGCGCGAGCAATTCCCATTGGCAGATCATCACCGGCAGTCAATATTACAATCTCGGGATATTATTGCGGACATTATTCACAAACGCGATCCAAGACTCCTGGTCATTTCCGGCCCATGCTCAGTGCATGATGTGGAAGCGGCCAAAGAATATGGTCGTCGCTTGAAGAAATTGCATGACCAGTACAAGGATACCCTTTACATCGTTATGCGGGTTTACTTTGAGAAGCCCCGTACAACGGTTGGCTGGAAAGGGCTAATTAATGATCCACATATGGACAATACCTTTGATGTCACCACCGGATTGAAAACAGCGCGAGAATTGTTGCTATATCTTACCGAGCTTGGTTTGCCGCTGGCGACAGAAGCACTTGATCCGATTTCACCCCAGTATTTAGCTGAGTTATTTAGCTGGTCGGCGATTGGTGCCCGTACCACGGAATCTCAAACTCACCGAGAAATGGCCAGTGGTCTGTCGATGCCAATTGGATTTAAAAACGGCACCAATGGCAGTCTGGATGTCGCCATCAATGCATTGCAATCTGCAGCATCGTCACACCGGTTTATGGGAATTAACCGCCAGGGCCAGGTTGCATTGATTAAAACCTCAGGCAACCCTGATGGTCATGTAATTTTACGCGGTGGTAAGCAGCCGAATTATGATTCTGTCAATGTCTCTTTATGCGAAGAACAGTTGCAGAGCAAAGGACTGGATCCTGCGTTAGTGATTGATTGCTCACATGCCAACTCAAGCAAAGACCACAATCGTCAGCCTTTGGTCGCCGATAATGTCGTCAATCAAATCTGTGAAGGTAATAAATCGATTATCGGGATTATGCTCGAAAGTCACTTAAATGGTGGCAACCAAAGTGCCAATACGCCAAAAGACGAATTGGCCTACGGGGTTTCGGTAACCGATGCATGTATCGATTGGCAAAGCACGGAAACTTTATTATTCTCGATGAATGAGAAATTGGGCGCGACGCTCAGTAAGCGAATAAGCTGATTGCATGCCAATAACAGACGAAAAGTTTAGCGCCGAGCTATCGGCGCTACGAGAGCAGATTGATGATATTGATCACCAGTTGCTCTCATTGCTGGCGACACGACGTAAAATCACCAGTCAGGTCGGGACACTGAAAAGTAAGGCTGGGGTGGCTATTTTTGATCCCTCTCGCGAACAGGCTTTGCTGGCCAGTCTGGCGGATAAATGTAAAGACTATGAAGTATCCCCGGATCTTATTCAGGATCTGTTCAAGCGTATTATGCGTGATTCTTATTCATCGCAAGATGAAAGAGGCTACCAAAAGGTCAATGCCGATATCGAAAAAGTTGTCGTAATCGGCGGTAAAGGCCAACTTGGGAGTATTTTTGTCGACCTGTTTAAGCGTTCCGGCTATCAGGTTCACACACTGGAAGCGCAAGATTGGCCCAACGCCGATAATATTTTAACCGGTGCGAATCTCGTGATTGTTGCCGTTCCGATCAATGTTACGGAACGAGTGATAAATCAACTGAGTGACCTGGATAAAGATTGCATTTTGGCCGATATTACTTCAATTAAGTCCGAGCCAATGACCCATATGCTTAACGTTCACAAAGGCCCTGTGGTTGGTTTGCATCCGATGTTTGGCCCGGGTGTGACAGGCATGATCAAACAAACCGTCATTGTGTGTGAAGGACGTGCTTTGCACCATTGTGAATGGTTAATGCAACAACTGCAGGTTTGGGGGGCAGAGCTTAAGTATTACTCAGCTGCTGAGCATGATGAAACCATGGCGATGGTACAAGTCATGCGTCATTTCTCGACTATCAGCTATGGTTATCATTTGATGCAAGAAGGCACCGACTTACAGCGCTTGTTGGATATGAGTTCGCCGATTTATCGTCTGGAATTAGCGATGGTGGGCCGATTGTTCGCTCAA
This sequence comes from Thalassotalea litorea, assembly GCF_005843925.1. Taxonomy (GTDB): domain Bacteria; phylum Pseudomonadota; class Gammaproteobacteria; order Enterobacterales; family Alteromonadaceae; genus Thalassotalea_A; species Thalassotalea_A litorea_A. Next base: position 2,938 of record NZ_VCBC01000009.1, read on the forward strand.
GATAAACAGCTTTATGCGGACATTATCTTTTCTAATGGTAATAATGTCGCGGTTATGAAACGATATGCTGAACGATTTTTAACCTTGCTTAGTGCGGTCGAATGTCAGGATAAGGAATTGTTTTTAAATACCTTTACCCAGGTTTCCGATTGGTTCGGTGATTATGCACAAAGCTTCTTGCTCGAAAGTCAGCAATTACTTAATAAGACAAAGGAGAGCTAAAATGTCAGCCAATGTTTATTCTTATCTAAAGTACGGTCTATTAGTGGCCTGTCTATTCACCCTAACTGCGTGTCAATCGACTTCCTCAGACGATATTGAGCAAACTTACGGGGCAATGGAAGGGAGTGTATTGTTAGCCGACTATCCACAGTTCACCCTGTCCTATGAAAATTATGATGTCACGGAACAGGAAACTGCTGCGTTACAACCTTATGCGGAAGCGATTAAGGTAAAAGTGTTTTTTGGCACCTGGTGTCATGATTCTCAGCGTGAAGTCCCGCGTTTTTTAAAATTAGCCGAGCTGCTCCCTGAACTTGAATATCAACTGATTTCGCTGGATTATCAAAAATCCGATCCCGACGGAATGGCGGAAAAATACCAGGTTAAGTTCACACCGACTTTTGTGGTATTTAAAGATGGTCAGGAAATTGGCCGTGTGATTGAACGCCCACAAGTATCACTCGGTGAAGATATCGCCAACCTTGCGGCTAAACACTAACGATAAATGTTTGCATATCAAGGGGCAGAACAGTTGCACGTTCAATGACGCTGACTCCTTGATACGCTCTTATTCAGTTCTTGTTATCGTGCTGTTTATATTTCGCCCGCTATTTAAGTTCTTTTAATTCCGCTAACACCTGCTCGCGACATTTTTTTATCGCCTTAGTTACCGCCTCAATACTTTGTTTATCGGAATCTATTTGTTGAAAGTTCTGCTGCCACACCGTAAATAATTCATTAGAAGCATGCTGACTGGATCGTGACATGGCCGAGGTTAAATCCCGGATATAAAGCACATACGACCAACCTTTTAAAGGATCGCCCTTATTAACGTCGTCGTAATACGTGTAATCGACCAATAGTTGCAATTGTGCCAATGACATGATGATTTCAAAAGACGAGGTTCGAATATTGCGGTTATATTCCGTTTGCTCATTGCGCCAGGTGTTGTAAGCCAACGAAGAGATCGCAATAAATATCGAGATTATGGCAATAAGGTTATTTCTTAGTTGTTGTTTCAGGGTTACTTTTGTATTCAATTCACCTGTCCAGGCTCAGTATACCAAGTTAAATATTAGCTATCGGTAATGAAAAAGGCGAGCCTATAGTGACTCGCCTTTGGTTTGAGTGAGTAAAATGGATTAGTCTTTCTTAAAAAGCTTATCGAGAAGCTTTTTACCTTCTTTTTCTGCCTTATCCATAATCGTTTGTTTGGTCATATCTTCCGCTTGTTCTTCCACAACCTCTAACACTCGGTTCGCTAATTCCGCGCCGATTTGATCCGCTGGAAGCCCTTTGTCACCGCCAATACTGCCTAGCTCAACTGCTGGCACATTGACATCATAAACTTTTGAATTAAGTTTGCTGGTGTCTGCTTTAACCGCCATACCCGATAACGTGATCTTCTTTATTGCGATTAATGTTTCTTGCTTATCTTCTGCTTTTGGCTGCGGCTGCTTGTTGCCTTTTGGGAGTTGTTTTTTCACATTGCTGATCAGCTCCTGAATATTGGAGCTAGCGGTACCGGTAAATTCAATAAAGGCTTTTGGATCCTTAATTGTGACATGTTCAATTACGATAGGAGAGCCGCGTAAACTTTCCAAGTCGATATCCATTGCCACTTCGCCAAAGTCAATGGCATGCTTAGCATTAAAACCTTCAGGATTGGCAACTTTGAAGCCTCTGATCGCGCCAAAACCTTCCATTAATTTAAGGTCAACTTCCTGTACAGTCACGGGTTCGCCCATCAGCGCAGTACCGCGTATTTCCAATTGTGATTTTAAAAATCCATTCCAATCCTGTGACGCCAAATACCAAAGTGCGGCACCACAAAACAACAAAATAATGAGCGCAATTATGCCTAATTTTTTCATGGGATATCCTTTTGAACCTTATCTCAAATGTATTCGTATGTTGTTAATCGTAAAAATACTGTAAATCATAGAATTTAGCTTACTTGATTATCGTGTTAAAAGGCAATCTAAGCTATATTAACGCCAGTTTTATATTAAGAATTCATATCATGGAAAATCAAAACGCTTCTCGCCTTCCTTTAATTATTTTAGCTGTTGTTTTATCAGCGTTAATTGTTTATTTACAATGGCCAGAAGAAAGTGCCGAGCAAGAACGTGGAGCTCGACAGGTTACCGTCAAAACGTCGCCGGTGATCCGCGCAGAGTTTAGTGACGAATTCGAAGCATTAGGTACTGCAAATGCCAATGAACAAGTGATGATAACCGCGCAATATTCAGACATCGTGCAATCCATCTATTTTGATGATGGTGACAAAGTTGAGAGGGGCGACGTTTTAGTTCAACTTGCCAACGCCGAGGAACTCGCCAAAGTGAAAGAGCTGCAATCGAACTTGGACGAAGCAGAATCACAATTGAAACGATACAATAATTTGCTCGATCGTAATGTTGGCAGCATTTCACAGCGTGACGAGCAATTATCGAAAACTCAATCGATACGCGCGCAGTTGAAAAGCGCACAAGCGGTTCTCGATAACTTGACCATTAAGGCTCCGTTTGCGGGGCAACTCGGCTTCAGACAAGTCAGTGTGGGCGCGTTGATAAGCAATGGTGACGTGATTACGTCTTTGGATGATTTAGAAACCATTAAAGTCGATTTTGCCATACCAGAACGTTTTTTGCCCACAGTTTCGGTTGGTCAAACGATTACCGCCCGCAATGTGGCGTATCCAGATGAGTCTTTTAAGGGGACGGTTACTGGTATTTCATCGCGCGTCAACTCTATGACCCGCACCATTCAAATACGGGCAAAGCTACCAAATATGGAAGGTAAGCTACGCCCTGGTATGTTGATGGGCATTGCAATTAAGCGCAAGGTTGAAGAAATTATGCAATTGCCGGAGAGCGCGGTAATCCCTTTCGAAGACAGCCATTTTGTATTTGTTGCTGAGCAAGGCGTGGCCAAGCGAAAACCCGTGATAATCGGTCGTCGTAAACCGGGCATTGTTGAAATTATCAGTGGCTTGGATTTAGCGGAAGACGTCGTGGTAGAAGGTGCATTGAAGTTGCGTGATGGATCGCAAGTGAAAATTATCGGTGACTCCCCAACAACGGTGAAAGGAGACGAGTAATGATTCTTTCCGATTTATCCGTTAAACGCCCGGTTTTTGCAACGGTTCTTAATCTCCTTATCATCACCTTTGGTATCGTTGCATTTTTGATGTTGCCATTACGTGAGTATCCAGATACGGACAAGCCAGTGATTACCGTCTCCACCAAATACAACGGCGCTTCTGCCGCTATTGTTGAAACTAAAATCACTCAAGTGTTAGAAGATAGAATTAGCGGTATTGAGGGGGTTAAAAATATTAAATCCCAGTCCCGTGATGGGCGCTCGCGTATTTCTATCGAATTTGATATCGATCGTGACATTGATGGCGCGGCCAACGATGTACGCGACAAAATATCTTCCGAAATCGGTCGCTTGCCAGAACAAGCTGAATCGCCAGAGATCCAAAAAGCCAATGACGACGAAGACGTAATCGTTTGGTTCACATTACAGTCGGAAGTCTTTAATACCCTGGAACTTACCGATTATGCCAATCGCTATATTGTTGACCGATTTGCGGTGGTCAATGGCGTTGCTGAAGTGATGGTTGGTGGCGGCCGTACCTATGCAATGAAAATTGTATTAAATCGACAGGCGATGGCGGCTCGCAACATCACGGTAGCGGATATCGAATCGACCCTGCGCAAAGAAAATATTGAATTACCTGCGGGTGAAGTCAAATCCATCGATCGTAACTTTAATGTGCGTGTCGCTCGAAGCTATAATACGGCGCAGGACTTCGCGCAAATGGTGATTGCTCGCGGCGACAATAATTCGCTGGTTCGACTCGGTGACATCGCTGAGGTCAGTGTGACGGCTGAAGACGATGAAACCCTGTTTCGCGGATACGGTGAAAACATGGTCGGGCTCGGGATCATCAAGCAATCGACCGCGAATACGCTAGATGTGGTGGAAGCTGCTCGATCGGAAATGGACATTATCAAAGAAAACCTGCCTGCCGGTACAACGATTATTCCCAGTTATGATTCCTCCATATTTATTAAGCAATCGGTTGATGAGGTATACAATACGTTAGGCATCGCGATGTTAATGGTCGTGTTGGTTATCTTTATCTTCCTGGGTAATATACGGGCGACGTTTATTCCAGCCGTCACCGTACCCGTTGCTTTGATTGGCTCGATGATCATTCTCTCGGCGCTGGGGTTCTCCATTAATCTGTTGACCTTACTTGCACTCGTGCTGGCAATCGGTCTGGTGGTCGATGATTCCATCGTTGTCTTAGAAAACATATATCGCCGTATCGAAGAGGGCGAAACACCACTCATGGCAGCCTACAACGGTGGGCGCGAAGTCGCCTTTGCTGTTGTGGCAACAACGCTGGTATTGGTCGCAGTATTCGTCCCGCTGATTTTCTTATCCGGTGATATAGGCCGATTATTTACCGAGTTTGCTCTGGCAATTGCCGCAGCTGTGATTTTCTCTTCAGTGACCGCATTATCATTAACGCCAATGATGTGTTCCAAGCTATTAAAACACCGTCAACGTAGCTCATCATTTGGGCAATTGCTTGATAAAGGCTTTGCCAAATTAGAAGCGAGTTATGGCAATAGTTTAGTGTCGGTGATTAAACAGCCGATGATGATTTTTGTGGTAATGGGTTTAGCCTTTGCCAGCTTATGGGTACTCTTCGACAAACTGCCTTCTGAGTATGCACCAAAAGAAGATAGAGGTAGTGCCTTTATGATCATGTCAGGCGCTGAAGGCGCAAGTTTCGAACGTAATGCCGAAAACATGACGATGATCGAATCGAAATTAATGGACTATCATGACGAAGGGGTTCTTGAACGGGTTCTGGTTCGCGTGCCTGGTTTTGGTGGAACCGGTGGTATTGCCATTATTGGTTTGCCTGATTGGGAAGACCGTAAGGTTTCATCGTTTGAATTTATGAATATGTTTAATCGAGATTTGGCGCAATATACCGATGTCCGCGCGTTTGTGATGATGCGTGGTGGGCTCGGTGGTCGCGGTAGTGGCGGTCAGTCGATTGGTTTCGTGTTACAAGGTAATGACTTTGAAGAACTCGCTCGTTGGCGCGATATCGTTTTGGCAAAAGCTCAGGAAAACCCAAAGATTATTGGCTTGGATAGTGATTATAAAGAAACCTATCCGCAATTAATGGTGAGTATTGATCGCGCCAGGGCTGCGGATTTAGGTGTATCCGTTGGGGACATTGGCGCAACGCTTGAAACCATGTTGGGGAATCGTCGCGTAACCACGTACCTTGAGCGCGGCGAAGAATACGATGTGATGCTCGAAGGTGATGAAAATGATTATCGTAGCCCAAGCTCGATAGACAATTTATATGTGCGTTCGTCATCGACTGGGCAGTTAGTAGCATTGTCGAATTTGGTATCGATCACTGAAAATGCTACCTCGTCAAACTTGAACCGTTTTAACCGTCTGCGTTCGATTACCTTAACCGGCAATGTGGCAGACGATTATACCCTGGGTGAGGCACTGGACTATCTCAATGACATCGTCAAAAATGAATTGCCAGTGGAAGCCGCGGTGGATTACACCGGTCAGTCGCAAAAGTTAAAAGAAACGGGTAACTCGATGTTACTAATCTTTGCTCTGGCTCTGCTTATTACCTACTTGGTTTTAGCCGCTCAGTTTGAAAGCTTTATTCATCCATTGGTAATCATGATCACCGTACCATTAGCATTGGTTGGTGCGTTGGCTGGATTATACATGTTCGATATGACCCTTAATGTATACAGTCAGATTGGTATTGTGATGCTCATTGGTCTGGCGGCGAAAAACGGGATCTTGATTGTTGAGTTTGCTAACCAATTACGTGATAAAGGTGAAGCGTTTGAACATGCATTGATTCATGCATCAAAACAGCGTTTACGTCCAATCGTGATGACATCTTTCACCACTATCTGTAGCTCAATCCCATTAGTATTGGCTTCCGGACCTGGTTCTGAAAGTCGTATGGTTATCGGTGTGGTAATCTTCGCAGGTGTGGCGATGGCAACAATCTTTACGTTATTTATTGTACCCGGTGCCTATTATTGGTTGTGTCGAAACACCCAATCACCAGAGTTCATCACTCAACAAATTGAAGAGCAGCAGCGTAACGCCACTTCCAATTAGTGTGATTGCTAAATACAGATGAAAAACTTGAAAAAGCCGGCAGATGTCGGCTTTTTTATGGCTTAAATTACAAACGATTCGCGCAATTGAGAGGATGATTCGTTAGACACCCATAGTTAACAAGACACCCATAGTTAACAAGACACCCATGGTTAGCAAGACATCCATAGTTAATAAGACACCCATGGTTAGCAAGACATCCAAAGTTAATAAGACACCCATGGTTAGCAAGACATCCAAAGTTAATAAGACACCCATGGTTAGCAAGACACCCATAGTTAACAAGACACCCATGGTTAACAAGACACCCATGGTTAACAAGACACCCATGGTTAGCAAGACACCCATGGTTAACAAGACACCCATAGTTAACAAGACATCCATGGTTAACAAGACTGGTTAGCAAGACACCCATGGTTAACAAGACACCCATGGTTAGCAAGACGCCCATAGTTAACAAGACACCCATGGTTAGCAAGACATTCATAGTTAACAAGAGACTAGGCGTCAATAGTTAGCAAGATATCCGTTGTAAACAAGACTACGATTTACAATGCATGGATAATTTACATCGTTAAGCCAGACTTGTTTAAAGTGCGAGAAATGAATGAGTTAGAGTGTTCCAACCTGAGAAGCACTTTAGCTGGCGGATAAATCTTTACATTTTTAATTGCCTGGCAGACTCGTGTAACCTTTAAATTGTCGTGACTTTTATCCATAATGATTTAACTCAATGAAATTCCACAGGATTGGTGATCTTTATGATCTTTAAAAAGAATTTTTACTTTTGTCTGGCATTTACAACGGCGCTTATGGGCTGCTCTAGTGTTGATGATAATTCCCCTACGACGGCTGAAGATTCAACCATTGAACAGGCCGAAAATTTACCAACACACACGTTAGAGTATGTGCGCAATGTCGAAGGCATTGAAGAGTATATGCTCAGCAATGGTTTAAAAGTGCTGCTGTTTAAAGATGACTCGCAGCCAAAAACCATGGTAAATATCACCTATAAAGTTGGTTCTGTACATGAAAAGTATGGTGAGACAGGCATGGCTCATTTGCTTGAACATATGTTGTTTAAAGGTTCGACTAATTATGTGGAAATTGACAAAGAATTTAAACAACGTGGCATGGCTGCCAACGCCAATACCTGGTATGACCGAACCAGTTACTTCGAATCATTTGAAGCCAGTGAAGATTCATTGCACTGGGCATTGGGTATGGAAGCGGATCGTATGGTCAACGCGACGTTTACCGAAGAACAACTGAAAAGTGAAATGACGGTCGTACGCAATGAGATGGAACGCAATGAAAACTCACCGTCACGAATTCTCATGGCTCGTTTGGCTTCTGTGGCCAACCTCTGGCACAATTACGCCAATTCAACCATAGGTGCCCGCTCCGATGTTGAGAACTTCCCATTTCCTAAGTTACGTGAGTTTTATCATTCTCACTATCGCGTAGATAATGCCACCTTGATTGTTGCTGGTCGATTTGACAGTGACAAAACCAAACACCGAATAGAACAAACTTTTGGCGCGATTGACCAACCCCAAAAACCGGTCGAAAAATTGTATACCCGTGAACCTACACAAGATGGAGAGCGCGTGGTTAACCTTCGCCGAACAGGCGATGTGCCTTTTCTGGGCTTGTACTATCATGGACCATCTGGCCTAGACCCGGATGCCGCGCCGTTACAGGTATTGCAGGTAATTCTTGCGGATGGTAGCCGTGGTCGAATTAAAAAGGATTTAGTGGACAAGGATCTCACCTCTGGTGGAACCCAAGTCTCATTTTTTCTAAAAGAAGGTACTCAAATTTTATTTCTAGCCCAAGGTGAGAAAGGCCAGAATATTGACGAACTTAAGCCGTTGGAAAATGCATTGATTCGCCTCGCGGAAAATATCGGAAACAAGCCGATTACGGAAGAGGAAGTCGAATTTGCCAAAGCACTTCTCGCTAAGCAGGTTGAGCAGGAGATGCGCAATGCGACCGGCGTTGGTATGGCTTTAGCGGAATATATCGCTAAAGGTGATTATCGGTATATGTTCTATTTCCGAGACTTGGTTGAGCAGGTAACCGTTGAACAAGTACAAATGGTCGCCGAAAAATATTTAATCAGCTCGAACCGAACGTTAGGACGCTTTTTACCCACTCAAAACCCGAAAAGAGCTCAAATCGCCAAGGTTCCCGTGGCCAGTGAAATACTTGGCGATTATGTGGGTAGAGATGCCGTGACTGCCGGAGAAGTTTACGATAATTCGGTTGAGAATATTAAAGCACGACTTTACACTGAAACCTGGCCGGAAGGTACCAAAGTCAGTATCTACCCAAAAAAGCTTCGCGGAGAAGAAGTGCTCATCAAAATGTATTTTCCGACCGCGAATGAAGAGGCATTAAATGGTCACGCCATAGCCATGGGATTTATTGGCGGTCAAATCAAGGCGGGAAATGAAAATTACAGCAAATCGGAAATTGCTGACCGTCTCGATCAATTGAAATCTAGTTTGTCATTTGGCTCTAATGCGATAGGTGAGTTTAGTATTGATATTAAAACCGATGTTACAAACATGCCGGCGGTTATTGATTATATGGGCGAGTTACTGGCTGCACCAACGTTTCCTGCCAAAGAACTGAATATCGCGAAAAAGGGCATGATTGCCGGGCTAAACCAGCAGCGCACGGAACCCGGTACTGTCGCATTAAACAGCTATCGTGAAACATTATTTGATTATCCCACAGGGCATCCAAAGGCCTACATGGATACCGATACCCAGATTGAAGCCATCAAAGCGTTAGACAGTGTCAAACTTGAAGCTCTATACAACGAATTTTTTGCCATCAACAATGGCCATGTTGCGGTAGTTGGTAATGTAGATAGTAAAGCGGTTTCTGAACATTTACAGGCAGTGTTAAATCCCTATACGTCAGAGATTGAATACCAATACATCCCGATCAATCTGCGCGATAAGCAAGGCCTAATGGTAAGTTCTGAAACACCGGACAAGGCAAACGCTTCGGTCTATATGATTAACCCTGTGATGATTAAATCCACCGATGATGATTATCCGGCGTTATTTATCGCCAATTCAATCTTTGGTGGCGATGCGTTTACTTCGCGCATTGGTGCACGAATTCGTGTCAAGGAAGGTTACAGTTACTCGGTTGGCTCGGGCCTACAAGCCTCAACAAAAGATGATACCGGCGTTTTTTATGCAACAGCAATTTCGGCACCGGAAAATATGGATAACGTACTTAAGGCGTATCAGGAGGAAATTGACAAGGTCAATACCGAAGGGTTTAGTGATGAAGAAGTGCAGCGGGCGATTGACGGTTATATTAGTTCGCGCAAACGTCAGTGGGCCAGTGATGCTTATGTTGCGGGGATTTTAATTGATGCCACGGAAGAGGAACGCGACTTAAGCTATTACGAGGAGCGAGTGGAGGATTACAAAACGTTAACCACAGAACAAGTTAACGCCGCCTTTAAAAAATATATCGGCTCGCAAAAATCGAATGTTTTCAAAGCGGGTGACTTTAACAAATTGACGAAATAACTCTGTTAATCACATTCTATTGTGGAAGCGTTGTTTAAGTGAGCCCTAAGGCTCACTTTTTATTTGCACGGCTTAATATGTATCACTCAACGTACTATTCATTATGAAGAGCGGCAAAAGGCACGCTTGTAGGGTTTACCTGTTCACTTGGATAACACCCTAATACTTTGATAAAGCGCGTGAGTTCGGTCAACTTGGTTAAGCATTCCTGCATTGCAATGGATTTTAAATTTGCTTCTAAATCAATATAAAACATTTCTTCCCATGGGCGTCCTTGAATCGGGCGGGATTCTAACTTGGTCATATTGATATCGTATTGCTTAAGGACAACAAGACAATCGACTAACGCACCAGGCGCCTGGCCCGTCGCTAAAATTAACGTCGTTTTTGCAGGGATCTGTTCGGCTACATCCACAGGCTTGCGAGCGACCAAAATAAATCGTGAGTGATTTTCTTCTTGATTAGCAATGCCTTTTTGCAAGGCTTGCAAACCGTACAGTTGCCCGCCTTCTTCCGAGCCAATAACGGCCACGTTTGGCTGTGTAAGTTTTTCAACCATTTGCATGGCATCAGCGCTGCTTTCACAATATTCAATACGAATATCACTTTGTTTATTTAAAAAATTACTACATTGTTGAACCGGTTGTGCATGGGCATAAATGGTATCGATAGCATCGAGGGAGGTATTCCCCGCCGATAACAGGCAATGCTCGATGGGTTGCGATAACTCGCCAACAATCGAAAGATTGGTGTGCTGTAACAGATCATAGACTTCGTTAATACTGCCGGAACTAGTATTTTCAATTGGTAGCATACCGTAGTCGACATTACCGGATTCCACTTGATTGAGAATATCGTTAAAACTGGCACAGCCATATTCAATAATCTCTTCGGCGCGTCTTGAAAAATAGCGGTAGCTGGCAAGATAACTGTATGATCCTTTGTCACCCAAAAACGCCACGCTTACGGTGGGTGTCTTAGTATTTGGGTTCTTCAATTCCTGTAAAAATGCTTGTTGATTGAGCACCGAATCTTCAATGATTAACTGGAATAAACGGGTGACATAGTGGGCATCGAGACCTAAGGCTTTGCCTTGTTGGATCAATTTGACCAACAATTCCTGTTCTCGTTGCTGATCTCGAACCGGACGGATGATATGGGCTTTACTCTTTGCCACATTCATTGTCAGCTCACGCCTTTTGGCTGCCAGACCTAACAGCTGATTATCCAGTGATGAAATCTGTTCCCGAATTTTTAATAAATCTAATTTTTCTTCCATTGCCTGTCACCAATATATACATGCATAAAAAAACCTCCATCTGGAGGCTTTCATCGTTGTTATTTCACGAGAAACCCTCCGGCTAACACCGAATAAAGGTAATAAAGTGAAATACAACTAAAACGTTAGTCAATTTAAGCTCTGCAAATCGTTGCTTGTAAAATTTGAGTTAATACTTTAATACCATACAGTATGGGAGTGGTTAAAAACTGTCAACCGCTAAATGAGGTTATTTGATTTCAGCAGGATTCTGGTAGAATAGCGCCAGATTTGAATACAGGAATTGATAATCGATATGGCATCATTACAAGATCAATTGTTAAAGGCTGGATTAACCACCAAACAAAAAGCCCGTCAGGCAAACAGTGACAAACGCAAGCGCAATAAACAAAAGCGCAGCGGTGCGCAGGTGGATGTCAGCCTGCAAGAGAAAGTTAAACAAGATTTAGAGCTTGCTCGCCAGGAAAAATCCCAGAAAGATCAAGAGCTAAATGCTCAACGTCAACAGGCGTTAGCGGACAAAGAGCAGAAGCACCGAATCGCCCAAATCCTCGAACACCACACTCTAAAGGGTATCGATGGCGACGTGAAGTTTAACTTCACTCAAGACACAAAAGTGAAAAGCCTGTTTATCGATGAAAAAACCCATACGGCCCTTACCAAAGGGGTTTTAGCGTTATGTGCATTAGATCAATCATTATTTGTAGTGACGTCACAAACGGCTGATAAAATCGCGACTTTAGATGCGACCTGTGTATTAGTGAATTATGAAACGAATCAACAGGATCAGGCTGTGGATGAAGATGACCCTTATGCAGAATATCAGATCCCAGATGATCTTATGTGGTAATACACGTCCACCAACAACCAACAGTTTTATCGTCTGGTAACGAATTGCCAGGCTAAACCCGTTTTTTTTACAGGAGTCGTTATGACGATTATTCGCTTTATTTTAGGCAGATTGATTTTATTATTTAACTTTATTTTTGCCCCGAAAAAAGCAAAACGTGAACAGGAATTGCAACAACAGCTTGATGCAACCACCCGCCACTTTAGTTTATACCAGCTCAATGCTTGTCCGTTTTGCGTCAAGGTTCGTCGCACGATCCGCCGTGAAAATTTGAATATCGAAATTCGTGACATTAAGCAGGACAACATTCTGGCCGAATTGATGGAAAATGGTGGCAAGCGCACCGTACCGTGTCTTCGTATTGATCGCGAAGATGGTTCATCACAATGGATGTATGAATCTAAAGCGATCGTTCATTATTTACAGCAGGTCGCTCACGCCGCATAACGCTTCTGAGTGCAAAAAAACAAATATTGGAAGGACAGTTGTTACTGTCCTTTTTTTATCTCGACACTTTTCTCCTTTAGCCACTTTACAAGACGCTAGTCAATATTGCCTGTTATCGATAAACTCAGAGAAAGATTATTCATACTTTATCTGTCTTTGTGTATATCGAACTTTTCTGGCTTAATTTATGTTGATTAAAAATATTGGCAAAACAAGTATATCTGACGATGGTCGCTCGCGCGGACTAACCGAGGCGGATGTGACCGATGAGTCTGTTTATGTAAAGCGCAGGCAAGTACTTAAAGGTTTGGGGTTTGCCGGTGCCAGCAGCTTGCTATGGGCCAATGGTGTTGGCGGAATAAATACGGCCAATGCCGCGACGTTTAAAACCAAATCGTTAGAGGTGGTGAAAAGCAATTCTGATTTGGTGAGTGATACGTTGACGCCAGAAGCTAAAGTCATTAGTCACAACAATTTTTATGAGTTTGGTGCTCAAAAAAATGAGCCGCAGGAAAACGCTCAAAAATTCAATGTTGATCCTTGGTCATTAACGGTTACCGGAGAAGTCGAAAAACCCTTTACGCTCGACTACCAACAGTTGTTTTCAGTATTTGATTTGGAAGAGAGAATTTATCGTCTGCGCTGTGTAGAGGCCTGGTCAATGGTGATCCCCTGGCTTGGATTTGAGCTCAGCAAGCTCATTAAACGGGCGCAACCGACGAGCAAGGCGAAATATGTGGCATTTAAAACGCTGTATGATCCTGAGCAAATGCCTGGCCAAAGTAGTCGATTTTTGGGCGGTGGTATTGATTACCCCTATGTCGAAGGGCTGCGCATTGACGAAGCGATGAACTCTCTTTCGCTTTTGTCTGTTGGCTTATACGGAAAGACCTTACCGCCACAAAACGGTGCGCCGATTCGTCTGGTCGTTCCCTGGAAATATGGATTTAAAAGCATCAAGTCGATTGTTGAAATTAAACTTATGGAAGAGCGCCCACCCACAACCTGGAATATTCTCGCCCCGGGTGAATACGGATTTTTTGCCAATGTGAATCCTGAGGTAGATCACCCAAGATGGAGTCAGGCAAGTGAGCGACGCATTACCCGCGGAGGCCTGTTCACCCGCAATCGAATCAAAACACAAATGTTTAATGGCTATGGCGAACAGGTGGCCGATTTATACCGAAACATGGATTTGAGAAAAAATTATTAAATGAGCAGCTACCGACCTTCTTCTCGAACAATTATTATTCTGAAATGTTTCGTTCATACGATAGCTCTGGTTTGGGCACTCTATTATTATTTTCTTGCGATTAATGACCAGCTCGGCAGCGATCCCGTTAAAGCGATCATACATTTTACCGGAATGTCGGCACTCAACACCTTGTTATTAACCTTAATGATAAGTCCTTTAGCGAAATTATACCGATTGCCATGGCTATTGCGCTTCAGGCGATTGCTGGGGCTCTATGCATTTTTCTTTGCCTGTTTACACCTTGTTAATTTCATCTTCTTTGAGCTGCAATTCGATTTTAGTTTGTTTATTGAAGAGGTCATTGAGCGACCATACATCACCTTAGGTATGGCCGCGTTCGTTATTTTATTTGCGCTGGCGATAACCTCCTTTAAGAGATTGCAGCGCAAAATGGGACGCCAGTGGCAAGCACTGCACAATATGGTGTATCTCGCGGCAATATTGATCGTGATACATTTCTACTGGTCGGTAAAATCCGACATTATTGAACCTGGCGCATATGTGTTGGCACTGCTGATATTGCTCGCATTGCGTCGAGCAAAGCTACTTTCAGCATACTATCGTCGTTCTAACTAACGCTCTTTATCATTTTTGACAAATTTGATCGCAACCATTGGACGAGTTGACGTCTTTTTCATTAGACTACGCTTTAGAAGCATTGCACTTAATTAATCATTTGAAATTTCATGCCAAACTCCGTTTTCGAAATACATCATACCGTGACGGATGACTCAACGAATTGTGTTGAGCTTCTTACCGAATTGTCATCATTATCGGCAACCAGAATAAAACAGGTTATGCAGCAAGGTTGTGTTTGGCTCTCGACGGGGAAAAAAACAACGCGATTACGACGAGCGAATCGAACATTGAAAAGCGGTCAAACGCTGCATATGTATTTTAATGAAGAAATACTGGCGCAACAGGTTCTTTGCGCAACATTAATAAAAGACTGCGGGCATTATAGCGTTTGGTATAAGCCCTATGGCATGTTGTCACAAGGCTCAAAATGGAGTGACCATACCACGTTAACTCGATATGTAGAGCAAAAGCTAGTGCCACAAAGGCCTTGCTTCCTGGTTCACCGCCTCGATAGAGCAACCTCAGGGGTTATGGTGGTTGCACACAGTAAAACGACGGTTCGAAAATTAACGTCGGCCTTTGAAAATCGACAAACAGGGAAAATCTATCATGCCATTGTTTGCGGTGATGCATCGACATTAATTGATAAGCGAATTGACAACGAACTCGATGGTAAAAACGCCATTAGCGTTATCAGTGGGATAGAGTACGATAAATCGCGTCATCGCAGCAAAGTAAAAGTTGCGATTGAAACCGGGCGTAAACACCAAATTCGTCGCCATTTATCGCAATTATCTTTGCCGATTGTTGGGGATAGGCTGTATTCAACCCCTGATGATGGCTGGTCAGTATCGGAAGATCTACAACTTTGCTCCATTTATCTGGCATTTCCCGATCCCCAAAGCGATTTGCTGCAAGAATTTCACTTACCCGTACAATGGGACCTCAACCTCAAGTAAGCGCCGAGAAACAACAACCGCTTTCACGACCAATCACATAGTTTACACTTGCCAACTGTTAAAGTGACTTTCACATTGGCTGGAGCTTATCATCGCTAATAAATGTGCTTATCAAGACACCCATGTTTATTTAGAGTTACTCAAACTTTCCGCTATCAAGACACCCATGTTTATTTAGAGCTTCACAAACTTGCCGCTATCAAGACACCCATGTTTATTGGGAATTTCGCAAACTTGCCGCTATCAAGACACCCATGTTTATTTAGGGTTACTCAAACTTACCGCTATCAAGACACCCATGTTTATTTAGAGCTTCACAAACTTGCCGCTATCAATACATCCATGTTTATTTAGAGTTTCGCAAACTTACCGCTATCAAGACATCCATGTCTATTTAGGGTTACTCAAGATCTCAGAATTTATTGAATCAGAACGCTTTGTCGATGAAAGGAGGAGGAAAAACAATTAAATCCTCCAGATAAATTGATCCGCTGGTTAATTGCCGTGGGTGTGTAGTGGTCAAGTTAAATTGGTTATTCATTGATGGTGTCTTGATAAAAGTGAGAGTAGTTACATTGGTTATTTATTGATGGATGTCTTGATAGTGTTAATAGGTGCCTTGATAGTGCTTAGTTAATACGATTGTTAATGCGGCGTATAGAAAAATGGTAAAGCTTTATTTGTGCACGGGCGATGGTGATGACGACGTATTGGCAATAGACATCATTGCAATCGAGGTTGCGACCAATTGATGTCTATTCCTTGTTATCATTTTTGTTTACGCACAGTCAGCGATGGTTTGCGACGTTGCGTGCGGTTCTTGGGTGGTTTGAGGAATTGTGGACAGGGCGTTGTCGAGATCTGCGATGATATCGTCGACATGCTCAAGACCTACGGCAATGCGTATTAAGCCATCACTGATGCCAGCGTCTAATCGCTCTTCTGGTGAGTAGGGCGAGTGAGTCATTGAGGCGGGATGTTGAATTAAAGATTCCGCATCGCCGAGACTTACCGCGATGGAAAATAGTTGGGTTGCATTAATCAACGCCTTGCCATCGTCAATTCCACCATCGATTTCAAAACCAATTACGCCGCCGGCGCCAAGCATTTGTCTGCCCATGTATGGGTAGCCTGGGTGGCTTTTCAAACCGGGATAATATACGTTTTTCACCTTAGGATGGGATTGCAGATATTCTGCAACCTCCTGGGCGGACTCACAATGTTGTTTGACCCGAATCGCCAGAGTTTTCAAACCACGTAAAATCAACCAGGCATCGTGTGGACTCATCGTCGCACCGATATCTTTCAGTACGGTCAGCTTTATCTGCTCTATCATTGCTTCACTACCACAGACTATGCCAGCGACCACGTCGCCGTGGCCATTTAAATACTTAGTCGCGCTGTGGATTACGATATCAATGCCAAATTTAACCGGCTGCTGCAATATTGGGCTTAAAAAGGTGTTGTCGACTATGGATATCAGATTGTGCTTATTGGCAACTCTACCCAACATATCGAGATCGATGACGTCAAGATTAGGGTTGATTGGTGTCTCGGCAAAGACGACTTTTGTATTGGCCTGAATTGCCATTTCGATTGCCCCGCTCACGGTCATATCGACAAAACTCACCTCAATACCAAATCGGGTCAATTGATGGCGGATCAAAGAGTAACTGCAACCATACAAGGCTTTGGAGGCAATTAAATGATCACCAGCGGATAAGTTGGTTAATAGAGCGGCTGAAACCGCGCCCATGCCAGTTGCTGTAGCCGCTGCATCTTGCATGCCTTCAAGTTGCGCCACTTTCATTTCCAACTGTCTGACGGTTGGATTTCCCAAACGGGAATAGATATAACCCGCCGCTTCTCCCGCAAACCTTTCTCCACCTTGCTCGGCACTTTCAAAGACAAACGTTGAGGTTTGGTAGATAGGTGTTGTTAGTGCGCCAAATTGCTCGTCTTTAATTTTTCCGGCATGGATAGTTGCTGTTTCAATATGCTTAAATGACTTGTTCATAACCTTTAACCGATTGCTTGTTATTAGAATTTAAATTTGATTGGCTAAATGCCATCAGCGAATAATGCGTTGTTGATACCTAATCTTTAGCAATTCATACGCCATGTTTTTAAATTGCTTCTAAATCATATGGTTATGGTTTTCCTGTAAGTGTGGATAGTTATTTTGTAATACATGTATTACGGTTTGAAGGCGAGCTTGCTCTTGGGTAAATATTGTATTATTTTTATTACGGATGTAATGTTTAGGTTACGATTTGAGCCCGTACTGGTTTATGTATTCACCGTTTGAAATGAAATAGGAACAAACATGCGCTTGGCTGTAGAGTCTGAAGATAGAGTTGGTATTACTCAGGAAATATTATCCAAGGTGGCTGAGGCGGGCGTTAACCTGACGGCGATGGAAGTCACTCAGTTTTACAATTACCTGCACTTGGAAACGGAAAGTCAGCATTTATTGGCGCAGTTACTGAGTATTTCCGGTGTAAAGCAAGTTAAATCCATTGAATTGCTGCCTGGGGAGAGACTCGCCAAGCAACTGCAGGCGATGCTTGCCAAAATTCCGGAACCGATTTTAGATATTGATCGCAATGGTCGTATATTGATCGCCAACCAATCTGCCGAGGATGCCTGGCTTCGTTATTCTGCGAATCAGGATCGGGAACCGCTTATTGGCTTAACCCTATCTAAATGCATTGAACAAAAACTCCGGGTATTTCTGACCGATCAATCGGTTACCCAAGAAATTACGTTTTCCGGTCAGCAGTATTTTTGTGATATCACCCCGGTTAAAGTCGAAGACAAAGTGCAGGGGGCGGTTTTAGTCTTGCGTGCGCTAACAGACGTCGGCCGCCACCTCGCAGCGACACAAACCAGTGATCGCGGTGGCTTCGATAATATTATTGGAAAATCAGCAAACCTACTGCAAACGCTGGAACAAGGGCGAAAGTTCGCGAACCTTGATTTGCCGGTATTGATTCAGGGGGAAACTGGCACCGGTAAAGAGCTGCTCGCCCGGGCCATACACGACAATAGTAGCCGCGCAAGAAAACCATTTTTAGCAATAAACTGTGCTTCGTTAGCAGAGCACTTGCTCGAGAGCGAATTGTTTGGCTATGCCGCTGGTGCATTTACCGGTGCTCGCAGTGGCGGTAAACCTGGGTTGTTTGAGCTCGCCGACGGCGGCACCATATTCCTCGATGAAATCGCCGAAATGTCGATATATCTGCAGGCAAAGTTATTACGATTTCTCGAAGATTTTCGTTTTCGCCGCGTTGGCGGCGTAAAAGAAAAACAAGTAAATGTTCGTATTATCAGCGCAACCCATGAGACCCTGTTAAACATGGTGGGAGAAAAAACATTTAGAGAAGATCTATTCTACCGTCTGAATGTCCTTAGCTTGCAATTGCCGGCTCTGAGGGAGAGAAAAGACGATATCCCATTGTTGATGCACCATTTTGTCAAAAATGCTGCGACTCAGTTCCGTCAGGAAACGCCGGTAATTCCAGCAAAGATCCAGCGCAAAATCGTGAATTATGCCTGGCCCGGCAATGTGCGACAATTGCAAAACACGCTGTTTCGGGCTGTCGCATTGGCGGAATCAGGTAACCTGGTCTCTTTGGAGCTTGATCAGGAATCGGCAAAGGTGCAAGCTTGTGATGATGCGGGAACGGAACAGAGCGTCATTGTAGAGCAATTCGCGCAGCAGTCGGGTGACATTTCTCATGCAACCTTGAGTGAGGCTCATCATGATTTTGAAAAAGAGATTTTTCAGCGGCTCTTACCTTTGTACCCCAGCACCCGAAAACTGGCAAAGCGACTCGGTGTTTCACACAATACCGTGGCGTTGAAATTACGACAATACGGTTTGTCAGCGCGTTAACCCGACATAGCTAATGGCTATTAATGCCAAACATTCGATAGACCCCGCTTTTGAGGTATCCATTGAATAGTCGCTTATCGAACAACGCCAAACGATTTTTAAATGTTTCCCGCCTGATAAGGTATTTCAGACAGCGAATGACATTTTTATCTTTTTGATGTCGTGCTGCACGCAGCAAATTATCAACAATCTTGAAGTCTTCGATTTCCCGTAAGCGCCACCTTAATATCGGCTTTAAATCGTTAAGCGGTTGCAGTGTCGGACACTGACTCTTCAATAAACGTAAAATGAGCCTGGTGCGCAGGCATTTTTCACAAAGACCGCAATTATATCCTTTATCCATCCAGCACACTCGCAACGTTTGCATCGCGAGTCGATGCTTGCTTAAAAAAGCAAGTTTTTCATATCGAACCAAGGGAGTATCGTAGAAAAATCGTGTCGCTTCACTGGCATAGAGAGGGTCGGTAACGGGGGTAGTGCCGTCAGGATAAATATCTATAATTGGCTGGCTCGACGGGATCAGTACCATTTGAAAGCCGGTAAGCAGGCCAGTTGCTGCAAGCCCTGCACCGCAAAAATACTTCTTCCAGCTAAGACCGAATGCGTGGGGGAGGTAGCGAATATTGGAACGAATGTTAATTAACGGAATGTTAAACGTGTTGGCGAATGCCTGATTTTTTGTTTTAACTTCATCGAGAAGTCGATGATTGTCCAATTGTATGTCGATACCTTCAACAAATAGCAGGGCATCGAGCTGTTTTCGATTTTTCACGAAACTGTATATGCTATCAACGCCGCCCGAGAAAAAGCTGGCATTGGATTTGATATAGATATCACTTGTGCCTTGCTCAGCGACGATATCCACCATACTCAGGTGCGGCCACCATTGGCAATAGACCCGTTGTAATTGCGTTAAGCCAAATAACAAGGTTCTTGATAACGGTTTTTTAGACTGAACAATGATCGGTTGGCCAGTGTGCATAGCCGGTAGCAATGCGGCGGCAACAAATGCATCGATTACATCGGTTCTGCCGATATCGGTTGGCAAGGTAAACCATAGTTTAAAGTTGTCCAGATAGGCACTGATTGTATGTTGCTCGCCGTTTACCTCATGACTAAGCTCAGAGATTATCATAGCCTCGCTTCCAGCCCCGGGGATGTTGCTATTCGTATCGGTAATGACTCAGGCCGCTTGACCGTGATGAACAACAATGACCAGTTCATCAGTACTTCGCCATGCTTCACCTGATAACCCAGATAGCTGCCGATGCCGTCTACAATCTCATCTAAACTGGCCAGATCTAAGCCAAAAAGCATCTGACAGTAGCGGGCCATATCTTCAAGGGATTTAAAGCGCCAGTGATAACGCTCCTTTTTATGAGCAATCACGTCTAGCCCTGCGGCTTCTATCGCAGTAAAATCTCGGTCGTCTAAAAACATCCCATGGTGACCGATAGAATTAAATCTATGGACAAATTCATTTAAGAATTTACCGGTAGCACACCCTTGCAGTACATCGGCAATCACCCCTTTTCCGCCCGGTTTGAGGACTCGATAAATTTCTTGATAAATAGGCAGTCGATCAAAGGTATGGTGCATGCCTGCCAGCGAATAAAAACTGTCCTGACTTTGATCTGCTAATGAGATATGGTTTAAAGGACAAAGAATTCGATGACGGTTGTCATCCTGTGGGCAAAAATCGAAAAAAGTCTGGCTGGTCTCAATCGCAGTATATGAGATATTTTCCTGGTCCAGACTTTCATGCAAATATTGACTTAAATAGCCGCCGCCGGCAGGCAGGTCGGCTACATGTTGATTGGCGTTAACCGGGAGTTGTTTTAAAAGGTGGTTAAATTCTTCATCTCTGGCATTGGGGAAACGGCTCATTGCCTGCTGGTAAAGCTGTCCACGTTGCTCAAATATTCCTTGATAAGATAGGTTCATAGCTAACTGTTTTTATTATTGAAGTTCTTGGTGTAATCATTAGTATAGTTGACATTATTTATGCTGCTTGTTTGATCCGCAGCGATGTTTGTTATTTTCGACGGTGACTTTTTATGCATTCAATTCGTTTTCATCAGCAAGATATCTACCCCTCCAAAATCGTATGTATTGGACGTAATTATGTAGAGCATATTCATGAGTTAGGAAATACAGTTCCGGAAGATATGGTCGTGTTTCTTAAACCGAATTCTGCGCTGTCGAGTATTTTGCATGCAAAGCACAATGAGCCACTGCATTTTGAAGCGGAATTAGCCTTTTTATATCAACAAGGAAAATTCACCGCGGTGGCTGCGGGATTGGATTTAACCAAACGGGGTTTGCAGAGCCAACTTAAAGCGCAGGGCTTACCCTGGGAGCGAGCGAAGGCGTTTGACGGTTCGGCTCTATTTAGTGAATTTGTAGCGATTACGGATACAACATCGGATGGCACTGATATTATCGAGGAATTAAGCATCAGTTTGTACATCGACAATGTATTGCAACAACAGGGAGGTGTCGCAATGATGATGTACTCACCCAAGGATATTCTTCAACAACTTAGCCAGTTTATGACACTAATGGACGGGGATATCGTGATGACAGGTACGCCGAAAGGGGTAGGACGTGTGGTATCTGGAAAGTGCTACAAAGCAACCGTTAGCCGACAAGGCGAAATCTTAGTTTCCCATTCCTGGGAAGCGGGTTAATCCGCTATCCACTGGAGTCGAGGTGGAAAGGCTGAAACTAACCGCCGATAAACTTCACTTTGAAACCGGCTTTTTCTAGCTCAGCTTTGATCACATCGCGTTTATCACCCTGGATCTCAATGGTTTCATCAATCACGGTCCCGCCGGTACCACATTTTTGTTTTAAGGTCTTTGCCAACGCTTTCAGTTCTTTTGGAGCCAACCCTAATCCGGTAATAGTGACCACGCCCTTACCTTTACGACCTTTGGTCTCTCGTCGGACTTTGGCGAAACCATCCGATGGGGTAATCGTTGGCGCTTGTGGTTCCTCTTTAATTCGACCACCATCAGTTGAAAATACTAACTTGGATAATTGATCGCGCATTGCAAATTCACTTTATAAAAATCGGTTGTTGTAGGGATTATAACTGCTTTGGTTTTCACTTCGCAAAAGAGAATCACATCAATCTGCATAAATCGCGCGTAATGAAAACCGTCTAAAACCATTGCCAGCAGATCAAAACAGAAGCGGACAGTACAAAAAACAAATACAAAAACACCTGCAGATGCAGGTGTTTTTATTGTTTGAGTTTAATCAGCGCGTTAACTGCGTTAACTACTTAAAACGCATGACATGTCTTAGCCGCGCTAAGCAAATCCCGTTTAGATTAAAGCTTACTCTCTAATTCAGGTAGCACGTCGAACAAATCGGCCACAAGACCGTAATCTGCAACCTGAAAAATTGGCGCTTCGCTATCTTTGTTGATGGCGACGATGACTTTAGAGTCTTTCATACCAGCAAGATGTTGAATTGCGCCGGAAATACCCACCGCAATATACAGATCCGGGGCGACAATTTTACCGGTTTGACCAACCTGCATATCGTTAGGAACAAAACCTGCATCGACGGCTGCGCGAGATGCACCAATGGCCGCGCCCAGTTTGTCAGCAATGCCTTCGAGCAATTGAAAGTTTTCACCGTTCTGCATGCCTCGACCGCCTGAAATTACCACAGAAGCGGCACCTAAATCCGGACGTTCAGATTCGGTAAATTCATCTTTTACGTGGCTGGAAATGCCTGCGTCTGTCGCTTGTGACAGATTTACAACGGTAGCGTTACCATCCGTAGCCACTGCATCAAATGCCGTAGCGCGTACGGTAATGACTTTTTTACTATCTAAACTTTGTACGGTGGCAATGGCGTTGCCGGCATAGATAGGACGAACAAATGTATCGGCGGATTCGACGCTGATAATGTCGGATATTTGCGCCACATCGAGCATCGCGGCAACCCGTGGCATAAAGTTTTTGCCCGTGGTCGTTGCGCTGGCGAGCAAGCAATCATAATCACCACTAATTTCATTCACTAACAGGCTGATATTTTCTGCAAGCTGCTGTGCATAGGCGGCATTATCGGCGACCAATATGTTTCTTACCCCATTGGCTTTGGCCGCTTGTTCGGCGACTGCGGAGCAGTTTTCACCGGCAACAAGGACATCGACTTCGCCACCAATTTTTTGAGCGGCGCTCAATGTTTTCAACGTTTCAGCTTTGAGGCTGTTATTGTCATGTTCTGCAATTACTAAAATAGCCATTAGATCACCTTCGCTTCATTTTTTAATTTTTCGACCAGCTCATGCACTGACTCTACGACAACACCGGCTTCACGTTGCGCTGGCGGCGTGACTTTTAAAAGTTTACTGCGAGGGGATAAATCAATGCCGAAATCCGCGGCGCTCTTCACATCTAAAGGTTTACGCTTTGCTTTCATGATGTTGGGTAATGAAGCATAACGAGGCTCATTTAAGCGTAAATCAGTTGTGATAATTGCGGGCAGGTTGAGGCTTAATGTTTGCAAACCGCCGTCAACTTCACGTGTGACCGAAACTTTATCACCGTCGATACTCACTTCTGAGGCAAATGTGCCTTGGGCGTAGCCGGTTAAGGCAGCGAGCATCTGACCGGTTTGGTTATTATCACTATCGATGGCTTGTTTTCCCATCAATACAATTTGTGGCTGTTCTTCCTTGACGATCTGTTGCAATAATTTCGCAATATTTAGCGCATCCAAATTTCCTTCTACATCTATCTGGATTGCACGATCTGCACCTAACGCCAGAGCGGTACGAAGTTGCTCCTGGCAGCTTTTATCGCCAATGGATACCGCAACTATTTCCGTTGCCACGCCTTTTTCTTTGAGGCGTACCGCTTCTTCAACGGCAATTTCACAAAATGGGTTGATTGCCATTTTGGTATTCGCTAAATCCACATCAGTGTTGTCGGCTTTGACCCGAACCTTGACGTTGTAGTCAATCACTCGTTTGATTGGCACTAAAATTTTCATATTAACCCCATGGTGCCCGTGGCACGAATCTTCTTGGTGCAAATTACACCTGTATTTTTTTAATTAATTTACTGCACTTGCTGGTCAAATTCAATCAAGTGTTTTAAATTGATGTTTTAATTTTCTCGTTGTGTGCATGAAAGATTACTCACGCAGGGTCAAAAGATCAATGACAGCGGGGGTAGAAACTGATGTTTAGTATTCGCACAAAGTGTTCACATAGGTTTCCGAATGATAAAGTGCTATAACGTACTCAACAAACAACGAAGGCTATTGCAAATAGCCAGCTAGAATTATTACAACAAGTATTAACGTGAAAAGGGGGTTTACGTGGAACGTGAATCGATGGAATTTGATGTCGTGATTGTGGGGGCTGGCCCGTCCGGTTTATCAACGGCAATCAAATTGATGCAACAGGCTCAGGAAAAAGAACAAGAGCTTATGGTGTGCGTGGTTGAAAAAGGCTCGGAAGTAGGAGCTCATATTCTATCTGGCGCAGTATTGGAGCCCCGTTCACTGGCGGAGCTTTTTCCAAACTATGAAGAGTTAGGTGCGCCGGTACATACCAAGGTAACTGGCGATGATATCTATTATCTGACAGGCGCTGAGAAGGGAACGAAGTTACCGGGTTTTGCCACCCCAAAAACCATGCATAACGAAGGCAACTACATTGTTTCCATGGGCAACGTATGCCGTTGGTTGGCAGAGCAAGCTGAAGCGCTTGGGGTTGAAATTTTTCCCGGTTTCCCTGCACAGCAGGTAATTTATGATGAGGGTAAAGTTGCCGGGGTGATCACTCAGGATATGGGCCTTGATAGTGATGGTAATCCAAAAGATTCCTATATGCCGGGCATGGAGTTACGAGCCAAATATACGGTATTTGCTGAAGGTTGCCGAGGTCATCTGGGTAAAGAGCTGATCGCTAAATTTGCCTTGGATGAGGGGAAATCTCCTCAGCATTATGGTATTGGTTTTAAAGAAATTTGGGACATTGACCCTGACAAACATCAACAAGGTCTGGTGATTCATAGCGCGGGTTGGCCATTAACGGGGGATACTACCGGTGGTGGGTATTTGTATCATGCCGAGAATAATCAGGTCTTTGTCGGCTTGATTGTGGATTTAAACTACTCAAATCCGCACTTAAGCCCATTTGATGAATTTCAGCGGATGAAACACCACCCTGTATATAAACAGTATCTTCAAGGCGCAAAGCGAGTTTCCTATGGTGCACGAGCGCTGGCCAAAGGTGGATATAATTCACTGGTTAAGATGACGATGCCTGGTGGATTGCTCGTCGGTTGTGACGCCGGTACGATTAATTATGCCAAAATCAAAGGCAATCACACGGCAATGAAGTCGGGTATCTTGGCCGCGGAAACAATTTTTGACGCGCTGGCCAGTGGCGATCAAGGTGGTAACGATTTAGTCGACTTTACCCAACGATTTGAGTCCTCTTGGTTGTACGACGAGTTATACAATACTCGCAATTTTGGCCCGGCGATGCATAAACTCGGGACATTTGCTGGCGGTGCGTACAACACGCTGGATCAAAATGTATTTGCCGGTAAATTGCCGTTTCAATTTAAAGATGAAACTCGAGATTATGCGCAGTTAAAACTGGCAAGCGAAGCGCCGATGATCCATTACCCGAAACCCGATGGCGAACTAAGTTTTGATAAATTAAGCTCTGTGTTTTTATCAAACACTAATCACGAGGAAGAGCAACCGTGTCATTTGAAGCTTAAAGATGCTCTGATCCCGATCACGGTAAACTGGCCTAAATATGGTGAGCCCGCGCAACGTTATTGCCCGGCTGGTGTTTATGAGGTTGAAGAAAGTGATGAAGGTGCAAAATTTGTGATTAACTCGCAAAACTGCATTCATTGTAAAACCTGTGACATCAAAGACCCAAGTCAAAATATTACCTGGGTGACACCGGAAGGTACTGGTGGGCCGAACTACCCGAATATGTAAGGTAAACAAAAAAGGCGCTGTTAGCGCCTTTTTTTTATGGTGACAAAGGGGGATAAAGGTGACAGCTTGAAAGGGATAACTTTTAAGCAGCTGACAACGAATATCTCTGAATTCTGCCTTCTTAACGCTACAACCTTTAATGCCTTATTTAAAATAAAATGAGGCATTGCTACTGGGCTACGGTTGGAGCAAATAGGTTTGCCAGTTACCGTCGATTTTTTCAAAGCACAATCGATCATGCAGACGGTTCGCCCTACCTTGCCAAAATTCTATATAGTGGGGGACGACACGATATCCCCCCCAAAACTCCGGTAACGGGATATCTTTACCGGAAAACTCATCTTCAAGATGCTTTTCGATTTGGTGCAATTCGTCTTTGCTAGCGATTTTTTTACTTTGCTTAGATGCCCAGGCGCCAATCTGGCTACCTCGACCGCGACTGTGAAAATACGCCTCGGATTCTTCCTTGCTGATTTTCTCTACACGCCCTTCAATGCGCACCTGGCGCTGTAACACCCCCCAGTGAAATAACAACGCAACTTGGTTATTGCCGGTTAATTCCGCACTTTTGCGACTGCCATAATTGGTAAAAAACACAAACCCTTGGTGATCGAAAGATTTTAACAACACCATGCGTGAAGAAGGTTGTCCCTCGGCACTACAGCTACTTACCGACATCGCTTCAGGCAACAATAAACCGGATTTATTGGCGTCTTCGAACCAGGTGGAAAATAAAGAAATCGGGGATTTATCTTTAGGGATCTCGGCCATGGGGAGCGCGACCCCTTGACCAAATGTGAACAAACAGCGGATTTTTTCTAAAAATGTCATTGGCTTAGAAGTTCAGTAAATAATCTTATTCTAACAGGTATCTTTTACGATTAAACCTTGATGATGTTTTGTTAAGGTTTACTCATAAGGGGGAGTTTTCATGATAAAACGCTGCGCTGCCTGATATTGGTTGTTGTTAGGGAGTAAAAATGATTATTGTTTGTTTTAGAACGTTTTTTATAACCTTGTTTTTTATAATCTATTTGGCAAATATTAAAATCTGTACTGTAATTAAAAGGTCACAAAACAATAATAAACTGAGATCTTTTTGGTTCCCCCTTTATCAATTATGAAAGTAAACAGTGTTCATTACATTGATACCCCTTATGAAGGTATCAGTGAGGCAGATTATCTAATAGAAAAAAAGCGTCTTCAGGTAGAATTACTGAAGATCCAACAGCGCCTTGTTCGTGAGAATCAACGTTTAGCGGTAACGTTCGATGGCAGGGATGCAGCCGGTAAAGGTTCAACCATCAAACGCTTCACTGAATTTTTGATCCCCAGTTTTTTCAATATTGTCGCCTTAGGCATTCCCACCCCTGCGGAATCTAAGTATTGGTTTCGGCGCTATGAAAAGAACCTGCCAGAGCCCGGGAATATCGCATTTTTTGATCGTTCCTGGTACAACCGGGCGTTAATCGAACCTGTGATGGGGTATTGCACCGAAGGTCAGTATAAATACTTTATGAAAAAAGTGCTGGACTGGGAACACAAGCAAATAGACAACGGCCTGTTACTGGTTAAGTTTTACCTTTCGGTTGATGCCGAAACACAATTGTTGCGTTTTGAAGACCGATTAAGGAACCCGCTCACTTATTGGAAATTTTCCGATAACGATTTAAAAGCCAGGAAAAAATGGAAGTTATATACAGACTATAAATTACAGATGCTAGCCAGTACATCGTCGGTGAAATCGCCTTGGGTGATTGTTCAAGGCAACAATAAACGCGAGACTCGCTTAACCTGTATGCTACATTTAGTCAGACTGCTCGGCGAAGACGATTTTACTCCGATGACAGGAGAGCGGATCGTTAAGAATCAGGAAATCGAAGTCGCCGGTGTGAAATTTAAAGGTTTGAGCTTAAGACAAATCGCTGTACTTGAAGACCTGCAGGACAAAGCAGATAACTTCCCGCCTGCTAAATTGGAAAAGGTTCAAACCAGCAACACTGAGTAGCGATTATGACGTCAGAAACGAAAAAAGCGACTTTGAAAGATACCCTCGGATTGCCAACCATTGCTTCTGCCGGAGGTCTGGTTTACAACGATTCCCATCATATATTATTAATGTTCAAACGCGGAAAATGGGATATGCCTAAAGGCCGTATTGAAGAAAATCAAGCGGTTGAGATAACCGCGTTACGGGAAGTGAATGAAGAAACCGGCTTGGATATCAATAAGTTAGAAATCACCGGTAAGCTGGTTTCTACCTGGCACACAACCCGGCATGGGAATACCAAGTACTTAAAGAAAACTCACTGGTTTTTGATGAAATACAGCGGTGATGATGATAAGACTGACCCGCAAATCGAAGAAGGCATTATTGAATGTCGGTGGGTGCATTTAAGTGATTTACCGGAATATCGAGAATTGTTAACCGCGAGGGTGAACTATGTGGTCGATTTCTGGCATCAAAATATGGCCTATACACCCAGAAAGTAAACGATTGCAGCGCCAAGATTATCGTCGCGATAATCTGGCGCTTTTTGATTTAAGAAAATGTCATTTCCGGCACATCGTCGCTTATCACAAGCTCTCCATCGGTCAGTGCTTGGATCTCCTCAACGCTAACACCCGGTGCACGTTCTAATAGATAAAACTTGCCATCTTTAATCTCGATAAACGCGAGATCGGTCAGCACTTTTTTAATACAACCTTTGCCGGTAAGTGGCAAAGTACACTGTTTTAACAGCTTAGATTGACCATGTTTTGAGGCATGGGTCATGGTAACTATGATATTGTCTGCGCCAGCAACCAAGTCCATGGCACCGCCCATTCCTTTGATTAACTTACCCGGGATCATGTAAGAAGCGATATTGCCTTCAACATCAACCTCAAAAGCGCCCAATACCGTGAGATCCACATGACCGCCACGGATCATTGCGAACGATTCGGCACTGTCAAATAACGATGCGCCTTTAACCATAGTCACCGTTTGTTTGCCGGCATTAATTAAATCGGCGTCCAGCGACTCTTCGGTAGGGAAGGCGCCCATGCCAAGTAAACCGTTCTCCGATTGCAACATAACGTCCATCCCTGGAGGAATGTAATTAGCCACAAGGGTTGGGATGCCAATCCCCAAATTAACGTAATATCCGTCTTGTAATTCCTGAGCCACACGCATGGCCAGTTGTTCTCTTGATAATGCCATGTAACCTCCTAGCCTTGAGAAAGAGTGCGTTGTTCGATACGTTTTTCAAAGGTACCTTGAATCAGGCGATCGACATAGATCCCCGGGGTGTGGATTTGATCAGGATCTAGGCTTCCGAGCGGGACAATTTCTTCCACTTCAACGACAGTGATTTTCCCAGCAGTTGCTGCCAGTGGATTAAAATTGCGGGCGGTTTTTCGAAAAATCAGATTGCCGTATGGGTCGGCTTTATAGGCTTTTACGATGGCAAAATCACCGCGTATGCTCTCTTCGAGTATATATTTTCGGCCACCAAATTCGCGTACTTCTTTACCTTCCCCCACTGGGGTGCCGTAACCGGTTGCGGTAAAAAAGGCGGGGATGCCCGCGCCACCGGCACGCATTTTCTCGGCCAGCGTTCCCTGAGGCGTTAATTCAACTTGCAATTCGCCATTCATCATTTGCCTTTCAAATTCGGCGTTTTCGCCAACGTAAGAGGCGACTATTTTTTTGATTTGGCGCTCGCCTAACAGCAATCCTAAACCAAAGTCATCAACACCACAGTTATTAGATACCAGGGTCAGCCCTTTGGTCTTTTGTCGTTGAATTTCTTTAATTAGGTTTTCTGGAATACCGCACAGACCAAAGCCGCCGGCAATCACCGTCATATTATCGGTAAGTCCTGCTAGCGCTTCTTCGTAGCTACCAACCACTTTGTTAAATCCTGACATACTTACTCCTGTATTTGAAAACGGACTATTTAACCGTCCAACCGCCGTCGAGTACTAACGCTTGACCTGTCATGTTGCATGCGTGGCTGGACGCAAGAAACTCAACGGTATGGGCAATTTCTTCAATGTCGATAAATGATTTTTTCGGCATAGGCTCAAGCATGATTTTGTCGACGACTTCAGCTTCACTCATACCGTGTTGTTTCGCCTGATCGGCAATTTGTTGTTCTACCAAAGCGGTTTTAACATAGGCAGGGCAAATGGTATTGATGGTGATATCCGTATCTGCGGTTTCTAAAGCAATGACTTTGGAAAAACCTAATAAGCCATGTTTAGCCGAGACATAAGCCGATTTAAATGGCGACGCGACAAGACCATGAATCGACCCGATATTGATAATTCGCCCAAACCCCTTGGCGCGCATTTTTGGTAACATCCGCTGGCAGGTCCTGGCCGGCCCCACCAATAAAATATCCAGTATTAATTGCCATTTATCCATTGGAAAGTCTTCTAAACGAGAGACATGCTGAATGCCGGCATTATTGACTAGCACATCGATATCAATATTCTCGATATTCGCCATCAAACGCTCCAAGTCGTCGATGCTAGTGACATCTAAAGGGTAGCCGCAAGCGTTTAGTCCCTCTTTGGCAAGCTTGGCCAAAGCATCATCGACTCGCGCTTGATTGATATCGGTAATAATAATGTGATGGCCTTTTTGCGCCATGGCTTTGGCAACGCCAAAGCCGATACCACTGGCGGCGCCCGTGATCAACATGGTTTGTACTGTCATAGTTTACTGCTCCAGAAATGCACTCAATTCATTGGCTTTACTTTGGATTGAAAATATCCCGTCCAGGTGTCCCCATTTGCCTTCGATTTCATCATATTGTGAGCCTTCGCCGATGAGTTCATGGGCCTTTTGGGCCATGGCCGGGTAAAGCAATAAGTCATTGCTGGCAGGCAAAAACAGGGTTTTGGCTTTGACGTTTTGTAATGCACTGGCAAGATCATTGCCGTAACCGGCGATAAAGGTCTGGTTGGCTCGAACCAGATACAAAATATGATTGGCATCGATGAGTTTGGTGCGCTTTTCTGCGGCACCATATAGCCAGTCAACAACCGGATAATTGGCATTGATATCCATCAACGGCGCTTTTTCTAACGGGTTGTGGTTTGGATTAGACGCATTAAAAATCGCCGGGTGCATGGCTTCTTGCGTAATTAGCGCTAATGATTGCGTCAATCCGGTTATCGGTTTGTCACCGTCATAATAGTTACCCTGTTGCCAGTTTGGATCCTGTTTAATCGGGTAGGCCCATTTTTCTAATGCGGCGACTAACCAGGCATCGGCTTGTGCGGTGCCAATGACCGACACCATGCGCTCAACCATATCTGGATACGCGACCGCCCAGTCAATAGCCTGCATCGACCCCATGGATGGTCCGACGACGGCATGCAGCTTTTTGATACCAAGGCTGTCTAATAACGCTTTTTGGACATTCACAAAATCGCGAATGGTTACTACCGGAAACGTTAACCCAAACGGTTTTTGAGTACGTGGATTGATGGTTGCCGGACCTGTGGTAATGACATTTGGATCATAAGCACTGGCATTCACCAATGTATCTGAACTGATCACATAGTATTTATCCGTATCAATCGCTTTGCCGGGTCCAATAATGGCATCCCAATAACCCGGTAATGGGTCGGTTTCGGCATATTTTCCCGCGGCATGGCTATTGCCAGTAAAATAGTGTGTGATCAGGATCACATTGGATTTATCATCATTTAACTGACCATAGGCTTCCCAGCCAATATTGACCGTGTCGATAGTAGAACCATTAAACGTTTTAAAATTATTAACGGTAAATTGCTGTTTGTTTACCAGCATTGTCTCGGCAAACGCCGAACTGACTAGCAAAGACACAGATAACAGCAGTATTTTTATCATATTCATTCTTGTTACCTTCTTATTCTTCGTTTCTTATTAATAACTTAGGTTATTCATAGTTTAGAACAGAATAAATAAGCCGATGGCAATTGCCAAACCAATTAAGGGGACAACACCTGTCATGGCAAACATTGACCAGTAGGCACTGGCATGGGTTTCCTTACAGATTGCACGAATCGTCGTTACCACGTATCCATTGTGGGGCAGGGTATCGAGTGCACCGGAGCTAATTGCAACGACGCGGTGTAACTCTTCCGGATTCACCCCCTGATCGATGTAATGGGGTGCCAGTAATGGCAAAGCAATCGCCTGACCGCCAGATGCCGAACCGGTTAAACCGGCGATGACACTCACCGCAACTGCAGCACCGATAAGTTCGTTGCCCGGTATTTGCGTCATGATATCTACCGCAACGTTGAATGCATCGGTAGATTTCGCTACCGCACCAAAGCCAACAACAGCCGCGGTATTACCGATTGCAATCAAGGCGCCAGTCGTGCCTTCCGTGATGGCATTGCTGATATTGTGAAAGTGTTTTGAGTTGATGATCATAATACTGATGACGCCGCCACCTAATGCCAGGATCAAAGCGTTATGACCAAACATATCATGGAAAGTAAAGGATAAAGCTAACACCACTAACAGTGGTATTACACCCGTTATTGGGTGTGGGTAGTCACGTTCAGGAATATGCGGATCGTCGTCACGATCTTCAAATTTTTCGCCATTGGCGACGGCTTTGGCAATCATCCGCTTTAACCACCAATAACCGAAAAAGGCCATGAAAATTGCCACGACTATGCTTACTTCCCAACCAGCATAAGGCGATGTGCCGAGGTATTTGATCGGGATCCAGTTTTGGATTTCGGGTGATCCGGCGGAGGTCATGGTAAAGGTCACAGAGCCAAAAGCTAAAGCTGCAGGGATAAACCGTCTGGGTAAATTTGCGTCTTTAAACAGGCTCAATGCCATTGGATAGACAGAGAATGCGACGACAAACAAATTGACGCCACCATAAGTTAAAATGGCACAGGCGGCGACAACCGCAAATACCGCTTTTTTCATCCCAAGTCGGTCAACAATCCAGCGAGCAACACTGTCTGCCGCCCCGGTATCTTCCATAAACTTGCCAAATAATGAACCAAGCAAGAACATAAAAAACCAGGAGGCGATAAAGCTGGTAAAGCCTGACATATAAGTGGCGACGAAATATTCGTCGCCGGTGAGAATGGCCATTTGGTTCGATACGGCAACGATTAGTGCACACAAAGGGGCACTAATAAAGAGGTTCATTCCTCGCATGGTCAGAACTATTAGTAAAACTAATCCGCCGACCAAACCCAGCATACTTAACATAGGTATTTCCTGAATTGGTGATAATTATTATTGTTGTTTTGATTGAAATAAACTGAGCTGCCAGGGGCGCAAGCTGCGAATTACTGTTCGCAGTCAATTGCAACCCCGTGGTAAATTGTGCGTCAGAATCAACACCTTGGGTATAGTACTTAAGTATGAGTTACTTTCTTTTCGTGATCGGCTAGATTGTGTTTTGATTGAATTAAATTACTGCAAACCAGATGATTAGTGTCAGCCACAATGGATGATGCCAAATCAAAAGATATTAAACATAACAAGAATAATTCCAAAATTAATTGGGGGAGATATGAAGTCAACCTATAGTAATTCACGCAAAACACTTTGTGCATTGGCCGTGAGCGCTGCAATTTTTGCACCGACAACGGTATTGGCGCAAGAAGAACAAGAAGCACTGGATAGTGCAGGTCTTGAGCGTATTGAGGTTACCGCGCGTAAGACGGTCGAAAATCTGCAGGAAGTACCCGTTGCGGTTACGTCCATTGGTGAAGAAGAGTTATTGCTAAACGGTATTGAAGTAATGACTGAAGTTCAGCAGTTTTCACCAAATACGACGCTACAGCGCAGCCGTGGTACTAACTCTACAATCACTGCCTTTATTCGTGGTGTTGGTCAACAAGATCCATTGTGGGGTTATGAGCCAGGTGTTGGTATTTACGTGGATGATGTCTATATTGCCCGTCCACAAGGTGCTGTGCTTGATTTATTAGATGTTGAGCGCATCGAAGTGTTGCGTGGTCCACAGGGTACCCTATACGGTAAAAATACCATTGGTGGTGCAATCAAATACGTTACTAAGGAAATGAGTGGCGATGCCGAATTCGGTGTGCAAGGTACCGTCGGCACCGATAACCAGTTAGATTTTAAAGTGACAGGTCAATTGCCGGTCATCGACGATATGCTGTATGTGGGCTTTGGTTTCGCGTCGTTGCAGCGTGATGGTTTTGGTGAATATCTGGAAATCGACCCGCAATTGGGTGACCAGGATAACGAAAACTACAATAAAGATGTGATGGCTGGCCGGGTAACGGTGGAGTTCCGTCCTATCGATGATTTGTTCTTCCGTTTTAATTACGATAAGACAGAAGATGAATCCAATTCCAAAGGTGGTTACCGTTTATTACCAAGTATCCTGACCGATGCGCCAGTACCTGACAGCGTTTATGATTCTTATACCTCGCTGCCAACCTGGAACAAAGTAGAGCTTGAAGGGTATAGCTTCACCGCAAACTGGGATCTGTCTGATAACAGCAGCATCAAATATACCTTCGCTGATCGCGAAAGTTACTCACCGACTAACATTGATTTTGATAATACGCCACTGCGTATCTTCGATGTACCGGCGATTTATGATGATGAGCAAACTACCCATGAGTTGCAGTTTAATAACGTTGGCGATAACCATACATTTGTGGCCGGTTTATATCACTACGATGCGCAATCCTGTGGTCAGTTTGAAGCGATACTTGAAGTGTTAGGTAACGCATTAGGCGCGCCTGGTCTGACTCGTGAAGTAAGTGGTTGTTCAAATGGTACGTCGCAAGCGGCTTACGCACAACTATCCTATGATCTGACGGATCAGTGGTCTGTTACCGCAGGTGGCCGTTATACCAAAGATGAGAAAGACGCCATCGTTAATAATGGTTTGATTTTTGCCACGGTTTATCCTGAATCCGGTTGGGTTGATGGATACGTTCGCCCAGAAGGGGATTTGGTTCCTACCGTACTTGATGACTCCGATGACTGGTCAAAATTCACGCCACGCCTTGGTGTTGAGTTCCAGGCAACGAATGACATGATGTTCTTTGCAAGTTTCGCTCAAGGATTTAAATCCGGTACCTTTAACCCTCGTGCTACGACAGCAGAACCGGCGGCAGATCCGGAAAATGTAGATTCGTACGAAGTGGGTATGAAAGCCGAGTGGTTAAACAATGCATTGCGAACCAATGTAACCTTGTTCTCATTGGATCATGAAGATCGCCAATACATCTCGGTACTTCCGGGCGAAAGCTCGACCGACTTGAACCAGCGTTTAGGTAATATCGGTAGCTCAGAAGCGCAAGGTTTGGAAGCTGAAATTTCCTGGCAAGCCATGGAAAGTCTACGCTTCGATGTGGCGTTAGGTTATATCGATTCTGAATTTAGCGAAGTTATCGATTTCGATGCAGATGGTAATCCATTCGATAAGTCCGATCGCTTTACCGTTTCCAATACTCCGGAGTATACCTTCAACTTCGCTGCTAACTACACCTTAGAGACCGGTGTTGGTGACTTCATCTTTAATGGTAACTACTACTATCGCGATGATTATGTGTTGTTTGAAGAAAGTAGTTTGTTAACGCAGGAAGGTTATGGCTTGGTTAACCTAAGCGTGAACTGGTACTCCAATAGTGGTGACTGGTATGCGGGTCTGCATGTTAAGAACTTAACTGACGAAGAGTACCTGATTGGTGGCTATCAATTCGTTACGCCGGATCCGTCCGACCCAACGAACACCGATTTGTACACCGCAGGTCTTGGTGGCGATAATACCCTGATTGGTTATTATGGCGACCCACAAACAATCTCGTTAACTGTGGGTTATAACTTCTAATAACCGTTCTGGTAAGTCTGGTATCAGAAAGTTTCTCCCGCTTTCTGGTACCTGTTATCGATTCACGGTTTTGCTGTGAATTTAAACAAAGTATGTTATTAATAAGGCCTGTTTCCCAATGAGTTATGAAGTTGTGAAAATAGCCATCGCTGATGATCACCCATTATTTCGTACTGCGCTTATTCAGGCCGCTTCGAAAACCTTAGCCGATAGTAAAATTCTTGAAGCTGAATCCTTTTCCGAACTGCAGACCCTGATAAAAGAACACAGCGATCTGGAGTTGATTTTCCTTGATATTAATATGCCAGGCAATGATGGATTTTCTGGATTATCTCGGATTAAAAATGGATTTCCTGATATTCAGGTGATCATGGTATCTGCAATTGAGAGTGGCAAAGTTATAAGCCGAGCCATCGATCTTGGTGCCAGCGGTTACATTCCCAAATCCTCATCGTTAGAGCAAATATCCAGAGCCATAGGCACTGTCTTAAATGGAGAGACCTGGATCCCGGAAGGAATTGTGGTAGAAGATGTCAATGGACCTGAAAAACAACTGGCAGAAAAATTAGAAACCCTGACTCCGGCGCAATTTAATGTGTTGCAAATGATTTGTGATGGCTTGCTGAATAAACAAATTGCGTATGAAATGAATATTCAGGAAACCACCGTCAAGAATCATGTCTCGGCTATTTTGCAAAAGCTGAGTGTCAATAATCGCACCCAGGCAGGGTTAATTTATCAACAGCTTAAATCTGTTGACCAGCAAGTAGACACATTAGTGTGATCCAATCCCCTTAAAAGGGATTGAGAATGTAGCCTTGCTGTTGTAATAGTTGATTTGCGGTCATGGCCGATAACGCCATGTTAATACCTGGTTTTAGCTGCGATGAATCTATTTTGTAATAGCTCGCAGATTGCCCACAAACATAAATATCCACCCCGGCGTTGATCAAATCATTAAGCAATTCGTCATTGACATTGTCTTTGCTAAAACGTGCCTGATAAAGGTCTCTTGTCAGCATTTCCGAACTGGCCTTACCGTGAATTACCATTGCGATATCCAGATTTTTCAGTGGTACGCCTGCTCGAACATGCATATTGATAAACCTGGCAACGGTGTTGTAATTTGCATTAACCTTGTCGCTCTTGGAATCTTCGCTGATATCAAAAATAATCTTAAAGTTGCGCTGACTCGGGTTCTCTAAGGCGCCGGCGATTTGGGCATTTTGACCATAGTTTTTAATGATCGGCCCTGTCTTGAATTCCGGCACTTTTGCACTTACAGCGCTTGTAATTAAGGTGAAAGATAAACTAACTGCTAATATTAGATTCTTGAACATAGACAAATTTCAGTAA
Source organism: Thalassotalea litorea (assembly GCF_005843925.1). Taxonomy (GTDB): domain Bacteria; phylum Pseudomonadota; class Gammaproteobacteria; order Enterobacterales; family Alteromonadaceae; genus Thalassotalea_A; species Thalassotalea_A litorea_A. The sequence goes on from NZ_VCBC01000009.1 coordinate 40,367, forward strand.
TGATTGAATAGGATTACTGTTGCATAAAAATCGAGCACTGAAAAGTACTGAGTATGCGCAGCGCTTGATCTTAAAGTTTAGGGCGGAGCAATGAATCAACAAACAGGGAACATAAGTCAATTTTCAACCATAATGCTGGTAGAGGATGATCAGGTATTCTCCTCGTTGATGAAAACCTATCTGGAAAAATCCTCTTATGTGGTGGAGCAAGTATTTCGTGGCGACCAGGCTTATCGTACCCAAATAAAAACCCAGCCCGACTTAATTATTCTCGATATAGGTTTACCCGGTAAAGATGGCTATAAGGTGTGTCACGAACTAAGAAGTACCTATAAGGGGCCAATTCTTTTTCTTACCTCTCATGCCAGCGAAGCAGAGCATTTGGCGGCATTTAATGTTGGTGCCGATGACTATCTGGTAAAACCGGCAAGCCCGCAGGTGGTTTTGGCCCATGTTGATGCGTTGATGCGCCGCTATAAAGAGCAAATCAATTCGGGCAAGCGTCAAACCCTGGAAGTGGGAGAGATTTCGCTTACTCCAGCAGAGCAAAAATGCATAATCAATGGCGAACAAGTCGCGCTGTCTAATTTTGAATTCGAATTACTGACATTGTTGATGTACAACGTTGGCAAGGTGATCACTCGAGATAATATTTACAAGCTTTTACTCGGCCGTGAATATGATGGCTCGGAACGCTCGGTAGATGTCAGAGTTTCAAGGCTTCGAGACAAATTGATGAGCCAGGGCGCAGAGAAAGCTCATATCAAAACAATCTGGGGGAAAGGTTATCTTTTGAGCGAAGATTAACCAATGAAGCAAAAATTTGCGAAAAAATTGCATTTATCCGATGAGTTAATGTCCTTAATCGTTGCAATTTACCGCTTTTTTCGTAATTATGTGGGTTATTAAAAAATTAACTGTCCTTTTGGAGGTCTGTCATGGGAATTAAACGTGCCCGGGAGAATGACGAAGCTGAAGTCGATATGACACCGATGCTGGATATCGTTTTCATCATGTTGATTTTCTTTATCGTTACAACGTCTTTTGTTAAAGAATCTGGGTTGGACGTGAATCGCCCAAAAGCAACAAAATCTCAGAATGATTCAAAGCAAAAATCGATTTTGGTGCGTGTTAATGAATACGGTAATATCATTATCAATAACCGTATTGTTGATGAGCAGCGTGTTGAAGCTTATATCGAATCGTTGTTGGCGGAAAACCCGACTGATACCATCGTTTTAGATGCGCATGAAGATGTCACGCATGAGACGATTGTAACCGTAGCCGATCAAGTGAAAGCTTTAGGATTGAACATCGCCGTGGTGTCAAAAATTTAAACGCTATTTTTCACATTAAAAAAAACGACTGTGAATTCAGTCGTTTTTTTTTGCGCTAAATCAATGGTTATACATTGAATTGGATAAAGTATTTAATCAATCGCAACCCTTAACCCTCGACTCTCAGTCAGCAATCACCAATCAGCATTCACAACCATTAATCCCATCGACCATAAATCTCAATCAACAACGCAAGTCCCGTTTCGAAACCCATGGTTTTCAATCGTCCTCAAAACATGATCAAGAAACGACTATTTATTGCCACAGCGTTCAACAATGGACCCAGTTGCTGCATAGTCGCTCAGGTTTGACAATTTTCTGACTCGAGAGGGATGATAAGTAGAGAGTTAATTTATGGATGTCTCAATCGCTTGATCCTGCGCGATCACTTCTTCATCCAACAGATCGGATTTTGCCAGACCGAGTAAAACAAAAATCACGATTGTGCCGATAAAACTGCTAGCAAAAGCAACTTCTAATGAAGGAAAGGGTATTTGTGGCTGCAGCATCAACACCAGTTCAATAATGCAGGACGTTACGGCGGTTAAAGATAAAAATACCAAGACAAAATACAATTTAGGTGAGACTAAGATATGTTGTTTTTCTTGTTGTAATAACTTTTTCATGCGCATGGACTAAGATTCCCTGGACCTTAATGTTGTGAATATAAAAAAGCGATGGCAATACCATCGCTTTTTCTACGTTTAATTCCTTAGAAATTAAACGTTGTGCTTACGAAGAACGTACGACCAATTACATCATAAACACTGGGTACAGTATCCATGTCGTTACCATTCGGTACATTTTCCGGCTCAGTATCCAATAGGTTTTTCACACCCGCATTGAAGTTCCATTCGTCGCCAAGATAGTAAGTTGCCGATACGTTGTGATAAATCACATCATCGGTTGTAAACGGGTCACCCCAGGCGTTACCTTCCATACCCTTAACGTATTGTGCGTAATACTGCGCACTGAGGTTGTCAGTGACATCCGCATTGACCATAAAGGTAGATTTAAGCTCAGAATAACCACCGATGTTACCATCGATTGTACCCGTGTAGTCGACGCCATCCTGTTCAAATTCAAGCAAATAAGTGCTATCCCAGGTAAAACGATAGCGATCGAATGCGTATGATACATTCCAATCAAGACCTGAGGTATTTTGCTGACCAATGTTTGTTAGCGCGGATGTCAGGTTAGACAAATCACCACTTTGACTGATATTGATCGTGTCACAGGACGCCTGAACACCTTCAAAACACTGGTTTAACTCATTTTGAACATCAACACGGGAAATCGCGTCGGAAATTTCAAACTGCCAGTAATCGAATGTTGTCGATAAACCACTGGCGATTTCCCAGACAGCACCTAACGTGAAAGAATCACTTTCTTCCGGTTGCAGATTTTCATCACCGGTGTAGTTCACCAGGATTTGTGGATCGGGAGCGTTACCCCATGGATCCGCTAGGTAGTCATATGAACCAGAATTACCCGCATAGAGTTCGCTTACCGACGGCGCACGGAATCCCGTCGCCAATACGGAACGCAACATAAATGCATCAGTAAAGCGGTATGTCGCACCAAGTTTCCAGGTCGTTGCCCCACCAAAGGTAGAGTAATCGTCATAACGCGTCGCGCCTTCAACCGTAAATGCATCACTTAGCGGCACAGAAACTTCCAGGTATGCAGAGTTTACTGAATAATTACCGGCAGTAGGATCTTGCTGAGCTGCAGTGCTTTCGCCCAGTTGAGTGATGATATCAGGGGTATAAAAACCACTTTCATAACGACTTTCAACACCAACAGCATAACCAATATCGGACTCAGTCAAACCACTATAACCTGCGGCTAAGGTGAACTGCTCGTTGCCACCTTCGTTTTCTTCCACGTATGAAATTCCATCTTGCATAAGTTGGGAATTAGCAATTGCCTCAGGGCTAAACCAAAGGTCCTGGTTGGCATAGATACTCTGTTCCATATTTCCAGCGTGGATAGAGTTTTCAACCTGATCTTTGGCATCATTGCGGCCGTAAGTCGCGGAAAAATCCCAGGTTGCATCATTTTCCAGATAACCTTTTACACCAACAGAAGCACGAATTGTGTCGGTCTGTTGTTTAAAGATACGCGGTCCGGCATCTGACATACGGCGCTTATATAAAAGCTCCGCCGGAACATCACCGTTTTCATCTTGAAACTGGTCGCTCCATTTACTATCGAGTTTGGACGTGTCTAAATCGATTGCCGCAGGCTGTGGCGCCATTTGTTGGGTTGAATCGCGACGAGTAAACATCACATCGGCGCTAAATTCTGTATCAGCATCTAGCTCACGGTTAAAACCTGAAAATACGCTGACCAAATCATTAGGTGTCTGTGCATAGCTTTGCTTGGTGTAGTCATAGCCATAATCACGTGGGATAAAACCCCCATTGCCATCTGGCACTAAGCCGCCTAAGGTACCCTCTGGCACATAAGAAGACTGCCCTGGAGAGACAAAGTCTCGATCCGATTGGATGATCTCGCCACGATTTGAATATTGAGCACCCAACACTAAGTTACCACCGGCAAGTTCAAAACCCGTTAAGGCACTAAAACCTGAGCTGGTGCCATCGCCTTTATCGGTCTGACTGGCTTCCACTTTTAATTCGGTACCATCAAAATCTTTTTTAGTAATGATGTTTACCACACCGGCAATGGCATCCGAACCATAGACTGCCGATGCACCATCTTTAAGAATTTCTATCGATTTTATCATCGAAACCGGGATGGTATTTAAATCAACAGAAGAGTCTGCACCCGTTCCCGATGCCACCATACGGCGGCCATTTAATAAAACCAATGTACGCTGCGCACCCATACCACGAAGGTTGACCGTTGCACTACCACCAGAACCATTGTTTGATGTCGCACCCAGGCTCATACCTGCGGCCGTTGGCTGAACATTTAAAATTTCTTGTACAGAGGTAAAACCACTTTTAGCGATTTGCTCTGCGCCGATAACTGCTACTGGGCTGGCAGTTTCCATATCGGTACGGTTGATCCTTGAACCTGTGATTTCAATTCGCTCTACATCTAGCGCTTGTTGTGCATCTTGTTGTGCTTCGGCATTCGCGGCCGTGACAGAGAGCGCAGATACCGTCGAGGTACCAAATAGAAAAGCTTTAACGATTGAATTTTTATTGAACATATTTAACTCCTAATAAAAGCGTCCAATCCGTCCAAGGAACAGATTCGTAACGACTTGTGGCCATATTAGGTGGAAAATGTAATGAGTTAGAATAGTCTGTAACAGTTGCGATAGGGATGTTGCAGTTTAGTTAATTAAGTTGTGTATCTATCTGATTCATAATTACTTTAATAAGTGATTAAACACTCTAATGTTAGCGATTTCAGGTCTAGAAGGTTGCCTGATTATGTTATTCATTTACCTGACTTAAGTCTGACTTTTATTTCTAATGTGCTGAATTTAAACAGGTAAGTGATTAATTGTACGGAGGAAGGAGAAGTAAACTTTTAATAACTTGCTGTTGCACGAATGAAACAAATGATCACAAAGTATTTGCAATGTCATTGGCAATTTAGAAAGACTTGAGCCAGGTAATGGCTCAAGTCTTTAAACGAAAGTGATTAATTAGTGATTATAACCATCATGAGTATTTACGATACTGTAGAAAGTGGCCTGAACATAATCATCAGCGTCGCCGGTATTATTTTGATTATAAACCCCAGCTTTGAAGTAATTATATTCGTCACTACCATTGTGATATCCACTATTGCTCATATCGACTTTTTGAACCACATCAGGTTTGCCGTCACGCATAATGGTTACCGTCAGGTCGTGACCCACGACTTTAATGGAGTAACTGAACACTTCGCCCAACGCAATCCCGTCGCTTGGATTCGACGCTGAGCTGGAGTTGCTACCGATCATGTCATACTTCTGATCATTGCCACCATTTGGTTCATGGGCTAAGTAGATAGAGCCAAGGCTATTGCCAGGAAGTTTACGGTAGTAAAGCTTTGCTGGCTCATCGTTTCTCGCATGAATTTGGCCGACAATGACACGTCCAACTTGACCGCTGTCACCTGTGGTGGTGACGTGATCCACTTTAAGTGTTGATACGAGTTCACCATCAATGCCACCAGCATTGGATCTATCTTCGGAAGAATAGGTAGAAAATACCCAATTGTTTTTGTTGATGCCCTGCGTTGAAATACTTTCATCACCGCGGCGTAACATTTCTCTCAATTCCGATCGCGTATAGCTGGTATTAGTCGAGGTTTTTGGCGCATCAATGGGAGCTTTAAACACCAGTCCACCATCGGCCGCATAGTAAAACCACTCAGGGTGCTCATAACCGGCAACCAGTTCGCTTTCACTAATTGAATCGGATTTGCCATCACCGTTGTTATCAACAGGAACCCCTAAATACCAGTCGCTCAAATCAATGCCTGTCGTTGGTGGCGGCGTCGGCGGATCTACTGGTGGATTGGTGCCGCCATCAATATCACCTTGATCACAACCTAGAATTTTCGCTTCAATGATACTGTTCCAGGTATTCGATGAGTTGCCGTAACCGGTAATACGCAGATATCTTGCCTGAGCATTAAACCCATTAACCGTTTCATAACTGCTGCTCGAGCCCGAAGACTGACCACTAACAATGGCAGAATCCCAATTATTGTTATCTAATGAAGTGTCGATATCAAAGTAGGAAACGCGGCTGTTGCCTTTAAACCAGACAATTTGCGCAGCATTAACCGTTGCCTCGGCGCCCAAATCGAAAATGATTTGCTTTCCGGAGCCATTGGAAGACCAGCGTGACTCGCTACCTAAATCACCATCTATGGTATTATTGGGTCCATGACCATCGTTCGAACCGTCATCATAGGCGCCAACAATGACCAAGTCGCCTGTGGTGTTGCACTCACCGCCGGAAGGGGGCGTTGTTTCACCACCATCACCAGGATCGGTTGGCTCACTGCTTTGTGTCAGACTAAAATCATCGAAACGACCTTCACCTGAGCTATACTGCCCAAATAGGGTCACTTGCGTGGCAGATCCGGAGTTAAAGGACACCGTAACCGCTTCAAAGTCATTGCTACCGCCACTATTCGCATACGTTGTTCCACCTACAATCGCGCCGATTGCGCCACTGCCTTTGATAAAGGCCTGTAGTTGGTAGTTAGTATTTTCTGTTACCGTGACAACCTGCTCGAAAGCACCGGAGCTACCGGTAATTTTTGCCGAACGATTCCCGGAATAAGAATCAGAGGAGATGGCAGACGGATCCGTATCTGCCCAACCATCCCAGTTGTTTTCAAACCCTGAATTTTCTATTTCTACGGCATTTACGTGTGCCGATAAGCCCGTCGCACCAAGCGCCAGGCTCCCCAGTAGTAAGCTAGATAAATAGCTCTTGTTATAGTTTTTCATCATTTAGCCTTTTTATAATTATTAGTTTGGTATTACCAAATTGTTAAATTCAGTAATGGTTTGATACTGCCTTATGTAATACCAAAGATCAAATGTGGTCATTGATCACCAGTAAGCTGTTATTTTAAATGGTTTTTACTCATATCGATTAAAAACCAATCAGGTGAAAAAGGGGTGTATGAAAAGTGAATGCTAACTATTGCTTTCCGTGGTCAGGCCAATTTATGCTGGTATGGTTACCAATAAAAATGCTGATGACAGCCCGGTATTATGGGGCTCGTCTTATATATCAGTGATTTTGACATCCTGAAAAAAATTTTAATAGAAAACGTGTTAATCGGCGTAATTATCAATTTACGATTCGAAGCTTTAAATCACAACATCAAGAAAGGGGGATTGATCGCTTTATATTGCACGAATATAAGTTGAGCATTTGCAAGGCGTGAATTGCATAGACAAATCTACATAGAAGGCGGAGCGTTTACAGGACTTGGATTGCAGCTCCATCGTTAAAATCAATAATACCAATCACATTAAGTTTGTGCACAGCTCAGAGTTAGGACCGTAAATGAGCCTCTTGTAAACTCCCTTCGGGTGTGAAGTTATCAAGACACCCATGGCAATTGGAGTTATCAAGGCACCCATAGCAATTGGAGTTTTCAAGACGCCCATGGTAAATGAAGTTATCAAGACACCCATGGCAATTGGAGTTATCAAGACACCCATGATAAATAGGGTTATCAAGACACCCATAAATACGTCTGATCTGGAATTCATCAGATATTGAACGACGGTGGCTTGAATGTGGTAATTACAGTGAGATGGTGGTGTGTATCAAGAAAGAACCAGTGCTTGCAAAGCACTGGCATGTACGAATAAGGCTAATTGTAGTTTGCAGGCTTGTGATGTTTGCCAACCGCATCTGCGATTTCTTTTGGCATATACTCTTCATCATGCTTGGCCAGGACTTCAGAAGCCATGACTGTTGTCGGCGTGATGAGTTCACCCTGGGCAACAATGCCTTGACCTTCTCGGAATAAGTCCGGCAAAATCCCTTCATATTGCACAGTGATCATTGGGCCAGAATCAATCAGGTCAAAAGAAACCTTCAGAGTTTCTGGGTCCCGCTTAACGCTCCCTACAACAACCAGGCCACCCACTCGAATATTTTGACCAACTTCAGGCTTTAAGGTGCCGTCTTCTTTACCGTTATGAACTTCTGATGGCGTATAAAAAACGTCGACAAAGTTACTCAGACCATACAGAGATAAGCCAGCAACGGTGGCAACACCAAAAAGAATCAGGCTAATAATGGTTAATCGTTTTTTGCGTCTTGGGTTCATACTACTTCCCCGGAATCTGTTGATGTCTGCTGTTGATTTTGACCTTCAGCCTTTTTCTGTTGATAGGCTTTCAGTTGTTGTTCACGTTTAAGTCGTTGGCGGATTTTTTCTAATTGAACTTTAGGTTGTCGCATACTGTTGATGCCCAAGGCCAATAGTATTACCAAAGTGCAACCATAAGACAGCCAGATGTAAAATCCATGTTTGCCCATGGTCAGAAACTCAGAAAATGATTCAAATGTCATGGTTAATGCTCCTCTGCCAGAGCCATTTTCTTGACCCAGGGGCGCAGGCTATTGCGTGCCAGGACTTGTCCTTGAAAACGCTTGCAAATTAAGCTTCCAGCGAGAAATGCAAAACCGAAGAAGCAAATGACAAACGGTATATACATGCTCATCGCCATTGAAGGAGCGGCAAATTTTGTTACTGTCGCTCCCTGATGCAAGGTATTCCACCATTCTACGGAATAATGGATAATCGGTAGGTTTACCACGCCAACCAGAGCAAGAACACTGACCGCTTTGGCGCCTTGGTTCTTATCATCAAAGGCGTTGCCAAGGGCAATGACACCTAAGTACAAAAATAGCAAAATCAATTCGCTGGTTAAGCGAGCATCCCATATCCACCAGGTACCCCACATAGGTTTGCCCCAGGCAGCACCAGTAATTAGCGCAATCGCGGTAAAAGCAGCGCCAATCGGAGCAATGGCTGCAATCGCTGCATGGGCTAACTTTAATTGCCAGACCAACGCACAAAAGCCGGCTATCGCCATGGAAAAATAAAGCCCCATGGAAAGAATGGCAGCAGGAACATGAATGTAGAAAATACGAACCGTTTCGCCTTGCTGATAATCGGCAGGAGAATAGGCTAACCCCATAAACATTCCTACGACTAAAAGCAGCGCAGCAATTATGTTAAACCAGGGGATCAATTTCCCGGTAAAATGATATGCCACTTCTGGGTTGGCATAAGGGTGTAACCATTTCCACATGTTAGTTTGTACTCACTTTTAAAGCGGCGCCGACAGCGAATGGCGCTGTAATTAACGAGGCAAAAAATAGGGCTGCAATTATAGCAAGGTGGCCTTGATAAGGCGAGTTCATCGTTGCGGCATCAACTGCTGCTGTTGCCAATATCAATACTGGAATATACAGGGGTAAGATCAACAAGCTTAACAATACACCGCCTTTTTTCAGTGCCACGGTTAATGCAACCCCTATGGCTCCGAGTAGGCTGAGTATAGGCGTGCCTAGCAGTAAGGTCAGGAATAGTGCCCAATAGCCATCTGGATGAAGATTCATCATCATCGCTAATAATGGAGCTAGCAAGATTAATGGCACGCTTGTCACTAGCCAATGGGCAAATATTTTAGCTAATACCAAAATGAATACCGGACATGGGCTAAGCAGAAGTTGCTCAAGAGACCCATCTTGGTAGTCATTCTTAAACAATCGTTCTAGGGATAACAATGTCGATAACAGCGCTGCAACCCAAATCACTCCAGGGGCAATCGTCATTAACACGTTGGGCATTGCGCCCACTCCAATCGCGAATAGGGTGATTACAATAATGAAAAATAATAATGGATTAACAATATCATCTCGGTGTCTTAGGGCGATTGTTAAGTCGCGCGACAATATCGCCTGAAAAGCTTTTCGGTAAGAAAGTGATGGGTTCATAGTGCAAACACTCTCTCTAGGGTCAAGGTCTGATAACGAGATGTAGGCAAAGACAAGTCCTGATGTGTGGTCAGGATCACGATACCGCCTTGATCTGCATGCTCGAGTACCCTTTGCTCCAGACGCTTTACGCCCTGTTTATCAATCGCGGTAAAAGGTTCATCGAGAATCCAAATCCTGGCATCGGTTAGCCATAATCTTGCCAGTGCAATTCTGCGGTGCTGCCCAGCACTAAGATGGGCTGCGAGCGTGTCAGAAAAACCGTACAAATCGACCTGTTCTAATAGCTGTACACATTGGTCGGTGTTTTGCCCGCACAATTGCAAATTGAACTGCAAATTTTCCAACACCGTTAGCTCAGCTTTAACTCCCGGCGAATGGCCAAGATATAAAAGATCTTGATGGTATTCTTCATTACACTGGCCAATTAACGTGCCTTTATATTTGATATTGCCATTTTCTGGCTCGTGTAATCCGGCCAGGATCCTTAAAAGGCTGGTCTTACCGGTTCCATTCGCTCCTGCAATTTGCCAGATGTCTCCATTTTTAAACTGAAGATCCAGTTCATCGAAGAGAATGCGCTCTTCGCGAATACAGCTAAGATTGTCAGCGGTTAAGACTAGTGATGATGAAGTGTTCAATAGTTTCTAGTGTTTAAACAGGTAATTGGGCGTTTTTTGTCATTCTACAAGTTTGGCAGAAAAATAAGAAGAAAAAGATGCGCTGGTGGTGAAGTGTTCAAAGACGGCGCAAAAAGATTGTTGAAAAGTACGTGTAACCGCGGGGCGCTTGGCAAATAATTGCTGTAAGCCTTTGCTGATTGAACAGGTCATCTCTAGGTTGCAACACATAGCTTTTTGTTTAATCCGTGATGCGAGTGACAAGGATTTTGTACGATTGACGGCAAAATTGAGTGGGAAAATCAACATACCCTAGTTTTCACTGTAACACTGAGTATAATACTTGCAATATTGCGTAGAGTTCACAAATTTAAACATTTGAGCTCGCACAGACTAACATCGTTTTGCAAGGTTAACTTGCTGAATTCTGGAGTAATCAATGATCCCTGAGTTAGGACACTTCTCTCTTTTTGTGGCGCTTGCTTTAGCCATTTCCCTTAGCGTCATCCCTTTGATCGGTGTTAGCCTACAAAATCAACGACTGATAACCCTGGCAAAACCATTAAGCGCAGGCTTGTTTGTTTTTGTCGGCATTAGCATCGTGCTCCTTGGCTACAGTTTCGTGGTCGATGATTTTTCGGTGGCCTATATTGCCTCCCATTCCAATTCGCAACTGCCTTATTATTTTAAAATTAGTGCGGTTTGGGGCGGGCATGAAGGATCGTTATTACTTTGGGTCTTTGTTCTGACCGCCTGGACTATGGCTGTCGCAACCTTTAGTCGCCACGTCGACCAGGCGTTTGTCTCTCGAGTTCTGGCGATCATGGGCATGATAACCGTTGGCTTCCTGGCATTTACCTTATTTACATCCAACCCCTTTGAACGAATATTACCAACGCCTCCGCTGGAAGGCCGCGATCTTAATCCATTGCTGCAGGATGTAGGATTGATCATTCACCCGCCGATGTTATATATGGGATACGTTGGTTTTTCTGTTGCCTTTGCGTTTGCGGTTGCAGCGCTTATGTGCGGCAAAATGGACGCCGCCTGGGCCCGTTGGTCACGTCCATGGACCTTAGCTGCCTGGATCTTTTTGACCATCGGTATTGCACTTGGGAGCTGGTGGGCTTATTACGAGCTTGGCTGGGGTGGCTGGTGGTTTTGGGATCCTGTAGAAAACGCATCGTTTATGCCCTGGTTAGTAGGAACGGCGTTATTACACTCACTTGCAGTTACTGAAAAACGCGGTGCGTTTCGAAACTGGACAGTGCTGTTGGCCATTTTCACGTTTAGCTTGAGTTTATTAGGGACATTCTTGGTGCGCTCTGGGGTTATTACCTCGGTGCACTCGTTTGCCGCCGATCCTACACGGGGGTTATTTATCCTGTTGTTGCTGGCGATCGCGGTCATAGGTTCATTGACGCTATATGCGTTCAGAGCATCGAAAGTCGGTAGTTTTTCTCGGTTTAGTTTATTTTCACGGGAAACGGCGCTACTGGTTTGTAATGTCCTGTTGGTGATCTCCTGCTTAACGGTTTTGATGGGTACCTTGTATCCACTGCTTTTTGATGCCTTGGGTCTCGGAAAAATTTCGGTAGGCCCACCGTATTTTAATTTGGTCTTCATTATCATTACCACGCCTTTGTTTATCGCCATGGGCTTAGGTCCACTGATCCGCTGGAAAAAAGCCAAAAAAGGTGACTTGCAACGGCAGGTTAGCAAATTATCGGTGATTGCCTTAACGTTAGGTATTGCTTTTCCGTTTTTATACGGCGGACAATTTAACGTCATGGTGGCTTTTGGTATGACATTGGCGATCTGGGTTGCCTTGGTTGCCGGACGCGATTTATATAATCAGATTTATTTGGGAAGTGGCAACTGGCAATTTAAACGTATTAGCTTGAGCCATCTGGGGATGGCTGTTGCTCATATCGGCGTTGGTGTCGCTATTGTCGGGGTTACGCTCGTTTCAAATTATGAGCAAGAACACAATGTGCGTATGAGTGAAGGCACAAGCGCAGACATTGCCGGTTATGAATTTATTTTTAACGGGGTTAAAGCGGTAGAAGGGCCAAATTATTCGGCTGAGCAAGGGCAAATTGAAATCCGTCAGGATGGCGATTTTGTTGCCTTGTTGCAACCAGAGCGTCGAACTTATCGTGTCCAGACGATGGGAATGACCGAAGCTGGTATTGATCCGGGCTTGTTCCGTGATTTATACGTGGCCTTAGGAGATCCTCTGCCGGGCAATGCCTGGGCGGTACGGGTTCACTATAAACCCTTTGTTCGTTGGATATGGTTAGGTGCCATTTTTATGGGGATCGGTGGATTATTTGCAATGGCAGATAAACGTTATCGTCAGCGTAAGCAAGGCGTTGCTATCAATAGCAGCGTTGCCAACAATAAAGCGCTGCTGTTAGAGCCAGGGGCTAGGGAAGATAGCCACACAGAACCGGGTGACACTCTGGCAAATGCCAGAGTCAAAGACACTGCATTAAATGAAGCACACGATTAACGTTAAGGGATGATGCTTATGAATAAGGTGATTCGATTTTTACCACTTATCCTGTTTGTTCTGCTCGGAATATTGCTGTTTCGCGGTTTATCGCTGGATCCCAATGCGATGCCATCGGCATTAGAAGGAAAGAAGTTTCCGCAATTTTCGCTAACTGAATTGCAGCAGCAATCGAAAGTGTTAACCACCGCGGATTTTCAGCCGGGTATTAAGTTGGTGAATGTTTGGGCAACCTGGTGCCCGGGTTGTAAGTATGAACACCCATTTCTGTTAAAAATTGCCAATGATAAGCGTTTTGCCTTGTATGGTGTGAATTACAAAGATGAGCGGGGCGAAGCGCTGAAGTGGTTGCAGCAATATAAAAACCCTTATCAGTTCACCATGTTTGATGGCGAAGGAAAACTGGGGATGGATCTTGGCGTTTATGGTGCTCCGGAAACCTTTATCGTGGATCATAATAACCAAATTCGTAAACGTTTCGCTGGAATTCTTGATGAAGTCGTGTGGCAGCAGCAATTCGAACCTTTATTAAAGCAATTGCAACAAGAATACCAAGATTCTCAAGCTAATACTCAAGGCTAGCCAGATGAACATGCAAATAATCCAACGTCTATTGACGCCAATCAGCAGCTTCTTTATTGCTTTGTTTATGGCGTTTAGTATCAATGCCGCACCTGTTGATACCTACGAATTTCCAGATCCAGTAACCAAAAAGCGATTTCAACAATTGGTCTATGAGTTACGATGCCCTAAATGTCAGAATCAAAATCTCGCAGATTCCAATTCGATGATCGCAGTGGACTTGCGTAAACAGGTATACGACATGCTTATTGACGGGCGTTCGGATATGGAAATCGTTAATTTTATGGTGGAAAGATACGGCGATTATGTTTTGTATCGACCTAAAGTTTCTGCCGCCACTTATCTTCTTTGGTTTGGGCCAATCGGATTTATTGTGATTGGTGGCATTGTGATAGCGCTGTTTGTTCGCCAGTCTAAAGAACAATCACAACCTTTAAGTGATGAACAAAAACAACAGCTTAACGAAATATTAAAAGACTAACATCGCAATGCATTTTACAGGGAACCTGCAAGTTTTATGACCTTATTTGTAATCATCATTTCCATTCTATTGCTGGTCGCGTTGGCGATTGTTTGGCGTCATTTTTTACGCACTTCATTGAAAGCAAGGCCACAGGATTATCGCGGCCAGACCAATAAAGATTTGTACCATGAGCATTTGGCAGAAATCGCCTTAGATTTGGATAAAGGACGCATCGATCAGGAAAGTTTTGATTTTCTAAAGTCAGAACTGGATCGTAGTTTATTGGCGGATATGCAGGCGACGGAAAAAGAGCAGCGCAGTCGTGATAAGAAAACGTCAGTGTTATGGCCTGTGATCATTAGTGTCTTTGTCTTCGGGTTTTCAGGTCTGGGCTATTATCAGTTTGGTTCATGGCAGTTGGCGATGAACCCAGTAGCTGTGACTGAACACGGCGCAGGGTCTCAAGCCGAAGTGATCATTAACCGTTTAAAATCCTTGCATGAAGAGGTGAAAGCTAACCCAGAAAATACCGATGCCTGGTTTCAACTCGGACAAATCCTTACCTCGGTAGGTCAGTACGAAAGTGCCGCAGTGGCGTACCAAAAGGTCATTGATGTTGAAGGGGAGCAAGCAGATATCTTAGCGTTGCAAGCTCAGGTGAAATACTACCAAAATGGCCAGCAGCGAAACGACGAAATTGATGCGTTAATTGCGAAAGCCAAAGCGCTGGATCCGGAAGATGCTTCGACTTTAATGTTTATCGGTATGGATCACTATGTAAATGGTCGATTTAAACAGGCGGCGCAACACTGGCAAAAAATTATCGACTCCGGTCGGGCAGGTGTAAATACTCAAGCCTTGCAAGAAGCCATAGATGAAGCGTTGGCAAGTGCTGGGGATGGCAACAAAAAAGCAGACGCAGCTGAGGAGGTTGCACGTCAGGACGTGGTGAATGGCGGTCCTTCTTTTACCTTGGGTGTCTCATTTAGTGAGGACGTTATCAACGCGATGGCTGAACAGGAAGATAAAAATATTTTTGTTTATGCCGTGAACAGTCAGGGGCCGAGAATTCCGCTTGCCGCAGTGAAAATCAAAGCGAGTGACTTGCCGATGACTGTGGTCTTGGATGATAGCAAAGCGATGAATCCGCAAATGCAGCTAAGCGGTGCTGAGCAGGTAACTATCTACGCGGTGCTTTCGATGCAGGGCACGCCTGGGATGAATGCTGGCGATTACAAAGGTGAAATTGAAAATATCGAAGTTAAAGGTCAGCAACAAATGAACCTGATCATCGACAGCATCGTAAAATAACTTACTCATAAGTACTGTGGGTTTGCCTGAACTAAATTTCATCAGAGCAAATCGGATCCAATAAAGAGAGAGATTATGTTAAACCAAGGTATATTTTTAGCGTTTTCGGCGGCGATGGCGTTGTCCTTTAGCACGAATGCGTTAGCGAATGAAGCGACGAGCCCGAAAACTGTGGCAAATACAGAACAACAATGTCCGGCGATTCTAAAGCATACGGTGCGAAAGCTGCACTCGAGTGAACAAGTCGATTTATGTCAGGCTTATCAGGGAAAAACCTTGTTAATTGTCAATACCGCGAGCAACTGTGGCTATACACCACAATTTAAAGCGTTGGAGGCTCTGTATCAAGAATACAAAGATGATGGGTTAGTGATTTTGGGTTTCCCGTCGGATAATTTCTTTCAGGAAGAAGATGAAGAGAAAGACACGGCAGAAGTGTGTTTCGTAAATTACGGAGTGACATTTCCGATGTTTGCAACAACCGTGGTTCGTGGTGACGATGCACATCCGATTTTCAAAGAGCTTGAAGAGAAAACGGCAGCGCCATACTGGAACTTTTATAAATACCTGGTGAGTAACGATGGACAAAGCGTGCAACGATTCTCATCAAAAATTGAGCCTCAATCTGACGAATTAGTTACGGCGATTAAACAACAGCTGTAAGTAAACATTAGACACAAAGAAGAAGAGCAAGTTATGTCACGTTTTGTTTCAGCGGGTAAAAAATTGCACGATGTTCAGGTTGAAACAGGTGTGCTTCTTACAAATCTGGGCACTCCGGATAAGCCAACAGCAGGCGCGTTGAGAGCATATCTACGCGAGTTTCTCTCGGATCCCCGGGTGGTGGAAATTCCACGTTTACTGTGGATGCTCATTTTGCATGGCATCATATTGCGGGTTCGGCCGGCAAAATCGGCCAAGTTATACGAGAGCATTTGGACCACACAGGGCTCACCCTTGCTAGTGCACTCTCTTGCCCAGAAAGATAAAGTGACGGCGCAGTTGGCAGAGCAATTCGCAGGTAAGATATCGGTAGACGTTGCGATGCGATACGGCAATCCAGGCATTGTCCCTGCGCTGAAAAAATTCCAGCAACTTGGTGTTAAGCGTATCGTGGTTCTACCTTTATACCCACAATATGCAGGGCCGACTACGGGCTCGACCTTTGACAAAATTGTCGATGAAATTCTGCAGTGGCGCTATATCCCCTCTCTACATTTTCTAAGTTCTTACCATGATAACCCTGAATATATTACAGCCTTAGCCAATAGCATTAGGGAAAGCCACGCTGAACATGGAGCGCCACAAAAACTGATAATGTCCTTTCATGGCATGCCGCGTTTATTTTTAGACCGGGGAGATCCATACTATTGCTTTTGTCATAAAACCGCGCGTTTAGTGGCAGAAAAACTCGGGCTTGAAAAAGACCAATACCAAATAACCTTTCAATCTCGATTTGGTAAGGCGGAATGGCTTAAACCCTATACCGATGATGTTTTGGCGCAATTGCCAGAGCAGGGTATTAAGGATGTGGCGGTGATAAGTCCGGCGTTCAGTGTCGATTGTCTGGAAACGTTGGAAGAGTTAGAGGTGGAAAGTCGCGGGGTATTTATGAATGCGGGTGGTGAGAAGTTTCGATATATCGCCGCATTAAATGATCGCGATGATCATATCCAGGCGTTAGTGAGTGTGCTGAAACCTCATTTGCAATAGTGTCAGGTAGTGACTAGACAAGGAGCTAAAGTTGGTTACCGAGAAGCGATTGCGCAAGGTTCACAAGGTATTGTTATCTCTGACCTTTTTACAACTAATACTGTGGGGAGTTTCCGGGCTCTACATGGTGGTTATGGATATCGAGTTTATCCGAGGCAGCCCATTTAAAGCCCCAGTTCAGATTCTCACCGCGGATAAAGTTAACGTATCACCTCATCGGGCATTGGCAGCAATTGAAGAACCGATATCTATCCGCCTTGCAATGTTAGCCAACACGCCAGTCTATTTTGTTAATGATGACAAACATACTCGTTTGATAGATGCGAGTACTGGTGAATTCATTGAAAATATTAGCGAAAATCTTGCCAGCAATATCGCCTCAGCTTTATATCGCGCCAATGGTGATGCTCCGGCCATTGCATCTATCAAACTTTATACGGACGTTGCTCCAGATGAGTTACCCACTAGCTTGTTACCGGCCTGGCAAGTTCAGTTTGATGATGGTTTTAACACCCGTTTTTATATTCATGCCAACACCGGGGAACTCCTCCGTGTCCGTCACCAGTATTGGCGCTTGTTCGACTTCATGTGGCAATTACATATCATGGACTATGACGACGGCGCCGATGTTGATAACCCATTACTTAGCGTATTCATAATATCGACGCTTATATCGCTATTGACCGGTATTTCTTTAATGGTTATCCATTTTCGTCGCCAGTCTCATAAACACAAGCGGCAGGCATGCATTTATCAAGACACCCATACGAAGGGTAGTTATCAAGACACCCATGTGATGAGTAGTTATCAAGACACCCATGTGAAGGGGAGTTATCAAAACACCCAGAGTGACGAGCAGAAGAAAATCTTTTTTGGTAAAAACAATCGCCGCTGTGTCAGTAACCGAAAATCGAGGATAAAGCGAAACGCACGCACCTGGCACAGAAACCTAGCAATATTGTCGATTATTCCTTTAACTTTATGGTTACTCAGTGGCGCTTTTTTCAATTTTATCGAAGTGCATATCCGATCCGACTACCCGTTGAATGCGGGTACAGACACTGCGACGTTACCGCTGACTTCTGAAGCTATGATTGACCTTTTATCCCTGAAAAAAATCCTACGAGGCCAGGGGAATATCGTTGAAGTTGAACTGTTGCCTGATGGGCACTTCATAGATTTTCAGGGTTTGTTGTTAGTGAGCTCTGAAGAAAAGTCTCGGCTTTTCAATACAAAAACATTAAAGGCACTGGTTATCGACGAGCAATTGGCAATGAAGTTGCTATTGACAATACATTCATTTAGTCGTGAACAAATAACCGCCCATCTGGTGGCTGATGGCGGAGAAGACCTCCCAGGCTTTAATGAAGATATTTGGCAGGTAAATATAAATGATGATATCGGCACCTCATTTTATGTCGATAAATATAGTGGCAAACTCTACGGCCCTTATAATCGCTACACACGTATGAAATCTTTGTTTTTAAGGATCCATTTTAATGATTACGCAGGAGATATCGGGTTTAATCATTGGTGGAATGTTCTACTTGCGTTAATGTATTTGATGTCCTGCTGCGCAGGAACGTACTATTTATTTACGTTTGTTAGAAATAAATTAACCTTGCGAACCACTAGATCCAAAAAACAACATAAGCGCCAAGTTGCTTGATTTATCGGCAATTAATTCCATTCTGAGATTGCAAAAATACTGTATACACTGTATATTTCGCCGCGGCTTCCAACCTTGTTTTGCCTTAAATTTGCATCAAAAGGTGAGCCTCCAACATCCGTGATATTGCATCACAAATAATTAAAGAACCGTGAAGATTCATTACTCTTCGGTGCTGATTCGATGGGAATTACCGTTCCCCGACGCAGGTTGGTTCAGTATTACGTACTATATTTATTATCGTTTACAGTCTTGGCAATATTACCGAGACTTAGTTGTTTTTGCCTTGTTTATTTGTATCGGGCAAGATGAGTTGATTATGTTTGAATTACACGCAAGTAAAGTGACTAGCCTGAAGAACGACGTTCTGTCTGGTCTAACGGTAGCTCTAGCATTGGTTCCTGAAGCGGTTGCCTTTGCATTCGTCGCCGGTGTTGAGCCTTTGGTAGGTTTATACGCCGCATTTATGGTTGGATTGATCACTGCTGCATTTGGTGGACGCCCGGGAATGATATCCGGTGCAACCGGCGCAATGGCAGTAGTGATGGTGTCTTTAGTCGCCTTACATGGTGTGCAATATCTATTTGCAACCGTCGTTCTCTGTGGTGTCTTGCAAATTCTCGCCGGTATTTTCAAGCTCGGAAAATTCATCCGGCTAGTACCGCATCCGGTGATGCTCGGATTTGTGAACGGCTTGGCGATTGTGATTTTCCTAGCACAGTTAGGACAATTTAAGGTGTTTAATGAAGCCGGTGAATTGGAATGGATGACAGGCAACGCCATGTACACCATGTTAGGTTTGGTCGCATTGACCATGGCCATTATTCATTTTCTTCCTAAGCTAACCCGGGCGATCCCTTCTTCTTTGGTTGCAATTGTCGTCGTGACGTTAATTGTTTTGGGGTTGGATTTAGATGCCCGCACCGTGGTCGATTACGTGCGTGATATGACCAATGACCCGAATGCAACCATTGCCGGTTCATTACCGAGTTTCGCGATCCCAATGGTGCCATTCAACCTGGAAACATTTAAAATTATTTTTCCGTTCGCATTGGTGCTTGCAGCAATCGGCCTGATTGAATCTTTGTTGACACTAACTTTAATCGACGAGTTGACTGGTACCCGTGGTCAAGGCAACCGTGAATGTGTTGCACAAGGTGCAGCAAACACTGTAAACGGTTTCTTTGGTGGTATGGGCGGTTGTGCGATGATTGGTCAGTCAATGATCAATGTTAATTCCGGTGGGCGAGGCCGAACGTCAGGTATAACTGCTGCACTTGCATTGCTTGGTTTTATTCTTTTTGCTTCAGGCTTGATTGAAATCATTCCGTTGGCGGCGTTAGTCGGTGTTATGTTTATCGTGGTTATCGGTACGTTTGAATGGTCCTCATTCCGTATTATCCGCAAAATTCCAAAAACCGATGCGTTTGTGTTGGTACTGGTATCTGGTGTTACAGTTATCTCTGATTTGGCGGTTGCCGTAGTTGTCGGTGTTATCGTTTCTGCGTTGGTTTTTGCGTGGGAACATGCGAAACATGTTATTGTCAATCGTTCTACCGACGAGAATGGTTGGACTGTCTATGAAGTTAATGGCCCGTTATTCTTCGGTGCAATTAGTTCATTTTTAGACCAATTTGATATCAACAATGATTCTGATGATGTCATCGTGGAATTTAAAAACTCCCGCGTTGCAGATCACTCGGCAATCGAAGCCATCGATACATTGGCTGAACGTTATCTGGCGAAAGGCAAGAAGTTGCATCTACGCCATTTAAGTGCTGAATGCCGTGTGCTTTTAACCAAGGCGGAAGATCTGGTTGAAGTCAATTATATCGAAGATCCTAACTACCATGTTGCGACGGATAAATTAGCGTAGTTATTTTTAACTGCCATTAAAAAGCCCGCGCATTGTCGCGGGCTTTTTGTTTGTTTCATGCGTTTTTTTTATCGACTTAATTTTTATCGTTGATTAAAAATCATACGCTCGTCTCAGTGTAGTTTTCCATGTTATATTTAATGGATGCTCACAGATTAAACCGCCAATTAACCATGAAAGACTTACAACTAGAGTTTTTTGAAATTCCAAGCCCTTGCCGTGGGGTTTGTGAATCGGATAATCGTGGTTACTGTCAGGGTTGCTTCAGGACGAGAGATGAACGTTTTGGTTGGTTAAACCTTACTAATTCAGAGAAGCAGCGGGTGATTAAGCTTTGCCTGCAAAGAGAAAGGCGTCGCAACCAACCCCAAAAATTAGAACAAGAGAGCGCCGCGCCCGAGCCAATACAAGCTTCATTACTAGATGCCCCATCTCGAGATATTTTGGATAAGGATTTAGGTGTGGATGATTTCGACGACTTTGAGCTTTAGCCAATATTCACCTCATTGAACAGAAACGCTGTGTAATTATTGTTCGCTTGACCTTTTTTCGTAAAAAAGGGGTTGCTAAGCGGATTAACACCCTTTATTATACCGCCTCATTCAGCAACACGCAGTGATTGTTGAGCAGGGATTTGCCCTTTAAACATATTTGCCCAGATAGCTCAGTCGGTAGAGCAGGGGATTGAAAATCCCCGTGTCGGTGGTTCGATTCCGCCTCTGGGCACCATATTTGAGAAACCAGCCTTATGGCTGGTTTTTTCGTTTTTAAGGGCCTATAACTGGAATTTTCGTTAGATCCGATCCTTAGTCGTTCTCGCTCTTTTCCTTTTAACGCAGCAAGCTTAATTAATTTAGACCGCTTAAATTAGACACCCATCGTATCGCCCATCCATTTGTATCAGCGCTTAAATTAGACACCCACCGTATCGCCCCATTCATTTGTATCAGCAAACTATACATCCGTTGTTAAACTAGACACCCCATCGTTGTTAAACTAGACACCCAATACTACGTCACTATTTCTGTCGATATAGGTTGGTTTCGAGATGCCAAAAGAAAATTTCCAGCACTGGCGGAAACTCTTAATTTAGCTAATCTAAAATTAAGTAAAAGTTTCCAAGGAATGGAACAATGCCAACCCCTCGAAAACAACAGGTATGTCTGCAGGCCACACCCTACTACCACTGTATAAGTCGATGTGTACGCCGTGCTTATTTATGTGGTAAAGATAAAGTTACCAACATTAGTTATGACCATAGGCGTGGATGGATTGAAGAACGCCTATTGTATTTGTCACAGGCATTTTGTATTGATGTCTGTGCTTATGCGGTGATGAGCAATCATTGTCATGTTGTACTTCACGTAGATATCGACAAGGCTAGGGATATGAGTGACTTAGATGTACTAAATTGTTGGCATCAGGTTTGTCGAGGTACCATGGTTACTCGAAAGTATGCTCTCGAAGGGAAAGTAGAAGAGCATTTAGAATCGACACTAAAAGAAACGATTTCTGTTTACCGGAATCGCCTGTCAGACATCAGTTGGTTTATGCGTTTATTAAATGAACCGATAGCCAGAATGGCAAATGCGGAGGATGAGTGTACTGGACGATTTTGGGAAGGAAGATTTACCAGTCAGGCATTATTGGATGATTCGGCATTAGCTGCCTGTATGGCCTACGTTGATTTGAATCCGATTAGAGCAGCAGGTGCTAAATCACCTGAAACGTCAGAGTATACAAGTATTAAACGGCGAATTGCGGCTGCCGAAACTGGAAAACAACCCAAGTCGTTAATGAGTTTTGTCGGTAATCCAAGACGAGACATGCCGAAAGGGTTACCTTTTTTATTTAAAGACTATGCGGAGTTGGTTGATCTGACTGGTCGAGTGATACGAGATAATGTCTCCGGATACATCGATTGTAACTTGCCAGATATACTTTCTCGATTAAATATTTCTCCTAAAAATTGGATCCGTTTGACGACAGGTTTTGAACAACATTTTAAAGGTGTAGTTGGGCAAATATCTTCTCTTACAGAGTTTTGTGAAATGCAAAATAGAACGCGACGCCCCAATTTTTTTAATTGCCAACAACTTTTCAAATAACCATTCAAGTTCGAAGGACAAATAAATATCTATTTTTGTCGAGACTCTTCACGTTTATATTTTGTCAACGAAGATATTTTTTACAAAAGCAGCCAACGCTTTGTTGTTTTGTTTTAAATTCGTTTGTTGTTTAAAAGCTTTTATGTTGGAAAAGCAAAAGTACGCTATTGATTCGGGGACCAATTTAAATTTCCTTATCTAATGATGGGTGTCTAGATAAGTTATTTCAATTGCTGAGGTGGGTGTCTAGGTAGTTTGTAGTATTTAGGTTGGGTGTCTTAATTATTTCCATATTTAGGTTTTAATATAGATTATCAAGACTCGTCAGAATACCAGTTGCGTTGTCTAATAGAGCTTTTTGGCGTTCTTCTTCGGTTAAGATGTTAACAAATGGGGTTTTGCGGCGCAGGCGACGCATTTTCGGTGTGTTCTCTAGCATGGCGGCACGAAAGTCGTTTGGATGTTCAATGATATCCAAAATACTGTCCCAGGTGATATATGCACCATATCCAATACGACCAAGCTCTCGGCGCTTTTCTAATGTTTGTCGTACCTGCGGGACTAACTCAATCTGGCGTAGCATCTTTTCGGTAATGGCAACATGTAGGGCCAATACCTGGCGATCAATATACTCATCTTTGATGCCGTTCTTTTTGACTTGATAGGAACGGTTTTTTCTGCCTGTACCTTGCATAAACTAATCAATACCCATTTAGTGAAAATCTCTGGATTGAGTCGTTAATAGTGATAGTTGTTCGCTGCGGTCAATTAACTTACCGGCGATAATATGGATCACTTCGCCCTCGCGTTCCAGTATGCCTTTTACTTCCAATACCTTTGCGGACAAAAATGCCTGTTTTTGGGCTCTGGCGGTGCCTGCCCATACCACGACGTTAATATTGCCAGTATCATCTTCTAAAGTCATAAATGTAACCCCAGATGCAGTCCCCGGAGATTGCCTACCAGTGACTACGCCCACAACTGTCACCAAAGACTTATGGGTTCTACCCGACAACTCATTCATACGGATGAAACCGGACAAGCGACCAGCCTGTTCTAACAATGTGATTGGATGTGAGTTTAAGGTTAACCCCGTGGCGGCGTAATCTTCATTCAATGTTTCAACATCCGTTGGTGAAAAAGCATGAGCTTCATTGATGTTAGCTTGTTTGAACAAGGGTAAATTACTTTCATTATTCATTAACGCCCAGCGGCTTTGGTAGCGATTACCGGTTATGGTTTGTAATGCATTTGCACTTGCCAGGTTTTGTAAGTCTTTGTTATTGATGGCGAGTCGGTGCAATTGATTTAACGTTTGGTAGCCTTGCTCAGGGCGATGTTCCAGTAACGTTATACAAGCCTTAGAGGATAAACCTTTAATAATGCGTAAACCTAATCGAATAGCATAATCGTTCTGCCTATGAACAACACTATGATCGTATTCGGATGTATTTACGCAAACGGGGAGTATCTGAATATTATGGCGATGGGCATCCTGAATCAGTTGTGAAGCACTATAAAATCCCATTGGTAAGCTATTTAATACACTGGCATAAAACATCGCCGGATAATAATATTTTAACCAGGCTGATACATAGGCGAGTACGGCGAAGGAGGCGGAATGGCTTTCGGGGAAACCATATTCGCCAAAACCACAAATTTGTTCGAATAGTCGCTCGGCAAATTCTGTCGGGTAACCTCTTTGCTGCATCCCGCTGATAAGTTTGGTTTTAAACCTAGCCAGTTGACCATTTTTTTTCCAGCTCGCCATCGCCCGGCGCAATTGATCTGCTTCACCACCGCTAAACCCTGCCGCGACCATCGCCAGTTTAATGACTTGTTCTTGAAAAATTGGTACCCCTAAGGTTCGCTCTAGCACGGCTTTGACAGCTTCGGAGGGATATTCAATGGCCTCAATACCACTACGACGTTTTAAAAAGGGGTGCACCATATCGCCTTGAATAGGCCCTGGGCGGACAATCGCGATTTGAATAACCAGATCATAATAACAAGCGGGTTTTAATCTCGGCAGCATACTCATTTGTGCCCGCGATTCGATTTGAAATACACCGACGGTATCGGCTTTTTGTATCATGGCATAGACGTTTTTATCATCTTGCAGTCGGGTGATGTCAGCAATACTCAATGAGCGATTTTCTAATGTTTCAATAAGAGTGAAGCATTTGCGAATGGCACTTAGCATGCCTAACGCGAGGACATCGACCTTTAATAAGCCTAAGGATTCTAAGTCATCCTTGTCCCATTGAATTACGGTGCGATTTTGCATTGCCGCATTCTCGACCGGGACTAACTCATATAAAGGGCCTGAAGAAATCACAAACCCTCCGACATGTTGGGACAAGTGGCGAGGAAAACCGATCAACTCGTTAACCAGATGAATAAAGTGGCGACCTTTATCGGACTCTGGCTGTAACCCTAATTCAACAATTTGCCCTTGCCAGCCTAAATGTTTATCACGGCGGTTGATGTTTTTAATAAAAAACTCTAACTGTGGCAAAGCGATCCCTAACGCTTTACCCACTTCACGAATAGCGCTTTTTAAACGATAACTGATTACGGTTGCGGCAATTGCGGTGCGCTCTCTGCCGTATTTTTGGTAAATATATTGGATCACCTCTTCTCGGCGCTGGTGCTCAAAATCGACATCGATATCTGGGGGCTCGTCGCGTTCTTTGGAAATAAAGCGTTCAAATAATACCGAAATTTGTCGCGGGTCTACCGAGGTGATCTCCAGACAATAACAGACAATGGAGTTGGCCGCAGAACCTCGCCCCTGATAGAGGATCTGCGCTCGCTGCGCAAACTGGACGATATCGTGGATAGTAATAAAATAAAAAGGGTAATTGAGCTCTTCAATTAAGCTAAGTTCTTTATCAATAACCTGCTGGATATGGCTTGGCACGCCATCCGGAAAGCGTCGTTTTGACCCTTGTTTCACTAACTGGCGCAAATAGTGCATTGCCGATATGCCTTCAGGCACAAGTTCGGCGGGGTATTCATAGCGCAATTCTTGCAGATTAAAGGTGCATCGTTCTGCAATCTTTTGAGTTTCCTGCAACCAATCCAAGGGAAATAAGCGTTTAAGCTTTTGCTGACTGCGTAACGCGCGTTCTGCATTGGGAAGAAGATCTTTACCAAGTTGCTCAATGGGAATGCCATTACTTATGGACGTTAGGGTATGTTGTACCGCTAATCGATTGGCGTTGTGCATTAATACACCGCCACATACGGTGATTGGCAGCTCAAATTGTTTCGCCAATTGCTGACAGTGATGTTTATACCTTTCATCGTCTGCACTTAAATGGCGTTGATAACCGAGCCATAATCGCTCATGGTGATATTTACACAGCCATTCCCCCCATTCATGATCCGAAGCCGTGGCTGTTGGTAACCACAAAATTAAACAATGCTTTATCGACATTAGGTCCCATTGGGCAAGTTGATACTCTCCTTTGTTACTGCGTCGCCTGGAATTACTGATAATGCGGCAAAGCTCGGCGTAGGCCTGACGATTTGGACACAGCAGAATTACTTGTAACTGTTGCTCTAACCAGAACATGCTACCAACGAGTAAACGGATCCCTAACTGATTATTCTTAATTACCGTATGAGCTCGGACAACGCCTGCCACAGAGCATTCATCAGTGATTGCCAGAGCTTGATAACCTAAAAATTCCGCCTGATGGACCAATTCCTCAGGGTGTGAAGCGCCCTGCAGGAAAGAAAAATTACTTTGGCAAAATAACTCTGCGTAGCTCAAGTGTTTAACTCCATTAATCGATGGTCAGGCTAACCGATTCAACTGAATAAACCATGGACAAACCAGCTTTGGCCTGAGGTTCGAAATATCCACAACCACTGTCCTTTTGAGTTTCGGGCAATAAAATAATCACGGGTCACGGGGTGTTTATCCCACCAGCCGGCCACGATGCGTTCGGGACCATGTTGAATATTCATTTTCTCCTGCACGGGTAAGGGCTGCGGTAAAATAAAGCTTGGTTGTAAAACCGTGGCGCTGGTTTTGGTTGGCTTTATGGTTGAGTGTTTTTGTAATGGCGGGCAAGGAATCGTAGATAATTCCGGACGATGATCATCAACTTGAGTAACTCCTTGTACTCGGCCTTTGCCTAATTTAGCTTGTAATCGAGAAACCAGTTCGTTGGCAGAAATTGCACCACAATGTTTGCTAAACATATCCATCACTCGAAAATCATTGCCTCGAATTTGCATCGCCTCAACCGTAATGGCAATAACCGGTGCACTGACTTTGATCGACTCCAGTGTTAACTGGCTTAAATTCAGCCACCGTTTCGCCTGATATTCCCCTTCGGCGCTATGAACCTGGAAATGCACGCTTTCGCTATCTCGTAGATGTAATTCAATATTTAGTTGTCCGGCATGTTTATCCCGAAAGCGTAAAAATTGTTCTAGTAAATGAAAAACCTTAAACAGGGGTTTTTGTAAATACTGAAGGTTGGATATTTCAAACATTAATTCCAGGTAGTGTTTGAATGTTTCCGGAGGGTGATAAAAATCCACTGGGTGTCTTAGTTGGCCGGTTAGGCGCCCTATATATGTAACTAGCTCTATATCAAAACGTTTGGCGATGTCGGTTAGCGGTAAACGCAGTAGATCGCCAATACTCTGGACCCCAACACGGCCCAGATGATTCACCACTTTTTTGGTTAAATCCGTTACCTGCAGTGGCATTGAACCGAGCAAGTTGTCTATCTGTTGTTTGTTGTCGTTAAGTTGATTCGATGCGCTCATCGCCAATAATTTGGCCGCATAAGGCGAGTAACCACATCCGTACTCGTATCTTAAGTTCAGTCGCTGTAAATGTTTTGTGAGTACTTGCCAATAGTTATCCAGCCCCTGATAAAGACTCAGCATATGACTTACCCTTAGCAGTAACCCATTAGGTGGATACAAACTGATATCCGCAGTAACCAGATATAACCATTGGGCAATATGAGTCAGTTTTGCTGTTTCCTGTTTCTCATCGTATGCCAGTACCTGTAGGTCCGGACATAAAGCCGCGGCTGAACCAAGGCCCATGCCAATTTTGATACCGGATTTTTTCGCATTTTCATTCCGCTGTACAACATCACTTTTTCGACCGTGTACGATGGCAACAGGCAGCGCGTTATCCGTTTGATAAAGACTATCCAGTTGTAGCGACGGGAAATGAAGGTACAGCCACAGCATAAGATTAACCGGCTTTCGATGCAGGAAAATAAATCAGGTTATCGGGGATCTCCCCTAAGGTCAGGGACGGCCAATGACGCTGCATATCAATATGAAACGCTTTCGATGGCCAGCCACGCTTGCGCTTATTAATTTGTGCGTCAACCCCAGCAGGACTCGCCGATAGGGACAGGCTTAAATCCAGCGGTAATGACAGCGTTTCATAGCGCTTTTGGCGCAACATAAAGACTCGGCTTGCGCCTTTCTCAGCCGCAAGTTGCAGACGTTTCACCTGATGAATTTCAATGGCTTGATCTAACCACAATAATACGGAACCGCAAGCACCACTTTTCAGGCATTCTTCCGTCGACCACAATGCATCTTTTTCTTGTTCGGGAGTAATTATGACAACATGTTGTAAATCTACCTTTTGTGCCGCAAGCATGGTGGCATTTACATGCCCTGGTGGATTAATAAAAATCAGCAAACGATCCGGATCTGCGGTGAGTGTTGGCAATAATAGTCGTAGCTCACCGATACCTGTTTCGGTTAATATTTCAATGGCTCCAGCTTTAATTAAACCACCGTTAAGGTGTTGATCAAGCTCGGAATAACCGGAAGATTCTAGTTCGGGTTCTGGTGTTTTTACCGCACCATGCCACACTAAATGGCGATGCTGGAGATCTTTAATTAACTTATTCATGACTAAATACCTGTATGAATGTACAGTATATTCGATCTTTTTATTTATGCAAGGCAATAAGTACTATGTGCGGACGATTAAATATCAGTGATGATCCTTTTGTGATGGAGTTGATCAATTGGTTAGGCGTGGAAAGCCCGCGGGAGAATATTCATTGGGGACGTTTTAAAAGAGCAACGGATACGATTTCCATTATTCGCCAGAACGAAGGCCAACGGGTAATCGATGATGCGACTTGGTGGTTGTTACTGGACAAAAATGAGCAAGGCTTTAAACCATCGCGCTATACCAGCTTTAATACCCGCTATGACAAGTTAAATGTCCCTCGTAGTGCGGGTTATATCCCATTTCGACAGAGTCGCTGCATCATCCCGGCAAAAGGCTTCGGTGAAACGGAATTTCAGAATAAAAAGCCCGTTCATTATTATGATATGGAAGCGCTACCTGGTGAGGCCCTTGCATTCGGGGGGCTTTACCGCCAATGGGTACATCCGCAAACCGGTGAAGTGCGGCTGTCGTGCTCAATTATTACCTTGCCTCCCCACGATAAATTGCGTCATATCCACTCAAAAGCAATGCCATTGATACTCCCCAGGCATCCAGGCCTGTTATCTGCCTGGTTAGATCCGAGCTATCAGCAGGTTGAAAATTTTCAGTTTTTGCTCACGCCTAATTTACCCCAGGCACTTAGCGCTTATCCGATTGATAAACCGAGCTTACACCAACGCATTGGTGCGATTGAGAAAATTGCCGCAGATCAGCAAAGAGCGTAGATACGGCATTTAGTCTAAACTTTACGGCACAAGGTAACGTATATAGAACTGTATCAGGCAAATAGTTGTTAGGAGGTTATATGCCAGTTGATCATACCGCCGGCTCTAAGGATGTGAAAGATACTGAACAAGACGCTAAGTCTGAATTCAGTGATGCACTCGAAGATCGACCAGATGATTACTTTGTGCAACGCAAGTTTGCTAAGGCGATAGATTGTCATCCCGTTGCCCAGTCCGCTCCATTTCATTGGCTTGCTCTTGCGGTTAATGACTTTACCAGAGCACCTTTGCTTTCTTTGATTTATGGGGTCATATTTAGTTTGATACCGGCAGCATTGATTGTTCTGGTATTGGCCGCGGATACGCATCTGGTAATTTTACCCGCGTCGGTGGCGTTTGCTCTGATAGGGCCGGTATTTGCGACCGGGCTTTATGATGTTGCATGGGAACTGGAGAAAGGCCATACGCCAACGTTTCGTCATAGCCTGAAATCGATGTTTCGAAACCCTGTCGGTGAATGGGGGTTTGCGATATTGCTAATGCTGATGATGCTGGTCTGGATGCGTATCGCTGCTTTGATTTATGCACTGTACCCAACAACCTTAACCCCCTCTTTAGAAGAAATGGTCGGCTTTTTAACGTTAGGCACTCTGGCTGGGGCGGTGTTATTGGCCGTGGTTTTTGCTTTTTCTGTCTTTACACCGCAAATCATGATGGAACGCAGAGTGGATATTATGACCGCAGTTGCCACCTCGTACAATGCAGTACGTAAAAACCTCAGCACTATGGTTGTATGGGCGGCTTTAATTCTAATTTCGGTGCTGATTGGGTTTGCGACATCCGCAGTTGGCTTTATTGTGATTATGCCGATTTTAAGTTACGCCAGCTGGCACGCTTATATCGCCACCATTAAAACCACACGTCCGAGAAAATACGAATAGCCATTATTCAGCCAAACCAAGACTAAACGCACGCACATAAAAAAGGGGCAGAAAACCTTATCTGCCCCTTTCGCGAAAAAGTGTCCATAATTAAGTCCTAAACGTGTAAACCTATTTCAGGACGGGACAAAGTATTAATGTTTACAGCGCTAAATCAATAATCATTTCCGTAAGCTCTTCTTTGGAAATGCTATTGTCGTGATTTGCATCAAATTTTTTGAAAATGCTTTCACACATGCGTATGCCTTTGTCTTGTAGCAAACAATGGATTAGCTCGACAAACTCGCTACGGCTAATGGCTCCATCTTTGTTTTCGTCGAAAATTTCAAACAGCTCATCGACCCATTCTTTAATCTGCATTTTACTCTTCCCAATCTAATTGACTTAACGCCACTCTAACCAGTTAACGGGCGTTTGTGAATCATTATTTTGTAATCAAATACCACTGCCAATGGTGCTGAATGCTAACGAACAAAGCCAATCGGTTTTTTCCCTTCAATCCAGAAAGTGAAAAGAGCATCGATGGTTTTGCCACTTTTTTTCATCGATATCCAGTTATTCATAAACTGCTCGAATTCATAATCCTGTTTTTGTACCGGAAACGCCATTCCCATTTCCGGCAGCCTTGGCTCTGGAATAACAACCGTATAATCCGGATACAGTAATGTCCAGGCCGACGCACCGGCAGCGCCATAAATCATCGCATCTATCTCCAGCTCTTCATCGATAAAAAATTGCCGTGGCGATGAAAGCTCATGAACAACATTATTTGGCATGTTTTTCTTTACGGTTCTGTCGTAGTAGTAGGTTTCCGGCATACCCAGTACAATCTCAGAGTTTTCAACAATGCGGTGCCAATTGCCATATTTACTGCGCTCGTTATCACGCACTAATAACGCCAGGGTTTCCTGAACATGCGGGTTGGTTAAATTATGATTAATTAAATTCCCCGGCGTAACCGGCAAAGAAGCGACAATATCCAGATATCCACGGTTTAAGAACTCTTCTATGTTGCGCCTTTTAATGCGTATAAATTCAATATCTACTTCAAGTTCTTGCGCGAGCAAATGTCCTATTTCAATGTCTAATCCCACCAACTCGCCATCTTTGTTATGAAATGCATAGGGCAATGCATCGGCGTAGTACCCCATTCGAATTACGCCACGGACATTGATTCTCTCCATGGTATTTTCAATCGAGTCGATATCCGGTGTTTCATCCGGTAGTGGTTCTTTTAGCACGCGAGCGCTTGCAGCGGGCAATAACAAATCACGATCGATGAACTTTTGGTAACCTTCATATTGATGGCTAATTGAATTGAAAGTGAAAGATAGCGCCACCAGGACCAAAGAGGTACATAACGGAACGGAGATCATAAAAATAACGAATGGACGCAGATAGAACTTCACTTTATGCATAATGACCATAGGGATCAGCATACAAAGTACGGTAATAAACATTACGGATAGTAGGGCCGCCAGACGACTGACCAACAATTGTTCCGCCACCACATATAATTCAAACATGGATGCGGAGATGGAAAACCGTTCGAGGATATTTGGTACGGCGATCATTTGTGAACCAAACAATTGTAAAATGCCGGTAAACACCAGGCGAGGGTAATCAGAAATGGCAATTTCTTCACCATTAAACCAGGCCGCAAACAGGATAAACAGCAGCACCAGTAATTTTCCCCCCATCGGTAAACTGTAGGAAATTGGCGCAATAATTGACGGCAATCGAGTGCTGGAGTTGTGGCTATGTGAGTGCGCAATCAACTGTTTTTTTACGTCTTCAGCAATCACAGGTATCACCACAAAAATGCTGCCAGTGGCAAATCCGGTAATTAGGGCTGAACGACAGGCCAAAAAAACCTGAGAGATGGTTAACGGCGTAAAAATAGCGACGATTAAAGGCAGAATGACAAACGTTAGTAACAACACCATTGAGGCGGTGGTCACAAAATAGACCAAAAGGCCATCCATCTCATCTTCGGCAAGCGTTGCACTGGCATTCCAGGCGATAGCAATAACCCCATACGGTGCCATTTTCATGACCGTGTTGGTTACCCGGGTTAATGCCTGACGGATGTCTTTAAACACATACAGGCTACGGCGTTTATTGTGGATACCAATAAATCCGATACCAATAAATACGCTAAATACCACGATTGCCGGAACGACGCCGTTTGCCATGGCATAAAAAGGGTTGGCAGGAAGGAAGTACTCTAATGGATTCGAGGTTTCTTTTTCACGAATAATGCTGGCGGAATAAAATGCGGCAGAATTCCAGTCCGGAAATGCAATTGGGGCAAGTAAAACAATACCAACCACGACACACAATAAAATCGCAAACGAAACGGCGCCATATTTCGCCAGACGTCTGGCCTGTTGACGACTCATTGAACCAATACCAAATACCAATGATACGGCGATATAAGGTAGGGCAGTCATTTGCAACAGCATAACAAAACCCTGACCGATATAGTCGATCACATCATTGCTATAGCCAGAGACAAAACCAATGCACAGGCCGAGAATCATGGCGATGATGATTTTATTTGCTTGGGACATTTATCGTTTTCACCATCCTTTGTGACTAGCTAACGCCTCACGAATACAATGGCAAGGAGTAAATGTGTTGGATATTTGGGCATTTACTCGCTCAAATATCAACGATTACTAGCAATCTGATTATGTTTAAAATAAAGTAAACAGGATTAAAAAATTATAGATAACTGACGGGTAATTGCATTGTTCTCCCTAATTATTGTCGCAATAAAATAATCCATACTGAGCTTCCCCCAGGCTCCATACTTAAGTGGTTGTAGCTAAAAACAAAAAATGAAAAAGCTTAGTGTTAAAATTAAAGAGCAGTATAAACCTGTTCTGTTCGTAGCCCTTATCTCTTTATTTGGCTATGCATTGAATTTCTATCCCATCCCATTATTTAATAATATTGATTTGGTATTGGGGAATGTGGCTTTTGTCATCGTCGCCATGCGTTTTGGCATGCTTTATTCGTTGTTGTGTGCATTAATTGTCTGTATTTCCCTGACCGAATCAACGGGACATCCTTTTGGCTTCTGGCTGTTTGGCTTAGAGGCGGTGTTTATTGCCTGGTTGCGTAAGCGGGGCTGGTACATTTTGTACGCCGACTTACTTTTCTGGTTTGTCCTTGGTATGCCGCTTACCGCATTGCTATTGTTCTATCAAATTAACATGCCGGAACAGTTATGGTTTTTGACGACCATAAAACAGGCTTTTAATGGTTTGGTTTATGCGTGTCTTGCGGGCCTAATTGTCTACTTTTTCCCAGCATTGTTTGATATTTCCTATCAGCAACAACCCCGTGCCGTTCGCACATTACAAAACCAGTTAGTCTATGCGTCTTCTTTGGTAATCAGCTTTTCCATTATCACCACTTCAATTTTTGTGAGCCATAAGGTCATCAAATCCCAGCACGATATCATTCAGCAAAATATCATTGAACGTAAGCACCACTTTGTGCAAACCACCAATAATTATTTGCAGACCTACCAGTCGGCGATTGAAAATCTTGCCATTATGCTGAATGCCAATCCGGATGACCTGACTCGCCAAGCAACCAAAGATCAGAGCTTGGCGTATGTTGAAAAGTTTCATAACAAGTATCCAGATTTTCTCGGGATTGCCCTGATTGCAGACGACAAACACCTAGTATACACCAGTCCATCGGCACTCATTGACCAGGTTAAGGACAGAGTCGGCACGGTTAAAGTGGGTCAGGATGAATTTTTCATTGGCGCACAAGTCACGTCTGGCAGTTATATTTCGAAAGTGTTTATCTCGAAATACCTCGGCGACAAGCCAATCATTACCATAAGTCAGGCACTGGATTTTTCCGGCGCAGACATTTCCTATTCAGGCTATAAACCAGTATTGGTGGCAGCTCTGGATAGTGGCAAATTCTCTAAGCTGGTATCGGCGAATTTGCAAAATAAGATGTCCTATATTATTACCGATCGGGTCGGTAATGTTGTGTTTGCCTCACCACAGTTAGGCATTGAACCGTTAAAGTCATTTCAGTTTTCCGCGGAAAATGATTATGCGTTTGGTAAAACCAAATTGGTCCGTTTTAAAACCAAGGAAGGCGATTCAGCGGAATACTTTCTTTCTCAGGGGAATTTGAAAAATGGCTGGCAAGCTTATGTATTGGTCGACTCCATTGCCGTCGTCAAACAGGTTGAACGAGAATATATCCTGGTATTTGCCCTATTAATTCTGGCATTTCTTATCGCCGTTTCTCTGGCGCAGCGCATTGGTTCGGAATTAACTCAGCCGATGGTGTTTATTCTTAAACAACTGAAAAAGTTTGATCGCAATAATAAGCTTGAATTTGCGCCTTTATTTAAAGGCGCACCGCAAGAAGTTATCTTGCTTTATGCCGAATTGCAGCGTAATAAAACGGAGATTCTCGAATATCAGACCGAGCTTGAGAATAAAGTTGCCGAACGCACCGATGAGTTGGAAAGAGCCAATGCTAAATTGACTCAACTGGCGCAAAAAGATGGTTTAACCGGTGTGTTTAACCGTCGCTATTTTGATGAGCATTTTGGCTTGCATCGCAAACTAGCATATCGTAATCAAACCAATATGGCGGTGGTGCTTATCGACCTTGATCACTTCAAGGGGGTAAATGACCAACACGGACATCTGTCTGGTGATGAATGTTTACGTGTGGTGTCGGAAATTATGAGCGAAGAATTTAGTCGGGAAACGGATTTAATTGCTCGCTTTGGCGGTGAAGAGTTCGTTCTTATGGTGACACAGATCACCGAGCAAAACCTGTCGTATAAGCTCGAACGTTTACGCCGCACAATCGCCGCAACGGTGATCTATGACGAACAAAACAAACCCTTTCATGTCACAGCGAGTATCGGTGCACTGTTGGCTCCGGCAACCTATAGTGATGAAGTGCAAAGCTGGGTTAAGCTGGCGGATCATAAATTGTACCAGGCCAAACGTGAAGGTCGAAATCAAGTGTGTATGGAAGTGCTTGCTAACGATCAGAAAGTTGAAATCATTGTTGATTCGGTTGATTCGGTTGATTCGGTTGATTCGGTTGATTCGGTTGATTCGGTTGATTCGGTTGATTCGGTTGATTCGGTTGATTCGGTTGATTCGGTTGATTCTGAAAACAAAAAAACGGATGCACAACTCAGCAAAAACGATCATTAAATCACTAGAAATGTCGCTAGGCTTTTTACGACTTAGCCATTTACCGGGTTAAGTGTGGCCAGGCGATTCATGTATTTTGATTTGTTTCATTGCAAATTGCCCAGGTGAGGGCGGCAGCAACGCCATTGTGAGACTTAAACGCTAAAGCATCTGATTGTTTTCACGCATCAGGAGCCGCGAATTGCTGTCGCTATTCCACCGATTTTTTACAACCCTTATCAAGTGCTAGCCACGCCTAAGAACCTGGCAGCAGCGGCTTAAATGCTTTTGCTACAAGATGTTAGATAAGCCAATCAGGCTCAATATTCTATGCGTATTTCCATCTTTACTCTTTATCTTTGACAGCCAGAAACCTATAGTGGAGTTAAAACAACGATAAGGAAGGTTATGAAACTGTTTTTAAAAGGGCTTTTATTGACAGGCCTACTAGGCATAACATTGATGAGTCAAGCGACGGTCTTGATGAAACCCAACCCAGTCCCTGGGGCGGAATACCCGCCATTATTGCAGGGCGATTACCTCGATAACATCACCACTCCGGAAGATTTCCTAGGCTTTGATGTTGGCCAGAAAACCGCAACACCGGCGCAAATTAATGCCTTGGTAAAGCGATGGGCAACCGAAAGCGACCGGGTTAAGCTGGTAGAATATGCGCAAAGTTATGAAGGACGGGCGCTGCATTATCTTGTTATATCAAGCTCGGAGAATATTCAGACACTTGATACCATCAAAAGCAATATCAGTACGCTAAGTCAGCCGGCAAAGTTGTCGGACAATAAGATTGAGCAACTGCTAACGGATACTCCTGCGACCGCCTGGATGGCATACAGCATTCATGGTAATGAGTCTTCCGGAGCGGATTCTGCATTGGCATTGATATACCACTTACTTGCCAGCAAAGATGCGGACAACAAAAAGATGTTAGACGAATTGCTGGTTATCGTCGACCCGATGATGAATCCAGATGGTCGAGCCCGTTTTACCAAACAACTGCAACAAAATCGCAGTACCGCACCGAACTTCGATGTGCAGTCTTTATTACATTCTGGAGTCTGGCCCTTTGGTCGTACTAATCACTACCATTTTGATTTAAATAGGGATTTTTACTATGCGGTAAATCCAGAATCCCGTGGCCGAATTAAAGCGATCAATGACTGGAATCCATTGTTAATGATTGATGGTCATGAAATGGGGGCATTGGATAACTTTTTGTTTGGGCCGCCGCGGGAACCGATAAATGAGCATATTGCCGACAGCATTAATCGCTGGAGTAAAGTATTTGCCCAGGATCAAGCCAGTGCGTTTGATAAAAAAAGCTGGCCTTATTACACCGGAGAATGGTTTGAAAACCTGTATCCTGGATATTCAAATTATGCTGAATATCGAGGCTCAATCCATATTCTCTATGAGCAGGCCCGTACCGCAGAAGATGGTGTGCGTTTGCGCAATGGCACCATTCGTAGTTACAAAAAATCGGTGCATCATCAGTTTTATTCCGCCTTAGCGAATCTCGATACGCTGCAAAAAAACCGTAAAGCGATTTTTTCCGATTACATAAAAAATCGAAAAAGCCATATTGATCGCAACAGTAAATACGCCGATCAATCTTTTGTCGTTTTAGCCAATAATAACCGCTCTCGCGTTCAACAATTCCTTGATTTGATGGATATTCAGGGCATTAAATATTATCGCAATGAGCAACCTCTGAAGGTTCGCGATGTCACCGACCAACTCGGGCAGGTGAGTAAAAATAAAACCGTTCCGGTGAACAGTATTATTATTCCTAACCGACAATATAACGCCCCCTTGATTGCGGCAATTTTAGAATTCGATGCGAATATTAAGGACTCAGTATTATTAGAAGAGCGCCAAAAAACGTTACGTGATGGCAGCTCGGTGATGTATGACTCTACTGCCTGGAACTTAACCATGATGTATGGTCTTTCAGCCTGGCAGGTCGGTCAGCACCTGTCTGGTGGTCTGGCAGAACATCAAGCCCTAAAAAGTCAGTTTAATGATATGGAAAATGCGATTGCCTATCTGATTGACGGTGCAGATGATGCCTCGGTGAGTGTGGCTGCACGTTTACTGGAACAGGATATTAATGTCCGGGTATTGGACAAACCCGGACTTTACAACAAGATTGATTTTGCCCGCGGTACCGTGGCGATTACTCAAGCCGATAATTCCCACAAAAGTGGCTGGTTAGAAACGTTAAAACGTGTTGCTGAAGAAACTGGCGCTGAGGTTCAGGCAATCAATCAGGGGCTAGGTGATGGCGATTTGCCTGATATTGGTTCAGAGCATTTTCAATTGCTACGCAGACCGCAAATTGCCATGTTGACTCAAAATGGTATCAGCCCTTATGACTACGGTCATATCTGGCACCTGATTGATACGCAGTTAGGCGTACGCCATTCTCACCTGGCACAGGAGATGATTTCCAATGCCGATTTGCGTGCATACAATGTTCTGGTTGTGCCAGGACGTTGGTACGGTGAGCTTTCTAAAGGCACATTAAAGGCGGTTGAAAACTGGGTGAATAACGGTGGCACATTAATTGTCACTGGTAGCTCTGTTACTCAATTTGCCAAAGCCAAGGACTTTATCCAGACTAAATTACTTGATGATAGTTTCGAAAATATTCAGGAATATAACCTTGCCCTTACGCGTCAATGGCTGTCTGAGCAGGAGAAAATATCAAATGACAATGTGCTCGACTCGCACAAGGTGGCGGATAGTATTTGGTATCCATGGCAGAACAGCAAAGAGCTCAAGCCGATGGATAAAAAACAGCTCACTCAATGGAGTCAATGGACCGAAGCCTTTATGCCATCCGGGGCATTATTGGCGACTCGTACCGATCAAAAACACTGGTTAACCTATGGCGTTGATCGGATCCTGCCGGTGCTTACCGATAACGCTCCGTTGTTGATGACCAAATCGGTTACCGGTGCAGTTGTTCGTTATGGTGTTCATGTCGATAACGATGATGCCAAAGAGCGGATGATTGGTTGGTCTACTGTGCCTAAAGGCAATGATTTATCATTGCGGATGAGTGGCTTATTGTGGCCAGAAGCGGCTCAGCGCATTGCCAATGCCGCCTATCTTACTCGAGAACGTAAAGGTAACGGCCAGGTTATCCTGTTTGCCAATTCGCCAAACTTCCGAGGGGCCACCAAAGGCACTGCGCGTTTATTATTAAACGCCATGATCTATGGACCAGGGCTAGGCAGTCGAGCGCCATTACAGTTATAGCGCTTGGATTCTAAATATTAGAATCTAGCGTCAAAAAAGGGAGCGAAAGCTCCCTTTTTTATTGATGAAAATCCGTGGTTTTATTTCAGACTGATTGTCGTATGGATTTCATCACCTTCGCTGTGATCTGGCTCAAACCACCGCGCGGTCACGGTTTTAGTCTGTGTCCAAAATTGCGTAACCTGTTTACCGTTTGGCCCCAAATCGCCGAGCTTAGATCCTCGGGAACCGGTAAATGAGAAATAGGCGACAGGGACAGGAATTGGCACATTGATACCCACCTGACCCACATCAATATCATTTTCAAATTTTCGAGCGACATAGCCTGAAGAGGTAAAGATTGAGGTACCATTACCATTTGGGTTGCCATTGATGATCGCAATCGCTTCATCAAGCGTTTCCACTTGTAAAATGCACAGCGCCGGACCAAAAATTTCCTGCTGATAAATATCCATATCCGTGGTTACGTCCGTAAACAAGGTCGGTCCGATGAAATTACCATCAGGATAACCCGGTACTTGAACATCACGACCATCTATCAGCATGGTTGCACCTTGCTGTTCACCGGTATTCAAAATATTGATAATGCGCTGTTTCGCTTGCGGTGACACCACGGGGCCTAAGTCGGCACGGCGATTTGTGCCGGCATCGATCACCAAAGTCTTCGTTTTAGCGACGATTTCATCTAACCATTCGCGACTATTGCCGACCAGAATCGTTACCGGGTTTGCCATACAACGTTGACCCGCAGCCCCGAAAGCAGAACCGATAATGTCATTGATGGCACGCTCTTTATTCGCATCAGGCATCACTACCATATGGTTTTTTGCGCCCATCATACATTGTGCGCGCTTGCCGTGCTGGCTGGCATGGTTGTAGATATGGGTGCCCACTGGTGTCGAACCGATAAACGAAACGGCTTTCACTAACGGGTGCTCACAAATACGGTTTACCACATCAGGGCCACCATGAACGACGTTCAATACGCCTGGCGGAACCCCGGCTTGTAATGCCAGATCCACCATTAACATGGTTGACGATGGATCTTGCTCTGAGGGTTTTAATACGAAGGTGTTGCCGCAGGCTATCGCTGCCGGGAACATAAATGCGGGAAGCATTATCGGAAAGTTAAATGCCGTGATCCCAGCGCCCACACCCAGTGGCTGATTCAATGTATAAACATCGACATTCGAGGCCGCGTTATTTGCCATTTCGCCTAACTGTAAACGAGTGATCGAGCAGGCGTTTTCTACCGCTTCCAGTGCTCGGCCAACTTCACCTTCCGCATCGGGTAAGGTTTTTCCATGCTCTTCGGTGATCAAGGCCGCAATTTGCTCGGTATGATCCTGCAATAACTGCTGAAACTTAAGCATGATACGCATGCGTTTAGTCAGTGATGTTTTACTCCACGTCGCAAAAGCACGGTGGGCACTTTCAACGGCGGCATCCACTTCTTCCAGGGTTGCCATTGGCACTCTGGCTACGACTTCCTGAGTCGCTGGGTTCAGTACATCTAAGTATTGCTGAGACGTTGACGGCACTTTTTTACCATCGATCAGCAATTCAATTTCACGCATTGTCATAATTTAACCTTTGTTTTCTAACCGGGTTTTCTAACCGGATTTACTTGCCGCGTTTTCTCGCCGTGTTTAGTGGTGAGAAGGTAGCAACCAGCAGATTTGTTGTTGTGATATCAGAGCCATGAATTTCGGTGTTTGTGCGCAAAATGCACGGAACCCAAACGGTTTGATATTTTTATTATTGTTTAATGCTAGGTTAGGGAGTCGTCGTGTTTGATTCAAGGATGTTTCATTTTCATCTTTAACGAGATCCTTTGATTTGTAAATATAGCTGAACATCCGCGAGGCCAAATGTTTGCAACATTAATTTTTTTCATCTTTGCTTACATCTTTTTCGCGTGTTTTTCATACAAAAGCTTTGCTGGATGGGCGTTAATTGGTTGTAAATAGTTCGTTAGTATTATATAAAAGTCGATGTTCATCCGATTGTAAACAACAACGTACAATACATTTCACTATGGATGATAAAAATAAAATATTTCAGGGAGTTAATATGTCAGTTAAATTTAGCAAGCGCAGTTTAGCGTTGGCAGTATCGGTGGCTTTATCAAGTCAATCGGCACTGGCAGCAGAAGAAGCTGCTCAAGAAGCGGTTGCCGAAGAGGATATCGAACAAATCGTTGTCGTTGGTAGTCGTGCGGCACCTCGTTCAGTCGCTGATTCACCGGTTCCAGTCGATGTAGTTGATGGCGATGAGTTAAGAAAGTCTGGCTCGTCAGATATGCTTGACCTGTTAGTCGCATCGGTTCCATCATTTGCGGCTCGTGCTCAACCTATCAGTGATGCTGCAACCTTGGTTCGCCCGGTAAACCTACGTGGTCTATCTTCCGACTCAACATTGATTTTACTTAACGGTAAGCGTCGTCACCGTGCATCGGTTATCGCTTTCCAGGGTGGTGGTGTCAACGATGGTGCCCAAGGCCCAGATATCTCAGTGATCCCGTCGGTTGCGTTAAAGCAAGTCGAAGTACTTCGTGATGGTGCATCTGCACAATATGGCTCCGATGCGATTGCGGGTGTGATGAACTTCGTATTGAAAGATGATGCCGACGGTGGCTCGATTTCAGCCAAATACGGTGAGTATTACGAAGGTGACGGCGGTACAACCACGGTTGATGGTAACATTGGTCTACCTCTTGGTGATGACGGCTTTGCTAACTTTAGTTTTCAGTTGAAAAATGCTGATGCGACCTCCCGAAGTGTACAACGTCCAGATGCTGCAGGTTTGATTGCCGCTGGTAATACGGATGTTGGTAATCCAGCCCAAATCTGGGGTCTGCCAGAAATCGAAGACGATATTACTCTATTTGGTAATGTTGGTTTGGATATCGGTTCTGATAAAGAAGTTTATCTATTTGGTAACTACTCAGAGCGTGATGTGACCGGTGGTTTCTATTATCGTAACCCACATAACCGTGGTAACGTTTATTCCATCGATGGTGGTGAGACCTTACTTGTTGGTGATGTGGCTCAAGCATCCGGTGCACCTCGCACTTGTGCGGTCGTGCCAGCGAACGTTGATAATGTTTTGAACACTCAGGCATATCAGGACATGGTTGCGGATCCAAACTGTTTCTCAATGAACCAAATCTTCCCAGGCGGTTATACACCAGCATTTGGTGGTAATATCACCGATACATCGCTTACCGGTGGGGTACGTGGTGATTTTAATGACGGCTTCATGGATGGTGTATATTTTGATTTAAGTGCCTCGGTGGGTCGTAACGAATCTGACTTTAACCTGGCAAATACCTTAAACCCTTCTTTAGGCTTAAGCACTCCAACGGAATTTGATACCGGTAAATACATTCAATTGGAAAAAACCATTAACTTTGATTTAAGTAAGGGTTTTGACTTTGGTTTGTATGAACCAGTAAATATCGCGGGTGGTCTTGAGTGGCGCGAAGAAAGCTTTGAAATCATTGCGGGTGAAGAATCTTCCTGGAAGGCGGGTCCTTATGCCGATCAGGGTTTCAACATCGGTTCTCACGGTTTTAAAGGCTTTGGTCCTGAATCTCAAGGCGTCAACACTCGTCGTAATATTGCTGCGTATTTAGATACTGAATTCTATTTCAGTGACGCATTTATGGCAGGTGCCGCAGTACGCTGGGAAGACTATGACAGTTTTGGTAGCACCTTCGATTACAAAATCACGGGTCAGTTCTCAATCACGGATGACTGGTCATTGCGTGCATCCCACAGTACGGGTTTCCGTGCTCCAACGGTTGGTCAGGCAAACGTGGTTAACACCCAGACATCCCTTATCAATGGTGAGTTGATTCAAACTTTCCTTGCACCAGCGACCGATCCATTGTCAGCGTATTATGGCGCGGAAGTTTTAACGCCAGAAGAATCTACCAGTTATACCTTTGGTACGGTTCTACAATTCGGTGAGCTATTTATTACTGCCGATATCTACAGCATTGAAGTGAAAGATCGTCTTGCACAAACGTCACAAATCGACGTGGAAGCTGATGACTATGATGATCTTCGCGCTGCAGGTGTACAAAACCCAGAATTGATTTCAGCGGTGACCTACTTTGCCAATGACTTTAATACCACGACTTCTGGTTTAGACGTCGTTGCTAACTACAACATGGAAATGTTTGGTGGCGAATCAGGGTTCAGCCTGGCCTATAACTACAACAAAACTGAAGTCGATAGCGTTGACGTTCAGGATGATGGTTCGGTACGTACAGGTCCAGACAAGGTAAGACGTTTGGAAGAAGGTATGCCTGAGCATCGCGGAACCTTTACCGTGAGCCAGAGCTGGGATTCTTTCGGCATGTTTGTTCGTGCAAACTACTTTGGTGAATACTGGGCGGTTCATGCTGATGATGCTGGCCCGGGTGGTTGGAACCAAGATGCAGATTCTGCAATCACGTTCGACGCCGAAGTCAGTTACTTCATGAGTGAGCACTTTACCTTTACCTTAGGTGCGAACAACATCTTCGATCAGGAAGCGGAACGCATTCCTGATGAATTCAACGGTGTTGGTGGTCAGTACTATGAAAGTGGTCCGTTCGACTATAACGGCGGATACTACTACGGTAAAATCACGTATAGCTTCTAATAAAGAACGCGTTTAAAAAAGGACCTTCGGGTCCTTTTTTGTTTTTGGAAGCGGCAGTGGAGTCAAGACGATAAATGTCTTGAAGGTGGAGTCGAAGCAAAAACGCTTCGAGGGTGGAGTTGACGTACGACGTCGATGGTGGAGTCGAGATAAAACTCTCGAGGATAATCACATGGCCGGATCCCGTATTGCTTTACGCAGTGACGCTCCGACTTGGCTGTTCTCGAAACAGCGTTTACCCTCAGCTGATGCATCAGCGTTCCCGAAGTGGCTTTTTCAGCCACGTACTCGGAGTATCGTTTACGATACGTACATTGCGATGCGTACTTTGCCTAGCTATTTCACCAGTTGTTTAATTGTCCGTTTTAATGC
Source organism: Thalassotalea litorea (assembly GCF_005843925.1). Taxonomy (GTDB): domain Bacteria; phylum Pseudomonadota; class Gammaproteobacteria; order Enterobacterales; family Alteromonadaceae; genus Thalassotalea_A; species Thalassotalea_A litorea_A. The sequence continues at coordinate 84,144 of NZ_VCBC01000009.1, forward strand.
TGCAGGTTTTACCGGCTTATTCAAAAACTGAAAACCCTGTTCACGAATTGCTTCGCGAATTTCTTCACTGTGATCGGCACTATTCATAATTATCGGAATATCACTATCGACTTGTTGGTGTATAAACTTAACCACTTCCAGGCCGGTAACGCCATCGTCTAAATGAAAGTCAGCAATAATCAAATGCGGTTGGTGTTGTTCGGTTACCTGGACTGCCATATCTTGATCTTTTGCCTGCCAGGCTTGGCATCCCCATTCACTCAGGCGTTTATCCATCGCCGATAGCACCGCATCATCATTATCAATAATTAATACTTTTAATGACTTAAGGTCCTGGTGGTTTACCGGGTTAACTGGGTTGAGCGCCACCGTAGGGATGGGGTTATCGCTTAACATTATCACCGGTAACTGAATGCTAAACTCACTACCATGACCAAACTCAGATTTTAGGGACAGTTCGATACCAAGGATCTTGCAGATCCTTGATGTGATCGCCAGACCCAGCCCCAGACCTTGTTCCTTGTTTTTATTAATTTGTTCAAAGTCGTTAAATATCCGCTGTTGATCTTCATCTCGTATACCAATACCGCTATCTTTTATGTGTAAGAATATCGAGTTGAGCTTACGCTCAAGGACAAGTTCCACTTTCCCGTGGGAGGTGTAGCGAATGGCATTGGTCAATAAGTTTTGAATTACCCGGCGCAGCAGAGTTTTATCACTGCGGGTACCGACGTTTTCGATATTCGCATGAAACTCCAGTCCTTTTTCTTCGGCCATCATCTTAAACTCTTCACAAATGGGTTGTAAAAAGGTGCCCAGATAGAAATCGTCAATATGTGGGCGAATGGTGCCGGCGTCGAGTTTGGTGAGTTCTAAAATTGACGAGAGCAACTGCTCGGCATTTTCCAGAGAATGACTGATATTTTTACTCAGGTCGCGAATATCATCACGGTCACACTTTTCCTGTAAGATGGACGAAAACAGATTGGCCGCATTAAAGGGTTGCAATAAATCATGGCTTAGTGCGGCAAAGTAACGGGACTTGTTGATATTGGCTTGCTCAGCATCCTGTTTCGCTTCCCCTAGGGCTTTATTCAATCGCTGCAAATCTTCGGTACGTTGTTCTACTCGACTCTCTAGGTGCGCATTGATTTCTTCTAACGCCTTTTGGGTTTTTACAAACTCAGTAATGTCGGCATAGGTAGTCACGAAGCCACCACCAGGTAACGGGTTGCCATTCATTTCATAGACTTGTCCAGACTTTTGAACTCGCTGAAAACGATAGGGAATACCTTGTTGTAAGTAGGTAATGCGTTTTTCCACTTCCTGTTGTTTCGAACTTCCCCCGAAAAAGCCGCGGTTGGCATTAAAGCGGATAATTTCTTCTACCGGGCGGCCGACAAAAATCTCTTCGTCCGGGTAGTTAAACATTTCGATGTAGCGACGATTCCAGGCGACTAATCTTAATTCTTTATCGACGACCGAAATCCCCTGATTGACGTTTTGAATGGTGGCTTGTAACAAGGAACGATTAAAACGCAGTAATTCACTGGCTTCATCGACAATATCGACCACATCATTTACCAGAGCATGGCGCTGGCTTTTTGCGGAATTAAGAAGCAAACGAGCCGAGGGGCCACCTATCACACCGGATAATTCCTGTTCGACTTTTGCCTCAAACTCACCGGTAATCAGATACTCATCATGCACTTGTTTATTGCCATAGTAGTTTCCGATTAACGTATCGGCGTACGTCACGCCAAAGAATCGAACCAACAAAATACGCACATCTCCCAAGGTTAAAGGCGTATTCCCATAAGAGAAATGTTCGCTGTCGTGCTTGACGCGAATGTAGTTGCGAGCCTGCAATTGTTCACTCATTGACGGGGCGGTTGTCAGGCTAAAATAGATAAATGTCAGGATATTTAAGCCTAGGCTCATTAATACCCCATGGGAGATAAAATCGATATCCACGGTAAACAGTGCGGTGGGGATCAGCCATTCAAATCCAAACAAGCCCTGGGCGAAATAGTGTTGGTAAAACTGAGAGTCTTGCAGCATTGAAGGTAGCAGTAACGTATATGCCCAGACTAAAGTGCCGATGACAATACTGCGATATGCGGCCTTATGATTGGCTTTGCTCCATAGCAAGCCGAGAAGCATTGCCGGTGAAAATTGCGCAACTAAAGTCATCGCCATCAGACCGGTGACCGCCAATAGTTCGGAATTCGATATCGATTGATAGTACGCCCAGGCGGCGAATAAAATGACGGCAATGGTAATGCGGCGGATAATCAATAATCGGTTCGGACTCAATTGTTGACTATCGACAAGTGATGTTCGTTTTCCTTGCTCATGGGCCAGAAGTTTCGGGGTGATCAGGTCGTTGGAAACCATAATGCTAAGCACTATTGTGGCAACAATAACCATAGACGTGGCGGCGGAAAAACCACCGAGATAAGATACCAAAGTCATCAGATCATTGTTTGCGTATATTGGCAACTGCAACATAAAAGAATCACTGCCGATATCCTGATTGGCAAACAGAATTAGGCCGGCATAGGCGATAGGTAAGGCAAATAAGTTTAATGCGATCAAAAATAACGGAAATAGCCAGCGCGCACTTTTCAGTTCTAACTCGCTTTTTTGCTCGATAAAGGCCATGTGAAATTGTCTGGGTAGGCAAAACATCATCAACACGCCAAGTAACGCTTGGGTCAGATAAACATAACCAGGCGGAGCCTTGATGGCGGTGAGTGCGGAGTGCTCTTTGGCGGCATGTAGCAACTCTGTCGGCGAAGCAAAAATCCAGAAGCAGACAAAGATACCAACCAGTAAAAATGTGACCAGTTTAACAATGGATTCAAAGCCGATTGCCAGTAGCAAGCCAGGATTTTGTTCTGATGGGCGAATGCGGCGAGTACCGAATAAAATTGCAAAGATTGCCAGCATCACGGTAAATACCAGGGAGATATCTACCCAGCCAGTGACTCCTTGATATTGAGTGACGGCGGTAAAACTATCGGTTATCGCACGTAGCTGAAGCGCGATATAGGGAATAATGGCACATACAGATACTAAGGTAATCAATCCGGCAAGTCGGGTTGATTTTCCATATCGGGACGAGATGAAATCTGCCAAAGAGGTCAGCGACTGCTGACGACAGATTTCTGCAACCTTTAACACCAATGGCCAGGCGAGGATAAAGGTGATGATTGCCCCAGCATACGTGGGTGTTAACCACCACCCCGTAGTCGCGGCCTGCCCGGTGACACCATAAAATGCCCATGAAGTACAATACACCCCCAGGCCGAGGCTGTAGACAACGGGTTTGAATCGCTTGGGCAGTTGATATTTATCACCAATAAAGGCAATTAAAAACAAAAGGATCAGATAACAAATGGTTACCAGAACCATCAATGATATGGGTAACATGGACAAAAATTTCTTATTCTTTTTTATCCATACTAACTATTTTTTTCCGGTTGTCATCTATTACCTAACGGATAGTGACGATGTACAACGTTTTTCGGCGTCAATGGATATCGCCGCCGGCAGCGCCACAGCGCAATCAGCAGTAATAATGGCCATTGCGATAAAGCGGCACCATCATCATTGTTGGTGGTTGTTTTACTCGCATCAAATGGAAACGCATCCCGATTATCGCCAATCCCATCGTTATCAGAATCTTTTGATTCACTGTCATCGAATGGGAAAGCATCACTATTGTCGCCTACACCATCATTATCGCTGTCCAGCCATTCCAGAGGGTTAAGTGGAAAAGCGTCTTCGCTGTCGATGACATTGTCATTGTCATCATCATTATCGGTATGGTTGTCGGTGCCATCATTGTCGTAATCTTCGCTACTTGCTGGTGGTACTTCGTCATCTGGTGCATCAATATCATTCGGGTCGCCCGCAAGTAGCCGAATGCGATGATGAAAAGGTGTGTAGTTATTGTCAGGGTTGAGATCAGCCTCATTGGCATTGGTTTGTATATCGATAATGAGGGTGTAATTGCCTAATGGGTAATCGTCACTAAATGGCATAACTAGACGTTTAGTGATTAGCTGACTTTCCGAATGGGTTACGGTTGGTGAAATAAAATGTTGAGCAAATGCTTGATAGAGGTTTGCACGAAAACCATTGGTGTCATAATCGCTTGAGCTAAGGAGATAAAAAGAGGCGGTGGCATTACTCTTTATGTTGCCTAAATCCAGATAGACAAAACTAATTTCAATACTTTTTCCCTGTCGAATCTGGGTTGATGCTGGTTTAGGTAACGGCACATTGTAGCGGCCATTGCTACTACTTTGATACAAGGTGATTGCTAGATCTAAGGCACTTTGATCACTTGTATATAAATTGCGCAGGCCGGCTATTTCATCGGCAACAGGGACTCGCTGGTAAAGATAACCGACGCTTGGGCCTGGTGAACTGGGTCTGAGATTTGAGGGGGCGGGTAGATTCCCGGTTTCATGATCCAGACCCGACATATGACCGATTTCATGAACCAGCACCGATTGCAAGTTATGACGGCGTGAATTGAGATCCTGTTGGGTCAGAGACGGGTCTTTATTTTCTACCAGCCAACTGTAGCTGTTATTGAGGCTGATATCGGCTTCAGAAAATTCACAGCTGCTCTGATAATATTCAAATTGGGTGATGCCAAGGGTATCGCTGTCGAGATCATCGCTAAAGTAAACCTTGTTGATACCATCCCCGAGGGCCGATGATGTCGAGTTGTCATTGCTGATCGCATATTGCAAATTACTGCCAATAACATTGTTCCAGGAATTGATTGCAAAGATGGCGGCGTTGCGAAACGCGCTATCGCGCGGAAAAGATATATCGGACAAACTAATGGTGGTAACACCATCAGGCCAGTGTAACGCGCCCTGGTCATTGTTGCAGGTATAATACTGGCTTGCAGTTGCCGGTTTTAACAAGACCAACACAAGCGTCATAAACAGCAACGTGACACGGATGCGATTGTATTTCATTGCTGACTCATTTTTAATTCAGTGGCATTGTGCCGTGGCAGGGTATAGGTTTCAGGGTGAACACTTTCTAATTGTGTTGTCCTTTTCGTCACGGTTACTCGGCTAATGGATTCGATAAATTGCGCTTCTGTCATTGGTGTTAGCAGAGGCGTAGTTTCAGCCGGTTCTGGCGCTCCAATCAGAATAACATCTGGCACGGTTAATCTTTGTACCTGGATTTGATCATTGACGATGCCAAGCACTGGGTTTAATTGATAATCGTGAACCATATTTTCGTTAACCACAAACATGCCCTGGCCCCAACCGGAGATAGGTACCATACGCTTGCCATTACCTTGCAAAAATAAGATGAGGTTTTGTGCCAGTTTAAATTGTGGCGCGCCCTGAATCTTTTGTACTAAACCGTTGACTTCGCCGCCGTGGCTGACCAGAGTAAACTCCGCAAAAGCGTAGTCTCCCCGATGCAAATCCAGATTGGTAAGGGTAACAAATGTGACTATGGTGCCATTGTCTAATCGGCGGCTGCTTATCTGCTGAACCTGTCCTTGCATAATGGCATCCGCATTCAAGACCAATTCAGTAAAAGAACGGTATTTCAGCGCCGTTGCCAAAGACTGACAGGAAAACAAAGCAATGCTGATAAATATCAGAGAGTTCACGAATCGATTACGGATACGCAGCATAGAGTCAATTCTCTTGTTTAGATAAACAAAAACTCAGTAGCTGCACTTTAATGCGCTTCGTTATTGGACCGTTTACGACTGTTGTTTGCGACCCAAAACAAAGAAAGATTACTGATGTGAAAATCGTCCATTGATTTACAATCTCGCCCTATAAAATCACAGGTATTTGGGCTTGTCCTGATACCTGTTTGCTTGACCGAACCTAGCCAAATACTGTTATCTTCGATCCGCAGGCCGGTGTACTTCTCTAAGCTTAGCTCAACCTTTGGCTCCTGGTAGGCGATTGATGTAAAGATTGGCAGCAAGGGTTGCAGAGGCGAATATGGAAAAGGCCAGCGCTATCGCTGCCAGCCCTGATATTTACCCCTGATTTATATAATTATTTATACAAATACATAGGCATATGCGAATACGAATAGACACGCAAACATCTATGCAAATGCTAGAAGTGCTTACTCAGCCTTTAAACGAGCATAAAGTGCATCCTTGAGGGCTGCCCGATGCTTTTTCATTTCATTGAAGTGTTCATCATCTGTGGGAACGTTGTTTTTTTCCAGGGTTCGAATTTCTTTATCTAGCTGATGATATTCATCACTTTGGGTTTTAAACGACTGATCTGAAGCTTTCAGCGATTGGATCTTTTCTGCATATTCAGGGAAGTCGATATCGAGAGCATGGTTTTCAATAGGCATAGTTAACCTTCGTTTGTTGAACTTTGGTGGGTTGTAGCATTAAAACTTTAAAGAAAGTATAGGCAACATTTCTGTCTCCACGAAAGCCATTGGCGAAAATCACGGTCGACTGTTAAAGCAATTATCAAAGGGTTGGCCATTTTGGTATAAGCTTAATGTTAAATTACTTTACTTTGTGGAGAGGATTAATGCTTAAAATTCAGACAGTAACAAACGATATTGTGATGATGGTAAGGTCTAGAGTTAATGGCCTAAAGCACCAACAAAACGGTTTTTTATTGCTTGTGTCACTGGTGCTTTTTTCCTGCTCTTCAGAGCCGCCGAGCCTGCAAACCGGTGCGGATAAAGAGGTTAACAAGGCGGGTTTGACCCGAGTAGACAATTCGCCAATGGATCTGTCTTACGCAAGAGAAGATGTTGCATGGAGCAAATACCACAAATTGATGTTTGCAAAGGTAAATGTCAATAATGATCACCCCGATGATTATCGTCCGCCACGCATTGACCCTATGTCTGACGGTCCTAATGCGACTTATGATTTGGACGATGCGACATTACTCAAAATGGGGCAAGAGTTCGTGAAAGTGGCACAGGGTGTCTTTGATGAGGATCAACCTTTTGAAATCGTTACTCAGGCCGATGCTAATACGCTAGTGATTGAAGTGATGATCACCGATATTCGTCTCACCGCACCGGTCGAGTCGTCACGTCGCAGTTATAACTCAATTGGTGGCACCACATATACGGAGTCGTCAGGAAGCCTGGTGATTGCTGCGGGCCTGAAAGATGGTGAAAGCGGACAAATTTTAGCTCAGGCCCTTGATCGCGGTGCAGCAATCGATCAATGGAAACAAAATACTAAAGTATTTAATTGGGGAGATATGCGCACCATTTACCGTAACTGGTTAACGACGTTCAAAAGCAGTTTGATCCGCGTATCGGCAAGCGATCAACAGCCTTAACCGCATCAAACCCAAGACACCGTATTTTAGACAACATCACCGGTACTGTTCACTGGCACCCGAGACCATAATTTCCCATATGTTTCGGTGCCGTTTTTGTACCGTCGTAGTTGCGCCGCCGTTGTTTCTGCGACTTGCTGTATTGTGATCAGAGATATGTGTAGTGCAATTTGCGCCTTATCACCAAGCATTGAAGCAAAAATAACCCTGTTACGACGGCTTTTCCTCTCGATTATGCTCAATCTTAAGTGATAACGCAGACCTAAACTAAACTGTTAATTTTAAGTCTTTTTTAAGATGAACCGTTTTCTAATCGTTACTTTTTCCTATTTGCTACTCACGAGTGTGTTTGCACAGACAAATGGCGCTGATGCGACTAAGAAAAAACATGCCGGTCTGTCAGGGCCTGCGTCAGTAGAAGCACAACTCGAAGACGCAGCCAGAACCAACACACCGTTATATTACTGGCCTGATGTCGATAAGGCGTTGCAACCCTGGTTCGCCTTTAAAGACGATTTGTACCAAACCAGTGGTTTTAAATTTGGGATTTTTTATAACGCCCTATATCAACACGCAAACAAAACGTTGCCAGATCAAGAAGACACGAGTGCACTTGGGATCATTCGCTTTAATGGAGCATGGGATATTCTTCGAACGGCGGATAATTCAACCGGAACCTTGTATTTTAATGTGGATAATCGGCATAAACTTGCAACGGAGATAGCGCCGGCTGATATGGCAAGCCAGATTGGTTATGCCGGAATGACTGGAACACTATTTTCTGATGTTGGCACTGTGGTCGTGGATCTAAATTATCAGCATCGATTTAATCAGGATCAAGGGGGCATTGTTGTCGGGCGCTTTGACCCCAGTGACTATGTCTTTGTGTCGGGTTATGCCAATCCCTGGACTTCCTTCCAAAATGTCGCTGTGCTATTGAACCCAGCGGTTGCTTTGCCTGATGTCAGCTGGGGTATCGGCGCCGGAAGTTGGGTAAATGATCAGATTTACATGTTAGCCACCATTAATGATGCCAATGGTACCGTCACCGACAACCTCGAATTTTTATCGGGTGGCAGCGAGTTCTTTACTGCCGCTGAGGTTGGCTGGTCACCAGCTTCCGAATTACGATTTAATCGACAGATTAACCTTAGCATTTGGCATGCAGATCAAAGGGATGGTGTCACATTCGATGATAGTCACGGTGTTGCGATATCGGCTAGCTGGCTCTTTGATGATGTGTGGATGCCAATTATGCGTCTAGGCTGGTCAGAAGGTGAAGCGCCGATCTATAACCGTACCGCAACCGTTGGATTGATATATCGACCACCGATTCGCTCAGATGAATTTGGTATGGCAGTGAACTGGGGCAGACCCGCGGTTGATGGATTAACTGATCAAATCACCACCGAAGTCTTTTATAAATTACAGTTCTCGCAAAATCTGGCCATTACGCCGAGTTTGCAATACCTCAGAGATCCGGCGTTACACCCCACACAAGATGCTGTGACTATTTTTGGCCTGCGTTTCCGGCTTACTCTGTAATACGGACTTTTGATAAGGTTCGTCGCTAATCTGAGTTGTTCATGCCTTTTTCAACGGTAATGTTTTCAGTGGTAATGTATTCAACGGTAATATATTCGTTCCCTTGATAGGGGGATTACGGAGCAGGCGAATGAGCGTGCACAAAAGCGCTAATTAACGCTCTCTTAATTAACGATCTCATTGAATCTTAATGCTTGAAAAGCCTCAAACAGAGTCACCATTTTACAGTTTGTTATAAACAATTTTGCCATCTTTCATTACAAACGGAATGGTCTTGATGGTACGTTCTTCTCTTGGTGTCGCCCACATATCAAAACTCGCGCCCAAAACGGACAAATCTTTTAACGGGTTACCATCGACAAGAATAATATCAGCATAGGCTCCTTCTTCAATAACACCGAGTTTACTAGGATATGGGTTGTTTTTACCCGTCAATGCCATAAGCTTGCCATTATTTGATGTCATATAAACCAGAGTTTTATAGTTACCAAAACCTTCCACGAATTGACCCATTTGAAAATCACGAATGCCTCTGGATGCCAATTTGCTGGAAACAACGACATCGGTGCCATAACCGATATTGATATCCGTAGCATTTGCAAGAGCAATCCAGTTTTCATAGTTTTTAATAATTTGCTCTACCTTTGCTTTTAACGGTAGGTCTGGATTGCCATATTGTGGGTGCTTAAGGAGCTGATTAGAAAATCCTGCCATTGCGGGGACTAGATACGCACCTTTCTTTTTCACGTTTTTAAATGTTGATTTTTCGGTCATTAAATTGCCATGTTCAATCGACATAACCCCCGCATCAAGTGCGCGATTAACGGAATCATCATGGTAAGCATGGACGGCACCTATTGTATCCCATTGCTTTGTTGCTGTGGTCATTGCTCTGAGCTCATCCATGGTTCCCTGGATGGAATGTATCGGATCGCGCATTGAAGTAACGCCGCCTCCAGCCATCATCTTACAAAAATCGGCACCTCCGGCGAGACTGTTACGACAGGCTTTTAACACTTCATCAGCGCCGTCAGCAAGCGTAGAAATACCTAACTTTTGAACCTGACCATTCTTATTGCCATCATCCCCCAATGCTTGTGCATTGGTTCTCCAATCGCCATGGCCTGAGGTTTGGGAGATACAAGCGCCCGCTAAATAAATACGAGGGCCAATTAATGTACCTGCTTCAATATGTTTGCGCATGCCATCATGCATACCACACAAGTCACGTACCGTTGTAAAGCCTGAATATAGGTACTCCTGTGCGGCATCATAGGCTAAAGCCCCTATTTCTTCCCAGGTCATATTGCTAACCCCATCAATAGCGGCAGGATTATCCAGATTCTGTAGATTGAGATGCACATGTGCATCGATCAAACCCGGCATTAACGTGCGCCCGGCACCATCAATCACCACGACGTTTTTATGGCCTTGAATCTCCGTGGCAGATACTTGTTTTATGATGTTTTTTTCAACCAAAACATAATGATTTTGATAGAGTTTGTTATCTACTCCATTAAAAATGTTGACATTCCTGAACAGTGTCTGAGTTGGTAACTCTTGCTCGTTGTCAACGGCAAAGGCTGAAAAAGTACAGGCTAAACTTAACGGCAGTAAAAATTTACGGAATGTTTTCATTTTAATTTATCCTGTAGGCGTTATTTCCAATTCGCTTTATATACGCGTAAAACGTTTTCGCCCAAAAAGCCCTCTATCTCGTCTTTTGTCCAGTTATAGCGATCCTCTAGCTCTCGGACAACACCCCATATTTCGCCGGGTTTTCCCATATGCGAAGGCGTTGCATATCCTGACTCAATGGGAAAGTCTTTTGGATTACGTAAGATCCAATCTAGCGTTTCAGCATAGTTATAAACATAGTCAGGGCCTACACAAGTAGCTTGAGGGCCCACCAGATTGCGAATATATTGCACATGTTTGGCAATATCATAAGGAGTCGCTTCGCCTTTCGCATTGAGAAACCCGCCAATAAACGTCACACAAATTACGCCATCAGTGGCAGCAACAGCTTTAACCGCTTTATCGGAAACATTCCGAGGAATATCCTGAAATGTCATTAATTGTGAATGTGACATCATCACCGGCTTGCTGGAGTGAGCAGCCATTTCAATGCAGGTATTGTCACTCGAGTGAGAGCAGTCGGCGACGATACCCAAGCGGTTCATTTCTTTTAATACCTGCAAACCAAACTCGTGAATGCCCTCATCGGTTCCATCCAAATTAGATTCTCCTCCATCGGCAACATCGGGCAAATCAATATTGTAGGTGAAGTTCATTTGTCGGAGTCCAAGCTTATAAAACACCTCTACGTTATTAATATCTTTAGCTAACGGTCGCATGCTTTGAAAATTGTGGATGATACCGAGCTTGCTCGCCTGCTTTGCTTCTTCAATATCGTCGAAGCTTTTTACTTGCAGATAACGTTCAGGTTGCTGTTGCCAATAAGCATTGGTTTCTTCCATTCTCCTTTTGACTACCTCAGGTGTGTCATCTGGCTTGCCGTTAGAAACGGTTGCGGAGACCAATGTATATTTATTGTCTATCGAGTGTTGAATGGCTTCTTCATAGATTTGTGACGTAAGTCCCGCAGGAAACCCTGGCGCGCCAACAAACAGAGCATCGACAACATTAGAGTTATTGTATTTTTTTTGCATTTCAGCATCTTTGGCGCGGGCTTCTGCCGAGCGCGGCTCCGCGACATCAACTAAATATTTGATATATTCAGGGAAATCTTTTTCATCTGTAGGGCGGGGGCGCATTTCTATTTCAGCGTATGCTGATGTTGAAATTGCCATCGCTATCATCGTGCTCCATAGCACTACTATGTTTGTTTGTGCAGTCATAAATTCCTCGTTTTGAACCAATGAAAGTGCTCTGTTCACCTGTCGTTTATGGCCGGGCCCTTGCTACAAGGGTTTCAATATTAAAGCGAATAAATCCAAAAGCTTAGTTCTCTAAGTATCAAACAGTTTCGCGTGAATATTAAATTCTAGGCCAAGCTTTCAGATGCTGCCATTGCGGCTAACCCTGCGCATATACTCGGTTTGGTTACGTTTATTCGACTTGGCTTGTATCGGCGAAGAAAGGCTTAGCAAGATTTAGAAAGATTTAGAAAGGTTTAATTTGGATGGGCTTAATTTGGTTTCTTTCACAAAGGTTACTGATTTTGGCTGATTTTGAGAGCGGAATAACCATTCTCTGCAATCAAAGCCTTGTCTAAAAGCCTTTAAATTCTTACTGAGTGAGCAATAATTTAATGTGACTGGTATTATTGGGCAATAGTAAGTATTAGAGACAAAAAAAAGCCCCAATTAAGGGGCTTTCATTTGATGATTTGGTGGAGCCGGCGGGAGTTGAACCCGCGTCCAAAAAACCTACATCCTCGGTCCTACATGCTTAGTCGCTCTTTTGTTTAACCAGTCAGTCGCCGAGCGACAGGCTACTTTCTGGTGAGTCTGATACTATTTCGCGGTTCACCGTCAGACACAGTTCCCTCGCTAACCCATTTAGTATGACCATCGCATCACAAGCCAATAGGTGAGGCTACGTGAGGATGGCTAGCATTAAGCTGCTAGTGCGAACGTTTCGTCGTTTGCAACTATAGTTTTGCGGCTTTTTACCAGGCCAACCGCCCCTGGGCATGCACCTTGGGTTTCGTGAATCTTGTCGAATCCTGAATCGGCCCCAAAGTAAACTCGATTAATTAGAAACTTAAATAACCATTAAGTTCCCTAACCGAACTGCTATTGTAGCTGTTCTTGGTTCGGTAAACAACGTGAGAAAATATTCGACAATAACTGCCTGTAAAATAACCAGGTTTATCACTAACCTTGTATATGCCATATTATTCAGCGTATTATTGTTCTTAGTGGTCGTACCAGGTGCGGCAAATTGCTTTTGATGGCAATATAACTGTCGATGACGATATAACTGTCGATACAAGATAATAGATTAGCGTAAAGGATGTTAGATGGCACAGCCTCCTAAAGTATTAGATATTTACAACAAGTGGACGAAGTTCGCGTTTGGTAAGCGACTGTTTTCCTGGTTTTTTGCCCAATGGGCGCCTTACTTCAAAACCATTAAACCTTTAGTGCTCGACCTTGAACCGGGTAAGTGCGAAGTGCTAATCAAGAAAAAGAAAGCGGTACAGAATCATATTGGCACGGTCCATGTTATCGCCATCTGTAATGGTCTGGAAATGGCGATGGGGGCTTGTGCGGAAGCGACGATTCCCAATCATTTACGCTGGATCCCTAAAGGCATGAGCTTAGACTATACCGCTAAAGCGGGTAGTGATATTCGTTGTGTCGCGGACTGTCGGCAGATGGACTGGCAAGAAGGGGATTTTCTTATGCCCGTGACCGCCTATGATGACAATGACGTTGTCGTTGTTAAAGGCCATATTAAACTTTGGGTAAGCTTAAAGCCTGCGAAAAAATAAACCGGCGTGTTGAAATGCTTCACCACGAATATTAAAAAAACTCCAGCGCATGTGGAGCTTTTTTGTTTGCCGACACCGCGTAAAGGGTTACTGGGTACTCTTTTTCATCAGTCGGCCTTGATCGACTTTCCACTCTCGTTCTTTGATATCCGCGCGTTTATCGTGGGTCTTTTTGCCCTTACCAAGGTAAAATTCCAGTTTAACCCAGCACTTTTTCCAGTACATAGCGGTGGCGATCAATGAATAGCCATCTCGTTCGACACTTCCGGAAAGACGGTCGAGTTCACGACGATTCAATAATAATCGGCGGCTACGTGTCGGATCACAGACGACGTGACTTGAGGCGGCATTCAAAGGCAGTATCTCACTGCCAACCAGAAATGCTTCGCCATCTTTCATCATCACGTAGCAGTCAGAGATATTGACTTTACCACTGCGGATACTTTTGATTTCCCAGCCTTGTAGGCTCATACCTGCTTCAAATTTGTCGGTAAGGGTATAGTTGTGCCTTGCCTTTTTATTCAAAGCAATCGTATTGCTGTTTGCTTGTTTCGATTTTTTCTTTGCCATAATGGCGAATATTATACGTAAAGAATGGCTGAATGGTACAGGTATTCTGGCTTTTCATTGTAAATTTACAATCTCCTGCCGCAGATGACGCATTGGGATGATTTTTAATGAGGTTTCAGCAACGCTTTGTTATCATATCGCAATATTTTTTAGGGGGTTGAATGCCTGCAATTAATCGAAGTGCGCTAGTTATGCACAGCGCTGCGGAAATGTTTCATCTGATTAATGATATTCCGTCCTACCCGAAATTTTTACCGGGCTGCAAAGATGCCAAGATCATGGCCCAGGACGTGAATTCGATGACCGCGTCGATATTGGTTTCAAAAGCTGGCGTGGAAAAGTGGTTTACCACAAAAAATGCGTTAGTTGAAAATGAACGGATCAGTATGAGTCTGCTCGACGGGCCTTTTAAGCGTTTGACGGGTGATTGGCTGATTACCCCGTTAAGTGACAGTGCCTGTAAGGTTTCTTTACAGTTAGATTATGAGTTTTCCAGCAAGTTAATCGAGCTAGCGATTGGTAAAGCATTTAATGCATTAACCAACAATATGGTTAATGCATTCACCCAGCGTGCCAAAGAGGTTTATAAAAATTTATGAGCGCGGAACAGTTATTAATTGAAGTCGTTTATGCACTCCCGGATAAGCAAATATTGCTGTCCCTGCATGTTGAGGAAAGTTCGACAATTGAGCAGGCCATCGTTGCATCCGGGATGATCCAGCAATATCCACAAATTGATTTGCAAGTGAATAAAGTTGGTGTGTGGAACAAAGCTGCGAAATTAACGGACTTGGTTGAAGATGGAGATCGTATTGAAATCTATCGCCCTTTGATCGCCGACCCTAAAGAAGTGAGAAAGCGCCGTGCTGAAAAAGCAAAGCAAGAGGGACGTGCAGACAAAGTTACCGGGGGGCGGGTGAACCCGCTTCGTGGCCAGAAAACTTAAAACCTCAATCGACCCAAGCGCGGGACGAAGAGATTAAACGCGAATTTTAGAAAGAGAACAACCTGGCAAGTTTCGATGGCTGACACTGCTCTGAATCTTCATCGTGAGAATGTTGACTAAAGGTTTCTCCAACTAAGGCAAAAAAATACTGAACCCGATCCTGGGCTTTCATGGCCGTTTCAAAAAAGCTATTCGGCTTGCTCTGCTGGTGACTTACTAAGCGATAACTCGGTACTTCGATGAGTTGTGCTAATGGTTTATTGATCAGGGCATCATAGGCAGTGAAATGGTTGCCAGCAACCGTGGTAATGCTCACTTGCATATCTTTGGTAAAGTGAACTTTGCTGTCTTCTACTGCGAATACCGATGTTGTTACAAAAACCGTTAGCATCGATGCTAAGGTTAACGATATCGCGTTTTGTGTCCTTTTCATGCTTCCCCCTCGATTGGAAGTGCTGCCGTTAGTATACAACGTAATACAACTTTAATTAGCTGCCTGACTTTCCTTTCGGTCTTCCCACCAACCACGCTGACCTTGTTGCAGCGAGTATTTATCGTCATAGAGCTAACTTGCTATTTTAAGATATAAAACATTTGCTGAGAATACCAACGCAATCCGATGAAATCCCGCTTCGGCAGGATGAACGACACACGTGGTTACCTATATTCCTTTCTGTACCACCTTCACCGAACTCTTTCGTATTTTATGGTTGTTTTCTGAGCGATGCAAGATTATTGCTTTATCACTGTAAAACACCCCATTGTTGTAGGATCTTTTTACAATCTTGAATAAGTATGGTTAACCTTGGTTTTGCCAAAGTTAGTTATCTACCTGTTTTTTCGTAGGAAAAAATTGAGTTCTAAAAAGTGGCATAGAGACTGCATTATCCAATCCGCAGTTCATTTGTCATTCGGAGGTTCTATTAAATGAAAATGCTAAAAGTAATAACCGCTCCTTTATTAGCGACACTTTTATGTTTCAGTGGAATAGCTAATGCGGAATTAATCAAGGTCCTCGATTTTGAGGAATTAACCGATGCCTTAGGTGAAGGTAACTGGGATAGTCCATTAGAAGTTGAAACTTCAGTTGAAGGTTTAACCGTGGTTCTAGAGGTTGCTTCTGGATATCTTTATTTAGATAAAGGCGCAGGGCTGGGTAATTGCCAATCTGACAGCGGTTGTGCCAAAGACCCAGACGATAACTTTAATGTGGGTGAAATGTTCACGTTTACCTTTATGGCAGATGGTGAAGTATTTGTTCCTGAAGGTGCAACACTTCAAGCAGTCGCTCATGATTACGAAGGCTTTTTTGCTGGCAGTATGGCGGATATGAGTGATGGCGGTGAATGGATGCTAGATGATAGCGAAATTTATACCTTTGCAGAAGGTGAATCGTTCTCTATGACCGTAACTGTTGGCGAATACTATATCGCTGCACTGTGGCTAGATGATGGTCAGTTACCACCGCTAGGTGTTCCTGAGCCAGCTAACCTTGCGTTAATGGCATTAGGTATCTTTGGTCTTGTGGCATCTCGTCGTAAGTTACGTCGTTAAGTCATGGCAACCAGGTAACTACCTGATAATTTAACAGGTAATATGCCATTGTTGAAAGCCAGCGTAATCGCTGGCTTTTTAACGTGTGCAATAAAACACCAGCATTAAAACACCTTAACGCTTTTCGATATCAATTCATTGTGTTTTGCCGTATTTCTCTCCGAACGCTGAGCTCATATACTTTCAATTCGAACAAACAACCGGCTCACCCGATTAATTTGTCATGAATTTTTACAGAGTCGATGCGTTCTAGGTCAATGAAATTCTGCCTTGTAGCTATCTTTTTGAAATCTAAATCAAAAAGAATAAAAAATCAGATTGGCTTATTAATTGCTTTAAAGGGGTTGGATTTCATTCGACGTTTGGAGGTAAATTTAAATGAAGATCCTAAATGTGTTAAAAGCGACTGCATTAGCGGCAATTTTATCGTTTAGCAGCATGGCAAAAGCCGAATTGATTATGCTCTTAGACTTTAATGCGCTGGCTAATGAACTTGGCGATACCGTCATAGAAGACAATCCTGCCACCTTTGATCTTGGCGCCATCGTGCCGGGCCTAATGGTGACCATCACCGCGACTCCGGAAGACAATTACCACTATTTAGATGAAGGTACAGGCCTTGGTATCTGTGATACCTTGGATGGCTGTGTAGCCGACCCTAGTGATAATGCCAATGTAGGAGAAGGCTTTATCTTTGAATTTACTCTTGACGACGTTGCATTCGTTGCCGAAGGGTTTTCAATCCTGGTAATCGGCCATGATTATGAGGGCGGCATAATGGAAGGCACAGTTGTTGCGATGAGTGATGGTGGTGAATTTATGCCAACCAATGACGTTCCTGTCTATACATACTCAGAAGCGAGTGATATGTTTTCACTAGAAGTGACTGCAGGTGAAATCTATCTGGCGTCTATCTGGTTTGATGATGGTAGCTTGCCACCACAGGGTATCCCAGAGCCAGCCAATATTTTGTTAATGTCATTGGCATTAATCGGATTAGTGGCATCCCGTAAAAAAATGCAAAAATAGTCGTTAAAAGGAATGCCATTTTAGGTCATTGTCGAAGTACTTCGGCATCATGATACCTCGGTAGAGAATGAAAGCACCTAGCAGGATTGGTATTGTTTTTAATTATTAAACCTGAAAAAAGCGAAGCCACGGCTTCGCTTTTCTTTTGACAAGGGCTTGGTATACGTGTGTTGGAAGTAAGCCGTGGCCAAGTTAATTAAAGCAACAAATAACCTGATCTTATTGCCTTTTATGGGAATGTAAAATTAGATGGCAGGGCGTTTTCTTTGGCTCATAATAAGCTTTTTGGTGTACTTGTCTTTTGGGTCTTTAAGTACCTGCTCGGTTGTTCCTGTTTCTACCACTTCTCCATCACGCAATACGATCATTTTGTCACTAAAATGCTCAACGATATCCAGATCGTGGGAAATGAGTAAATAGGCCAGACCCATTTGTTGTTGTAAGTCGAGAAGAAGGTTTATCATTTGAGCGCGCAAAGATAAATCCAGCGCGGCAAGCGCTTCGTCTAAAATGACCAGTTGCGGCTCTAAAATGATGGCACGTGCTAACGATATGCGTTGTTTTTGACCACCCGAAAACATGTGTGGATAAAAGTGCATGTGATCTGCCAGCATTCCGACTTTTTGCAGAGTCTGTCGAATCAACAAGGTTCGCTGTTGCGGATTGAGTCGAGTATTGAGAAGTAATGGCTCTTCGAGTTGCTGCTTGATGGTTAAACTAGGGTTTAAGGTATTGCCGGCATCCTGGAATATCATTCTGACGTGCTGACATCGTTGCTTAAAGTTACCGGTTTGCAGGTGTTGGCCATTTAAAATAATTTCACCCGTCGTCGGACGTGCGGCTCCAACTAATAACTTGGCAAGTACTGATTTGCCCGAGCCGATACCGCCCACAACCGCCATGGTTTGTTTTGATTCAAGCTTGAACGATAGCGGCTTCAATACTGTTTTGTATTCTTTTTTCCACCAACCACTATTCACTTTATAGCGTTTACTAAGGTCATTTACTTCAATCAAACTGGCCATTAGTATTCATCCTTGTGAGAGAAATGGCAGCTTACCTGGTGACCATGGTAAGAGCGAATTTGCGGGGCGGTGACACATTTTTTACGGGCATTTGGACATCGGGGGCCGAGTCGGCAACCGATAGGCAGATGCTGCAATACCGGGATAGTACCAGGCAGTGTTTCCAACCGGGCTTTCTTTTGCCATTGTTTTTGAGGTGTTGGGGTACTGGCAATGAGTGCCTTGGTATAGGGATGAAAAGGGGTTTTAAAAATTTGCGCGGTTGTTCCCGCTTCAACAAATTGCCCGGAGTACATTACAGTAAGGTTATCGGTCCAATGGCTGATTTTATCGAGCTCATGGCTAATTAATAATACGGACATGCTTTTTAATTGATTCAAACTGGCCAGTAGGCGAAAGATCTGGGCCTGATTGGCCGGCTCCATCGACGCCGTGGGCTCATCGGCGATCAATAGCTTGGGGCGCCTTGCTAATGCCATGGCAATCATTACTCGCTGACACAGAGTTGTGGTCAGTTGATGGGGATATGATTTGGCAACCAAGGTGTGCTTTTTTATCCCGACTTTGTGGAGTAATTTAATTGCCGCTTTTCGGCGCTGCTGGGCTTTTTGCCAGAAATAGCCGGACAGTTGCTTACTATCAATCGCTTCCTCAATTTGCTCGCCAATGGTGTTGGTTGGGTCGAGGCAACTCATTGGTTCCTGGAAGATAATGGCGACATCACGAGTAATAATCTTTTTGCGTTCTTCCTCGGTTAAGCGCAATAAATCAATACCCTGCCAGTGAAACCGATCCGCTTCAACTTTCCACTTGTCATCAAGTACCCCCATAATGGCTTTTGCCAACAAGGATTTGCCGCTACCTGATTCACCAACCAGACCACGAAACTCCCCCTCTTTTATCGACAGACTCACCCGGTCAACAGCCAGGATCGGTTCCGCAGTTGACTGTAAAGTGATACTGAGATTTTTCACATCAAGAAGGTTCATTAGTTCTCTTTTTGCAATTTAAGCGAATGGCGAAATCCTTCACCTACTAAGTTTGTAACCACGACCGCGATTAAAATTGCCAATCCTGGCAGGTAAGTCGTCCATGGCGCGATATAAAATAGATCCAGACTGTTGGCGAGCATCGACCCCCATTCTGGCAATGCCACCGGAGCTCCCAGTCCTAAAAAACCAAGGGCGGCGATATCTAAGATTGCCGCCGATTGTGCCAGTGTCGCCTGGATAATAATTTTGTCAATAATGTTTGGGTAAATGGAAGTCACTAACACCCGCAATTCTGACGCACCATCGAGGATCGGAATTAATACATAGCCTTTTTTCTGCTCTTCTTTAATGGCATTTCGAGTAATATGGATAAATTGCGGGATCAGCACTAATCCAATCGCCCATAATACATTGGTTAAGCCGGGGCCGAGAATTGCAACGATAATAATCGCCAGTAACAGGGACGGCATGGATAACACGACATCGAGAAAGTGCGTCAACAAACTGGCTTTTACACCCCGGGAAAGCGCTGAAATAGAACCAATGACGACACCAATCACCAACGCCAAGATAACCACGATGATACTAAGGCCAAACGTCAGGGATGTCCCCTGAATCAACCGCGATAGCATGTCTCGGCCTAAATCATCGGTGCCAAGCAGATAACTGATATTGCCATCAACATGCCAGGCTGGTGGCATCAGTAGCATATCGAGATTATTTTCCATCGCCGAATGGGGCGATAACAGTGGACCAAAAACGGCGAGCAGCAATAACAGCACATAACACCCCAGAGCCCATATGGCCACAGGGGTGGATTTAAAGGTGAGCCATAGTTGTTTCATTGGCGCCGGAAATTCTTCTTCGATATAAATCTTATCACGTGCCATGACGAGCATACCTTTCTACGGGGTTTAGGGCGGCGTAAATAAAGTCAGCAAAAATATTAATCAGGAATGTAAAGCTGGCTAACGCGATAAGGCCACCTTGGATGGCGGTGTAATCGCGCTGGAAAATACTATCTATCAGCCAGCTACCAGCGCCTTGCCAATCGAAAATAACCTCGGCAATCATTGCCAACGTCATCAGGTTGGCAAATTGTAAGCCCATATCACGAATAATTCGCACCAAAGCATTACGAATGCCGTGGTGATAGATAATTTTGAGATTCGATAACCCTTTTGCTCTCGCCGCTTTTATATAATTCGATTCAAGGACTTCGAGCATGGAAGTGCGGGCCAGGCGAATAAATATCGTCATTGGTGCTACCGCCACCGCAATGGCCGGTAATACCAAGTGCTTGAGGGCGTCTAAAAACGCCTGCCATCGGTAGGGCGAGTCACTCAATAAAATATCGATTAATTTAAACCCAGTGACCTGCTCTATTTCAAATAATAAGTTGATCTGTCCCGAGGATGGAAACCACGGCAGGATGATCGCAAACACTAGAATCAAAATTAGCGCCAGCCAAAATACCGGTAATGAATAGCCAACCATGGCAATCACTAAGATGGTTTTATCGGCGCCTTTGTTATGAAAAATTGCAGCAATAAACCCTAGAGGAATACCAAATAACATCGCCAAAAACAGTGCTGCTAGGCTTAATTCAATCGTAGCCGGCAGGTAAGTTACCAACTCCTCACTGATCGGGCTTTGGGTCGACATTGAGACACCGAAGTTACCGCTAAAGATTTCTTTTAAATAGGCGAGGTACTGGAAAAACAACGACTGATCCATGTGGTACATTTGTTCATAGGTGGCAAGCTCAGCATCACTGGCATTGACCAACCCTGTCATATTGACAATCGGAGAACCGGGGAAGAAATAATTTAGGCTAAACGCAACCAGCGTCAACATTAGCAAGGTAAAAAACAATAAATTTAAGCGACGCAGGGCAAAGCTAAACATATCTAGTTTTCCTCCTTGGTCACTTTTTTAGTGTCGGCGAAGCTAATGCCGCCAAATGGCGCCAATATATTGCCTTGCACAGTTTCGACTTTTGCCTGCGCTCTTTTTGCATGGGCAATGGGTAATAGTGGTAACTCTTCGGTTAGTAACTCCTGCGCCTGCAAGTAATATTCGCGGCGTTTTTTATTGTTACGGGTTAACAAAGCCTTGGCGAGTAAATCATCGAAATTCTGATTACACCAAAAGCTGCGGTTACTGCCAGAACGGGCACTAGAGCAACTTAGCAAAGGTGAAAAGAAGTTATCGGGATCCGGATGATCCGCCGCCCAACCGATCAGTACCGCCTGATGTTCTGAATTGGCTAGCTTACCTAAAAAGGTTGTCCACTCATAGGTAATGATATTGACGTTGATGCCAATTTTACCAAGATCCGAGCGGATCAGTTTCGCCATTTTCATTGCATTCGGATTATAAGCCCGTTGTACAGGCATAGCCCACAAATCGAGGGTAAAGCCCTCGCTAAGTCCAGCGTCTTGCAATAATAATTTGGCTTGTTCAGGGGCGTAAGGGAGCAATTCACTGGGTTTGTCATAGGCCCAGGAAGCGCTTGGCAATAAAGAGTGGGCAATTTCTGCCTGATCGAAATAGACGGCATTAATGATCGCTTCCCGGTTCACGGCAAGGGAAACGGCTTTTCGCACCACCGGATTATCGAAAGGAGGTTTGGATGTATTAAATGCCATAAATGCGACATTAAACGAGGTCACCTCTTCCAGTCGCAAATTCTCTCGACTGCGGATCTCTTGTGGCGCTATGGGGTAGGAGATAACGTCACATTCATTGGTCAAAAGTTTGGTTAAACGGCCAGTATTATTCGGGGTAATATTAAAAATTAGTGTTTCGATGCCAACGTCATGAGCCCAGTAATTTTCATTGCGTTGAAAACGGATTAAGGCGTTGCTGCGATATTCATTAAATTTGAATGGACCGGTACCGATTGGTAGCGAATCTAACATTGGCAATACAGCGGGATCGTCTTCCGACAGTAATTGATCCGCATATTCTTTTGACAGAATGACCGCAAACGGCGCACCGACATTAGACAGGAAGGAAGCATCAGGCTGGTTTAGCTTAAACCGTATGGTGTAATCATCAATCTTCTCGATGTTGGTTACAAGTTGTTCAAAGTTAATGCTTTGGAAAAAGGGAAAGTTGCCCCTGACGGATTGATAAAAGGGATGCGTTTTGTCGAGGATGCGCTGGAAACTAAAAATCACATCATCGGCATTGAGGTTTCTTGAAGGGGTAAAGTAACGGGTTTGATGAAACTGTACATCTTTGCGTAGGTAAAACGTGATCATGGTACCATCATTGGTGACGTGCCAGGATCTTGCCAATGACGCCTCTAGCTGATAATTATCACGATTAAAGTCAATCAAACGATTATATAATTGTCGGGTTGTGGCATCAATGGTTGTGCCAGAAGTAACGAGCTGTGGGTTAAATGATGTGGGCGACCCTTCGGAACAATAAACCAGTCCATCGTTAAAGATGGACTCTTCGTTTGTTGTCGGTTCACAGCCACTGATAAAGACAATCACAGATGTGATTAGCCAATACCATTTGCATCTCATTGCTCTATGACTCTTCACTGTCATTACTGTCCAACAAATTGTACTTTTTTAAATAACCACGCAGTTGGTGGTAGGTTAATTCCAGTGCCTGGGCGGTTTTTTTCTGATTATACTGATTGGCGGCCAAGGCATCTTTGATCAAATTAATTTCAAAATCCTGCGACAAGCTCTTTAATGAAACTGGATATTGAGTCGCCTCGACTTTTAACCCTTTGTCTTGTACGTCATTCACCGTCACTTCATTGCTGCCGTGGTCCGTGCCAGGTTTCGTTAACGGTGCGCTCAATTGGCGATCCGCGGTTTTGATTCGGGTTGCTGGGCGATAGGGTGATTCAAATGGGTTAATGACCAGATCACTGACGGGTATATGGGGATTATTATGACGATAGACACTGCGTTCTACAACATTCTTTAATTCACGTATATTACCGGGCCAGTCATAGTCGAGTAGGGCGCGCTTTACTTTCTCATTAAAGCCTGAAAACAACTCGAACTCCAGTTCTCGTGCCATAGTAATGGCGAAGTGCTCCGCCAGAATTAAAATGTCTTCCTGGCGCTCACGCAGCGGTGGTAAGGTAATGACATCAAATGCCAGGCGATCGAGCAAATCGGCACGAAATTCACCTTTGTCGGCAAGGGTAGGAAGATCTTCGTTCGTCGCGGCGATGAGTCTGACATCGGTTTTGATGGTTCTTGAACCACCGACTCGTTCGAATTCGCCATACTCAACCACGCGTAGCAGTTTTTCCTGGATCAAACCCGATGTGTTGGCCAGTTCGTCAAGAAACATCGTGCCACCATCAGCCTTTTCAAAACGTCCTTCATGACGTTTGCTGGCACCGGTAAATGCGCCACTTTCATAACCAAACAATTCACTTTCTAACAGGTTTTCATTGAGCGCAGCGCAATTGAGTTTAAGGTAGGTTTGATCCCAACGTTTCGATAAATAATGTAGGCGAGCGGCAACAAGCTCTTTACCTGTGCCACGTTCACCAATTAACAGCACCGGCTTCGATAAGGGCGCTACTTGAGAGATATGCTCAAGTACCTCAAGGAAACTATTGGACTGGCCAATCAAATTATCCTGTTGTTTAAAGCGACTCATAATCGTCCTAATTATTAGTTTATTTCACTAACAAATAGTGTATTTTATTAAAGCGTTCCAGAGAAGTTTTTTTTATTTTTTATTTAACCCCACTAAAAACATAGGGTTGCAGGAAATTTCAAAGTTGGCATCAATAATGAATAATAATATCCAGTCATTCGTTATTTGTGTTAGCAAATGCGAAACATGAAACAACTAAATTAATAAAATGAGGTAATCATTATGGGTGTTTTTTCAAGATTTACAGATATTATTAATTCAAATATCAACAGTCTGCTGGACAAAGCCGAAGATCCAGAAAAAATGGTGCGCTTAATCATTCAGGAAATGGAAGATACCCTGGTTGAAGTTCGTTCATCATCCGCAAAAACTTTAGCGGATAAAAAAGAGCTGACTCGTCAACTTGCAAAAATGGCAGCCGATGCCCAACAGTGGCAGCAAAAAGCCGAGCTTGCATTGAATAAAGGTCGCGAAGATTTGGCAAGAGCCGCACTTATCGAACGCAAGAAGTGTGAAGAAGCGAAAACATCACTGAGTGATGAATTAGGTCACTTTGATGATCACATTGTAAAACTTCAGGATGAAATTTCTCAGTTGCAAGAAAAACTTGCGGACGCGAAAGCGCGTCAAAAAGCGATTGTGATGCGTGGCAAAACTGCATCTTCTCGCTTGAAAGTGAAAAGTAAACTGGATTCAGGCAAGGTTGATGATGCATTGACTCGCTTTGACCGCTACGAGCGTAAAATCGATGATTTGGAAGCTCAGGTAGACTCATACGATTTAGGCTCTAAATCGTTGGCAGATGAAATTGCAGATCTGGAGCAAGACGAAAGTGTCGATAGTGAATTAGAAGCTCTTAAGGCTAAACTAAGTCCGAAAAAGAAACCTGCTGCGAAAAAAGCAAGCACAACTAAGAAGTAATAGGGTTTTAAATAAGGAGAATTATCGTGGAAGAGTTACTAATGGTACCTGTCATCTTGTTTATGGCTATTGTCGCGCCTATCTGGTTGGTGCTGCACTATCGCTCAAAGCGACAAATTAGTCAGGGCTTGACCGAAGACGAATATCAACAGTTATCAGAGCTTTCCGAATTAGCCGATAAAATGGCCGCGAGAATTAAAACTCTGGAGGCGATTTTAGATGCGGAAACTCCCGATTGGAGGGATAGAGCATGAATAAGAGCCGAGGCGAATTATTTCGCGATCCGCAAAAAGGCAAATTAGCCGGCGTGTGTGCTGGTATCGCCGACTATTTCGGCTGGGAAACCTGGTTGGTGCGGATTTTAGTGGTGTCTGGTGTGTTATTGGGGATGGGCTGGTTTGTGATTTTATACATCGCTGGCTGGTTTATTCTTGATAAGAAACCAAACCGCAAATCTGCCAACGACATTCACCAGAACTTTAAACAGCAGATGGAAGAAGATGAGATTGTCAATGAACACATTAAAGTGAAATCTCGGATCTGGCAATCAGGTGAACCTCCGAAGCAGGCGTTTCATGATATCCGCACTAAATTCCATACACTGGAAACGCAATTGCAGGGTATGGAGCGATATGTAACCTCAGCCGAGTTTACCGTATCCCGTGAAATCAATAAGTTGTAATGCAAAAGCCAGGTGGTAACGCCTGGCTTTATTGTTAAATCCCGAGTCCTAGTTTCTTTCCATCACAGCGCTTTTCACTTACATTAACAAGAGTAAACGTTAACTCATTAGTCGCAATTGGCATGGCAATTATAAATCGAAAAAAATTATCCACCTGGAAACAAAAAATCCAATCCGGTGCGGGCGACCTGTTAAATCGTAGCCTGGATCAACATGTAAACCTGGCAGTAACCGGATTGAGTCAAAGCGGCAAAACCGCATTTATTACCTCGTTAGTCAATCAGCTGATTAATGAAGGGCATGGCAAACCGTTAAGTTTTTTCAATGCCGTGCATGAAGGACGATATATTGCCGCCAAACGCGTGCCTCAGCCAAATTTACAAATCAGTCGATTTGATTATGACGCGGGAATGGCAAAACTCGGTGAACAAGAGCCAAATTGGCCAGAGCCTACCCGCAGTATTTCTCAGATACGACTGGCCATTCGTTATACTCCGCAAGATTCTTTATTAAAATATGCATCGCAAATGTCGACGTTATATCTAGATATAACCGACTACCCCGGTGAGTGGTTACTGGATTTGCCGATGCTCAATCAAAGCTATCAGCAATGGTCGAAGTATATGACTCAGTTATTAACCTCTCAACCCCGGGCTGGGTTAGCAAGCGAGTTTTTACAAAAGCTTGAACAACTAGACCCTCTAGCGGTGATATCAGAAACTAAGCTCAAAGAGCTCGCCGATGACTACACACAATTGCTATTAAACTTTCGACATGATCTAGGGTTATCGGTTATTCAACCGGGGCGATTTATTCTTCCTGGAGAACATGAAGGGGCTCCGGTATTGCAATTTGTCCCTTTTCCTTGCTTTGAGCATTTAACCGCCGCGGACTATGCCAATGCCGATGAACAAAGCTTTATTGCGATGTGTCAGGCACGCTATCAGGAATATCGAGAGGCGATTGTGCGCAAGTTTTATAAGCAACACTTTGTCAATTTTGACCGACAAATTATTCTTGCCGACTGTTTAACCCCATTGCATAGCGGCCCTGCCGCGTTTAATGATTTACAACACGCAATCGCGCTGATCATGGAAAGCTTTTCCTACGGCAAATCCAATGTTCTGCGACGGTTGTTTGCCCCCAAAATCGATCGAATCTTGTTTGCCGCCACGAAAGCCGATCATGTTACCAGTGATCAACATCAAAATATGACGACCTTATTGGAGCAGGTCATTATTAAGGCCAAGAAGTTACTAACGTTTGATGGCATTAAAATGAAAACCTTATCGATTGCGTCGATTCAGTGTACTGAACAGGGAAAAAGTGAATATCAGGGCAAGAAATTGTCGGTTTTAAAAGGTAAACGCCTGGATAATAATCAGATTATTACCCTGTTTCCTGGCTCGGTTCCGGCTAAATTGCCGCAACCAAGTTTTTTTAGTCAGAACAAATTCGATTACATTCAATTTAAACCGATGAATGCCATCGACGAACATCAGGCGCTCGATCATATCCGACTTGATCAGGTGTTGCAGTTCTTGTTGGGAGATAAACTTAAGTGAGCCATTCCGATAAAAGTAAAGATCAGGACTTTCAACAACAGATTTTATTTTCTCAGTCAGAAACTGAGATTGACAGCGCATCGCAACCGAATACCCCAGTTGTTCTTCCTGAAGAGGCCTGGCAAGCGGTAGATGAAATTTTTGAAGACCACGATGAACCGCTGCCACGCAAGCGCGCGAACTGGTTGTGGCGGATTGCGGGGTTTAGTTTCACCGGCATCGTGATTTATGAACTCGTTGATTTTTTTATCGCAGGTTTTGCATCTTCACCACTCGTCACCGGTGTTTATGCATTACTTGCCGGTTCTGTAGGAACCATTGCGCTGTTAACTTTGTTCAAAGAGCTCAGAGGACTGCGTCAATATCGCCGGCAACAGGACAGACAACAGCAAGCAAGCGATTACCTTGAACACAAAGGGCATGGCGACAGCCGTAAATTTTGTCAAAAACTGACCGATAAGTTGCCCATGGATAGTGTCGAAGTGCTGCATCATAAGTTCGCTGACAACCTCAGTGAACATTTCAATGATGAAGAAGTCATGACCCTATATTCACGTCAGGTATTGTCTGAAGTCGATAAACAGGCCATGGAACAGGTGGCGAAATTTTCCAGCGAGGCGGTGGTACTGGTTGCCATTAGTCCGATTGCCATCGTAGATATGATGATATTGCTGTGGCGCAACCTGCGCATGCTCGATAAAGTTGCGGGCCTGTATGGAATACGACTCGGTTATTGGAGTCGCATCAGTCTTATCAAACAGGTCTTTGTGAATATGGTCTATGCCGGCGCCAGTGAAATTATTGCGGATGTTGGCGTTGATATGCTCGGTGTTGAAACGCTCGGTAAGCTATCAACTCGATTAGCTCAGGGCTTGGGCGCTGGGATGTTAACCGCTAAATTAGGGATTCGTACGATTAAGTTATGTCGTCCGGTGCCATTTGTGGAAAACCCTCCGGGGATCAAACAAGTTCGTCGTCAGGTGGTCGCCCAGGTGCGGCAACTGATGAGCAAGGCCACAACCAAAAACGACTAGTTCGCAAGGGATTTCATTATCGCTTTTTAATGGCCCTGCAGGTCAGGGCTTGACCGGATAATCAGCCAAATGACAGCGCCTGTACCTAATTCCTTACACCTGATAAAACGCCTCAAGCCTGATCTGTTTTTCTTCTGATCTGACATTTCTTACTATTAACCCATAAAGTTGCAATTCAGCGGTGTCACACTCAATGCCTATGCTTGGGTCTAATCATAATCATAACTCGACACTGATTTGAATTTGCCAATAAACCTGAAAATCAGGACAACAAGATAGGAATAGAAGTGAATGGCGAAAAGCACAACCTATGTGTCAAAAGCAGCCGATGACGATGGCAATATCTGCTGGACCGAGCAAGAAAACCGGATCTGGCAAAAGCTCTATGCGCGTCAGATTGAGTGCATCGAAGACAAGGCGTGTCAGGAATATCTCGATGGTTTGAAATTATTAGCGCTGCCTCAGGATCGAGTGCCGCAATTAAACGAAGTCAGCGCTGTACTTGAGCGGACCACGGGTTGGCAATGTGCACCGGTTCCAGCCCTAATCGGCTTTGGTGAGTTTTTTAACTTACTTGCACAGAAAAAGTTTCCGGTTGCGACATTTATTCGTAGCGAGGAAGAGTTTGATTATTTACAGGAACCGGATATCTTCCATGAGATATTTGGCCATTGCCCACTGTTAACAAATCCTGCGTTTGCGAAGTTTACCCAAACCTATGGCGAACTTGGATTAAAGGCCAGTAAAGAAGATCGGGTCTATCTGGCTCGACTATACTGGTTCACCGTAGAGTTCGGATTAATGCAGACCGAAAATGGTCTTAAAATATACGGTGGCGGAATATTATCTTCACCCGGAGAAACGCAGTACGCGATGCATGACGAAGGCCCGTTACGAAAACCATTTGATGCGTTAGACGTGCTGCGGACGCCTTACCGTATCGATATCATGCAACCGGTATATTTCTTAATAGACCATATCAATCAATTAGATGAAATCAGTAATCTTGATTTAATGGCGTTAGTCGAATCCGCCAAAAAATTAGGGCTACATGATCCGTTATTCGCCCCAAAGATGATAAAACAAGCGAGTTAAGCAATGACAGAACAATTAAATGCTCAAGTATGTGAAGCCTGCCACGCCGATGCACCTAAAGTCAGTGATGCCGAGTTGGCACAATTAGTGAAACAAATTCCCGATTGGGTGCCGGTAGTCCGTGATGATGTGATGATGTTAGAGCGTGAATTTAAATTTAAAAACTTTAAACTGGCGTTAGCGTTTTCCAATAAAGTGGCAGAACTGGCAGAAGCGGAATTTCATCACCCTTCAATTTTGACCGAATGGGGCAAGGTTACGATCACTTGGTGGACCCATGCGATTGGTGGATTACATAAAAATGACTTTATTTGTGCGGCCAAAACCGACGCACTTTTATAGTTTTCATCATCTAATTTCAGTTACTGAAAGAAAAAGCTCCCAAGTGGGGCTTTTTTTTTGTAAAATTTAATTTACAGTCATTCATCTAATCTATGCAGGAACCGTGACGTGCGTTTACAAATTACTTGCCAGGACCGAGTCGGTATTGCTCAGGAAGTCTTAGCTATTCTGGTAGAGCGGGAAATTAACTTAAAAGGTATTGATGCCATTACAGAGTCCGGAGAGATATATGTACATATTCCGGATCTTGAGTTTTCTCAATTACAGGACTTTATGCCACTATTGCGATTGGTTGAAGGTGTGATTGATGTAAAAACCACCACCCATATGCCGTCGGAACGCGAACATAACCTGTTAGAAACCATCGTCAGGACGTTACCGGACCCTCTGATTTCCATCGATATTCGTGCCAATGTTTATGGTCTAAATGAATTGGCGGAGCAAAAGCTTGGAGAGTCAGAAGCGGATGTCATTGGTCAGCCAATCAGTCATTTTATTAAAGGCTTTAATTTTTCTAAATATTTAGATAGCGGAGAGATCCTTCCTCATACCCGTAAACTGCGCCTTCATGATGAAGATTATGTCGCGGATATCTTGCCTATTTATGTACCCGGCGAAGATGGTCATGAAGTCTTTACCGGAGCGTTACTGATGTTGAAATCAGAAGCCCGCCTTGGTCAACAAATCAGCGCGTTTAAGCATCCCAAAGGAAATGACTTTGTAGGCGTTCAGGCCAGTTCTTCGCAAATGCGTAAAGTGATCCGCGAAGCCAGGCGAATGGCAGGGCTAGATTCGGCGATCTTGATTCAAGGTGAAACCGGTACCGGAAAGGAACTGTTGGCGCGCTGTTGTCATAATGCCAGTGATCGCAGTGACAACCCGTTTATGTTGTTAAATTGCGCGGCGTTGCCGGATGACGCCGCAGAAACAGAACTGTTCGGTAAGTATAGCGCCGAAGGGCAAAGCAAAAGAGGCCTGTTTGATTTAGCGGATGGCGGTAGCGTGTTTCTTGATGAAGTGGCAGAAATGTCACCGAAGCTACAGACTAAGTTGATTCGCGTGCTTCAGGATGGCAGTTTCAGACGAATTGATGATGAGAATGAAATTAAGGTTAATGTTCGTATTATTTGTGCGACCAATAAAGATTTACTGGAACTAGTACAAAAAGGTGAGTTTAGAGAAGATTTGTATTATCGACTAAACGTGCTTGGAGTTACGATTCCAGCGCTTAGAGATCGTCGTGCCGACATTATTCCTTTAGCAGAAACCTTCTTAAACAAATCCGCGAAGTTAAATCATCGTGGTGAAATGTTTATAGATACAGAATGTCGCGAGTTTCTCGAACATTATCCATGGCCCGGCAACGTACGCCAGTTAGAGAATGTGATTTTGCGAGCAGCGTCTTTGGTTGAAGGTGACACCATCAGTATCGAGCACCTGCAGCTTCCGAACTTTACCCGGGATCACGGTTATCTGGAGCAGGAATTTAATGGCACTTTGGAAGATGCTGTAAAAGGATTCGAAGCCGATCTGCTGCGTAAACTCTATCCGGCATATCCAAGTACCCGCCAACTGGCAAAAAAATTGAGTCTTAGCCACACGGCGATTGCCAATAAATTGCGAGAATACAACATAAACAAGAAGACAGTGAAGATTTAACTTAATAACGAGGCTAACGCCTCGTTATTGTTTTCGAGGGAGATTACCATCGGTGGAGAACATGCGCAGTTTGTTGCATGTTCGGTGACAGACTAACGTCGGTGGGAACTTGGCAATGCTTGAAGCATGCTGAGCCTCGTTATTGTTATCGAGGTAGATTACCATCGGTGGTGAACATACGCAGTTTGTTGCATGTTCGGTCACAGACTGACGTCGGTGGGAACTTGGCAATGCTTGAAGTATGCTGAGCCTCGTTATTGTTTTCGAGGGAGATTACCATCGGTGGAGAACATACGCAGTTTGTCGCATGTTCGGTGACAGACTAACGTCGGTGGGAACTTGGCAATGCTTGAAGCATGCTGAGCCTCGTTATTGTTCTTAAAGAAGATTAGCATCGGTGGAGAACATACGCAGTTTGTCGCATGTTCGGTGACAGATTGACGTCGGTGGGAACTTGGCAATGCCTGAGTTTTGCAATTAATGTAAAGCTAAGTATACGAATGTCCGTTTTTTTTCGTAAACTTATAGGCACATTCGCTGCAGAAAACCTCAGCGTGCGACTTTGGTCAAGTCTACATTTTCACGTACACTTTGCTCCAACATATACAACTATCATTAAGTTGATTAACGGCCAATTATTCCCTAGCTCATGGTTAATCAGCAATCTATGGAAGAGATACTTAGATGAAATTTGCAACATTAAAAAACAACACTCGCGACGGTCAACTGATGCTTGTTTCTCGCGATTTGAGTCAAGCCGTTAGCGTCAGTGATGTGGCAAACACAATGCAGGCGCTTATTGATAACTGGGCCGAATTGTCTGTGCAGTTAGAATCTCGCTATGAGCAGTTAAACGCCGGCCAGGTAAGTGGTGCGATAGATTTTGTTGAAGCGGATTGCGAATCGCCGTTACCACGAGCGTATCAATGGGCAGATGGCAGTGCTTATGTGAATCATGTTGAGTTAGTGCGCAAAGCGCGAAATGCTGAAATGCCGGACACTTTCTGGACCGATCCATTGATGTACCAAGGGGGTTCGGATTCATTTATCGGGCCGCGTGATGATATCGAAATGGGCTCTACCGAATGGGGTATCGACTTTGAATCTGAAATCGCGGTGATCACCGATGATGTCCCTATGGGCGTTACGCCTGAAGAAGCAGAGCCGCATATTAAATTATTGATGTTGGTCAATGATGTCTCACTGCGTAATTTGATCCCAGGCGAACTGGCAAAGGGTTTCGGTTTTTTCCAATCCAAACCCTCAAGCGCATTTTCTCCGGTTGCGGTTACTCCTGACGAGCTTGGTGATGCCTGGGATGGTAAAAAGCTGGCACTACCTTTGGTGACCCACCTTAATGATGATTTATTCGGTAAGCCCGATGCTGGCGTCGATATGACATTTGATTTCCCAACCATCGTCGCCCATGCGGCAAAAACGCGTCCTTTAGGCGCGGGTTGTATTATTGGCTCAGGTACCATTTCAAATTACGACCGCAGCGCGGGTTCAAGCTGTCTGGCAGAAAAGCGCATGCTGGAAATTATTGCCGACGGCCAACCATCTACACCATTTATGCAATTTGGTGATAAGGTTCGTATCGAAATGTTTGATCATAACGGAGACTCCATTTTCGGTACTATCGACCAAACTGTGGTTGAATATAAGAAGTAAAGTAACGTGAAATAGCGGCTGCGGGCGGCGCAAGGTGCCAACAGATGGGCAAATGCACCGCTTGTTTTTCGAAACGCACTGAGTGTCACTCGAAATGCACTGAGCGTCACTCGAAATGCACTGAGCGTCACTCGAAATGCAATAAGCGTCACTCGAAACGCTCCACTCGTTATAACAAACGCAACGCTCGTCATCCCAAACTTGATTTGGGATCT
Source organism: Thalassotalea litorea (assembly GCF_005843925.1). Taxonomy (GTDB): domain Bacteria; phylum Pseudomonadota; class Gammaproteobacteria; order Enterobacterales; family Alteromonadaceae; genus Thalassotalea_A; species Thalassotalea_A litorea_A. The sequence goes on from NZ_VCBC01000009.1 coordinate 117,438, forward strand.
CGGTTTCTTATCACGGTTTTTTCATTTTTTAACAAAGCCAGGAATTTTATGATTTCGTTATATGGATATTGGCGCTCTTCAGCGGCTTATCGAGTACGTATTGCACTGAACCTGAAGCAAATCGAACACGAGCTTATTTCAGTACACTTGGTAAAAGATGGCGGTCAGCAACACTCAGACTCCTATAAATTATTGAACCCAAGTGAACTGGTACCAACGCTGGTGGATGGCGATTTTAAGTTAAATCAGTCCATGGCGATCCTCGACTATCTGGAACAGAAATTTCCACAACCGGCATTATACCCAGACAGCCTGCAAGCGCGCAGTCAGGTTCAGGCATTGGCGAATGATATTGCCTGCGATCTGCATCCTTTGAATAATCTGCGGGTGTTGACTTATTTAGCTGAAGATTTATCGGCAACCCCTGAGCAGAAGCAACGGTGGTATGCCCATTGGGTGGACGTTGGATTTACGGCTTTTGAAAAACGCTTGCAAAAAACTGCCGGCAACTACTGTTTTGGTAATACTGTGACAATGGCAGATCTTTGCTTGATCCCGCAAGTCTACAATGCAAAGCGATTCAACGTCGATCTCAGTCGGTTCCCGTTAATTACCAAGGTTGATGACAATTGCCAAAAACTTGCCGCATTTAACCAAGCGCTACCAGAGCATCAACCCGATTCGTCTGTTTAGGCAGTCATCTCCAAATCTAGCCTTTAACTCTTTGATTTAAAGGCTATCTGCTAAATTCATTTTTCTTTTTTTTGCTCCGTTAACTAAGCTAATAAAATAGAGTAGTATGGTTTTAAGGCTGTTGACTTAAACAGCTTTATTTTTATTGGTTCAAGTCCGAGCCGATTGGTAGGAAAAATGAATACAGAACAAAAACAATCTTCAGAAAATCAGCAGTCAGCGCCACTGGGTATTATTGTCTTTATCATTGCTCTGGTGATACTTGGTGGAGCGTATTATATGGTGTTTATCGACAACCCAACCAGTAGGCCACAACCGGAAATTGTTGATTTAAAAGACGAGAAACTGCAAATTGAACCGCAAATTTCCGAACCAGAAGATATAGACACTGCCCCGGAAACACAACCACAAGCGCCGGAAATGGTAGCGGAACCCGAACCCGCAGAACCGGCGTCTGAAGTCATCTTACCCGAACTGGATAATAGTGATGAATTGACGGTATCTTTAATTCGCGAAGCGACCATGGCACCAGAATTGCTCGATGTCCTGATCCCAAGTGATATTATTCGTCGCACTGTGGTTTTTGCGGATAATTTCGCCCGTGGCGATCTCACCATTCGCGAGGCTCCGGTTTATCCTCCCCAAGGCAAATTTCAAGCGTCGCAAATCAATGATCAAGAATTTGTTATTAGCCCAGAAAACTTTAGCCGATATGTCGATTATTTGGACCTGCTTGCCAGTTTTGAACCGGCACAACTAACGGCGGTGTATCAGCAACTCTCACCTTTGTTTGAAGAGGCGTTCCAGGAGTTGGGCTTTCCTGAACGGACGTTTAATGATGTCGCGACGGATGTCATCGACAGAATTCTGGCGGTTGAATACCCTGAAGTGAGTCCGGTGCTGACGCAACCCGATATGGTTTATAAATTTCAAAGTGAAGATTTGGAAAGTTTGCCAGATGCTGACAAACTTTTGTTGAGAATTGGTAAAGAGAATCTGTTGCAATTGCAATCAGTCGCTCATCAGATTCAAAAGCAATTGGATTGAATCTGCTAAGTAGAACAGTGAAATAAACCCGATAAATTGATAGGTCATCGTTCAGGCCTTACTAAGGTATTGAGTAGCATTGCATGACATTGCACGGCATTGCTACGACATCGATATAGACATTTGAATAAGTGCACAGGAGAAATGGATTTATGAGTACTTCTTTTCCGGATATTCCTGAAAGTGTGCCGCAGACTGATGGCGGTTTCACCCAGTGGCTTGGAAGAAAAGCATTTTCGATTTCCGGTTGGCAACTGGTAGGTTCATTCCCTGATGAACCTAAGCTTTTGGTCATTGTCGCACCACATACCTCGAATTGGGATTTTTTAGTCGGGCTTGCGATAAAAATGGCGCTTAATTTAAACGTGAGTTTTCTCGGTAAAGATGCACTTTTTAAAGGCCCTCTAGGTTGGTGGATGCGAAAGCTTGGCGGCATCGCGATTGATCGCAGCTCGCCGAATGGCGTCGTCGGCCAGATGGTTGCAGAATTTGAGCAAAGGGAAAAGCTGATGCTGGTTATTGCGCCAGAAGGCACCCGAAAAAAGGTCGATGAGTGGAAAAAAGGATTTATGTTTATCGCCAAAGATGCACAAATACCCGTGTTGCCGGTCGAGTTCGACTTTAAACATAAACGGGTTGTGTTTCATCCAACCTGCCGCATTGACGGTGATGTTGAATCTCAACTAAAAAGCATTAAATCTATTTTTAGCGCGGAGAAAGCGAAACGCCCTGATTGCTTTTAAGCCTGGGTTAATGGCTTTTTCGAGGGGCGTAATGGTTGCTGTGTTGACGCACCTTAATGCGCGAAATGGCTTAACCGCATAAGACTCAGAGACATTTGCGACCGTTTCTTGTCGGTTATGATAATTTTTAGTTATTTTTCCCGTTGAGGACTTGCATGGCAGGCCGTGATTGCGCATAATGCGCATCGCTGTAATATCTTGATTGCAGCTTCTGCGGTGCCTCTCTTGGTCCTCCCGCAATGATACTCTGTGAACTCGGCCAGGTCCGGAAGGAAGCAACCGCAGCAGACGACTCATGTGCCGGGATGCGGCTGAGGGAGGGGCCACCAATCTCTCGAAATTCACGCCCTTTTCATGGGTGACCAATTTTTCAGTCCTCGCTCCAATTTATATTGTCAGATCGAGCAGCTAATAGCTTACACGTGGCAACGGGCACCTAGATTTTGACAACTAGATTTTGACACTTAAATTACCGCATCACCAAAGTTTACATTTGTGTCTAATTAACTCTGTTTCCCATTGCCTCTGTCTTGTTTATCAATGTGCGAATGCAACGAGTCGCTAACGCTTTTGATGTTTTTCGATATCCGTTTCTAAGCGCGCGATTGCTTGTCTGCAACGCCCTAGCCGTTGATGCAGGGCCAGCACTTTATCCTGTAGAGCGGTATCCTGTTTGGTTGCCCGATTAAGTTTGTCCTGCTCATCGAACAACATCTGTTGCAAACGTTTTTCAAACCCTTGGTATTCAGCCAGCTTTTGGTAAAGTTCCTGGGTGGGTTGCATCAGCGTTTGCGTGACTTTTTTGACGTGTTTTGTGGATAGGCGCTGGCGCCGTTGCATTCGATAATCGGTATCTTGATGACGGCTCTCATTGGCTTTAATTGCGGTTATCAACGATGAAATTTGGTGTTGTAATTGTTCAAGTAAGTTAAACCCCAGTTCTTGTTGATTGTTGTCGAGCAGGGTTTGCAAATGATCGAGTTTGGTTTTAATGCCGGGTAGGTAATCGCTGTAATTATCATAGGAACGATTGAATAAACGGTCATCGAATAGCGCCTGACGTTTTAAATAATAATGGGATTTACGCCCTTTGTTTCTATCGTCGGCAAGCTTTGCATCTTCCACCAGATGCTCCAGTAATTGGTGAAGCCGTTTTATTTCTGAACGCATTTGCTTTCCTGTGGGTTAAAACCAGGCGTCTATCGCCAGTTTTATCGCCATTAGCATGACGACGAAAATGAATACTGGGCGGATAAACTGGTTACCAAATTTAATGGCTGAATGCGCACCGATCCAGGAACCTAAAATCATAAATAGCCCCATTGACAAACCTAAGACAAAATTGACTTGTCCAAGGTAAATGAACGTGAGCAGTGATGTAAAGTTACTGATAAAATTCATTGAACGGGCGAGGCCAGAACTTAACAGGATATTCATCTTGTACAAAGCAAGCGATGAAACCGTCCAGAATGTCCCGGTGCCGGGACCTGCAACACCATCGTAAAAACCCAATAATGTTCCTTGTAGCCATTGGATGACTTTGAACCTGGTATTGTTCTGTGGTAACTGATTAATTTCTTCGGTGGCCGTTTTTACTGTCATCGTATAGATGGCACAGACTAAAATCACCAAAGGCAATACTTTTTCTAACAACTCTGCGCTGATTTGATGCACTACCATAGTGCCGATAAACGCACCAATGGCGGTAGCAATCGCCGCCTGAACCCAAAACAAAGGGTTGAATAATCGTTTTTTAAAAAAGGTCAGTGAGGCCGTGAGCGAGGAAAAACTGGCGGATAACTTATTGGTGCCCAATACAATATGAGGAGGTAAACCCGAGGTGAGCAGGGCGGGCACTGTCAGCAAGCCGCCGCCACCAGCGACAGCGTCAATGAAACCAGCGAGTAAACCGACGATAGAGAGTGTTACTAATAATGTTGGTTCGGAAAAAAACTCCAATGGTCACCTGCACTTTTTCTTAAACTGAACAATTCGCAGAACGACACGCGTCAGGATCACCTTAAAAGTTGTTCTGAATGTTTAGACTTAAGAATTGTATCAGTTCCTGTTCATTGGCCCAAATATATTCTCGATGCGCTCAATAATCGTACACATTTGTACAGTTTTACAAATTTTTAACTGTGAATATGTTTTTATGGCTGAAAAATATTAACTTGATACATTTGCTTACATAACTCATGTGATTTACCTCTAACAATTCAATGGTTTAATGTTCTTTTGGCTGGCTAGGGTAAGTTTGTAAAGATAACTTAACATCAGTTGAGGCTAATAAAAATCTAGTTTTTTAGCGATTTTATGCAGTATTTATGTAGGTATGTGTTTCTAATCGGAACCAAATTGTAAAAAATCTTATCAGAATGTGATTTAACTAGTTGACCTGTTTGAGTTGATCGGTTTAATATCGAGACCGACAGATCAGGTCGTATGGCCTAATTATAAGAAAAAATACAAAGCAAATTAGCTTTGAATTCTAACAAAAACGAATCACGTAAAGTGGTCCAGGGAGTAAACATGTATAGCAATAACAAGCTTGCTAAAGCAGTTCGTATTGCTCTTGCTTTCGGTGCAAGTGCAACAGCTGGTATTTCAGCAAATGCTTTTGCTGCTGAAGAAGCAGTAGCAGAAGAAGAAGTAGAACGCATTGAAGTGACTGGTTCTCGTATCAAGAGAACTGATATGGAATCTGCTAGCCCAGTTTTCATCACAAGTGCAGAAGAAATCAAACTATCTGGTTTTACTCGTATCGAAGATTTGTTGAATACTCTTCCACAAATCGAAGCGGGTCAAACTGCATTCCAATCTAACGGTGCATCTGGTACAGCTAACCTCGACCTTCGTGGTATGGGTCCTAACCGTACTTTGGTACTTGTTAACGGTCGTCGTCTTCCTTCTGGTGGTGTTTACTCACAAGCACCAGATATTAACCAGATCCCAGCAGCGCTTGTTAAGCGTGTTGAAGTTCTAACTGGTGGTGCTTCTGCTACTTACGGTGCAGATGCGGTAGCTGGTGTTGTTAACTTCGTAATGAACGATGATTTCGAAGGTTTCGAATTGACTGTTGGTGCTTCTGGTTACCAACATGATAACGATAACAGCTATATCCAAGGTTTGATGGACGAGAAAAATTTCGAATATCCTGAAGGCAACACTGGTATCGACGGAAAGTCATACAACATCGACTTAACGGTTGGTGGTGAGCTAGGTGATAAAGGTCACGCGGTTGCATACGCTACATGGCGTCGCAGTGACGAACTTCGTCAAGAAGCTCGAGATTTCTCATCTTGTGCGCTTAGTGGTCGTGGTAATTCTTGTGGTGGTTCAGGTAACGCTATCGTTCCTAACTTCTATCTTGGTGGCGTTGATGCAGATGGCGCTTTTGACTGGGGTAACTGGGATTACTTAACGCTTACTCAAGACAGTAACTTCCAACCTTCTTCTGGTAACTTGTATAACTACGCTCCAGTTAACCACTTTATGCGTCCAGATGAGAAGTTCACTCTAGGTGCATTCGTAAACTACGAAGTGAATGAGCATTTCATGCCGTTCCTAGAATTCAACTACATGCATGACCGCACGGTTGCGCAAATTGCTGAATCAGGTACGTTCTTCAACGAAACTTATGTATTACCTGTTTCGCAGTTGAATGCTGACCAACAGCAATATCTTGCGGATAACTTAGGTTTGACTGCAGCGGATGAATTTGCAACTTATATCGGTAAACGTAACGTTGAAGGTGGACCTCGTAAGTCAAACCTTGAGCACAATTCTTACCGCATCGTTGTCGGTACAGAAGGTGAAATCTCTGATTCTTGGTCTTATGAAGCGTTTGTTAACTACGGTTCAACGTCTTCTTCAGCCGCTTATGAAAACGATTTCTTTGCACCTCGTATCGCAACTGCAGTAGATGCAGACGCGTGTGCTGCCGATGCTGCTTGTATCTTTTATGATGTATTCCAGTATCAAGGTGTAACTGCAGAGTCTGCTTCATCACTTACCGGTGTTGGTATCCTAAACGGTATTACTACTTCATCGACAGTAAGTGGTTTCGTTACAGGTGAATTGCCTTTCGGTCTTCCAACTGCTGATAGCCCAATCGCTATGGTTGTTGGTGCTGAGTACCGTAAAGAAGAATTCGAGCGTCTTTCTGATGAAGTATACGCTCAAGGTCTATTGTTAGGTCAAGGTGGCCCAACGACTTCTATCATGGGTGGCTATGACGTTCGTGAAATCTTTGCGGAAGCGTCAATTCCTCTTCTTTCAGACATGTTCTTAGCAGAGAGCTTAACGCTTGATCTAAGTGGTCGTTATTCTGATTACGACACATCTGGCGGCGAGCCAACTTACTCAACTAAAGTTGACTGGAACATCACCGATGACTGGAAAGTTCGCGCAAGTTATGCTCGTGCGGTACGTGCGCCAAACATTGCTGAGCTATTTGCTCCGCAAAGCCAAGGTTTATGGGGTGGTGCTGATAACTGTGCCGGTCCAACTCCTAAATACACGCCTGAACAATGTGCTCTTACGGGTGTAACAGCAGGTCAATACGGTAACATTACTCCAAGCCCGGCTAGCCAATATAATGGTCTATTCGGTGGTAACCCAGAGTTGCAACCTGAAGTGGCTGATACCGTATCTTTCGGTGTTGTTGCTAACCCACTTGACAGCTTAAACTTCACAGTAGATTACTGGGATATCGAAGTTGAAGACGTAATCGGTACTGCAGGTGCTCAAAATACTGTTGATATCTGTGCTGAAACTGGTGATGCGGCATACTGTGATAACGTTGTACGTAGCGGCGCTGGTAGCCTTTGGTTAGGTACTGCTGGTTATGTTCAAGCAACAAACATCAACCTTTCAAGCATGCACTTTGAAGGTATCGATACAACTATTAACTTCATGCAAGAAGGCCTTCTTGGTGGTACTTTACGTGCTAACTTAAACGGTACTTACATGATGAAGAAAGAGTTTGATGGCGTAGATTGTGCTGGCACAATCGATAACGGTTGTTTCGCGCAACCTGAATGGCGTCACTCTGCGAAAGTATCTTATGATATGGATACTTTCTGGACTGCATCGATCATCTGGCGTTACTACGGTGAAGTTAGCTATTCCGGTTTGGAATATGATGATGAAGGCAATTATGCCGGTGGTGATGAGTTCGTTGGTTCAAATGGTGGTCTAGACAGTGCAAGCTTTATTGACTTGAAAGCCGCATTTGACGTATCGGATAATCTAGGTGTTCTAGTTGGTGTTAACAACGTATTTGATAAAGAGCCACCAATGGTTGGCGGCGAATTATCTACGAATGCTAACGCTGTATCTGGTTTCTACGACACATTAGGTCGTTACTTGCACGTGAGCGCTACTCTTAAGTTCTAAATTAAACAGAACTTAATGATATAAAAAGTGAGCTTCGGCTCACTTTTTTTTTGTGTTTTTATTCTTTATTCAAAAAGTGAAGTTGCCTGTCGCATTTTTCCCGGCGAGTTAAACGCCCATGTTTTGGGAAGCTTTCTCCTTATTTAATTGCACAGCCATTTTGACAGTCGTTAGCGTAGTTGTAAGCACAGTCAATTGCTGTAAAAAATAGTCCTATCGGCGTTTTAAATCACCTTAGCGTCAAGGTATACTGAGCCATTAGCAAAGTTAATTGAAATCGTTCATGGCCGATATAGATCAAAAGACAGTAGATAAGTTGGAGCACAATATCGCTCGCAACCCGGGCAATCGCTCTGCATATGAGCAACTTGTTCACTACTTTAATCAACATAAACAATGGCGAAGGGCAGTGGAGTGTTATCAGCGGTATTTAACGCTGCAACCGAAGGATCCCGAGGGACATTTTAATCTTGCTTACCAGCTAAAGCTTGCGCAGGATTATGAGCAAAGTATCGAACATTACCTACAGGCATATAGGCTAGGTATCAGCCAGCCGGAAGAAGTATTTCTGAACGTTGCCCTTATCTATAGTGACTTTTTGCGGGATAATGCCAGTGCTAGAAAATATCTGGAAAAATCGTTAAACCTGAACAGTGAATATGTGTCAGCATTATATAACCTGGCAAATCTTGAAGAAGATTTAGGCAACCGGCAACAAGCAAACACATTGTTTAAGAAAATCCTGGCTATTTCCCCAAATGCCATCGATTGCCATTCGCGAATCGTCCAGTTGCGGGATTATCACAATGACAATGACAGTTACGATGAACGGGATGAGCATATTTCTATGCTTAAGAAGTTTTGTCTTGCTGCTCCAAATCGAAATACCATTCAATCTCATATCAGTGCCCGGTTCGCGCTTGGCAAAGCCTTTAATGATCTACAGCAGTTCGAACAAGCCTGGGATTGGTATCAGCAGGCAAATACATTGAATCGCTATATTTTGCCGCCTTATGAAAGCGAAAAAGTAGAATCTGCCTTCAGCCAGATAAAGCAGCACTTTAACCCTGAATATTTTGAGCAACAATCCCTCGCGAATCCGCAACAACCCATATTTATTTGTGGCATGTTTCGTTCCGGCTCTACCCTGGTTGAACAGTTACTGGCAGGACATTCGAGCATCACCGCCGGCGGCGAACGAGAGTTTTTACCGCGTCAAATTAAAGGCTTAATGCCTAACTTTCCATTTGGACTTGAAGGTGTTGATGCTAAGCAATTGCAATCCTTATCTGAGGCATATTTGCAAGACTTACAAGACGCGTTTCCTGATGCCAGTTTAGTCACCGATAAACGCCCCGATAACTTTGTCTATGTTGGCTTAATCATGGCGATGTTCCCCAACGCGAAAGTTATTTTTACTCGCAGACATCCTCTGGACAACTGTCTTTCTAACTATTTTCTGCAGCTAGGTCCTGGGTATAATTACGCTGCTGACATTCAGCATTGCCTGCATTATTACCAACAACAACAGGCATTGATCGAACACTGGTGCACTTTATTTCCTGATAATGTTTATGTTTTTGATTACGAACAATTGATAGAATCGCCGGTAACCGAAGTTACAGATTTGCTGGAATTTCTGGGGCTTAAGTTTGAGCCCAGTTGTCTGGATTTTCACACGTTAAAAAATACGGTGAAAACTGCGAGTGTTTGGCAAGTTCGTAAGCCTTTGTATCGCAGCTCCAGTGGCCGCTGGAAAAACTACCAACCTTGGTTAAATGAAGTGTTGGGTCATGGTGAGCTAGCAAGGCTGGCTCACCGTTAAAAAGCGGGTATATATTTTTATACGGGTTGTATATCCAGGGCAGTCGTCATTCTTGATTGACTCGCGGCAAAAGGAAATGTGCCGTGCCACATATAGCTTGGAAAGAAAACGATGTCGCCTGCGGTTGGGCACAGTGACATTGCTACTTCTTCATTTTCTCCCATATCCAATGACGTTTCCCCGAATTTTATCCACCCTTGTTGCTCAGGATCCTGAGCAGACATGATTTGAGGTATTGAAATATAGACAGGTGCGGATAGCCAGCCATGCGGATGAATATGATTAGTATGAAAGCCCTGGTCACGCAAATTTACCGACCAACTGCCTTCAATCTTAAATGTCCGGTGATTGCGGCTTAAAAATGGGTGAGTGGTGTCAACAGGCAACGCTTGCAAATAGGCCTGAGTCTGTTCTCGTATTGCAAGATTTAGCTCCTGAATGACTTTTATCGGTTTCAATAACAAGTGGCCAGTAGTTTGTGACCCCATGCGAACGCTCTGATCAAGGGGACTTTTTTCGGCTAGATGCAATTGATTTAAGCAGGTCTTAACTTCATTTAGAAAATGTTCGAGATTATCGTAGTGAGCTGGGGCGACGATGCGATGTTTTTTCACTAGTGTTTGGTAATTATTCAGCCAGGCGCCCCTTTCATCGCCTGTCAAACGCCAGCAAATTCCCAGATATGCCCAGACTTCTTGATTGTTAGGTTCAAGTTTTGCTGCGATATCAAGATGCGCTAATGCTTTTTTATATTCGTGAACTGCAATATATTGGTTGGCCAAATCAATCCGAAAGCGGGTATTATCAGGCTCGCTGTTGACACAGGATTGAAACCAGAACAGGCATTTTTCACGCCAATTTTCAGGCGTTTTGGTATAGGTGTGCAGTGTAGCCAGAACGTGAGTCAGGCTTGGGACATTGCCGAATGTTTTTAAAGCTCGATTGGTTTCTGCTATTGCCTGTTCGTATTGCTTAGTAAACAACAGTTGAGAAATAAATGAGTAGGTTAACGGGAGACTTGGTGCACTTAATGTAGGAGTAACCTTAAGGTAACTTTCATTAAAGCTCTCTGTTTCTGCAGTTTCCCATTTTAACTTGTTTAAAGTTTCGTGAGCCAACACATATTCGGGGTGGATCTCAATGGCTTTTTGCAAGCTTTGCGAGGCCTGATCAATCTGGTTTAAATCGTAATAAGCACAGCCCAGATTAAAGTGAAACTCTGCAGATTGTGCCCCTTGCTTCTTGATTTTCTGATAACAGGCTAATGCCGCGTCCGGTTCACCTTTGGTGCGTAGTGTCGACCCTTTGTTAAACCAGGCCTGGAAGTTGTCTGCCTGTTCGTTTATTACCTGGTCGAATTGGTCTATGGCGTTGTCAAAATCAGAATTTCGCTTGTATGCATTTCCCAAAGCAATAGCAATGTTAAGGTTCTTGGGCTGAAGTTTTTTCGCCTGTTGCAGGTGTTGCAATGCAAGGTTGTAGTCTTCGGCATTGGTCGCCGCTAACCCAAGATTATAGTGGGCGTTCGCATTTTGTGGTTGCAGTTGTAAACACTTACGGTACAGTTCGACCGCTTTGTTAAATTGCCCTTTACTGAGCAAATGATTGGCATAATTAAAATACAGGCTAGGGTTGTTGGACTGCACCTTTATCGCTTGTTCAAATAACTGCTCGCCTGATTTCACGCTACCTAAGCGTAACTTAGCCATTGCTAAAATATGAAGTGCATCCGGTTGATTGGGAATTGTCGCCAATATTTTTTGACATATTGTCTCAACGCCAGAAAAGTTGTTTTGCTGGAAATTTTGAGATGCCTGTTGAAGTAGAGTTGCAAGTTGCGCCATGTGGTTTACAACGATAATTACCGATAGGGCATTATTGATAAAAATACTGCAGAGTTCAATAAAAGCCTGCGAAGACGCAAAATAACGCACTGTTTTAACGTGTTCTTTTAGTTTTACATATACGTCATGGTCGTAGCGATGCATTCAAGCTGATGATATTGCGCCTAAATTTTTAATGGCGCCATTGACTCGCTAATCAACGGGATTTGGTTTTAGAGTTTTTCGCGAATAACCGCAGTATTTGTGGTTTTCCTCAAACTTTACTATGTTCTAACTCGTAACAGTTTGTTTTATTGCATTTTAATTATATAAAAATTAGACCAGAAAAGGTCCAGGGAGAAACTATGAATACTAATTCATTTAGTAGTCACGGGTGTTCTTTAACGTTATTAAGCAGTGCAGTATTAATCGCGTTAAATTCACTTTCTACAGCTGTATATGCTCAGGATGAAGAAATAGAAGAAGTCGAGCGAATTGAAGTTACCGGTTCTCGGATCAAAAGAACCGATTTAGAAACTCCAGTCCCAGTTACCGTTATCGGTCGGGATGACATCTTAGAAACCGGTGCATTAAACGTCGCCGATGTTCTCAATCAATCTCCGGTTGCCATTGCCGGTTCCGATCAATCCAATACCTCTTTTACCACCGGCTCGGTTGGCTTGAATACTACGGCGCTTCGTAATCTGGGACAATCGAGGACATTAGTTTTAGTTAATGGACGTCGTTTTGTGTCCGGTGTTGCGCCCTCTACGGGATACGCGGTTGATCTTAACTCAATACCGGCATCCATGATTGAACGTATTGAAATCCTTAAAAGTGCATCATCTGCCATTTATGGTTCTGACGCAGTGGCCGGTGTGGTTAATATTATTACCCGCAAGGATTTTGAAGGCGTGGAACTGAACGCGCAAACGGGTATTTCCTCGGAAAGTGACCGGGAAAAGTATTCGGTAAATATGACCGCAGGTAATAGTTGGGATACTGGTAGTGTCACCATGGCTATCGGTTACGATGACGATAAAGGATTAAAGTCTTCAGACCGTGACTTTTCCGAGTTTGATCAGGCCATCGTATTGGATGACGACGGCAATGAAATGATCGGTAATATCTTTTCATCGTATCCTCCGGCAGGCCGAGTAGGCGGCTACAACACCGATGGTACACCATTTGATTTTGCCAGTACCGAAGGCAGTGACCGATTCAACCGAGCGTCATACCGGCAATTGGTAACACCGATTGAGCGTAAGTACGCGGCATTGAATTTGAAACAAGAGTTAGCGGAATCCGTTGAAATGTTTACCGAAGTGAACTGGAATACTTCCAAAACTAACGGCTCGACGATTGAACCTACGCCTTTTGATGCAATTTCAGATGTTTACCTTCCGGATCGTGGTGGTGAGGTTGGATTGTTAATCAGCAACCCTATGGTTCCTCAAGGACTTCGAGATGCACTGTTGGCGGACGGCTATGCTGCTGACGATCCATTACCCGGGTTAGTTCGCCGTATGGTTGAATTTGGTGCGCGCTCAACGAATGTAGAACGTGATACGGTTCGTATTGCATCGGGGTTCGATTGGGATGTGAGTGATAGTTGGGTTGTGAATGCGTTTATTAGCTGGGGGAAAACCGATCAACGTCAGGAAAATGGCGGTCAGGTCAACGTTGAAAGAGCAGCCAAGGCATTTGATGTCGTCGAAGATGGTATGGGTGGATTGAAATGCCGCGATGATTTAGCTGTTTTGCAAGGATGCGTGCCATTAAACCTGTTTGGTGAGGGGACGGTGACACCTGCAGCCGTTGACTACATTCAGGTTCCTGCCAAGGTATTTGGCCAAGCGGAGCAATTTGTCGTGGGCGCCAGTATCGCCGGCGAATTGCCTTTAGAGTTGCCTGGTGGTTACATCGGCACAGCATTCGGGGCAGAGCACCGTCTGGAAAAAGGCGTGTTTCAACCCGGCGATTTAGCGCAAACCGGAGCATCGAGTACCAACCGTTCTGAACCTACCAATGGCAGTTTTTACACCAATGACATTTATGGTGAGGTAAGTTTACCGATTTTTGATGCGTTTTTGGTAGATGCTGCGGCACGGTACTCTGATCATGAGATCGTTGGTGGGCAAACAACCTGGAATCTAGGCTTAGAGTTTTCGCCTTTTGAAAGCTTAATGTTAAGAACATCATTGGCTACGGCGGTTCGTACGCCAAATATTGCGGATTTGTATGGCGGTCGTGGTGAGACGTTTGCCAGCGTTTCAGATCCTTGTAATAACTTACAGTCCGACGGTTCCGATGGTATCGACGCGAATGTTCGTGCAAACTGTCTATCAATTCCCGAAATTGCAGCTCGTGTTGCCGCTCAGGGCGAATTTGCATTAACGCAAATTGAGGCACAAAGTGCTGGCGGGACGATTGGGGGCAGCACATCGGTTCAGGAAGAAACTGCAGACACTTTTAGTGCAGGCTTTGTCTGGCAAATCTTGGATGATTTATCAATGACGGTCGATTATTACGATATTGCGATTGAAGACGCTATCGCGACGACCAGTCGTTCAACAGTATTGAGTCGGTGTTTTGATGTTGAATCGAGCCAGTTTGATGCGACCTGTACCGATGCTTCCGGACAGATTGGTGCAATTCGTGATGCCAATGGTGCGCTGGTCGAAGTCAATTCAGGTACGTCGAATGAGAATAACTTTGATACCAAAGGGGTCGATTTCGAACTTTCGTATCGTTTAGAAACTGGGATGGGGGATTTTACCGCAGACCTAGTTTGGAATCATTTGATTGAATATATCCAAACCAGCATTGAAGATGGTTCGGAAATTGACTTTACGGGCCAAGTATTTACCCCGGAAAATCGTGCGAACCTAAATTTGGGCTATCAATTGGATGATTGGGCATTTGCATGGCGCATGCGTTACTGGGATTCATCAAAGGATTCTGTTGATGGCGGTAACTTCAATTTCACAGACTTTGCGCCGTTAGCAGACGCCAATGTGTTCCCGTCGGTCGTATATCATGACATATTCGCGAGTTGGTATATAACTGATGACACCAGCCTGACCTTGAATGTAAGGAACCTGTTTGATAAGAAACCACCATTTGCGGGGCAGGGTTTTGCCAGTGGTGGCACCGGTATTAATACAGTATCGGAAGCGTATGATGTGACGGGTCAGTATTTTCAATTTAGTCTGACTATGACGTTCTAAATACGATTTCCCAGAACTTAGTCCGCTAAAGCGTCAGTATATCTGGCGCTTTTTTTTGCGCTTCATTTAATACAACCAGCCGCTTTGTCATCATTTGACTTGCAAATACCGCTTTGTAATTTAACACGCAACTTTGCTGATAATCGTTTGGCGAAAGGACAGTAACCAAGTTTTGCCGGCAGACCCATATCCGTCTGACCCGATTAAACCTGCGCGAGTAATAACGCAGTCTTATACATTGGTCATCATTCGATTGGTTAAAATGCAGTGAACTCCTTCGGTGAAAAGCCAATACCAATATTATCCGCAGTCGTCTTTAGTCCCGATGTAGACATCCGCTTAGAATCAATGACTCAGGTATGATTGGACGTGCTAAACTTAAAGGCATAGCTGAGCATGACATTGACTTGGATCTCTTACATTTAAAATGTGGGTCTGGTAGTGGTTGAAATGCGGTATCTGGTCGGCAAAATCTAACAATACACTTCGCATTGCGGCCATAACACGATGTGTTAGACAGAGAAATGTCTTTGGAAACTGTCAAAGTGATAGTCGCGTCAATAATTCCCTGCTTTGTGTTTAGCAAAAGGCTATTTGTTAAACTAGAGTTAACCCCATTGGATGACAATATCGTGTTTTATTTGGTCATATTTGCCTTGAAAACCCGCTTGCTTGGACAACCTTAGTTCCATTTAAATTTGACTTACTACGAACAACTTAGTAAAAAAGAAACAGGTCAATAAGATAATTGTGTGTTTATTGGCAGATTTTAATAAAAAAAAAGCGATAAAAGGTTATTTTTTAAGCGCTAAGTGTATGCAAAGCAAAATGTTTGACTTTAACGTCAAGCTATTGTCTTATATACAGCTGTATTTTCAAAAAAGCAGAATAGAAAGAACAATTTTGGAAACTTGTTTGCATGAATATGTTGCGATGAGGTTAACAAGATTGTGTTTCTATTTTAAAACAACTGAGCACTGAATAATTAAATTCAGCACCACCATTTTTGGTAGTGATAAAGTTAAATAGCAATTGGTTGGGAACTATGTCCAAAATAAGCAAGAAAAGCCTAATCGCTTCGTCGATTGTTGGCGCCATGGCTTTGGCAGGTAGCAATTTCGCTTCCGCAGCGAGCCTGAACGAACTACAAAACGGCGAAGCTGCCATCGTGAAAGCTTCAGCTAAATCTCAAACTAAGATCAATAGCATCTACGAGCAAACTCAAGAATTACTTGCCGAGTATCGTACTGTTGTTGACGAAACTGAGAACTTGAAAGTGTATAACGATCATGTTCAACGTCTTGTTAACGATCAGCAAGCTGGTATTGATTCTCTGGTTCGCCAAATCGGTACAATTCAGGAAACCAAGAAAGGTGTGGTTCCTTTAATGTATAAGATGATTGAGTCTTTGGAGCAATTCATTGAGCTTGATATTCCGGTTAACCTGAAAGACCGTACTGAGCGTTTAGAACGTCTTAAAGATGTGATGAGCCGTCAGGGCATCTCAGTGGCTGAGCAATTCCGTCTAGTACTTGAAGCTTATGAAATTGAAACCGATTACGGTTCAATGTTCTCTGCGTACCAAGGTGACCTTGAATTTGAAGGCACGAACATCACCGTAGACTTCGTTCACATGGGACGTACAGTTTTAGTCGCTCAATCACTTGATCTGAAAAATGCTTGGATCTGGGAACATAGTTCTCGTGAGTGGAAAGCTTTGGAAGATGAGTACCTAAGCCCAATCACTAAATCAATTCGTATGGCGCGTAAACAAACTGCTCCTGATCTTGTCAAACTACCAGTATATGCAGCGGGGGCTGGTGAATAATGAAAACTATTATTAAAAGCGCAGTAATCACTGCAACTTTAGCACTAACTGCAGGCATGTCTGTAGCATCTGCTAACACTCTTGATGACTTGTTAAAGCAAGTAAAATCAGATCGTGTATCTGAAGCAAAACTTGATAAGCAACGTGAACAAGAATTCCTATCTGCTCGTGCTGACAAGCAATCTCTTTTAAACAAAGCGAAAGCTGACTTAAAAGCGCAAAAAGATCGTAACGCTCGTCTTACGAAGCAATTCGCTGACAACGAAACGACCTTGACCACCAGAGAAGCTGAACTAGAAGCTGCGAAAGGTGATTTAGGTGAGATGTTTGGTGTTGTTCGTCGTGCATCTGGTAACGCTTATGGTCGTATCGCGACTTCTATCGTTAGCGCTGAATACCCAGGCCGTGAAGCGGTTCTTGATAAACTAGCTAACGCAAAAGAAATCCCAGTTCTTGCTGAGTTAGAAGAGCTTTGGTTTGCCCTGCAAACTGAAATGACTGAGTCAGGTAAAGTTTCTACGTTTGACGCAGAAGTCACTATGCTTGACGGCGGCAAAGCAAGCCAAACAGTTACTCGTATCGGTTCATTTAACCTGTTATCTGATCAAGGTTATTTAAACTACAACGATGTGCAAAAGCAAATTCAACCACTAGGTAAGCAACCGGATAATGCGGTTGGTACGGTTTCTCCGTTCATCGACAACACTAGCGGTTATGCACCTCTTTTCATTGACCCTTCTAAAGGTCAAATTCTTAAGCTTGAAACTCAAAAGGCGACTTGGTCTGAGCGTTATCACCAAGGTGGTACAGTTGGTTATGTAATCACTGTTGTTCTTATCCTGGGTTTCTTAATTGCGCTTGAGCGTATGGTTTTCCTTGGCGCTGTTGGTGCGAAGATCAAATCACAACTTAAGAATACTTCTCAACCGAACACCAACAACCCATTGGGTCGTATGTTAACGGTTTATGAAGAGAACAAAAACATCGATGCAGAATCTCTTGAATTGAAACTTGATGAAGCTGTATTGCGCGAAACGCCTAAGGTTGAGCGTGGTATCAATATCATTAAGATTTTCGCTGCTATCGCACCTCTATTAGGTCTACTAGGTACAGTTGTTGGTATGATTGGTACGTTCCAATCAATCACACTATATGGTACCGGTGACCCGAAAATCATGGCTGGTGATATCTCTATGGCACTTGTAACAACGGCTATGGGTCTAATCGCTGCATTACCTCTAATCCTTGTACACAGCATCGTAGCTGGTCGTGCGAAATCCATTTTCCACATCCTTGACGAGCAAAGCGCGGGTATCGTTGCTTCAATCGCCGAGAAGGAGAAGCAATAATGTTATTCCTGATAGAGCTTTGGGAATCTGTCAGGGAATTTATTGCGACAGGCGGCTTTGTATTATACTTCGTCGCCTTGGCACTCTTCTTAATGTGGATCTTGATGATTGAGAAGTATTGGTTTTTAACTTCGGTTTACCCAAAAATGAAGCGCGATATTATCGCGCGTTGGGAAGCCCGTACCGATACAACATCTTGGTATGCACATCGAATTAGAGATGCATGGATTTCTGAAGCGGCAGAGATATTAGATGCACGTATGTTAACCATTAAGACTTTGGTTGCTATGTGTCCCCTTATTGGTCTGTTGGGTACCGTAACTGGTATGATTGCAGTATTTGAGATTATGGCTGTACAAGGTACAGGTAACCCGCGCCTTATGGCTGCTGGTATCTCAATGGCTACAATCCCAACGATGGCTGGAATGGTTGCGGCCCTGTCTGGAGTGTTTTTCAGCTCTCGATTGGACGGCAAGGTTAAAATGGCCAAGGCCAAGCTTGTAGATAGCTTGCCTCATCACTAGAGAGATTTTCTAATGGGACGTAAACGTACTCGTGAAGAAGACGAAGCAGCAATTGATATGACGCCGATGCTCGACATCGTATTCATTATGCTTATCTTCTTTATCGTAACTACTTCTTTCGTTAAAGAAGCAGGGATTGATGTGCAGAAGCCGAAAGCGGCTAATGTAAGTAAGAAACCGTCCGCGAACATCTTTATAGCAGTTCGTGAGAATGGAGAGATTTGGATGGACAAACGTGTAGTTGATGTAGAGCGTGTATCTGCGAACATCGAAAAACTACTCGCTGAACAACCAACGGATATAGTAATCATTCAGGCTGACAAAGGTGCCCGCCACGGTGTCGTTGTTAAAGTTATGGATGCAATTAAGGATGCAGGAATCGATAAGATTTCTATTGCTGCAGCAACAGGTGCATAACTATGGTTCGCTTTTTAGTATCAATACTATTGGGCGTGGCTGTAACCTTTGGTCTGTTTGTTTTCATGGCATTTCTAATTTCAGGTGGTGCAAAACGTAACGCTGGTGATCAAGAACAAGTGATCATTGACATCGTTTCTACACCGCCTAAATCGAATGTTCAAGAACGCAAGCGCGTACCACCGCCGCCGCCACCGCCACCGAAGACTCCGCCGAAGCCACAAGCTCCGGAGCCTGATACAAGTAATAACAACGCTGGATTGTCGTTTAACGTCCCTGGTGTTGAATTATCCGGTGCTTCTGCCGGGATGGAAGGTCCAGGTGCTGGTTTTGGTCGTGATGGTGAAGCTACACCAATTGTTCGAATTGAGCCAAAATACCCAATTCAAGCGGCTCGTGATGGTAAAGAAGGCTGGGTTCAGCTGAGCTTTACAATCAACGAGGTTGGTGGAGTAGACGACGTAACGGTTATTGCTGCAGAGCCCAAACGTATTTTCGATAAGGAAGCTAAACGCGCCCTTCGTAAGTGGAAATACAAGCCAAAAATTGTTGATGGTAAACCCATTAAACAACCAGGTATGACAGTACAACTTGACTTTAAGATGAGCCAGGACGGAGGTGCACAGTAATGCTTAAAAAACTTATTAGTTCATCCATGCTGGTCGCTTTTGTCGCCACAGCCACTTTGCCGGTAGCGACGCAAGTCGCCGCCGCTGAGCAGCAGGCGCCAAAGAAAAAGAAAAAGACAAAAATTGTCGGTCAGTCTGTTGGTAAGAAAGTTCAAAAAGCTTTCGAAGCCTATTCTGAAGATCGCATCGATGATGCACTGGAAATTCTTTTAGAAATTGAAACGTCAAAAGAATATGACCGTGCTTATGTCGACCGCTTTATTGCCAATATGTATGCTACCAAAGGTGGTGATGCAAATAGTGTTAAAGCCATTGAGTATCTTGAAAAGGCGACAAAAGGCGACATTCTTAATGACAAAGAGCAGTCTGATTCCATTAAGTTGCTAGCCGACTTACAGATTCAGCAAAAGATGTATCGTGAAGCACTAGCAAACTACGACGCCTGGATGAAATATACCGGCGAAGAAGACGCGAATGCCTACGTTAAAATTGCTCAAGCGCATTATGAGTTGAAAGAATTGGATAAAATGATCGAACCTGCAGATAAAGCGATTGCTTTATTTGAAGAGCCGAATCAAAACCCATTCATCTTGAAACTAACGTCTTTCTATGAGCGTAAGAAGTATCCAGAGTCTGTTAAAGTACTTGAAGAAGTGTTGCAGTTGTTCCCAGAGAACAAAACCTGGTGGACACAGCTTGGTATGTTTTACACCCTGGTTGAAGACTATGATCGTGCGTTATACACGCTTGATTTAGCCTACAAACAAGGTTTCCTGGAAAAAGAATCTGAAATCAAAATGTTAGCAAATTTATATGCTAATAATGATGTACCAATTAAATCAGCCAAGCTGATGGAAAAATACATCGATAACGGTTTGATTCCTCGCACGAGTGAGAACATGTTTACCATGGCTAACTCATTCCATGCGGCTCAGGAAGTAAAAACGGCTGCCAAATACTTCGGCGATACCGCTAAGCTTTCCAATAGTGCGAAGCATTACCGACGTCAAGGTTTGTTATTGCAACAGTCTGAGCAGTACGATGCTGCGACTAAGGCATTGCAAAAAGCGATAGACCTAGGCATTGAAAACAAAGGTGCTGTTTACATGACCATGGCAGAAGCTTACTTCTACCAGGAAAAGTTTAAACAGGCTTATGCTTCAATTAAGAAGGCTCAGGAAGATCCGAAATCTCGCAAGGCTGCTCGCAGCTGGGAGCAGTATATTAAAGATACTGCCGACCGTAAGAAAGTGAAGATTTAAATCTCCTATATTGTTTATTGAAAAAACCAGCCTCAGGGCTGGTTTTTTATTTTCTGGATTTTCTTAATTAAAGCATTCGCTCTACGCGCAATTATGGGCTATAAGTTATACATTAATGAAATAATTTGCCGATCAAGCTTTCGTAGTTTATCTGAGCAAATTATGGAATAATTACGCCTATCAAAATTGATTTTAATAACAATATCGGTTACTCATGAACTTAACACACCTAAAACAGCTGGAAGCTGAATCTATCCATATTATCAGGGAAGTCGCTGCTGAATTTGATAACCCTGTTATGTTGTATTCTATCGGCAAAGACTCTGCAGTCATGCTCCATCTTGCGATGAAAGCGTTCTATCCTGCAAAACCGCCATTTCCCCTTATGCATGTTGATACCACATGGAAATTCAAAGAAATGATTGAATTTCGTAATCGCATTGCAGAAAAATATGGCATGGACCTTATCGTTCATACCAATGAGGAAGGCCGTGCCGCCAATGTGAACCCTTTTGACTATGGCAGTGCGAAGTATACTGACATAATGAAAACCCAAGGTTTGAAGCAGGCATTGGATAAGCATCAATTTGATGCGGCTTTTGGTGGTGCCCGCCGTGATGAAGAGAAGTCGCGTGCGAAAGAGCGTGTTTATTCTTTCCGAGATAAAAACCATCGTTGGGACCCAAAAAGCCAGCGCCCTGAACTTTGGAATACCTATAACGGTAAAGTCAATAAGGGTGAAAGTATTCGCGTATTCCCTTTGTCAAATTGGACTGAGTTAGACATTTGGCAATACATCTATTTAGAGAATATCGATATTGTGCCGTTATATTTGTCGGCTAAACGTCCTGTTGTTGAAAGAGACGGGACCTTGATCATGGTTGATGATGACCGGATGCCACTCAAAGAAGGTGAAGTGCCTGAAGAAAAAATGGTTCGTTTCCGTACGCTTGGCTGTTATCCACTGACCGGCGCGGTCGAGTCAGAAGCGACAACTTTACCGGAAGTCATTCAAGAGATGCTATTGACGAAAACTTCGGAACGCCAGGGACGTGTTATCGATCACGACTCATCAGGCTCGATGGAGAAGAAAAAAATGGAAGGCTACTTCTAGCGCTAAGCAGCAGATGCTAGATAGCGTGGTTTTACTTATACAAACTGACAATGAATAAAGTAGAACAAACCATTAGCCTACAAATTCACGGAAATAATGATGAACGCAATGAACGAACAAACATTACTTGAAACCGATATTGAAGCCTACCTTAAGGTACATGAAAACAAGGATATGCTGCGATTTTTAACCTGCGGCAATGTCGATGACGGAAAATCGACGCTGATAGGACGACTACTGCACGACTCCAAATTAATCTTTGAAGATCACATGGCGGCGATAAAGTCCGATTCTAAGAAGTTTAATACGACCGACGAAGAATTTGATTTGGCGTTACTTGTCGATGGTTTGCAATCCGAACGTGAACAAGGCATCACCATTGATGTGGCTTATCGTTATTTCGCCACGGAGAAACGCAAATTTATCATTGCCGATTGTCCAGGCCACGAGCAATATACTCGCAATATGGCCACCGGCGCGTCTAACTGTGATTTAGCAATCGTCATGATAGACGCACGCTATGGTGTACAAACACAGACGAAACGCCACAGCTATATTTGTTCGTTACTGGGTATTAAACATATTATCGTAGCCGTGAATAAAATGGATTTGGTGGACTACTCCCAGGACGCTTATCGAAAAATTAAAGAAGAATACAAGACGTTTGCCGAGCAACTGGATATTCCGGATGTTCGCTTTGTGCCGATCTCTGCATTAAAAGGCGACAATGTCGTAAACAAATCCAATTCGATGGATTGGTATCCAGGTGCTACATTAATGGCGTTACTCGATACCGTGAAAGTTGATACCGATAAGAACATGGATGATTTTCGATTCCCTGTGCAATATGTTACTCGCCCGAACTTAGATTTCCGTGGTTTTTGCGGTTCCATTTCCGGCGGTATTATTCACGTCGGTGATGTGGTCACAGCCATGCCATCTGGAAAATCATCTTCGGTTAAGAGTATTGTTACTGCCGATGGTGAATTGGAATCTGCGTTTGTTGGTCAAGCGGTAACCATTACCTTAAATGATGAAATTGATGTGTCCCGTGGCGATGTATTAGTAAAATCGAATAAGCTTTCCACCGCGTCAGAGAAGTTCCGTGCAACCATCGTTTGGATGAGTGATGCGGCGATGCAACCGGGCAAAGAGTACGAATTTAAAATAGGTACCAAGAACACCTATGGACGTATTAACAAGATTGACTATCGAATCGATGTTAATACCATGGCGCATACCGATGAAAGTGAAATGCAACTGAACGAGATTGCATCTTGCGTAGTGCAAACCAATAGCCCCGTTGTAATTGATGAATATACCAAAGTACAAGGCACTGGCTCGTTTGTCATTATCGACCGACTCACCAATATTACCGTGGGTGCCGGGATGATTAGTGAAACAGTCGTCGCTGATGAGGCAAGCAGTGTTGATCGCGAATATACTCAGGCAGAAAAAGACTTAAACGCCTTTATTCGTAACAGCTTCCCAGAGTGGGACTGTAAAGCTATTTAATCCGTTTGTTCGTTAAAATCAGCAAAGCCGGTTTAAAACCGGCTTTTCTCTACTTGCCACACATTTACTCATACGTTATCTTTAACGAATTATTACAATAAGTTAGAACTTCGGTAAATTTTTGTTGTCAGTTTAATTACCGGTTCTGATAAGAGTCATAGGCCATTCATGCTAAATATCGATCAATGGTTAATGGTAGGTGTTTTTATTGCCACCTTTGCAGGATTGATTAAATACCAAAACGTCCCCGAACGAGTGTTCGCAGTTTCGACGATAGCGTGTCTGAGTTTATCGTTTGTTAGCACCAAGCAAATTTTTACCAATGCCGTTAATCCCGGTTTAATCACTCTGATTTTATTGATCACCTGCTCATTTGCATTGGAACGGACGAGTTTTTTAAGGATCCTCGCCAATCGGATGATATCCAGGCACAAACTAAAATCTTACCTGAGAACGCTGATCGGAACCGCATTTGCCTCGGCAATCTTAAATAACACCGCCGTTGTCGCTACACTCATTTCACCAATAAAGAATAATAAGTTTATCAATCCGGGAAAATTATTGTTACCGGTATCTTATGCAGCAATACTCGGTGGTACATTAACCCTGGTAGGTACCTCAACTAACCTTATTGTAAATTCCATGTTGATAGATCAAGGGTTGCCCGGGTTAAAGTTTTTTGACTTTACCTTAATCGGTCTAACGGCATTAATCGCCTGCCTTTGTGTGCTGTTTATTCGTCTTAAAACACTGCCATTCACCGAAGCCTCGACGAAAAGCGAAAAACACTATTTCGTCGAAGCAGAAGTTACCGAAGATTCGAAATTAATCGGTAAGTCGATTGAAGAAAATGGTTTACGTAATATCGATTCATTATTTTTGGTGGAAATCATCCGCCATGGACATTTAATTTCGCCAGTTACGCCGGAGGAATTTTTGCGTCCCGGTGATAAGCTGATTTTTACCGGCGATATCTCTAAAGTTTTTGTTTTGCAACAATTCGACGGGCTTAAGCTTTTTGCTGAGCAGGATGGTTTGTTACGAGAAAATCTGACCCAGGTGTTAATAAAACCGGGCAGTGCAATTATCGGGATGACGTTAAAGCAGGCCGGCTTTCGAGCGCGCTTTGATGCCGCCGTTGTCGCATTTAGGCGTGAGGGTGCAACGTTATCAGGGAAATTGGGCGAATTGGTTATTCAATCCGGAGATTTCCTGGTCTTGGCGGTAGGTAAAGATTTTATCACCCGGACTAATTTAAGTAAGAACTTTTACATAATCACCGGGGTTAAGCCGGATAACATGCTAACGGGATGGCGCGACAAATTTACCTTATTTGGGTTTTTAGGGGCGATTTCAACGTCAGTGATCTTTGAAGTCGCTTTATTAAAGTGTTTAATCTTCTTTATGGCAGCTTTGTTTGCGACTCGATGCCTGAGCATTAACGAAATTAAACGCCGATTTCCTTTGGAAATCTGGCTAATTGTGGTCAGTGCGTTAACGCTGGCAACCGCATTGGAATCGACGGGACTGTCACAGGTAATCGCACTCCATGTACACAACTTTTTATCCGGCCAGAGTGCGATCTTTGCCTTTGCTGCCGTATTTATTATCACCTTGTTAATGACAGAGTTGATCACCAATAACGCTGCCGCCGCACTGATATTTCCGATTGCGTATAACATCGCAGTGGGTCTGGGCGTTAATCCAGTGCCATTTATTATGGCGGTAGCATTTGGTGCCAGTGGCAGTTTTATCAGTCCTTATGGCTATCAGACAAACGTCATGGTGTTTAATGCTGGAAACTATCATTTGAAAGATTTTGTAAAAGCAGGTATTCCAGTGTCATTAACCTATATTGCCGTGGTGTTGTTTATGATCCCACAGGTGTTTCCGTTTTAAGCTGGAACGAAATAACAGGCGTTGCGCAGTGTTAGTGCGATGATAAATCACTAAGTTAGAATAAAACAAAATTATCAATATGCGAATGTCGCGCTTGTCGATTGAATGGCAGGGCAACAGTGCATAAAAGGATTTACTATGAAAACAGAAAATACGGTTTGGCACCCTCAATTGGTCACAAAACCTGATCGGGCTAAGTTAAAAAAACAACGTCCCTGTCTGCTTTGGTACACCGGGCTTAGCGGCTCTGGAAAGTCTACCGTTGCCAATGCCGTAGATGACTTACTGTTTGCACGCCATTGTCATACTTATCTTTTAGACGGGGATAACGTTCGCCATGGTTTGAATGGTGACCTCGGGTTTAGTGATGAAGATCGAATAGAAAATATTCGCAGGATCAGCCAGGTTGCCAAATTGTTTGTCGATTCCGGGTTGATAGTATCCACCGCATTTATTTCCCCATTTCAATCTGACCGCGATATGGCCAGAAATTTGCTGGAGCGAGGTGAGTTTATTGAGGTTTTTATCGATACGCCCATTGACGTATGTGAGCAGCGTGATCCAAAAGGACTATACAAAAAAGCCCGCGCTGGAGAAATTAAAGATTTTACCGGGATTGATTCAGATTATGATGTGCCCAGCGCGCCAGAAATTCATGTGAAAACCGCTGAGCAAGACATACTGGCCTGTGCAACTCAGATTGTGAATTATCTTTACGACAACGGCTATATCGGCCAAGAATAAACAGCTACCTCAAGTTCATTGTTCATTAGACCAGCCGAAACCTTAGGTTACGGTTGGTCTAATGAACCGTGTTTTCCCCACATCTTCTGTTATTTGCCTAGCTACTCGAGCTAGCGCGTCGGCCTTGCTCCGTAATCTATCGCTGCGGTTCACTCGATTTCTCCCAACACCAGAACATACGTGTAAATCAACAACCAATTGCGCCGCCTGTTTTGTAACAAAATTTGTGAATGAGTAGATTTGAAAAATAGTTCAAAGTAGTATCAATCTTGACTAAATCCATGCAATGAATTGGAACATTAAAAATGAAAACAATTGTAACGGGTGCGATATGCTCGTCGATTCTCATGTTAAGTGCCTGCAACAGTGAACCTGTTAGCACGGACACGAAAGCGGCTAAAGCTGAAGTAACATCACAAAAAACAATGTTGGCCTCCGGCATTGAACAAGCAAATATGGACAAATCCGTACGTCCACAAGATGACTTTTATCTGTACGTGAACGGCGGTTGGTTAGCTGCGCATCCGATGCCCGCTGACAAAACCGCGATCGGTTCGTTTTATGACTTACGTGATAAAGCTGACGAAGATGTAAAAGCCATCATCGAAGAACTCGCGGCTGCAGATACTCTGGCAACGGGTAGTGATGAGCAAAAAGTTGCGGATCTATTCAAATCTTATATGGATGAAGATAAGTTAAATGCACTGGGCACCAAACCGGTAGAGCCTTTATTCGCAGAAATCGCAGCCATTGAAAACACCGACGACTTGGCGAGCTACTTCGCGAAATCACAAATCATTGGATTGGACTCGCCACTGTATTTCTATGTCAGCATTGATGCGAAACAGTCTTCACGTTATGCCGGACATGTGTGGCATTCAGGTTTAGGGTTACCGGATCGCGACTACTACTTCAATAAAGAACAACGCTTTGTTGATATGCGTAACGATTATTTAGTACACATTGAAAAAATGTTCGCTTTGGCCGGCCAGGAAAATGGCAAGCAATCGGCGCAATCCATCATGGAGCTTGAAACCAAGCTTGCCGAACTGCACTGGACTCGCGTACAAACCCGCGATAGTGAAGCTCGCTATAATAAGTTTGCCGTGGCTGATTTGAACACGGTGACCGACAAGTTCAACTGGAATACCTGGTTAAGCGCTCTTGGCGCGAATGGCCAAGAAGATATCATTATAAACCAGCCTGATTTTGTTAAAGGTTTTGGTGAACTGGTTGCTAATGTGTCGATTGAAGATTGGAAAACATATCTGAACTGGCAGGTGATTAATGGCTATGCGTCGTATCTAAGCGCGGATCTTGACCAGCAAAACTTCGACTTTTATGGCAAGAACATCAATGGCCAACAAGAACAAAAACCACGCTGGAAGCGCGGTGTAAGTTTAGTGAATGGCAATTTGGGTGAAATCATTTCACAGGTTTATGTTAAACAACATTTTAAACCTGAAGCAAAAGAGCGAATGACCCAGTTAGTTGAAAACCTTCGGACTGCGTACGGTGAGAGTATCGATTCGCTGGAATGGATGTCGCAAGATACCAAAAAGGCAGCCCAGGTTAAATTGGCCGCATTTACGCCGAAAATCGGTTATCCAGATAAGTGGGAAGATTATTCTGCTATTGAAATTGACTCGGATACCTTGATTGCGAATTTACAAAGTGCTGATCAGGTTGGCTACCAAAAACAACTGGAGAAACTTGACGGTCCGATTCGCAAATGGGAATGGCATATGACGCCACAAACCGTGAATGCTTATTACAACCCAACGGTTAATGAAATTGTATTCCCGGCTGCAATCCTACAGCCTCCGTTTTTCAATATGGAAGCGGATGATGCGGTTAACTATGGCGGCATCGGTGCTGTTATTGGTCATGAAATGGGCCATGGCTTTGATGACCAAGGCAGTCGTTATGATGCGGAAGGCAATCTACGCAACTGGTGGACGGAAACCGATCAGGCGGAATTTAAAAAGCGTGCCAGCCAATTGGTTGAACAATACAATGGCTATCAAGTGTTTGATGACCTCAATGTTAACGGTGAGCTTACCTTAGGTGAAAATATTGGTGATTTATCGGGCTTAACCATTGCCTATCGTGCTTATAAGAATTCACTTAATGGTGCAGAAGCGCCAGTCATTGATGGTTTAACCGGTGATGAGCGATTCTTTATGGGGTTTGCGCAAATCTGGCGTGGTAAACGTACCGAGAAAGGTATGCGTCAGCGTGTCGCGACTGACCCACACTCTCCCGGTCATTTCCGTGCCCTTGGCTCCCTCTCGAATATGCCTGAGTTTATTGAAGCATACGGCATAAAAGAAGGTGACAAGATGTATATCGCACCGGAAAAACAAGTGAAAATCTGGTAATAAATTCGGGAGCTAAGGCTCCCTTTTTTATGGTGTCGATAAAGCGCTAAGGAGCAGTAAAAGCCGGAAAAGAGGAGCACAAGTGCTAATGGTTAAAGCATTATTCTTGCTTTTGTCGAGGAACCTTTTTATCATGGTGATGCATGTGGTTAACCCCCATAAGTTTCAATGAGTTAAACTTATAACGAGAATGCAGTGATGAATAAGAACAATCAAGCACAAGAAAATTCCAAGAATGATGAACTGACTCCCGAGCAGGCTCGTCGTCAGTTTATGAAGAAATATGGTAAGCTTGCTGCGGTTACGCCAATCGCGGTAACGGCGTTGATGACACCTAAAACATCAGCGGCACCGAAGTCCTGTAAAGAGCATCAGGGCAATAAACATTGTGTTAATTCTGCGTCATCAGGTTTTAACTAATTCTCATTCCCAAGTGAGTTTTGCCGGTAGTTGTTGATAAAGAGGCAAAATGCAGTCAATTCCTTTACAACATAAATATTTGAGATTGTTTATCGAAGGGGAGCAAGGCCTGATATTTTGCCAGCAGAGGCATTCTCTGTTTCGATTGCCACCATTAAGCATTGCATTGATCCTTGGGCTTGATTCCGGCGTTGGTCGTTCAGAGTGCTTAAATCAGGTCTCTCGTGCGAGCGGACTTGCACTGCCAGAAATAGAGCCTGCTATGGATGAAGTCTGGGATCTATACCATTTAGCCAGCTCCAACTCGTTACCTCGATCACCACAATCTAAATCGGCTAATCAGCCAACATTTACAGGTTCTTTATCTCGCTCAACCGCTGATATTACGAGCGTAGCCAGCTCTCAATCTTCTATGCAAACAATACACTATCGCGATGGGCTGTATTTTGAGGTATTACCGTTTAAATCCGCAACCCAGAAAAAAACGTTGTCCGTCGAAAATCAAGGGATCGCTCCTTGCTCTGAGTCGTTTGTTACCATTGATTTTGGCAGTATCGCCTTTCGTATTGAGTGCCAAGATAGTGATTTTCGCGAAATGCTACTTGCACTATTTGATAGATATATTCGCGACGATAATTTAATTCGTGCTCCCGTTACGGTTCAGTTTCAAATTCAATCGGTCGGTATCGAAGAAAACAATGACCCGCAATTTCAGAAACATTACCGAATGTTGTCGCAACAGCGGATTGTAGCCCACGAGATAACGTTTTCTGAACTTATGCCGACCATTATTGAACGAATGCAAATTCTCACATTTCAGTTAAGCGCATTTCGATTTTGTTATCATGGCGCTGCACTAATAAAAGATCAGCAACTGTTACTGTTGCCAGGGAAATCTGGTGTTGGTAAGTCGACACTTACCGCGTATCTTGCAACCAAGGGCTATCAGGTTTGTTCAGATGAAATGATCGTGCTTGATGACGATTTTAATGTATTGAACCTTCCCGCACCGCTTGCGATAAAATCCGGTGCCTGGTCAGTACTGCAAGCCTACTATCCTCAACTTGCAGAGCAACCGGTGTGGCAGCACAAAGATGGGCGTAAGCTAAAGTATGTTTGGCCACAATCGATGTTGCCCAATGCGGGCAAGGTCAATTCAGCCAGTCACTGGTGTAATTTTCAATCGGCGGATATTATCGCCCCAAATTATCAAAATGAGCGCCCGCTACAACACGAGCAAAACAACGAGCAGAACAATAAAGGCAATATGCCAGATTCGTTATCGGCAAATTTTAGTTCCTTTAGTGTTATCGACATGCTGAACTTAGTTGTTGCGGGGGGGTATCAGGTTGGCAAAGAACTAAGTGCAACTGACGTTATTGATTTGATTGGTTTTTTTGAAACGATCCGGCGAGGGCAACTAAGTTATTCGTCGAACGAAGCGGCATTTCACTTCCTATCTTCGAATACTAACGGTAAAAACTAACACGGTTAGTACTTTTCAAGAGCGCGAGTTAGCGGTATGGTTAGCAACATTACAGCCCCCTTTGAACATAACTGCGGCGCAGCGTTGCAGCTAAAACCAACATAGCAATAATAATCTAAAAAGGGCAATCGCAATATGGGCGCTAGTCAGCACATACAAATAACCCCCAATACGTTTCTGCAATTAGGGTTACTCCTGTCTGCGAATACAAAACCTACCGATATCGATCATGATTTAATGATCACCTTACAAACGGAAGAGTTGTATTTACCAATAATTGAGTTATCCAATTGCTATTGGATGACAAGTGCTTTGTGTTATCGATTAAAGAAATTACGCATTTTTCCTCAGTTACCACTTGTATTACAACAGTACTTGAATGAGGTGAGTAGCCTCTATCGGCAACGCAATATCGACATTAAAAAAGAAGCCAAACACGTGTGTGCCTTACTTGACGAGGCTGGCATCGAACAAGTATTGCTAAAAGGCGGTGCAAGTTTATTTAATGGTACGTATCCATCACCTGCGATGCGTTATATGTGCGATATTGATATTCTTGTGCCCGAGGAGAAACAACAGCAAGCATTCGAGTTACTTAAAGCCAATGGTTATCAAGCGGATGAAAGTCCTTTTGCCATCCATTCTGCAAACCATCATCATGCACCGTCTTTATGTCTGCCGGACAGTATGTGTCGTGTTGAAATTCATAAACAGGCATTAAAGTTTCCAGCCAGCCGGGTCCTGAACGATATCGATATTTGGGAGGAGGGTGATCCTTTGCCTTTAGGGGAAGGTGTGACGGTTAAACAACTAAATGCAACTCAGCAAATCATTTTGTGCATCGCCCATAGTGAAATATCCCACTCAGGGTTTGCAGAAAAAGTATTAGATATACGTCAGTTTTATCATCTGCTGTGTTTGATTCATCACTACCAGGAGAATATTGACTGGCGTCTGGTCGAAAAACATTTCCAGTTAGCAAATGTCGAGAATGTATTGCATGCAGCTTTGCAGGGGCTTTCGCTATTGTTTAATGAGGTAACACCAATTACCCGTAATGATGCTAAAAGTCGGCAACAGATTGAGCAAAGAATGAATTGTTTTTGCAACCAGTCAAAAATTCGAAAATACTGGCTCGCTATTAAACGAGTACTTTCGGGGTATAGCGCTAAGCAGATTGAATTTACCTATGACGTCAAGGGGATGTTTGGGGTTAGCAAAGGGCGATTCAAACACTTTTACAGACACTGCAAACTTATCATTAATCGCGAATATCGAGAAAATTTCTGGGCAAGTATCTAAGCAGCGAACAAGGTAAGTGACCGGGCATGTGTTTAAGTCGATGTTTAATTGAGCGTTTAAGTCGATGTTTAAGAAAGCGTAGAAGTAAGTGTTTAGTTAGCAGTAGTTTCTACATGATGCCGTAGGCAATTTACAAGCGGCAGTTTTCAATGACAGAAATTCTTGTTAGACTGAAAATTAACCAGAACAATAAACAGAGTCCCTACGGTTATGTCCATGTCGGTATTGAAAAGTATAAAAATATCTCACTTACCCGCAATTTTCCTATGCGTTATCTTTGCTGTGAATGCACAAGCACAGGAACAAAATGAACCACAGACGCCGGTAACTGCCGAGGCTAAAACGTCTGCAGTTTCGTCGGAGGAAACTGTTAAACCCGCAGACAAAAAAGCTAGCGCTGCGACCGATAATTCAAAAGAAGCGGTAAAAAAACAGCCGCAACCCGATGAACGTACGGCGCAGGAAAAAATTGCACAGAATCGTCGGGCGTTAAATTTATCACCACCCAAAGCACCGAAATCTTTAGGCGGTGGTAATGGCAATGGTGGCCTTGGTTCCGGACAAATTACCGTTTCCTCGAATTAACATCTGCTTTGTCGTCTAGTCTGTGTTCGCATTGATTGCCATGCATAAACCTATGTTGATGCCATGAATGCATTCCTAAACACATACCAATTCCAACCATACGAAATTGTCATAATCGAAATCCATGAAGGTTAACTCTCAAGCATTGCAATTTAACCTGTTTCTGGTGCTGGTTTTTTGGTTACCTATCCCGTTAGGCTCAAACAGACCTTGGGCATGGGCAGTATTGGAGCTAGGCGCATTTTGTTTACTTAGTGTTAGTTTACTGTCTTTTTCATGGCCGAAAATTAAAGAGCGATTACGCCCATACCAGGGGTATGTATATATCGTCGCGGCATTTACCCTATGGCAAGGCCTGCAATCGGTTCCTTTACCCACTTTTTTAATTAGCTGGATCAGCCCCAATAACGTGCTGTTGCAGCAGCAAATCCATAGTGGACAATGGCTAAATTCGCATTGGTTACCGTTATCTTTAGATCCTGTACAAACCCTGGTTATGTTTGTTAAGTCATGCGCGTATCTTGCAATGGCTTGTCTGGTTTTTATTCACGTCACTAACCTCAGGAAACTTAAGTTACTGGTCATGGTGATTATCGCGACAGGGCTTTTTCAAGCTACCTATGGCACGTTAGCATTGCTCAATAGTGATGACCGAAGCTGGATGCTAACACTACAGAACAGCTCTAATGCAACGGGCTCATTTATCTACAGAAATCATTTTGCCAACTTCTTGATTCTGTGCGCGAGCTTGGCCGTAGGTTGGCTGTTGAGTTACCTGTTACAACAAAGAGCCCGCTCCAATGTCCCGTTTATAAAAACATTTCTATCTAGCTATATTTCGGGCAAGTTTACCTTACGGCTGTCGCTGGTCTGCATGGTTATCGCGATAGTATTGTCCCATTCTCGGATGGGCAATACCGCGTTTTTTATGGCCTTAACCCTTACCTTGGGACTTAGTGCAATTGTGTTTGGTAAAACAAGCCGGTCTAGCCGTCGGTATGTATTGGTTCTGCTGTTCAGCGTATTGACCATCGACGCATTGATTCTCGGTAGTTGGTTTGGAATCGACAAAGTTAAGCAACGGATTGAAAACACCAGCCTTGAAAAAGAAACGCGAGATAATGTTGCTATCGATAGCATGGTGTTGATCAAAGAATTCGCCATGACTGGTGTGGGAGCAGGGGGGTTTTACGTCGCTTATCCCCGAGTGAAAAAACAAGATGTGAAAGGGTTTTATGATCATGCGCATAACGATTATTTGCAATTTGTGATTGAGTACGGATTGCCAATGTCGATATTGTTAATGGCATTGATTGTTGTTTCTATATGGCATGCATACCAGGCGATGTTGTTAAGGAATAGTCATTTTATCCGAGGTTTATCAGGAGGTTGTATCATGGCGGTTATTGGCATGATGTTGCATATTAGCGTTGATTTTAACCTGCAATCGCCGGCGAATTCGGCCTATTTTGTGATTATTCTGGCATTGTGCTGGGTTTGCCGATTTGGATTACCCTCAACGAAGGTTGCAGTGCCGGATACACCAAAAAAAACAAGCTTAAGTGTTTAAAACGAGATTTAATCCGTTTTACAGGTAAGACCAGAAGATAAGTGAATAATTTTTAATCGTTGCCATTAATAAGCGAATTAATTAACATACCCTTAAACGCTAATAAAAATAATGTCACGCCCCATGATGTTCAAGCAAACGACAACCTTATTTCTGCTGGTTTTGATCTCCTTTTCGGGCTTCGCAGTTGATCCGAAAGCCTACAAGCTTGGGAGTTTTGATTTAATACCAACCTTAGGTATTGAGCAGCGCTTTGATTCCAATATCTTAAACGCAAGTTCCAGCAAGCAAGAAGTTGACTCCTGGATCACCCAATTCAAGCCTAAAATCACCCTCGAAAATAACTATGGGGGAGATCTGTATCGCTTTGCTTATGAACTGGATTCAGCACTTTACTACGCCAGTTCGGATGATAATTATACCAATCAAGCGCTAACGGCGGATATGAAATGGGTGTTAGACCGTTATAATCGATTCTCTGTATCAGGCGATTATATTGTCGACCATGAACAACGAGGAGATGGTTACTCGATAGGTTTTGGCGAGTATTACAAAGAACCTACACAATTTACCGTGACTCAGGCCGACGCCATCTATAGTTATGGCGCATTGTCTGCATTAGCCCGTATTGATTTAAAAGCTAAAGTACGTGATGTTGCCTGGGAGAGTCTCTATGAGAGCGACCTGAATGTAGATATTCTTGATGTAGGTAATGGTTTAAACCCAGATGAGATCGATTTCACCCGCTGGCGTGAATATTCGATGAATGAGATCGGCGCCACGTTTTTCAGAAAGCTTACCGGTAAAACGCAACTTACCGCGGATCTCAGTATTAAAAACTTTAATTATGCCGATGACCCTTTTCAGCCTGATAATCTTGATAGTAAACAAGATGGTTTTTATCTCGGGGTGGAATGGGATTCTACAGGATTAACGACAGGCTACGCAAAGCTTGGTTACGAACGTAAATCCTTTGACTCTCAAAGTCGCGGCGATGCGTCAGGTGTGCGTTGGTTAGTTGGCATTTTATGGACACCACTGACCTATTCG
The DNA here is from genome assembly GCF_005843925.1 of Thalassotalea litorea. Taxonomy (GTDB): domain Bacteria; phylum Pseudomonadota; class Gammaproteobacteria; order Enterobacterales; family Alteromonadaceae; genus Thalassotalea_A; species Thalassotalea_A litorea_A. The sequence continues at coordinate 152,274 of NZ_VCBC01000009.1, forward strand.
AATTTTGATTTTTCCACTGCCAAGCAAACCACCGAACAAAAAGGTCAGGGTAATGCCATAGACAATACGTTTTTTGGTTTGAGTTGGCATCATAAGTGGCTGGAACGATTATCGAGCACATTAGACATAGCGTCGAGCAATGATAAATATAATGGCACTTCACGGGAAGATGACAATGCCATATTTGGTATTAAAGCGAATTATCATATGCGCCGCAATATCGATATAATTGCCGGCGTACATTATACCGATCGAGACAGTAATCAAGAGGTTTTCGACTACTCGGGATTGAATTTTAACGTCTCGGTCCTGTTGTCGATGTAGTTATGTTATCTTTGTAATCCGGCTATCCTTTTCGTCTTACACTGAGGGATGGCTTGGATTTACTCAAATCTGCGCAGTCGTAAATAATAAGATAATAAGTTGGCAAATATCATGATAAATTTTTCTTCCTCATTGGCATTTCTTGTTAAAACCTTAGTGATCACCTGGCTAGTTCTTATCGCCTCTAGCGTTCAGGCTGCGAATATACAAGCTCAGGAGTATCGTATTGATAGTGGTGATAAAATTGCCATCGATGTCTATGGAGAAGCGGAGCTATCCCGAGAATTATTGCTAAACGACAGTGGCAAAATTAACTACCCTTTCTTAGGGGAAATTACCATACAAGGGTTAACCCTTTATCAGGTTGAACAGAAGATTCATCAGGGCTTGAAAGGGGATTATCTGATCAATCCAAATGTGTCGGTAAGTATTATCACCTATCGTCCGTTTTTTATTGATGGGGAAGTGAAAAAGCCAGGCGGCTACCCCTATCAACCGGGTTTGACCGTTGCCAAAGCGGCGGCTCTGGCCGGAGGCTTTACCGAACGTGCGTCTTTAGACAAAATATACATAGTAAAAAGCGGCCTTGACGATAAAACACCCAAATCCATCGATCAGCACACGTTAATCGGTCCCGGTGACATTATATCCATTAAGCAAAGTTTCTTTTAAGGAGTGCCTGTGAGCGTAAATAATAAAGGGCATCTTTCTTCCGTAAACACAACACCTGATGTGGCGACAGAATTTGTTAATCACGATGAAATTGATTTGGGTAAATTGATCCGGGTCATTTGGCGGCACAAACTGGTGATTTTGAGTTTTGCCGCACTTGTTACCGTGTTAACCGCAATGGTGATGTCATCGAAAACACCAATCTATGTTGCCTCGGCGAGCTTACTGCTAGAAGCGGAACAAAATCGAGTGTTACAACTGGACGATGTCTATGGTGAATCAACCAGTGCTCAGGAATATTACTATTCGCAGCTGGAAATCATACGTTCAAGAAAAGTTGCGGAAAAAGTTGTTGATACATTGCAGTTGCACAAGCACCCTTTTTTCAATCAGCCAAGAGAAGAGCAACCGAGTCTGAAACAAACCATTGTAAATTTGGTGAATCCTCAGCCTCCGGCACCTGAATTATCGACTCAGCAAAAAGCCATGCAAAAGCGAGACGCCATCATCGGTTATGTCTGGGGTAATATGTCAGCTTCGCCTGTTTCCAAAACTCAGGTAGTTACCATCAGTTTCGAATCTGAATCGCCGCAATTAGCTGCAACTTTGGCCAATGCAATCGCGCAGGCTTACCTTGATAATCATATGGATGTTAACCTCGATCGCATTGAAAAATCGGCAATCTGGCTAAACTCCAGCATGTCAGGTTTAAAACAGAAACTGGAAAGTGCGGAAGAGCGGCTAGCATTGTTTCAAGAGCGTGAATCACTGGTCGATGTCCGGGGCATTAAGAGCCTGGCGGCGAAAGAGCTGGAAGAGCTTTCCGGACAGTTGACCCGAGCACAGCAAGCGGTTGATCAAAGTGAATTGATTAGTTCTTTGCTGCAACGAAATCAGGCAAAAGATGGCGTTTCTCTGGAATTTATCAATAGTGTACCGGAAATCTTTAATCATCCATCGGTACAAAATTTACAGCAACAGAAATTATCAATCGAGACTAAAAAGCAGGAATTAGGTTTCGTCTATGGGCCAAAACACCCAAAGATGATTGCGGTCAATGCTGAACTTGGCAAAGCACAATTAAATATCGACCAGCAAATTTCGCGGCTCATTAACAGCCTGGGAACGGATACTCGTCAAGCGAAGGAGCGGGTCACTCAAATCAATCAGGCCATCGCGACAGCAAAAGCTAAGTTTCAACGCCTCACACGTATTGAAAATCAACACCGTGACCTGTTGCAGGACGTGGAAATGAATCGTAATTTATATGAAGCCTTCTTTTCCAGATTGAAAGAAACGGCTCAGCTTGAAGGGTTTGAGACGTCCGTCGGTCGTGTTATTGACCCGGCAACAACCCCTTACTCGCCATCTAAACCCCGTAAAAAGTTGGTGGTCGTTCTGGCATTAATGCTGTCTTCAATGGTAGGTGTTGCCTGCGTATTGCTTATGGAAGCACTAAATTCGACCATTCGTAGTGCCGAAGATGTTGAACAAAAATTGTCGCAAACATTGCTGGGAATTATTCCATTGGTAAAGCTTAATCATCAACGTGACAATGGTACGGTACTGCAAAGATTGATAAAAAAATCGCAGCAGCAAGATGTAACACCACTTGCAGCCAACTATTATCTACAGGACAAAGAACAGGGCTTTAGTGAAGCAGTGCGGACCATTCGCACCAGTTTACAAATGTTGAATATTGAGTCGCAAGCCAAAGCCATTGCAGTAACCTCGACTTTACCCGGTGAAGGAAAAACGCAATTAAGCTCAAACTTGTTTTACGCGATTGGACAGTTGCAAAAGACTATCATTATTGATGCCGATATGCGTCGTCCGAGCATTGGCAAAAATTTTGCGATTGATAAATCACAGCCCGGATTAGCCAATTATATTGCAGGTACCCATGAGTTAGCGCAATGCATTGTCCAGGATAACCACAATCAGATGGATATCATGGTCGCAGGAGACATGGCTCCAAACCCTCAAGAATTGCTGTCCTCGGCAAGATTCAAAGCACTGATCACTCAACTCAGTGAAAGTTATGATCGAATTATCATTGATACGCCACCCATATTAGCGGTAAGCGATGCGATTTTAATCGCTGGTGTAAGTGATGCGCTTATCTATGTGGTCAAGGCTGAAGATACGAAAGAGCAACAAGTGAAGGCCGGCTTTAAACGCCTACGCACTTCGGGTGTTGAGGTCTCAGGCGTAGTATTGAATCAGGTTGATATGGATAAAGCGCAATCGTACCAGGCGTTTGACGGATATTATGACCAATATGGGTATAGCAGTTAACGGCATGCCACTGCAATATGCCAAAACAACAATGGCGCGAGGCCAAAAGTTAAGCGAGATATCATCACAGTACCGGGGCTCGGATAATGGTTCTTGGTCAGCTCGATTCATTTAATTGGTTCTCTATGGATAACGTGATTAAATTTATACTGATTATTATCTTAGTGATATTGACCATTGTTGCCACTTCTTTCGGAGTGGCAAATATCGCCTTTAAACAAGCTGAAGTGCGCGTGAAAAGTTGGCAGGCAATCGGTTATATTGGCAACGCGCAAGATTATCGTCAGGCGTTACGCTATGCCGATGATGCGTTGTTTTACCATCCGGGGCATAATCAATATCTAGAAATCAAAGCTCAGATATTAGAATGGGGCGCTGATGATAATATGGTAGATCGCCAAACCGCTTTGCAACACGCGAAGCAACTTTATCTGCAATCGACTTCCACACGCCCCACCTGGCCTGCGACATGGGCTGCGTTAGCCATGTTAAAATGGCGGATGCAGGAATTTGACTCTCAAATGGTGTCTTTCTTGCAAAATGCTTATGCCATGGGCAGAAATAGTCCAGAAGTTAAATTGGCATTCCAACAACTCGGCCCTGTCCTTCGCGACTACCATCCTCAGCTTTTTGCACCGCTCGAGCCTCAGTACGACGATCTTTTAAAAATAAAATAAAGAGCTTAATAACAATGCCTTAGAAACCAGTCTCATGATTTCTCTGTGAGTTCTGATGATGAATATGGCGAGATTTGGTATCTATTCTATACTGTTTTTAATAACAAAAAACGGGCTTAAGGGATAAGTCACAGCATTAAGTGGTTCACATTCAGCTTTCTTTGCATTGTGTACTGGATCATTAAACCTCCCTTGAAAATCAATTCCTGTTTGCAACGTGATTATTTGCATGACGAAACTGTCGCGGTATTTATCGCTTCGTTTGTTTGCTCTGTTAAGTATGGACATTTTATGAAAATCATCGTGACAGGCGGCGCCGGATTTATTGGCAGCGCCGTTATTCGTAATATTCTTCAACACACAAAAGATCAGGTATTAAACTACGATTGCCTGACCTATGCGGGCAATTTGGAATCCATTCCTGACTCCTTAACTGAACGTGTAGATACCGACACTCTAGCGCCAAGATATCAGTTTATAAAGGGTGATATTTGTGATGCTGAACTGTTTACGGCACTGCTAAATCAATACCAGCCCGACGCTATTATGCATTTGGCGGCTGAATCTCATGTCGATCGCTCCATTGATGGCCCGGCGCTGTTTATCAAAACCAATGTTGTCGGTACCTGTAATCTATTGGAATGCGCCAGAAAATATTGGTTAACGATGCCTGCGCAGAAAAAATCGTCATTTCGCTTTTTGCATGTGTCCACCGATGAGGTTTTCGGTGATTTACAATCTGATCAGTTGAAGTTCACAGAACAAACCCCATACGCGCCTTCAAGCCCTTATTCAGCCTCTAAAGCTGGCAGCGATCATCTGGTCAGGGCATGGGGCAGAACCTATGGCTTTCCGGTATTAATTACCAACTGTTCAAATAATTATGGTCCTTACCATTTTCCAGAAAAACTCATTCCCCATATCATTCTCAGCGCACTGCAAGGTAAACCTTTACCTGTGTATGGTGATGGTAAACAAGTGCGAGACTGGCTTTATGTTGACGATCATGCTCAGGCTTTGCTCAAAGTTGTCAAGGAAGGTGAGGTTGGTGAAACCTATACCATAGGGGGCAATAACGAAAAGCAAAATATTGAAGTGGTAAAAACCATTTGCGGCATTTTGAACCAAAAGATTAACGATAAACCCGATGGTATTGAAGATTTTTCAAACTTGATCACATACGTTCAGGATAGGCCCGGGCATGACAAACGATATGCGATCGATGCGTCTAAGATAGCAAATTCCCTGCATTGGCAACCGACCGAATCATTTGAATCCGGTATTGAAAAAACCGTGCAATGGTATTTGGATAATCCCGATTGGTGGCAAAACGTACTTACCGGTAAATATCAATTAACCAGGCTAGGAGATACTCAGTATCATGAAAGCTTATAAAGGAATTATTCTCGCAGGGGGTTCAGGAACCCGATTGCACCCGATCACAATGGGCGTTTCTAAGCAGCTATTGCCGGTTTATGACAAGCCGATGATTTACTACCCTCTGTCGGTGCTGATGCTAGCAGGGATCAAAGAAGTTCTGATTATCTCTACACCGGAGGACTTACCAGGTTTTAAGCGTTTACTTGGCGATGGAGAGCAGTTTGGTCTAGAACTGCAATATGCAGAGCAACCGTCGCCGGATGGTCTTGCCCAGGCATTTATTATTGGTGAGCAATTTATCGGTGACTCCAATGTTTGCCTGGTGCTTGGTGATAATATTTTCTATGGTCAGCATTTTACCGACAAACTGCAGTTGGCAACGGAATTTGAAACTGGGGCTATGGTATTTGGCTATCATGTTAAAGATCCTGAGCGATTTGGTGTGGTCGAATTTAATGCCCAGGGCAAAGCGACGAGCATCGAAGAAAAGCCAAAAATTCCCAAGTCTAATTATGCGGTTACCGGTTTATATTTCTACGACAACCGGGTCATCGATATCGCAAAAAATATTAAACCCTCACCTCGAGGCGAGCTGGAAATTACCGAGATTAACAATGAATATTTGCGCTTAGGTGAGCTCAACGTATCCATTTTGGGTCGTGGCTGTGCTTGGTTAGATACCGGAACCCATGATTCGTTAGCGGAAGCTGGGCACTTTGTACAAGCCGTGGAAAAGCGCCAGGGCCTGAAGGTTGCGTGCTTAGAAGAAATTGGTTTCAGAAACGGCTGGCTGTCGTCACAACAGTTAAAAACATCAATAAAACGATACCAAAAAACTGAATATGGACAATACCTCGCTTCCTTGATGCCGGCCAGTTTAGGTAAGGACTACAATGAAAGTTATCTCTACAAAAATATCTGATTTAAAAGTTATCGAACCGGTTACCTTTGGTGATGACCGAGGCTTCTTCCTTGAAACCTTTCAGTCGGATCGGTATCGCTCAAAAGTTGGCATTGAACAGGAATTTGTTCAAGACAATTATTCAAGATCTCGCAAAGGAGTACTGCGGGGCCTGCATTTTCAAATTAAAAAACCACAAGGTAAATTAGTGCGAGTCGTACGTGGCGAAGTGTTTGACGTGGCCGTAGATATCCGCAAAGACTCTCCGACATTTGGGCAATGGCACGGTGAAATTTTATCGGAAGACAATAAGCGACAGTTTTGGATCCCTCCGGGGTTTGCCCATGGTTTTGTTGTTCTTTCTGAAGTAGCGGATTTTGAATACAAGTGCACAGATTTTTATGATCCCGAGGACGAAGGTGGCTTGCTTTGGAATGACCAGGACTTGAATATCCAGTGGCCGGTACGTCAATTAGGTCGGGTACAGCTTTCCGACAAGGATAGAAATGCTACGCCCCTGAGCAAACTCTACTCTTAAGGGGTTAGCTACTCCGCTAGGAAGTAATGTGGCGCTGATTAACAAACGTCGGGTAAAAATACGTTAATTCAAGGAAAGGATCCAATGAATATTTTAGTGGTAGGAAAGTACGGACAACTGGCATCTTGTTTAAGGGATGTTGTTAAACAAGAAAAAAATACGGATACAGGCATAAACTGGCATTTTTTACCGTCAATGCAATTGAATATTGCCGAACGAAAATCGGTCCAGCAGACGTTTGCCAGAATAAACCCTCAACTTGTGATCAATACCGCTGCTTATACACAAGTAGACAAAGCCGAAGAAGAACAGGATAAGGCAATTGCCGTAAATCAACTCGGCTGCAAGTATCTCGCTATCGCCTGCGCTAATCTCAATATCCCGATGATCCATATTTCTACGGATTATGTCTTTTCTGGAGATGCTCAAACTCCGTATACACCTGGCGAGAAAACCGCTCCGGGTTGCACCTATGGTTTGAGTAAATTTCTGGGGGAGCAAGAGGTTATGACCTACCTGAATAAATTTGTGATTATTCGCACCGCCTGGGTATTTAGTGAATATGGTAAGAACTTTGTCCGAACCATGCTAAAACTGGCCCGGGAAAAGCAACAGTTTGGTGTCGTCAACGATCAAGTGGGTAACCCGACTTATGCTGGCGACTTGGCTCGTGGAATTTATCAAATAGCAGTTGCGATTAAAGGCGGTGAAAAGCAATGGGGAATTTATCACTACAATGGTGCTTCTTCGGTAAGCTGGTATCAATTTGCACGTGAAATTGTCGATATGGCCAAGGACAAAGCCGTGATCCCTTTACTACCCAAGATAGCGCCACTGACAACCTTACAGTATCCAACGCCAGCAAAACGACCCGCGTATTCTTCAATGTGTAATGAAAAAATTATGCGCAAATGGCGGGTAGTGCCCAGTGATTGGAAAAAAGGACTGGCAAAAGTCATCGAAAATGAGCAGCAACAATTCTAATTTTTGGCGAATAGCACCGGATTTTTATCGAATCTTGAGAAAGGATAAGTTGGAATCACAACAGCGCCTTGTTACACCGATTTTAAAATGACAGGTGCTATTAAAAACGTTAATAGAACCATGTTGTTATTCGCGAGAAACAGATAGCATTACCGTTAAAAAATTGCCGGTTGAAATGGCAGCTTTTGGTTTATCTTCTATACTCAACAGTAATAAAAACAAACAGTAACTCGAAGAGTCTTTTATGCCTTTTACAACAACAAAAATCGCAGTTATCGGCCTAGGCTATGTTGGCCTTCCCCTCGCAGTTGAATTCGGTAAAAAGTATCTGACCAAAGGTTTTGATATCAATCAATCGCGGATTGATGAATTAAAAATCGGTGAAGACAGCACCCTTGAGGTCAATCCTGAAAACTTAAAAAGCGCTTCTCGCCTGACCTTTACGACTGACGTAGAAGATTTACGGGCTTGTAATTTCTACATCATTACTGTTCCTACCCCAATTGATAAACATAAGCAGCCTGATTTAACGCCGCTACTTAAAGCCAGTGAAATGCTCGGTAAGGTAATAGAGAAGGGGGATATCGTTGTTTATGAATCAACCGTATATCCCGGGGCAACCGAAGAAGATTGCATTCCGGTGATTGAAAAAATCTCAGGTTTAACATACAACGAGGACTTTTTTGCAGGCTATTCTCCGGAGCGAATAAACCCGGGTGATAAACAACATACCGTCACCCAGATCCTGAAAGTTACTTCAGGCTCCACACCTGAAATTGCCCAGAAAGTTGATGATGTATATCAATCGGTGATCTCTGCTGGCACCCATATGGCATCATCTATCAAAGTTGCCGAAGCGGCAAAAGTGATTGAAAACACCCAGCGTGATGTCAATATCGCCTTGATCAATGAATTGGCAATTATCTTCAATAAGCTTGATATTGATACCCTCGAAGTTCTGCAAGCCGCAGGTACCAAATGGAACTTCTTACCGTTTCGTCCGGGTCTTGTGGGTGGCCACTGCATCGGTGTTGATCCGTATTATCTAACCCAAAAAGCACAGGATATCGGTTATCACCCGAAAATGATCTTGGCTGGTCGGCATTTGAATGATGGCATGGGGGAGTACGTTGTTAGTCAATTGGTGAAAAACATGATGAAACAACATGCCAAAGTTGAGCACGCAAATGTGCTCGTAATGGGGTTGACGTTTAAGGAAAACTGCCCGGACCTGCGTAACACTAAAGTGATTGATATTGTTAACGAATTACATGAATACAATATGAATGTGGATGTCACGGATCCCTGGTGCAATAAAGAAGAAGCGAAAGCACTTTATGGTATTGATGTCGTAAGCCGCCCGAAAAGCGACCATTATGATGCGATTATTCTGGCCGTTGCCCATCGCGAATATCTGGAGCTGACCACCAATGAAATCCGTGAATGGGGAAGACGTGGTCACTTTATCTACGACCTTAAATATGTACTTCCTCGAGAAGAAGTAGACCTCAGGCTTTAATGCCTGGGGTGCCTGTCCGTTACCATTGCGTTTACAGGGTATCCTTTAACTCATACAAATATTGCAAAGCCTGACGCGGACTTAACGCGTCAACATCTAATGCTTGCAACTTATCAATGACTGGATGGTCTTCATTAAAACTAAACTGCACGGGTGAACTTGCCGGTGTCGCCTCACTGCCAAGATTTTTATCAAGCGTTTCCAACTCTTTCAGCCTTTGTTTCGCCCGTTTAACCACCGACTTTGGAACACCGGCAAGTTGTGCCACCTGTAACCCGAAACTTTTGCTTGCCGCACCATTTTGTATTGCGTGCATAAAGACGATATTGTCGTCGTGCTCAACCGCATCCAAATGAATGTTTGCGAGTGAGTCTAATTGATCTGCCAATTGAGTAAGTTCAAAGTAATGGGTAGCAAATAGGGTAAAGGCTTGGGTTTTTTGCGCCAAATATTCGGCACAGGCCCAGGCCAGAGACAAACCATCATAGGTACTGGTACCGCGACCGATTTCATCCAATAACACTAAACTTTTATCGCTTGCATTATGCAGAATATTTGCCGTCTCGGTCATTTCGACCATAAAAGTAGACCGCCCGGATGCTAAATCATCGGATGCACCAATCCGCGTAAAAATCCGATCGACAATGCCTATTTTTGCACTTTGTGCCGGTACGAAACTTCCGATATGTGCGAGCAAAACGATCAGCGCGGTTTGTCGCATATAGGTGGATTTACCCCCCATATTCGGTCCAGTAATTATCAACATTTGTTGTTGCTTATTAAGCGTTACCGGATTGGCGATAAACGGCTGTTCACTCACCTGTTCTACGACCGGGTGACGGCCGTCAGTAATATCGATGATACGATTTTCACTAAGTACAGGGACTTGATAATTTAAGGTATTTGCACGCTCGCTTAGATTCGCCAGTACATCAAGGGTTGCAATACCATCAGCACATCGTTGCAAAGTCTCTATATTTGGTAACAACTGATCGAACAATTCATCATATAGACGCTTTTCCAAAGCAAGGAAGCGACTCTGTGAACTCAATACTTTCTCTTCATGCACCTTTAGCTCTTCGGTGATATATCGTTCGTTGTTTTTCAGGGTTTGGCGACGAATATATTCTGCAGGGACCTGATCTGACGATGCTCGACTGATTTCAATAAAAAAGCCATGGACTCGATTGTAACCAACTTTAAGGCTGCTGATCCCGGTGCGCTGACGTTCTTGCTCTTCAAGGTCCGCCAAAAACTGACTCGCCCCTTGACTGAGATCTCTCAGCTCATCGAGCTCTTGATGATAACCTTCGCGAATGACTCCACCATCACGTATTAGCACTGGAGGATTGTCATTAATGGCATTGGTTAGTAAATCATGGAGTGGCTCAATGGGTTGACAGGCAACTTTCAACTCCCGCAATAGCGGGGAAAGGTCCTCATCTAATAGCGCTTGAATTTCTGGTAACAATCCCAGGGCATTGCGAAGTCGCGCCAAATCTCTGGGGCGGGCACTGCGCAATGCGATACGGGCGACGATTCGCTCGATATCACCAACGCCTTTAATGACATCATGTAAATCTGGATAAATATCCTGATCAATGAGTCGGGTAATCGCAGTTTGTCGTTGCTTCAGTTTATTAATGTCGGTTAACGGGCTATGTAACCAACGCTGAAATAAGCGTGACCCCATCGGTGACGCGGTTCGGTCGAGCACACTTGCCAGTGTATTGTCATGACCACCGGCAAGGTTTTCGGTTAGCTCTAAATTTCTCCGGGTCGCGGCATCAAGGATCACGGCTTCACGATAAGATTGCGCTGTAATGGTGCGTATATGGGGGAGGCTGGTACGTTGTGTGTCTTTCACATATTGCAATAGACAACCGCTGGCGCAAATGCCCAATTGGTACTGTTCTACACCAAAACCCTGCAAATCTTGGGTTTCGAATTGTTGCGTTAATAATTTATAGCTGGTCTGGTGATCGTATTCCCAGTCTGGACGACGACGTAATCCCTTAAATGCAGCCAGCGCCTGGGTATACTCGAAAGATTCTGGGTAAAGTATTTCTGCCGGAGACAGACGTTGCAATTCGGCACTCAGCTGCTCCAACGTTTGTGGTTCACACAAATGAAATTTACCAGAACTCATATCCAGGTAGGAAACACCGAATTTATCATGATGGGCATAAACAGATACCAGTAAATTGTCCTGACGGTCCTTTAAAAGCGCTTCGTCACTTAGGGTCCCAGGTGTGACAATGCGAACAACTTTGCGTTCTACCGGCCCCTTACTTGTGGCCGGATCGCCGACTTGCTCACAGATAGCAACAGATTCACCTAATGCGACGAGACGTGCCAGATAATTTTCCACCGCATGATAAGGCACCCCAGCCATGGGTATTGCATTACCACCGGTTTTCCCTCTGGCGGTTAACGAAATATCCAATAAGTCCGCAGCTTTTTTGGCATCATCAAAAAACAGTTCATAAAAGTCACCCATACGATAGAACACCAGGATGTGCTCGAATTCACTTTTAATCGTCAGGTATTGGCGCATCATTGGGGTGTGATTTGAAAATTGTTCTGGATTCTGAGTCATTAATTTTTCTGTTTCTTGTGAATCTTAGCGGTCAATTAGAGCGCCTTTAGATTAGGGACGATTACTGAATTTGATGTTAAAAGATTTGCGCCTTGATAGAAAGCAATAAATACGGATTAAAGGGAATATCAAAACCTGTGAATTGCGACTGTTAACCACTGTATAAAGTGCCGTAAATAAGATGTAAATCGCAGGGTTGAAATGATGTGAACTCTGTATCTCTTTGTTTTTGTTGCCTTTCTGTGTGTCGCAAAATGTTTTTTTTGGTTTTTTTAAATTAGCTATTGATACTGTACGATTATACAGTATACTGAGCGAAGTTAATGTATAAACAAGAATACGATTGGAGAGACTAATGGATACGAACAAAGAAAAGGCCTTATCCGCGGCGTTAAGCCAGATTGAGCGTCAGTTCGGTAAAGGTTCGATTATGAAGCTGGGTGAGAACCGTAGCATGGATGTAGAGACAATTTCAACGGGTTCGTTGGGGTTGGACATTGCATTAGGTGCTGGTGGTTTGCCAATGGGGCGGGTAATTGAAATCTATGGTCCGGAATCCAGTGGTAAAACAACGTTAACATTAGAGGTTATCGCCGAAGCACAGCGCAACGGTAAAGTCTGTGCGTTCGTGGATGCAGAGCACGCATTGGATCCAATTTATGCCGAAAAATTAGGGGTGAATATTAACGACCTGTTAGTATCTCAACCTGATACGGGTGAGCAGGCATTGGAAATCTGCGATATGTTAACTCGCTCAGGTGCGGTTGATGTGATTGTTGTCGACTCGGTTGCAGCACTTACGCCAAAAGCTGAGATTGAAGGTGACATGGGTGACAGCCATATGGGTCTGCAGGCACGTATGTTGTCGCAAGCCATGCGCAAATTAACCGGTAACCTGAAACAATCGAATACTATGATGATATTCATCAACCAAATTCGGATGAAAATTGGTGTGATGTTCGGAAACCCAGAAACGACAACGGGTGGTAATGCGTTAAAGTTCTACGCATCTGTTCGTCTTGATATCCGCCGGATTGGTGCGGTGAAAGAAGGTGATGAAATTACCGGTAATGAAACTCGCGTTAAAGTGGTTAAGAACAAAATTGCACCACCATTTAAGCAAGCGGAATTCCAAATTCTTTATGGCGCCGGGATTAACAATCTGGGTGAGCTAATCGACCTGGGTGTAAAACATAAGTTAGTTGAAAAAGCTGGTGCCTGGTACAGCTGTAACGGTGAGCGTATCGGCCAAGGTAAAGCCAATGCAGGTAAATACCTGCAAGAAAACCCAGCGATGGCGAAGGATATTGATGCCAAGCTTAGAGCTATGTTATTGACGGCGAATCAAGAAAGCGAAGAGCAAGAAGCTGAAACAGAAGATTAAACGTTAATAACCGTTAAAAAAAGCCGCGAAATGCGGCTTTTTTTGTTTTTATATTAACAAATAAACTGGCGACTTTATTTTTACGCAGTTATTGGTGTTTAGACGTCTATACGTTTAGATGTTGAAAAGTCTTAATTGATTCAGTAGTATGGGTGCTTCGCTTGCCTCAGGAGATCCCGCATGCCAATAAAAATTCCCGATCAGTTACCCGCCCTAGAGGTGTTGGGGAATGAAAATATTTTTGTCATGTCCCATAATCGTGCGAATAATCAAGACATCCGGCCGATGCAAGTAGCGATTCTGAATTTAATGCCAAATAAAATCGAGGCTGAAATTCAGATCTTAAGAATGCTTTCCAATACACCGTTACAAATCAATATTGAATTGCTGCGTCTGCATTTGAATGAGTCCAAGAATACGCCTAAGGCACACCTTGACCAATTTTATCGTCTGTTCGATGACGTCAAACACAAACATTACGATGGCTTAATCATCACCGGCGCTCCTCTTGGGCAACTCGACTATGAACAAGTGTTGTACTGGGACAAGATTTGCGAGATGTTTGATTGGGCGAAAACCAATGTCACATCCACGATGTTCTCTTGCTGGGCAGCCCACGCTGCGGTGTATCATTTTTATGGAATTAATCGACAATTGAGAGCGGAAAAGCTTTCTGGCGTTTACAAACACTGCACCAGACTTCCAAAAGAAGAACTAACCCGTGGTTTCGATGAGTCTTTTGTTGTTCCTCATTCTCGTTTTGGTGAGGTGAAACCTGAAGTCTATGCCAGTGTCGATGAATTATCCATCCTTGCTGACTCCGAGGAAGCAGGGGCATATCTGGTTGCCAGTAAAGACAAAAAATTTGTGTTTGTTACCGGACACCCGGAATATGATACAACCACATTAAAGGATGAGTATTGGCGGGATATCAATGCCAGCTTATCGCCATCACTGCCGGTAAATTACTTTCCGTTAAATGATCCTGAACAAGTGCCTGCGAATAACTGGCGCAGCCATGGTAGTCTGTTGTTCAGTAACTGGCTCAATTATTACGTTTATCAAATTACTCCATACGTCCTGGATGTCGATGGACCATTTTCAGAAATAGGAAATTAGCAGTAATGTCCAATGCCTCTAATCTTTTCCAAAAACATTTAAATGAACGAATATTAGTGCTCGATGGTGCCATGGGTACCATGATCCAAAATCATAAATTAAGCGAAGCGGATTTTCGTGGCCAGCGGTTTAAAGACTGGTGCTGTGATGTTAAAGGTAACAATGACCTTTTAGTACTCACGCAAGAAAAAATCATTGCCGACATTCATCGTGAGTATCTGCTAGCTGGCGCTGATATTATTGAAACTAATACTTTTAATGCGACTTCCATTGCTATGGCGGATTACGAAATGGAAAGCATTAGCCGGGAAATTAACTTGGCTGCGGCGCAAATCGCTCGCCAGGTAGCCGATGAAGTTACCGCGCAGCAACCACACAAACCACGTTTTGTTGCAGGGGTCTTAGGGCCAACGAATCGTACCTGTTCGATTTCGCCTGACGTGAATAACCCCGCATTTCGAAATGTTGACTTTGACGAGCTGAAAGAGGCTTATATTGAATCGACGCTCGCGTTAATTGAAGGTGGCGCTGATTTGATTATGATCGAAACCATTTTCGATACCTTGAACGCGAAAGCGGCGATTGTCGCTGTTGAGGAAGTTTTCGAATCAAACGATTTACGGTTACCGGTGATGATCTCCGGGACAATCACTGATGCTTCTGGTCGAACCTTATCGGGACAAACCACGGAAGCGTTTTACAATTCACTACGCCATGCCAAACCGATTTCATTTGGTCTTAACTGCGCACTGGGACCTGTTGAATTACGTCAGTATATCGAAGAGCTTTCCCGGATCAGTGAATCCGCGGTCAGTGCACACCCTAATGCTGGTTTACCAAACGCCTTTGGTGAATACGACTTTACCGTAGAAGATATGAATGCGCATATTCAAGAATGGGCAGAATCTGGATTTTTAAACATTGTTGGTGGTTGTTGCGGTACTACCCCAGCACACATCAAAGGCATTGCCGATACGGTCGCGAATATTAGGCCACGACACATTGAAGAAAAACCCGTGGCCTGTCGTTTATCTGGGCTGGAAGCGTTAAATATTAATGAAGATAGTTTGTTTTTAAACGTTGGTGAGCGTACTAATGTGACAGGCTCTGCAATATTTCGTCGTTTGATCACCGATGAAAAATACGATGAAGCGATAGCCGTTGCTTTGCAACAGGTGGAAAATGGCGCGCAGATTATCGATATCAATATGGATGAAGGCATGCTGGACTCCAAAGGGGCGATGATCACGTTTTTAAACTTGATTGCTGGAGAGCCGGATATCGCCAAGGTACCGATTATGCTCGACTCCTCCAAGTGGGACATTCTTGAAGCCGGGTTAAAGTGCATTCAAGGTAAGGGGATTGTCAATTCAATATCCTTAAAAGAAGGTGAAACGTCATTTCGCCAACAGGCGAATATTATTCGTCGTTATGGTGCTGCGGTAATTGTTATGGCATTTGATGAGGTCGGCCAGGCGGATACCCGAGACCGTAAAGTTGAAATTTGCCAGCGAGCCTACCGTATTCTGGTCGATGAAATCGGATTCCCACCGGAAGATATCATTTTTGACCCCAACATTTTTGCCATTGCCACGGGTATCGAAGAGCATAATAACTATGCGGTTGATTTTATTGAAGCAACCGCCGAGATCAAGAAATCCTTACCCTATGCGATGATTTCTGGTGGCGTATCGAATGTGTCGTTTTCGTTCCGTGGTAATAACCCCGTGCGCGAAGCGATCCATGCGGTATTCCTCTACCATGCAATTAAACAAGGCATGGACATGGGGATCGTTAATGCCGGACAGTTAGCGATCTATCAGGACATCCCTCAGGATCTGTTAACCGCAGTCGAAGACGTAGTGCAAAATAAAGACGATGGGGCCACGGAACGCTTACTGGATGTTGCTGAGCAATATCGGGGGCAAAAATCCGGGGCGACCAGTAAAGCGGATCTTACCTGGCGTGAATTGCCGGTCAATAAGCGCCTTGAGCATGCCCTAGTCAAAGGCATCAATGAATTTATTGTTGAAGATACCGAAGAGGCGCGCGTTCAGGCAACGCGACCTTTGGATGTGATTGAAGGGCCATTAATGGATGGCATGAATGTCGTTGGTGATTTATTTGGCGAAGGACAAATGTTTCTGCCTCAGGTGGTGAAATCTGCGCGGGTTATGAAACAGGCGGTGGCACATTTGCAACCTTATATTGAGTTGGAAAAAACCGAAGTTAGCTCTAACGGTAAGGTGCTGTTGGCAACCGTTAAAGGCGATGTTCACGATATCGGTAAAAACATCGTCGGCGTGGTACTGCAATGTAATAATTTTGATGTGATCGATCTTGGCGTTATGGTGTCTTGTGAAAAAATTCTTCAGGTTGCTAAAGAAGAGAATGTTGATGTGATTGGTTTATCCGGTTTGATCACCCCAAGTCTCGATGAAATGGTGCATGTGGCGTCAGAAATGCAGCGCCAGGGGTTTGATATACCACTATTGATTGGTGGTGCCACCACTTCGAAAGCGCATACGGCGGTAAAAATTGAGCAAAATTACGATCACGGTGTGGTATACGTGCCCAATGCATCACGCAGCGTATCGGTTGTTTCATCGTTGTTATCCCGTGAATTAAAGACGCCGCTATTAGAGCGAATGACCCGTGAGTATCAAACCATTCGTGAGCGACACGCGAAGAAAGGTCCTCGTTCAAACTTAGTGAGTTTCGATGATGCCAAAAATAATCGCTTTCCCCTTAGCTTTGACCAATACACCCCGAAAACACCAAATAAACTTGGCGTTACGGTTCTTGATGATTTGGATTTGAGTGCGATTCGCAACTACATTGACTGGACGCCTTTCTTTTTAACCTGGCAGTTATCCGGCAAGTATCCAAAAATACTGGAACATCCATTAATTGGGGAAGAGGCGCAAAAGCTGTTCAATGATGCCAATGCAATGCTCGATGATATTGTGGCAAACAAATTGATTCAGGCCAAAGCTGTAATTGGCTTGTTCCCGGCGTACCGAGATGGCGAAGATATTCAGGTGTTCGGTGACGATGAAAAGCAAGACTGTTTGATGACCTTGTGTCAGCTTCGTCAGCAAACCGAGAAAAAAGCCGGGCAGTTTAACCGTTGTTTGAGTGATTATATTGCCAGTAAAGAGCAGGGTATTGATGACTATATTGGTGCCTTTGCGGTGTCTGCCGGATTTGGGGCAGATGAACTGGTAAAAGCCTATGATGAAAAACACGATACTTATAACAGTATTCTGTTAAAAGCGGTAGCCGACCGGTTAGCCGAAGCCAGTGCTGAATATTTGCATGAGCAAGTACGTACTCACTTCTGGGGTTATGCAGAGGGTGAAACCTTTGACAACGAAGCCTTGATCCGTGAACAGTATCAAGGGATCCGCCCCGCGCCGGGATATCCCGCCTGTCCTGAGCACACCGAAAAAGGTAAGCTTTGGTCGCTACTCGAGGTCGAGAACAACATCGGTATGGAATTAACCTCGAGCTATGCAATGTGGCCGGGCGCTGCGGTTAGCGGTTGGTATTTTGCCCATCCAGATAGCAAGTATTTTGCGGTTGCCAAAATTGATAAAGTACAAGCACAAAGCTACGCAGAGCGCAAAGGCATGGATCTGGCAGATGCCGAGAAATGGCTGGCACCGAATCTTGACGATTAAGCCGCGACGAAAGTGTCAAATTAACGACGTCGTGCGGCAGCCGTCATAGCTATATTGATAAAACCGTAAAACGACAATCAATAAAACAAAAACAGGGCATCGAATGATGCCCTGTTTTTGTCTGTTTCCCTTATTGGTTTATGTCTTTGCTGGTGTCGATTCAGCCGAGAATTAGTTTGCCGCGTGTTTTTGGATATCTGCAGCGGGACCGGATTTTGGCATCGGCTTCGCTTTTAGTTTCTTCACCGGCTGTTGCTTCATTTTTTCCTTTAGGTATTCGATGCCCGCTTGCAGTTGCGCATCGGTGCCAGTAAATGTTGCATAAGGGAGATTATCCACGTCAATGTCTGGTGATACACCTGTGCCCTCGACCACCCACTCTCCTTGCAACGAGTACTGAGGCAATTCAGCAACGCGTGCCATACCATTATCACTTAAGCGATTTCGTCCGGTAAGCCATACGCCTGCGCCAGAGGTCTGCTTTCCAATCAATGGCGCCAGACCAAGCGATTTTATTGCCGCTGCGAAGGTCTCACCATCGGAATACGTTAATTGGTCGGTCAGGACGACTAGATGACCTCGAAAGGTTTGTTGCATATTCGTCGTTGGCGTATTGTCTCTTTCCTGCCAGAACATCCACGCCTGACGCAGCAGTTTTTCAATGAGCCAGCTGTCGATATTACCGCCACGATTGCGACGCACATCGATAATGAGCGCGTCTTTATCAAAGTTTGCGTAAAACTCCCGGGCAAAGTGATTAATATCATTACTGGTCATTGCGTTCATATGCAGATAGCCAATGTCATCCCCGGCTTTTGCGACGATTTTTTGGTTATGGTCTACCCAATCTAGGTAGCGCAATGATGCGTCTTGGCGGGTGCTGCCGGGTATAATCACGGTTTGGTGTGAAGTCTTATCTCGTTTGATGGTCAGCAGTACTTGCTTACCCGCCTTGTTGCGCAACGCTTTGTGCATATCGACCAAAGTTGCAACGCTGTTATTATTAATGTGAGTAATGATATCGCCAACTTGTGCATTAACTTCGGCTTTAGCCAATGGTGATGCGAGTGCGGGTAACTCCGGATCAGTCTGATAGATGGCATCAATTTGAATACCGTCGTTTACTTCCAGAAAACGCCCACCAAGAACACTGCCTTTAGCCGCGTCTTTATTTATTGGCATATCACCGCCACGAACCTGTGAGTGCAGAGCATTTAGCTCACCCATCATCTGCGCAAAGATATCATTTAGCTCATCACGGGAAGTGATGCGGTTGACCAGTGGCTGATATTTCTGTTTGGTTGCCTGCCAATCCAGGCCACGCATATTGCTATCAAATAAAAACTCACGGTGCATTAACCAGGCGTCCTGGAATAGTTGCTGCCATTCATCTATCGGAGCAAAAGACACCTGCCATTGGTTGCTGTTTACCTTCGCTTTGTTGAGGTTTTTCGGTGCTGTAGCCGTGGCATCGGTGATAAAGATGTCATTTGTCTTACCTGCCTTTTTGACAACGGCTAATTGCTTGCCATTGTCCGCCAATTGAAAACCGACCACGTCCTTAATAAATGTCTCAACTTTCGGTTCTATTTGGTCAAATTTAACAAACTGAATGTCCCGTTTACCGGCGTTGCTCTCAAGCAGGTACAAGCCAGAGTCACTCGAGGCAAGGGCAGAATAATTGCCATTTTTTATGGGTGCCTGATATAAGGTATCGGTGATCCCCTGCCAGTTTAGTTCGGGTTTGTTCTTGCTCTTGCTCTGCTCGTCTTCGGTTTGGTTATTGCTAACCTCGTTAAGCTCATTTGGTTTAGCAAAGGCAAACTTTGCCTCTTTGTTTAGTGGATAGGCAAATACCAGGCCGCGTTTATCAAACGCAGGCCCCATGTTTCTGTCGCCCCATGGCGAACGCGGATTTGAGGCAAAATGACGTTGTGAAATAAAGTAAATCCAGTTGCCGTCCCGGGTAAACGCTGGTGAAAAGTCTTCGTATTTGTCACTGCCGATAAATTGCTCTTGGTTGCGCTCCAGAGAATACAGGCGGATACTACTGCGTTGTCGTTCACTGTGGGCGCCTGCGATAGCGATCAATTTGCTGTCCGGTGACCAGACTATCGAGTCAAACCCTGAAAAACCGACCCCTTGGTCGGCGATTTTGGTGTTTTTTCGTGTTTGCAAATCAAGCAACCACAAATTACCGTCGCGATCGTCATGGGCAAGATACTGACCATCGGGAGACGGGTATAGGTTCCAGCGAAAAGTATTGCCATCTTGAGTTAACTGCTGGCCTTTATCACCGCCACTGGTGGCAAAACGCCAAATTTCCTGTTCGCCGCTGGTGTCATTGATGGCATAAACGTACTTACCGTCGTTGGACAGAACTGCCGAGCGCGTGCGACTTTGCTCTGGAGTCGAAATTTCTGATAGTCGGGTGTTGTTCAGTCCTCCTACTGCAAGCTTTCCTCGGGCAGTAATCACGACGCGTTTGCCGTTGCCCGCAATCGCGGCATCATTGAAGTAATTCATTGGTGTATTTAACCAACGCTCCTGGCGCTGTGCAAAATCGGACGTCAGGCTTATATCCAGGACAGTACTCTTATTTGTATCGAGATCTAACTGGTGGATATCCGCACCTAACTGGTACACCACTTGGTTTTGATGATTCGAAGCGAGGCGGATTTCCCAGTCTTGATGAAAGGTTAATTGCGTCTTATTGGCACCGTCAAAATCCATTGACCACAAATTAGCGCTACCGCTCTGGTCGGAAATAAACACGACTTTATTTTTGTAAACCATAGGTTCACGAACCGATGCCTGATGATCCTGAGTCAACGGTTTGGCTTCTTGTGACGAGCCAAGTCTCCACCGCCATATTTGTCCCTGAGCGCCGCCGCGATATACCCGGGAATTATCGCCGGTTACTTGCAGGCCAAAACGGGTAAAGAAAAGATATTTTCCATCACGGCTTACCGAGCCCTCGATGGCATCTGCTAACGGCAATTTATTGACTTTAAGCGTACCAGGGGTGACGGTTTTTAAGGTCCAGTAATTTGCCGGTCCAAAGCCGGAGTCGGTTGCATAAAGCACATCACCATTTTGGGTCCAGCCTTGAACCCGAACTCGAGAATTCTCATAGGTTAGCCGCTTTGGTGTGCCACCGTTAATCGGCATGAGATACGCTTCATATGTTCCGGCATAATTTGCGACATAAGCAACCTGCTTGCCATCCGGGGAGATACTTGCCATGGTTTCAAGGCTTTCATGGGTTGTTAATCGCTTGGCAATACCGGCATCGACATTGGAATGCCACAAATCCCCTTCGGCGGTGAATACGATAGATTGATCGTGGATACTCGGGGCACTAAAGTAGCCTAGCTTATGTTCTTCGGCACTTACGGTAGAGGTAATTGCCATGAGACACAGGGCAATGGATTTGTTTATTCTCATATTCTCTCGTCACTCTTGTGTTGTTATTTGAGACCTAAGGTTTTTAATTCAATTTTAATGACCATGATTGTAGCTTGCATCATTGGTCGATTGTGAACTATTGATTATTTTTTACATTTTTATCCTGTCTGGGGAAAAACGTTGCAAGCGACCTGTATTTTTATTTTTATGTAGGTAAAATAGACCAGTTTACAGTGATAGGTACAGGATACTCGTGTCAGACCAAACCACGCAAATCATCAACAAGGCAGTGAAAAAAGCCGCGTATAACTTTTTAGCGAGGCGGGAACATTCGCAGCAAGAGCTTAAACAAAAGCTTAAACGCAAGGAATTTGACGACGATGATATTGACCTGGTGCTTGAAAAACTGGCAGAACAGGATATTCAAAGCGACCTGCGATATGGTGAAGCACTGTTTCGACAGCGAGTACAAAAGGGTTACGGTTGGCAGTATATCCGCGCTGAGCTCAAGCAAAAGGGGTTGGCAGCTGGTATCATTCAGACTGTTTACCAATCACAAAAACAAGATTGGTTTGCCAATGCCGCCGGTGTGTATGAAAAACGTTTCGGCGAGCAACCGGCAATTGATGATAAAGAGCGGGCCAAACGCACAAGATTTATGCTTTATCGCGGCTTTGAACAAAGTCATATCATTGAGTTGATATCGACATAGCGGCGACAAGACAGCAATTTATAATTTTCGTATTACCAGAATGACAGAGACGATTAGATGACTACAACGGTTAAAAGCAGTGCCGAGATTCGTAAGGCATTTTTAGATTTTTTTGCATCCAAGCAACATCAAATAGTGCCCAGTAGTTCCCTGGTACCAGGCAACGACGCAACCTTGTTATTCACGAATGCGGGTATGGTGCCATTTAAAGATGTATTTCTAGGCGCTGAATCTCGCAGTTATACGCGTGCTACGTCATCGCAACGTTGCGTTCGAGCCGGTGGTAAACATAACGATCTCGAGAACGTTGGTTATACCGCTCGCCACCACACTTTTTTCGAAATGCTGGGTAATTTCAGCTTTGGTGACTACTTTAAAACCGATGCAATTAATTTTGCCTGGCAGTTTTTAACTGAGGTGTTGCAGCTTGAGAAAGAGAAACTGTTAGTCACGGTATATGAAACTGACAATGAAGCGTTTGATATCTGGGTAAATCAGGTGGGCGTTCCGGCCGAAAAAATTATTCGTATTGGAGATAAATCTCCTGAAAAGAAATACGAGTCTGATAATTTCTGGTCGATGGGTGATACAGGTCCATGTGGTCCTTGTACGGAAATATTTTACGATCATGGCGATCATATCTGGGGTGGTCCTCCGGGCAGCCCGGAAGAAGATGGCGATCGCTTTATCGAAATTTGGAATCTGGTATTTATGCAATTTAACCGTCAGGCTGACGGTACCATGGAAAACCTGCCAAAACCGTCCGTTGATACCGGTATGGGGTTAGAGCGCATTGCCGCCATTATGCAAGACGTTCATTCCAACTATGAAATCGATATTTTTCAGGGCTTAATCAAATCCGCCGCACAGATATTATCCGTTAGTGACCTGACTCATAACTCCCTTAAAGTCATTGCTGATCATATTCGTTCCTGTAGTTTTATGATTGCCGATGGAGTCATGCCGTCCAATGAAGGTCGAGGTTATGTCCTGCGCCGTATTATTCGTCGTGCCATACGTCATGGCCATAAACTGGAAGCGCAAGGCCATTTCTTTCACAAATTAGTGGCGGCTTTAGCGGAGCAAATGGGCGACGCTTATCCGGAATTGGTGAAACAACAAGCCGTAATTGAAAAAATTCTTCGTATTGAAGAAGAGCAATTTGGTCGCACCCTTGATCGCGGCATGGCATTGCTCGAAGACATTATCACTGGCCTTAAGGGCAAGCAAATTGACGGTGGCGATGTCTTTAAACTCTACGATACCTACGGCTTCCCTGCGGATTTGACTGCAGATATTGCCCGTGAACGGGAGATATCGATTGATGAGGATGGCTTTGAGCAGCAGATGCAGGCACAACGCCAGCGCGCTCAGCAAGCCAGTCAGTTCGGTACCGATTACAATGAAAAGTTAAAATCTGAACAACATACCAGCTTTAAGGGATACACCAATCACGATTATTCCGCGACCGTTGTCGAGCTATTTAACGAAGAAGGTAAAATTTCAACGTTATCTGCCGGACAAAAAGGTGTTGTGGTGCTCGATAATACGCCATTTTATGCGGAATCCGGTGGTCAGGTTGGTGATACTGGCGTGATTAGTACAGGGAACGGCGAGTTTGATGTAACCGATACTGTAAAACTTGGCAATGCGTTTGCTCACCATGGTGTAGCCCGTGGTGATATTCAGTTAAATGCCCGGGTTAAAGCGAGCATCAATGTTGAACGTCGTGCAGCCATTACTAAAAACCATACGGCGACGCATTTATTGCATGCGGCCTTGCGACAGGTGCTTGGTGAACATGTTACCCAAAAAGGTTCATTAGTGGATGATGAAAAGCTACGGTTCGATTTCTCTCATTTTGAAGGGGTTACTGCTACGGAATTGCGTACCATTGAGCAATTAGTGAATCAGCAAATCCGCAGCAACAGTGAACGTGAAACCGCATTGATGCAAATTGATGAAGCGAAAGCGAAAGGAGCAATGGCACTGTTTGGTGAGAAGTATGACGATGAAGTTCGTGTTGTCACCCTAGGCGGTTTTTCTACGGAATTATGTGGCGGCGTGCACGTCAACCAAACCGGCGAAATAGGTTTATTTAAAATCACCTCTGAAGCGGGTATTGCGGCAGGTGTTCGTCGTATCGAAGCGGTTACCGGAGAAGGAGCTTTGGCTTATGTCGATGCTCAATCTGATACCTTAGGTGCAATTTCAACGTTAGTGAAAAGTGATAGTGCCAATACCTTGAGTAAAGTTGAGCAAATGATCGTGAAAGCTAAGCAACTTGAAAAAGAAGTATCTCAGCTTAAACAGAAAATGGCTGCTCAGGCCGGTTCCGATCTGATAAGTAATACGGTTGACGTTAACGGCGTGAAAGTTCTGATTGCCAATGTTGAAGGCAGTGATCCCAAAGCATTGCGTGACATGGTTGATGATCTTAAAAACAAACTGGGTAGTGGCGTGGTCATGCTCGGCCTGGCTAATGGCGCGAAAGTTAACTTGATTGCCGGTGTCACCAAAGATTTAATCGGCCAGGTTAAGGCCGGAGAGTTAGTGAATATGGTTGCTCAACAAGTTGGCGGTAAAGGTGGCGGTCGTCCGGATATGGCTCAGGCGGGCGGTAGTGAACCTGAAAACCTCGATGCTGCACTTGCCTCGGTTCAGGCCTGGCTGACTGAAAAACTCTAACTACGGCCAATGGCAATTATTGTACAGAAATTCGGGGGAACCTCTGTGGGTTCCCCCGAACGTATCCAAGCGGTTACATCGCAGGTAATCGCTACACGCCAACAAGGCCACCAAGTGGTGGTAGTTCTGTCGGCGATGTCTGGCGAAACCAATCGATTGATGGATCTTGCAAAATCCATTGATAACGCGGCAAGTGGCCGTGAATTAGACATGTTGCTGGCCAGCGGCGAACAGGTTTCCATCTCGTTACTCGCCATGTCACTAATCAAACACGGCTATTCTGCCGTCTCCTTTCTCGGTCATCAAATTGGTATTCGTACTAATAACCGGTTTAACAATGCCCGTATTATCGATGTTGATAACAAGCGCCTCAAATCCGAATTGGAACAGGGCCATATTGTGATTATTGCCGGTTTTCAGGGGGTCGATTATGAGAATAATATCACCACCCTGGGGCGTGGAGGTTCAGATACTTCGGCGGTGGCCATTGCGGCGGCATTGCAAGCCAAGGAATGCCAGATTTATACGGACGTCGATGGCGTTTACACCACGGATCCAAGAATTGATCCGTCAGCACGTAAAATTCACTCAATAACGTTTGAAGAGATGCTGGAAATGGCCAGCTCCGGCGCGAAAGTGTTGCAAACCCGTTCCGTGCAGTATGCTGGCAAGTTTAAAGTACCCTTGCGCGTGTTATCCAGTTTTATGCCCGGGGAGGGCACTATGATCGATTTTCAACAGGAAGCGGCATCGACCAATCCCGTTAGTGCGGTAACTGCTCACAAAGATGAAGCCATGTTTTCGCTTTGCAGCGGAGCGGATTTGGTCGCGCTTAATGCCAGGATATTTTCGGAACTTGCTGAGCAGGATGTGGAAGTTGATATGATTGTTCAATCCTTTACCCGTCCCGGTACGACGAATCTGAATTTCACCGTACATCGTAAAGATTTTGCAAAGACGCAGGAATGTTTGCAACGATTACACGCTGAATTGGGTCTTAGTGAAGTAGACGGCAATCAGCAGTTAGCAAAAGTGTCGGTGATCGGTAATGGTATGCGTTGTCATACCGGTATTACCGCGCAAATTTTTGCGACGTTAGCCGCAGCCAATGTCAAAGTTTTTTTGGTGAGTACCTCAGAAATAAAGATTTCTGTTTTGGTATTGGAGAGTGATCTCAATGGCGCGGTTCAGGCCTTGCACAAAAAGTTTTTGATTAAATTAGATATTTAATAACTTTTTTCTACATTGTTTGCTAAATTTTGGTAAAGCGTTAAGTTAATTATCAGTTAATTTATGTTCTATAAATCAGTAGTCTGGTAATATTAGCGTGATTTCTAATTTAAAGGAGAGCATAACGGATGCTTATTTTAACAAGACGGGTTGGAGAAACTTTGATGGTTGGCGATGATGTCACCGTTACAGTTTTAGGAGTAAAAGGTAACCAGGTTCGTATCGGCGTTAATGCCCCGAAAGAAGTTTCAGTTCATCGCGAAGAAATATACATGCGAATACAGGCTGAAAAAGGGGATGAAGACAACGTTGGTAATCAATAATACCAAGCCCATTTATCACGTGGGATTGGTACAGGAAAGGCAATAAAGCCTAGCCCCTCAGCATTGTTTGGCGTGAAAAATCACCAGGTTGTTTGAATAATCGGCAAACAGAAATAAATCCGAAAAAATCGTTTGACTTATTTTTCGAATCCATTAATATGCACGCCATCGGTGAGGTGGCCGAGAGGCTGAAGGCGCTCCCCTGCTAAGGGAGTATAGGCGTTAAACCCTATCGAGGGTTCGAATCCCTCCCTCACCGCCATTTAATGATTTAAATGGCGATTCGATTGCGGACACGTAGCTCAGCTGGATAGAGTACCTGGCTACGAACCAGGCGGTCGCAGGTTCGACTCCTGCCGTGTCCGCCACTTCTTCTAAGTGGTAAAATAAAAGAATTCAACGCCTGGCGTTGGCGCGATTCCTAACGTGTAGAATTGGACAGACACAAGTACTGTGACACTTGATGCGGACACGTAGCTCAGCTGGATAGAGTACCTGGCTACGAACCAGGCGGTCGCAGGTTCGACTCCTGCCGTGTCCGCCACTTTTTCAAAGAAGGCAGAGTGAATACTCTGCCTTTTTATTTGTAACGTTAAAAGCTCTAGTATCCAGCAATCGCTTTTAACCATACATAGCTATATTGATAGTGCTAGTTTTGCGGACACGTAGCTCAGCTGGATAGAGTACCTGGCTACGAACCAGGCGGTCGCAGGTTCGACTCCTGCCGTGTCCGCCACTTATTTAAAGTGGTTAAGAAAAAAGGCAGAGCGAAAGCTCTGCCTTTTTTCGTTATTAACTTGCACTCACTGCGCATCCTTCCTGCGCATCGCCTGTGACTCCACCGCTGGCAATGTTAATAAAAAGCCCGTTAACCCAAAACCCAAACCGAATATCGAAGCCTAGTACGCTTACGAATACCAACACCGTATAGCCGCACTGAATACCAACACTAAAACACCGTATCGAAACCGACTCTAAACATCCTCTTCTGGTGAATTCCAAGCAAACGTTTTTCCAACGACCTGTCACCAAGTCATTACAAAACTTGTCAGTGACAAACTAACGAATCACTCATGGATGATATTTGCAACGCTGAGCACCAAATTGGGGCGAGTGTTTGCGAACTTTTGCCGGCATTTATAAAAATTTCTGGCTCAATCCGCGATTAATCGTCCTATCGAACCGTATTTACAATTTTGGTACAAAGTGCTTGTTTTTCTTGCGCTTGCTGCACTGTTTTTGTTCATTTTGTTATTTTTTATGCAATTTTTTTACATAGTTTTGACAAATGTTGATTGATTAAAAAAATTGGAGTGATTATTCTATTTCTTTTAAGCACGGATATGCAGTATGGAAAATATCGCTGAAACGTTTATTGAAGCCGGCACACTAATGGTGGTTGGCATGGTGTTTGTCTTCGCCTTTTTGAGTTTGTTAATCGTTGCCATCAAAGTATTGGCAAAGATTGCAACGAATTTTCCCGATGCCAAGGTGCCGGAAAAGCTGCCCAGACAAATCTCCAGCAATACGACTCGTGAAGGCGAAGTGCCTGCCACCGTGGTTGCCGCAATTTCATCGGCCATCAGCCAATACAGAAAAAATAAAATAACTAAATAGGAGCATTGCATGACTAATCCACTCGGTATTACGGAACTCGTGCTAAGAGATGGCCATCAATCATTACTGGCAACTCGGATGCGTTTGGAAGATATGTTACCCATCGCGCCAAAACTCGATGAAATCGGTTTTTGGTCTATTGAATCCTGGGGCGGAGCAACTTTTGATTCCTGTATTCGTTATTTAGGTGAAGATCCCTGGCATCGCATTCGCGCTTTGAAAGCGGCGATGCCAAAAACCAAGCAGCAGATGTTATTTCGCGGTCAAAATATTCTAGGCTATCGTCATTACGCCGATGATGTTGTAGAAAAATTTGTTGAGCGCGCGCACGTCAATGGTATCGATGTATTCCGTATCTTTGATGCGATGAACGACACCCGTAACCTGGAAACCGCGATCAAAGCTGCGGTAAAAGTTGGTGCCCATGCGCAAGGTACTTTGTCATATACAGAAAGCCCGGTTCATACCTTAGACGGTTGGTTAACGATGGCGCGCAAACTCGAAGATATGGGCGCGCATTCTTTGTGTATTAAAGATATGTCTGGGTTGTTAAACCCCTATGATGCAGAAGCGCTTATTTCGGGCATTAAAGCATCGGTTTCTCTGCCGATTTCGTTGCATTGTCATGCCACAACAGGCTTAAGTGTCGCCACACATATGAAAGCCATTGATGCGGGTGTCGACGTTATTGACACTTCGATATCATCAATGAGTATGACCTATGGCCATTCGCCAACGGAATCCATAGTTTCTATTGTTGAAGGGCGTGAGCGCGATACCGGTTTAGATATGGTGAAACTAGCCGAAGTTGCCGCTTATTTTCGTGATGTTCGGGAAAAATATGCCAAGTTTGAAGGTAGCCTGAAAGGTGTAGATGCACGGATCTTGTTGGCCCAGGTGCCCGGTGGCATGTTAACCAATATGGAAAGCCAGTTAAGAGAACAGGGGGCGGCGGATAAACTCGATGAAGTGTTAACCGAGATCCCAAAAGTTCGTAAAGATTTGGGTTACATTCCATTGGTTACACCCACCTCACAAATCGTAGGTACTCAGTCAGTATTGAACGTATTAACCGGTGAGCGTTATAAATCGATTACCAAAGAGACTGCCGGCGTATTAAAAGGTGAATACGGTGCGACTCCTGATGCGGTGAATAGCGAATTGCAAGCACGAGTATTGGCCGGTGATGACGCAGTCACTTGCCGCCCTGCAGATTTACTGACGCCAGAAATGGATAAATTGGCAACGGAACTGGAAGGTTTAGCTGCCGAGAAGGGTATTGAACTGGCCGAAGAAACCATTGATGATGTGCTCACTTATGCATTATTCCCACAAATCGGATTGAAGTTTTTAGAAAACCGTAATAACCCGGATGCCTTTGAACCGGCACCGAGTAAAGACGACGTAAAACCGGTCGCATCATCTGCAGCAGCGGCCAGCAATAATCATGGTCCTGAAAGTTATTCGGTGCGTGTTGATGGCAAGGTTTATGATGTTGTTGTTGCCCCGTCAGGTGCAATCGAAAACGTAGAGCCTGCCGGAGCGATCAAACAATCGGCGTCAGTCGACAGTTCTGAAACCTTAAATGCCCCATTGGCGGGTAACATTTTCAAAGTCGAAGTCAGTGAAGGTCAAGCGGTTGCCGCCGGTGATGTTGTTATGATCATGGAAGCAATGAAAATGGAAACTGAAATTCGCGCAGTGACATCAGGTACAGTGACAGGTATTTTGGTGAAAGAAGGCGATTCTGTTGCCGTTGGCGATGCTTTGTTGAATCTAGGATAGGGTAATCATTATGGAGTCGATTATTACCCTTTGGGAATCAACGGGGCTGGCAAATTTTCATTATCAGCAATTGATCATGATGGCAGTCGGACTAGGTTTACTCTATCTGGCCATTGCCCGAAAGTTTGAGCCCTTATTACTTTTGCCAATTGGCTTTGGTGCTATTTTAACCAACATTCCATTAGCGGGCTTTACAGAAGCCGGGGGACTATTAAAGTACGTTTATGATGCGGGTATTGATACCGGCATCTTCCCATTGCTAATTTTTATGGGCGTTGGTGCGATGACGGACTTTGGTGCCTTAATCGCGAATCCGAGAATGTTATTGCTCGGCGCCGCTGCACAGTTTGGTATTTTCGCCACCTTGTTTGGTGCGATTGCGCTGAATCTGATCCCGGGATTTGATTTTACCCTGAAAGACGCATCCGCCATTGCCATAATCGGTGGCGCGGATGGTCCGACAGCGATATTCCTGGCTTCGAAACTCGCCCCGGATCTGCTCGGCGCTATTGCTGTTGCCGCGTATTCGTATATGGCGTTAGTACCCATTATTCAGCCACCCATTATGAAAGCGCTGACCAATGAAAAAGAACGTCAGATTGAGATGAAGCAGTTACGCCACGTCACTAAGTTTGAGAAGATCATCTTCCCGCTGGCGGTATTATTGATGACCGTTCTGTTTCTACCCGCAGCAACGCCATTAGTCGGTATGTTCTGCTTAGGTAACTTGATGCGTGAATGTGGTGTGGTAGATCGATTAAGTTCCACTGCGCAAAATGAATTGATCAATATCGTCACTATTTTCTTAGGATTAGGGGTTGGCTCTAAGCTAAGCGCCGATAAGTTTCTTAATGCAGAAACCTTAGGCATTTTGGCACTTGGTGCGGTTGCATTCTCTATTGGTACTGCCGCAGGTGTACTAATGGCAAAACTGATGGCCAAGTTCTCTAAAGACCCAATTAACCCATTAGTTGGTGCAGCCGGTGTGTCTGCGGTGCCCATGGCGGCGCGTGTTGTTAACAAAGTCGGTCTGGAGTCGAATGCGCATAACTTCTTGTTGATGCATGCGATGGGACCAAATGTAGCTGGTGTATTAGGATCTGCCGTCGCAGCCGGTGTGCTGCTAGCACTTGTTGGTTAACACTAAAATCGATATCCAATCAGAAACCGGCCTGGAAGTGTGCACACCCTAGGCCGGTGTTTCATTTAATCACGTAATTTTTATGTTTTTGATTCGCTTTTGATTTCGCTTTTTTGTTGACCACGAGAATCGAGGGCACCCGGCTCACTTGCCTGATTTTTCTTGGTATACTTTTCGACGGCCTTACCGGTCACCGCCCAAACCAATACACCACTCCAGGCGATTAATGAGAATCCAGCCGGAATACAGGCGAGCAGGATAAGTTTAAAATGTTTGCGGTTAAAAATTAACGCAAGCATTGCCGGCAAAAACCAAAGAATGACACTTATGATAAGAACAATTGCGATAAAACCGTAATTGTCGCTTGTGAATTAATTATCAAATATTTCCATATTGCTACTACCTTCCATTGTTACGTTTCGAATGAGAAACTGAGTGTTTACACGATTGTTTTGCAGGTTCAACAAACTTGAACCGACAGTGGTTGCTGTCTCTGTTAATCGGATAATTTAACGTAAATCGCTGATTTATAATAGAGTAAATGTTTTTGGTAGCCATGTTTATTGGTGCCGATAGGCATAGATGATAGTGCTTATCCTTCGAGGTTCGGCTCGCTTGTGATTTCATCTAGTGTTAAGTTTAACGGGTTGTTTTTAATATTTTCACCGTTTACCCGTTAAAACATGAACACGTAAATCGCAAAGCCGTTAAATATTTTAACCGATTAAAAGCATAGGCAATCAATATGTCCAACCATGAAAAAATCAATTACCTTGAGTTTCCAGCCAGTGATTTAGCCAAAGTAAGACAATTTTATGAGCAGGTTTTTCAATGGAAATTCACCGAATATGGCGATACTTACCTTGCCTTTAACGATGGTGTTATCGATGGCGGGTTTTATCAATCCGACAATCGCAGTAGCCAACAATCCGGTGGGGTTTTGGTTGTCCTTTATAGTAATGACATTGCATCGACGGAAAACAATATCCTGACCCATGGTGGCGTCATTAGTACACCTTTGTTTGATTTCCCAGGTGGTCGTCGTTTCCATTTTAAAGACCCAAATGGCAATGAATTGGCGGTATGGACAGATAAGTCTTAAAACCTAAGTTTTATCGCAGTTCAAAACTGCAAGTTTTGTTATTTTTGCTATAGTTTTATCGACTTCTTTGTGAGGAATAATGATGAAATTTAAGCAACTTATACTTTCTTTTAGCTCGGCTTTATTTTTACTCTGTTTTAGTTTTTCTTCAGTCGCCGAAGAATACTCTAATGAATGGCGTATTTATTTCGATGGCAAGGCAAGCGAAGATGGATCTTATACTTTGACCTTTAGAGAAAAAGGCGGTGAACCATTAACCGCAGTTATAAAGATAGATAAGGGGACTCGTGAAAATCAGGCCGCACGTATCACCCGTCGCCAACTCGATGGCGAAGTGAAAGGTTATGATGTCGATAAAGAAGATGGCGAAGAAGTACAATTTCGCAATCGTATGCGTGGTGAGGAATTTAGCCTGGAAATTGACGATAGTAATCTGAAAGGTTTGGATGTCAAACTGCGTAAAAAACGTTTCTAGTCTTGCCAGGAGCGGCGAGTTACCAATAACGTTCCATGGTGATGTGCCCTGGCACCCGGTTGCGGTGTTTACGAAAGCCCTGTTGTTCGAGCAGGGCGTTAGCATCGGTGATCATCGCTGGGTTGCCACATAAGATGATATGCGATTGTTCTGGGGCAAGTTGTTGTGGAATGCGCTCCTGCAATCCCTGATAGAAATGCGTAATGCGGCCTTTTAATTGGTTGCTGTCCGGCTCGCGACTCACCACAGGGTAATAATGTACATTGTTGCCCAGCGCCTTAAGTTCCTGTTGATAGTGCACTTTACTGCTATCGGTAATGCCATGCAGGATCACAAACTCTTTATACTTTTTCTGAATTTGCGTATCTTTTATCAAAGATAGAGCCAGCCCGACTCCTGTTCCCGTTACCCAAAACCAAAGGTTATTGGCTTGTGGTAATCGTTGATGGGTAATTAAACCATTGGCGTTTTTATAGAGATATACCGGATCACCAACACGCAATGCTTTTAGTTTTGGAGTGAGTAGACCTTCTTCCACTTCAACCAGATAAAACTCCTGATAATCTTCATCCGGGTGACTGATGAACGAGTAGGCGCGACTAACGAGCTTATCATCAATCATTAACCCAAGTTTGGTGAATTGACCGGCATAATATGAAGGGATCGGCGCTTTGACTTTAAGGGCAAAGCAACCGCCATCGAAATGATTGATATCAACCACTGTGCCTTTAACAAATCGGTCTTGCATGCATTCAACCAAAATTTTGGGGAGATGCTTCGTTTATAGCCAAGTTAGTGCAACTACGCAACAGATATCAAATCACGCTCTTGATTAAATCTGGTTTTTAATTTTAGCTGTCACCTAACTTTTGGGGCCAGATGCAGGCTTTCTACGGCGTTGGTTTGAGGTGTTTTTCGCGTAAGGGTTATCTTTACCCGGCTTACCCTGAGAGCGTCTGCTACCTGGTGGTTTATGACCGGATGCAAGTTCAGAGCTGCGTTGTCCGTCATGATGCTCAACCTTAGGCGCTTTCGGCTTCTTCGGTTTTTTCGCCTTAAACGGACGAATATCGTGGGATTTTGGCAGCGGGTTCGCGGCGTCAAATCCTTCAATTTCCTGACGAGGGATAATTTTTTGGCTCAAACGTTCGATCGCGACCAGCAATTTAAACTCATCGGCACAGACTAATGAAACTGCCTGGCCGGTACTGCCAGCACGGCCCGTACGACCAATTCGGTGGACATAATCTTCTGCCACATGCGGTAATTCAAAATTGACTACCTGCGGCAATTGATCAATATCCAGACCTCGAGCAGCAATGTCCGTGGCAACCAGCGCTCGGATTTTTCCTTCCTTAAATTGGGCCAGCGCTTTGGTTCGAGCACCTTGGCTTTTATTACCGTGGATAGCCAATGCGCTGATACCATCCGCTTCTAAGTGCTTCGTTAATCGATTGGCACCATGTTTAGTTTTACAGAAAATCAATACCTGTTGCCAGTTGTGGTGACCGATTAAATAGGACAACAACTTAGGCTTTTTATTTTTATCGGTTGGATAGACGAATTGTTCTACAGTTACCGCGGTAGCATTTGCCGGATTAACGGAGATCTCTACCGGGTTATGCACTAAGGTTTTCGCCAGGGATTTTATGTCTTCGGAAAAGGTTGCAGAAAATAGTAAATTTTGACGCGTTTTCGGTAACAGTTTGATAATTTTATTGATATCACGAATAAAGCCCATATCCAGCATACGATCGGCTTCATCAAGCACTAATACTTCAACTTGCGAAAAGTTGACTGCATTTTGTTGATGCAAATCGAGCAAACGACCCGGGGTTGCGATCAGGATATCAACACCTTGGCGAAGTCGCATCATTTGAGGGTTAATTTTCACCCCGCCAAACACTACCGCAGAGGTCAAATCAAGACCTGTACCATAGGTGTGTACACTTTCGGCCACCTGTGCGGCTAATTCTCTGGTCGGAGTTAGGATCAACGCACGAATGTGATTGCTTTTAACCCTTTCTCCATTACTCAATCGTTCTAATATTGGCAGAGTAAATCCGGCAGTTTTACCGGTGCCGGTTTGCGCCGCGGCCATTACGTCTTTTCCGGACAGTACTGCGGGGATCGCTTGTTCCTGAATCGGAGTAGGAGTCTGGTAATTTTGTCGTGCAAGGTTTTTTACGATTGCCGGGCTTAGGCCCAGAGTGTCAAAACTCATAGATGTCTCAATGTGGAAAGAAAATGGACCCAGGTACCGGGGCTTAATAGCGGTGGTGCAGGGTACAGTATAGCAACCGGTA
This sequence comes from Thalassotalea litorea, assembly GCF_005843925.1. GTDB lineage: Bacteria > Pseudomonadota > Gammaproteobacteria > Enterobacterales > Alteromonadaceae > Thalassotalea_A > Thalassotalea_A litorea_A. Next base: position 187,139 of record NZ_VCBC01000009.1, read on the forward strand.
GCGCAACCTAATTGCTTTTATGCGATCTGGGTAACACGATTGATTCGCAGAACAAATAGTAGACATTGAACGGCAATGATTGGGCTAACCGATGCTGGTTATTAACTTATTGTTAACCCACGTTTTTGTTGTTAGTTTAATGATTGATGAACTCGTTATTCGACTTTTTATAAGGAATTGGTATGCAGTTTTTGGTGAATGTTGCACGTGTGTTGGTGTTTACGGTTGTGGTTGCTTTCAGCAATCCGGTCGTAGCACAAAATAGCAATCTGCAGGATATCCCCAAGTCTTTGCAACCCTGGCAGTCATGGGTGCAAGCCGATATTCAGGACTTGCAGTGTCCTAATATAAATCGCTTACCATTTAATAACATTAGCCATCATATTTGTGCCTGGAATTCTCCCCTTATTCTCGATTTGAACACCAATGCCGGTGAATTTTCCCAGCGCTGGCTGGTTCTGAATAAGGAAAGTTGGGTGGCGTTACCTGGTGATAACTGGGTGTGGCCAGAAAATGTTACCGCAAACCAAAAAACGGTCGCGGTTGTACGTCATCAGGGAAGACCGCATGTGCTGTTACCGAAAGGCGATTATCAGATCCGTGGTGAATTTCACTGGCAACACATACCAAAGCAGTTAGGGATCCCGCCACAAACGGCTTTATTTGAACTAAGCGTTAACGGTGACAAAAAAGAAAATCTTCGCCTCGAAGGTGGTGAACTCTGGCTTGGTGCGCCACAGCTTGCTCGCGTTGAGGCCAATGAAATGACCATCGATGTTACCCGCTTGCTGGAAGATGGACCGTATCTGAGTTTAACTACATTGCTGACCTTAAAGGTGTATGGTCAGGCAAGGGAAGAAAATCTTGGCCAGGCGTTACCCGAAGGATTTACCCTAACGGGCATTGAATCGGATCTCCCGACGTATTTAGATGGCCAGGGGCAATTGCATATCAAGGCGTTACCAGGTGACTGGGAAGTGGAAATACAGGCTAGAGCCAGACAAGACCAGCTGACGATTACCCGACCAAGGATAACCTCACCGTGGCCAGAACAGGAAATCTGGGTGTATGCGCCAGATGAGTCGTTTCGCATGTCAAAAATCACTGGCCCGGCGCCAGCGGATACCTCTCAGGCAATTTTGCCAGGCGAATGGGAAGAACTGCCGGGCTATCTGCTAGATGATAAGTCGAATTTACACATTGACGTTAGCCACCGGGGAATGTCGGCCCAGATCCGCAATCAGCTTATGTTGCAACGCAATCTGTGGCTCAATTTTGATGGTCAGGGGTTTACGTTTCGGGATCACTTAACCGGGAAAATGCTCAAAAACTGGCGCCTGTCCATGCCCAGCCCTTATCGTCTGGAATCCGGACAAGATCAGGACGGCACCTTATTGGTCAGTCAGGTTGATGAGGTGCGCGGTATTGAAAACCGTTATCACCATTTGGATATTCATGCTCAGGGACAAATCACCTCGATTTCGACGTTTAATATCACCGGCTGGCAGCAATCCTTTGATACCATCAACTATGCCATTCAATTACCGCCATCGTACCGGTTATTTGCGTTATTTGGTGCTGACCATACCTCTAACACCTGGTTGGATAAATGGAACCTTTGGAATAGCTTTGTGGTTTTATTGATCACCGGCTTGATTGCCAGTTTATTCAATAAACCTATCGCGGCGCTGAGCATGATTGCTCTGGTATTGATTTATCATGAACCGGGTGCCCCGGTTATCGCCATTGGTGTCGCATTATTGTTTGTGGCCTTGCAGCGCCAAATCCATACAACAAGGTTTGGTTTTATTGCAAAGGCCTTAGCCAAAACCACGGTGTTGATAGCCTTATTAGCCAGTGCTTACTTTATGGCTACCCAATTGCGCTTGGTAGTTTACCCGCAGCTTGAACACCAATATGTCGCTGATAAGCTGCAACGAAGCGCATCGGTTGAAGCTTTTTCGCCACAGGCATTAGAAGAGCGACGCCTGGCGGATGCGGAATATAAAGCCGCCGCAAAGCGCAAGCGCGAAGACGATGAATTCGAGCGCATCGAGGTGACAGAGTCACGTGTAAAACGTAGCGAATTAATTTCTCGTTATCAGGCCAATGCACCGCTGCAAGCTGGATCCGGACGTCCGCAGTGGCGTTGGAATTCCTATAGCGCAAGATGGAATAGCCCGGTCGAACAGGGCCAGCAAATTCATTTACTGATACTGTCGCCGACCGTATACAATCTATTGCGTTTGAGTGGCTTAAGTCTGTTATTGCTGATGCTTTATCTCATGCTCAAAAACAGTTTTTCTTCAGGCGAGCAGGTTAAAAACTGGCTTAAGGGTAATGTCACCAAGAGCAAGGCAAAAGGCAAATCCGTGTTAGGGGTTGGTTTACTTGGCTTGCTTACCATGGCCACATCGTTGATATCTGAGCCACTACAGGCCGCAGGCTTTCCGGATCAACAACTCCTGCTTGAATTACAGAAAAAGCTGGCGCAGCCTGAAAAGTGCGATCCGGATTGCGCGACCGTGCAATCGGTTGACCTGGTTATAGACAAACAGCAACTAACGTTAGTGTTGAATGTGCATGCGATAGCATCGGTCGCTATCGCTTTACCAAGTTCACCGCAGTGGCGGGCGCAACAGGTGTTGATTAATGATCAGCGAGCCAAAGCGTTATTAAAACGTCAGGATAAGACCTACATAATGGTCGCAGCGGGTATCCATCAAATTGAGCTAAAAGGCGAAATTTTCCATCAAGACACCATTGCGATTCGTTTTGATGAGCGCCCGCAAACGGTCAGGCAGAAGGTTCTCGGCTGGGAAATTTCCGGGGTTCATCGTAATAAGCTAACCCACAATACCTTAGAGTTGATACCCAAAAGCAATTCTGAACAACAACAGGCGGGTAACGTTAAACAACGCATTAAACCTTTTGTAAAGGTAAATCGTCGCCTGTATTTTGACGAGAACTGGCGTCTGGAAACCGAAGTGCAAAGGGTGGCGCCAAGTAAGGGAGCGATAAATGTAAATGTTGCTTTGCTACCACAAGAGAAGGTGTTTAGTGCGGGTGTCGTGGTTAAAGATAATCAGGTCAATGTGACAATGTCGGCTGCCGAAGATTCGGTTACCTGGCACTCCAACATTCCCAGAGTCACTCAGTTCGCCTGGCAAGCGGCAGACAATGATAGCTATATTGAGCAATGGCGAATCATTGCAAGTCCGAGTTGGACGCTATCACTTGAAGGGGTGCCTCAGGTTCTCTATGAGATGAGTGGTGATGATTATTTCGAGTTCAACTTCTTACCGCAACGAGGCGAAACGTTAACCTTTAATGTCAGCAGACCTGAGGCTGTACAAGGTGAGTTCCTGGCAATTGATAATGCCAAAATCCGTTGGATGCCGGGCAAGCGACTGGCTAAATTGGAGCTTGAATTTGATTATCGCAGTACCAAAGCCGCTCAACATCGCATTGATATTCCACCAGGATATGAGCTCACCGAAGCATTAACTGATGGCCGGCGTTTACAATTGCAATTGCAACAGCAGCAACTGGTATTGCCGATATCCCCTGGGCAACATAACTATCGATTGGCATTTAGCCATAGCCAGGAGTTAACGCTCCATAGTGAGTTTCCGGTGTTTGATCTCAAGGTGCCAGTGAGTAATATCAAGAGTCAAATGCCATTAAATGGTGATCGCTGGCTGCTATTTACATCGGGACCGAGCATTGGGCCGGCCGTGGTTTATTGGAGCGAATTAGTGGTATTTGTATTAGCGGCCCTATTGTTGTCAAAGTTAAATTTTGCGCCATTGTCGTTATGGCAATGGTTACTGTTGGGGTTAGGTATCAGTACCAATAACTGGTCGGTATTTATCATGATTGTTCTGACATTTGCCGCGCTTCGTTTTTATCAACGGCCACAGAACGAGTCGCATTGGCGACGGTATAACCTCGGCAAGATAGGGATCACACTGCTAGCGATCGCGACGCTTATCGGGTTGGTCGGTATTATCCCCGTGGCTCTGCTCTCAGCCCCGGATATGGGCATTGTTGGCAATCAGTCCCATAGTTGGAGCCTGAACTGGTTCAGCGATAAAAGCGCCGGGTTGACACCACAGATATGGGTGTTGAGTCTACCGATACTGGTGTATAAAGCCGTGATGTTACTTTGGGTGATGTGGTTAAGTTTTACATTTATCCGTTGGGTTAAATGGGGCTGGAAACGACTCACGGACGATGGATTTATGATGGCGAAACCAATTATCGTGAAAGCCGATACTCCTCATCAGACTAAAACTTCAGGCTCGGATAATTAACCTCGGATAATTAACCTCGGATAATTAGCCCCGTATTATTATCTAAGGTTCTCAGTAGCAAAAACCGGAGCATGGCTCCGGTTTTGTTTAGGGTAATATCTGACTTATTATTCTGAGGTGAGATGGATCATCAAGGTGAAAAAGCCAATAATAATTGCGTTAAATACCGCGATATACATAAAGCCTCTAAAGCCCTGCTTGGCCGAGTAATTGTGCTTTTTTAAGTACCACCACCATACCAGGCACATAATGACAGGAATAAGAAAAAATAATCGGATCATAGTATTGTTAATTACCTGATTGTTGTTGATGAATGATTGATTGCTTCGATTCTTTTAGCTAACGCTATTTTGCTAATTTATTGTTTAAACAACGATAAAAGAACAATCTTTGTACCTATTCTAAACAATTCCCTGCAAAACTGAAGCAAGATCTCATTACAAGGCAAAACACTAATAAGAGCTTAACTTGCTTGTTGGTTGCTTGCAATAATCCGCCCTAATGGCTTTCTAATGCTATACAGAAATAACAGGCTTGGGATCACCATTAGTGCGGTTAACACGAAAAACAATGCCCAATTACCATCCAGGCCGTCAACAATCACCCCAGAATACGAGCCAAGTGTTACGCGGCCAAAGGTGCCGATAGAGGCCATCAACGCATATTGGCTGGCGGTAAACGTACGATTACATAACACCGAAAGTAATGCGACAAATGCGACCGAGCCCCAGGCGCCGGTAAAGCCATCGACGAGCACGGCAATTCCCAGCAACCATTGACTTGGACCTGTCAGCGCGATGACTGAGAATATTAGGTTGGACAATGCCATGGCGATGCCACCAATAAACAAGCCTTTAATAATGCCAAAGCGAATGGTGAAGACACTGCCAATTAAGGAAAACAAAATGGTGACCCACCAGTTCATTAGTTTCGAAAATACCGCAATATCGGTATTGGAATATCCCACTTCTTTATAGAACACCAGGCTCATCCGGCCAAGATAGGCTTCGCCTAATTTAAACAAGAAGATAAACATCAGTACCGAAAGCGCAAACCGTGTACCGTTGCGGGTAAAAAATTCATGTAACGGTGCAACCAGGGTGGTTAGTAGCCAGGCAATTAAATGATGAAATCCGTTAGGCCGAATATGTGTTTGCAAAGACGACGTTACGCTCAACCGTTGGCGGTGTAATGCCTTTAGCAAGAAAAACATTAACCCCAACAGGGAAATGCCTAGCACCGTACTGGATACCGGAGCGCTACTGCGCGCGAGCCATTGCTCGGGCCATAAAGGGTAACCAAAACCCGCATAGGCGATAAGAACAATGAGCAAGCCAATACAAGCGGTGATAGCAGAACTTAACAGCGGGTGGTGCGGGACCTGCGTCAAAAAGTCCTGTTGGATTTTGTCTTGTTGCTGTTGGCGATTGGTTTGTGGCTCGCTGACCACAAAGACAGTGATCATCAATAACAGCATAAGCAGAGTTAATACTAAATAAACTTGCGGCCAGTAAAGTTGTGAGTGATCAACCAATAAAAATGGGATGGCACCCAGCCCGGCGTAACCTGTCCACCAACCTGAGGTTGCCATGGCCGAGCCTGCGGCCATGCTGGCATCATCATTATCGAGAATATCAATTCGGTATGCATCAATGGCGATGTCTTGGGTTGCCGAGCTTATTGCCAGACATAAACCAATGAGTGCCATCGTCGCAAGCTGTGAGTTCGCTTCAAATAACGATAGGGAAAATGCACACAGGGTAATAATGACCTGGGTAAGCAAGATCCAACTTCTTCGTTGACCCAACCATTTCCCCAACCAAGGCAGGTTGACTCTGTCTACCAAAGGGGACCAAAGGAAGTTAATCGAATAGGCGACAAAGATTAAACCAAAAAGCCCTACCGAAGAGCGACTTAATCCTTCATCCGTGAGCCACGCCGTCATTGCTGAGCCAATTAAGACCCAGGGGAAACCACTGGCAATACCAAAACAAAAAATGGTTAAGAGCTTGGGATTGGAAAAATAAGAGAGCGTGTGGCGAAATGATTGCACGTGGTTTGTTCTTTGTTATTGGCGCTGTTATGAGACTAACAAATATTAGTAAGCAGAGAAATCAATATTTGAGCGATGTGGCCAAGATAGGGGGGCTGGATGGATATTCTGTCGACTGGAACGATAACAAAGGGCTTTATTGAAAATATTGCCAATGAAATCGACTGGCAGGTGACTGCCAGGCATTAGAGATCAGGTGTAAATGCAGTTTTAAACTGGGCGCCAACCGACACAATGAATCGGGTACCTTCCCTGACCTTGCAAAAATTCCATACAGGCTTCAATCTCAAATTTGAGATTCCAGTCATTATCCAGGTCGTTTAACGAACCGGAGCCTAATTTTAATTCATGCAAAAGGTGCCAAAATACCCGTTCTCTGGCGTTATTGGGTGTGTCATCTGTGACTTTCAGGACGTTCCATTCTTCAAAACAGTCCCAAATGAACAGATTAATTTCGGTTGGATGTACTTCGTTCTTTAACAGCGCGTTCAGGTAGTACATCAACTGCGATATCTTTTCGTTGATAAAATGGTCGACTGGCACGGCAACCTCAGTGATTTAGCGCAAATTATTGTTATTAGAATTCAGCTTCGCTCGCCGTTTGTAACGTCCTGTCAGCTGCTTTCCATTATGGTCAAAAACTAACCTAACGTATTTGGCATGAAAAGGGAAGGGATTGCGACCTAAAGGTCTCATCCGGTGACAACTTCGAGCTGGGGCTCTCGTAAGGTGGGGTTGCGACTTTGTGTCTCACCGGGTGACAATTGCGAACTGTGGCTCTCATAGGGTGTGGTTGCGACTTTATGTCTCACCGGATGCACGTGTGAGTTTAAGACTTGGTTGGCTATTGCTGGTATGCCTTGAATTGACGTTAACTATCTGAAAAGGTTAATGTCTATAGTGAGCGATTAAGAGTCATTTCTGAAGACAATTAATTGCAAAAAGCAAGGAAGGAATAGTGTCGGCGTTGCTTGCATTCATATTCCCAAAGCACTAAGTAAAGGCATCTCTGTTGATTTTTACTTATGACTATGAAGATTGCGCAAGGACTTGGGCTTTGTGTTCGCCGTGTGAAGACTCACTTGTAAAAAATAGGTAGTAGATCTAAAGACTCTTGAATGAAAAAAGCTGACTTCAAAGTAGTGTGTAGCTCATGCAGGGATAAAGCTGAAGAACTTTTTAAAACAAATTTTGATTAGGATAGGATAGTGAACTTCATTGAGGAATATAAGCTTTGGAATAGGCACCTGGTAGGAACAATGTTAATTGTAGGTACGTTACTTATTCTTTTTTGGGGGTACCATAATAAATTATTGCTTGCCCCCTTTTTCTTAGGAGTAATTTTGTCGAATCGAGACAACTCCAAATTAAAAGTGTCAAATACCTGGCATGGCAAAGCAACTTTTCTACTTTGTGGTTTGGCTGGTGTACAGGCAGCTTCCCTTATAGAGAACGAATACGGTTTGATATTGGTACCACTAACCGAGAATTTTTACTTTATAATCGTCTCATGCCTAATAAGTATTAGCACATACATCAATAGTACTTACGTCTTATATTGTGAGTCTAAAAACTAAATCATTTCAAATCTCATCGAGCCTCGATAAACTCCTTATTTAGAGCTTTTGTATATTAGCATTTGCTAACAGGCAGCTAATGGCACATTGCGACGTCGCCATAAATAACGTAAGTTATTGATAAGTTGCTAGTCGCGAGCGGCTGGTGTGTCGACTTACCCCATTTTCGTGGACACACTACAATTGTTGTAGGAATAAAGGATTTATCATGTACCGTCTTACAATTTTTCTAATGTTATTATCCGCTAATACGTATGCAAATGATGCAGGGGTAACTTCTGTTTACCTTGAATTTGAATCAGCTTATCTCAGTAATGATGTAGAGAAGTTTGAACCATGGTTGCATAACGAATACACACTTGTGCAATCTCTCAATGTTCCAGATATTGGCAAAGATTCTCGATCAGTTACGAAAGAACAGTTACTGGGGGCCATGAAAATGATGGGTAAACCAAGTTCGATGCCCCAGTCCTCAGGTGATAGCGTTGAAATATTAAATCAGACAGACGAAACGTTTTGTGCAGCCTCTACCACTTTAAATAGAACTACAGTCTCTGGTCTTAATTACGAAGAAAAAGAGGTCCGGAAAGTTTGCTTTAGCAGGGATGATAAAAAATATTTGGCTACTACCCACGAAATAGATGTTTTTTACAAAAAACTTTGATTCCCATGGACTTTAAAGAGCGATCTACAGTCATTCAAACTAACTGTAAGTAAATCGCTAATGGAGATTCAAATCTAATACGAATTGAGGACGGTGATAATCGGCCTGCAAGTTCGTAAGCTTCTGGTATGTCGATCAACAGGTGATCGCCAACATACGAAAATATCACGGATTGGAGGGTTGATATGACAGGGAAAAACCTCTGGAACTGCTTGGTGGGGCTTATTGTTGCAGTTGCTTGTGTGGCTTTTGGTTATTCGACAATACCTGATACAGATGATGTTGAAAATCCTATTTATAGTATCACCTTCAAAATTTCTCCTACCACTAGGAATGTTTTTTATTCGCGCATTGAGGCATTTGGCGAAGCGAATGCATTTGCGATTAGAAGCGTGCCTACAAGACCAAATTCAGATAGCTCACTGACTCAGCTTTGGCGTGAAGACATCAAGATAATCGGCGTAAACCCATTTGATCCAAATGTTTATAATTTTCACTTCTACAACAATGATAGTGTTCCTGTGAATCCGAAATCTTTGAGTTACCTTGTTCAGGAAATTAAAGCTGTAGTGAAAAACTTGAAAGGTGCCAGCTTCGAGGAGCAATAAATAAATCGTCCAGAATTAAAAGTTACTTCGTGTCATTGACGTTTTTATCAACTTCTAAGACACCACTCTGGGTAGATTTTGATAGCGCATTACATGAATTTGACGCTAACCAACTGAAAAGGTTAATGTCTTCTTAGAGCGAACTAGAGTCGTTCAGGGATTCTTCAAAATAGAGTTACCGAGTATTAAACAAAATAAACTGTTAAACACTACTATGGAAAGAGAAACAAAATTAGAAAAACGAGCAGTCCAAGTCTTATGCATATTATTTGGACCGTCTTTAATACTGACTCCTGAGCTAGGTATGTTTCTCTTGGCGACTTTTGTAACTCCTACATCTATATTCGAATGGAACCCTTGGTATTACCCCTTAGGTTTTGTCTCTACAGTGTCAGTGCTAATGCTAGCAGCTCGATCATACAAATATTCAACTTCAACAGCAGCATATATCTGGTTTTTTCAAGCAATTTACTGTCTTTCATGGGTGGTAGGCAAACTATATATTTATAATCAAGGCTTGATTTTAGCGCTTTGGTTTATCGTTTGTGGTGCCATATCTCTGTTTGTTTCTTTTTGCCTACATCGTCACAAACAAACTATGGAAGGACATCATGCTTAACCAAGTGCTACAACCAAGGTAGTAAGCTGCCTAGATTCGGTAAAACTGTATTAATCTCTATACTGAGCGCAGAGTTCGGATCAAAAGTCACCGTATATTAGCAATTGCTAACGGGCAGCTAATGGCACATAGCCGCCGTTCAATCGGTTACGATAGATTCCCTGTAGTGTCAGGGAATGACGCGAGGTGGTTTTGCTTTTCACTCGAAACAGCGTGTACTCGGAGCTGATGACATCAGCGTACCCGAAGCGACGTTCTTCGTCGTGTACCCGAAACAATCTTCGATTGTGTACTCGAAGTGACGTTTTTCCGTCACGTTCCCGGAGCATCGCTTGCGATACGTACTGCTCTTATTGGCACTTTTGAGACATTCGGCTCTAGCTAAGATTCCCTGTAGTGTCACGATGTATGGACTCCCTCCCCTCGGGGATGTAACGTAAAAATGACCAAACCTTTACGACGGAGTCCATACA
>NZ_VCBC01000010.1 GCF_005843925.1 Thalassotalea litorea
GGTCGCCGACATACAACGTTCATCCATGAACCTGTCGGCATTAGTACGTCCTTGTACAGAATCGCTAGGCTCCTAATTAACGCAAAAAGCCCGAACCGAGGTCGTCGAAAATTGCTCCTCGATAACTGCTCCTGCGTTATTCTACCTGCATACATCCATGTATTTGTGCATTTTCGACATTCACTACATCCCTGTAGCTTTGCGACGTTTAACCATCCATGAAACGTCGCTTTACCGTCCATCCCTGGACATAATCGCTAGGCCGCGTAAATATTAAATATTAGTTGATGTATCATAGATATAGAAGCCTGCTCAGTTGAGCGGGCTTTTTACGTTTGAGGGAAGCTAGCGCAGATGGAGAAAATACTCCCCGCAGCAAATCATTAACCAGTACCGTCATTTCCAGACACTACTGGGGATCTAAAGCAAAAGCAGATCCCCACTTTCGTGAGGATGACGGAACAAAGTGCAAGCTAAAGCTCTAAAGGTGACAAACACAGCTAAAAACGCTGTGTTAGGGTGACAGCCGCAGCAAACAAGCCTGCGTCTGGTGACAAATCGAACTAAAGCTCTCCTAGGGTGACTACCCTTGCCGTCATTCCCAGACACTACTGGGAATCCAAAGCAAAGCAGATCCCCACTTTCGTGAGGATGACGGAACAAAGTGCAAGCTAAAGCTCTAAAGGTGACAAACACAGCTAAAAACGCTGTGTTAGGGTGACAGCCGCAGCAAACAAGCCTGCGTCTGGTGACAAATCGAACTAAAGTTCTCCTAGGGTGACTACCCTTGCCGTCATTCCCAGACACTACTGGGAATCTAAAGCAAAAGCAAATCCCCACTTTCGTGAGGATGACGAAGTTGAGTGTGAAGATGACGAAGTTGTCACCTAAAAACCTGCCGAGATTAAGGTTTTATCCACCCACGCAGTTGTCACCTAAAAACCTGCCGAGACTAAGGTTTTATCCACCTACTCAGTCGTCACCTAAAAACCTGCCGAGACTAGGGTTTTATCCACCTACGCAGTTGTCACCTAAAAACCTGCCGGAACTAAGGTTTTATCCACCCGCGAAGCCTCCACCTTCGAATCGTTTTTGATTCGACTCCACCCTCAAAATGTCTTTTATTTTGACTCCACCTTAAAACGCAGTTAACAACGCGTTTTACTACCTCCCTAAAATCTACCGAACCTATTCACAGAAAGGGAACCGCTCTAGGTCTCCCTTTTAATCGCATTTTCCAGTACACTTAGTTAACATTTGTATCACTTACCCTTCTTATGAGTAATCTTGGCTTAGCGATTGTATTTCTTACCGCTACGGTAATCGCCGTACCTTTTTTCACCCGCTTTAAACTAGGTTCAATTCTCGGCTATCTTGTTGCGGGAATTATCATTGGTCCATCGGTTTTAGGGCTTATCAATGACCCGGATCAAATTCTCCATTTTGCCGAATATGGCGTTGTATTTCTGTTGTTTATCATCGGTCTGGAGTTGGATCCGCAAAAGTTGTGGCGAATGCGCAACGACATTATCTTTATTGGTGGCGGACAGTTATTAATTACGACTTTAGTGATCTTTGGCGCGATTTTCTGGCTTCTTAATGATGGTCTAAAAGTGCCGCTTATCGTTGGTATGGCTTTAGCATTATCTTCAACGGCATTCGCGATTCAGTTAATGACCGAAAGGCGTGTACTTAATACCCCTCTGGGGCAAAAAGGCTTTTCGGTTTTATTAATGCAAGATATCGCGGTTATCCCGATTTTATTACTTGTGGAAGCTTTAGCCGGTCGCTCAAATCCAGATGCTCCAGCCTGGTGGGTATCCATTGCCGCCATTGTTTTCGTATTATTGTCAGGCCGATACTTTGTGAATCCATTTCTTCGAACGATGTCGCGCTATGGTAGCAGTGAGGTAATGACCGCCTCTGCATTATTAATTGTAATGGCGACGGCACTACTGATGCAGATGGTCGGTTTGTCGATGGGAATGGGGGCGTTTACTGCCGGTATTCTACTCGCCAATTCAAGCTTTCGTCACCAAATGGAAGTTGAGATATCACCATTTAAAGGCTTGTTATTGGGGCTATTCTTTATCGCGGTAGGCATGAAACTGGATTTAGGTTTACTACTCAAACAACCGACAACTATCGTTGGTGCAGCTGTGCTATTAATGGCGTTTAAAACATTAATCATTTATAGCTTGCTGCGTGCTAGTGGAGGCTTGAAAAGAGAGAAGTTTAAACTGGCGTTAATGCTATCTCAGGGTGGTGAATTTGCATTTGTCATTATGAGTTTTGCCCTTGGCCAGGGAATTATTTCCAGCGACATGAATAATTTGGTGACGATTGTGGTCAGCCTTTCGATGGCGTTAACCTCGCCATTAGTGCTCCTTGTCGATAAAGTCTTGAAAAGCAGTGGCAAAGATCAAAACTATGATCAGGAATCAGTAAGTCATGAGCCGGAAGTCATAATTGCCGGCTTTGGGCGATTTGGACAAATCACCGGGCGAATATTAACCGCCAACCGAATTCCGTTTACGGCGCTTGATTACAACGCCGAGCATATTGAATTTGTTAAACAGTTCGGGAACAAGGTTTTCTTTGGTGATGCCACAAACTTAAAACTGTTAAAAGCTGCGGGTCTAGAACATGCGAAAATTATGTTCATCGCCGCCGATAGTGATAAACATGGTTTTGCCATCGCGAAAACGGTACGCGAGCATTATCCAAATTTAAAAGTAATCGCCCGGGCGAAAAGCCGCTTAAGTGTTTTTAAATATCGCGAGATGGGCGTCGAAACCACCGTAAGAGAAATGTTTGAAAGTAGTTTGAAGGCGGCGCAAATTGTATTAGAAGAATATGGTATTGATGAAGGGCGAGCGGAGTTTATGGTTAAAGTGTTCCGCCGCCATGATGAAGAAATGTTAGAGCAAGCCTATCAAGCAAATGATAAGTATGATTTCGACGAGCTTCTCAAGGTTAATCGCAAGGGGCGCAAAGAGTTGGAGTCGCTATTTAATAACGACAAACTGGAATAGATGAATGGAAAAAATTCTGGTTAGCAGTTGCTTTCTTGGTAATCGAGTCCGATATGACGGTGAAGCCAAGGCATTAATGCATCCTCAATTGCAAACTTGGAAGCAGCAAGGTCGTCTTATCGTTCTTTGTCCTGAGGTGGCTGGTGGACTTTCAGTACCAAGAGCTCGTGCTGAGCAGCGTGATGGGGGTGTTATCGATGAATATGGTAACGATGTGAGTAAACAATTTTCTCTTGGGGCTCAGCAAGCATTAAGTTTATGTCAACATTATAAAATTAAATTCGCCCTATTAAAGGAGTACTCTCCATCCTGTGGCTCTACGTTAATTTACGATGGCACTTTCTCCGGCAAGAAAGTCGAGGGCAAGGGCGTAACCGCAGCATTGCTGCATCAACACAAGATAAAAGTATTTAGTGAAGAATCAGTGGAACAACTGGTCGCATTAATCAATAAACAAGAAGGCAACAATCAGTGAAGTTAATCAATTCTTTTATGGTATTGGCCATAACGCTCGGGCTTTTTGCTTGTAGTTCATCGACAAGCACATCAACACAAAAGCAATCTGCAAGTGATGCTCAACAATTGGCGCAAATCATTTCGGACGAGCAATCATTTCAGGACCGTCTCAATCCTTTTCGAAAAAACAGCGAAAATTTATACTACGACGTATCACCGCAAGCGCTCGAATCGCAGTATCAACAGCAACTGGCTCTGCGCGATAGATTGAACAATATTGATGTGACAAAACTATCCTCAGATAACCGGATAAATCATACCATTTTGCTTTATAAGCTGAATAACCAGATTGATAATTACCGCTATAAAGAACATTACATGCCTTTGACTGCCGAGGCGGGTTTTCATGCATATTTACCTTATATGGTGGATCGTTCGTCATTTAAAACGGTCGATGATTATGATACTTACCTCGCCAGGTTAAACCAAATACCGGAGTATTTTCAACAACAGGTCGCCTGGATGAAACTGGGTCTGGAAACCGGTCGCACTCAACCTAAGGTAGTATTGACAGGGTTTGAAGATAGTATCAGCGCGTTTATTGTAGAAGATGCGAAAAGCAGCCAGTTCTATCGTCCTTTTAAACAATTTCCTGAACATTTTGATCAGCAAACCCAGCAACGCCTCGCACAACAAGGGCAAAAGGCAGTAATGGAAATCATTAATCCTACCTATCAGGGGTTTTATGATTTTATGGTCCAGGACTATATTCCAAATGCGCGCACGAATATCGCCGCAACGTCTTTACCGGAAGGTAACGCTTTTTATCAAAACCGCATTGAATACTACACTACCTTAGATTTAACCGCAGAAGAAATCCATGAAATTGGACTTCAAGAAGTGGCTCGGATCCGTGCCGAGATGGAACAAATCATCGACTCTGTCGGCTTTCAGGGAACCTTTGCGGAATTTGTCGAGTTTCTACGTACGGATCCGCAGTTTTACGCAAAAACCGCAGAAGAGTTGTTAAAAGAAGCATCGTTTATCGCTAAAAAAATGGATGCACAACTTCCCAAATTATTTAAAACTTTACCTCGAACGCCTTACGGGGTTGTACCAGTACCAGCAAGCATTGCGCCTAAGTATACGACGGGCCGTTATTCCGGTCCGAGTCGTGATGATCAAGCTGGAGAATATTGGGTCAATACTTACGCCCTTGATCGACGCCCATTATATGTTTTAGAAGCTCTAACGCTACATGAAGCGGTTCCGGGCCATCATCTGCAAGGCTCTATTGCCAGAGAAATGAAAGATGTACCTAAATTCAGGCAGCGTACTTATATTTCTGCATTCGGTGAAGGCTGGGGGTTATATAGTGAGTATCTGGGGATAGAAGCGGGCTTTTATCAAGATCCATATTCTGACTTCGGCCGCTTAACTTACGAGATGTGGCGTGCAGCTCGATTGGTGGTAGATACAGGAATGCACAGTATGGATTGGTCTCGAGACAAGGCGATGGACTTCCTCGCAAGTAATACCGCTCTGTCGTTACACAACGTCAGAACCGAGATCGACCGCTATATCTCCTGGCCTGCTCAGGCACTGTCCTACAAGCTAGGTGAAATCAAAATTAAAGCTCTGCGGGCAAAAACGGAGCAGGCTCTGGGAGCGGATTTTGATATTCGTGAATTCCATGATGAGGTATTGAAAAATGGTTCCGTTCCCTTGTCTTTGTTAGAAGAGCTAATCGATGAATACATCAACAGCAAGAAATCTTAATTGTTGCTAATTGATTTTTATCGATTTTTGTATTCATTCATGACGTATTAACGCTCGCCTTTTCACGGGGGGCGTTATTACTATAAGTACAGGCTGATTGCACAATTCACTGTTATTCATAACCAGTCGGTTGCAACTTGTGTGGAGGTTTAAATGAACAAAGAAATCAATGGTGGCTGTTGTTGTGGAAGTGTCACTTTCAAGCTTGAAGATAACTTTGCTAAATTCTTTTTTTGCTATTGTGAACAGTGTCGAAAGTTAACGGGCTCTGCACACGCCGCCAACTTGTTTACTTCACCATCTAACATCGAATGGATAAAAGGCGAGGAAAAAATAAAACGCTATGATCACCCAACTCGCTCATTTGCTAGATCATTCTGCTCTGAGTGTGGCTCTGGCCTGCCATATTTGTCTCAAAGTGGTAAGTTTCTCATTGTCCCCGCAGGTTCTTTGAATGAAGAACCGAGCAAATCATTAGATGCTCAAATCTTCTGTGAAGAGCAAGCACAATGGCACAAGGTTGGTTTAAATGCGGTGAAGTTTGAAGGTTTTCCAAAATAAAAACACCGGGGATACATTCGAACAAATTATGCTCGCGACTATCTGGTACAAATAGTACAAAGGATTTGCTACAAAGAATTTCGTGTTAATGATGAATGCCAGGGAATACGTGCAAAGAGGCTAACACAACAATAATCCAGTTAAGTGAAAATGACGAAACTAACGGATTTATTTTAAATATATGGAATTTTAAACGAAACGTATGCGGGAATTTTTGTCGTAAATCTAATTGACAATACAAGACAATAGCAATTAATAGACAAGATAAAACAGAACGGGTCGATAGACCTAGAGATAAGACAAGGCGCGCAAAGTTACACAATCGATAGACAGGTTACGCTTTATAGGAAAAGCCCCCACTATTTCTTACTCGGCGGTCCCGCTGTCATAAGTTACTAATTTACACCATGAACGTATATAAATTAGTTACCCTTAGACCGGTAACTTTGCGTCCCTAGCTTTCACTAGGTTTGCCTTGGACGAGCTTGTCAGCTCTTGATTGTTATTATATGGATCGAATTCTTTCTGTAAACCCCTTTATGCAAATTAATTTTAACAAATCGCGCCATAATTATATAAGTGCTTGTTTATATTAAATAAAAAACTTTAAAAAAATGTGTGTTTTTTGATCTGTAAGTGAACGATGTTGATGGTTTGTTAAAATATGTAACCCAATTGTATGCATTAGTTCAGGTTTTGTTCGAGTTTTATATGAAATGCGCCAGTTCGAAGTGTTAGAATTTATCAGGTTCGTATAAATCACATTAGGAAGCGTGAATGAGTACAGTGTTAACCGAGTTATTAGGCCTGCTAAGCCTTGAAAAGCTCGATACTAATTTATTTCTAGGGCAAAGCCAGGATTTGGGGTTTAAGGCCGTATTCGGTGGCCAGGTTATTGGTCAGGCGCTATCGGCGGCAAAGCAAACTCTCAGTGACGAACGTAATCTTCACTCATTCCATTGCTATTTTTTACGGCCCGGGGATGCCACTAAACCGATTTCCTATCTGGTGGATATTACCCGTGACGGTAAGAGCTTTAGTACGCGTCGTGTACAGGCGATGCAAAACGGTAAAATCATTTACAATATGATGGCATCGTTTCAAATCGAAGAACAAGGGTTTGAGCATCAGGATATAATGCCTTCTGTCGCGCAACCAGAAGCGCTTAAAAGCCTGCATGAATTGCAGTTGAAGTATAAGCCACATATTCCCGAACATTTGCACAGTACTATTTTTGCAGAGCGCCCTATCGAATTTCGTCCGGTAAAAGAATACGACTGGTTAAATCCTCAAATATCCGAAGCTCGCAATCAGGTTTGGATGCGCGCCAAAGGCGATTTAGGTGATGACCCAAGAATCCATCGATATGTTTTGGGTTATGCATCCGATTATAATTTTCTACCCACTGCAGTGCATCCCCACGGAAAAAATATCTGGTCGAAAGATTTTCAGATAGCCACAATTGATCATGCGATGTGGTTTCACCGCGCTTTTCGATTTGATGACTGGCTGCTCTATGATATTGATAGTCCGTCCGCAAGTGGTGGCAGAGGGCTTGTACGCGGCAAAATATTTGACCGGCAGGGTCGTCTGGTCGCCTCGTCGATTCAGGAAGGGGTCATTCGCCAGTATTAGTACTGGCGGTGAACAGCACTGATGGGCATCAGTGGCGGATGGCGTTTTGCCAATCGTAGCCGGTAGGGTTTTGAAATAGTCGCAATTCAAATAGCGGTGCTATGGCAAATAGATGATCAAAGACATCTGCCTGAATCCCTTCATAATTTATCCAATTGGTATCATTACTGAAAAAATACAGTTCCAGGGATACGCCGGTTTCACTCGGTTTTAATTGCCTGACCATGCAGGTCATCTCAGGGTGTACTTTGGGATGACTCTGTAAGTATGCAGTGATATAGGCTCTAAACGTGCCGATATTGGTTAATTTTCTCAAATTTGGATTGCTGTCTTCCTGGTCAGGCTTTTGCGAATTATACGCCGCAACTTCCTGGTGTTTTTGCTTAAGGTAGGGCTCGAGCAATTCCAGTTTCAACAACTTTTCTAAAAGCTGTGCAGAGCAAAAATGCACACTGTTAAGATCAATCTGAATACAACGCTTGATTCTTCGACCACCAGAAGCTGTCATACCTCGCCAGTTTTTGAAAGACTCGCTAATTAACGCATAGGTTGGAATCGTTGTGACCGTATTGTCCCAGTTTTGCACTTTCACGGTGTTCAAAGCAATTTCCAATACATCGCCATCGGCGCCATATTGCGGCATCTCAATCCAGTCCCCCGGTGCCACCATTTTGTTGGCAGAAATTTGGACACTGGCAACCAGACCTTTAATCGTATCTTGAAAAACCAAAAGAAGGACTGCGGTTAATGCACCTAAACCGCTCAGTAGATAAATCGGTGATTTATCGACAACGGCCGCAATAGCCAAAATAATCGCGACAAGATAAACCGCTAGCTTAAGTACTTGAATGGTGGCATTTAAGGGTAAGTACTTTTCCTTGCTGGATTCTTGAAAGGCAGTATTGGTGACATTTAATAAGGAGCTGATGCTGCGAGCGACCTGAATCGCTAACGCAACTTTGGAAAAAACCTGAATAAAATTCAGTAATAATGGCTGCGTGTTGATAAATATCGGACTTAAGATCAACAAAATAGTGATTGGAACGAGCCAGGCTATACGGCTGAAAACGCTGTGCTGAATCAGTAAATCGTCCCATTTATTGGCAGACTTACTAACCAGTTTATGGACGAAATTAAGCACTTGATGCCTGGCAATATAAAAGCCGACCCAGCATAATGCGATAAGAATAATAATGCCAATACCCAGGGATACCGGGTCAATATAATTGGCAGGTAAGCCTTGTTCAACTAGCCAGTTTTGTACGTCAGTTATCAATTTTTTGCCCTTTCATTCAGCCTAAGTGAATTATCATATTGAATTTCATGTGGTTAAGCAAAGTTGAATGCTCGGCAAGCTAAATTTCGATACCCGCATCTTCAAGTCGTTTTTTCAAAGGTGCTAACTGCGATTCAAAGTGCCGCCACTTCTCTACGGAGTCGCGATACAACCCTTGTCGGACTTGACTTGCACTTGCCGTTGTACTTGCCTGACGGTTGTTTTGAAATTGCAGGCAGCTAGGTTCAAACTGTAAATCTAAATAGCTCAGCATCTCTTGAGTTTGGTGTTGAGGGTCACTGACCAGAGCTTCATAGCGAACCGTGTATAAATCGCTGCCTAAGGTATCCACCCAGTGCTGCATGAGCTGATGGTGGGCAACATAATATTGTCCAAGTTCGTCAAGAGAATAGGAGAAAGGATACCCCTGAGTGAATAAATGCTTATAAATGGCATAGCAGGTATCCATAGGGTTGCGCTGCACTAAAATCATTTTAGCATTCGGTATCGCCCCTTTAATAAGGCCGGCATTAAGAGAGTTTAAAGGTAACTTATCGATAAAATAGGGTTTTTGTTGCCAATACGAGCGCGTCGACTGCAAATAGGCCTGTCCCAGTTTTTCCGGTGCCAACTCACGGGAACTCCTGATGGATTGTAATTGGTCGCTTGGCTTTATATTAAGTTGTTCGGATATCTGTTGCATTAAATGCCAGGAAAAATAATTGAGCTCGCCGGCGCTGGTTACGTCTGAATGATTGCTGATAATACGTTCGACTAAGGTTGAGCCGGTCCGCGGTAAGCCAAAGATAAATATCGGTGTGGCGATTTGGGCCCGATCCTTGTCACTTGCACTTGCACTTTGACGCGACTGCTGTTTTAAACGGTCAAAGTATTGTTGATCAAATGCATTGCGTATCTCGGCTAAAGCGCGAATGTCGTTATTGACATCATAACGTATGCTTTGTCGTCTGCTATCGGCGCCAATTTTCAGCGACTTAAAGCTTGCAGAGTATTCTTGCAAATCTTCAAATTCTTTTGCCAGGCTGTAGCAAACCTGAGATTTTTGTAATGCGTTGAGCGCTTGCGTATTAAGCATGGATTGCAGTTGCTCAGTATGATTATTCTCAAGGGTTTGCTTTCTCAAACTCGAGCGCAATAAGAGGGCTTCGGTATCATTTGGGGATAATGCCAACGCTTCATCTAGGCTCTGTTCTGCTGCGCTGAGATCGCCGAGATAGCGTTGAACGGAGCCCAGATTAAAGTACAGTTGGGCCCTCGATTGCGGATTTTTTTCTGTGTTGAGCATGGCAAGATAACAATTTTGCGCAACATGATAGTCGGATAGTTTATTGCTGACCTCTGCGAGCTCGATAAGCTGATGCATTGTCTGGGGAAGTGTCTTTATGTGACTGAGTTCATTTCTGCCGTCGGTCAAGCGATTTAGTAACCACAACACATGCGCTTTATGAATTCGCCAATCGACCATTTGCGGGGAAATGTTTACGGCTTTTTCAATACAGTGTAATGCCTCACCTGCCTTTTTTAACTGAAACAATAAAAAACTGAACGCATACCAGCCATGGTCATAATCTTCATATTTCTGGGTAAATAATTTGCATTCGTGTAATGCTTTTTGCGCGGCTCGTTGATTAATCAAATGCCAGATATGATCTAACTGTTGCTCTCGTTGCTTGTGTGCAATCACTGTCGCTTGATTGTTAATTACTGTATCGGTAGAGGTCATGGTTTATTCGTTGGGTTTTTAATCTACTTTAACCAAGTTGTTCGCGCTTGGGAATAGCCCAATAAAAAGAGCCAGGCTAAGCTGGCTCTTTTATATTCGGTGTTATCGGCAACTAGAAACGATACGTTGCTGCGACCCCTATGGTACGCGGTAAGCTGATGTAATCCTTAGAAGAGTTTCCATAGAAATTCTCGCTTGGATCCGTACCCATATGTCCTTGAGTAACGGAACCGGTCACCCCTTCTTCATTGCCAATGTTCTTGATGTATAAACTCACATCCCAGTTTTCCGTACTTAAACGTGTACTGGCATTAAACAAGGCAAAGCTGTCGATTTCTGCCTGACGAGGATTTGCATCCGGGCCACTCACGTCTCCATACCAGTTTAAAGAATCCGATTGGTAATACATATTGGCATTGGTAATCCAGTACCAACCATTATCAAGACTGTAGGTGTAATCAAGGCTAAAACTTAGTGTATGTTCAGGTGCCAGAGGTAATTGTGCGCCGTCTTCGGCGGTCACTGACAGAGGATCTTCCACCCAAACCGGAGAAGGCGTTAAGAAATCGCCGGTAAGCTCAGCATTAACATAGGCATAACCAAGTACGTAGCGAAGATCTTCCCCTAGGTAACCCTGTAATTCCAATTCCAGACCGGATGTTTCCGCCGAATCACCATTAGCGACCGTAAAGAAACCCCAGGAAGACGCCGTATTTAGTTGCGGATCCTGCCAGTCCATAAGGAAGAGTGACGCCGTGTATCCGTGATTGTTGTCACCTAAAAACCCTTTTACACCCACTTCATAGTTGGTGGTTGAATCCGAAAAGTATTGTTGCCATTCCGGACGTTCTTCCAGGCTGCCATCGAGTGGCACCGCGTTCGCACCACCGCGACGATAACCCTCAGCAACCGTTGCATACAGCATGGTGTCTTCACCAATATCCCAGGAAACGTTCGCTTTGAACAGGGTGTCGCTGTCATCTTCACCAAAGCTTGGCTCGTCGCCTAGGTATGGCCAAATCGGTAGCGAAAGCGTGGTGTCATTATTCGATTCATTCTCAAACGTACGTAAACCAAAAGTGGCACGGAAATCATCGGTAAAGTGATAGGTCAATTCACCAAATATTGCGGTATCTTTAAAGCTTTCGTCACGTACATAATGGAAATCATTGTCGGTATAGACCATGCCAAAATCGGCCATGATACCCCACCAGTCAAAGGCGGCGTTTGCCCATTGCTGATAACCTGGCATAAAACTATCTTGATAAACTTTACGGTCCTGATCCATATAATACAAACCTACGACCCAGTCCATATTGGCAACGCGCTCATTTGATACCAGACGTAACTCCTGAACAAAGGCTTCTTCTTCATAGCCACGAGTCGCGATAGCAATGGGTCGAGGTGCACCATAGTACAAGCCGGTAAACCATTTTTGTTGTGCATAAAACCCGGAGTTATCACTTAATGCTTCACCATCGTTCTCATACATTGAAGAAGATGACGTTAAGGTAGCAAAGCCCAAATTCCATTCGATTTCCAATGCAGTGAGCGACACATCTCGCTCTGATGGTTCAAGCACAACGGCGCCATTTTCGTATTCGCCATATTCGGTCGCAACACGCTCGCCATCGACTTCTTCAGTCCAGTGAACACCACGAGTCACTTGTCTTCGGCCACCGATTTCATCACTTTGATACTGGTAAGACAGTAAGAAGTTGAGGTTGTCCGTCGCTTCGAAGCCAAGAGCCACGCGACCGTAGTCAATCTCGACCGTATCCGCGTCTTCTTTGCTTGTGAATACCGGGTCACCCGTTGCAATGTCGCCATTGCTTGGTACTGGGGTCATTTGTCCTTCATCACGCGAATAAACACTACCGCTACCATAATCTACGGGTTGCAGCTCATACAAGGTGGTGTAATCGATGACGCCATCATTATCGATTTTTCCGAAATTGCCTCGAAACGCGAATTTATCGCCAAGTGGGATATTAAGTACCACATCACCGGTTAGGTTGTTGCCTTCAGAGCCGTCGGTTTGGCTGTAGGTTAAGTTCACACTGCCGCTGAACTCGTCCGTGTCCGGGCGGTTCATCCGATACTTGACGGTACCCGCCAATGAGCCAGACCCATAAAGAGTCCCTTGTGGGCCCCTAAGTACCTCAACTTGCTCAATGTCTTTGAGAATAAAGTTAGCAAATATCGGTGTTTCATTGACATAGGTTGCGACGGTAGGAACCGCCGAAAGCGGCACATCGCCGTTCGCACCACTATCGACGTTGACACCGCGAATCACGATGGAGTTGACGGTACCTGAATTTCGATAGCCGCGATCAACAACCGTGATACCTGCAACATTACGCATCAACTCGCTGGCATCGACGATTTGATTGTTCTCCAGCTCTTCGCCAGATACTGCGGAAATATTGTATGGAACCTCTTTGATGTTTTGGGCGCGTCGGTTGGCGGTTACTTCAATGACTTCCATACCAGATTGTTGTGCGCTTTCTTCGGCAATTGCGACAGGCGAACCGGCGAGTAAGCCAGCAGAACTCAGTGCAATAGCAACTTGTGAAAGCTTGAAACTCAGGTTTTTATTGTTGATCTTCATGGATTTTTTCTCGCTTGCTTTTTTATTAATGTATTTGTTTAATCTTTTTAGGGTTAGTACCAGAATTAATTTTCTGATGAGTCCAGAATGCGACTTCCTGGTTTTTGCAACGGCCCAAGCTTGCTTAACGCACTGGCGCTCAGTTTTTCGTGGTATTGCGGAAATTCAATTTGCTTATCACGAAAACTTTTTAATGGTTGTCCCAGGCCTTGCCAGCCTTGTTCTCTCACGCGGCGCACGTAGTCAAAGTCGACTTCAAATAAAATTAATTCCTGATTGGTCTCCGCCTGATGAATCACTTCCCCTCCTGGGCCGACTATGATGGATTTACCAACCGCCATTTCACCGGCGCCATTGACATCCACCATATAACATTGATTTGTTGCGGCACTGGCTCGGCAAATGGATAATTCCACGTCGCGATCAATCGTATTGGTCAGGGTTGGGTGAAGAATGACTTCCGCCCCTTGGTAGCAAAGAGCACGAATGGTTTCCGGAAACCACATGTCATAACAAATTGAAATTCCAAAACAACCGACACCGGGAATATTAAACGTAGTGAATTCGTTACCGCTGGAGATGCCGCTTTCATAAGGCAAGAATGGGTAAATTTTCTGGTAACGACAAATGACCTCACCATTTGGATCAATCACTGAGCAAGTGTTATATACCTTGTCATCAATTCGCTGATAGAGTGAGCCGGTCACCAGATAGATGTTATTTTCCAATGCGAGCTGGCAATAGCGCTGCTCGGCGTCACCGGGCATGGTTTGCGCGAAACGAGGCGCGGCTCCAAATGTAGCAAGCTCCGAAAGAACCACCATATCCAGTTGTGCGAAACGTTTTTTCGCTGACACTACCTGCTGATGAATACGGTAGAAGTTATCTTCGTTGTTGACGAGATTAAGTTGTAACCCGGCAATCATAAATGTCGACATGTAGAAGCCTCTCCTTGTCCTACGGGGGAAAATTGGAAATCGCTTCTACGTTAAGAAATTTAGAGAAAAGTGGGTAGAGCCAGTTATTGTTTTTTGGTTAAGCCAAGCACCGGATTCGATGGTGCCAAAGGCGTTTTTTTGGTAAAAAATGCGGAATCGACGAGCTTATTATTCCGTAGCCAGAAAATTTGCTTGCCTTGAACGGCAATATTAAAACCCAGCACTTCGCCATACGACCAGTTCTTCCATTGCCGGTACCAGGTGTTGCCTTCCAACCACCACTGCCCTTCATCGGTTTTTTCATTGTGATGCCCTTCCCAACCGCGCATGCTGCCATCGGCGGAAAGTTTTATGCGATAAGGTTCACCAAAAACGGTTCGACCGATAAATTCGCAGTTGGCGAGAAAGTCAGCTAAACCGTCATGGCTGAGAAATTGCGCTTGTTGTGGCAAAGACTCCACCTCGGTATCATGATTTTTCCAGAAAATTTGTGCCAGTAACTCGACGCCCGAGCGGATTTTATCGACCTCGATACTGCTTACACCCAACCGAAAGTGATGCTCTGGTTTGTTTTCTTTACCGTAATAACGGGTAACGGATTCTATTAGTATTCCTTTCTTTGCGGCTTGCGTAGCAAACTGCTGACTGTTGAGGTGCTTAGGCCCTTTGATCCAGCAAGCACTGCCACCAACACTGTGTGAAGTGACAATTGCCGTTGGTAAGTAATGATTAAGCGCTTCGCGCAGTTCCTGCCAACGCAATTGCAGAGTCTGGTTAATTTTACGCATGACCGTGTCGTAATAGCCTAGGGAGATAAACAATGCCATGGTGCGTTGATTGTTTGCTGGCGGATGCCGAATCGATAATGATCTTAGATTTCTCGCCGCTTTGATAAACTCAGCACTGGCAACCATATAACCGATTCTCAGACCTGGTGCGACAACCTTAGAAAAACTGGAGAGATAGATGACACGGTTTTGTGAGTCCAGACTTTTAATCGCCGGGTGGGGATTGCTGACAAAATTGGCTTCGCACTCATAATCATCTTCAATAATGATGAAGTCATGCTCGTTCGCTTTGGCAATTAATTGTTCTCGCCGTGACTGAGATAAGGTAACAGCAGTCGGTACTTGATGACTTGGGGTCGTGTAGACGGCGTCAATGTGATTATTAATCTCCTCAACCATAATGCCTTTATTATCGACATCAACCAAATCAACCGCCGCGTCTCGATGTTCGGCTAATTTTCTCATCCCCGAATAGCCAGGTTCCTCCATTGCCAAAAGTGTTTGTTCGTTCAGTAATAACTCACTGAGCAAGTACAACCCTTGTTGCGATCCTATGGTGATTAAAATTTCTTCTGGCTGGGCAAAAATACCTCGCCTTGGCAGTACTTTGGTGCGAATTTCTTCAATCAGGAATAAATCGTCTTGGGAACCACTATCACTGGCCCAGGTTCCTATTTCATTGACGTTCATCGTTAACCGGGAGCATTCCCGCCAGGGGTTAACCGGGAACAGGGTTAAATCGAATTGACCGGCGATAAATGGATAGGGGTATTCTTGCCAGTTATCTGGATAGGGAGGGAGAGATTTATTGTTATTCAGGATTTTTATCCGATTCGACCAGTGACACTGTTCGCCGCTCGGTTGAATTTTTTCGGCTTGGTCAAAGCGTGAATCAGGACATTCGTTGACATAAATACCGCTACGCTCTTTCGATATCAAATAGCCTTCATCGGTAAGTTGTTGATAGGCGAAAACAACAGTATTGCGAGCGACATCCAATTGTTCGGCAAGTTTTCGCGACGATGGCATTTTACTGCCTGCGGGAAAATAGCCATGGTTAATCGCTTCGATTAGCTTTTGCTTTATTTGTTGTTGTAAGCTGATATTGGTA
The DNA here is from genome assembly GCF_005843925.1 of Thalassotalea litorea. GTDB lineage: Bacteria > Pseudomonadota > Gammaproteobacteria > Enterobacterales > Alteromonadaceae > Thalassotalea_A > Thalassotalea_A litorea_A. The sequence continues at coordinate 15,935 of NZ_VCBC01000010.1, forward strand.
TCAGCGTCTAGCGCGAAAAGATGCTGTAGCATAACCTAACATATAATTATTGTTTATAAATTAGACTACTCAACATCCGTCACTGATGCAACTTAAGAAAATTCAAGTATTTAACTCTTGCTTGTAACCCCTGTTTTTTATCGGATTTTAGGGGTTTTGTCCAACAAGCGAGATGGCCACCAGGCTGCGATCATCGACAGCACCAAAACCAGCGCAGCGATATTAATCAATACGGTATAGCTAAAGCCGGTAACCATTAAGGCGGCGACCAAAGGTCCGGAGGCAAGTCCCATTTTCGAGGCAAACCCCCCTAACGCCGCCATTTGACCTTGTTGATCAAACTCGGCACACAAACCAAGAATATAGGGGATCACAAAGGCCCAGGCAATGGCGATATTAATGTTGGCGAGCCAAAATGCCCATTCTTGTTCGGCATAATGTAAGCCTAAGGTGCTAATTGCAGTGAAGATGATGCCAATGGTTAAAGGCAAGCCTCTGCCAACGCGGGTCGATAGCCAAACGACTAACAATGAGCCGAGAATACCAAACCAGGCAGACACGCCGATAATGGTCGATATCAGTTCAGTTTCTAACCCCGCGACTTTACCTAACTCAATAATGAAGGCATACAGCCCCATATTTGCCGCCTGAAATAAAAATAGGGCAAGCAACGCAGCTGACAATGGTAATTTACGGATTGATTGTGGCTTTCCTTTTACTGGGTTTGCATTCTTATCGTATTGAGGAATGAAGGGCAGCATGCATAAGGTAATGAGTGAAAATGCAATCAGTGAAGAAAACAGCACCGCGGTGCCAAATTCTGGGACCAGCGGCGGAATAAAAATTACCCCGACCCCACCTAAACCAAACTGTACCAATAACAAAATACCAAACGTTTTATCGGCTTCTTTGGTGCGGGCAATAATAGAGAAGCCAACACCGACCAGTAAGCCGCCGATGGCGCCGTGGAGAAACCTCATTACCATCAGGAGCAGTGGTTCGGCGATGAAAATGGAGATTAAATCTGCAACGATTAGGGCAAAAAGTAGCACTACTGAGGTTTTCCGCCAGGACCAAATTTTGACAATAAATACGGCGGCAAAGGCTCCAAGCGCAGCACCATATACATTAAAAGCAGCAACCAGTCCGGCATCTTCTTTATTAAATCCCAGAGCTTCAATAAGCCCTGAAACTAAAGCGGGCATGATATTGACATAAAATAATCCTGCCGTTGCTAAAAAGGCTAACATGGTGCGCGCCAGCATGCCATTGCGATCGACATTGTTTCCCCAGGATAACCAGGAATTGTTACTCACGTCATTGTCGATTGGCACCGATTGCGATGGCTGCATATTACATCCCTATATAAGTTAGAGTTAGACAGGCTTTTCCCGTTGGATGTTTTCAGATTAACATTATCAAATTCGCTTGTTAGCTCCAGATCTGATTTTTTTTGAGTCCAGTTTTGTTTTGTATTCTGAAAAGCCAGTAAAAACAAGGGATTTACCGTAATTTACACTTGCTTAACAGCAGTGTTTTTTTTATGCTGATTTGGTTGGAATTTTCTACTCGCACAGATATTTATCGCCCCAGCGAGGACTCTCTTCAAATGACTAACTGGTGTGAAGCAATTAAACCTGGGTGGCAAAGTAATGCAGTACAAACGTATCGTAGTAAAAGTAGGCAGCGCACTGGTATCCCCAGACGGGCAAGGCTGTTCAGGAAAACATGTTCTGGCGATTGCCGGATTTATTAGTGCCTGTCATCAACGTGAAATCGAAGTGATTTTAGTCTCCTCTGGCAGTGTTGCTGCTGGTCGAAGTCATATCGCCCATGGTTCGAATAACCCTTCCATCGCCGCAAAACAGGCGATGGCAGCCGTTGGCCAAATGCAAATGATGGCGAACTGGCAACGCTTTTTCGATTTTTCCTGCTCACAACTTTTAATCACTCATGGTGACTTAAAAGATCGCAAGCGCTATCTCAATATTAAAAATACCGTGCGGGTGTTACTGGAAAACCGAGCCTTACCGATTATTAATGAAAACGATACTGTGGCAACTCAGGAATTGAAAGTGGGCGATAACGACAATCTGGCGGCATTGGTTGCCATGGTGGTTGATGCCGATGCTTTGCTAATTTTAAGCGATGTCGATGGCGTTTTTGATAAAGATCCGAGAAAATTTGGTGATGCCAAACTAATACCTGTAATCGATGAAATTACCCAGGAAATTTATGACTTGGCGGGTGGTACGAGTAATCACTTAGCCACGGGAGGCATGGCGACCAAGATCCAGGCTGCGGACAAAGCGTGCCAACAAGGCATTGATACCTATATTGTAAATGGCACTATGCCTTATGGGTTTGAACAGCTGTTAAAAAATGAAAACCCTGGCACCCATTTTATTGCCAAAGGCAACAACCTGACGGCAAAAAAACAGTGGCTGAAAAATACCTTAAAAAGTGCTGGCGCAGTCCATGTCGATAAAGGCGCAGTGAATGCGCTACAACAAAGCGGTGCGTCATTATTGCCTATCGGTGTGAAAGGATTGACCGGCGATTTTGCCAAGGGTGCGGCCATTGACATTATTTACCTGGATGGTGCGTTACCAAAAGTGATTGGTAAAGGCATTTGCCAATATTCCAGTGCGGACTTAGCGCGAATTCAAGGCAAAGGCAGTCAGCATATTGAGGACATTCTGGGGTATTGTCCCAGTCAAGAAGTGATTCATCGAGATGATTTTGTGCTGAGCAAAAAAGCTTGAATGAATCCGAATCAATAAGCAAATGACTCTGCAAATTCATTATGAATGTAACGATCAATTTAACGAACAATGTAACTTTCAATCTAATTTAATGGTCCATGAAGAAACATTATGAGTGACGTATCCCAATTTGATATCGCCAGCCTTGCCAAAAAGGCACGCCAGGCAAGCCCAGTTGTGGCGCAGTTAACCACAACTCAAAAAAATAACATCTTAATGGCTATGGCAGCGAAAGTCCGTGCGGAAAAATCCATGCTTATTGGTGAGAACAGTAAAGATATTGATGCAGGCAAGAGCAAAGGTCTCACTGATGCCATGCTAGACAGGTTGTTATTGACCGATGCTCGTATTGAAGGTATTGCTGGCGCTATCGAAGAAATCGTTGCACTAGCCGATCCCGTTGGCAGTGTTAGTGGTTTGAAAAAGCGTCCCAATGGTATTGAAGTTGGCAAGATGCGTATTCCATTGGGTGTGATTGCGATGATTTATGAAGCGCGTCCAAATGTGACTGCGGAAGCCGCTGCGCTTTGTTTGAAATCAGGCAATGCGGTGATTTTGCGGGGCGGCTCGGAGGCCGTGCATAGTAACCGGGCGATTTCCAATTTGTGGCACCAAGTATTGCAGGATTTTGCCATTCCGACAGAAATCATCACCATAGTGCCAAATACTGATCGCAATGTTATCACTGAGTTACTAACGCTCAATGAGTATATTGATCTGGTGATTCCTCGTGGTGGCGAAGCCCTGATCCGTTATGTCAGCGACAACTCACGAATTCCCGTCATTCAGCATTATAAAGGGGTTTGTCATCTGTATATCGATAATGACGCCGATTTAGGACAAGCCATTGAAATTCTGGTCAATGGTAAGACACAACGTCCAAGTGCCTGCAATGCTATCGAAACGTTATTGGTGCATAGTGATATTGCCGCTACGTTTTTACCGAATGCGGCTCAGGCATTGGCGCCATTTGCGGTGAAAGTTCATAGCTGTGAGCAAAGTTCTCAGTATTTTGATAATGCCGAGCTTGCCACCGAAGATGATTACCATGCTGAGTATCTGGCTCAGGAAGTGGCGGTTCGGGTGGTATCCGATTTTGATAGTGCGATTGCCCATATTCAGCAATACAGCTCCGATCATACTGAGGTCATTGTGACTCAAAACTATCAACGCTCCCGGGAATTTATTCGTCGAATCAATTCCTCAGTGGTAATGGTAAATGCATCCTCGCGATTCTCTGATGGTGGTGAGTTAGGTCTTGGCTCTGAAATCGGTATCTCTACCTCAAAACTTCATGCGTTTGGGCCTATGGGTTTGCAAGCACTTACCACCGAGAAATTCATCGTCTATGGTGACGGCCAGGTACGCAGTTAATACATCAGTATACCAAACAGAAAGTAGCCTCGACTTTTAGCGAGCATGAAGCCAGATTGGTAGATAGTCATAGGGATCTTTTTTACCATCACCACTCATGGTCTGGTTGTAAGAGATCCCGGCCCTATCTAACATCGGTGCCAGTGAGCCATCCTTCACTTTATCGAATATATCGGTGCAGCCACCGACAAATTCGCCATTAACGAATATCTGGGGGAAGGTATTCCAGCCGGTTTTATGACGCAGAGCGATACGCAGTTTGCCACCATGATTTTGCTCAGCAAAGGCGACACTATCGAGATCGACACTCTTAAACTCTATGTCATAGTGCTTCAGGGCATTACGAACCGAATCGCAAAACTCACACCATTGCAGGGCGAACATCACTACCTTTTGCTCAGAATCGTGAATATAGCCGTCGATTTCTTTCACCATTTCAGGCTCTGCTTCCGGCAGAGGCGCTTCAGCAGATGGGCTACCACCCTTGTTATCGAAGCGATAATTGTCGGTCGATGTAGATATCGCTACTTCTTCTTCGTTCATATCTGCATTGACATCAGCAAAGAGTTGGGTCGATAAATAGCGCTCGCCGGTATCCGGCAACATGCAAAGAATGTTACTGCCTTTGGCCACTAGTTTGGCCAGATTCAGAGCTCCTGATAAGGTAGCGCCTCCTGAAATACCGACAAAAATACCCTCTTGTTGCGCCAGTTCTTTGGCACATCGCAGCGAATCTTCGCCATCAATGGGCATGAAATTATCGATGTGCTTTGCTTGTAATGCTTGATTGGCGAGATCGGGGATAAAATCCGGTGACCAGCCCTGCATCATATGAGGTCGGAATTTTGGATGGCTTTCATTGTCTGGCTGGCGGATACCACTGGCGAGAATTTGTGAGTTATCCGGCTCACAAACAATAATGCGGGTATCAGGGTTGGCTTCTTTAAGTTTGCGGGATACGCCATTCAATGTACCGCCGGTGCCAAACCCACTGACCCAGTAATCAAGATTGATATCATTAAAATCTTTGAGGATCTCTTCTGCAGTAGTTCGATAATGCATCTCGGCATTCGCGGGGTTTTCAAATTGTCGCGCCAGAAACCAACCATGTTTTTTGGCAAGTTCGGCGGCTTTATTGACCATGCCAGTGCCCTTTAAATGAGCCGGTGTCAGCACCACTTTGGCGCCAAGAAAACGCATCATTTTACGCCGCTCAACACTAAAATTTTCTGCCATGGTAACCACAAGTGGATAGCCCTTTTGTGCGCAAACCATCGCAAGACCAATCCCGGTATTGCCACTCGTTGCCTCAACTACCGTTTGTCCAGGCTTGAGCAGACCACGATTTTCCGCATCTTCGATAACCCCCAGGGCCAGTCGGTCTTTCACCGAACCCATAGGATTAAAGGATTCCACTTTGACATAAACATTGACGCCAGGAGGGGGCATTTTATTGAGCTTAACAATCGGAGTGTTGCCAACGGTTTGCAGAATATTGTCGTAGATACCGGACATGGTTCTTCCATAAATTGATATTAGTAGCTTATGGAATTAATTGTAGACGGAAAAAAGGGGTTGAATCCTAATTGGATTTAACCCCTATTATTAATAAAAAGACGACAGATGATAGAGCGCCAAAAACGCTCTCGTCCTATTAAAGTGCGATTTTCTTCATATCTTTCATGTAGCCACGTAGGGTTTTGCCTACCTGCTCTACGCTGTGGCTGCGGATAGCTTCGTTCACTTCAATTAAGCGTACATTGTCTACTTGATTCGACTCATTTGCGATACCTTCACCTAATTCCTGTAAAGATAACTTGCTAGCGAAATCTTGTAATAGTGGTACTGCCGCATGAGAGAACAGGTAGTTACCATATTCCGCTGTATCGGAAATAACCACGTTCATCTCGTATAACTTTTTGCGAGCGATACAGTTGGCGATTAACGGCGTTTCATGCAAAGACTCGTAGTAGGCAGACTCTTCGATAATGCCTGCAGCCACCATGGTTTCAAATGCCAGTTCAACACCTGCTTTTACCATGGCAACGAGGAAAATACCTTTGTCATAAAATTCTTGTTCGGTAATTTCAACATCACATTCCGCCGCTTGCTCGAATGACGTTTGTGATGTTTGTTCGCGCCAGGTTAACAGGTTGTCATCGTTGTTCGCCCAATCAATCATCATGGTTTTTGAAAATTCACCTTCGATGATATCGTCCATATGCTTTTCAAATAATGGACGTAGCGTGACTTTTAATTCTTCGGCCATATCGAAGGCGCGAATTTTGGCCGGGTTAGACAATCTGTCCATCATGTTGGTGATACCGCCGTGCTTTAAGCCTTCGGTGACCGTTTCCCAACCATACTGGATCAATTTAGCCGCATAAGCACTGTTCATGCCGTTGGCAACCATTTGCTGGTGACCAAGAATGGCGCCAGTTTGCAACATGCCACAAAGAATGGTTTGCTCACCCATCAAATCGGATTTTACTTCGGCGATAAATGACGATTCCAATACACCGGCTCGATCACCACCGGTCGCACTGGCATAAGCTTTGGCAACCGCATGACCTTGACCTTTAGGGTCGTTTTCTGGATGTACCGCGATAAGTGTTGGTACACCAAAACCACGCTTGTATTCTTCGCGAACTTCCGTTCCCGGACACTTAGGCGCAACCATTACAACCGTGATGTCATCACGCACCTGCATCCCTTCTTCAACGATATTAAAGCCGTGTGAATAAGACAGCGTTGCGCCTTGCTTCATAAGTGGCATGACCGATTCCACTACATTGGTGTGTTGCTTGTCAGGCGTTAGGTTCAATACCATATCCGCTTGCGGGATCAACTCTTCGTAGGTACCAACGGTAAAGCCGTTTTCTGTGGCCCACTGCCATGACTGACGTTTTTCGGCAATTGCCGATTCACGTAACGCATAGGAAATATCCAACCCCGAATCACGCATGTTCAAACCTTGGTTTAGTCCTTGCGCACCACAACCAACAATGACGATTTTCCAGCCTTTGATCGCGTTACAGCCATCGCTGAATTCTTCGCGGTCCATAAAGCGACATTTGCCTAATTGCGTTAATTTGTCACGCAAACTTAAGGTATTAAAATAATTGGCCACGGTGAGACTACTCCTGTGTCTTAAAACGTTATAAAGGGATACAAATATACTTGCTGTGAATCATAGAGGAATAAGCTTGTTGCTTAAAATGATATATTTGCAATAATGTGTTGCATATATTGCAATGCACTTGTGGCAGCGCGAGTCATTATGTCATCAACTCAGTTAAGCCGATAAATACAATGGATATAAAATCACTGAAAGTATTCGCACATTTAGCCGAACACCTGCACTTTTCGCAAACCGCCAGTGCGTTTCATATGAGCCCGTCTACGTTAAGCCGATTGATTCAACGATTAGAAACTGAGGTGGAAAGTCAGTTGTTGTTTCGTGATAATCGCACAGCATCATTAACGCCGGCAGGTGAAGTGTTCCATCAATATTGCAAGGAACAAATCCTTGAGTGGCAAAATTTGCAAGCGCGCATTCAGCAGCAACAGGGTCAGCTGCGTGGCAAACTATCCCTGTATTGTTCCGTTACCGCAGCCTATTCTCATTTGCCTGCGATGTTAGATAAGTTTCGGGAAAAATATCCACAGGTTGAAATCAGTCTGGAAACCGGTAATGCCGCCGATGCGTTTCAAAAAGTCCAAAACAAAGACGTGGATCTCGCCATTGCCGCCAAAGAAGAGAGTCTGCCAGCCAGTTGCTTTTTCCATACGCTGGCCAGCATTCCCGTGGCGATTATTGGCCCAACGATAAATTGCCATGTATCGCAGTTATTAGATCAAGCGGAAATTGACTGGCAAAATTTGCCGGTAATTTTGGCGGATCACGGCCCGGTCCGAAGTCGCTTTGACACCTGGTTCCGCCAACAAACTGGCGACGACTTAACCATTAAACCCAATATATACGCCCGGGTTTCCGGCCATGAAGCCTTGGTATCTATGGTGGCATTAGGCTGCGGTATTGGCATTGCTCCCCAGGTAGTCATTGATAACAGCCCGGTGAAAGACCGGATCCGTACCTTATCTACAGATCACCCGATTTCCCAATTCACCCTTGGCGTATGCGGGTTAAACAATCGCGTCGAGCAACCCTTGCTGCAAGCCTTTTTGAGTTGCCAAGATTAAAGCAAGACGCTGCGGATTGGTGTCTTGTCTTCCTCGCTCGGGTTTAAACCCTCTTATTTAGACACCCATCACTAACATCTCTTAACTGGATGTTTATAAAGACACCCTTCACAAATTTAGTTGTTAATATTGCATCGATAGTGATTTACCAGGAGAACCGAAAAATCGATCCTCCTGCGGATGTTGACGACGAATTCTTGATACGTTGCTGTGGGTGTCTTAATAAAATAATCGAATGATTCTTTGAGTCTCACATGACTTATAGTGTTTATCCAGATGCCAACATATCGCTTATTAAGACACCCATGTTAATGGTTCTTTAACTTTTGCCTGACAGTTGCGAAATAGGAGAATGCATATTTTTGTTCTCCTTCTGTTTTGAGCAACCAAATATTTCTGCGTTGCGATGGGTGTCTTGTTAAGAGTCTTCTTGTTAAGAGCCTTATGAATGTCTGATTGAGAGTCTTCGATTATCGTTTGTACGCTGTTACGTTGATGTAGGTGTTTTGATATGAGTGCGATTGAATCGCAACATGTCACGGTTAATAATCGACCATTAAAAATGGGTGTCTAATTAGTGGCGTGTAATTAAGGGCGTCTTTCTAGAGGATTGAAAGGACGTTAAATTGTTCTAATGGGGTAATACATCAATTGGTTGAATGATTAATTCGGTAATATGTCAATAATGGCGGTGTGAAGTGAAGTGAAGTGCTGGGGTCTCGGCGCAGCTAAGCGGCGAGCAAGCTCTGTGTGTCCAAGCAGGATCAAAGCGGAATTACGAATGTAAACCCAATTTAGCGAGTCGAACTCGCTCAATCGAATGCTGACGCGCGAAGTGGGGGCTTTATTTCAATATTGGACGTTGTGTACCGGATGTAGATATTTAGCAGAATAGTAAGTCTGACGATACAATTCGACATTTTCGACCTGTATCACTTAACATTCAACGTGAGCTTGTCTTATCGCTGCAAATTACTGGCCAAGAAAGTCAGAATTCTATCCATCGCTCGATAAGAAAGAGCTTCAGTAAGATGGTGTTTGTCGATGCTTTTTGCATTTGCTAAATCAGCAATAGTGCGTGCGATTTTCAATAGATTGTGGTGCACTCGGGTCGAAAGTCCGAGTTTTTCCACGGCCAATTCAAAGAACTCTCTATCGTCATCACACAATCCACAATATTGATTTAACTCCGCTGGCGTTAATCTATGATTCGCCTTACCCTGACGACGAATCTGAATTTGCCGACTGGCGATAACTCTGGTGCGTACGGTTTCACTGCATTCTCCAGTTTGCTGGGCTTTATCCTGACGCCAGTAGCCTTTTGGCAATAGTGGCACTTCCAGTTGCATATCAATTCGTTCCAATAACGGACCGGACAAACGGTTCAGATAACGCATCACTTGTTCCGGTGTCGTGCGTTTATCGTTATAAAATCCAGTAGGGGATGGGTTCATTGCCGCGATTAATTGAAACTTGGCTGGATAGCTGGTTTTTTGCTTCACCCGCGAAATGGTAACTTCCCCTGATTCTAGTGGTTCTCGCAACAAATCCAGCACTTTCCTGTCGTATTCGGGCAGTTCATCGAGAAATAGAATGCCGTTGTGGGCCAGGGTGATTTCTCCAGGCTGAGGGTGACTGCCACCGCCAACTAAAGCGGCAGAGGACGCGTTGTGATGGGGCGCACGGAATGGTCTGAGTAACCAGTTATCACTGGTGATCTGTTGCCCACAAATCGATCGAATTGCTGCGGTTTGCAACGCTTCCGTTTGTTCCATATCCGGCAGCAGAGTTGCCAGCCTTGACGCCAACATGGTTTTTCCGGTTCCTGGAGGTCCGATTAACAACAGATTATGGCCACCGGCAGCGGCGATTTCCAAACCGCGTTTGGCACTGTTTTGGCCAATGATGTCGGATAAATCGATTTTATGTTCGGCACCGCTGGCTTGGGGTTTTGTTGTTGCCATTGGCGTTATGGGATTAATCTGTTGCAGGTGTGGAAATAGTTGCTTTAAATGTTTGAGTGGGAAAATCCTTACGCCATCAACCCAAGAGGCTTGAGCACTATTACCTTCCGGCAAAAATAGATCCCGGCCTTGCTGAGAGCAGGCCATGGCCATCGATATTTCCCCGAGTATTGGCCTTAACTCTCCGGATAATGAAAGTTCTCCGGCAAACTCCAACTGCTCGGTAGCAAATGCAGGAAGTTGTTCCGATGCTAATAGGATCCCAATTGCAATCGGCAGATCAAAGCGTCCCCCTTCTTTGGGCAAATCTGCGGGCGCGAGATTGACCGTGATCCGTCGTCCGGGGAAGTCATAACCACAATTGATCAGTGCTGAACGGACTCTGTCTTTGGATTCCTTTACCGTCGTTTCCGGCAAACCGACGATATTAAAGGCTGGCAAGCCATTGGCGATATGAACTTCTACAATGACGGTAGGAGCATCGAGTCCGATCCTCGCTCGAGAGTATATCTTTGCGATTGCCATGAAAATCCTTTATTCAAAATAAAAAACTTTTTTTTCAACCCGTTATAATTGAAAATTTGACCTTAGAACAAAAATTAGAGTAATTATTTTAGATTTATTGCAGAAAACGGTTGTGGGCGGTTAAACCCTGTGTTAAAAATACGTTACAAATTTCAAAGTCGCCTATAATTAATGCTTAGTTAAAGGCTTGACAGTAAGTTTACTATAAGTTTCAACAAGTAGATTTTAGTGATGAACAATTTATTTCTAATTCAAATTAACATACTCGTCGTGGTGATTATTAAATCATTGCGGGATTGTTGTTGAGTTAGAAAAACACTAACACCACCAACCCCCCGCTTCGAAAGAACCGGGGGGTTTTATTTTATTAAGGTGTTAAGAATTAAACGGCTGTTTAAGGTTTCTCCGGAGACTTCAGCGGCAACAAATGGTGAGCGATGACATTGCTCTTAATAACGACCTGCGGCACAAAGCTTGCGGCAAATTAACAAAGGTATCCCATGACAGGTGCAGAATTACTGTTAAAAACATTGGAACAACACGGCGTTGACAGCCTATTCGGTTATCCGGGTGGTGCCATTATGCCTGTTTACGATGCTTTGTATGACAGTCCAATTAAGCACTTTTTATGTCGCCATGAGCAAGGTGCCGGTTTTGCTGCTGTTGGGTATTCTCGTGCCAGTGACAAGCTTGGCGTATGTTTGGCAACTTCGGGGCCCGGCGCGACTAATTTGATTACGGCCATTGCTGATGGGTTTTCTGATTCAGTGCCTATGCTGGCGATCACCGGTCAAGTGGCGAAAAAAGCTATGGGTTCGGATGCGTTCCAGGAAGTCGACATTCTTGGGTTAAGTCTGGCTTGCACCAAACATTGCGAGCAAGTGCAATGTGCCAGTGAAATACCCAAAGCTATCGCTCAAGCAATTCAAATTGCTTATCAAGGCCGACCGGGACCGGTATTAATTGATATTCCTAAAGATGTGCAAATGCAATCATTGGGTGATGATCATGCCCAAGCGTTATTGACGGAATCGCTGCAAAAACAAGATGAGGAACCGGCGATAAATCCGGTCATCTCATTATCGGTTCAACAACAGCTTCAGGCGTTACTGGAAGCGTCACGTGCACCAATTTTCTATGTGGGCGGTGGGGTTGGCATGGCAGATGCGGTCGAGCATTTACGTGATTTGATGGCAACGGTAAAAATCCCGAGCGTGACGACATTAAAAGGTATCGGGGCAATAGAACCCGATGCAGATTACTTCCTGGGTATGTTAGGTATGCATGGTAGTAAACCGGCAAACCTTGCGGTACAGGAATGTGATTTATTGATTGTTTTAGGTGCTCGTTTTGATGACCGGGTAACGGGTAAGTTGGCGGAATTTGCGCCCAATGCGAAAGTGATTCAGCTGGATATCGATGCTTGTGAAGTGAATAAACGTCGTGGCGTTGATGTTGCCGTCGTAGCGGATTTACAACAATCCCTACCTGTATTTAAACAATTAGTCAGTGGCTTGCGTCCACATCTACAAATTGATGCATGGCAGCAGCGTTGTCAGCAATTGCTTACGGATTTTCCATGGCGTTACGACCACCCGGGAGACGGAATATACGCACCGGCGGTATTGGCTGAGCTTGGCAACCGTTTGTCATTGAACAGCGTTACGACCACTGATGTGGGGCAGCATCAGATGTGGGCAGCCCAACATATGACAATGCAATACCCGAGAAATTTTCTCTCCAGTGGCGGTCTTGGCACTATGGGTTTTGGCTTGCCGGCGGCAATCGGTGCACAAATATCGAGACCTAAGGATACAGTTGTTGCGGTTTGTGGTGATGGCTCCCTGATGATGAATATTCAGGAATTATCGACTTTAAAACGTTATCAAATCCCGGTAAAAATCGTGCTTATCGACAACGCAAAATTGGGCATGGTGCGGCAATGGCAAGAGCTGTTTTTCGACCAGCGCTATAGCGAAACCGACTTGAGCGACAACCCGGATTTTGTCGCCTTGGCCAGTGCTTTTGAAATAAAATCGAAACTGATCACAACCAAGCAGCAGGTCAATGCTGCACTAACTGAAATGCTCGCGCATCAGGGCCCTTATCTATTACAGGTACGGATAGATGAAATGGACAATGTCTGGCCCTTAGTACCACCTGAAACAGCCAATGATGGGATGTTGGAGGCAAGTAATAATGGTCAATAACAAACCGTTAATCAAATTTGCGAAACGCCAGGATCTGCATTGGAAATGTCAGGATTATTCAACCCAGGAGTGCTCCATATGACGTTACATCATTTGAAAATTACTGCATCTGATCACCCTGTGGTTCTCGAACGATTGCTGCAGGTTACTCGTTATCGAGGCTATCGTTTATGTGGGTTATCTATGTTGCCCGCAGAACAAAAAAACCTGCTCGACATTCAACTGTCAGTAGAAAGTGACAGATCGGTGGAAAATTTAACAAAGCAATTGTTAAAAATAATCGACATCGAGCAAATAAAAGTCGAAGATCAGGGCTTGCAGACATATCAAGTCAGTTAAGCATACAACTGACTTCTCAATGAATACTTAGGAATAATGAAATGGCAAAAGTTAACGCTGATCAAATTTGGTTTAATGGTGAGTTAATGCCTTGGGAAAACGCCACGGTTCATGTAATGAGCCACGGGTTGCACTACGGTACCTCAGTCTTTGAAGGGATCCGTGCATACAAAACTCATCGTGGTACGTGTATTTTCCGTTTGGAAGAACATGTCGAACGCTTATTTGATTCCGCGAAAATCTATCGTTTGAATATTCCATTTACCCGTGAAGAGGTCATGCAGGCCTGTAAAGATTCGGTCGCACAGAATAATCTCGATTCCGCTTACTTGCGTCCACTTGCCTTTCTTGGTGACGTGGGTATGGGACTTCGCCCACCGGTCGACGCGAACGCGGAATTAATGATTGCCGCATTTTCATGGGAAGCTTACTTAGGTGCCGATGCATTGGAAAACGGTGTTGATGTGGGCGTTTCGTCATGGAATCGCTTGGCGCCAAACACTATGCCTACCGGAGCAAAAGCAGGTGGCAATTACTTGTCATCACAACTGATTTCAAATGAAGCCGCACGTCACGGTTATACCGAAGGTATTGCGTTAGATGTGAATAACTACGTCAGTGAAGGGGCAGGTCAAAATCTGTTTTTGGTCCGTAATGGCATCCTTTATACGCCGCCTTCAACCTGCTCAATTTTGCCAGGTTTGACTCGTGATACCATTATTACTTTGGCCAAACAAATGGGCATGGAAGTACGAGAAGAGTTGATTGCGCGTGAAGCATTGTATCTCGCGGATGAATTCTTTATGTGTGGTACGGCAACGGAAATCGTGCCGGTGAGTACTGTCGATGGTATTAAAGTCGGCACGGGTAGTCGCGGCGAAGTGACTCGTAAGATCCAGGATGCATTCTTTGGAATCTTTACGGGTGAAACAGAAGATAAATGGGGCTGGTTAGCTCCGGTAAAATAACTGACGATATGACATCGTAATTACCATTGCGTTTACCGAACAATGGTAAGTAGATTGGCAACTCTGGCAGGCTCAATGCGCTGTCAGAGACGCCAGTCGAGGCATTAATACATTTTTATATAGTTTTTCTAGCGTTCTATATACGGATAAGCCAACGGTCAAAGCCGCCAGTTAAGGACTGCATTGACAATGGGTTTCACAGCCATTGCACAGTCCCCCCGAATAAAAATATTATGGTTTATTAAGGATGTACTATGCCTAAATTAAGGTCTGCAACTTCAACTCAAGGTCGTAACATGGCAGGTGCCCGCGCTCTATGGCGTGCCACCGGAATGACAGATAGCGACTTTGGAAAGCCGATCATTGCCGTCGTCAATTCTTTTACTCAATTTGTCCCCGGACATGTTCATCTTAAAGACATGGGGCAACTTGTTGCTGGCGCAATTGAAGAAGCGGGTGGTGTTGCCAAAGAATTTAATACCATTGCCGTTGATGACGGTATCGCCATGGGTCACTCCGGCATGCTCTACTCTTTACCATCAAGGGAACTTATTGCCGATTCCGTTGAGTATATGGTCAATGCCCACTGTGTCGATGCCATGGTTTGTATTTCAAACTGTGACAAAATCACCCCAGGCATGTTGATGGCCGCTTTGCGTTTAAACATTCCTGTTGTTTTTGTTTCCGGTGGACCGATGGAGGCAGGGAAAACCAAGCTTTCCGATCAAATCATTAAATTGGACCTGGTTGATGCCATGATTCAGGGCGCCGATCCAAAAGTTTCCGATGAGCAATCCGACCAAATTGAGCGTTCAGCCTGCCCTACCTGTGGTAGTTGTTCGGGGATGTTTACGGCCAACTCTATGAACTGCCTGGCAGAAGCGTTAGGTTTAGCCCAACCCGGTAATGGTTCGATGTTGGCGACCCACGCCGACCGCGAGCAATTATTTCTTAGTGCTGGCACACGTGTGGTGGAACTGGCGCGTCGTTACTATCAAGAAGATGATGCTACTGCGCTGCCTCGCTCGATTGCCACTAAAGCGGCATTCGAAAATGCCATGTGCCTGGATATCGCCATGGGCGGTTCGACCAACACCGTATTGCATTTGTTAGCCGCGGCTCAGGAAGGTGAAATTGATTTTACCATGGCGGATATCGACCGATTATCACGCCGTGTTCCCCACCTTTGTAAAGTCGCGCCATCGACGCAGAAATATCATATGGAAGATGTGCATCGCGCCGGTGGGGTGATGGCGATTCTTGGTGAACTTGCTCGCGCAGACCTGCTGGATGTTTCCGTTCCTAACGTATTGGGGATGTCTCTCGAAGAACAGCTCAAGCAGTACGATATAAAGCAAACCGATGATGAAGCAGTAAAAGAATTCTTCCGTGCCGGACCGGCTGGTATTCGCACCACTAAGGCATTTAGTCAGAGTTGTCGTTACCCTTCGTTGGACGATGATCGTGAACATGGCTGCATTCGTTCAAAAGAAAACGCCTTCTCTCAAGACGGCGGATTGGCAGTGTTGTTCGGTAACGTTGCGAAAAATGGCTGTATTGTTAAAACGGCTGGCGTTGCCGAAGAGAACCTGGTTTTTAAAGGTAAGGCGCGCATTTTTGAATCTCAGGATGCTGCGGTATCTGGGATTTTAGGCGGTAAAGTCGTTGAAGGCGACGTTGTCGTGATTCGTTATGAAGGGCCAAAAGGTGGTCCGGGTATGCAGGAAATGCTATACCCAACGACGTATCTCAAATCCATGGGGCTGGGCACTAAGTGTGCGTTGATCACCGATGGTCGTTTTTCTGGCGGCACTTCCGGTCTGTCGATTGGTCATGTTTCACCAGAGGCGGCATCCGGCGGCGTAATCGCCTTGATTGAAAATGATGATCGAATCGATATTGATATTCCCAATCGTAAAATTGATGTACTGATATCTGATGAGGAATTGGCTCAGCGCAAACAAGCCATGGAAAGTCGCGGTAAAGGCGCCTGGAAGCCGGTAAATCGTCAACGTCCGATCAGTTATGCATTGAAAACTTACGCAATGTTAGCAACCAGTGCTGATAAAGGCGCTATTCGCAATACTGAATTGCTCGACAAATTTCAATCCTAGGGTCTTTGACCTTGAAACATAAAGACACCCTTGAGGTCGCTATGGAAGCTCAGAAAACACCAACATCGACACAGCAAGATCAAGATTTGGCGCTAAGTTACCTGCGCCGGATTATGATGGCGCCTGTGTATGATATTGCCAAAGAAACGGAGTTGAGCTTTTTACCTAAAATATCGACCCAGCTTAATAATGACGTCTATTTAAAACGCGAGGATCAACAACCGGTCCACTCGTTTAAATTGCGCGGCGCCTACAACAAATTGCAAGGGCTGACGCCAGAACAGCGTCAGCATGGTGTGATTGCCGCATCTGCGGGTAATCACGCCCAAGGGTTGGCTTTGGCGGCAAAAAGCTTAGGAGTACAGGCAACGATTGTGATGCCAATCACCACGCCGGAAATCAAAGTGAACAATGTTCGTCATTTTGGTGCCGAGGTGCGGCTTATTGGTAAGAGTTTTAATGAAGCTCAGCAAGCCTGTCTGGAATTTGTTGAACAAGAGCAAAAAACCTTTGTGCCACCCTTTGACGATCCTGATGTGATTGTCGGTCAAGGTACGGTCGGTAAAGAAATCCTTCAGCAGTTGGCTGATGTGGATGCGATCTTTGTCCCCGTTGGCGGTGGTGGTCTGTTGGCAGGCATTGCGGTTTATGTCAAACAAATCGCCCCTCAAGTCAAAGTCATTGGCGTGGAAGCGGAAGATTCTGCCTGTTTAAAGGCGGCGTTTGATGCCGGAAAACCCGTGGATTTGGATAATGTCGGTTTATTCGCTGACGGTGTGGCGGTTAAGCGCATAGGCGAGCAGACGTTTGACTTAATTAATAAATATTGTGATGACGTTATTACAGTAACATCCGATGAAATTTGCGCCGCGATCAAAGAAACTTTTGAACAAACCCGAGTGATTGCAGAGCCTGCAGGCGCACTGTCGTTAGCGGGCATCAATAAATATTGTCAGAATTCTCCGGGGAATGAGAAGTTAGTGGCGATATTGTCCGGCGCCAATATGAATTTTCATAGTTTGCGGTATGTCTCTGAACGCTGCGAGCTGGGTGAGCAAAAAGAAGCGGTTTTCTCGGTGACCATCCCTGAGCAAAAAGGCAGTTTTCGTCGCTTTTGTCAGGCCCTTGGTGGTCGAGTGATCACCGAATTTAATTATCGTTTTTCTGACGCCAATCAAGCGAATATCTTTGTTGGTATCCGTTTGTCTGAAGGTGCGCAAGAGAGACGTGAACTGATCGCAACATTAGAAGCGAATGATTATCAGGTGCAGGATTTAACCGATAACGAGCTGGCGAAACTGCATGTTCGTTACATGATCGGTGGTACAAGCCAAAATACAACTCAAGAGCGACTGTTTAGCTTTGAGTTTCCTGAGTATCCTGGCGCATTGGAGAATTTCCTCAATACCTTAGGGGAGCTTTGGAACATCTCTTTATTTCACTACCGAAATCATGGTTCAGCATTTGGTCAGGTGTTGGCGGGATTTGAAGTTAATGACAATGAACAGCAAGAGTTTTTCGAGCATTTACAAGATCTTGGTTACGAATGGGCGGAAGAAACCGACAATCCAGCGTATCAGGCATTTTTAAATCACCGGTAGACCGGCTCATTGTCACTTTAAATAATTAAGGTAATGATAGGTCCCAAGGGTAAGGCTATTAGCCTTTTCTGAATGGCGATGGCCTGTAAACACAAACGCGGCTTGCTCCGCGCTTTGTCCTTCGACGCAGTTTATCTCGACAGCCAAGAGCAAAGCGTTAGCTTTGCTCTTTAAGTGCGTCTTCCAATTCCGCCAATTTCGCTTCCAACGCTTCAAGCTTGGCTCGTGTTTTCGCCAAAACCTGAGTTTGCACATCAAACTCTTCTCGCGTGACCACATCTAACTGCGCTAACTTACGCTGTAACACTTCTTTGGTTTTTGATTCCAGATCGGTGGCGACATTCTTCACTCCTGGCGGAATGGATTCGGTAATTTGCTTGGCGATTTCTTCAATTTTTTTCGGGTTTATCATAGTGTTCTCGCAACGAAGTGGCACGTTATTTGGCACCTATCCTAGCAGGTAAACCATAAGATTTTAAGTTTATCGGGGGCCGCTATAGTGTTTACGGACATATTTATTGCATCCGACCTTTCGACTCTGCACGTATTTCGGTAAAATTGCCAACATTCAACTCACTCATATCCGTTCAATCATTAATGAAATTAAACCCTGGTCAAAATGAAGCAAAAAACTACGTCAGTGGTCCATGCCTGGTATTAGCGGGCGCGGGCTCTGGAAAAACAGGGGTAATTTGCCAAAAAATTTCCTATTTGATCCAAGAGTGTGGTTACAAAGCTCGTAATATCGCGGCGGTTACTTTTACCAATAAAGCGGCACGGGAAATGAAAGAGCGGGTCAGTAAAATGCTCGGCCGTGATCTTACCCGGGGTCTTGTGGTATCGACGTTTCACTCTCTGGGATTAGATATTGTCAGACGAGAATTGAAAACCTTAGGCTTTAAACCTGGCTTTACTTTATTTGATGATCAGGACTCTCTGGCGCTACTTAAAGAGTTGACGGAAAAGCAGCTCGATGGTGATAAAGAGTTATTGTCACGTTTGCAAAACAGTATTTCGAATTGGAAAAACGAGTTGATGCTGCCGGATGCTGCTATCAAACATGCACAGGGTGAAGAAGCATCATTGTTTGCGCAATTTTATCAACAATATCATCAGCATATGAGGGCATTTAATGCTTTGGATTTTGATGATTTGATCCTCATACCAACCTTGTTATTGCGTAATTTTGAGGAAGTAAGGCTACGCTGGCAAAAGAAAATACAGTACCTTTTGGTCGATGAATATCAAGATACCAATGCCAGTCAATATGAATTGGTAAAACTGCTGGCGGGGGAACGGGCTCGTTTTACTGTGGTTGGTGATGACGACCAGTCAATATACTCCTGGCGTGGTGCCAAGCCGCAAAACCTGGTGTTATTGGGTAAAGATTTTCCTCAGCTTAAACTGATCAAATTGGAACAAAACTATCGTTCTTCCGGACGAATTCTCAAATGTGCCAATATCCTTATCGCCAACAACCCCCATGTTTATGATAAACAACTGTTTTCTGAATTGCAGTATGGCCCTGAGCTAAGAGTGATCCGCACCAAAAGCGAAGATCACGAAGCGGAGCGCATTGCCGGTGAGTTGTTAGGTCATCGTTTTTTAAATAAAAGCAAATTCAAGGATTATGCAATTTTGTATCGGGGCAATCATCAATCGCGGTTGATTGAAAAGGTACTGATGCAAAATCGTATCCCATACAAAATCAGTGGCGGCACCTCATTTTTTTCGCGCTCTGAAATCAAAGACATCATGGCTTACTTACGTTTGTTAGTGAATCCTGATGATGATAATGCGTTTTTACGCGTGGTGAATGTGCCGCGTCGTGAAATCGGCCCGGCGACATTAGAAAAGCTCGGTACCTACGCGAATATGCGTCAAATTAGTATGTTTGCGGCGAGTTTTGAATTGGGACTCGAACAACATCTTACGGGGCGTGGTCTTGCCAATGTGCAACGATTTGCACGAATGATGGTTGAGACCGAAGATAATGCCATGCGCGGTGATACGGCTGCGGTCTTACGAAAATTCATTCAACACATTAATTATGAAGACTGGCTTTACGATACTTCACCAAGTGCCAAAGCGGCGGAAATGCGGATGAAGAATGTGACGCAGTTATTCTCCTGGGTCACAGACATGCTAGAAGGTACGGACATGGATGAACCCATGACCTTACCACAGGTTGTCACGCGTCTGACATTGCGAGATATGATGGAACGCAATGAAGAAGAAGAAGAGTCTGATCAGGTGCAATTGATGACATTACATGCGTCGAAAGGGCTGGAATTTCCCTATGTCTACTTAATTGGCATGGAGGAAGGCATGTTGCCCCATCAAACCAGTATTGATGAGGACAATGTCGAGGAAGAGCGTCGCTTGGCGTATGTTGGCGTAACACGGGCACAGCGAGAACTTATCTTTACCTATGCAAAAGAGCGCCGCCAGTATGGTGAGTTGATCATTACTGAACCATCCCGCTTTTTATATGAAATGCCACAAGACGATCTCGTTTGGGAAACCGGGGGTGAAAAACGTCAATCGGCGGAAGAAAAACAAAAAACCGGCCAAGCTGGAGTGGCGGGGTTGCGAGCGATGCTAGCGGCGAAAAAAACTGACGCTGGCGCTAAATAGCTGGTGAATAACGTTTATATTCCCCCTGCCGTTCAACAAGGCTTCTATATTGCTATCAGTTAGGCACAATCGATGACATCGTCATCGCTGTCGCTATTCACTTCCTTTGGTAGGTCAGCCGCCTGCGGACGTGAAATGAAATACCCCTGAGCATAATCACAGCCCGCTTTTTTCACCAAATCTAATTGAGCCTGAGTCTCTACACCTTCGGCGACCAAGCGGAAGCCAAAGCTATCACCTAACTCATGCAAGCTTTTTGCGAGGGTAAGGTTCTTTTCGTTGTTGTTTAATGATTTGACAAAAGACTGGTGTAATTTAATAAACGCAAATGGATAGTTACTCAGGTAATTCAATGAAGAAATACCGTGGCCATAATCATCCAGTGCCAATTTCACGCCGGCGGTTTTCAGCGTTTTCAATGCTTGCAAAGATTGCTCAGGATTTTGCACAAACGCCCGTTCGTTAAATTCCAGGATCAGACGTTCTGGCGATGGGAAATGTTGATGAATGACTTCAATCAGTTGTTTTACCTGAGTCTTGTGGTGCAATTGTTTTGGTGAGAGATTGACGCTGACAAAGGTATTACTATGACTACCTTCATGATCCCAGCGTTGTAATTGCTCAGCAACACTAGCAAGCACCCAGCATTCAATATCGATAATTAATCCCGATTCTTCCGCAACTTCTAAAAATGCGCCGGGGCTGAGTAATCCCCGTTTCGGATGTTGCCAACGTAATAACGTTTCAAACCCCAAGGTCTGTGGATTTTCCTGATCATGACTTAAATCGGTGATTTTTTGAAAATGTAGGGTAAATTCCTGCTCTCTTAAGGCCTTTCGCAATTCATGTTCAAGATTTAAGTTGGCCATTAACTGTTCGCGCATGGAATCATCAAAGAAGATGAAACGGCCTTTGCCCAACGCCTTCGCCTGATACATGGCGGCATCAGCATCGCGCAAGACTTCCGCGGCATTTTGATAGCGGCGATCGCATACCGTAATGCCGATACTGGCGCTGGAATAAAGCTCCTGGTTATCGATGTCAAAGGGGTTTTCAATGGTTTCGATAATACGTTGGGCGATATCTTCGGCGTCTTCGTGCTGAACCAGGGTATCAAGCAAAATAACGAATTCATCGCCGCCAAGACGAGCCAGAATATCGTTTCCGCGTATGCAGTCGGCGATTCGTTCAGCGATTTCTATGAGCAATAAATCGCCGATATGATGCCCAAGGGTATCGTTAATTACTTTAAATCGGTCAAGGTCAATAAACAGCACAGCAAAACGATGATTCGGATGGCGTTTTACATGTTTTAGGGAGTGCTCCAATCGATCGGAAAACATCGCGCGATTGGGTAATTTGGTTAATGTGTCATGGTGAGCCGCAAAATACAGCTGCTCCTCTATGGCTCGCCGCTCTTCAACTTGCTTACGTAAACGTAGATTCGTTTGTTGCAAATCGGCGGTACGCTCGCCGACAAGCTCATTAATATCCTGAGAATAGCTTTGTAATTGATTTATCGCCTGAAATCGCTGAATACATGCGGAAATCTGCCGAGCGATAAAGCGGATCAGATGTAGCTCTTCGAGCGCGTCCTGGCTATCGTTGATAAAGCCTTTGATTGCGACCAGACCAAAGGCGTTTGTTCCTACCATTAATGGCGCCATTAACCAGACATCAACCAATTTGGTTTTATCATTTCGCACCGGAAATGGACGCTTTACGATTTCATCATCGGTTTCCAGAATAACAACCTGATCATGGTTCAGATAAACAGGTTTGGCGATGGCAGAGATAAAATCGATGATGTCTCTATGGAGTTGTGGTTTGATAGGTGCACAGAATAATTCATTGATGTAATAGGGGTCATTACCTTTGCCATCAAAGCGCTCGATATAAAGGTTTTCTGCAGGAAAGTATTCGCGAATGATTTTTTGCAGGTTACGATACAGACAAACCATATCCGTCTCGGTACTACAAAGTTCCGATAACTTCAACAAGCCGGTTTGCACCTTTTTCGTCTGTTTATACTTTTTCAAAAGCGACCGTAGCTTGGGTACTGTCGGGACGAGATCCTTGGCGGATCTCGCCTTGCCCTGTTGTTTTCCTTTCGAATCCATGAAAGGTACCTTAAAAAAATCACGTTAGATCAAATAGTTTAACAGAGTTTTTCGGCATTGCTATAGGTTTGTGTCGGTTTTTTATACACTCAATAAGCGCGGAAATTATACTAAAGCTGTCGTAGTTAGGGGCAAGGATCGTTTTGAGGATCATAACCTGCATTCGCATGGCTTAAATGTGCATTACCAAAAGGACAAAGGAGACGATAGCGTTCGATGTGGATTCGCGGCTAGACAGAATAGAATATTTTACAGATCGTCCGCATGACGGCTGATGCAAAGTCGTGTCAGCAGCAACATAAAGGAGTGTTGTCATTTGAATCCAGGATCAAAAAAGCCAGAGTCGACTCTGGCTTTTTTATTCTTAAATCCGGATTCAGGATTTAGATATCGGCGATGCCCAATTTGAGTTTGCCTAATGCATTTTTCTCTAATTGACGCACACGTTCTGCGGAAATCTGATAAGTCTGAGCCAAATCTTGCAATGTGGCTTTATCTTCGTCCAACCAACGGGCTTTGATAATGTGCTGGCTCCGCTCGTCAAGAGTCGAGAGTGCTTGCACTAGCTGGCCGTTTACATGGTTGTCCCAGTTTTCAGATTCAACCTGAGTTGAAAGTTCCGAAGATTTATCTTCGAGAAACTGTGCGGGTGCAAACTGTGCTGCACTGCCACTGTCGTCATCAGAATCTGTGATATCGAACGCCTGATCGCTATTGGCCATGCGCGATTCCATCTCCAGAACGTCTTTGGTGCTGACGCCTAGTGTTTCTGCAACCGTATCGACTTCTTCTTGATTAAACCAACCAAGACGTTTTTTATTCTTGCGAAGGTTGAAGAACAGTTTACGTTGCGCTTTTGTCGTCGCGATTTTTACAATACGCCAGTTACGCAGCACAAACTCATGAATTTCAGCTTTGATCCAATGAACCGCAAAAGATACCAGACGTACACCGACCTCAGGGTTAAAGCGTTTTACTGCTTTCATCAAGCCTACGTTACCTTCCTGAATCAGATCTGCTTGCGGCAGACCATAACCAGAGTAACCTTTGGCAATATGGATCACGAAACGTAAGTGAGACATGATCAAATCCTGAGCCGCGGTTAAATCATTATCATGATAAAGGCGCGACGCCAGTTCTTGCTCACGTTCGGCACTGAGCATAGGAATACTGTATGCGGACTGCACATAGGCTTCTATGCTTCCGCTTTGGGGAACTGTCAATGCCATTGATTGCATAGTATTACTCATTCAATACCTCGTTATTACTTGGATCTGGGATACTAGCACAGCTTTTTCAAGATCGCTAACCCAATAAGTGGGATAAATTGTTTCAAAATGAAAAGGTTTGCGAACCGATAATTAACTGGTTGATTAGTATAGCTTATATAAGATTGGAGAAAGGTTTTTTCAAGGGGTGTATAACTTCTCACCCAACCTTTGACCACTTAATCAGCGTTTGGTTCAATACTCCGGATATGCTTTCTCACAGAAATATAACTACCTAACAGCCCTAAAAATACCGCGATGGACAGCAAAACCCCGAGTTCCTGAAGATTCAAACCTTGCATGCTGAACTGATTCTCATAGAGTTCTGCCAAAGAGCTAATCGCTAAACCTAAATAACGCCCTAAAACACTGACTGTGGCACTTGCCAACAGACCCCCAAGGACACCATACCAAAAACCAGTAAACAAATACGGGCGTTGGATAAAACCGTCGGTAGCGCCGACAAGTTTCATTACGGCAATTGCGTCTTTTTGGTTCAATATGGCAAGACGAATGGTATTGCCGATGATTAACACGACGGAAAAGCTCAGTAAGGCGGCCAATGCAAAGACAATGTCTTTGATCAGTACCATAATCGCCTCTAAGCGGGTTAACCATTCAACGTCAAGCTTGCCTTGTTCGACTTCGCGCTCCCCTTGAATCTTTTCCAGCAATGCTTTTGCTGCCATTGGTTGGGAATGGCGTTGAGTTGGTGTAACAAGCAAGGTGATGGGTAATGGATTGGTATCGAGATAAGACAGCGCATTACCAAACCCAGATAATTTTTTGAATTGGTCCATTGCATCATCCGCTGAGATATAGCGAACCTGTTGAACCTGAGGATACAGCTTAATACGTTGCACCAAATTCTGCGCGCTGGCTTCAGTAACCGACATTTTCAGGAACACGGAAATTTCTGCCGCGGTTTGCCATTGAGCGCTTACGCGTTCGGCATTTTTACTGAATAAGTGCAAGGTTGCCGGTAGCGCCAAACTGATCCCCAACACTAAAATGGTCATTAACGATGCCATTGGCGTGCGCCACAAATCGTGAAACGAAGCGATAAGTTGTTGGCCTTGGTGAATTGGCGATAATAATCGAGCAATCAATGAAGGTGATGTTTTTTGGGTATTATTTTTCATTCATTCGCCTCCGTAACCGCTAAACCGTCGGTGATCATCTTGCCTTGTGTCAGGGTGAGGTTACGGTATTTCATGCGGGCAATCAGGCCAAGGTCGTGGGTGGCAATAAGCACACAAACACCGACCGCATTAAAATCTTCAAACAATTGAATGATATCAAGCGATAACTTGGGATCGAGATTACCCGTAGGTTCATCGGCAAGAATGATAGGTGGCTTATTGACGATGGCACGAGCAATACCTACTCGTTGTTGTTCGCCACCAGAGAGCATATACGGGTAACATTTTAACTTGCTGGAAAGTCCGACTTTATCTAAGGCGGCTTCCACCCGTTTGCGAATTTGGCGCGGAGTTAAGCCTTCAATGACGAGTGGCAATGCGACATTATCAAAAACCGTACGATCCATTAACAGGTTATGATTTTGGAAAATCATCCCGATATTGCGACGAATATAAGGCACTTGCGAGTAGCTGACTTTACTCAGGTCGCTATTGTTAATGATAACCTGCCCGGAAGTTGGCTTTTCCATCAGGGTGATGAGTTTTAGCAGCGTACTTTTACCCGCACCGGAGTGGCCAGTAAGAAACGCCATTTCTCCAGCTTGCAGGGAAAAATTGATATTTTTCAGGGCGTGGAAGCCACCTGGGTAAGTCTTATTAACGTTTTTAAAATCTATCATCGACGATTATTGTTTTTGTTGTCGGACTACTGAATATTGTCAGGGCCTGTTTATCTTTCAGTATTAATATTTGTGCTCTGAATGAACAAAACTTAATCTCGAAAGTCTGATAGACCCTAGACTAGCACGCTCGCTATTTTTCGAACAGTGCCTCAATAAAGTCTTTGGCATTAAATTGCCGCAGATCATCGATACCTTCGCCGACACCAAGGTACTTGATAGGGATTTTAAATTTATCGGCCACGGCAAAGATAACTCCACCTTTGGCGGTACCATCGAGTTTAGTTACGGCAAGTGACGTCAATCCGACAGCTTCATCAAATAACTGTGTTTGGCTCAATGCGTTCTGTCCGGTCCCCGCATCGATGGTTAACATAATTTCATGGGGAGCGTCGGCATCAATTTTCTTCATGACTCGCACGACTTTTTTCAGCTCTTCCATCAGATGAGCTTTGTTTTGCAAGCGACCCGCCGTATCGGCAATCAGGATATCGACTTTTTTGCTTTTCGCTGAATTAATCGCATCGAAGATAACCGAAGCACTATCGGCACCTGTGTGCTGGGCAACAACAGGAATGTCATTTCGCTCGCCCCAGACTTGCAATTGTTCCACGGCAGCGGCTCGGAATGTATCGCCTGCGGCGAGCATTACCGATTTACCTTCGGCCTGAAATTGCTTGGCAAGTTTACCTATTGTGGTGGTTTTCCCTACCCCATTAACGCCAACCATAAGGATCACTTTCGGTCCATCAATGGTTTTTTCTTGCGGGGTGTCTATACCAGCAAGAATCTGTTCCAATTCACGTTTTAACAACTCATATAAGGCTTCAGCATCTTTTAGCTGACTACGATTGGCCGCTTGGGTTAGTGAATCAATAATCTTGGTAGTGGTTTCGACACCCACATCCGCTAATAACAATTGCGTTTCTAACTCTTCGAATAACTCATCATCGATTTTCTTGTCACGGAACAGATCAAATAAGCCACTGCCAATGTTTTGCCGGGTTTTCGTCAGGCCGGATTTCAGGCGCTGGAAAAAACCAGGCTTGTGTGATTCACTCGTATCGGGCTGAGCGTCCGGTTGAGCGGCGCTTTGTATCGCATCGTTCGGCGTCGCATCGATGTCGGATGTATCTGCGGATACAGAGCCTTCAGCAGATAGAGAGCCTTCAGCAGATAGAGAGCTTTCAGCAGATAAAGAGCCTTCCTCAAATGAAGAATCTTGCGGGATTGATTTTTCGTCAGCATGAATTGACAACGTCTGCTCTGCATCGAGGTCCACGTCAGGGCCCTGAACGTCAGAAGTTTCTGTTTGAGCACCTGTCGCGGCAGAATTTTCTATTTCTGCAGGCTCATCTGTTACAACGTCATCAACACTTTCGGTTTCTGACGCAACATCTTGCTGCGTTGTATCAACCGATTCGTTTGCTTGCTCGTCTGGTGATTGCGTCGTCTCGTCGGACTTTTTAAACCAGGAAAATAATCCTTTCTTTTTAGCCATAATAATTAAGTTACACTTGATGATCTTCAATTAGATGGATGCAGGCATTGGTAAAGTGGCAAATCAAGGATAAAATTGGTGACCAATAAGGAACATTATATCCAGGAAAACCTGAGCCTGAAATTAAGGTCAGTATAGTAGCACCTCCGAGCATGTTTAAAAACCAGAGGAGGATAATAATCGCTCAGAAACGGTGGTTATGTCGCGATTTTTGGCTTTCTGGGGTTTTGACGCAAAAGATTAAGATTTAAAGGTTTAGACAAATATGGCATCAATAAAGCCGGCACGAAAAAATAGCAAGCAATCTGGAAAATCGACGGGGAAAAATGCTCAATCAGCAAGGGCAGGACAAGTCAGGATTATTGCGGGCAAATATCGAGGGCGGAAATTACCAGTGCTCGATGCGCAGGGATTGAGACCGACGACCGATAGAGTAAAAGAAACGGTGTTTAATTGGTTGATGCCTTATGTTGCAGAATCTGTTTGTCTGGACAGTTGCGCTGGCTCCGGCAGTCTCGGATTTGAAGCCTTATCCCGGGGCGCGAAACAGGTTGTTTTTGTTGAGCTGGAAAAATTAGCTGCGAAAAATATCAAAGAAAATATTCAACGATTACAGGACAACCAAAGTGAGGTTCTGTGTCAGAGTATATTTGCCTTTAACCCAACAAAACTATTTGATTTGGTGTTTATCGACCCACCATTTAATCAAGGATTAGCGAGTCAAATTGCCGACCATCTGGAACAGCAAAATTTACTCGCCGATGATGCGATCCTTTATGTGGAAACCGAACAACAGTTTGATACGGACAAGTTACCGAAAAATTGGCAACTACTGAAGGAAAAGTCTGCAGGGCAGGTGGTCTCTCGCTTGTATCAGCGCCAGCCAGACTAATCAGCTGTATTGGATCCTAAAACCGATTTTCACGGTCACCTGATAATGGGCGACCTTGCCATCGACAATGTGGCCCCGAGTTTCTATCACTTCAAACCAATTCAAATTGCGAATTGTTTTTGCTGCTTCATCGAGGGCATTTTGAATCGCCTCTTCGATACTATTTGGCGAGGAGCCAACCAATTCGACTTTCTTGTAGGTGTGATGTGAGGTCATAGGGCACCATTTAACAATCGGGATGTTGTTGCAAGTATAGACGTTGCAAGCCGTGCTGTTAGTGGAAAAGGAAGTGCCTAAACCGCCTGATGCTAAGAGATAGGAGGATCGGGTTAAAAAATCCGATTTAAAACTTGGGCGGTCAGTCGACGCTAACCGTCATTGTTCGCTTTATATGACGTAACGGTTAGCGAAAACTTAAATCTGAATGTCTTTTTTAAGACATAAGTTGTACTGGTTAGATTTCAATCCCTAAATTAGACATACCTTCACTCAGGGCCATGGATTTGAGTTGTTGACAGGTTTCTTTACTTTCTTTGGCGTTGAGCGCGAATTCTAGTAGCTCCTGCTGAGTTTCCATTTCCCATTGCATTAACGGATGAGCATCGACATCGGCTTGCTGAATAACGATTTCAGCCTCAGTATCTTGATTTTCCTCAGACTGCTCCTGTGCCAGCATTAGCTCCAGATAATAACTGACGCTGCCAGTAGACAATAACGCCACATTATTGAGAGTCTGTTCGTCTTTATCCTGCATGCCCTGCAATAGTGAGCCTAGCGCCATACACGTATCGAGTGCTGGGTAGACACCAAAAAAATCAAAATCTTCGACGTTTGGGATCACTTCTTCCAGTTTTTCCAGCTGCACGGCAAAATTCAGTTTAAATTGTGGTTGCGCCAGACGTTGCCAAACCAAATCCAATTGATTGCGAAGTAACTTGGTATCACCAAATTCAGATGCCTCACTAAACATTTGATAGTTGGGGAGCATACGTTCGATAAGAGCGGCACTGTAGGCGGTTAATTGCCACAGGGTTAATTGCGTTAATTTTTCAGGGTTTGGCACAGCAAGAGTCCGTTAACTTATTTGTTGGATATTATAACTTACCAAATCGCAATTAATAATAAGAAACTGGATCACTGAAAATAAAAAGAGCCAATTTAAAAGCATGTCAATGTGTATTTTTCTTTCAGATATTATGATTTAATGTCAGAGTTTTTTAATCTTTCTATATAAATCATGATTTTACATGACATCAATCGTCAATTAAGGATGAAGTATGATTCGCCGATTAGCCCTAGTTTGGGCGCTTTTCTTAATAGTGTCACCTTATCTATACGCTGTTCCAGTTTATGAAATACACGAAACTATTCACCCAATCAGTAAAAGCTTAGACAAAAGTTTTTACCATCAAGATAGTGAAACTTTATATCAAATTGAATCACTATCAGACGGAAATATTAAAGCCCAAGTATATAGCCTCAAGAATGGGGAAGAGTACGTACTTAAACAGGTATTAACTAAAAACCTGTTAATGGAGCAATCTCGCTATACATCACTTGGATTTGTACGAGTGTTTTTAATTGCAGATGCATTATATGTCATAGGAAAAGATTCCTATATGGTCTTTGCCGTTGAAGACGAAGGCTATTTAACCCATAAGACTACAAAGTCATTTGAAACTAAACCTTTTTGGAAAAATTGGGTAACCCTCAAGGAAAATGAAATCCTTTCACTAGATTCTGGTAGTGCACAACAACTTTGGCGATTTAACAATAACAGCTATGAATTTGAGCTGGTCGCCAATTTAGAAGGCAGGTTAGAAGGGCGCGATGAAGATTTAACTTTTGTATATGACGTAGATGATCAGCAGATCATAAATGTATCTAGTTTCGGTATAGCAATTTCTTATCAGTTAGATTTTGAGTTAAATACAATATCTGTCAATTACAAAGCAGAAAACGACCATCGATTTTCCGGTATTTTGGATTTTCAAACTTACCATTCCGATTTAAACGTTTTTTTCCGGAAAGATAGAAATGAAGCGACTTTCTTTCGCTTGGATGCACATGGAGAGTTGTCGATATTGGCTCAGCATGCCACTGAAGACGCCGACATTGAGTTTAATAGTGAGTTAAGCAGCTATATTGAGAAGGTTGATGGAGAAATTAGTAAAGTTAATATCGATTGGGCGACAAATTCTATTGTAAAAAACACTCTCAATTTCAATAATAATGAATTCTACTTATCAAAGTCCCAACCGTCTGTAATTTCGAAACCTATACTCGTTAATATTATAACTGAGAGCATGATTTCGATTATTCGTGAAGATCCTATTCATCGACATATGATTGCTATGATTGATAAGCCTTATAATGTATCTGAATATGCTTTGAACTTCGCTGAATTTGACAGGTTACCTGCTAACCTTTCCTTAAAAGATTTCGATCATAAAACTTCTCAATTATTGCTTGGCACGACGCGAACTGTTAATGGTGAGGCACAATATAGGGCTCCGAGATATGAAGATAGTATCTATCTTTGGGAGTACGATAGCAATTCAGAATCGTGGAAGTTCATTGATCAGTTTACCTTCAATTACGCGCCAATTTCAGGAACATTTCATTCTTATACCTATGCGGGCCGGATAAAAAATAACTTTTATTTTGTGTCATACAAATCAATGGAATCAACGATAGAGCTTGTTCAGGTTTCTTTGGAAAATGGTGCTTTTGTGCAACATCCAGGAAAGCCGATTAGCTCATTAAACGGAACCCGAAGTATGGCACAAAGTGTGATATTGTCGGACAATCATCTCGCATTGTTATTCTCATCACAGTTGCACCCCGAGATCAGTACTTGCACTATCGAAGACAATGGAACAATCAATGGCTGTCAAAGCAAAAACCTATTGGAAAAATTTGATTTTCAGCACCTAGCAGAGGGCTACAGGTTTTTTAAACTCGACAACCTAGGAAGTTTTCTATTTGCGGATACTGGAATTCATCTGTATTCAGAACCTGTCGGGAATTTTTTACTTAGTTTTAATGAACAAAAGCGAGAATTTGAGTTAGATCAGGTTTTTGATACTCGTGCGGTGTCTTCGCTCTCCTACAATCGAGTAGATAGTGTCGAATTTGCCTATGCGACTAAAACTAAAGATGATTTATATATTGCACATGACGATATTTACCATTATTCGTGGAATGATAATACGAGTCTATGGGAAAGTAGTGGGTTGGTTTTCGATAAATCTTTCTCGAGATTGCTAAAGTCTTCTCAATGGGATTACTCTTCTACAGAAAATGATGATTATCTATTACTTAGGTCTGGTGAGCGGGTTTATATAAATCATAACAATAAAAGATGGGTTCCATTTTTGCGCTCAGAGTTACCCAATAAGTATACGTCTGGTGAACAATATTTTTATCACCAAAGTGAGTCTTTAGGGTTTTATGTTACTTCTTATGGTGAATTTACTGCATTTGATATCAGCGGGTCATTCCCGAGTATTAATGCAAGTGGAACTCAACTTTTTAGGGCGGGCCCTGTAAACGTTTTACAAGATGAGCAATTTAAGTTCGATCTTTCTCATGACTTTATTAACCCTTCCAATTTACATTTTGAAGGTTTGCCAAATGGGTTTTCGTTTGACGGGACAAAAATTACAGGGCAGTTAACAAACGAACACATATTCCCTTATCCAGACTCTGCGACTCAGATTGCTTCCATTAACATATACTTTACATCTGATAGCCAAGATGATGGTGAACATAAAATCACGATCATACCCATTAACGTGAATGACACACCTGAACTTTATCAAACAATCGATACTATTTATCTATCAAACGGAGATAGTTTTACTCTTGATTTGCCTGAATATATTCGAGACCCTGATAGAGATGTAATATCTTACAGCTACCAAGGTCTTCCTACAGGTCTAAATGGAGATGGACAGGGATATATTTCGGGAACCATAGAAGAGTTTGGAGATTTCAACCTGACGGTGGTGGCTACCGATCCTAGCGGAGCCTCTTTGGAAGTTGAGATTCTAATGGTAAGTAACAAAAAGGGCAAAGAGAATACAGCCGATTCGAGCGGTAGCTTCAATGTGTATTTGATAGCCTTACTGGGGTTTTTGGTTTGTCGAAGAAATGGCTATTTATGCCGGCTTCGCGTTAACAGCTAAAACAGTGGATTAATTTATGAATTACTGGTTATTTAAAACCGAACCGGATGAATTCAGCATCGATGACTTAGCTAAGGTTGGCCCTGAAGGCGAGTGCTGGGAAGGTATTCGCAACTATCAAGCGCGAAACTTTATGCGAGATAAGGTACGTGTCGGCGACAAAGTCTTTATTTATCACTCCAGTTGCAAAGATGTCGGCATTGCCGGCATTGGTGAAATCGTTAAAGCGGCGTTTCCTGATCCGTTCCAGTTTAATCCCACCAGCAAGTATTTTGATGAAAAATCGACACAGGAAAATCCGCGCTGGGTGGCGGTTCAGGTGGCCTTTATCGAAAAATTCGACAAGCTTATTCCGTTATCCTTATTGAAACAACAGCCGCCACTTGAAGATATGGTGCTGGTAAATCGCGGCCGGTTATCGATTCAACCCGTTGAAGAAAAGCATTGGCAATTTATACTGGCACTTAAAGGGCAACAGTTATCATAAAGCAGGGATCACGAAACAGGGATCCAAGGCACCCAGTTTAATGATACTAGAAGCCCGGCCACAAGACTCGGCTTATGACTCGATGCCAGTCATAGGCATTTAATTGGCTGGACAGGCATCACTGATATTATTAAATACATCATTAATGGTGTTTAAAAAGCCCACACCGCCACCATCGGTTAATTGCGCAATGATCACGTCTGGTAGAATTATCGTTGTGTGACCGCCATAGCCTGACATAACCGGGATCTGAGTTAAATCGCCACAAGCACGTATCGCAGACGCCGCGCCAGCATGAAATCGCCAAAAGCCATTGTCGTAATGAAAATGCGTTAACTGGGCATAAAGACCGTGTTGTGATCCGCTTAGTACCTCTTTGACCATTGCAGGGTCGAGGAGCTTGCCATTGATGGCGTCATCTCTTAGGTATTTGGCAAATCTGAGGACATCATTCAGGGTCACGGACAACCCATATCCACCCCAGGCATCTTGAGTGTCACTGGTGCGCTGAATACCACGAGCGTAATGACTCAAACCTATCGCATCAAAGATAGGCACAATAACATCGTCAAAGGCCTCAGCGCCGGAGCCAAGTTTCATGTTGGCGAATGCTGCAGCGGCACAGCCAACCAATTCCGTATCTGTGGTGTGATAAACATGATAGGTGCCAGGAGCGACTTTCTTAGGCCAACCGGTGCAGGCAAATTCGGCTCTGGCACGGCGTGTTGTCGGGTTAAAAAATCCAGTGACAATGGCTGTGCTGTCTTCATCCGCGCCATAGTTTGCCGATGCGTAATTACCCGTTGCCATATCAAGCGCATGTTCCACAGTAACACCATCCCAGCGACTGTCATTGGCACACTCAGGGACTAAGTCTTTAATCAACTCCTGCTTAAATCCTGGATACCGATGCTCGAGAGCGGCAACAATCATAAAGGCATACATGGATTTGGTGAATGAGTACACCCCAATGGTTTTATCCTTACAATATGGGTGAGTGCCATAACGTGTGGTGCAGCCCTCGGTGTAGCTTGTGCCTTTCACTAAAATACCGTAACCATTCATATCGTCGGCATCTATGGCATACCCGTAATTGCGCAGATCCACGCGGGGGAATTCAATGGTTAAATCTGCCAATGGCTTGGCTGGCAGCCAATGGCTTTCTTCAATGTTACGATCACGGATCACCGTGGCGGCATTGGAAATTGCATGTGGCGTATACGTTGCGTTTAAATTGCCATAAAACTCAAACCCATAAAAGATACAGGTTTCTGCCACATTCTGGACATGCACCTTTGATATAGAACCGTCATTTTTAAACAAAAACGTGGCAAGGCCATTGTGTTCACAATTCGCATTGTTCTGTTTAATGGTGTAGGGGAACGCTGCCCGGGAATAACCATTGTCATCTGCTTCATCCCAAACCGCGCCAACGCCGGCGCTAACCGACCAGGCACCACTGCCAACAAAACCATGGCCCCGGTCAGTTGGAATTAACCGATTACCATCCTGAATAAACTCATAATCAAATGGCGGCCAGATTGCATAATCAATTGGTAAATCGTCTGTTTTTCCATAATTTTGGGAAAAAACAGGCGAGCCGCTAATACGCAAACTCCCCGAAAAACGGTTACCCGGCTGCAATGAATTTTTCTGAGCAAATGCCTGAGTTGAAAACGTTTGTGAGGCGTTGCCCATTAAATGTTCATAGGTAGCTTGTTGTCGATACGTACCTTGAGCACTGTGACTACTGAGATCCGCCATCGAGCAGGAAAAAATCAAGGTGGCCGTCAACATAATCAATATACGTTTTAGCTTTTTTGTAGGTGTCAATTTTAATCCTCTAACACATTGAAACTACAGTAAACATGCTGGCATTTATGCAATAAATTTGGGGCTAACATAGTGAAACCACCCCATATCAATATTCATTATCCTAAGGGTAGGGATACTAGAGGAATGACAAAAGAGCCAGTTGGCAAACTTTGTTAGTGCCAGAATGTTGCCGCAGGTTAGGAAAGGTAATTGCGCCTGGTGGCCAAAAAGTACATGCGCCACCAGATTTAACCGTGTTTTGATTACAGGATGTTGTTATAAGGGGACAGGTACCAGGCGAAAATTGCCACATTGGCAATAACCGTTAGCCAGTACACTACCCGAAATGAAGGTTTTTTGGTTTTGTGTCTTAAAATCTGTTGGGCAAATGCGGCGCCCGGCCATCCCCCGATCGTGGACAGTAAGTGTAACGAGCTTTCCTGGGTTCTTTTACCGCCGCGCTGAGAAGAATGCTTGTCAGTGGCATACGCGAGATAAGTAAACAAACTTACCCCTAAGTACCCCAAAAATAATTCTCTGGGAATAAAACCAGGCACATAAGCCAGTATCAGTATCATCATGAATATACTGGCGGGAAACAGTCGAATTAACGTTCCTTGGCGCATACGAATTACCTCTTCTGAAGTCCGAATGAATTAAGCTATTAATTTTCGAGTGACAGTTGGGGGAAGTTTAGCTCGACGCTGTGACTTGTTCTGACTCTGTATTTTCTTGAAATACCTGCCGATGAGCGCGGTTCATGATCTTGTCGGCTTGTTGTTTAGTAAAAATACCCAATTCAATACCCGCTTGCATGTAGCCTTCAAGACGATACTTCTGGCGGTCGGTATCCTTATTGAGTTTGGCTAATTCAAACATTTCCAGCAGCTGTTGATTGCAGGAGATAAGGTATCGATCTTTTTCCATGAACCGGCATTCCTTGAGATATATTTACGTAACTTCAATTACAAGATAACCAAAAATTTCGCCCTTGGATAGTGTTAATAACATGTTATTTCTAAATTAAAATATTGAAAACGTATTGACATTGATTGATTGCTCAAAAAATGTAATGTCAGCTCCTGACAGCGAAATCTACAATCTTGACTACACTTGTGAACACATTTGTTGAAGAGGTAGGGAACAATGATGAAGTTTTATTATTATCCCGTTTCAACGTATTCCCAAAAGGTTCTTCTGGCCTTATATGAAAAACAAGTCAGTTTCGAACCGTACTTGGTAAATATCCTCGATCAACAGGAAGTCGAGGAGTTTCGCCGTATTTACCCATTGGGTAAAATTCCGCTATTGATTGTCGATAATCAGCACCTGATCCCAGAGTCGAGCATTATTATTGAATACCTCGACCATCATTTTGATTCCGGCACGCGATTATTTCCTGCAGGCAATTACGATGAGATTCGGCAAATGCATTTTCTCGATCGTGTCGCCGATTTGTATTTAAACAATTCAATCGTCACCCTAATGTTTGCGAAAAACCGTCGGACGGCAGAGGTTGACGAGGCGAAACGTTGCCTACTCTATTGCTATGAGCAGTTAAATAGGCGTCTCCAAGGAAATAGCTGGATCATGGGGGAGAGGTTTACATACGTAGACTGTGCCATTATCCCACCGCTACTTTATGCTGAGCGGCATATGCCCTTTCAAGAATATGGTAATTTATTAGCTTACTTCCAACGGGCTCAGGCACGAGCGTCTTATCAAAAAGTTCTGGCAGACGCTTTGCCTTTGTTGACAGCAATGGGCGTATAGGTGTGGGCAACTACCCTTTTAACTTACGTTTTCTAATAACGTCAAGCATTAGACTAACCAGAGTGATCAAGCTATGGCTCGATGACAGACTGCCAGGGGAAAACAACTCTTTGGCCTGTTGTCCATCGGCCTGAATCTCGGAAACTGCCATATCTCTTGCCTGTTGCAAAATTTGCTGCTCTTTGGAAGGGGGCTTTTTGCGACCAAGCCAAAGCATCAATAGGGTGAGAAATAGGTTTACAGCGCCTAGAATAAACGCCGCTTGCCAAGATCCGAATGTGGTCGCAAGTAAATGATAACAGCCGATATTTAAAAAGATAAAGGTTAAAAGCAGCAGAAATAATGCGATACAGATAAAAACTAAGCGACCGAGCAGTTGTTGAAGTGACAACTCAAGCAATCCGGATTGCGCTTTGTAGAGTAATTTAAATTTTAGTTTGTGGGCGCTAAGCATAATTTACCTTATTAACCGGCCGAGTAAAAAGCCCAAAGCAAAGGCTCCGAGTACGCTGGCTCCCTGGTGTTCGCTCAACTCATGTTTTAAATCTTCCATTAACTGCTCTAATTGTTGCTGTTCATTTAAGGCGCCAATTGCGGGCCCAGTTGCGTGATTTGTTGAGGGTTCGGTCAAAGGTTCTGCAGTTTTGCTGGCGACCGTTGCAGTGTTTTGGGATGGCTCAAGCTTGGCAGAGCAGACGTCATCGCCTTGCTCCGTTGCGCTTGATGTTGTTTCAATATTGTCACGCTCAAGCTTGGCAAGTTGCTGTTGCAAACGTTTTATTTCTGCCAACGTCTGACTTGCCTTATCTGATTCAACCATAATCTGATCCGGCGCTTTAATTCACAGGTTTTTCGATAGACTGCGCCAGTTTCTTAGTCGCCATCGAGGTGAAAATAATGGAAAAACCAGAGAAAAGCAGGCGCACGCCGACTAAAATTCCCACCGCCCAGGCGCCGGAAACCGGCCAGCTTTTCCAAATCATCCAAGCCAGAACCAGAGTGACCACGCCGCTAAACAACATCCAACCCCAGCCTTGCTGTGGTTTATATTGGAATGCGATAATGATGGTGAAAATCCCTTCGATAATAAAATAGACAAGAAGCACGATCGTTAAGGTGATTAATCCCATGGCCGGCATAATCATCATAAATAATCCACCGAGAACTGAGATCCCTCCGAACAGGAACTTAAGCAAGCCACTACCAAAACTTTGTGCTTTTAAAGCGAATACAATTTGTACGATGCCCGCAAATAACAGGATAAGACCTACCATCACAGCGATACTCATGCCAGCGATCATCGGAGCGACCATGGCTAAGATGCCAAGGATGACAATTAGTATGCCAAAGGCCATGCCAATGCGTGATGTGTCTTGAATTGCATCGGATTCGATACTCATATTGGTTCTCCAGTGGGGTATATGAGTAATAATTGTAGTTCAATCAAATGACTAGGGTTTAAAATGAAAAAAAAGGCAGAAACGAAGTGTTTCTGCCTTGATCATAACCGTATACTTTTCTGATGCTAGCCTAATGGAATTGCAACGCCATTAATTAACGCCTGGCCATCACTAAAAGAAAACTTAAAGGTCAGTTGTTCAGCATCCTGGACAACCATTCCTTGTTGCTTTAACGCATCAATATTTTCCTGCATGCCCAGTTTTTCAAAAAATGCTGATGGTGCAGAGCCTTTCGCATCCGCTTGTAAGGCAAACATCATACTCATCGGGTTTGCCGCATCGAATTTTTGCGGGTCGATCGTGATTAGCAAATCGGAAACAATATCGCCTTCGCTCGTAGTAACCCCTAAATTATCGATGGCGATGCGCGGGTTATCCGCCAGAAGTTTCGGCAATTGTTGTTGGATTTCCATCATCAGCATTTGCTGCTGTTGCGGATCATCACTTTGAACATTTACCAACAATTTCTGTAACTCACTGAGCACATTTACATTCAGTTTATCCATGCTCATTGAGTAGTTAAAATCGGAAAACTCCTGCATCGCAATGCTCAGGCTTTTCGCTTTCACCGTTACAGTTGCGGCTAACAAATTTTCTTCAACGTATGAATCGCTGACCAGGGAAATATCTTGAATATTCATGCTGGCATCGGGAGTTTCACCATTAACGCGGATATGTGAGATTGAAAAATTTCCGGTGCCAACACCCAATGAGGTTGGAGAGAATACATCCCCGAGGATATAGGTTTGATCGACATCGAGTTTGGTTGCGCCAATGACGAACACCTCAACTCCGCTTTCAATGATTTTCATGCCCTGCCACTGACCGGTTCCAGTGACTTTACCTTCCGGAGTAATCGTCGAATGAAGTTCACCCGCAAGTAACTCCAGATTCGAATCTTGCAATTCCAAGGTGGTGGGTTTGATCGTGATCGTTGAATAAGTACTACCACCAAACGATGTTCTGGCAAAACTCGTCAGGCTATCGCTAGCGATGTCATCAATATTTATTATCTCTTGTTTAAAATCGGTTGGTAAACCCACAATCATTTGTGAATCGGCTAAACCAAATCCAAGGCCATCCGCTGTCCACAATATTGGGCCATGCTGTACTTGATGTTCCGATTCAAACGTTAATGTTTCTATCACTCCTGCTTCAACTTCAACCGGCATGGTAAAGGCTATGTGGGCGGTAGAATTTAAATAGCCACGATCATAACGGGTAATCTCTATATCGAACGCTGGGTTGGAGGATACCTTTGCATAGGAGTCTTTGATGTGCTCTTCGGCTTTAAAACCGATCAGGTACGGGCTTGCTAATGCAACGCCAAGCGCAACGGCGAGGATGACTTTTTTCATTGTTTTTCCTTGGATATATTCCATCGTGTTTTTGTTTTTTTAAAGCGGCTAAGTCTATCACAACTGCACAAATTAAATTCATTCAGCCAATAAATATTGCTTATATTCGGGCACACCAAAATAGCGGATACTTTTCTTATGGATGATTTTTTTGGCGATTAGCTTTTCGTCGCAATAAATCTTTACAACCTGCTTATCGCCGTTGCGATCTGTATCGTAAGCGTGATTCGGGTTGAGGCGCAAATTGTCAAATTCGCTGCGCATAATTAATTTCATAAAGCTCCCTGAACGATCATAGACGCTTTTAAGAATATCGAGAATTGACGCTGCAGTGCAACTCAAAATACAACTTAACGCACAAGTTAAAACCCAACGCAAAGTTCATCTGAAACCGTTAGCGAAACAGCATCTGTTTTCCCCTACGTTTACAGTAGGTTTTTCATTCGTTAAAGTGAGTGTCTGATATTTAACAAAATAATTCGTGTTTTAGGGGTGTTGCGAGTTACGCGCTGCCCGCAAAGTGACGGTTTATTGTTTCAATTTCACCACAAGGAATTCCAACCATGGGTAATTCGAACAGGATTAAAGCCTGGATATCTCGAAGTGTTTTAATGCTCTCGCTTAGTATCCTCGCGCTTTCTTCTGCGAATGCGGAAAAACAAGACTCTAAGGCAAATGTGCTGACTTTAAGTGATGTATTTGATATCGAATATGTTGGTGCGATGGCGGTCCACCCAAAAAATGATTATGTCGTCTACGAGCGTCGCGCTTTGGATATTATGGCGGATAGCACTCGCATTAATTTGTGGCAGCTAAATAGTGATGGCAGTAATCATCGTCCAATTTTGTCGGGAAAGACGAATTATCGGTTACCGGTATTTTCCCCTGATGGCAGTCGCTTGGCCTATGTTTCAAGTTCTGAAGGCGACAATCAGCTGTATATGCGCTGGTTAGATACCGGGCAGACCGCTCGCATTAGTAATTTGGCGCATTCGCCATCAAGCATCAGCTTTTCCCCGGATGGTAAATGGCTGGCGTTCGTAATGTTTACCCCAGGAAAACCGTCCAGTTTAGCGATCGATATGCCGAAAAAGCCTAAGGGCGCAAAATGGGCGGGTAATGCGACATATATCGACAATCTTGCGTATCGCAGCGATGGCGCCGGTTTTTTACCAGCAGGTTACAGCCAGATTTATGTCGTTCCGAGTGAAGGTGGTAGTGCCAGACAAATTACCCAAGGGGATTATCATCATGATGGTCAGCTATCGTGGAGCCAAGATAGCCAACATATTATCTTTAGCTCGGACAGGCACCCAGACTGGCAGCGTCGGCCATTAGAATCTGATATCTATCAGGTCAATGTCAAAACCGGTGATATTCGTGCCTTATTAGAGCGAGCAGGCCCAGAGTTCGCGCCTGTAGTGAGCCCTGACGGCGACAAAATTGCCTTCTTACAAGTCGATGATCGCAAGCTGGCAAGCCAAAATGCCCAGATTTATGTAATGAACTCTGATGGTAGCCAGGTAAAAGGTCTGGCAACGAAACAGGATCGTCCTATCAGTAATATTCAATGGGATAATGCCGGAAAGGGTGTCTATTTTAGCTATGATGACCATGGCAAAAAGAAGCTGGCTTATGTCGATCTTAATGGCAAAATTAACCGCTTGAACGCCAGCTTGGGTGGCCAATCATTAGGTAGGCCTTATACCTCCGGCAGCTATATCGTCGGCAATAAAGGGGAAATTTTCTATACCCAGGCCAATAGTCAGCGACCGGCAGAACTCGCATTGCTAGCCAGCAATGGTGAGACAAAACGGTTAACCCGTTTGAATCAAGATGTACTGGGCCCTAAAGATTTAGCAAAAGTCCGTTCATTGACGGTGAAATCGTCTGTGGACAAACGATCCATTGAAGCCTGGTTGGCCTTACCTCCTAATTTTGATCCAGAAAAGAAATATCCATTAATATTGGAAATTCATGGCGGACCGCACGCAGCTTATGGCCCGCAGTTTAGTCTCGAAGTGCAACTGATGGCGGCGAAAGGTTATGTGGTTGTTTGGGCAAACCCGCGCGGCAGTACGTCCTACGGCGAGGAATTTGCGAACTTGATCCATCATAATTATCCGTCCGAGGACTATAACGATCTAATCGATGTTGTTGATGGCGTGATTGAAGAAGGTTATGTCGACGAAGAGCAACTATTCGTGACGGGGGGCAGTGGTGGTGGAACCCTTACCGCCTGGATTATTGGTAAAACCGACCGATTTAAAGCGGCGGTAGTGGCAAAACCTGTCATTAACTGGTTAAGCTTTAGTTTAACCGCCGATGGTTATGCCTATTTCACTCAATATTGGATGCCAGGTATGCCTTGGGAGCAGGTCGATCATTTATGGAAGCACTCGCCATTAAGCTTGGTGGGTAATGTTTCAACGCCAACCATGCTGTTGACGGGTGAGCAGGATTACCGCACGCCGATGAGTGAAACCGAGCAATATTATCAGGCATTGCAACTGCGTAATATCGACTCAGCCATGGTACGTATCCCTAAGGCCAGTCATGGAATTGCAGCCCGACCCAGTAATCTGGTGCAAAAAGTGGGTTATATCCTCGCCTGGTTTGAGAAATATAAACCTGAACAGGCCGAATAATTCCAGCCATTAAAAAAGCTACCGACCTGGTAGCTTTTTTGTTTGCCTCGATCATGAGTTTATAACTCATTAAATCGCTCAATGAGCCGTAAACTATCGAGAAAATTTGTTAAATAAAATCGGTGATAATATATTGATACGCATCACAGCTACTTGAGGAGTAATCAAAAAAGAAGCTCGTTGGGTAACCTAAGTTGGGATCAAATTGTGGTAAATTCGAACTCATGTACGCATCACTGATATGGTCTGGTTTTTCATAAACAACACCGAGCATTAATACAAACATGTTATCAACCGTTAAGGCTTCCTCGGTATCAACAGCAATGCTGGTGCCACTGACATACACACCCGCTACCTGATTATCTTCTATTTGAATATCCAACGCTGGAATTTCATCTGCGACATCACAATCTGGCAGAGAAACCTGGACGGTAAATTGATAATCAATGATCCCCTGAGAGTTCCACAACCGTTGGTTGTCGGTAATGAGTGACGCTAAATCGATTTCATTGTTATCTTCATCGCCGCCACAGGCGGTTAACAGCAATACCGCCGAGAGTAGTAAAAATCGCTTCATATCCATTTCCTTGTTTTAACTTGAACGAACCATGTCAACGCTATATGGAGTCGCTTGATAATTGACCTTCGAAATTTATACTACCAGCGGATACTCGAAAACCCCAGACTAAAAATGCTCGTTGTATCAGACGGATAAACTTTTTTACTGGAGGTTAATTATCATTGTCTCTCCAAACGATATGGTAACAAATGGCCCATTTGAATCTGCCTGTTTTGGTCGAATCCCCACGGAACCGCAGATGCGGCATTTGCTGCGCCTCGTTACAACCAGACCATAGGTGTTTCCTCCTCGGAAAATATCACGTAAATCCGTATTGTTTTAAGCTAAAACGTTTGGATTGAAACATGGGTCACTATCATCGCTTTAGTCCATCTATAGCGATGAACACCAATAGCGTATTCACCTTAATTTTCGAACGTATGTCAAAAATGTTTGACATATGTTTAATGTCAAACTAACCTAACACCATGTCAAAAATATTGTACTTTCGTTGTTTGGCGTAGAGGAGCCATTATGTCTTATAAAGAAAAAAGCGTTTGGGTGTCATTAATTTTGAATCTGGCCATAGCTGGCTACTATATTTTCCACTTACATGGTTTGTATCAAGCGGATCTTTTAACGGAAGAAACATTGACGGGCCTATTTGTAAAGATTGTTCTGATGCTCATCGTCTGGGAAATTATTCTGCAGGCGAGTTTAGCTCTGCTCAATTATCATGAAAGTGATAAAGGCGAGGATGAACGTGAGTCTTTGTTTAAATTACGCGGCAACCGCAACGGTTATCATGTGCTTACGGCTGTTGTTTTTATGGCAATTTTTATTCTATGGAAGGTTGACTTCAGCGAGCATAGATTGGTGTTTAATGAACTCTCTGCAGCAATGAACACGTTGAACATTCTTGTGATGGGTGTCTTAGTAGCGGAAATCGTCAACTATGTCAGTCAGGTTTTCTATTTCCGCAGAGGTTATTAATATGGCGAAGGTGATAACTAATCAGATTCGCCGTCTGCGCTTTGATCATAATGAAATGACGCAACAAGAGCTGGCTGACGCCATTAACGTATCTCGGCAAACGGTTGTTGCTATTGAAAAGGGTAAGTATTCGCCGTCGTTAGAGGTGGCTTTTAAGATTGCTGATGTTTTCTCAAAACCTATAGGCGAAGTCTTTGAGTATAAAGAAGCGTAAATCAGTAGAGGCAGAGTTGTTAATTAGATTGTATTGAACAACTCTGCTCTATTCCATTGAAAGTGAATTATCGGCGCCGGGTCTTTAAGTCGGAAAATGAACTTGGCAGAATGTCGACCCCGACCCATTGACCCACTTTAATCACCACGGGGATGGTGATAGGGGCAAACGGCATGACCGCAAAGACCCCAAGACCAATACCTTTAAGCACATCAAGAAACTGCTCATTCGCCTGCGCCAATTGTTGTTTCGATGCCTGACCCTTGGTGTATTGCCGATAAATAATCAGCATTTCACGGGTTTCGTCTTTTTCCTGATGTAACGCGACTTTTAACAGTAGCATCTGCCTTTTCAAGCTGACACTACTGCGTTTGCGTTTAATCTTTATCGTGCGAACAGGTGCTCTGAGAACAAAGTTTCTGGCTTTAAACATTAATGCCAGATTTTACTTATTTACTGTGCGACGCAAACGAGATGTCAGGCCTAATGCAATAAGAGCCCACAGTGACAAACTTCCACCACCAGAAGAGTCGTTACTTTCGCGCTCTGATCGAGAAGGATCTAATGGGAAATCATCATTTGCATCGGCTACGCCGTCATTATCATCATCCGAATCTGCATTATTGCCAGTGCCGTCACTATCTGTATCCAACCATTCTGTGTCATCTTCCGGAAAAGCATCTACGTCGTTTGGGTAACCATCATGGTCAGCATCAATCGTCAAAGGAGGCAATAGCTCAAGGTTAGTATCAACATTATTGTCGGTTACCGTAATGGACTCGACAATGACAAGATGTTCATTGGTAATTTCGCCACCGTCTTCCGGCACACTAATCAATGGTGCGGAATCAAAAGCACCACCAAGGTTGTATCGGTCTAAGGCATTGATCGCATCGATAACTTCCATGCCATCACCCATCACAATTCCAAATACAGTAAAGCCACCATTTTGGAGGTCTAGGTTGGCGCTGTTGTCGCCCATATTCACAAACCACTGATTGGTCGCACTGTTCGGATCGCCACCAAGTTTGGCCATGGCGATGGTACCGCGAACATTAGAG
The DNA here is from genome assembly GCF_005843925.1 of Thalassotalea litorea. Lineage (GTDB taxonomy): Bacteria > Pseudomonadota > Gammaproteobacteria > Enterobacterales > Alteromonadaceae > Thalassotalea_A > Thalassotalea_A litorea_A. The sequence goes on from NZ_VCBC01000010.1 coordinate 60,796, forward strand.
AAAATGGGCTCATTGATTACAGGATCAAAGGCCGGCACCGCATCAACGGTGTTATCTTCTGAAAAGTAATTAAAGCCGCCGCCTTGTGCGACAAAATCAGTAACAGAGCGATGAATAATCGTATTGTCAAAGCTTCCTGCTTCAACATAGCTTAAGAAATTTTCGACTGTCTCAGGTGTTGATGAATCGAAAAGGTTAACGTCGAAATCACCCACGTTGGTTTTGAAGTGAACAACAGTCGCTTGCGCGTTAGCGATTAGAGCCGCTGCTGCAACGGCAATAGTGCGACGTAATAATTTTGTTTTAGAAAATGACATTAGCGTTCCTGAATAATTTTTTTCTGTCTGTCTTGATGGCTGTCTTCATTGAATATCATTAATTGAAGTTCAACACCGCTTCATCAGGACATACGAAGTCTTTATTATTCAATGGAGGTTACTCGAATTGAATGCAAAATTCATCAAGAATTGTGAGCTGAGCTGTGATTTTTTGTAGCTTCCACGTCAGTTGAGTGTTTCAATCGGCCAGTAAAAGCAATGTAAAATGCTAATGCAAAAGGGATTATTCGCTCAAGGTAATCGTCTGGTGGAGAATCAAACAAACTTAATAAAACTGCACTAAAAAAGCCAATGAACATGGATGCAAATGCGGCTTTACCTGCAATTTTTCTGCCTAACAACCGCACGATTAATAAAGGCCCAAATGCCGCTCCGAGTGCATTCCAGGCAAATAGGACTCTGGAAAAGATGTCTTCCGGGGCGAACAAGGCAATAATGACGGATATTAAGCACATGATGACTACTGTCAATCGCGATTTGAGTAGTGAATGCTGCGCTAACGAATGCTCATCTGTGGCTTTAATATCATAAGAAATGGCTGACGCACTGACCAGTAACTGACTGTCAGCAGTAGACATAATGGCCGATAAAATTGCGGCAATCATAATGCCGGCGATCATCGGTGGAAATAATTGGTTGGTAAAGTCCAAAAGCGCCTGTTCGCCGTTAGCTACCGGCTCAATGATGATTTTGGCGCACCAGCCTAGAATCAGCATGCCAGTGATGACAATCATTGACCATCCTATGGCGATCACTTTCGCCTGCTTCACCGCTTTGCTATCTCTTAGTGCCATCATTCGGTTGACCACATGGGGTTGGCCAGGATTTCCTAAACCTATACCAAGTAAACCGATGATAAACGCAAGGCCAACCAATCCCGAGTACGGGCCAGTAATACTGAGTTGCTCTGCTGTGAAGGCAAGTTGCATTTGTTGCCATAACTCCAGCGGTCCACCGAGCGTCAATAGTCCTGCTATCGGCAATATCAGTGCCGCTGCCGCCATTAACAGGCCCTGTAAAGTATCGGTAATGCTAACCGCCCAGAAGCCACCGAGCAGAGTATAAATCAAAATAATGATAGCCCCGGTAATCACGCTCCATTGCATGGACACATCAAAGGTACTGGCAAAGGTATTGCCGGCGGCTTGAAACTGTGCGGCGATATAGAAAGCAAATGAAAACACGATACATAAAGAAGAGAGGTACAAGATAGGCTTACGCCACCGGCCAGTACCATTTGCTAACAGTTGCGATAAAGTAATGGCCTGCTGCTGATCCGCGAGTTTCTGCAACCTAGGGGCAACCCAAATCCAGTTAAAACAATAACCAAGCACCACCGCCGGAACAATCCACACTGCACTGACACCCATAGTATAAGCAGCCCCACTCATCCCCAGTAGAGTCCAAGCTGACGATGCACTGGCCGCTGAACTTACTGCTGCCACCCAAGGTCCCAATCCTCGTCCCGCAATAAAATAATCTTCACTACTATTGGTACGTTTTTGGCTCCAAAGGCCAATACCAACAAGGAGAAATTTGTAACCAATCAGGGTGATAAGAACGGTGGTTGAATAATCCATAGGAATATCGCATTGCTATTTGATGATTCATCTAACCACAGCCACAGTCAAATATCGAGCCAGATATACCACGAGAAGTGAATGCTCACGTCAATTCACAAATCAAGATAATTAATAGAGCCACCCATACCGAATTGACAATTGATGCGAAATAAAAGAGATACTATGCAGACACCCACTATTAAACTAGATAGACACCCATCGTTCTTTTTCACAATCCATAGCTAATTAAGACACCCAAATCAGATGTGCTGAAAATAAACTCTTAAAGCGAATAATGTTTTGAGAAATTTTCAAAAATATCTGTATTTTTCACTTAACAAATAGAAATTTCTTAAAAAATTAAATTTTAGATGAGCGTATGCCTTAGCTTCGGCCAATGATTGGATTCCCAAGGATGGAGTTACTCTATCCGAAAAGCTGTTTACTTACCGCTATATTCGGACGTCTCATTCGGTTTTGCAATCTGCAAAAATCGCTTAATGCGACGCTATTTCCCACAGGACCCTTGAAGTAATCTTCAAATTTGGTCGTTAATTGATACCAATTGGATGACGATATATTCAACCGGCTGAGAATACCGGGTAGCGCACTATCAATTACATTTACCTGGCGATTCTTCATTGTCTTTCCCGTGAAATCCACAAGCTTAAGGTAATCATCTAAATTGAAAGGTAAGGTTTCTGATCGCTTTGATTTTGCTTTATCAGAGAAAGGCATGATTTGTTCATCTTCTTTGCCTTGGAGTAACGCTTTGATGCGACGACGGATGCTTGTGAACTCAGATTTTTCAGGGATATCAACAATACCAGCACGGACAGGGTTTAAATCTACATATGCCATACATGCTGCCAGAGCCGATTCATTTAATAGTGCTTGGCTTACGAATCGTCCTTCCCAAAATCTTCCCGTACATTCGTCTTCTGCATTTGCCATTCTAGCGATGGGTTCATTCAATAAACGCATGAACCAACTGACGCTAAAAAGTCGATTTCGATAAATGGAAATGGTTTGCTTTAAAGTAGGAAGGAGATCTCCATCTATCTGGTTTCCTAGCGCAAATTGTTGGGTGATCAGTGTGCCTTTACACACTTTATGCCAGCGATTAACTACTTCTTCATCATTGAGTTTAAGGGCTTGGGCGTGGTTTATGTGAAGCACTAGATGACAATGGTTGCTCATTACAGCGTAAGCGCAAATATCAATACAAAAAATTTGGGAAAGAAAAAGTAATCGTTTTTCTATCCAGCCTCGACGATGTTCGTAAGAACGATCTGAAACGTGGTCTTTACCGCACAAATAAGCACGTCGCACACAGCGACTGATGCAATGATAATACGGTGTTGCCTGCAAACATACCTGTTTGCTTCTTGGTGTTGGCATGATTCCTCTCCTTGGAATTGAACTGCTATTTTTTAGCTTAGCCAACAACGGGCTGTTTGCTTGATATTTAATGATGGAGGGTAACTTTCTGCAAAAATGGTGGGTGTCTCAATAAGTATATTCCCTATAAAAGGTGGGTGTCTCGATAGGGAATCGCTTAGTGTAATGGTGGGTGTCTCAATAAGGGAGGGTGGAAAAAAGGACCTGGCGAAACAGCTGCTCAGGCCCTGAGATTAACGAAATGGTTAAGGGGCGAAGTAGGTTAGCGTCGCATTAATACGCTGTAATCAATATCCAATACAACGTCGGAATGGTAGCGGGTGCGTCCATTGTCCACTTTGCTCAAGTATTCCATGTTATCCGGAGTATTATTTTTGATGCCTAGACTTTGTATGCGCACCAGCGCCATGTCATCGCGGCGGTTAAATTGCTTCACTTCTAATATTTTCGACTGACAATAAATTGTATCGCCGGCATAGCTTGGATTTGCATGGGTGCCTCCATGGATAGCGCTCAGCCATAATCCATTGCCGAGGCCGTTGTAGGATAACGCACGACATAATGAAATGATGTGACCACCAAATACTAAGCGTTTACCTGTGTGGGTGTTATCCATCATATGCTGGTCAAAATGCACCCGGGCATTATTTTGATACAAACGCGTTGCCATGGAATGTTCACTGTCATTAAGGGTTATGCCATCGCGATGGAACAAGATATCACCGGGTTTGAACTCATCGGCTCTTAACTGGTGATCACTGTAATGTTCTTTCCAAAGCTTTAAATCGAGATTTTTAGGTACGACTTGTTGCTCACTATCGACAACGTCAAGTAATTCGGGGATTACGGGTGTCTCCATATGGGTATGTAAGTCCCGTTTGTGCACCATGACCCAGCGCTTGAATGACAACACCACTTGGTGATGCTGATTCGTCGCAACAGAATGCACATAAACGATGCCGGTTTTGCCATTTGAGTTTTCTTTCAGGCCAATAACCTTACTGGTTACTTCCAAGGTGTCTTGGGTAAATACCGGAGTATTAAAGAGGACCTCAGCATATCCGAGATTAGCAACCGCATTTAACGAAATGTCGTTAACGGTTTTGCCAAACGCCATATGAAACACCAGCAAGTTGTCCACGGGGATGCCGTAGAATCCTGCACTTCTGGCCACGGTTTCGGCGCAATTCAATGCAAATCGCGACCCAGTTAGCGCTATGTACAGACTCACGTCACCTTCACTGATGGTGCGGGGCACACCGTGAATCAACTCTTGACCCAGCTTAAAATCTTCAAAAAATAAGCCGCTTGGGGTCGATAAGTAGTTATCTTGTTGTGTCATTACGCTGTCTTGTATCATCACTTTCTCTCCGGACCCAATAAATCACTTTGACCAATTTCGTTTACTATGTCGCACAAACACAGAACTCGATTTGCCCAATGTTCAAGGCAAGGTTCGATAATTCGTTCGTCGATAACGGCCATTGACTGGCCTTGCGACTTTGCTTGTTTTATCGCTTCGATGATGGCATTTGCCTTGGCAACTTCTTCGCGTTTTGGGGTCATCGCATCATTGGTATAAGTCAGTTGTACAGGGTGGATGACTGCCTTGCCGTCAAAACCGAGATCGCGCGCCTGGCGACAACTGTACTCACAGGCCACAACATCTTTTAGGTTAAAATGAGGGCCATCGATTATGCTTTTATGATGAGCGCGCGCGCCCAGCAAGCACATCGATAAGTAGGTGATTAAGCCTTGACGATCTAAGGTCTGGTTGACTCTGAGCGAATTGGCTAAATCACTAGTCCCCATAACTATGGTGGTTAAGCGTTCGCTACAACCTGCAATTTCTTCTGCGCGCAGCACACCCATTGGCGATTCGATATTTGCCATTACGGTTTTATCGGAGCCGCCGGCCTGATCTAGCGCATCAATAGCTCTGAGCAATTCATCCTTGGATTCTATGTTTGGGAATAGAACGGCATCAATATCCAACGCGGCAATCGCTTTTAGATCGTCCATTCCCCAAGGAGAATCGAGTTTGTTAACCCTGACAATTCGCTCCGAATAGCCAAAGTCACTTTGGCCTAACTCTTTGGCTAATAATAAACGCGCATCGATTTTGCCTGTTGGCGGCACGGATTCTTGCAAATCAAAAATAATGCAGTCGGCATTGAGCTTGCGAGATTTTTCGATAAATCGTTGTTCATGTCCGGGAACATATAAAGCGCTGCGACGAGGACGATAATCGTTCAACTGGTTACTATTCATGCTTGAGCCTCCGTCGGGCTTTGGGTTAATTGTTCTCGTTTGTTGGACAAATCTTCCAGCAGTTGTTTACGCAGAACTTTACCGTTCTTAGTACGGGGAAATTCCTGATAAAAATGCACTTGTTTTGGGGCTTTATATTTCGCTAAATGTCGATTACCAAATTCCAATAGCGACGCTTCATCGAGATGGGCATCTTTGGTTAGTATCACGCAGATGCTAACGATGGTTTTTTCCTTGGCAATGGTGTCACCCAAAGCAACACAATCGGCTACCAGTGGATGGGTTTTGACGACACGTTCGATTTCATGGGGGGAAACTCGATAGCCGAACGTGTTAATAATGTCGTCTTTGCGACCGACAAACCAGATATAGCCATCTTCATCCTGGCGGGCATAATCACCCGTTAGGAAGTAGCCCGAACGTCGACTTGCGCGCGTTTCCTGAGGCAATTGCCAATAGTGTAAAAACAATCCAGGATCCTCGATATTGATGGCAATCATACCTTCCTGACCCGATGCTACAGGGTTTAAATTGTCATCTACCAGCGCCACTTTATGCCCCGGTTGAATAAATCCTGCAGCGCCAGGGCGGATCTCTGCGCCAGTATGCTGAGAGATGTAATAAGAAAACTCTGACATACCAATCGCTTCATAGACATCCATCGCAAAACGCTGACGCCAAGCCAGCAACATTTCATCACTCAAATGTTCACCGGCACTCATACAATGGCGCAAACTTGGCACATCTTTGGCCGTGTATTTAGTTTTTTGAATGATCTGCCGATAGATTGTCGGTACACCTATGAAAATCGTACACTGATGTTTCGCAATTAAACGCGGCCAGGTATTCGCATCGTTTGCTCCTTCATGCACGATAACCGTATGGCCATGGAATAACGGGTCCATCAGTGCGGAACCCAAAACATAGGTCCAATTAAATTTTCCAGAATGTAAGATGCGATCGCCGGATTGAAAGTTGAACCAATATCGACTTGCCGGAATGCGGCCGATTAACGAACGGTGGCCGTGCAGCACGCCTTTTGGAAATCCTGTTGTTCCTGAGGTATATACGAGATAAGCAGGGTCATCGGGTCGTGTTGCCACTATGCTGTCGTCGACTGGGCTATTTTGTAAAGCTTCATGTAAATCAATGACTTCAAGATTGGCGCTGGCGTCTGTCTTCGGGATAGCTCCATCCCCCGCCAATAATACCGTTTTCAGCTTATCGTTTTTACCTAAGATATGACTTAGTTCTGACCACATCGATTTGTCTGTAACCAGAACCTTAGCGCCAGAATCCTTAGCCAAATAAGCCACTTCATGAGCCGACAACAAGGTCGATGTCGGTACCGCTACGGCACCATGTTTTAAGCATCCAAAAAAACTAATTGGATAACTGGACGCGTTGGGCAATCGAATCAACACCCGATCGCGTTCGCTGACATTCAATGACTTCAACAGGTAGTTAAATTGACCACTGGCCTTGTCCAACTCACCATACGTAAGCTCTGTAGTTCCAAGATTCTGATCCTCGACAATCATTGCCAATGTATTTCCGTTGCCTTGTTCGACGTGCTGGCGCACACAGGCATAGGCAATATTAAAGTGATTTGGTAGCTGCCAATGCCAGCCGCTGGCATCCTGAGTCAGTAAATTTTCAAAATTCAACATTAGATACGTCCATATGGCCAGTTTTCTCGAATAACGGTAATTGGAAGTTTTTTCAGGACATCCATCGCAAATTGCTTGTCTCTTTCATCCAGAGATTTCAAGGCATAAGCTCGCAGCAAGGTTTGCAGGGCCTTACCAAACATTGGTGGATCCAGCATTTCGCCTTCAAATTTAATCGCACCCCCAAGCAGAGCATCAGCGGCGATGGCGGCTTGTAAAATCTCAACATTCCGTTTGATTTCCTTCGGGGAAGGGGTGAAGGCAACCTTACATAAATGAATATGATAGGGGTGGATTAACTGTTTACCGGTCAGGCCCATTTGTGCTTCGATAACGGCGTGGCTATGGACTACATGGGATTCATGATCACCATGTAAATCTAACCAACGGCGAACATCGTCCGGTTCAATGTTTTTTTCTGGCATCGGGGTGTCATTGATCAAAACTTCAACGCCGCCGATGACCCCTTTACCGGCAATTCTTGCCTCCAGCAATAAGGTCCGCAGGTAAGTCAGCAATTCATCGATCCAACCTTCAGGTGTCAAGTGGATCGCCATCGCCTTGGAAAAATCATGAATACCGAAGACCACATGTTTTACCGCTGGAAATGCCATCAATTCGGCTGCAATTTTTAACGATCTTGGGTGCTCAATAATTGGCTGGATTTCAATGTCTGGATTAACCCCGACAAGCCAGGCACTGAGATCGCGAATTTCCGCGGCGCCATAGAGTTCACCCGCTTTGGCAAGCACTATCACATCGATATGCTCAGCTACCTGCATAATCATTTGCAGGTCTTTTTCATACTCGTCTGTGCGAAAAGGGTTAATTCGAACTGCAATTTGAAAGTTTCTTTCAGGAAATATTGGTAGCTCTTTGATCAGTAATTCTCGGGAAAGTGCCTTTTGACGACAGCCATCTTCCAGATCAAAAAGCAATGTGTGGGCTTGGCAAAGGTGCGCATGTTTACGCATTCTTTCCGTAGCCTGCTCCATAGATTCATACTCGCCATTCTTTGGAGAATACTTGATTGGCGGGTAATACAGCTGGATCCCGGGCCAAAACCCACCAAGGACATCTTCTTCATTCACCTGATCCAGGAATTCATTATGGTAATTCAAAGTACCCTCCAGCGTTTTAATTGATGACAGTTATCGATATTGTTTTGCATCACCCAAGGGATTTTCCTTGGTTGAATTTATTGTTGTTATAAGCGAAATGAAAGTTTTTATGTAAGTTTTCATGGCGACTTCTATTTATTCTTACAGCATTAGAGTATTTATTTCAAACTTTTGTTTAAAAAAGTGTTTGAAAAGTATCTACAATCTAAGGTAGTTTAATAGACATCTTGTTTATAAACCTTAATAAACAAGCTGTATCTAGTGCTTTAGTGGTATTGATAACTTTCTGATATCAAATAGTATTAGTATCTAATGCGAGTGCTAATTACGTTGTGTGAATGCCGATTAAGAGGTAATGATGTCAATAATTATGAATCGATTCGGCGAAGCGGTATTTTAGAGTGATTTTTTACCAAATATGACAACGTTTAGAGTTGTTTTGTAATATTACCTGTCGACTTTCATAATTGAGGGTGGACAATAAAATAAAGCGCGAATGAAAATTGTTGCTAGGACTGTTGAATATATACCAGGAGGATCTGTGTCATTACCTGTACACCCAAATAAAGCCTTGTTTGAGGGCGAGAAACCCTTTCCCGTATTACCTAGTTGTGAGCATTTTGCTGGTAGCGAAAAACTGATTAGCAAAGCAATGCAGATGCAGCAGGAATTAGGGCCGGTTTTCGATATTACCTGCGACTGCGAAGATGGTGCAGCCGCGGGCACGGAAGCGGAACATGCACAAATGGTGGCAAAACTGATTGCCAGTGATGCCAATAAACATCAAATGATGGGCGTTCGAATTCACGATTATACCCATCCTCACTGGCAAAAAGATGTGGATATTCTGGTGCCACAAATCGGCGAAAAAGTCGCGTATATTACCTTGCCTAAGTGTACTGAAGCGTTTCAAATTCAAGAGATGGTCGACTACATCAAATCCGTGGCCATTGCCCACAATATCCGTAGAGTTATTCCAATCCATGTCCTAATTGAAACCCATGGCGCCTTGCGTGAAATCTGGGAGTTGGCGGCAATTGATTGGGTACAGGTACTTGATTTTGGCATGATGGATTTTGTTTCAGGCCACAACGGTGCAATTCCAGCATCTTGTATGCGCTCGCCGGGACAATTTGATCACGCGCTCTTATACCGAGCCAAGAGTGAGTTGGTTGCGGCGGCGTTAGCGAACGGGGTAGTGCCTTCTCATAATGTTACATTAGATCTGAAAAATGTTCAGCAAACCTTAGATGATGCCAGCCGAGCGCGTCAGGAATTCGGATTTTTAAGAATGTGGAGTATTTACCCAACGCAAATTCAGGCAATTGTCGATGCCATGAAACCGGATTACCAGGAAGTGGAAGATGCCGGCGCCATTTTATTGTCGGCACAGGCGAATGATTGGGGGCCGATTCAACACAAGGGTGAACTGCATGACCGGGCAACCTATCGATATTACTGGCAGTTATTGCAGCGTGCCCATGTTACAGGCATTACCATGGATGAGCAGGCGAAAAGTGCATTTTTCTAAATTAGAGTGCGTATTATTAAAAGCTTAACCGCTTTTTACGCGCTGTTTTATTGTAATTGGTATGACGCCCGCTATTATTGCGGGTGTTGTTACTATGGCAAAACAAGGCATTTTTGTGACTCAATCAAGTAATACTCAATCAACAAACGATACAATCCCAACCACCAATAAAGGGATTGCCCTTAAGTTTAATCCCAGTGCCGACATTCCGTTTAAAGAGCGAATAGAAATTACCGAAAAGCCGATCCCAGCACTACGCTCAGGACAGGTATTAATCAAAATGCTGGCAACGCCAATTAATCCCTCGGATCTTGTCTATCTGATGGGTAAATATGGTTTACCACCTCAAGATGGCGCTTATGTGGGATTCGAAGGTGCAGGTGTTGTCGTCGCTGCTAATGCGGGCATGTATGGTCGTTGGTTAATTGGCAAACGAGTAGCGATTTCCGCAGAGCCGGGGAATGACGGGGTTTGGGCTCAGTATGCAATTACCAGAGCTAATCTTTGTTTGCCCGTACGCAAAGAATTGACCGATGCCCAGGCGGCAACCTTGATTGTCAACCCGTGCACATCGGTATGCCTTGTCGACAGAGCCAAAGCTTTGGGGGCCAAAGCCGTTGTGCTCAATGCCGCGGCATCGCAAGTGGGAAAAGGCGTTATTCGCTATGCCAAAATGCATAATATCAAAACGATTGCCACGGTCAGGTCCAAGAGTAATGTAGATACCCTCAAAGCATTAGGGGCTGACGCGGTGGTGTTAACAACCGCAGAGGATTACCAGCAACAATTAAAAGATGTATGCCATCAACTTAAAGCCAGAGTTTTACTGGATGCCGTTGCCGATATCGATACACCTACGGTCATGAGTTGCATGCCAAAACATTCAACCGCCATTGTTTATGGTCGATTGACGGAAACTCAGCACCCCATTGGTGGCCAGTTTTCGGTTGCAGATGTGATTTTTAGAACCCATAAAATTGAAGGATTTTGGTTGGCAACTTACTTCGGTACTGCCAAGCCATGGCAGGTCTTGAGCTTAAGCCGAAAAGTGCAGCAGCTATTTGCAGAGGGGATATTTGATACCGATATCTTTGGTGAATATGATTTCCACAACTTTACACAAGGGCTCGAGCACTATGCGGTTAATAAAAGCGATGGCAAAGTTATTCTGCATCCTAATGCGATTAGTTTATAGCGGAATCAATCCGCGCGGATACCGCTTAAATGGAATCGAGCAACTGCCGATACAGGGTGGATATGCCGGGCTGACTGAATTGGTCTTCGGCCTCAATCCAACAGGCGTTACTGTAGCTTTCAAATTGCAGCATAAAATATAAACCACGATAGGAAAAACGCAGATATTCTCTATCTGCACCGATGACATGTTCCAGAATTTGATGATCGGCAATTTTATCGAGAACAAGCGGTAACAGTTGTTTGATGTCTTCTTGCCCCCACATTTTTGCAAAACGGAACTGGATAATGTTGTCTTCACTTAATGTAATTGCCTGAGTTGACGCAAGTTGCATCTCGGTTGTTCCTTTCCTATCAGCGTTTCATCGTCGATGTTACGAATATCGCTGGTTAAATGCCTGTCACTAAGTACCGCAAAATGTTCGGTAGCCTTTGTCTTTATCCTTTGCCGCATCTTGAAATTGGGCGGTCAATTCAGTTTCGCAATAGGGTGTTCTCAATACGCTCAAAAACTGCTCGAGTTGTGTCTGCGCCTGTTGTTTTCCTTTACCACTTAACAACGCCTGTTGATAGCGCTCGAGAATGTCTTCGACGTGATGATTCCTGGGGATCACAGCGGGGTTTGCGTGTTGCATTCGAGTGATTGCATCAGTGACATTATCCGTCTTCTCATGTGGTATCGACGTTGCGGATTGTTGGTGATTTTCAGCCTTAGTCGTGATTTCATCTACGCTGCCTGAGATGCCTAACCTTTGTAACCAATCCGGTAACCAGGATTTTAATATCGTTGCAGTTTCCTCCGTCAGTCTATTGCCATTAAGCATTTGGGTTAGTGCTAAAAAAGTCTGGGTATAGTCTAATTCATTCGATTGCATCAGCCCTAAAAAGGTTTCAATTAAATGCCAATCGCTTTCATCGGAATAAGCGAATCCCAGCTTATTGGCCAGCATTACCCTGTAAGCCTTAGTGAAATCCGTAACCAACTGCTTAATTACCGTTTCTGCTTTGCTAATCGCTGCGTCTTGTTCCGGTGCCAGAAGAGGCAGCAGGCTTTCCGCCAGACGTGCCATATTCCATATCGCGATGTTTATTTGATTACCATAAGCATACCGACCCTGAGCATCAATTGAGCTGAATACGGTGCCGGGATGATAGTCACCCATCATGGCGCACGGTCCATAATCTATGGTTTCGCCGCTGATTGTGGTGTTGTCGGTATTCATCACGCCATGAATAAACCCGACCCTAAGCCAATGACAAACTAACGTGATCTGTCGATTGCTGACCGCAGATAGAAACTCAAGCGCTTTCTGGGCTTCGTCGGCGTTAACATCAATTTCTGGGTAGTGGCGGTTGATGGCATAATCGAGTAATTTTTTTAACGATTCCGTATCGCCGCGACTACCAAAATGTTGGAACGTACCAACTCTGAGGTGGCTTTGTGCGACTCGGGTTACGATAGCGCCTGGTTGTGGTAAATCGCGATACACGGTTTCACCGGTACTAACAACGGCAAGACAACGACTACTCGGAATATTAAGTGCGTGTAATGCTTCACTCATAATCAATTCCCGAAGCGCTGGTTTTAACGCACAGCGGCCATCTCCCTGACGCGAGAAACGTGTTGCCCCTGAACCTTTTAATTGGATATCAAACCTACGTTTGTTGAGGTCAAATAATTCGCCAAGTAGATGTGCTCTGCCATCCCCTAACTGCGGATTAAAGTGGCCAAACTGATGCCCTGAATAGGCTAAGGCTATCGGGGTGGAAGAGTCATGAATGCGATTTCCCGACAATATCTGGGCTCTATCATGGTCATCATTTAATGCACCACTGAGTTGCAGGGTTTTAGCAAGTTGTTGATTCCATAGCAATAGCTGTGGATTTTCCACCGGTGTTGGCAAAATCTGCTGATAGAAATTTTTGCCCAGGTTGAGATAGGAGTTTTGAAATTCCAATATTTTTCTCGCTGTTTACTGACCTATTTATTGTAACCCTAGTTACCGCGCATTTACTAATGTGTTTATCAAGGGAGTGCTCGATTATGCCATCAGATGTTATATTTTATTGCCGCCGCACTGACGATTGGCTTTAAGCTTTTGAAATATCGTCAGAATCACGCTAAATTAGGGGGACGCGCACATTTGCTGATAAAACATACAATCTGTGCCGGGTTTTTGTGCGTACAATGTTAAAGATGCTGGACTTTATTGAAAAAAACCGCAGACACTCAAGGGTTTTTTTCATATAATCTCCTCAGTTAATTTAATAATTATTAGGCATATTAAGAGAAGTCATTATGAAAAAACTAACTCTAGCTCTTGCAGCATCAGTTGTTTTCGCTGCACCAGCAATGGCGGCTGATATTGAAGCCGGTAAAGCAAAATCTGCCGTGTGTGCGGCGTGTCACGGTGCTAAAGGTATTTCTGCAGTTCCAATGTACCCGAACCTTGCGGGTCAAAAAGAAGCGTACATTGCAAAGCAATTGAAAGATTTCAAAGCGGGTACCCGAAAAGATCCAGTAATGGCGCCAATGGCTATGCCGTTAACTGACGAAGATATTGCGAACATTTCTGCGTATTACGCAAGCTTGAAATAAGCGGATTGAACGATTGACAAAAAAGCGCATTTATTGCGCTTTTTTATTACATGAATGAATGTCCGGATAGCGAACGACCGGAACTTTTTCGTTTGATTATGTTCAGAACATAAAATAAATTTCGCGATTTTCGTTTTTTGAAGTGGATGTACCAATGACTGCCCCCGACATTGGCATGAACCAACGCACATTAGTGTTCGTTGCTGTGATGCTGTTATTTTTTACGACTGTGAAACTGGCAAATGCACGAGATTCCGGCGCGCAAGTTAATACGAATGCCGCAATTAATGCCAGTGCTGCAATTAATGTCAGTGCTGATATCAATACTCATATTGCTGCAGAGCTCGATTCGATATCTTTGCAACCAGAGCCTGTCGACACCAATGCCATGGATGATGGCAAAAATAAAGCTGAGGCTATAGAAAGCGTTGCACTGAGCCCAGCTCAAAGGCTTCGCAAACAACGCAGATTAGATGCGCAAGTGCAATTCTGCTCTCCATGTCATGGCATTAATGGCGTCGCCCGCCAGAGCCTGTATCCGGATCTTGCGGGAAAATCACAAGAGTATTTGTTGAATACCCTACTTAGGTACAAACAAACAAAAGCGCCGGATGCGATTATGCCTGGTATGGTTGCACCATTGAGTGAAGAGGATTTACAGGCACTGGCAAGTTATTATGCCCAGCAGTCACTTCCACACAATACGATGTTGGCGGTTGAAAAAGAGGTACACACTGAAGCTATCTCTGATCAAACAATACCCGGTGACACTGCCAATATTGAGTCCAATACTCAACCATTTGATGTCGGAACACAGTCGCGTCTAGATGCAGAGGAGATTAACCCTAAATGAATGCCAATACTGATCATGTAATTGGGGCAATGCTGAGGTATTCGAAGCAACGCATAAAGACGCTTTCGATGATGATAGTCATGTCAATCACAATGCTAACCGCAGGCTGTGGAAAAGAAGTGACTCCTGAAAAACCAGCACCGCAGGAAATAAGTATGAATCAATTGGCTGAACGATACGTCAAATTAACTTTGGCTGTAGGTCAACACCATGACTACTACATCGATGCCTATTACGGTCCCAAAGAATGGCAACCAACGGATAAGCTTGAACTCGACATTCTGCTCGAGCAGGGGCAAACGCTGGTTGAAGATATGAATCAGGCGAAGATTTCAAACTCTGAAAAAGCCCGCTATGATTTCTTGTTGGTCCAGGCTCAATCCGTAGTTTTCTTTATCCAGCAATTACAGGGGATTCAGTTTAGTTTCGACGAAGAATCGCAAGCCTTGTACGATGCCACCTCACCGGACATTAGCGAAGCGGAATTTGATCAGGCGTTACTGGAGCTCAATGGCTTGTTGCCAGGAGAAGGCCCTCTCAATGATCGGATGGCAATGTTTACCAAGCAATTCGAAATTCCCAAGGACAAACTTGATGCGGTATTTCGTGCCGCAATTAAAGAATCTCGAGAGCGAACCAAACAATATATCGAGTTACCGGAGCAAGAAAGCTTCACCCTCGAATATGTTACCGATAAGGTCTGGTCTGGATACAACTGGTATAAAGGTAATAGCTTTAGCCTGATTCAGATGAATACGGATTTTCCGATTACTATCGACAGGGCGATTGATCTTGCCAGTCACGAAGGTTACCCAGGACATCATGTGTTTAATTCTTTGATGGAAAAGCACCTGGTTAATGGCAATGGCTGGATCGAATATTCGGTTTACCCACTATTTTCACCAATGTCATTATTGGCGGAAGGCAGTGCTAATTTTGGAATCGATGTCGCGTTTCCTGAAAAAGAACGCATGGCGTTTGAAAAAGATGTGCTTTTTCCGCTTGCCGGATTAGATAGCAGTAAAGTTGATTTGTATTATTCAGTTCAGGCGGTTCGCAAGAAACTATCCTACATCGATAATGTTGTTGCTAAACGCTATCTGGATGGGCAAATCGATAAAAAGACTGCACAGCAAATGCTGATGAAATATGCCTTAAGTAGTGAGAAGAAGTCGTTGCAGCGTATTGGTTTTATTGAGCAGAATCGCGCTTATGTGATTAATTACAATCTAGGTCAGGACATTGTTCGTGATTATGTCGAACGGTTGAGCAATGGCGATGAGCAAAAACGCTGGCAGGTGTTTAGTGAGTTGCTCGCATATCCTAAGACGGCCTCAATGATGAAGCCTTAATTCGTCGCAATAATGAATAGCAATGGATAGCAATCGTTAATGGTGATTTTCGGGTGATACTTGCGTGAAATGGGAAAGCGTTATGACAACCAGATAAAATAAATTGCCAAGATGAAAGCCGCCTAGTGCGGTTTTTTTATGACTAAAATCTTTTCTAATTTAAAAAAACTTGGTCAATATTGTGGAAATCTCTGTTCAGATTATCACCCATTAATAACAAAATTTATATAGACCTGACAGACACTTGTTCGTTTTTTAAATGTTCTATTTACCTCAAAAAGAGATTATAGTGATTTGTGTTAAAGGTATAACATATGAAAAAAGGAAGAGGTTTTATATGAATTTAAAGATGTTGTCGGTTGTTGCCTCAATTCTCGCGATAAGCGCTTGTACGAGCGCGACAAAAGAAGTTGTAAACCAACCAATCAAAACCACACCAAGCATCAGTAAAACAATTGCTGAAGCGCCAGATAAATCGTTAAAACGTGTTGTTGCAATTTCACGCTTTACGGATGAGACAAAGCGTGGCAATAGCTTTTTGGTCGATCAAAATAATGATCGCATTGGCAAGCAAGCTTCAGATATTTTGTCCGCTCGACTGACGGATAGTGGCAAATTTATCATGCTAGAGCGCTCTGACATTAATGCCGTTTATCAAGAAAATATGGTTGATGATGAGCAAAGCAGTATTACTGCCGCAGATTATTTGATCATCGGGTCAGTGTCTGAATATGGCCGTTCTAATGTCAGCGATGTTGGTATTTTTTCGCGAAATAATAAGCAAAAGGCGTTTGTAACCGTCAATGTTCGCTTAGTTAACACCAAAACGTCTCAGGTTGTTTTCTCTGAAGAAGCTTCCGGGGAAGCCATTACTGAAGCCAACAAAGTTTTAGGTGTTGGTGACAGTGCCGGTTATGACAGTTCTCTTGATGACAAAGCTCTGTCAGCGGCCGTGTCGAAACTTGTTTCTGACATTATGGAGAACCTTTTAGACGCTCCTTGGCAGGCATATTTACTGAGCCAGGAGAATGACGGTTTCTTTATGTCAGGTGGTGAAAGCCAGGGCATTAAAAAGAAAGACAAATTTGCGGTTATCAGCAAAGGAAAACTGATTAAGAATCCGCAAACGGGGATGATGGTAGAAATTCCTGGTAAGGAAGTCGCACAAATTGAAGTTGTGGATTTTATCGGCGATGGCTTGAGTTCACTGTCATTCACCCAACTGGTTAGTGGTGAAATTGATGCAACAAAACTTAATGAGTATGTTGTTCGGGAATTATAAGGAAATAAATCATGATAAAAAAAATACTGAATGTTTGTTTTGTGTTTTTGTTGAGTGCTTGTGCAGCGGAATACAATTCAAATCAACAAGTGGACGAAACGGCATATTTACAGTTACAGGGTAATTTCATCAATACCGAGCTGGTCTTAGATGATGCTGAACCGATTAATTTAAACAAAAATACCGTTGATACTTATAAATTTGAAGGGAAAACAATCGCCAAGTTTCCAATTTCAACAGGCAGTCACAAAATTAAAATAACTCGTGGTGAAGAAGTCCTGGTGCTTCGCTCAATCTACGTGAGTGCAGGAAATTCATTTGAGGTAACCGTTCCATGATAAGAATAATAGCAATCAGCCTGGCCATGCTCACAGTTGCAGGCTGCGCGGCACCGACAATCTATTACTGGGGTGATTATTCAGACACTCTATATCAGTATACCAAAGAGCCTACCCAGGAAACGTTAGCTGCTCATCGCAACGAGCTAATGGAAATCATTGATGTTGCAGAGAAAAAACGTAAAAAAGTACCTCCTGGAATTTACTTTGAGCTAGGTATGATAGAAGCCAAAGCTGGAAACCAGAAAGCAGCAACGGAATACTTACTGCGTGAACAGTCTTTGTTTCCTGAATCGGAAACCTATGTTGCACTAGCCCTTAAGGAAATAGAGGTTATATAAAATGATCAAAAAGATTTTATTGCTGGTCGCAGCGATTGCATTAGGTGGCTGTCAAACTACCACCTTAACGAAAGAACAAGCATTTCCAAATATGTACAAAGAGAAGCCGTCAGCGTTATTAGTCGTACCAGCGATCAATGAAACGACAGCAGCGGATGCGGCAGATCTTTATGCAACAACAATAGCAAAACCTCTCGCTGAAGCGGGTTACTATGTTTTATCCGTACCTTATACCCAACAATTTTTAAATCGTGAAGGGGTTGTTGATGGAAAGCAGCTAGAAGGGGTTCCGCTTAATAAATACAAAGAGATGTTCGGTGCAGATGCCGTCTTGTTTGTCACCATTAAAAATTGGGATACCAATTATTATGTGACCGGTGGTAACGTCACAGTTGCAGCCAACTTTGATTTAAAATCAACACAAACTATGGATACTATCTGGGAATATGATGGAATTGTCGTACACAATACCTCCGGTAATTCAGGCAACCTAGTCGCCGATTTGATTGCAACTGCAATTGCTACGGCGATGGTTGATTATGTTCCTGTTGCAGACCAGGTAAATACACGGATCGTCAATACATTACCCGTCGGTAAGTATCACAAGCGTCATAATGTGGATGGCAAGGATAAAAACGTCGTAGCCGCAACCAATTAGGGTAAGTCGTTTACGATAGATATTAAAAAGCGCCGTCATAATACGGCGCTTTTTACGTTAGCAGTCGAGAATATTCATGGCTTCGATAGCGAAGACTGTGTAACCCATTATTTGGTAATCGTGGTTATGGAAATTTTAACAATACCTTACCGGTTTTGCCCGCCTTGGTTGCAGCGTGAAGCGCTTCAGCAATATCTTGCAGGGAAAATACCGAATCTATCGGAGTGTCAAAACATCCTTTAAGCGCCATCTTTTTCATCCCGCGCATCAGGCTTATTTTTTGTATCAAGCTCTTTTGGGCCAGCCAATTTCCGGCAAAGAAGCCTTGAATACTGGCGCATGGCATCATCAAATCTCGAGAAAATACCTGAGCATCAGCTTTTGCCAACGTCCCATAAACCAGCATTTGGCCATTTAAGGTTAAGCAGGGAAGCATGGCTTCGAGCAAAGGCCCGCCAATGCAATCCAATCCATAATGTACGCCTTCTCCTGACGTCGCCTGATGTACTTGCTGCTGAATGTGTGAGGCCAAAGTTTCTGCATTGCAGCTTTGTATTGAAATGACTTTATCTGCGCCGATTTCTCGTAAATCGGCAATTTGCTCGTCGCGCCTAACAATACTGATGGTTTTTACTCCCAGTATTGCCGACATACGAATAATCATTTTCCCTAGCGCTGAAGCGCCGCCACTTTGCAGTAACCATGTATTTCTCTTAACGTTCAGCACATCGGTTAACATGCCGAATGAGGATAACGGGTTTATTAACAACATTGCCGCTTGTTGATCGTGAATCTCAGACGGTACAGCGACCGCTTTTTTCGCATCAACGACTGTATACTCCTGCCAGGTTCCCATCGGGGGGCCTGCAGATATCGCTACTCGCTTTCCTTGCAATTGTCTGGCCAGCAATCCACCGCCATTCCCGACAACAATGCCAACACCTTCTCCGCCGGGAATATAGGGTAACTGTGGATGAGGATGCTGCCCGTTTGGCTGAAATGAAGGCAGCTTGTCTAGCTCTGTCCGATTCCAAATCAGCCGGTCTAAGGCAACCTGATAATCACCGCGAATGTAATTTACATCACTCGGATTAATCGCGCTGTAGAGCATTTTTACCAGCACTTGTCCTTTTCCGGGCGTGGGGATTTCCTTTTCGGTAAGCTCGAGTTCGTTAAAATTACTGGTAAATTGATTGAGTTGAATTGCTTTCATAAAAACCTGTAAAGCACTGTTTATTCTCAGTACGTTTATTAATAAGATCAATGCGTTTGCATGATTAGCCTTAGTTAAAGATACCTTATTCCACCCATCGACAACATAGTTTATTGTCGAACACGCCACGCAGCCATGCTGGAAATATATAGTGAATCTTCTAGCCTTAAATGGTTGAAGTATTGATTTATCTTAGATGTCGCTATTTAAACCTGCGACAGGATAGCCATTTTGCGGGGGCGTTCGACATCTAAGTGAAGAATTCAGTGCAGTTTTAAGTGACATATAAGTGAAGGTGTGAAGTACTTATGATGCAAATAACAAAGCGATGTGTTTTTATTTTTTGTCTGATGTTATTGGTATTGTCGCCGATGACATATGCTGCAAAGCGTGCCATTCCTTATCAAGTTTTATATCAAGACTCGGATCACTATAGCGACGTGTTCGCAAACAAAACCATCATGGTTATTCGCGATTGGAATTCCTATACCGATGCTGTCGTCAAACACTCCAGCGATGAAATTATTGACGTAAACTTTTCTGAATCACAAGTGGTGTTGATCGATATGGGAAACCGCCCTGATACAGGCTACGGTTTAAAGGTAGCAAGAGTGTTGGAGTTTGACGACCACATAGTCGTTTACACTAAGTTTACGGTTGGTAGTTCTAGCTGCGGCCTGTTTGGGCAGGCAATAACCAATCCGATCGCAATTATAAAAGTTGATTCCCAGAAAGAAATTATTGTTCGGGAAAAGTTTAAGTCTTTCGAGTGCAATGATAATTAAATGAAACTGATTAAAAGGCCCATTGCGCATATTGCCCCGAATAACAGGGCGATTTGCAATGGCGAAAAGCTAGTTGTCGTCGGGATGTCATTCGGTTTTTCTTGTGGTTGCGGGACAGAAGTTGGTTCGGCGCTCTCCGTGTTTTCAGCTCCCCGCTCGGAATCAGTATTTTCGCTGACCGGTTCTGGTATTTCAGATTGATTGTCTGTTGGGTTTGTTAATTGCTCAACCTCTAAAGTTGAATCATGCTCGCTAAACAATGGTTCGTCATTTACTGACTGTTCCGATTGCTTGCCGGCATTTTTAAGGTCATTGTCTTCAGATGGATTTGGTTCAGGATTTGCGGGCATGGGGCGATTGTCTGAAAGTTGCAAGACGATTTGCCCTGATGTAACCAACGCTCCGGGCTCGATCATCATTTCGCTAATGGTTCCCCTTTCGGGGGCGCTTACTTCCAACACTACCTTATCCGTTTCCACATTAAATAAAATGTCGTCCTTGTTAACGGGCATTCCCTGATGAACATAGATATCGAGGACTACCGCCTGTTCATTTTTGTCGCCAAATTCCGGTATTCTGATATCGATATTCATTGTTATATTCCCCTTGAAGGTGTTTATCCAGAATACCTACCGAACCGCTAATTGCAATCTTAACAAGTACGATTTAGCTAAAATGTAAATTTATTTGTTGTAATGGGGGAACGTTGAATAAACCAATGAATCACGGTTCCTAAATCTAGCTGTCCCCATAATAATCAATAAGCAGGTCGCCGTAGCGTTAAAACTTTCGGTGGTACTTTCTTTCAGCATCTTATGCGGGCAAATTGGGTAAAGTAGCGGGGCGGTTAAATCAATATCCCAAGGTTCATACCTATTAGGGGATAATTATGTGTATCGTCAGGAAATGTTGAAATGGCGCGCGAGCACCCGAATGTTATTGAATATATGCAGCGCATAGAAACAGACAGAGTAAGGGCGTTAGCTGAATACGATTTGTAATTAACCTAAAAGGGAGGGGAATAAAAGCAGTGACTATGCGTCACTGCCTACTTGGGAGTGGGCTAATGCGCACTCATTACCGACTGTTGAAGTCTGGCCTTTGGGTAGTACAACAAACCATTGGTGAAGATTTTTTACTACCTGATGATTACAGGTCTCTTCAACAAGCACTCCGCGAATCACCTTTTTGTTATCGCTTTCTTTCAGGAAAAAGGTTTTGGATGCACCCTTGATATCTTTATATTGTCCTGTCAGTTCAGCTTTAGCGATATCCAGGGAAGTTTGCAGCATCGATTGCAATTGCTGTTTCAAAGCATCTGAATCGCCACTTTGAAATTGCTGGCGTTGCTCTTCACTTAATAAATTACTGTGAACATGAATAAGATTGCTATAAAGATAAGCGTGCTTAAGTTTTTTCTTTTTCTTGCGAAGTTTTTCCGGCCACTCAATCCAAACTAATGTTTTTAAGGAAAGTTTCGAATGATCGGTTTGCCCAAAAAATATCGGCTTTACATGAATGACCGATTCCGGGGTAAAATCTCCTTCAGCGATATCTGATGCATGGTCACCAGCAATATCCGTTAAAGAAAATGACTTACTGGCATTTATCGCTGCAGAAATAGATTCATTCGCCTGCTGTTGTTGCTCCGAAAGTTGTCCCTCTCGTCCACTTTGCACCATTGCAGAATGAATTCCCACCTGAAGTGCTAAACCCACCAGGCCAGCTCCACCGTGATACATCACAGGAGTCGCAGCGGTATCTGTGTTCGATGAATAGGCACCGCGCAGATCAATTTCTTTGCCAGCTGCGAACTTGAACTGGTACTGATCTGGCTGTATGTAGTTACCTCGTAACTGATTTGTGTGCTTCGCATAATCATCACGATAGGGTGTCGATTGACACCCCATCATGAATAATGCGGATATTATTAAAATTATACGCATACAGATTTAGTTAACCTTTTAGATAGCTTCAGTGATGGTTTGCTTGGTGTTTTCTAAAGCCTGATAATAAGAAGTGGTTACACTTGGGAACGTTGGTGGTTCATCCCACTCACCGCTTGGTTGGATAGTCTCACTGAACTTCATATATTGAACGTATGCATTGGTTTTAAGATCGATACCGTATACCAACCCTGAAATGTGACCTTGTGGATCACCATTGGGAATGTAGTTGCTGAAGCTACGAAATGCGCCATGCTCGGTGATTTCAAGAACCACTAATACATCAATATCCAGCTTTTCCTTTAGAGAACGAAAATCTTTATTTGCAAAACCCAGTTCACCTTTGAATTTTTTCATTTTATTAACGGGAACGGGTAACTCAACTAAGCTCACATTTTTAGTCTTTAGCTTATAACGCTCAACAACCAGATTTTTGATATTTTCTAGCTCGCTATGATCGATGTTACTCTTTAGGTGAGTATCTAATTGAGCGGTAAGTGCACTTGCAACACCGTAGCAAAGTAAACAACCAGCACCATAAATATGAGTTGTAGCCTGTGAAGCTGGCTCGATATAAGCAACACCAACTTTTAAGTCTGGGTTTGCAAAAACGTTTGTGCTTAGAGCTACGGTAGTCTGTGGAGTGCTGCCACAAGCAGTTAGGGTAATTGCCAAAATGGCAACGACAAAGTATTTAAATTTAGCGAATAGAGGTTTCATTTTAGGTCCTTTTTTTATTTTATTCGGTCAATGAATCGTTAAACTCCGAAAAGTAACGTACATGATTTGAACATTTTTTAGGACGATTTGTAAAGAATTGTAACATTCTAAAAACTCAATTCTATTTTCTCATACGTTTAGAACTGAGTTTTTTAATGAAACAAGATGAAGACGATATAAATTAATCGTTAGCTTTTGATAAATGCAAAAGCATCGGCATACATATGCTCTGGTAATGCGCCTTTTCGGATGAATTCATCCCGCAAAAATCCGACCATATCGAAACGACCTGCCAGATAAATATCATACGGTTCGAGGGAGAAAATATCTTCCATTAACGGCTCATGCACTTTACCTGTTCGCCCTTGCCAGTGTGCCGTGGCATTTTCGACAATTGGGAAGAATTTGGCACGAGGCAATTGTTTCACTAAGGCTTTAGTTTCGGCAAGCTGATAACAAGCGGACTCATCACGTAGGCCCCAGTATACCCAAACTGGACGCTGGGTTTGAGATTTTACCAACTGCCCCAATATGGATTTAATATAGGAAAACCCTGTACCGCCGGCTAAAAGAATGACCGGGCGATGGCTATCTTCCCGAAGGTGGGCATTGCCCGCAGGCATTTCGACGGTTACGGTTTCATTGGCTTTAATGTGATCAATTACCTGCATTGCCCAGCCGTCAGCGGCAAACGCCCCGATTTGTAATTCAATCAATTCATCACCAGGGCTACTGGCGATTGAAAAAGGACGCTTGTCGTCCTCGCTCATCACAAAACTCAGATATTGACCGGCTTTAAAGTCGCAGGCCTTTTCTGGTTTTAACAGAATTTGATATACATGCGCCGTTAACGGCGTGATGGATTGAACGTTACAGCTAATGGTGTTCATTTCTAATTTGCTTCTCATTTAACGTGTACTGAACTGCCAATATAAGACTAGCCCAGATAATACTTTACGTGGCGTATTTGCAACATTGCAGGCATACTCGATTTCCAGCGTATGTGCTTGGTCGCTATGCACTGACAACGTACTTGTTGCCACTTCTTACTTAGTGATCTCTAATTCATCCCAGAGGGCATCGACTTCATCGATAACCGTTTGATCCATCACTATCGGGGTGCCCCATTCTCGGTCGGTTTCCCCCGGCCATTTATTGGTTGCATCCATTCCCATCTTTGAGCCTAATCCGGATACGGGAGAGGCAAAATCGAGATAATCAATTGGCGTGTTCTCAACCAAAGTCGTATCTCGGGCGGGATCCATGCGAGTAGTCATGGCCCAAATTACATCTTCCCAGTTGCGAGCATCAACATCGTCATCGCAAACAATAACGAATTTGGTATACATAAATTGGCGCAGGAATGACCAAACCCCCATCATTACTCGTTTCGCATGGCCTGGGTATTGCTTCTTCATGGTGACGACAGCCATGCGATAAGAACAACCTTCAGGAGGTAGATAAAAATCGACAATTTCCGGGAACTGTTTTTGAATTAAAGGCACAAATACTTCATTGAGTGCGACACCTAAAATTGCCGGCTCATCTGGCGGACGTCCAGTGTAAGTGCTGTGATAAATCGGCTCTTTACGATGTGTCACATGAGTCACGGTAAATACCGGGAAGTCATCTACTTCGTTATAGTAACCGGTATGATCGCCATAGGGGCCTTCCGGTGCCATTTCATCGGGATCGATATAACCTTCAAGCACGATTTCCGCCGAGGCTGGCACTTCCAAATCATTGCTAATGCATTTAACCACTTCGGTTTTGCTGCCACGTAATAAACCGGCGAAGGCGTACTCGGACAGGGAATCTGGAACTGGAGTTACCGCTCCTAAAATGGTCGCTGGATCTGCACCTAATGCAACGGATACTGGAAATTTCTCGCCGGGATGGCGTTGTTTAAATTCCTGAAAATCGAGGGCACCACCGCGGTGCGACAACCAGCGCATAATGACTTTATTTGGGCCGAGTAACTGTTGGCGATAGATACCAAGATTCTGGCGTTCTTTCTCTGGCCCGCGGGTTACGGTTAAGCCCCAGGTAATAAGAGGCGCGACATCACCTGGCCAGCATCGCTGGATCGGTAACTTGGTCAAGTCAACGTCATCGCCGGTCATGACATAGTCCTGACAAGGTGCTTTTTTCAAACGCTTGGCCGGCATATTTAATACCTGCTTGAAAACCGGCATCTTATCCAAAGCGTCTTTGAAGCCCTTGGGAGGTTCCGGTTCTTTTAGCATGGCTAACAATTTTCCGACTTCCCGCAGCGCTGCAACGTTTTCCTGGCCCATAGCCAGGGCGACGCGCTCTGGCGTCCCAAATAAATTGGTTAACACCGGCATATCGTGGCCAATCGGGTTTTCAAATAATAGTGCCGGGCCCTTGGCTTTTAAGGTTCGGTCGCTGATTTCGGTCATTACCAAATCGGTTGAAATGGGCTGACTAATGCGCTTTAACTGGCCTTGCTCTTCCAGTTTATTCATAAAGTCGCGTAAATCTTTGTATTTCATAAAGTCCGCAAAACGCTGTGATCAATCAAATGCTGAGTATTATACCGTTTGGTGCAGATAATGCCTAACAAAGCGAATGATTTATCCGAAAGTTGAGTCGGAGCCTCGAACAATCTAATCTGATAGTTGTAATGAACTGTTTTTATTGAGCTAAATGAGGTTGGTATGAACATAAAAAGACATGTTATCTGCTTGTGGCTACTAATTGGCACATTGGCTTTTCCAGCAGTGGCCGCCGCGAATTGTAATGAAGCTGCCTATAACCAATTTGATTTCTGGTTGGGGGAATGGCAGGTATTCAATGAAACGAAACCGCTGGGTAGTAATGTGGCTAGCCAAGCCAGCAATAATTCGCCGTCGGCGACCAGTAAAATCACCAAGATCCTCGGTAATTGCAGTATTTTGGAAGAATATCAAACGACCAGTGGTTTTATCGGTAAAAGCCTGAATATCTTTGATAAGCAAAAAAATGCCTGGCACCAGACTTGGGTCGATAATTCTGGTTTGCTGTTACAACTTGATGGCAAATTTGAAAATAATGTGATGGTATTACAAGGCGTCATTACCAATAAAGATGGGGCTAAAGTTGAACAGAAAATAAGCTGGCAAGCACTTGAAAATGGTGATGTTCGTCAGATTTGGGAGCAGCGAAATTCCGGCGGCGACTGGCAGATTTTGTTTAATGGCCGATATGTAAAAACTGAAACTGTGGTTTCCAGTGGTGGACAGTGATATTTTCACAAAGAGGAAATCGTGAGCTTGTAGCTCAATGACCTGTTTTTCCAGACTAACAGCCATGACAATTGGCAGTCGCACTGATAGCATGGTTCGGCTAATCTTAAAAATATTTTAATAACGTAAGAGAAACTATGATTAATAAAACGCTCAACAAGGCGTTGTTCACAGGAGTCTCTTTGCTGGCGCTTGCTACCCTTGCGGGATGTGGCGAAGCAGAGAAAAAGGACTCGAAAGAACAAGACGCTCTGGTCGAAATTAATAAAGACCCATTCCCAAGTACTTATAAACCACTACCAACACAAACGACATTGATTACCAATGTGACCTTGCTTGATGGTATTGGTGGACAATTAGAAGATGCTTCTATTTTGCTTGAAAATGGCAAAATCAAAGCCGTTGGCAATGACATCAGCGCGCCAGAAGGTGTGAAGGTGGTCGATGGTGAAGGCAAATGGGTTACGCCAGGGATTGTTGATGCACATTCTCACTTAGGTGTTTATGCAACGCCTGACGCGCACGCGCATTCAGACGGTAATGAAATGACTAAGCCGGTAACGGCAGCGGTTTGGGCGGAGCACTCAATCTGGCCTCAAGACCCAGGTTTTCGTCGTGCGCTTGCAGGTGGTGTAACTTCTCTGCAAATCTTGCCAGGTTCTGCCAACTTAGTTGGTGGCCGCAGTGTGACGGTGAAAAACTTACCGAACCGCACAATGCAGGATATGAAATTTCCAGACGCGCCTTATGGTTTGAAAATGGCCTGTGGTGAAAACCCGAAACGGGTTTATGGCAAAAAAGGCGGTCCAATGACCCGTATGGGTAATGTTGCGGGTTATCGTCAGGCCTGGATTGAAGCGCAAGCGTACAAAGAGCAGTGGGATAAATATTACGACGAATATGATGCTGGAAAAAATCCAAAAGCACCAAAACGTGATCTTGCCAAAGATACCTTAGCCGGTGTGCTTGACGGTGACATATTGGTTCATATGCATTGTTACCGCGCCGATGAAATGGTGGTAATGATCGATGTGATGAAGGAATTTGATTATCAAATCACCAGTTTCCAGCATGGCGTTGAAGCATACAAAATTGCTGACAAGCTTGCCGAAAACAACATCTGTTCAGCGATGTGGGCAGATTGGTGGGGCTTTAAAATGGAAGCCTATGATGGTATTCGTGAGAATATTCCGATGGTTGAACAAGCCAATGCATGTGCCATCGTACACTCAGATTCTGATCAGGGTATTCAACGATTGAATCAGGAAGCGGCAAAAGCGTTATCTGATGGTCGTCGTGCCGGTATTGATATTTCAAAAGCGAAAGCCTGGACCTGGTTGTCGGCTAACCCAGCGAAATCATTGGGTATCTTTGATAAAACAGGTTCATTGGAAGTCGGTAAAAACGCCGATGTGGTTTTATGGTCAGCAGATCCTTTCTCAACATACGCACAAGCGGAATTAGTTTACATTGATGGTGGTCTGGCATTTGACCGCACCAACCCTGAAAGCTGGGCGATTAGTGACTTTGAATTAGGACAAGCAGGCGAAGGAGATCACAAATGAATAAGACGTTAATTGCTTCAATTATCGCTGCAGGTCTTAGTGTCAGCGCGGGTGCCGCGGCGGAAAAAATCGCCATTGTTGGCGGTAAAGTCCACACCATGACATCGACTGGCACGTTAGAAAAAGCCACGATTCTTATCGAAGACGATAAAATTGTAAAAGTGGGTAAAGATGTCACCGTTTCTGGCGAATATCGAGTAATTGATGCCACGGACAAAGTTGTCACGCCTGGTCTGATTGGTGCGTTTACCTCACTCGGTTTAGTCGAAGTGCCTTCTTATGGTTCTGGTGTTGATGCGAATGCGAGTAAAGCTGCCATCAGCGCTGCAATCGATGCATCTTATGCAATCACGCCTGACACCAGTTTACGGGATATCACTCGTATTGAAGGTTTCACAAGTGTTGCTAGTGCGGTTTCGCGAACTGCGACCATCTTTAAAGGTCAAGGCGCAATTGTTACTTTGGGTAATGATGATACGCCGGTCACGAAAGCTCGTGCATTTATGGTTGTCGATGTTAGTGAAAGTGGTGCGAGTGCTTCCGGCGGTAGCCGAGCCGCGTTATGGGTTGAACTTCGTGATGCGTTAAAACAAGCACAATATGCGCAAAACATTCGCTTTACACCGCAAACGGAATGGCATGGATTGCCAGTGGCAGATGTCAAAGCATTAGTGCCCGTTGTTAAAGGTGATATGCCGTTATTGGTTGTTGCCCATCGCGCCACTGATATTCGTCAGGTGATTGCCCTTAAAGAAGAGTTCTCTTCGTTAAACATTACCTTGGTTGGCGCTGCAGAAGGCTGGCGTGTCGCGGATGAAATTGGCAAAGCGGATTTTTCAGTGATATTAAATCCAGAATCTAATTTGCCTTATAGCTTCGAGCAAAATGCGTCGACGTTAGCAAACGCGGGACGTTTAAATGAAGCCGGTGTTAATGTTGCTATCGGCATGAACACTCATAACATCCGTCTGGCGACTCAAAATGCCGGTAATGCGGTTGCGAATGGCTTGCCACATCAGGCGGGTCTGGCGTCGTTAACGTCTTCAGTCGCAAAGATTTATGGACTTGAAGACAGTCATGGTAGCTTAAAAGCTGGAATGACTGCGGATGTCGTGGTTTGGTCCGGTGACCCATTAGAGGTGATGCATGCTCCTACCAATGTGATCATCAATGGTGAAGAAGTGAAACTTGAGTCTCGTCAAACGAAACTGCGCGATCGTTACTTGAGTTTAGAATCGGATAAACCCGTGCAATATACTCGCCCATAAACGCTGCTGCGTTGTAAGTTTTTGCATGAAAAGAAACCGGCTTAGGCCGGTTTCTTTGTTTCTTAGCACAAATAATACGACTTTTTGTTTTGCCAACCTTTACGCTTCCTTGACAGACGCAATGTCAATATCTCGGTATGCTAGAACGCGTGTATAGAAAATACATGTTCACAGTCAAAATATTTGACGCATAAATAAACTCCAAACGCTGAACCTAAAATTACGAGTGTATCTTGATTATTTTACCTGCATTAACGAATAAACCTCGATGGCTAGTGACGGCAATATTGTTGACGTTGACCGTAGCCTGTACTGTAAAACCCAAGGTTATCAAACAAAACTTTATTACCAATATTGCTGATGATGGCTCGAAACGTTTTGAGTTATCGCTTGAATTGCCAATGCGCCAGGAAATGGCGACGAAAGAGCCAGGGCAAAGGGCTAAGAATAAAGGTTCGGGTAAAGGGCGTCAAAACCAAAGAGATGACTGGTCGAGTACCAAAACGTCTGAAAACTACCAGGAATTATTGGAACAATATCTTCAACAAACTATGCTCGACAGTGGATTTTGCAAGCAAGGTTATATGATTTTCGAGCGCAACTTGAGCCGCGATTTTTTAAGCGTACGTGGGGAATGTAACGAAAGTTCGCAAGGCTCGTGATCAACAACTCTGACCCCTTGATCGTTCTCGGCGATACTGGATTATGCTGATCAGGAACATGACCGCGACCAAAGGTGATGCAATCATTACCAGGGTTTTCCAATTGCTGGAAAACAGTAAATACCCTGCCAGCAGTGAGCCCATCGCCTGCACCGTAAACACGGTAAAATCATTCACTGCTTGCACTTTAAAGCGTTCGTTGTGTTGATAACTCTGCGGCAATAATACGGTGCCGGTAATAAACATAAAATTCCAGCCGATGCCAAGCAACACAAGCGCCCACCAATAATGCATAACCTGATGGCCACCAAGCGCAATAATCAGTACCAGTAGCATCATCAAAGAACCTGCGATCAGGATTTTACCGGCGCCAAAACGTTTTATCAGGCTGCCGGTAAATAATGAGGGTAAAAACATTGCGGCAATATGGCTTTGGATAACCCACTTGGTATCGGCGAGGCTATGACCATGGACATCGTGCATGCTCAGTGGTGTTGCGGTCATCAAAAGACTCATCACACCATATCCAATTGCGGCGGAGCACACGGCAATAATAAATACACTTTGACGAGTAATTTCAGACAAAGGCCGACCGCTTTTCTCAATGGTCTTCAATTCGGCTACAGCAGGGTTAGAAAACCCCTGAAAAATTAACATGCTGATCAGGATTAATCCCGACAATGCGACAAACGAGCCCACATAAGTACCTTGTGATGGTAGCCAGTCTTTGCTGAGCAAGGCTACTTCAGGGCCTATCATGGCGGCCGCAATTCCTGATAGCATGAGCACCGAAATCACCCGTGGGCCATCTACCTCAGAAACGCTCTCAAGGGCGGCAAATCTCAGTTGTTGTGAAAATGCCAAACTGGAACCAAAACATAAGCTGGCGGCAATCAATATATAAAAATTTGTATTTTTTGCTGCGAAAATCGCCAATAGCGCACCGATAAGCGCAATGATATAGCCAACATTGGTGGCTTTCTTTCGGCCAAATTTTGCACTTAAACGTGCCGCCAGTAACGTTGATAGAGCTAATCCGACAATCATCATGGTCAGTGGCAAGGTTGCCAGTGTGGGATCCGGGGCAATTTTTGTCGCTAATAAACCGGAAATAAAAGTCATGGTCGGTGAAATGCACAATAGCAAAGGTTGTGAGACGACCAGCACCCAAATATTTCTTGGATACTTAAACACATGGTTTAATAAGAATACGCCAACCGACATGGCAATAACTACCATGAGCAATGTTGGATTAAACCAGAGTGTGGAATTGAACATTAACTAATTTCTCTGCGGCGATATGCCTGACTCAATAAATTTATGGTGATTGCGATGGTAATGTAATCCCAGCGTCACCCCACGGCTTATCATGAATATGCAAAACGCTGCCCACAGGCCATGATTGCCATAATCTTGCAATAACCACCAGACTGGGAAGAAGCAGCCAAATGTGGCAATAATCATTGAATTTCGCATCGCTTTTGCCTGGGTTAAGCCAATATATATCCCATCGTACAAATAACACCAGCAGCTTAAAATGGGCAGCAAAACCATCCAGGGAAGAAAACGACCGGCATAATCGACTACCGATTCAATATTGGTAAGCAGACTAATAAACCAATGGCCGAGCAGTAAAAACAATAAGCTGTAACACAAAGCAAATAGTGCATTAAACAACAAAGCAGTATTCACTGATAAGGCTAATGCGCTTTTATCTTTCGCACCTTTGGCTCGGCCAATGCGTGCTTCTGCACCATAGGCAATACCGTCTAAGCCAAAGGAAATTAACAACAAAAAATTTAATAAAATCGCATTCGCGGCAACGACCGTATCGCCAAGGCGTGCCCCCTGAAACGTGATAAAAACAAAGCAAATTTCCAGGCACAAAGTACGGATAACAATATCGCGATTCAGTTTTACAAAGGGAATGAGTTGCGCTTTATCCAATAAGTGTTGCTTTAACCCGTCCCAGATCTCACGTCGTTGTTGTTTTTTCAAGCCAATAGTGCGATGCACGAGGTACAGGCCAAGGGCAAAACTGGAGTACTCGGCAATCAATGTTGCCCAGGCAATGCCAAGTATTTGCCATTCAAAACCGATAACAAATAGTAAGTCCAAACCGAGGTTGACTAAGTTAGTAATAATGATCAACCACATGGCATATTTTGCCCTGTGCATGCCTAGCAACCATCCAAGGATCACCAGATTACACAAAGACGCGGGAAATCCCCAGATGCGAACACTGGCGTATTGCTCAGCATAAAATTGGACCTGCTCGCTACCACCAGCCAGAGCTAATGCAAAATTGATGTAGGGTGATTGAAATGCGATTAATATCAGACCAATTACCAAGGCGACTAACAGCCCACGGCTAAATATCAAAAACATCTGGGTTTTGTCGTCACTGCCAAAGGCTTGTGCGACCAGGCCGGTCGTCGACATACGCAAGAAACCACAAAACCAGGTAATAAAGGTGATGATCATCGCGCCAACGGCGGTAGCACCGAGAAAATAAGCATTAGGTAAGTGACCAATCACTCCGGTGTCAACCAGCCCCAATAAAGGTACGGTAATATTCGAAAGAATCATCGGGATCGCCAGAGCAAATAACGCTTTGCGTTCAGTCTGACGTGCTTGTTGAATTGCAGTTGTGGTCAATGAGATGCCTTCAGGGGAATTAACTCCTTGAATAATAACACGACTTGGTTGATCATCGAGATTAAATTAGCCTATCGCATGTAGGGTCAATATGACATTTTTCAAATTTATTCATTCGTACTTACTTGCTTTGTTTGTCTTTGCATTTTCCTTTGGTACCGCCCAGGCTGCGGTAATTTTAGTCTATCACCATGTCAGTAGTGAAACGCCTGCCAGTACGTCTTTGTCCGCGGAGCAATTTAAAAAACATTTAACCTATTTACGGGATAATGGCTTTACCGTGATGGCATTAAATGACCTTATCGACAGCCTAAAGGCGGGTAAAACGATTGTTGATAAGGCCGTCGTAATCACCTTTGATGATGGTTATACGGATATTTTTGAGCAGGCCCATCCAATGCTTAAATTATTCGATTATCCCTACACTTTGTTTATAAATCCGGGGAAGGTTGCCAAAAATAAGTCCGGCTATTTGACCTGGGCGCAATTAAAAGCGATGGCAGATGATGGGGTGTTAATTGCCAACCATGGCCTGCATCATGACTCGTTGATTAAAACACCTGAAGGTATGTCACAAGAGCAATGGGCTGCGCAAAAAATTGCTGAATTACAGCAATCTGAACAAATACTCGCTGACCAACTAGGGCAAAGCTGGAAATATTTTGCCCTGCCCTATGGTGAATATACCGCCGATATTCAACAAAAACTGCAAGATTTAAACTATGTGGTATTTACACAGCAATCGGGCGCGGTTGGGTTGGATACAGATTTAACGGCAATACCAAGATTTCCAGCATCGCAACCCTACGACAAGATAAAACCGTTGGCGACAAAATTAAAATCGTTACCATTTGATGTCGCTGCCAGTTCCCAGCGCAGTAACACCATTGTCGATGCGAATACACCCCCAGAGCAATTGGATAAACACATTAAAATCAAGGTGAAAGATTTTTACGCGTCGCAACTAAATTGCTTTGTATCCGGACAGGGACGGGTGGACGTGAATTGGGCTGCGGACAAATCCAGTTTCGACTTGCAGATTAAAGCACCTTTGGATATTGGCCGGGTCCGCGCCAATTGTACAGCGCCTAGCATCGCCAACCCTGGTCGATACTATTGGTATTCTCGCCCATGGTTTGTAAAAACTGACGATGGTTCCTGGTATAAGGATTAGCGCAAAACGCAAAATGGAAGGTGGAGAAAGAAACAAGTTTCTTTGGGTGGATAAGAGCAGTACGTATCGCAAGCGATACTTCGGGTACGCGACGGAAATCGTCACTTCGAGTACACAATCGAAGATTGTTTCGGGTACGCTGATGTCATCAGCTCCGAGTACACGCTGTTTCGAGTTGCCTATATGGATATAGGTATGTCGACAGCGTCTGGAACTGGCTGTCGATTGATGCAACCTAACCCCGCGTCATTCCCTGACACTACAGGGAATCTTAGCCTAAGCCGAATGTCTCAAAAGTTCCAATAGCTGCCCGCTAGCAATTGCTAATATACGATAATTTTATGGTGTACTTTGGCCCACCTAGCCGGAACTCAATACATTTTTTGTTTATCATTACAGTGGCTGCCATTTTCGATATTTCTTCTTTAGCGCCAGGTCAGCGGCATCCTTAAATTCTTCTCGACTGGAGTT
Organism: Thalassotalea litorea; assembly: GCF_005843925.1. Classification (GTDB taxonomy): domain Bacteria; phylum Pseudomonadota; class Gammaproteobacteria; order Enterobacterales; family Alteromonadaceae; genus Thalassotalea_A; species Thalassotalea_A litorea_A. The sequence goes on from NZ_VCBC01000010.1 coordinate 95,017, forward strand.
CTTACATTGTTCGAGGAAATGTTTAACATCATCGCCTTCCCAACCTGGTGCCGCTGCAATTACCCAAAACCGAATGCCTTCATTTAAGCCAAAAGAAGACACAAATTCTATAATTGCTGAAGTCTGCTCTCTATTGGGTTGCATCCGGAGCATTGCTATAGCACGGAGAGCGCCATCGGCGAGCATTTCATTCCCAGATTCTAGAAGATTTAAAGCAGGAGAAGCATCATTCTCATGTTGCTTTGACAACCTAACAATTGCATCCCCTAGAGCCATGTAAATCATTGTGGCTTCGAAGCGTTTATCAGATAGCCTCATAAGAAAGGGGAGAGCTTTCGTATAACTACTCTCTCCCAAAGCCATTATAATCTGATACTGAGTTTCCCAAGTTCGCTCATCTTTAATCTCCTTTTCTAGAGCATCAAGTAAATAGGAACCTGCTTCCACATTACCCAGTTTTCTTAGCTTCTTTGCTGCAGAGCGTCTTTTCGGAGACCTTTTATCTTTTAATTGCTCAAGAAGATCTTGCATTGTTACTTGTTCCAAACACCGATGCCACAATGAACGACAAAAGGGGTTAAATAAAATTATCTAGGCACGGACACGAGCCAGCGTTACCAACTCAGTTAAAGTACCTGTGAATCACGCAACTTGGCCTAAGTTCATCCTAATACCTTTGGGTGTCAACTCTACTCAGCGGCTGCAGTTCGCTCATACCGGCCCTAGACGGAACAGCTCATAGTAATTTTAGGAAAAATTAATTTCTGCTTTTACAATCGTTGTAATAACTAAAATTATCTGGCTTAAGTAAATTCGTGTCTTTTGGGATACTGTACAGCTTGGCAACGCATTGATGAGGACTGGCTAATATGTTCCCTGTAATTCTAATCTCATAATTCACATTATCTTCTGGAATTAAGCTCACAACAAGAGGACAAGAGCTCATTCCCGCTCGCGTATCCATTTGCAAAAATACTTCTTTACCAGGCTCCAACTTTACTCCTTCTAAGTTGAAATCTGATATTAGTGGATTAAAAGCTCCAACATTCATAAATTTTGAAACTTTCTTAGCATCAAAGCTTATACACTGCATTTGAGCATCAGAAGAATAAATTGAAGTTCTACTGCCAAGAATCGGTTCGTTCAGGAATCTTGTGACCTTAAGGACAGAGCCATCATCACCAGAATATTGGTTTACATTTGGCACCGAAGCACAACCAGCGATAATCACTGAGCAGCATAAAACAACTTTGCGTAACATCCGTATTTTTCCTTTTTCTATGACTGTAAGTCGACACTGAAGCCGCTCGCGACTAACAACTTTTCAATAACTTACGTTATTTAAGGCGACGTCGCAAATATGCCAATAGCTGCCCGTTAGCAATTGACAATAAAAACGGTATGTAGGTTTAATCGATCAAATGGATGTCTAGTTGGGCCTAGTTGATTCGGTTAAGAATAATTTATTATTTTTTATTGAGTTATCTGATAGTCTTTTGCTTCCTGTATTTAACAGGTCAGTCTTTTTCTTAAAGGAGTTAAATATGATTAAGAAATTTGTATTCTTGCTTAGCATCATGCTAGCAGGATGCTCAACAATCACTATACAACCAGAGCAAACGGTAAAATACTCTTCCGAACCAACTTATGAAGAATCAAAACACTTTTTTTTATGGGGAATCGTTGGAGAACATAGAGTAAACGTGACTGAAATATGTGGCAACCGAGAAGTTATCCAGATGCAATCACAACAAACGTTTGTTGAGGGTGTACTGGGGTTAATTACTCTAGGCATTTATTCACCTCATTCAGTCAAAGTCTGGTGTTCAGAGGCGGGCGCAATATCATGAAAAAAACACTAACGTTAATCGCAATATTTTCGCTAACTGCATGCACTACTATTCATTTTGATAAAGTACCTGTTACTAAAGAAGCGACTGTTCATAAAGAGCAATGGCATCACAACTTTATACTGTCATTGTATGAAGGATCATCCCCTGTTGATTTAAATAAAGCTTGTAACGAGCAAGAGTGGGTTACGGTTAAAACCGAAACGTCCTTTATAAATGGATTAGCAGGCGCCGCCGCAAGCACAATTATTGGTCCGATGTGGACACCAAAAAAAGTTGAAGTAAGCTGTAAATAACTGAGGTAGTCCTCCGGTAAACCTCCCATTTTTAATTCACATCAAAAATGGGAGGACTAGCTTTCTAGCCGCATCAAGTGCGGGATGACGATACATAATTAAAAGAAAGTGGAAGGTTCAACGGCAGAAATTCGCTCACGAAATTCGCTCACTATAGTCAATCCAGCCTCTGATCTGAAAGCACCCCCTGAGAGGGTGTAATTACGGTGATTACTAAAGACAAAGTGAGGAATTTAATTGGCGACAATTTTCTCAAGAAAATTTCGTATTCGAGGCATCATTCTTTGGGCTTGAAGCTTGGCAGTGTTCTTAACGGCTGTACGTGAGGATATGACCTTTGAACGTCTGTTCGAGGTAATCGGTATGTTTAGGCTTTGATAATGACGCGGTAAAGCCGAGCGCTTGCATACGGGTGCTGAGCTTGTTTTTTCTGCCGCGGCCGGGATCGACAATAATAACTTCGCAGGTTGCGTTTGAATGGTCATTAATAAAATTGGCAAGCAAATCGATGTGGCTGTCTTCATATAAAAGATCGCTACCGATGATGATATCAAAAAGTCCTAAATCATCGTCCTTTGCGGCCCAGTCGACGCGTTCAAAATCAATGTCATCATCGCCATTTAAAAGTACGTTTCTATCGAGAAAGGATTGTACTTCTGGGTGATAGTCCGTTGCCGTAACATCGGTAGACATTTTATTCAGCAGCAAGCTAGAAAGTGCCATCCCACACCCTACTTCCAAAACCCGTTTCGATTCGGTGTCGTAATCAAGCATGTAGTGAGCCAGCACCAAACTGGAAGGCCATACGACCCCAAATATTGGCCAGGACGCTGAACAGATACCAAGTTTTTCGGCAATACCATCGGGATCGGAAAATTCCTGTCGATTGCGCAAGGTACAAAGGTGAATATCAATTTTACCAAACTCTATGGTCTGGTAACTTAATCGCAGGTCTGTCATTTGGCCGCCTATTCTTGCTTAATGCTAAGCCAGGTATCCAAGATAAATGACAAAACGAGGAAGGGTAAGTAAGGCGTGTTTTGTTCACCATACTTAGGATTCGTTTACGCCTCAATTCACTTAATTTATAGCCATACAGACGCAAAAATTAGCGTATTGAAGTGCCCATAGGGTAGCGCATTGAATTAAAAAGGCAATGGTTTTAAAGAGATCCGGGCAAGACGGATTTATTGTTTGTCGACATTGAATTCTTCCATCTTCCCCCAATATCCTAGTATTGCAATGAAACAGAGATGAATTATGAACCAGGATTTAACCCTATTCGGTGCCGCGATTTCCCCATTTGTGCGCAAAGTTCGCTTGGCACTGGCCTATAAAGGTCTCGATTATGAGCAAGTCAATGTGGTGCCTTTTGGCACAGACATTCCGCAAGAGTTTAAAGACAATAGCCCGCTAGGGAAAATTCCTTTATTTAAAGTGGGTAATGACTATATCAGTGACTCAGAGGTCATTTGCGCGTATTTGGAAAAAGCATTTCCACAACAGCCTATGTTGCCACAAGACCCATTGCAAAACGCTCGAGCCCTATGGTTTAGTCAGTACGCAAGCAGTGTTATGGTCACCGCAATTGGCGCGCATTTATTTGCCGAGCGCATATTAGCCCCATTTGTTTTTAAGCGTGAACCTATCGAATCTGATATCAGGATGGCACTAGACACGGAAATCCCTGCAATCCTTGAATACCTGGAAGGTGAACTGAAAAGTGACTTTTTGGTAGGGGATAGCCTGACCTTTGCTGACTTTATGGTAGGCGGTATGTTTATCACGCTGCATTTTTGCAATGAACGTGTCGATGCGAATACTTATCCTAAGGTCGCAGCTTACGTGGAGCGTGTTCATAGTGAACCGGTGTTTGCAAAAATCATTACCGAAGAGCAAGCCATGTTAAAAGCATTTATCGGTTAATTCCGGCTTTATTTGGCAATGGTATTGCGTAATGTATTGTTCATTAGTTGGTAAAATCGAACACAAAGGTGACACAGGCATTCGCTGGTGATATAAAAAAGCTGGGTTATTCCCAGCTTTTTTATATCACCAGAACGTATGCGTTAATGATACGCGTACAACACCAAAACTGCGAAGGCGACAGTGACAAGGCCCACGACAACATGCACCAGTGGCGTTAAACGTGCGACCCAGGCAATCAGACGGATAAAGCGATTCCTGCCAATCAACATTAATACTCCCCCTGCGGCGATAGAGATATAACCGAGAATCGTGACTACTTCGGGTATTTTTGTCTGACTGGCAGTATAAAGCAGCGCAGCACCAAATAAGAATCGAACCGCAACCGCGAGAAAATGAAACAAAAGCAAATGCTTGAATCGGCCCAGAAAACCAAAAATAGGTGAAGGTAGAATGGTAATTACCACGCCAAAGCCGCCAATGAATACAGCGAACCAGTGGATAAATTCCAAGGCCCAAGTTGTAATTGTTGCTTCCATCGTTTACCCAGTTTCAATTGTCTATTTAAAAACCTTAGTTGATATATAGTGAAAATAAAGCTCATCATTTGGAAGGGTTTTTAGGAATGTGTTTGCGCAGTAGTTTAAAAAGCTTCGATAGGAGCCGAGTCGATTTAACTTTACCCATAAAAAAGCCAGCTTCTTCGCTGGCTTTATTCTTAACGGATTAGAATTAGTCTTCTAATTCGGCGTTGTGATAGATGTTTTGTACGTCATCACTGTCATTCAACATATTGATAAACTTTTCAAAGTTTGCCAAATCGTCTTCACCACTAATCGTTGTATAGGTTTGCGGAACCCAGGTAATTTCTTCCATCTCAAAGTCGATATCCGGGAATGCGCCCGTTAACGCGGTTTTGGCTTTGAAAAACTCGGTATGAGGTGCGAATACCGTCATCATCCCTTCTTCGTCTTCAATGTCAGTAACATCTACGTCAGCCATCATTAGCGCTTCAAGTACGGCTTCTTCGTCATCATGTTTAAACGAGAATAATGCCTGATGGTCGAACATATGAGCGGCAGAGCCAGGACCGCCAATTTTTGAGTCGGTTTTGGTAAATGCTTGACGAACATCTTTGATAGTCCGGTTGGTATTATCCGTTAGACAATCCACTATAACCATGCAACCACCTGGACCGAAACCTTCGTAACGGGCCATTTCGTAATTTTCACCACCGCCACCTTTGGCTTTGTCGATGGCTTTATCAATGACATGCGTTGGCACCTGATCTTTCTTGGCTTTTTCTATTAAGCGGCGGAGTGCCAGGTTGCCATCAGGATCTACGCCACCATTTTTGGCGCAAACATAAATTTCTTTACCGTATTTGGAATAAACCTTGGTTTTCTGACCCTGGGTTTTTGCCATAGATTCTTTACGGTTTTGAAACGCTCTACCCATATTTCTGTGCTCATTCTTTTATCAGTCAATATTGCCGTTAATTTTATCAGGAGTCGTACAAAAAGTACCAGAAAAAATACTCTGGCGGTAAGTTATTGCGAATAATTGTTTGCTGCTAGTGTGCACATTCGCGTTAATGGACAGTGCCAGCTTCATTGATACGCGTGAAGAAAAGACAAAGGGCGATGTTAAACATCGCCCTTTGTTAGGTTAAGGCTTGCTCTAACGGCACAGTGTTTAAACCGTTTCTTCTGTTTTTGTCTTTCGGGAAAACAATTTTTTCAAAAATGCACCGATGGCAATAAGGATAAATATACCGAATTTTTTTAAGAAAATAATCGCCGCTGCCAGAAACCCGGTTTTCGCCAATACTTTGCCGGCGACCAAAGCACCAACACCGTATGCGGCAACTTCATCAATTTCAGGATCGAAATCCGCGTAACGTGACCCTTGATCAAAATCCGCCATGGCTAACACGGAATCGAGTTGAGCATCGATAATGTCTTTTTGCTCCATGGCTGCGATGAAGTTTAAAACCAATACGCCTTTTCGGCCTAAAACACGAATGTTGTAGTTTAAGGTATTCTGTTCATAACCATCGACATTCAGCTCTTTCGCCCAATGCATTTTATTGGTTGTTTGGTCGTAAAATGGTGTGCTTGCCCAACCGACGAGATGCATCGCAGGATAGCCGGCACTAATGCGCTCTTCATTTACGGATTCAGTATCTTCTTGCATTTGGGTGAGTAATTCTGCGTAATCGATATCCGCAGCATCCTCGTCAGAAACGTATCCATCTTGTGAGAATTCAATGGTGACGGCCCAGGACTCGGCATCAAATGGCGTTAGGCCTGCCGGTAGCAACATACCCAAGACCGACTCACTCGGAGGATTTCCCCAAATATCTTCTAGCACTACTCGAGCGTCTTTTTGGTTTAGAAAATAATACTGCTCAGGTACCGTTAAAGTGGCACCAGCATCTTCAATCTCGACAACACCGGTAACCGGGGTTAACGAGTCTAAGGTTTGTTCTGCCCAAAGCTGATACTGCTCTTCTTCGGAAAGCGCCACAGCAACTTCTGTAGGTTCACTCAATACTTGAGCTTCTTGTGCTGGCGTTGCCACCGGCTCCTGGCTCCAAGCCAGGGTTTGGGTGCTAAACAGACAAATAAAAGTGGTAAGAGCCGAATAGCTCCTTATAGGATTTTTCATGGTATTCCCTGTAACAGGCTTACTGCCTTTTTCTCATTTATGATGTTTGTTTGACGATTTTGGTAAAATCGCTGAGTAAAATTTTGGCGTCAACGCTCGGTACCTGACCAACGTTAATGGCGGGCTTAAATATCGCGTGAATTTGTCCTTGGGGGTTAATCAGAACAATGGATGCACTATGGTTTACTAGATAATTTTCCTTACTCATGTCGTCACTAATGGAATACATAAGGCCAAGATTTCTGGAGAAAGGAAACAATACATCGTGCTCTGCTCTTAACGCGACAAACTCGCGATTAAAATAATTAATGTAACTATTCAATCGTTCTTCTGTATCACGACGAGGATCGGCACTAATTAATAGCACCTGAACTGGGTCTTTGGCCGCCTGATTTAAGTCCTTATAGACATAGTTCAATTCCTGCAAGGTGATTGGGCACACGTCTGGGCAGGATGTATAACCAAAAAAGACGAGCGACCATTTGCCACTAAGTCTCTCATTGGTAAATTCTTCACCATTATGATCGGTCAATGAAAACGGTAAGACACTGCGGGGTTGTTGATAGACTAACGCCTGCTCGACTTCCTGGCTTTGTTTATATGTCTGGTATAGCACCAGTCCAATTGCACCGGCAATGATTGCCAGAATAACGGCTAAAAATTTTTGCATAACTCACAACCTTGACTCAAACCAGCGTGTTATAAGAAAGCGCTGGTATCATCTGTATTTTTCTTATGGGCGATTTTATGGGTTTATCGGCAACAGATAATGATCTGCCAACAGAACCACAAACAATACCATTAAATGAATGATCGAGAAACGGAAGGTTTGCATTGCAGTATCCTTCTCAGCGTTAAATTTCAGCTTCCAGGCATAAGCTAAAAAAATCAGATTCAGCGTAACCGCACCGATTAAATATAACCAATTGCTCATTTCCACTAAATACGGGATCAGGCCAACGATAAAGAGTAAAACCGTATAAAGCAGTATTTGGGTTTTGGTAAAGTTAATACCATGGGTAACCGGTAGCATTGGAATATTAACTTTCGCATAATCATCACGGCGATGAATTGCTAACGCCCAAAAATGGGGGGGCGTCCAGGTAAATACCAATAACACCAACAACAAAGCATGGGGGTGAATTTCATTGGTAACGGAAGTCCAGCCAAGCAGAGGTGGAATAGCACCCGCTAAGCCGCCTATCGTAATATTCTGCGGCGTGGCGCGTTTTAAATACATGGTATAAATCACCGAATAGCCGACTAATCCAGAAAGGGTTAGCCAGGCGGTAAGGGGATTTACCCAAACATAAAGCATGGTAAAGCCAATAAGGCTTAACATTGCGGTAAATACAATGGCTTTTGATGTGGTGATCCGGCCATTGGGGAGTGGACGATGACTGGTTCGCGCCATCTTCGCATCAATTTGTTGGTCAACGATGTGGTTAATCGCTGCAGAAGCGGAGGATAACAACCAGATCCCGGCAATACTCGGCACCATAATTTGCCATGGTATCGCCCCTGGCATTGCCATGCACATACCGACTAAGGCGGTTAACACCAATAGTGCGACGACTCGCGGCTTGGTGATTTCGTAATACTCCCGCCATAACGGCGCTTGTGCCTTGGTACTCATGGATTCGGTAACGACCGACTCCGTGTCGGTTTCGGTGACTAATTCAGACATAAGCATTCTCCGGGCGAGATTTAAGGGAATAGGTGATTGTGATCAGAGCCAACATTAGCAATGCGGCGACAATGTTATGGGCAACGGCAACGGCTAAAGGAAGCGCAAAAACGACATTTGAAACGCCTAGCCCAACCTGTACCAATAAAATTAAACCCAATACCATGGCGGATTTTTTTATGCCCGAAGATTGCGCTTTAAAAAATAAAGTAATCGCTAGCCAGGCTAAATACACGAATGTGATCATCGCGCCAATGCGGTGCATGGCATGAATCGTGATGCGCTCCGCAGCGCCAAGATAGCCATATTCGTAGGTATCTCTTTGGGGTGGGATCAGCTGAAAGGATTCCGTAAACGTTAATTGTTCCATCCAGCCGTCATGACAAACCGGAAGCTCCTGACACACCAAGGCTGCGTAATTCGAAGAGGTCCAGCCGCCCAGGGCGATTTGCAAGGTAAGAATCACAATGCCAATAAACGCAAAGGGGGTATAGCGAGCTAATGATAAGTCCATTGATTTGGCGCCGGTGTTACTGATCCTAAGATACAGCAGGTAAAGCAAGCAGAGGGTCAAAAAGCCACCAAGCAGATGTCCCATAACAATAATCGGCATCAACTTTAATGTCACCGTCCAGGCGCCGAGTGCGGCCTGAAAGATAACAACGCCAAGCATCAATAAAGGAAGATAAAGTGGCCCGCCCTGATCGCGATTTCGAAAAGATAAGATAAAGATTAAACCGATGAGTAAGCCCAATGTTCCGGCAAAATATCGATGGATCATTTCATTCCAGGCTTTTTCCGGCTCTACGGGACGTTCAGGAAATGCCAATTGCGCTTGGGCGATTTGTTCTTGAGTTTGCGGAACATCAACTAAACCATAACAACCAGGCCAGTCCGGACAACCAAGCCCTGCATCGGTTAAACGCGTGAAAGCTCCCAGGGTAATCACCCCAAGGGCTAAGATCAGAGTGAGGATAATCAAAGGTTTATTATTCTTCATACGTCTTTCCTTTGCGAGATTTAGTGGCCGTGTAAATGCGTGTAACGATTAGCCGATGCGTGAATACTTGAGTAATTTGCGCATATCCGACAACAAATTTTTTGAAAATTGCTTAAATTCTTGTTCCGTTTCCGGACGAGCATAAATCATCATCACATTGCCCAGCGGGTCAGCAATATAGATTTGGTTCGGCAACACCCTTAGGGTGGCTTGTAGTGATGAGGGTTGGACCTGCCAATGTTGAGGATTTAATTTGCCAATCAAATCTTGATGAGTGCCCACGGGATCCATCACCAGCGGCGTGACTCTTGGTGTTTCACGCCCGAGTGCCAGATAAGATTGATTAATGGAAAATAATGTTTGATCGCATGTTTCATCGCAATGCTGTGGAAGCCCGTAAATTATCAGCCATTGCTTATCGATGGCATCGGTATTGATGCCCAGTTCTTTAAGGTCCAATGGTTGTTCGAGTAACGCCCCTTGGTTAGTGACACCTTCATTAAACCAGTGGTTGGTTAAGGCAAGCTTGGCGATAATCACCGGCACTGCAAACACACCGATTACCAGAATAAGGCTGAGACGAGATTTGGATTTATCAGTTAGGCTCATGATCACTTCCTTTGTTTTTATCTTTATTTTTGTCTTTATTTGTATGAGCAGCCCATATCATCAGAGATAAAAATGCGACCGCCAGGCTAAACCATTGCCAGGCATATCCACGGTGTTTCTCCGGTGGCATTACGATCGGATGCCAGTTCTTTTTATAACCAATTGCGACCTCAGGGTCGAGATAAATTACTACAGGTGCCAGATTTATTTTCAGATGGTCTGAAATTAGTTGAGGGTCAATATGTTGGACACGTTGTGGCCAGGTATGATTGAGTGTTTGCGGAACGTGAAAAACTGGCGCTTGCGGCACTCGTACGTGCCCAGTAAACTCCTGCAGGCCCTTGATGTTGGCAATGTCGGGAATAATTGAACGGTCAATACTGCCCGCTATCCAACCTAGGTTCACCAGTATATGCTGGCCACTTAAGGCATCATTAAAGGGAATAAAAACGCGATAACCTGTTTTACCTTTATTGGTCTGGTTGTCGAGTAAAAATATATGAGCGTTTACGAACTCGCCAGATAACCGAATCGGCACATCATTTAGCAACTCCTCAGTTAGTTCGTAGTTCACCTGATTTAATTGCAATGGTTGGGATTGGGTAAGTTCCTGCATTCTGTGTAAGCGATCAAATTTTTCATCGGCGCGCTGCCATTGCCATAAACCAAGCTTGATTAATGATGAAAATACCAGCAAGGTAAATAGTACCCATGGCCAACGCCAGTGACTGACAACTGCAAGGGGCGACTGTATGTGTTCGTGTTTGGATTTAACTGACTCTGCCATTACTACTTCAAATTAAAACAACTACAAATGGAGGTATCTTGGATACGTTATTTAAAATATTAATTGTGGTGCTTCTTATCACCATGATTTACAACTTGGTTCGAGCTATGCGCCTGATGGTGAAAAAGCCTCAGGGACAAGAAAAAATGTCTAAATTTATTGGTCGCCGAGTTGTGTTCTCAGCGCTGATTATCGCGTTAATTCTGCTAGGATTGGCAACGGGAATTATTACCCCAAACCCGCGTCCTTTCTAAACGGTTGGGGCTAAGCCCCAACCATCTAACCTTCGTCTTTTTGTTTTAAAGAATGTAAACAAAAACGAAAAGTAATACCCAGACCACATCAACAAAGTGCCAGTACCAACTGGTAGCCTGAAAAGCAAAGTGATTCTCAGGCGTAAAATGGCCTTTCATCACCCGCAAAAACATGACGATTAGCATGATAGTACCTAAGGTTACGTGCATACCATGGAAGCCGGTAAGCATATAAAAGGTATTACCGTAAATACCACTGGCCAGCGTTAAGTCCAAGTCTGCATAGGCATGTTGATATTCCACGACTTGTAATATTAAAAACACGGTACCGAGTAAAATGGTGCTAGCCAACCAAAACTTTAACGATGCGCGTTTATTGTTTTCTAACGCCACGTGGGCAAAATGCGCAGTAACGGACGAGGTTAATAGCAAAATGGTATTGATCAGAGGTAATCCATACCAACCCATGCCGGTGGTTGTGCTGCCATCGGGTGTTTTGATCAAAGGCCAGGCAGCCTGAAATTCTGGCCATAAGACATTCCAGGTTTCATAGTTGTTGCCTTCACCGCCAAGCCAGGGCACCGACAACATGCGAGCATAAAATAATGCTCCGAAGAATGCCGCGAAAAACATGACTTCCGAGAAGATAAACCAACTCATACCCTGGCGAAATGATGCGTCCATTTGCGCGGAATACTTGCCGGCCATAGATTCATTGATGACATTGCTAAACCAGCCAAACATCATATAAACAATCAACGCGATACCGGCTAGCAGGATGTAACCACCCACACCTTCCCCGGTATCCAGGTTCGCCACATAGCTACCTGCGCCGATGGCGATTAAAAATAGTGCTAGTGCACCAACGATGGGCCAGTGACTTTGCTCCGGCACATAATACGTTTCGTAATCTTTATTAGACATAAGATTTCCTTCATTCCTGTAAGCCCTGCATTACCTGATTTCAATTAAGAACCGATAGTCGCCGTAATGTCATACAAGGTGTACGACAAGGTTAGCTCGGTCATATCTTCAGGTAAGTCCGGATCGACATAAAACTGCAATGGCATCCAGATATCTTCATTTGCCTGCAACGGCTGCTGGTTAAAACAGAAACATTCAATTTTCTGAAAATAATTCGCAGCTTGGCCCGGTGATACAGATGGCACGGCTTGTGCGACTGCATTGGCTCCGGTGTTGTTTTTGGCGTAAAACTTCACAAACTTCATTTCACCCGGGTGAACCTGGATGGAATTCATTTCAGGTTCAAACTGCCAGGCTGCGTTTTTCGCCGTGCGGCTAATAAACTGCACCGTAATGGTACGACTTTCATCGATACCGTCGGCTTGATAAGTGGTCGCCTCAGTGGCGGTCTTACCATTTAAACCCGTTACTTCACAAAACACGTCATAAAGGGGTACCAGAGCAAAACCAAAGGCAAACATGGCGACAACTGTCATACACAGTTTGGCGACGGACTTCTTAATTTGCGGTTGTTGTTGCTCTGACATAAATCCCTCTTTGCATTAATCGACTTTAGGTGGTGTTGCAAAAGTGTGGTACGGCGCAGGTGATGCCACCGTCCATTCCAAACCTTCTGCACCTTCCCAGGATTTTGCTTCTGCCTGTTTACCCGCACGGATACATTTGATAACCAGCGCCAGGAAGATCAGTTGGGATAAACCAAAGGCAAATCCACCAATACTGACCCACTTGTTAAAGTCGGCAAACTGCAATGCATAATCTGGAATACGACGCGGCATACCGGCCAATCCTAAGAAGTGCATTGGGAAAAACAATACGTTTACTGAGATCATCGAACACCAGAAGTGTAATTTACCCAATTTTTCGTCGTACATGTGTCCAGTCCATTTTGGCAACCAGTAATAAACCGCAGCGAATATAGAGAACAAAGAACCCGTAACCAGTACGTAATGGAAATGGGCAACAACGAAATAGGTATCATGGTATTGGAAATCTACCGGTGTCATCGCCAACATGAGTCCTGAAAACCCACCGATGGTGAAGAGAATCACAAACGCGATGGAAAACAGCATTGGCGTTTCAAAACTGATTGCTCCGCGCCACATGGTGGCTACCCAGTTAAAGACTTTTACCCCGGTCGGTACGGCGATTAACATGGTGCAATACATAAAGAACAACTCACCCGCTAACGGCATACCGGTGGTAAACATATGGTGCGCCCATACAATAAACGACAGGAATGCGATCGATGCGGTTGCGTATACCATGGAGCTGTAACCAAATAGTGGTTTACGACAAAACGCCGGAATGGTGGTTGAAACAATACCAAAAGCAGGCAGGATCATGATGTACACTTCCGGGTGACCAAAGAACCAGAATATATGCTGGAACAATACGGGATCACCGCCACCTGCGGCATCAAAGAAAGAGGTGCCAAAGTAAGTATCCGTCAATACCATGGTTACTGTACCCGCAAGCACGGGCATAACCGCGATTAACAAGTACGCGGTAATAAAGAAGGTCCAAACGAACAATGGCATTTTCATATACGTCATGCCAGGCGCGCGCATGTTCATGATGGTAACGATAATATTAATCGCACCCATGATGGAGGAAATCCCCATAATATGTACGGCGAATACAAAAAATGCGGTACTACCGTTTGAATAGGTCGTGGATAATGGTGCGTAGAAAGTCCAGCCGAAGTTCGGGCCACCGCCTTCCATAAACAACGACGCCAGCAAAATACCGAAGGCAAAAGGCAAAATCCAGAAGCTCCAGTTATTTAACCGAGGCAGCGCCATATCTGGCGCACCTATCATCATCGGTATCATCCAGTTTGCCAAACCGGTAAAGGCCGGCATAATGGCACCAAACACCATGATTAATCCATGAACTGTGGTCATCTGGTTAAAAAAATCAGGCTCTACAATTTGCAAACCCGGTTGAAAGAGTTCTGCCCGGATAACCATGGCCATGGCGCCACCGGTCAGCAACATAATGAACGAGAACCACAGGTATAACGTACCAATATCTTTATGATTGGTCGTTAACAGCCAGCGTTTAATTCCTGTCATTTTGTGGTCGGCATGATGATCATGATGATCATGATGTCCATCCACGTGTTCCATTGTGTCTGTTACAGTCGTCATGTCTTACCTCATTATTCTTTTTTGGCATCGATATCGCTTGCTTGCACAAGCTCACCGGTGTCATTACCCCAGGCGTTTCGCTCATAGGTAATAACCGCAGCCATTTCTCTGGCATTTAACTGATCTTTAAAGCCCAACATGGCGGTACCCGGCTTGCCGTTTTTCACCATTTCGATATGAGCTGGAATGTCTTCGGTTACCATGGCACTGCCCTTTAAGGCAGGGAAGGCTGGCGGTAAGCCCGCGCCATTGGCTTGATGGCATGCCGCGCATTTCGCGATATACACTTGCTCGCCTTCGGACATCAATTGCTCCATGGTTGCTGGCTCACTGACACTGGCAGCCGATTCAGATTTTTCTTGAACGAGGGCGACCGTTTCTATCTTGTCATTCGTGGCTTGTTCCGTCGCTGCTGCATCAGAAGCGTCTTTCGCATTGACTGCAGCAGATTGAGGCGCAGGAGATAATGCATTGACGTCTGCAGGCTGAACCATCTCGCCAGTATCATTACCCCAGGCATTACGCTCATAGGTAATAACTGCAGCAAGTTGTTTAAGATTCAACTGCTTGCCAAAACCCGCCATTGAGGTGCCCGCTTTACCATTGAGCACAATATCTATGTGAGCGGCTTTATCTTGAGTCACCATTGGGCTGCCCTTAAGAGCAGGGAAGGCTGGTGGAAGGCCCATGCCATTGGGTTGGTGACATGCGGCGCAATAAGCGGTGTAGGTTTCGGAACCGAGAGTCATCAGTTCTTCCATTGACATGGTCGCACCTACAGACTCCTGTTCAGCAAGTTTTGCCTGTTCCAGAGCCATTTTTTGCTCGTCTATCCACAATGCGTAATCTTGTTCGGATTTCACTTCAACCACAACCGGCATATAGCCATGGTCTTTACCGCAAAGTTCAGCACACTGACCGCGATAAATACCTGGCTCGTTCACCTTGGTCCAGGCTTCATTGATAAATCCTGGATTGGCATCTTGTTTGACGGCAAAATCGGGTACCCACCAAGAGTGGATAACATCGTCAGAAGTGATCAGAAAGCGAACCTTCTTGTTTACAGGGATAACCAAGTGCTTATCCACTTCCAGCAAATAGTTTTCGCCTTTGGTGACATAGCTACCATCGCGATTATCAAATTGATCTCGCGGGGTAGTTAGCACTGAGTAGAATTCAATATCGGAATCGAAGTACTTATAATGCCATTTCCATTGCGAGCCGGTAACCTGAATTGTGATATCAGAGTTATCGTTATTCTCCATGGCAATAAGCGTCTTAGTGGCGGGCCAGGCCATACCAATAAGAATAAGGATCGGAATTGCAGTCCAAAGTATTTCGACTTTGGTACTTTCGTGGAAGGTGGCGGGTTTCACACCTTTGGATTTGCGATGAAAAATCATCGACCAGAACATGGCACCGAATACAACAATACCAATGACAGTACAAATCCACATAACCAACATATGCAGTCCGAATACTTCCTGACTGATATCGGTAACACCTTTGGTCATGTTTAACTGCATGTCTGCCCAAGCTGCGCTGGAAAACAAACTTCCCAACATCAGCCAACTCAGGTTACGTCTCTTCACTAGACATCTCCTCTGCTTTAGCGAACAAAGACAGAAACAAGCGACAGGATACAACTGAATTCGATGTCTCAAATTTCCGTAAAATTTATTTTTATTATCGGGGCGGTTAAAAACTTTTACTGAGCAATGCTCTTAAAAAGGCTAACTGTCCACTTTCTTACGTACCGCATTCCTACATCGAAGAGGTGGTAGGATTTAGCGTAATTATTATGATTTTTTCTAATTCGACTTCTAGGATTACTCAATTTTTAATCAAGGTCTAGTGCTTTACACGGTTAATTTGCTTTTTTTTTGAACGAAAATTGTAGAGTAATTGCTCACATTATGTTCACAGGAAGTGATTTAAAAGGGAATGAAACTTTAAATATGCTCAATTCAAAACAATATGGTGCAATATTAAGGAGTAACAAGTGGTTAAAAAGTGTGCGAAGAAAAAGCGTTTATCGGGCAAAATTATGGGAGTGTGGATAAAGCGGAGAGAAAAATGGGTAATAACTACCTGAAAAGGGACCGGCCAAGTATCCCTGGATGTACTTTCAGGTAGTTAAATTGGTTTTGTATTCAGTTACATCCAATCAGCGCTACGAATAACACCGACGGCTATGCCTTCAATATTAAATTGTTGACTGGTTAAATCGACCTTGATTGGCTCAAACGCTTCGTTTTCGGCATGTAGATAAACAACATTACCTTCGCGTTTGTAACGTTTAACGGTTACGTCTTCTTCAACCCGGGCAACCACAACCTGACCATTATGGATATCTGTGGTTTGATGCACAGCCAATAAATCACCGTCCATAATACCGATATCTTTCATGCTTTCGCCATTAACGCGTAATAGATAATCCGCATTAGGGTGAAACAGGTTGCCATCAATTTGATATCTGTCTTCAACGTGTTCCTGAGCCAATATGGGCTCGCCAGCCGCGACCCTTCCGATCAAAGGTAATCCGAGCTCTTCATTATGTTCATCTGCCAGACGTATGCCCCGGGATGTACCCGGCAACATTTCAATAAAGCCTTTCTTTGCCAGTGCCTTTAAATGTTCTTCCGCGGCATTTGCGGATTTAAACCCAAAAAAGTCAGCGATCTCTGCTCGGGTTGGTGGCATACCGGTATCTGCGATTTTTTCTTTTATTAAATCAAAAATTTGTGATTGGCGCGGCGTTAAAGGACGCATAACATTCCTGTTTATCTGTACAGTACATTGTACTGTGAGTATATACAGTTGATTGTTAAATGCAAATGAAAACAGGGTTTGATTTTTGTGCGGCTTTTTTAAGGCAACTTTTTAACGAAGTGATTTTGAGGCCCACGAGCAATGGAAAAGCAAACGTTGAATGCTATTTTAGTTAATGAAACCCATTCATGCGAAGCAATTCGTGTTAAAATGAGGCGTTTTTATTTGACGGAATGTTGCCTTTATCATGAGTAACTCACAACCCAATAACCCCTTACATGGCCTTACACTCGAAAAAATCGTGACCAGTTTGCAACAACACTTTGGGTGGGATGCTTTGAGTAAACAGATAAAAATAAACTGTTTTACCAACGATCCTTCGATTAAATCCTCATTGAAATTCCTAAGAAAGACCCCGTGGGCGAGAGCAGAGGTAGAGCAGCTCTACATTGACACGATAGTCAGGGATAGCAAAGTTGATAATCCAGATTCCCCTTCTGAGGCGAGCCAAGATTCTGATCCCTGGGCGGATTTTCAATCGAAACAGGAACCCTGACCCTGCGAAGTTTCTGTGCCTGCTTCGGTGCGGGTGTGTTATTGGGCTATGCACAATGGGCTTAGCTCAATGGACTAAACACAATATTCAATTAGCCGAGTATTTGTCGACAAAATGTGGACGCTGCGATCCACTATTTAACGCGAAAACGATATTAAAAAAAGTAACTCTCTAATAAATCGACTAAAATTTGTTCATTGTGGAATACACCTTGGCAATAGTGATATCATTGCCGGATATTTTTTCTGTAAGTTTTAAATTAAGTTCCGTATGCGCTCATTGTTTTATTTTCTACTTTCCTGGCCGATAAAAATGTTGGTGCGATGCAAAATCGTACCTGACAATCCGGCTCAGTCCCTGGATCTGGAAAACAACAAGTCTGTTTTCTATATTACCCGTCATCAATCTGCGAGTGATTTACTGGCATTGCAGATGACCTGTAAAAAACTCAATCTGCCGGATCCATTGCAAGTCGTGGAAATTAACGGGAGCAAATTCAACCGCTGTTTGTGTTTGGATAAACCCGCATCGGTACTGCCATGGCGGGATGTCGGCGACACCCATGCGATTGAACAGGGACAAGCGTTATTAAAACACCATCAAAACAATCCTCAAGAAGATGCGAAACTGGTGCCGGTGAATATTCTTTGGGGTAGAGCACCCCATAAAGAAAAAGCCGATGTCGGTACCGTAATTGCCGATCAGGAGTCTCCGAGTTGGTTTCGTAAATTCTGGATTGTATTGTTTTCTGGTAGAGACACGTTAGTACGTTTTTCCAAAGCCGTTTCGTTTCGAGAAATGGCAGAACAACAAGGCAGTGATGAAGTCGCCGCTCATAAACTCATCCGTATCGCCCGTTTTCATTTTCATCGTCAAAAAATTGCCGCAACCGGGCCGCGCCTTATGGGGCGTCAGCAAAAATTTATTGCGCTTTTTGCTAACCCAGCGATAAAGCGGGTCATAAGCGATGAAGCGAAAACAAAAGGCGTTAGCGAAGAGGTGGTCAAAAAGCAGGCGCTCGGGATGATGACTGAGATTGCTGCGGACTATCGAGATAGCACAATCCGATTGGGGCAGCGCATTCTAGCCTGGTTGTGGAATCGCTTATACGACGATATTGAAGTAAAACATGGTGACCGGTTAAGAGAGTTATCGCAAAGTGGTCATGAGATTATTTACGTACCTTGTCATCGTTCTCATATGGATTATTTATTGCTGACTTATGTCATTTACCAACAAGGTTTGGCAACACCGCGCATAGCAGCCGGAATCAATTTAGATTTTTGGCCCGCTGGCCCTATTTTCAGAAAAGCCGGCGCGTTTTTTATTCGCCGCAGCTTTAAAGGTAACCGCCTTTACTCGACAATTTTTCGTGAATACTTAGGCTTGCTATTTTCCCGCGGTTATCCGGTTAAATATTATACCGAAGGTGGTCGTAGCCGAACGGGTCGGCTGTTGCAACCGAAAACCGGCATGCTGGCGATGACCATTCAAAGCATGCTTAAAGGTATCGACCGTCCTCTGACTTTAGTCCCGGTCTATCTTGGTTATGAACATGTGATGGAAGTAGCGAGTTACCACAAAGAACTGAAAGGCAGCTCGAAACAAAAAGAGTCGGCTTTTGGCATCATCAAAGCGATTCGCAAACTCAGAAATTATGGCCATGGCTATGTCAATTTTGGCGAACCAATCAATATTAATGAATTCTTGAACAAACAAGTCCCAGATTGGAAGAAAAGTATTGACCCAATCGACCCGCCGAAGCCGAGCTGGTTGACCCCAGCGGTGAATGCGATGGCAAATGAAGTTATGACTGAGATTAACAAGGCCGTGGCCTTGAACTCGGTAACGTTAACGGCTTTAGTGTTGTTGACAGCAGAGCAGCACGCGATGACCCGCGAAGAGTTGATTGAATATCTGAACTTCTTTTTGGATGTGCAGCGTAAAGCGCCGTATAGCGAAGAAATGTCCATTCCGGTAGAGGATGGTGAAGCGTTAATTGAGCAGGTAATCAAACTCAACAAGGTTGAAGTAAAGGACGATAAACTCGGCCAGATCCTGTCGTTAGGTAAAAGTGCATCATTGGAAATGGGTTACTATCGCAACAATATTATCCATGCATTTATTCTGCCATCGTTACTGTGTCGATTATTGAAATCTTACGAAAAGTTAACCACCGAGGATCTGACCGATTCTGTCTCAACCTTGATGTCATTATTTAGAGCCGAATTATTCTTATGGCCGGAACGGGAACAAATCAAACTACAAATCGAAAATTTACTCGGTACATTTGCGGACCAAAACTTGGTAAAACAAAGTAAAGCCGGATACTGGTCTATTATCGATGAGCATGAGCAAGGCTACACGCTAACGCTGATGGCAAGTTGTGTCAGCGAAACGATTCAGCGCTACGCGATTGTAATGAAATTGATTAGCCAATTACAGCCGGTAAGTCGCACGTCATTGGAAAGTGATGCGACCGCATTGGCGAGCCGAATGTCGACGTTGCATAATATTAACGCCCCGGAATTTATCGATAGAAAGGCGCAAAGCTCAATTATTAATGCCTTGCGAGATCACAAATATATTTACTCCGATGATAATGGCAGCTTTGTCGCCAATGAGTCGTTTGCAGCCTTGGATCAGCTAATTCGCGATTTAACTGAAGATGACGTCTTACAAAGCATCCTTCACTCATAACCTGATGTAATAAGAGAGCGAGTAATGACACTGAATAGGTTTTGCCAATTTTTAACTGTCACTACCGCTCTTTTTGTTTGTGCCAGGGTTGTCGCCACGGACCAGTTGGTTATACCGAATTTACCAGAACCTGTCGCCAATAATGCCGTCGCCAAAGTCAGTAACCCGGAAGGAGAATACTTACTGAGTTTTATGGGGCTTGGCGCGGGTAAAACCTATAAAGATGTTCACAATAAAGCTTGGGCGTTAAAGCTCGGTGATTCCCAATGGCGTCAAATTACTTCCGTTCCTGCGGGTTTACCTTTGCCGGGTCGCCTGGCGAGTGTCGCGGTTGGTGTTAATGAATACGCTTATTTATTTGGTGGCTATACGGTCGCGGAAGATCATCAGGAAATTTCCAGCCCGGATGTCTTTCGTTACGATATTCGCAATGATAGATACAAACGCCTGGCATCTATGCCCGTTCCCGTAGATGATAGTGTCGCTTTAGTATACAAACAGCGGTACATCTATTTAGTGAGCGGTTGGCATAACGCCGGCAACGTCAATTTGGTTCAGGTCTACGACATCCTTACCGATAGCTGGCAACAGGCATCTCCATTTATTGGTCAACCCGTATTTGGTCACGCCGGTGCCATTATTGGCGAACACATGGTTATTTGTGATGGCGTGAAAGTGGTTCCTAAACTGAATGCGCGAAGAGTATATGCGCCAATGCCGCAATGCTTAATCGGTAAAATCGATAGCACAAATCCGCTGCAAGTGGACTGGCGCTTGATTGCACATCCGACTGGGGTCGCCCGTTATCGGATGGCGGCGCAGGCGGCGAATAACAAGTTTGTTTTTATTGGTGGCTCCGACAATCCCTATAATTTCAATGGTATTGGTTATAATGGCAAGCCGTCTAAGGCAAGCAGCGCTATCTGGCTGTACTCTGTCGAGCAAAATCGCTGGGAAACGATTCACCATGAAGATGAATCTTCCAACAAGGCGACCATGGATCACCGCGGCTTGATCAACCTTGGCGAACACTTGCTCACGATTGGTGGTATGGATAGCAAACAAAACGTTCTCGATAAAGTCATGGTGCGAAATTCACCGAGTCACTAAATCAATTTCACATTCCGTCGTTCCTCTATTTTCTTTGTGGGCTGTTTTTGTTAGAGTTTTTAACAAAGTACAGTCTCAATCCCGTTTCAGACAGATCCCCCAGGATTTATTAATCTTTCGAGGTTAGCAGACCCTGGCTACGTTAAGGATAATTTCCAGGATGCAAACTCAGAACTCTCGCTTTATCACTGTGGTGATTGCTACATTGATGATGGTCATTACCAGCCCAGTCACACAAGCCGAGTTGGTTGAACAGACAGTTGAATCTCAAAAAGAATTTCGCGTACAAGGCCAAACGTATCAGGCCATTTCAGGCAAGTTTTACTTTGAGTTTGATCCCAAGCATAGCGCAAACCAGGCGATTGCTGATATTGACTTGGCACCGACAAATGCCAAAGGTCGAGTTGAGGCCACAGCAAACTTTTTTATTATTCAAGCCAAAGATCCGAAACAGCGTCGCGGCGCTTTGGTTGAAGTCAGTAATCGAGGTTCGAAAGCGGCACTGAGATATTTTAATTTTGCTCAGTCCAGTAAGAAACCAGACAGCGGTAAGTGGCTGGGAGATAACTACATTCAAACTCTGGGTTTATCTTTAGTCTGGGTAGGCTGGCAAGGGGATGTCTCTCCTGGTGCGAATGTGATGCGGGCCGATTTACCGGTTTTGCAAGGTGTTGAGGGCTTTGCTCGCAGTGATTGGACGTTAGATACACCTCATTCCAAGCTTTCTGTTGCCCACCGCCCTGGTATCGAAGCAATCTACCCCATCGATTTAGATAAAAAAGATCAGGCGTGGTTAACCCGAAGAGAAGGTCGGGACAACTTAAAAGTGGTGGTGAGCAAAGAGCGATGGCAATTAACTTCCGATGGCAAAATTATCATTGGTGATTTTCAACCGGGCATTTATGAGCTGGTTTATCCAACCAAAAATCCACAGGTTTCAGGTTTGGGGCTTGGCATTATCCGTGATACTGGTGAATATCTGAAAAGCGAAAATAGCCCTTATCATGTATCAAAAACTCTGGCTTTTGGGGTTTCACAAACGGGGCGATTCCTGCGTCAATTTTTATATCAGGGATTTAATGAAACCGAGTTAGGGCATCTAGCGTTTGATGGCATGCTTGTTCATACCGCTGGTGCAGGTAGGGGAAGCTTCAATCATCGCTTTGCGCAGCCGTCTCGAGATGGCCATCGAATGTCGGCATTTTTCTACCCTACCGATATATTTCCGTTTGCAAGTACGCAGCTTCGTTCGCAAATAACCCGTAAAAAAGACGGGTTGTTAAAGCGCTATCATGAGGCTTACTATCCAAAGATTTTTTATACGAATTCCGGTTATGAATACTGGGGACGCGCCGCTGGGCTTATTCATAGTAATGGTATTTATGATGTAAAACCTCTTGAAAATGAGCGTATTTTTCATCTTGCCTCCACCCAGCATTTTGTTCAGGCGGCCGATGACTTAAAATCTGTGGGTGAAGATAGTCAATTGTATCGGGGCAATCCAATCAATTTTTTCCCGCAACTGAGGGCCTTACTTGGACACCTGTCCAATTGGGTCTTAGATGATAATCTGCCACCGGCGAGCCAGTACCCAAGCTATGCTGGACAATCTTTAACAAATTTTTCCCATTATCAATTGCCTGAATGGCTAACCATCAATAAACCTTATAAACCACATACGGCTTATGAAGTTGACTATGGCAAGCAGTTTGACCAGGGCATTATTGAAAATAATCCGCCGCTTATCCGAGCAGAGATTGTGCCTCCGGTACCTAAGGTAGACAGCAATGGTAATGAACTAGGTGGTATTCGCCACCCATTAATTACCGCACCCATTGCAACGTTTTTACCTTGGTCACTTCGTACTGGAAAATTTGCCGGTAATGAAATGATTGATTTTCGCGGGAGTGTTTATAAGTGGCCAAAAGAACGGGTATTAAAACGCTATCCCAACAAAGAGCATTACCTGCGCCATATCGAAGAAATGACCGATGTATCGGTCAAACAGGGGTTTGTATTACCGCGCGACAAATCACAAATTAGAGCTCAGGCGAGTCACTTCTGGGATTGGAGTATGGCGGCAGAAAAGTAACCAGAATATGACAGAATGCGCCGCTATAATGAGTAAGCATATAAATAATCTACGAAAAAACTCATAATTTCGGAGTTTGTGGATGAAATTATCAAATCTTCAACTAGACTTTTTCTGAGTCTGTTTCTCTTTCAAGGATGATGGAACATTAATTCTGACATCATTCTTGACTGTGAGATTTGCCATCATCGTACTATTGAAAGGTAAACGGATCCTGGAATCTAAATCGATTTTTGAGGATCGAACATATGCCTAATAAATGGTTAACTAAATTTGCAGCAACCGCTGCACTCTCACTCTCGTCCTTTGTTGCACTTGCCGCGGATAAACCCAATATCCTGGTCGTATGGGGTGATGATGTGGGGATATGGAACATCAGTGCGTACTCTAATGGAATGATGGGGTATCAAACACCTAATATAGATAAAATTGCCAATGATGGTATGCGGTTCACCGACTACTACGGTGAGCAATCCTGTACTGCCGGTCGTTCGTCTTTTATTACCGGAATGAGTGTGTTTCGTACCGGCCTTTCCAAAGTCGGATTACCTGGTGCAGATCTGGGCATGACAGAAAAAGATGTCACGATTGCTGCGGTATTGAAAGAACAGGGCTATATGACGGGTCAGTTCGGGAAAAACCACCTCGGTGATAAAGACGAACATTTACCTACCAATCATGGGTTTGATGAGTTCTTTGGCAATTTGTATCACTTAAATGCCGAAGAAGAGCCGGAAAATCGTGATTATCCTAAAGACCCGGAATTTCGTAAGAAGTTCGGCCCTCGTGGTGTCATTAAATCCAGCGCAGATGGCAAAATCGAAGATACTGGCCCTCTGACCAAAAAGCGGATGGAAACCGTCGATGAAGAAACAGCAGCGGCAGCGATCAAGTTTATGGAAAAGGCAGTAAAAGCTGATAAGCCATTCTTTGTTTGGTGGAGCGGTACCCGGATGCACTTTCGAACGCACGTGAAAGACGAGCTAATGAATGATCCGAAAAATGCCAAATACAATGAATACCAGATTGGTATGATGGAGCACGACAGTCATATCGGACTCTTCCTGGATAAACTCGAAGAACTCGATATCGAAGACAATACCGTCGTCTTTTATTCAACCGATAATGGCCCGCATATGAACACCTGGCCTGATGCTGCGATGACGCCATTCCGTGGTGAGAAAAACACCAACTGGGAAGGTGGCTGGAGAGTACCTGCCATGGTTCGCTGGCCTGGTAAAATTAAACCAGGTAGCATCAGCAATGAAATCGTGCATCATATGGACTGGTTACCAACCTTTGCGGCAATGGCTGGTGAAGAAGACATTAAAGAAGAGTTATTAGATGGCTATAAAGCCATTGGTCGTAACTATAAAAACCATTTAGATGGTTATAACATCATGGACCTTCTGACAGGTAAGAGCGAGGAGTCACCGCGTAAAGAGATTTTCTACTTTACCGATGATGGCGATTTGTCTGCACTTCGTTATGATGAATGGAAGATCATCTTTATGGAACAACGAGTTGAAGAAACACTGGAGATTTGGGCGAACCCGTTTACACCACTCCGTGTACCATTGATTTTCAACTTGCGTCGTGACCCATTTGAACGTGCTCAAAAAACCTCTAATACCTATTATGACTGGATGCTCGACCGTGCGTATCTATTGGTTCCCGCACAAGCCTATGTGGGTAAATTTTTAGAAACGTTTAAAGAGTACCCACCAAGTCAAAAAGCCGCCAGCTTTAGTCTGGATCAGGTGATGGAGAAATTGCAAGAAGGTGGTGGTAGTAAATAACGCGATTACCCCATCAAACAAAAAAGTGAACTTCGGTTCACTTTTTTGTTTATTCCCCAGTAATAGCGATTCCGTGAAAATCGAATAGGTCAATTTATGAAACCAAAGCATACTTTTTTACATTGTCTGGTGCTGTTAAGCACTATGTATACAGCAACGATTTTGGCACAAACCGAATTAGCATCCTGGTCTGATAGCCAAGCAAAAAATCGGCTAATGGAATATGTCAGCACTGTGACGACAAAGGGTTCAAGTTTTGTGGACACGGAGCAGCGGGTTGCAGTTTTTGATAACGATGGCACGTTGTGGGCAGAGCAACCTATCTATTTTCAGCTGGTGTTTGCAATGGATAGATTAAAGGCCATGCAATCACAACACCCTGAGTGGAAAACAGAAGAACCATTTAAGTCCGCTCTGGCAGGAGACGTGAAATCGGCACTATCCAGTCATGAAAATTTGGCTAAATTAATATTTGCCTCCCATGCAGGTATGAGTCAGGTTGAGTTTAAGCAAGCAGTTAAAGAATGGATCACAACCGCGAAACATCCAACAACCGGCCGTAAATATACCGAAATGGTGTATCAACCCATGTTGGAAGTGCTCGATTACTTGCGGGCCAATGGTTTTAAGACCTATATTGTCAGCGGTGGAGGAATCGATTTTATGCGGGTTTGGGCCGAAGAGGTTTATGGCATTCCACCGGAACAGGTGATTGGCTCAAGCGTTGAGAAAACGTTTACGTTTAATCAAGATGGTAGCGCACAAATTACGCGTCAGTCAGAGCTTAATTTTAATAATGATAAAGAAGGTAAACCGGTCGCTATCGATGCTCACATTGGTCGTCGACCATTAATCGCTTTTGGCAATTCCGATGGCGATCTGGCGATGATGCAATACACGATGGCAGGTTCTGGTAAACGCCTTGCCGTGTATATTCACCATACTGATAAAGAGCGTGAATGGGCCTACGACAGAGACTCACATATCGGGTCGCTTGATAAAGGGCTCGATTATGCCACCGAGCATAAGGATGATGGTTGGATAATCGTGGATATGAAAAAAGATTGGAAAGTCGTTTTTTCTGAATGAGAAATGGTAGCAGGGGGGCATGAAGAGCAGGTGTCGAAAGGTGAAAAAAGAGCAGGTGTCAAAGGTGCCTAAAGGTGTCGAAAGGTGTCAACGAAGGGCCTGCCGAGACCTTAACTTCGCGATTGTCACCTTATCAAGAACTCCAGTTCGCGATTGTCACCCTATCAAGAACTTCAGTTCGCGATTGACACCTTATCAAGAACTCCAGTTCGCGATTGTCACCCTATCAAGAACTCCAGTTCGCGATTGTCACCCTATCAAGAACTTCAGTTCGCGATTGACACCCTATCAAGAACTTCAGTTCGCGATTGTCACCTTATCAAGAACTCCAGTTCGCGATTGTCACCTTAACAAGAACTTCAGTTCGCGATTGTCACCTTATCAAGAACTTCAGTTCGCGATTGTCACCTTAACAAGAACTTCAGTTCGCGATTGTCACCTTATCAAGAACTTCAGTTCGCGATTGACACCTTAACAAGAACTTCAGTTCGCGATTGTCACCTTATCAAGAGATTATGGCGCTGCTACGCTTGCGCCATAATCTCTTGATAGACCCGGTTAGCCTGTTCATGTTCACCTAAAGTTTGTAATACTTTGGCGTAGGCTTGCAGGTCGTCTGGAAGCTGTCTGACTTTCAATAAAGACACAAACGCCTTACGGGCCTTTTCCCAGTCTCTACTGGCAACACACGCGTAAGCAAAAGCACTAAGCCATACGGGATCGTCAGGCTCTTTTTGCAGGTGTTTTTGAATGGCCGCCATCACTTTCGGACTATGTGGCATGGAGATTTCTTTTAAACCATCAATAAATTTTTGGCTTGGTTGTTTTTTAAATAGTGGTAATACCAAGTCTTCTAATTTATCCGTTAATCCGTGTTCGCCAAGTACTTGCGCATAGGCGAGCATAACACTTTCTCGATTGCGCTCTTTACGACTTAGGTTATTGAAGTATTGCTCTACATCATGAACACTTTGTCCGGCAATAAGCTCCTGAAAATAGCCAGCAAAAGCCTGAGTTTCCCAAAGCGCTATCTGACCATCATCAATATTCTTATCTTTGCGGGCATCGCGCAGATATTCAATGGCCTGAAGATAACGCTTTTCATGCAGACAGACTTCAATGTCCAGGCTTAACATGCGGCCGCTATGTCCGACGCGATCTTTGTTCTTATCAATCAATTGCCTGGCCTGACTAAATTCTGCATCATCAAGATTCAGCTTACCGGCGACCAGCAGAGCTTCATAATTCAGTTGCTCCTCGCCTTCGGTATTTTCGGCTATATGTCGCAGGTATTGCTTGGCCGACTCAGTCATATTTTGCTTATTGGCGGCGCTAGCGGCAAACAACCAGGCGGTATTGGTCATGGTACATTTGGGGGCGCTTTTAACCAGTAACTTTTCCGCTTTGGGAAAATCTTCGACAAGATATGCTGCCAGACCTTGCTCATATACGCGCATGGCTTTTTCTTCGCCGCCATGGGCAATAAAATGCCATGCCTTGCCCGATGTTCTGAAAACCGAGCGGATGATTAAATACAGGCTGTAAACTAATAGCATTGCCAGAATGAGTAATGTCACAAAACCAAATACTGTCGCCTCATAAATCCAGTCACCCATAGTGATCAGAATATAGCCTTTTTGATCAATTAAAAGATAGCTGAATGCGGTTACGGCAAGGACAAGCAATAAGGTGATAAAAAAACGAATCATTGCTCACCTACCTTGTTGTCAGGCAAGCTTGCAGTCTTCGATTCTGCTTCCTTTTGCGCTTTGGTATCTGAGCTATTATCCGTGTTATCGCTGATCGCTCGGGTAGACGCGGAAAAGTTTTGATCCAGCAATTCCCGTAAGGCTTGCTGGGATTTTAGATTTTGTGGGTAATCAATGGCGAACTTTTCCTCTTTCAAAGCGGATACTTCTTTGCTAAAGGCTTTATTTGCCTCATTGTTATCGGCGAAATAGGTATCTAACCATTGCGCAACATCGTCGAGACTTTTTTGATAAAGCTCGGCTTCTTGTTGGGTTACCGCCCATTGGCTGATCTGCAGTTTTAACTGTAGGTTTTGCAACAGGTGCTGCTGGTATTGTGGCGCCATCAAGGGCTCATCTTTATCGTATTTATTACGCACGGTAATAAAGTCTGCGACAAACCGTTGCCAACTAATCCTCAGGTTTTGCTCCCAATCAGAAATATCGCCGCTAAGTTGTTTTTCTTCAGGGGCAACGTCTACTTTTTTATCCGCACCTTTAATAACCAGTGAATCGGTGCTGTCATTTAAGGCCAGTAACGCCAGCAAGATATCCTGAGATTTATCCTCGGGCAGTTGATTCAACATTTGCTTGTCTTCACGAATCAATTTACGGATTGGCATAAATCGGGACTGCTTCATCGATGCGAGTCGGGCATCCGCGTCATTGAGCAAGGATAAAGCGGTATTCACATCTTTTTCGAGCCAAATCACCCGCGTCGCCATGCGCAACAGGTATTCCGCTTCATACACACGCCAGTTACTGGGTTGTTGTGCGGTAATACGTGAAATTTTACCTTCGAGTTGATCCACTTGCGCGAGTAAAGTCTTTTGTTGTTCTGCATTTTTGTCAGTTAGCTGGTCAGCCAGATTGCGATTACTTTGTTGACTGGATTGTTTCAAGGCATCGAGTTGTTCTTTAACCTGGCGGGATAATTGTTGATTATTACTTTCCTGCTCGCTCTGTCTTTTTTGATCGAGCTGTTCCGTTAATGCCTGAAGTTGCTGTTGCTGATAATAATATAAACCACCAACACCGCCGGCTGCGGCTAACGCGATGAGCAGTGCCAGAACTCCGGTTTTTGATACACCACTACTTTTTTCGACTGAAGCCGATGGGCTTCGAGGCGATGGATTGTTCGCTGCACCTGATGGTTTTGTTGCACCAGATGTGCTGGATTTGGATTGCGGCGCTGATTTGGTCGGTGCTTTTGCAGACGTTGCCGCATTTGGCTCCGATTTTGACTTTCCTGTGCTCTCAGGCGGTTTTGCCTGGGCTTTGGCTTTGGCGGCAATTTTTGCGGCTTCGGCGGCGGTGACTTTAGCGGAACTGCTTGGCGTTTTTTGCGGCGAATCTTTGGCGTCAGATTGCCCTTCATTACTCTTGGCTGTAGAAGGCGGGTTGTTGTCTTTTTTGATACTGTCTTGAGCTTTCTTGTCTTTATCGGTCATATCTTACATCCAAGGATGAATCAGGCTTGCTATCACATGGCCGCTATGGCCTGAAAAATTAATCGGTTACTAGCACCGCTGGCATTGATCACACGGTCTAGTTTGTATTGTTTGGCTTTTTCGGCAATGCGCTCGCTGGCAACGACCCAATAAATTCCCTGTATAAAGGACCTATCCGCATTGGCGAGCAACTCAACGGCTTTATCCAGTAAAGCCTCGCTGGTAACTACCATACAATTAATTTTAAGTTTTCGCCATTTTTCAATAAGTTGACTAGCATCCATTGACGGCCAATGGCGCAGGTATACTTCATTATAGGCAACATTTGCCCGTCTTTGGCGAAGTGTTTGTGCTAAATGCTCACGGCCACCGTTACCGCGGATGATTAATATCTTTTGATCGCTTACCTGTTGCAAAGACGGTAGCGCCAATAACCCTTCACTATCGAATGTTTGTCCGGTATGGATCTTTATTGCCGATGGCGTCAAAGCGAGCGATGATAGTGCTTTCGCGGTGGCAGGCCCTACCGCGTAGTATGAGCTTTGCACCGGCCATGCATCTATGGGACATTGTTGTAACGCAAACTGCGCAGCCGCTTCACTAACAAAAATAATATGTTGCGGTCGCTCGGCAAGGGCTGCCGCTAAGGAAAGTGATTGGCTATTGCTTTGGTAATCGAAAAAGGGCTGGATTTCGATATGGCGAGCGAGAGGCTTTAACTCTCGCGCCAATGATTGAGATTTACTCAGAGGTCGGGTCAGAAGAATGTTCAGTTCAGTCTTTGCCATATAACTCTTCAAGAATCGCTTTTGCGCCACTTTCCAATAACTCATCGGCTAATACTTGCCCGAGTTTTTGGGCTTCGGTGATGTCACCTGAAATTTCTGCTTCGATGATTTCTGAACCATCTGGGCGGCCTACTAAGCCTTTGAGTGTCAGTTGCGAATCGTTGATAGTAGCATAGCCGCCAATCGGCACCTGGCAGCCACCTTGTAATTGAGTGTTCATTGCTCGCTCGGCAAGGACTCGAATTCGAGTTTGTTGATGCTCTAACGGCGCCAGCAAGGCTTTAATTCTTTGATCATCGAGGCGACATTCAATGCCGACGGCACCCTGACCATTGGCTGGTAACATAACCTCTGGCTCAATATACTGACGAATGCGATCGGGCATTTCCAGACGAATCAAGCCGGCGGCGGCAAGAATGATGGCATCGTAATCGCCATTATCGAGTTTTGCTAATCGAGTATTCACGTTGCCACGCAGATCTTTAATGATTAAATCCGGGCGCATGGCGTTTAACTGACATTGACGGCGCAGGCTTGAAGTACCAACGACAGCGCCTTGTGGCAGAGCATCGATATTATCAAAATGGTTCGATACAAAGGCATCTCTTGGGTCTTCGCGCTCACAAATCACTTGCAGACCCAGGCCTTCAGGAAAGTCCACAGGTACATCCTTCATGGAATGTACGGCAATATCTGCTCGCCCTTCAAGCATGGCAATTTCCAGCTCTTTGACAAACAGACCCTTACCACCGACTTTCGCCAGTGGTGAATCTAAAATGATATCCCCTTTCGTGACCATCGGCAGCAATTCGACGGTTAACTCAGGGTGGAAATGTTCGAGCCGTGCTTTCACATATTCGGCCTGCCACATTGCCAATGCGCTTTTACGGGTCGCAATCGTTAACACGTTATTTGACGCGTTCGGAGAAGTTAGTTCAGACATAGAATATTCCCACTTATTCGCCAGCTAAGGTAATTTCAGTGTCTGCCTGAATGCTGACCGCCTGAGATAAAAACGACCAAAACTCATCGCCTGATCGCTTGTCATGCCATTGCTCGTTCGAAAATTCAAAATGATGACCATTGAACTTGGTGGCAACCCAAATTTCGTGTAAAGGTGCTTGTTTATTGATGATGATCTTTGAACCATTAACAAACGCCAGAGTGAGCAAACCGCCGACACTTTCGTAATCAATATCCACCGGACACTCTTCTATGGCATCTTCGATGGCCAGTAACATATCGTCGGCCATTAAATTGTATTGGCTGTCATTCATCTTCGACTTCTACCCTTAATTGTTGCTTAAATTCTCGTCAATAACCGGTATTCACGTATTTAAATGGTTGCATGGACTTGTATTTAGCGCCCCGCATGCGATTATAAAGCGACAATCTCATTAAAGCGATATTAATCCTCTATATTATCACCATTATGTTTAAGAAAATGCTGAATAAAAAAACGACTTTTGTTATCTTTACCGGCCTTATTTTGCTAATTTCAGGCTGTGGTCAAAAAGGTGCTTTGTATCAGACTCCTGCGGATCAGAAAAGCAATAGCGAAAAACAACCAAAGCAAACCCAGGACCAATCTCAACAATAGCGATTGAAAGCGTTTTATTCGGGAACTAAACATGGATTTTTTTCAACGTCAGCAACAACATCTTTTTGCCGAACAATGCCAGGTAGCCGATTTGGCAAGGCAATATGGCACCCCTTTGTACGTGTACTCAAAAGCCACTATTGAACGTCATTATCGCGCTTTTGCCGATGCCAATAAAACCGCGGGTCTGGAACATTTAATTTGCTATGCGGTGAAAGCCAGCTCGAATCTCGGCATTTTGAATCTGTTAGCGCGATTAGGTAGTGGCTTTGACATTGTTTCAGGTGGCGAATTGGCCCGGGTTTTAAAGGCCGGAGGCGATGCCAGCAAAGTCGTGTTTTCGGGGGTAGGTAAAACCAGTGAAGAAATCCGTTATGCCTTGCAGGCGGGCATTCATTGTTTTAATGTCGAATCGGAAGCGGAAATTGCCAGAATTCACGCCGTTGCTGAAGCGATGCAAACCAAAGCACCGATATCGCTGCGGGTGAATCCAGATGTCGATGCGGGCACCCACCCCTATATTTCCACCGGATTAAAAGACAACAAGTTTGGTGTGCCAATTAGCGAGGCGCTGCGAATTTATCAATTGGCCGCGCAATTACCGTATCTTGATATCCAGGGGGTTGATTGTCATATCGGTTCTCAATTAACCGAAATTCAGCCATTTTTAGATGCCCTAGACCGAGTGTTAATGCTGGTCGATCACTTGGCAGAGCATGGAATTGTCCTGTCTCATATTGATGTTGGTGGTGGTTTAGGTGTTGATTATCAAGGCGAACAACCGCCAAATCCAACGGAATACGTCGCGGCACTGGCAACCAAACTACAAGGGCGCGATATTAAAGTGGTGTATGAACCTGGCCGTGCAATTATGGCCAATGCCGGTATTTTGGTTACCGAAGTTGAGTTTTTAAAAACCAATGAAGATAAGCACTTTGCAATTGTGGATGCGGCGATGAATGATTTAATTCGTCCCGCGTTATATCAGGCGTGGCAGGAAATCATTGAAGTTGAGCGAAACCCGCATACAAGCGCACAGGTTTATGATGTGGTTGGGCCGGTTTGCGAGACTGGAGACTTTCTCGGTAAGGATCGCTCTTTGGCGATTGTTGCCGGCGATCTTCTCGCGGTACGCAGTGCCGGTGCATATGGTTTTACCATGAGTTCAAACTATAACTCCCGTCCTCGTGCCGCCGAGGTTATGGTTGACGGTGCACAGAGTTATGTGATCCGTGAACGGGAAACCTTTGACGATTTAATCAAAGGCGAGCATTGCCTGCCTTAACGGGCCTACTATGAAGGAATTGGCGAGTTGAAACACAATAAGCAAACTATGGTGAATTTTTCCAAAATGCATGGCCTGGGCAATGACTTTATGGTCTTAGATAATGTTACCCAGAATGTATTTCTTTCCAACGACCAAATACGCCAATTTGCGGATCGTAACTTTGGTATCGGGTTTGATCAGTTGTTAATTGTTGAACCTCCCTATGATCCAGATTTAGATTTTCATTATCGGATATTTAATGCCGATGGCAGCGAAGTGAATCAATGTGGTAACGGCGCACGTTGTTTTGCGCGTTTCGTTCGCATGAAAGGATTGACCAATAAAAACAAAATAAAAGTATCAACGGCCTCTGGTAAAATGACGTTGCACGTTGAGCGCGACGGTCTGGTCACAGTGTCGATGCCGATTCCGAATTTAGAACCGGCGAAAATTCCATTTACCGCACAAAAGCAGGAAGGCACCTATATTCTTCGTACCGATGAACAAACGGTCTTTTGTGGTGCGGTGTCCATGGGCAATCCCCATTGCGTTTTGGAAGTGGATTCGGTTGCGGATGCACCGGTCAATACCCTCGGAAAAGAGCTGTCATTGCATGAACGTTTTCCTGAGCATGCCAACGTTGGCTTTATGGAAATTCAATCACCAAAATACATAAAGTTAAGAGTTTATGAACGCGGTGCAGCTGAAACTTTAGCCTGTGGAAGCGGCGCGTGTGCAGCAGTAGTGGTGGGTATTATTCAGGATAAACTGGCGAATAATGTCACCGTTGAATTGCCCGGCGGCAAGCTTAAAATTTATTGGAAAGGACCAGGTCATCCGGTAAAAATGACTGGCCCGGCTAAACATGTTTTTGATGGAACCTTGTCGATATGAGCCTGACCCCGACAGAATTTGATATCTCTCAACTTGACGATGAATTAGTCTTGGAATTTCTGCAATCTGATCAGGATTTTTTCGCTCGACACCCTCAGTTACTAACGTCGCTGCAATTGCAGGATAATCGTCGCGGCACGATTTCACTGGTAGAACGTCAGCAGCAGTTATTGCGTCAAAAGGTACAATTGCTGGAAGAAGAAATTACCCAGTTATTAACTGTCGCCAATCAAAATGATCGCTTGCTCACCATCTTTAACGATTTATATCTGAACTTAATCGGCGCCGATACTTTTGCTGGATTTTGCGACTACCTGCAGGAAACCACAAAGCGTTTGCTTGAATTGAGCGATGTGCGTCTGGTGTTATACAAGTCTCAAATCAGCAAGCATTGCAGCTCCCAAAACCGGACGAATACCGCAAACACAGAGTTGAGCCATCAAATTTTAATCGATGATATTCAACCGCTTCAATATTCAGACCAATTTGGTGATGATAATTATTACTTTGGTCGACTGACCGCAGCGCAACAGTCGTTGTTATTCCCCGATGAGGCCTCTGGCTCCAGTTGTCTGGTTCGGTTGCAGCATCAAGATCAGGATATTGGCTTTATTGCTTTCTACGCCAAAGATGTCGAACATTTTTACCCCGGTATCGATACCTTACTGTTGGAACAATTTCGGCACTTAGTTGCTAAACTTGTTATGACCAAATTTAACTCCAGTGACTAACTGTGCGATTTTACCGACGATTACAACCTTTCAAAGCATTGAGTTTTGATCTCGATGATACCCTATACGACAATCATCCGGTGATCACCCGCGCTGAGCGGGCCCTTCGCGAGCACTTGCAAACTCTGGTGCCCAAAACCCAGCAACTTGCTAATGACTTTTGGTGGCAGCAGCGTAATGACTGCCTGCAAAAGGAGCCTCATCTAAGCCATGATGTTACCGCTTTAAGGCTGGCTGCTCTCACCCTTGGCCTTGCAAAACTTGGCTTTTCAAAAAAGGAAGCCCAACAAAAAGCGCAACATGCCTTTGCATTTTTTTTACGACACAGAAATAACCTTCAGGTGGCAAAACCGGTTATTGAAGTGTTAGAGCAGTTAGCGCAAAAGTTTCCAATTGTGGCAATTTCAAACGGTAATGTGAGTGTTGATGATATCGGCATTCGCCATTGCTTTAAGCAAACGTATTTTGCGGGTAATGGTAATTTGCAAAAGCCTCAAAGCGATATGTTTATGCAAGCCTGTGACTATTTGGATATTGCGCCACAACAGTTGCTCCATGTTGGCGATTGCACCCATGCGGATATTTTCGGAGCGATGCGTTCAGGTTGCCAGACCGCCTGGGTGCACAACGAAAGCTTCGCTATTACCAAAAAACCGCTGCAGGTTTTACCTACCATGCATCTGGATCATGTCGAGCAATTACGATATTTTATTTGATTGAATGCGCCTATAAAAATAATAACCCCAAGGAGGGAGCATGATATCCATGTACAAAGTGGCACAACGAGCGTTAATTGTTTTAAGTCTATTTATCACCTCACTTACTAGCCACGCAACCGTACTTCCCGTGGAAGCTTTTGCAAGTAAACCTGATGTCAGTAGCGTGGATCTATCCCCTTCCGGTAAATATGTTGCTTCCATTGTCAAAGTTGAAGGTAAATATACCGGCTCAATTGTCAATGTATTTAATGTGGATACCGGTGAGGAGAGTCATCATCTATTTACCGATAACTCAAAGTTTGTACTCATTGATTTAAATTGGGCGAATGATGAAACCTTGCTTGTTTCGGCAAAATTTCCGAAGCGTTACGGCACAGTTCAAGCAACCGAAACTCGTTTACTGCAATTAAATGTAGTTACAGGGAAATCTAATAATGTGATCCCCCGAGCCTTATACGAAAAATTAAGATATATACCTCAGCTTCAATCGCAGGTGATTGACTATTTGCCCGATGAAAAAGATTACATCTTGCTGCAACTAGCGGGTATGCGTGCGAGCGCAGAGCCATCCGTATATAGAATTAAGCTGCGAGGTCGTGGGGTTGGAAAATTCAAAGTGGCACAGGGTGCCAAAGAGGGAGTCTATCAATGGCTGACCGATCAACAGCACAATATTCGAATTGCAATACGTCAGGATGGTTCCAATTATGAAATTCTTGAGCAGCACCCTAACAGAGATGGTTTACGGGTTTTATGGTCCTATCAGGCGCTAAGCGCTAATTCCGTATGGCCACTGGGCTTTGATGAAGACTCTAATGTCTTGTACGTTAGAGCCTATCATGAAGATAAAAAAGCTATCTTTAAGGTCGACTTAAACGATCCATTGCTGAAGAAAGAGTTGGTGTTTTCCAATCCTGATCAGGATGTTGGCGGGCAATTACGTCGCGATTTAGAATCTGGACGGGTTGTTGGTATTGGCAATATATACTGGGATCAAAGCTTTGCGACTTTAAAGCAATCGCTGGATAACGCGTTGCCTTCGTTTCGTAATTACATTATCGACTTTAATTCAGGCGCGAGCCGATATGTTGTCCTATCGAGCAGTGATGTTGAGCCCGGTGTTTACTATCTGGGTGATCGTAAAGCCAAGACGATGGAAGTCATCGCTGCTCGTTACAATCAGTTAGATCCAATGGTATTGGTGAAGCGTGAAAAAATTTCCTATCAGGCACGAGATGGATTGACAATTGTCGGTTATCTTACCTTGCCCCAAGGGAGTAAAGGTGAAAATTTACCCACCATTATATTCCCTCACGGAGGGCCGATAAGCCGTGAAACCGCAGGTTTTGATTATTGGAGCCAGTTTTTAGCCAACCGCGGCTATGCCGTTTTGCAAATGGACTTTCGCGGCTCTTCTGGTTATGGCTTTGACTTTATGTCAAAAGGTATAGCTGGTTGGGGGCAAGCGATGCAGGATGATGTCGAAGATGGCGCGCTGTGGCTGATTGAACAAGGTGTTACCGATCCGAAACGCATCTGTATTTTAGGAGCGAGTTACGGCGGTTATGCATCTTTGATGGGAACAATTAAGTCACCCGAGTTATATCAATGCGCGGTAAGTTTTGCCGGGGTAATGGATGTCAAAGCTTTGGTACAACATAGGCAGCACTTTACTAATTATGAAGTGGCTTTAAAGCAAATAGGCAATGATTTTGAGCAATTGTGGGACATTTCACCGTTAAAGTACGCTAGCGCAATCGATGTGCCCGTACTGTTAATACACGGCAAGCGCGATGTTAGTGTTCCATATCAGCATTCTGCAGACATGTTTAATGAGCTTGAAGATGAAGGTAAAAGTGTTGAGCTTATTACACTCGATGGTGGGGATCACTACTTAAGCAACGCTGAAAATCGTTTAAAAGCTTTCACCGCAATTGAGCGTTTCCTTGCCTCTCACTTGTCGGCATCAGCATCCGAACAAGGGGCTGGTAAATAAACAAAACACATTACACTGAGTCAGAATGGTGATATTCATGCTGGTTAGGTGGTGCAAACAATTAGCAGCTATTTCCATGATACCAAGCTCTGACAGGAATCTCTTATCAGAGCTTTTTCATCTTCTTAGCAGGTTATCCCCATATTTCGGGCGTTTATCGGTGAACGCTGGTATTAAAACACCATTCGTGATTAAACTTAGGGTTAAGTTTTCACAAATATAAAATAAAACACTTATGCGATTATCCTCATTAATTGTCACCATTGTTAGTTTGTCGTTTACGACATCGGCGATGGCAATTTCTTCTAAATCCAGTTCTACTTTGCCAAGAGCGCAACAGGCCGATCATCATGTGGTCAGTAAACATGAAACGAAAATAAATGGTGAGCGGGTTAAATATACGGCAACCACAGGTACTCAACCGCTTTGGAATGAAGAGGATGAAGAAATTGCTGCCATTCACTACACCTATTATCAGCGCAGTGATGTGAAGAATGCTGGTGCCCGTCCGTTGTTAATTTCTTTTAATGGCGGCCCGGGCTCTGCATCGGTTTGGATGCATATTGCTTATACCGGACCTAAAGTGATTCATATTGATGATGAAGGCTATCCGCTACAGCCCTATGGTGTAAAAACAAATCCTTATTCGGTACTAGATGTTGCCGATATCGTTTTTGTTAACCCAATCAATACGGGCTATTCCCGTATGCTCAAAGACAAAGACGGGAAGTTTCCGAGCAAAGACAAGCAGCAAAAAATGTTTTTTGGCGTCAACGCCGATGTGAAGTATCTGGCGGAATGGTTAAATACGTTTGTCACTCGTCATGAACGCTGGCGCTCTCCGAAATACCTCATAGGTGAAAGCTACGGCACAACGCGTGTATCCGCCCTTTCATTGGCGCTACAAAATCAACAATGGATGTACTTAAATGGTGTGGTGTTAGTGTCGCCAACGGATATCGGTATTGAGCGTGAAGGTCCGGTTAAAGCCGCGAACCGTTTGCCATACTTTGCCGCTACTGCCTGGTATCACAAAGCGTTAAGTGATGAACTGCAGGCAATGGATTTAATGGAAGTGCTCGACCTTGCCGAAGATTACGCCATTAATGAGTATTTACCGGCACTGGCTCAGGGAGCATTTTTAAGTGAAGAAAAACGCACTGCGGTTGCTGAAAAAGTGGCGTACTTTTCCGGGTTAAACAAACAACAGGTGTTAAAAAACAATCTCGATATCGAACCGAGCTATTTTTGGAAAATGGTGCTCAATGATCGTGGTCAAACCGTTGGTCGTCTTGATTCTCGCTATTTAGGGTTTGATAAAAAGGAAACGGGTTCTCGTCCGGATTACTGGCCAGAGCTAACATCCTGGTTGCACTCATTTACCCCAGCGATTAATTACTATTACAGTGAAGAGCTGAACTATAAAACCGATGTCAAATACAACATGTTTGGGCCAGTCCACCCGTGGGATCGCAACAACAATAATGCCGGTGAAAACCTGCGTTTAGCGATGGCTCAAAACCCGTACCTGAATGTGATGATCCAGAGCGGATACTACGACGGCGCCACCAATTACTTCGATGGTAAGTACAATATGTGGCAACTGGACCCAAGCGGTAAAATGCGCGACCGCTTAAGTTTTAAAGGTTATCGTTCCGGCCATATGATGTACC
Organism: Thalassotalea litorea; assembly: GCF_005843925.1. GTDB lineage: Bacteria > Pseudomonadota > Gammaproteobacteria > Enterobacterales > Alteromonadaceae > Thalassotalea_A > Thalassotalea_A litorea_A. Next base: position 134,218 of record NZ_VCBC01000010.1, read on the forward strand.
TTCGCCATGAAGATTTAAAGTTGTCTAATGATGACCTGCGGGAATTTATCCTGAAGTCGATTCCTGCGGCTGATGAAGCAGCGAAGTACTAGCGACCAAATCTTCTTGTTGTCAGATTTTTGAGAGACAGACTTCGTCGGTGGATAAATGCTCTCGCTGTCGCATTTTAGCTGACAGACTGACGTCACTGACAACATGGGCTTGTAGTTTATCTATGAACTCGATTTTGATTAACGGTGCTTCGGCACCGTTTTTTGTTTTTAATGCAGGCGCCATTGAAAATAACAAACTTGTTAACGACAGCGAACTCGATGAGGATATCAATTGCCATAAATGACTGTTTTTTAGTGCTTTAATTTGTTTTTATTAGTAAGTAACATGGAGCGCTTCTTTGCGGGGATTTTCACGGGCAAATAAAAGGAATTGCAATGAATATCAGTGTTAATTTGTCACCACGCACCTTGCTTTTCACCGCTGTTGCTGCCGTACCATTGACTCTTAGGTTAACTAAAAACAGAATCGATTGAGCCGGTTTAATAGGAGAGTAATGTGAGCTTAGTTAGCAAAGGATCGCTATTTGCTGTGGCGCTATCCATGTTTGGAACCTTGTCGGCGCAAGAGCATACCGCGACATCTTTAGCGCAGATGGCAGAGCCTCTGTACCAATGGGAATCAAGAATTCAGTATCAGACTTTGAACAATGGCCTGCAGTTGCGCCTTTTGCCGCTGCCAGACAGTCAGAGTGTTTCTATCGCCAGCCAGTTCGCCGTGGGTTCACGGGACGAAGGTTCGAACGAGCGCGGCTATGCGCACTTATTCGAACATATGTTGTTTAAGGGCAGTGAGCAGGCACCGGGTGAAACCTATTTGCAAACCATCGGCGCCTACGCGGGGCGTTTTAACGCCACCACCTGGTTTGATTACACCAACTATTTCCTGACCCTGCCAGCAGAAGCACTTGAACTGGGCCTGGTGCTGGAAGCAGACCGCTTCCAGCGACCTGTGCTAACTGCGGCAAGTGTTAACAGCGAAATCGACACTGTGTTGCAGGAGATGGCTCAGTCTGTCGACATGCAACCTTATGCGCGCCCCGCCATGGAACACCTGCTTACACTAGTGGCGGGAACCTCTTATGGTCACCCAGTGATAGGTGTACGAGAAGATCTTCTTGCCGCCACCCCGAAAAACCTAGTCCAATTTCATCGCCAGCACTACCGGCCTGAAACCATGCAACTAAGCCTGGTGGGCGCGTTGCACAGCGATACCTTAACTTGGGTGGAGCGAGAGTTTGCTTTCTGGCAAAACACGACGCCAGCGCCGATTAGAGACAATCAACCCCTTACCATCGAACGGGGCGATCATCATGGTTCAGTTACCGATACTCGCGGTCCCTGGCCAGTGCTATTGCTCGGCTGGCATACGGTACCCAGCAACCACAAAGATGCAGCAGCTATTGCTTTATTGGAACGTTATCTGGTGCAAGACTCTGCTAGCCTGATAAAGCAGACACGGCTGTCTGACCCCGACCAGTTAATGGTTATTTCATACCCTCTTCGTCTGGAGTTGCATGGTGTGACCGCTTTAGCATTGGTGCCACGCGCTCGAGCCTCATTGGATCGTCTGGCAAATAACGTAAAAGTGTTGATAGACGACCTGGCGCAAACACCAATGAGCGAGACGCAGCTTAATCGGCTCAAGAACAACTGGCTGAACGAGCAACTCAGCCTTCTGAATGATCCCCAGGCTCTGGCCGTCACTATGTCGGCCACCTCCAATCAGGACACATTGACACCATTGACTGGTCCCTGGGCTCGTATTAAGGAAGTAACGCCCGAGCAAGTTCAGCGAGTTGCCCAAGACTACTTTAAGGCGGGCACTGTGCGGCTGGATTTACTGCCACCCTGGTATAAGCGTTGGGGTAAGCATGTTCTTGAATGGTTGCCTGACTCCTGGGCCGATAGTCTGGAGGAAAAGTTACTGTGAAGATCTGCCTTATTATCCCGTTACTGGCCACGCTGAGTCTGGTGCTCGGTGGTTGCCAACACACCATGATGAATTTTACCGAAGCTCAGGCTCCGATCCTGCCCGAGTTTCGGCCCCATCAATTACCTCGGGTGGCGCCCCTGGCTCAAACCCAAGTGCCGACCCCTGAAATCACAGTGCTTAACTCAGGACATCCATGGCACCGCTTTGCACCAAACAATGATGGCAGGCAGCAATGGGTTCTGGTAGGGCTTAGCCCTGATAAGCCCTTGAAAGAGGCAGCGTTATTGCGAGGACTATTTCAGCTGCGCTTGTTGGCCTTGCGGACAGACGATTCGCTGCCTTGTAGCGCTGGCATCGGGGGCCGCACAAGTCGGCATAGTTTGGAACTGCACATGAATTGCCCGATCACGGTTTCCCCGCAAAAGATTATCACTAGTTTGCAGGGATTTTTGCAGGCCGAGGGGTATTCCCGATTGGATCTTCGCGAGGTGCAGCGCCAGCAAGGCGTGAAACGTCAGCTCGAGGCTGTCAATGGTAGTGAGATTGAGCGGGTTTGGGCCAGGACAGTGTTGGGAGAGAGTCACCCTTATCTGACCAGCCAAGAGGATCCAAAGCTTATTAAGAAGCTGGATCAAGCTGGCGTGGCTCAGCTTTTGGCAGATCTGGTGGCCGACAGTCAGTGGTTACTGATCAGCTATGGCGGGGCGGAAGAGGCGCAGTTGCTGACAGATGCAATGTCGTGGTTGCCAAGACCACGGAAACTGCAACCCCAAGACCCGAGCCTAGCTCTGAGCCAGCCCGAATCCAAGGGCGGGGAAATTTTGTTAATCGACGCTCCCGGCGCTGTTCAAACCCAGGTACGGATCGGCTACCGGTTATTGCAGGATGAAGCATCAACTTCGGAAACTTGCCGCAGTCTTGCCAGCTGGCTCGGAAGAGGTTTTAGTGGTCGTCTGTTTCATGATCTTCGGGTGGTTCGAGGCCTAACCTACGGGGTTTACGGTGACTGCATCGACAATCCACTGTCTACAACTCTGAAATTTTCCGGCAATACAGGCATCGAGCATACCGGCGCCTTCGTCAAAGGTGTGTTGGATCACTTAGCGTTGGCTCAGAATTCGCCCATGCCCCAAGCCGAATTCGACGCTTTGCGGCAATATCTGCAAAGTCAGGAGCGGTTGCGTTATGCCTCGGCTGACTCCGCTCACAGGACCTACGTGCAGGATCTTCTCAAATCTCACATTCCCCTTAGCCAATGGTTGGCTGCGCAAAGTCCTGGCAGCTTGCAAGGCCAAGCCTCGGCACTGTTTTCCCGTAAACCGGTGATCGTCCTACGCGGTGATCGCTCGATAATTCTGCAGGATCTGCAGGAGAAGCTGCCAGATTGGCCGGTACGCGAAGTTAGTCCTTGAGTTAATGACGCTTGCCATATCATTACTTAATATTTATTCCGTTTATTAAGAACAAGTGATACAAGCATTAATTAACTTGTAGGCAATAAATTTAGCGAAGAACGTTTCAGAATTTCTCGATGCCTCAACGATAAACAAAAGACGTCATGGCGGTCCGATCATCAAAATATTGTTATTTTTTGAGAGATTACATTGTGAATAAGACAGAAACCAACCAAGAAAGTAACTTGACTCTTAGTACGACGATATGTGTAAAATCTATCCGAGTACTTGGCTATTAAAAAAATTAAAAGGAGTTCTAGGTGCCGATTTCAATCAACAAACTGAGTAAATTTTTCTTTGTGTTCTTTATATCTTTTTTATCTTTGGGATGCGCTACCGGGCTTAAGGATTTGGCTAAACCATCCTATGAATCCTATTTCATGCTAGACAGTGAATATACATATGATATTAAAGGAGGCTTTGATACAGACTGGGTGCAAGGGCTTCGAGCTGGGGTTTACATGTTAGTCGCAGAGGATGAGGAAGGGCTGTTTTTTATGGGGCAGGGAGATAGCGTTATTATGTTAAAGGAGGAATATGCTCGCCAGTATAGGCGAAATGGATCTATTCCTTCATATCATGAGAGGTGGAGAAAACAGAGCCATTTTGCTGGAGGAGAAGGAGGTTTGTGGATTCCCAAGAAGTACTCCAATAAAAAACCACAACTTTTCTTTGTAACTCGCCCGCCAAGGGGAAAAACATATGCGCACAATGGTGGGTTTGGTGTGATAGGAGGTTTGATGGGAAATCTTGCTCAAGAAGCTAATGATGAAAACCCTGTTATTTTTTATGCGCCCCTTTCGGAAAATAGTGATTTGATAGACAACCTTGAACTTAAAGACGGGAAGCCCGAATACAATTAACCATTTCGCTTTTCGAGAAAACTTCGCTAGACGGTAGTTTTCTGAAATCTCATTATCAAATTAAAAGAAAAATAAGGAACAGCATTTTGAGAATCTCATTACCTATATTATTACTTTTTCTGCTTCAAAGTTGTGCTCACAATGGCGGATGGACTCAATTTGAAAAGCTAGATTTAGCAAGTGGGCAAGCAGGTGTTTACATATTCTATGGTTGTGAAACACCTGAAACCAAACACTTTTCTGGACCAGCTTTTTGGATAGATGGTGAAAAAAGAGGATACCTTCCATACGATACTTATTATTCGATATTGTTGGAACCAGGAATACACGAGATACAAATTAGTGGCCAGTTTCCTGCTGAGCCAAGCAATTATCCTAAACTGGTCATTGCCAAAAAACTGTTGCCAAATATTGACTATTATTTTGAATTTAGTTCGGAATATATGACTTACGCTCTGTCTCAACATATGCTTGAGGAGATTGACCCAAAAGAAGCTTCAGCTCTTATTCAGAACTGTAAAAGGGCAAAGAAAAGTTACTTTAGTTCCGATGATGCAGTTTAGTTAAACACAACTCGGTGTTTAACTAAACTGTCAATACATGCGCGAGATTCGTGAATCAATTGGTTTGCCGATTTCGCAAATGTTTTAAAGCTGTCTTAGGAGTCTCTATCCTGTGGGCTTTATTAAAACTCTCAACTCTGTACTTATATACAGTATAAAAAATACTGGTATACTGTCACACATTCATTCGCCATCACTGTCCGAGCATATTTCGCGACGTGAACATTAACCAGCTATTAGGCACAAAAATTTCATTATGGATGTATCTGAATTACTTGATTCGTTAAACGATAAACAACGGGAAGCGGTGGCGGCTCCGGCGCAAAATATGCTGGTATTGGCGGGCGCAGGAAGTGGTAAAACCCGAGTCCTTGTCCACAGAATCGCCTGGTTGATGCGAGTTGAAAATGTCTCGCCGCACAGCATTCTGGCGGTTACCTTTACCAATAAAGCGGCGGCGGAAATGCGTGCCCGTGTAGAAGAGGCCGTAGGCAGTAACATTCATGGCATGTGGATCGGTACATTCCATGGCCTGGCGCATCGATTATTGCGTATGCATTTTCAGGAAGCCAAACTGCCGCAAAGCTTTCAGGTGCTCGACTCCGACGATCAATTGCGTTTATTGAAACGGGTTATTCGTACCATGCAATTGGATGAAAAAAAGTGGCCTGCTAAACAGGCGATGTGGTACATCAATGGGAAAAAAGATGAAGGCTTACGCCCTAAACACATTGATGCCCAATTTGACCCAACCGAACAAACCTTTAAGAAAATATATCAGCTGTATCAGGAGACCTGTGACCGCGCCGGTCTGGTCGATTTTGCTGAGCTGCTACTGAGAGCTCATGAATTATGGCTCAATAACCCAGTGCTTCTGGAACACTATCAACGTCGTTTTTCGCGCATTTTGGTTGACGAATTTCAAGACACCAATGCCATTCAATATGCCTGGTTAAACTTGCTCGGCCGAGAGCATGGCAATGTCATGATTGTTGGTGATGATGATCAGTCAATCTATGGCTGGCGTGGCGCAAAAATTGAAAATATTCAGCGTTTTTTAAAAGATTTTGATGGCGCACAAACCATACGTCTCGAGCAAAACTATCGTTCCACTGGCAATATCCTTAACGCTGCCAATGCGTTGATTGGTAATAATAGCAATCGTTTGGGGAAAGAGCTGTGGACCAAAGATGCCGACGGTGAAACCATTTCGGTGTACACGGCGTTTAATGATTTAGATGAATCCCGCTTTGTTAGTGGCCGTATTAAGCAATGGCTTGATGACGGCAATAGTCTTGATGATGTGGCAATTCTTTATCGCTCGAATGCCCAATCCCGTTTACTCGAGGAAGCGCTACTGCAGGCGCAACTGCCCTATCGAATTTATGGCGGCCTGCGTTTCTTCGAACGTCAGGAAATCAAAGATGCATTAGCCTATTTGCGGATCATGAATAACCGTAATGACGATGCCTCGTTTGAACGGATCATTAATACACCAGCGAGGGGTATTGGTAATCAGACCTTATCGTTAGTACGTGATGCCGCCCGTAGTCATGGCTCTACCTTGTGGGAAGCTTGTTTGCGGATGATCGAAGGCGAGCAATTATCGGCGCGACCGGCAAAAGCGATCAAAATTTTTATCGATTTGGTTAACCAGCTTGAAGACGACACTTTGAATCTGAACCTGGACCAGCAGGCCAATCACGTGATTCAGCACTCCGGTTTAAAAGCTATGTATCAGGCGGAAAAAGGTGAACGCGCAGCAGCACGTATTGAAAACTTAAATGAATTAGTCACCGCCTGTCAGACGTTTGAAGTGGATCCGGAAGTGGAAGAAGAAATGACGTCATTAACGGCGTTTTTGACCCATGCATCGCTAGAGGCGGGGGAATCTCAAGCGGATGAATACGAAGCGGCGGTGCAACTAATGACCTTGCATTCGGCCAAAGGTTTGGAGTTTCCTCTGGTATTTATGGTTGGCGTGGAAGAAGGTATGTTTCCTTCACAGCAATCTGGTGATGATATTTCTCGCTTGGAAGAAGAACGGCGTTTATGTTACGTCGGCATGACTCGGGCAATGGAAAAACTTTACTTATGCCATGCGGAATCTCGTCGTTTGTATGGTCAGGAAAAGTACCATCGTCCAAGTCGATTCTTAAAAGAAATTCCGGATCAATACCTCGATGAAATTCGCATGAAAAATCAGGCGGTAAAACCGAAAACGACTGGGCGTTTCGCCAATACTATTTCACTAGATACTTTTGCCGATACTGGGTTTAAATTAGGTCAGCAGGTACGTCATAGTAAATTTGGTGAAGGCACCGTATTAAATTTTGAAGGCAGCGGTGCTCAATCTCGGGTGCAGGTTAATTTTATCGAGCATGGTAGTAAGTGGTTAGTTGTCGCCTATGCCAATCTTGAGGCGGTTTAGAGGGCCTTGCAGTATTCAAAAATAGGGGGCGTCGCTCCCTATTTTTATTGAATGCTAACAAAGTAACTTGAGCTATTTCACGTTATCTAACACTAGATTGTTCGAGGCTTTTTTTTATTGGCACGATGTTTTCTATATGAATCAAGACTATAGATAACCAATGCTGTCCAGATACATGCGAATGTTATCAGCTTTTCAAAAACCAATGGTTCGTGAAACACAGTGATGGCAATGACAAACATAATGCTTGGTCCGATATATTGGAAGAAGCCCAGCGTTGCTAACGTCAAACGTTTTGCCGCACCGGTAAAAAACAACAGTGGTGCAGTAGTCACCAATCCGGCGGCTATCAGTAGCCCATTGAGTTGCATTTCATTACCTAACAGATTACTGGTTGATGTATTGAGGAAAAATGCCCAGTAAATCATGGCCGCAGGCATCAGCCAGGCTGACTCGATGAATAATCCGGATACCGAATCGACCATTAATTTTTTTCGCAGTAGCCCGTAAATACCAAAAGATGCTGCCAGAGCAAGGGCAATGTATGGAATTGTGCCTAAGCTAATCAACTGAATCGCCACACCGGTAAAAGCCAGCAATACCGCGATGCCTTGCCATTTAGACAGCCTTTCCCCGAGAAATATCATTCCCAAAGCGACATTAAACAAAGGGTTGATGTAATACCCTAAACTGGCTTCCAGGATATGATCGTTGTTGACGGCCCAGATAAATATCAGCCAGTTTATCGCTAGTACCACGGCCGTGAGGCCAAGCCAGGCAACCGTTTTGGGTTGCTTTAAAACTGCCCGTACGGTTGACCAGTTGCCCATGGCGAAAATAATGGCCACCAACAGCAAAAAAGACCAAACCACTCGGTGCATTAAAATTTCGGTCGCGGAAACTTGTTGCAGTAATTTGAAATAAATCGGTGCCAGACCCCAAATGGTATAAGCACAGATGGCATTAATAATGCCGGATTTTGTTTGATTTTGTTCTGACATGAATAGGGTTACACCAATTACATTAAGTTTGTGCACAACTCAGAGTTAGGGCCGTAAATGGGCCTCTGGTAAACTCCCTACGGGTGAGTTTTAAAGGCGTTTATCTTGCGTTACTGATTTTGACCGATTTTGTGATCATGGCATAACCATTCTCTGCAATCAAAGCCTTGTCTAAAAGCCTTTAAATTCTCACTGAGTGAGCAATAATTTAATGTGATTGGTATTGTGAGCGAGCAAGACGATTCCGGATTTTAGCATAGAGCCTGAATGTATATAAAGAGCGCTGTTTCTTACTCTTGCAATTAATTCAATGCTAACTAGGCTTAAATTTGAGCAATGATTTTCTTTTTATCTAGTCCCTTCGCGCCGGAGGTTTTATGGCACAGTGCAATCATCCCCACATCGAGCATTCTCATCAACATGGCAAAGGCTGTGGCCACACAGCGATAAAACATGGCGATCACGTTGATTACATCCACGATGGTCATCTACATTGCCCTCATGGCGACCATTATGACGAACATAACATCGAAGTAAGTGAGCAAAACCCGGATGGTTGCCATCCGATGGATTGCGGCTGTGAATCAGGTCATGTGCATGGTCCTGATTGTGGACATGAAGCCGTACCTCACGGTGATCATATTGACTATTTGGTTAATGGGCGCTTGCATCATGTGCACAATGGCCATTGTGACGATCATGGTCCGGTCGAAGTTCTCGACTCTTGATTTCAGGCAAACTCACCGAGTAACCAGGAGCGACTCCCAGTACAGGGAATCTGCAAGTCTGTTAACACGATTAACCGACTATATAGGTACCGGTACCAAATGCAATGTGTGTACCTTTTTGGTTATGTAACTCCATACGAGCTACTGCAACTTTACTGCCTTTGCGAATGATTCTGGCGGTAGCAATAAATCGCTCGCCTCTCCCAGGACGCAAAAAATCGGTGCGTAAATCAATGGTACTCATCCGTGTTAGTTTCTCATGGATTATCGTGTCATTGAGCTCTGGCAGATTTTCGATAATATTCGCTGCGGCGACAACACCGCCAACCATATCTAAAACCGATGCGATCACCCCTCCGTGCAAAATTTTCTGGACCGGATTTCCCATCAGATCGTGTTTCCATTGAAATTGAATCTCTGACTCCTGAGGATCCATCCTGGTGATTGTAAACCCCAGCAGCTGATTAAACGGAATATGGGCGTTCCATAGCTGAGTTACTTGTTCCAGTACTTGGGTCTTTTCCATTAAGAAACCTTTTGAATGATGAGAATCCTGACTCATTTCAGAGCGGTCAGGTTAATTAAAGTCCATTTTAACGGACCTCGACAACAAAAATGGTGCAACAGCACCGTTAATCAAAAACCTAAAGCTCTTGTTGTCACCGAAAATTGCTCCTCGATAACTGCTCCTGCGTTATTCTACCTACATACATCCATGTATTAGTGCATTTTCGGCATACCGACCGTCCATGGCCATAACCGCGTCAGCTGTCAGCCGAAAACTTGTCGACGGCTAGGTTTTCTATCTCGGCGCAGTCTACCTCGCCAACAGAAACAGTGCGCTAGTACCGTTTCAGAGTTATGTAATTTCAATAGCTTAAAGATTTCCCGATAAATGTCTACCGAGATAGCGCCGCTCTGGGGTAAAATGGACAAAAAAGAAGCCAGTAATTTCAATTTGACCACCGTAAATTCAGCCCAGAAAACACCAGATCTCCTACATTCACTTAAGCATATCTTTGGCTATGAGCAATTCCGTTCAGGCCAAAAACAGGTGATTGAGCAGTTAATGGCTCAGCGTGATTGTCTGGTTTTGATGCCGACCGGCGGTGGTAAATCTTTGTGCTACCAATTGCCCGCAACGCTAATGCCAGGGCTGACTGTGGTGGTATCACCATTAATTGCATTGATGAAAGATCAGGTTGATGGTTTATTACGGCAGGGGATCAGCGCTGCCTATGTGAATGGTAGCATGAATACTGCAGACATTAACGAAACCATGCAGCGCGTCGGTCGTGGTGAAGTGCGGATCCTTTATGTCGCGCCTGAGCGCTTGTTATCGCATTATTTCCTGCAAAGTTTAACCCAGATGCAGATTAGCTTTTTTGCGATTGATGAAGCCCATTGTATATCTCAATGGGGTCATGATTTTCGTCCATCGTATACACAGCTAGGAAAATTGAAAGAGTATTTCCCTTACACGCCAATCATGGCGTTAACCGCAACGGCAGATGTCACCACCCGCAAAGATATTTTGCAGCAGTTGAATCTACAAAATCCGTTCGTTTTACTCGATAGCTTCGACCGTCCCAATATTCGCTATACCCTGACCGAAAAATATAATGGCCAACGGCAACTATTAGATTACCTGCGTGAGAATAGCGAAGATAGCGGCATTATCTATTGTAATTCCCGTTGGCAGGTCGATAAGCTCACTAAGGAATTGGCGGAAAAAGGCATTAATTGTGCGGCGTATCATGCGGGTATGGAAAACGATATGCGCAGTATTATTCAGGATGGATTTACCAAAGATAATATTCGCATTGTTGTCGCCACCATCGCCTTTGGGTTAGGGATCAATAAACCGAATATTCGTTTTGTGGTGCATTATGAATTGCCTCGCTCCTTAGAATCTTATTATCAGGAAACGGGTCGTGCGGGTCGTGACGGTTTAGAAGCGGAAGCGTTATTGTTATACGATCATCAGGATATTGATCGAATTAAAAAACGCATTAGTGACGGGGATAATGAACAGCGATCTGCGGTTGAATTACAACGCTTTAGCGCCATGGCCGGATTTGCCGAAGCGCAAACCTGTCGTCGTCAGGTATTGTTAAACTATTTTGCTGAATATACCCATGCCGGTTGTGGTAACTGTGACATTTGTCTCGACCCTCCGAGCCGATACGAAGCCACGACCGATGCCCAGAAGGTTCTATCTTGTGTGTATCGAATAGGCCAGGTGGGTGATATTCATTATGTTATCGATGTTTTACGTGGCCGCGATACTGAACGATTGAAACAAGGTGGCCATGAAACCGTAAGCACATTTGGAATTGGTCAGGATAAAACCCGTGGCTACTGGTTTTCCGTGATTCGCCAACTCATTCATTTGGGCCTTCTGCAACAGGATATCGAGCAACAATCTGCGTTGCAGTTAACGGAAGCATCAAGGCCGGTATTAACTGCCAAAGAAACATTAATGTTGGCTCGTCCGCGCTTACAACATGCCAGTTACTGGCAGCAAAACAAACCGAAGAATCAGTATGACAAAGGGTTGTTTCGCCAATTGCGTGAACTGCGCAAGGTATTGGCTGATCAAGAAGATATCGCCCCGTTTATCGTATTTAATGATGCCTCATTAATGGAAATGGCTCGCTTGAAACCCACCAATAGCTCTGAGTTTTTATGTATCTCGGGTGTCGGTGATACCAAGTTAAATCGCTACGGCAAGGCGTTTATGGACGTCATTAAAGAAGCCGGCTAGAAGTTAATCTCCCTTGCGAATATCAGAGGGGGTACAGGCATCAGTACATTCAATACGGCTCTGTTTATTGCTAGAGTGGGTTGCTAACTCTATGTTTTCTATGCGATAGTTTTACAGTTTCCATCGATTGTTGCGGCCTTCTATCTGTCATCAGGTAGCGAGCAACAGATAAGGTTTATCGGGGCAGTAAAACAATGAAAGTATTTTTCTCACTTGTATTCATCTTAGCGTTATCCGCTTGTAGCACGACGCCATCGAAGCCATTGATTGGCCTTCGTAATTATCATTACCAACCTGACAACGATAGCCACAATAAGTCACAAGTGGTTTTCTTTAATAGTTCCAATAAAATTTTATCGGGTCCCAATAGCTCTGGAGTGATGACAATTCACATAGACGGGGCGAGTGTCGGGGAATTAAAAATTGGTGAGTATTTAGTTGTCGAAGTGAAAAAAGGTGAGCACGAAATTAAACTGATCCAGCAAGGTGCCTTAGTGAAAGAATCGATACACAAATTCAAAGCACGGTACGATAGCTATTATATTGATGTTTATGCACAATTATTTTCTACAGGGTTTGAGGCAGTTCCGGATCTTCCGGGTGGCTATGAATCGGCCTATGAATAGAGTTTACAGGTGTTACCTAATTCAAGGTCCTGATTAATAAAACTCATGATACTGCAATACAATCCCAATCAGCATAAACAATAAGCCATGATGATTATCTAAAAAAGCACGAAAACACTTGTCGCGTTCGCGAGTTTTGATCAATTGCTGTTGATGAATAAATGACGCGGCGGTAAATGCAACCGACAGGTAATAGAACAGATTGAATTGCAGTCTCTGACCAACCCAAATCAATAGCATTAAGACAAGTAACTGCATTATCGCAATTATGAGTTTGTCGAAGCGACCGAATAGCACCGCAGTCGATTTCACTCCGATTTTCACATCGTCGTCTCTATCGACCATCGCGTACATAGTGTCATAGGCGACGGTCCAAATCAGATTCGCGGCAAACAATAACCAGGCTTCTACCGGTACAGAACCGCGAATCTCCATAAATGCCATGATCATGCCCCAGCTGAATGCAGCACCAAGTACCACTTGTGGTAAATGGGTATATCGTTTCATAAAGGGATAACTACTGGCTAATAACAGGGCCACACTAGACAAAGCAATCGTCTGCCAGGAGAGGGTGAGAACCAGACAAAACGCAATGCTTATCAGTAATAAAAATAGATTTTTGGCCTGCTTTTCGCTCATTAAACCGGAGACTAAAGGCCGCTGGCTCGTGCGCTTCACTTTACCATCAAGATGGCGATCGGCGTAATCGTTTATCACGCAACCAGCACTGCGCATCACAAAAACTCCGACGGTAAACACCAACAGGTAATGCCAGCCAGGAAATTCTTCGGCGGCGACCCAGAGCGCCCACAATGTTGGCCACATCAACAGATACGTACCAATGGGTTTGTCCATGCGAGTTATTTGTTTTATGCCCTGAAAAGAACCAAACCAGTTTGTTATCACGTTGCAATATTCTCTGTTTATTAGCTGTGGGTTGCTATGCTTGCTGATATACTTGCCCGCAAAATCAACAATGCTGGCTCAAGCCATTTGCCCGATGAACGAGTGTTATTCTAACAGCCATTTTTTTTTGAAACACCTGAAAAATCATCGTTATCCTGAAAATTGTACAACGATTCAGAATGCCAACAGAGGTTAATTAGCAAGGCATGTCCATTTTAAATATGCAATCGGTGAGAGCTAGTATCAAACTTGCCTGGCCAATATCCCTGCAACAAACTCTGGTGACCATGCTAGGGATGATTGATGTCATGATGGTCAGTCATTTAGGGGATGCTGCCGTCGCTGCTGTAGGTCTTGGTAATCGAATTCAGTTTGTGGTTTTGGTATTAGTCAATGGCGGCGCTTGGGCGGTGGGGATTTTAGCCTCTCAGTATTTTGGTGCAGGCAATATGATGAAAGTCCGTCGAGCGATATTGATGGGCGTCTGTGTCACTGTGTTTGCCCTAATCCCAGTCGTTTTGCTTAATTTTGCCTATGCCGATCAATTGATTGAATTGGGAAGTACCGATAACCAAGTGATAGCTTTAGGTGAAAGCTATCTTTGGATCACCATGCCAAGCTTATTATTTGTTGCCGGCATTATGGTGATTGAAAACGCCCTTCGTAGTCTCAATCAGGTCAAGCTGCCAATGGTATTAAGCTCCATTGCGATTGGCCTGAACGTTATTTTGAATTATTGGCTGATCAATGGTGGCTTAGGTATTGAGCCACTTGGGGTTGATGGCGCGGCCATTGCCACAACTGTGTCCAGATTACTGCATCTGATAATCTTGGTTTGGTTTCTGGTTGCGATGCGCCATCCGGTTAAGCCCTCAAGACACGATTTCGCCAGTTTAAATGACACCCAAGCCTGGCGGAAATTGGTAGCCTTGGTATGGCCAATGATGTTCAGCTTTGGGGTGTGGTCGCTTGGCACCTTAGTGTATCAATTGATCTATGGCAGAATTGGTACTCAGGAATTAGCGGTGATGAGCATATTAGCCCCGGTTGAAGGGATGTTTATCTCGTTGTTTTTTGGTTTCGCATCCGCCTGTGCCATTATGGTTGGTCAGCGCCTTGGCGCCGATAAGTTTGACGAAGCCTGGTCAATCGCGCGGACTTTTTCGCTGTTAGCGCCGGTGGTGGCAGTGATTGCTGGCGGGTTGCTGTATGGGATCAAAAGCTGGGTATTTATTCCTTTTGCCGATTTGCCGTCTTCGACGCTAGATTTAGCGAGCGACATTTTTCTAATTATCGCCCTTGGTGGTAGCCTTAAAATTACCAATATGACAATGGCGATGGGGGTACTTCGTGCCGGTGGAGAGACCAAAGCGTGCCTATACATCGACACGACGGGGATGTGGATAATCAGTATTCCGCTGACAATGCTTGCGGCGTTTTATTTCCAGCTACCCTTGTTTTGGGTTGTTGTGGTGTCTTACTCTGAAGAAATTTGCAAACTGGTATTATTCAGCTGGCGGGTTGCATCGAAGAAGTGGTTAAATAACCTCGCCACCACCTAACTAGATCAAGGGGTCAGAGTTGTTGATAGTGTTTCAACAACTCTGACCCCTTGATTTCTCTTATTGATACGCCAGCGCGCCGGGAAGAAAGACCTCAGCCACCATCAAAGGTTTTTCTTCGATATGAAACAATGAGCGGCGGCCCCACAAGGAGTGCGTCACTTCAAGATTAGCCATTTTTGCTAGCTCACAGACCCGTTGAGACGGAGCGATTTCGGCCACCTGAAGCACTTTTCGGGTGAGTTTTGGGTTGTTAAACAACACCTGACCTAAAGGTTGCTCACCAAGTTCGGCTAACGTCTTTTGATCCCCGGTTAACGAGCTTGAGGGTAACAATGAACGGGCATAAACCACCGGTTGATCATCACAATAGAGTAATACTTCACGCACCAGCACTTTCTCACCTTCGCAGATACCCATCGTAGCACGTTCGCCTTTGATGGCCTCATGGGCAGGGCAAGCTTGTAATGCCTGACCTAACAACAGAACTCGAAAATCGTTGCAGTGGCGTTTTAACCGGGCGGTTAGTGAGGTTGGATCTAATAGCCAGTCGCTGAGCACGGATTGCTTAGGGGCTAAGGAAGCATCAACCCAATTTACATCGAGGCCAATGGGAAACTGCTGTTTTAATTTTTCTAGATTAGAGTTCACTGTCACTTCGACTGCTGTTACTTTGACTTTTTTGACTGAAATGCACCATAAAGGCGTAGGCGATACCCGACAACAACCCGACTAAATGCGCGGTGTTTGCTACATTTATCGGCATAAAGTCGGTAAAGCCTAACACCAGCCAAAACAGTAAAAAGCCAATAATAGGCTTTTCTAAATGAATTTTATGACCCGGGTTTAGATAACCAAACCACCAGACAAAACCTACCGTCGCGTAGACAACACCGGAAAGGCCACCAAAATTGGGGCCGGCAACGTAAAACTGCGCGGTATTGGATAACAGTGCCGAGCCAATAAATAACAAAGCAATTCGGCCAACCCCCAGGTTCTGTTCAATTTGTCCGCCCAGTTGCCACCACCACAAGGTGTTAAAGGCAATATGTAAAAATGAGAAATGAAAAATTGCCGGAGTCAGCCAGCGCCAGGGTTCATCCATGGTTTGACTAATGTCCCCGAGTTGATTGAATTTCAATGCACTAAACGCCGGCTCAAAGGCAATTAACGAAATGAAATACACGACCCAGCACAGAGCAAAGATCGAGAGGGTAAACCAACCGGCCTTGGCTTTAAGGTTGGTTGCGATTTCTTTGGAAAGCTTTTGCCCCGATTGAATGTTCAGGCTTGAGCCACTTTGCCAAGCGGACTGTTGAAATTTGTTTTGGTGCGGGTTTCTCACAAATTCGGAAAATTCCGATTTTGCCAATTCTAACTTGTCGGGATCGCAATAGATCACATGTGGGAACGGCTCGTTGGCCTCAGAATCACTCGAAACTGGCCGGCTGTCGGCTTCGATTCCCTGATTTTGCAGATAGCGGACAAAGATTTTTGCCATACCGGACTGCTTAACTTTTACCAGAGGAACCAGTTCATTCATGTTTTGCGCTCGATTTAGTGTTTATTATTTATCGTTCAACTTTGTCGCTCAACTTTATCGCTCAATTTTATCGGGATGGAGTAATCCCCATTGCTCAAAACCGCCGTCGAGAGAATAGACGTCGGTAAAATCCTGGCTGATCAGAAATTGCGCCGCCTGTTGCGAAGAAATTCCATGATAACAACATACGACAGTAGGTACATCATAGTCTGCCTGATGGAGAAAATCAGTCAAATTGTCATTGGTAAGATGCACAGCTCCGGGGATATGGCTGCTATTAAAAGAGTTCGCATCACGAATATCAACGATCACATAGTTTTTGTTAGCCAGGCCTTCGGCCACTTGCTGGGCATTAATATGCTTAAAGGTTACTTCATTATTTTGCACGGAAAAATCTCTGTCGCATTAGATAACAGGATGTTAGCAATCCTGGTGGAGAAGTTAAAGGCAGGAAGCGCCATGGTCACGAAAATATAACCATGGCGTTTACGATTTTGTATCAATCTGACGTGCTTAGTCTCAACGGTAAGAATTGTTGATCGCCTAATCCCAGTTTAATATCACTTTTCCTGAATTTCCCGAGAGCATGGCATCGAAGCCCTGCTGGAAATCATCAATGGGAAAATGGTGGGTAATAATCGGAGATAAATCCAAACCCGATTGGATCAGTGAGGCCATTTTATACCAGGTCTCAAACATTTCTCGGCCATAAATGCCTTTAATGGTTAAGCCTTTAAATATCACTTTGCTCCAGTCAATAGCCATGTCTTGTCCCGGAATGCCCAGCATGGCAATTTTACCACCATTGTTCATATTCTCTAGCATATCGCTAAATGCGACTGGAACCCCGGACATTTCCATACCGACGTCAAAACCTTCGGTCATGCCCAGCTCGTCCATGACATCTTTGAGGTTTTCTTTACTGACATTAACCGCTCGAGTTGCCCCCATTTTGCGGGCGAGATCTAATCGGTATTCGTTGATATCCGTGATTACGACGTGGCGAGCACCGACGTGCTTAGCAACCGCTGCAGCCATAATGCCAATGGGGCCTGCGCCAGTTATCAATACATCTTCACCGACTAAATCAAATGATAACGCGGTATGCACGGCATTGCCGAATGGGTCAAAAATTGCCGCTAAATCATCGCTGATTTCATCGGGTAATTTAAACGCGTTGTATGCGGGAATGACCAGATATTCGGCAAAGCTTCCGGTGCGATCCACACCAACACCAAAGGTGTTATTGCATAAGTGGCGACGACCGGCACGACAGTTGCGGCAATGACCACAGGTGATATGACCTTCGCCAGAAACCCGATCACCAATATTGAAACCACGGACCTCCTGGCCCATATCAATGATTTCACCGGCGTATTCATGGCCAACCACCATAGGCACAGGAATGGTTTTTTGTGACCATTCATCCCAATTATAAATATGAATGTCGGTGCCACAAATGGCGGTTCTTTTAATCTTAATCAACAGATCATTGTGACCCATTTCCGGTTTGGGTGAATCTGTCATCCAGATGCCAGGTTCAGCCTTTAACTTTGCTAAGGATTTCATCGTTATCTACCTAAATAATGCCCATGTCTTTACCGATACGGATAAAGGCATCAATTGCTTTATCTAACTGCGCCTGTGTATGCGCAGCTGAGATTTGGGTGCGAATACGAGCCTGGCCTTTGGGAACCACAGGAAAAGAGAAACCAATCACATAAATGCCCTGGGCTAAAAGTCGGTCGGCCATATCAGACGCTACTTTGGCATCGCCCAGCATTACCGGGACGATGGCATGATCCGCGCCGGCACAGGTAAAACCAGCAGCTTCCATTTTGCTACGAAAATAGGCGGCATTTGATTTTAATGTCTGACGAAGTTCACCACCATCTGCCAACATGTCTAGCACCTTGATTGACGCGCTAACAATGGCAGGAGCCAATGAGTTTGAGAATAAATATGGGCGAGAACGTTGGCGCAACCATTCAACAATTTCTTTTTTACCGGATGTATAACCACCGGATGCACCACCCATGGCCTTACCTAACGTACCGGTAATGATATCGACGCGACTCATAACATCACAGTATTCATGAGAGCCTCGACCGTCCTCACCAACAAAGCCAACGGCGTGGGAATCATCTACCATCACCAGAGCATTGTATTTATCGGCTAAATCACAAATGCCTTTTAGGTTGGCAATAACACCATCCATTGAAAATACACCGTCAGTGGCAATTAACTTGTAGCGAGCGCCTGCGGCATCGGCAGCAATCAATTGCGCTTCCAATTCTTTCATATCGTTATTCGCGTAACGAAAACGCTTGGCTTTACATAAACGCACGCCATCAATGATAGAGGCATGGTTTAATGCATCGGAGATAATTGCATCTTCAGGGCCTAGGATAGTTTCAAACAAACCGGCATTGGCATCGAAACAGGAGGAATAAAGAATGGTATCTTCCATGCCTAAGAAGGCGCTTAGCTTTTGCTCTAAGGTTTTATGGATATCCTGAGTACCACAGATAAAACGCACCGATGCCATACCAAAACCGTGGTCATCAAGACCTGCTTTCGCAGCGGCGATCAATTGCGGGTGATTGGCCAGACCCAGGTAATTATTGGCACAAAAGTTAATGACATCTTCACCACTACTGACCGCAATTTCGGCCTGCTGTGCGGAGGTGATAACGCGTTCTGCTTTGTAAAGACCTTCGTCTTTAACCTGGTCAATTTGTTGTTGAAGGTGTTGTAAAAAATTTGCTGCCATATGCGCCTCAGATAACATGTTGGAACGGCCAAAAAAATTGGCCGATATTGTACGCTTATTCTTAATGAATTAAAGGTCTGAAGGCCGATAACGGTCTGTTCAGCCTAAAAAACATTATTGTACTGCAACTGCTTGTGTTATTGCTTTAATAAGGCAGTGGTCTGGCTTTTACCCGTGTTTTAATTGTTCATAAATATTTACGATGGAAGCGCAAATGATCTTCAATAAAGGTACTGATAAAAAAGTAGCTATGATCAAATCCTTCAGCAGCGGTGTAATCCAGCACTTTTCCTTTACCTTCACAGGCTTCAATAAGGGCCTGTGGCTTTAACTGTTCGTTTAAAAAATCATCCGACAGCCCTTGAGTAACTTTCAACGGTAACGCCAAAAAAGGGTCGTCACTTGCCAGTGAATTTATCAATTCACAGCTATCCCACTGCCACCAACTTTCCTGGTTATCACCAAGATACCCTGCCAGGGCTTTTTGTCCCCATGGACAATTCATTGGGTTGGTAATTGGCGCAAATGCACTTACCGATTGATACATTCCTGGATTTTTAATGGCACAAATCAGCGCGCCATGGCCACCCATTGAATGACCAGAAATGGATTTCTTATCCGTGACATTAAAATTTTCTGCAATGATGGCGGGTAATTCTTTGGTCACATAGTCGTACATTTGATAATGGTTTTGGTACTGGGGAGCGCTGGCATTGACATAAAAACCTGCGCCGAGGCCAAAATCATAGGCACCATGGATATCGTCTGGTACGTCATCACCCCTGGGGCTGGTATCAGGCATCACCAGAATCATCCCCAATTCATCGGCAACCCGTTGAGCGCCGGCTTTGGTACTAAAATTTTCATCATTACAGGTAAGGCCGGATAACCAGTAGAGCACAGGCAACGCTTGTTCACTAGCTAAGGCGGGTTGGTAAATGGCAAATGTCATTTGGCAATGATTGACATTGGAATGGTGGCTAAACCTTTGGTGGTTGCCGGAAAACATACGATTGCTGCTAACGCGACAAAGGGCTGTGGTCATAAATGGTTCTCGTGTGAATCTGTGATTAATATTAGATCGTTTTGACAAACGAGCTGATTGTTATGAAGCGCATTTTATCTAAATGCGCTACTTATCAAAGTGAATGACGGAACGAATACTCTTTCCTTCATGCATCAGCTCAAAGGCATGATTGATATCCTTAAGGCCCATGGTATGGGTGATAAAATCATCCAGACGGAATTTACCTGCCAGATAATCTTCGACATAACCCGGCAGTTGTGAACGTCCTTTGACGCCGCCAAACGCGGTGCCACGCCACACACGTCCGGTTACCAATTGAAATGGACGGGTGCTGATTTCCTGGCCTGCGCCGGCAACACCAATAATGACGGATTCGCCCCAGCCTTTGTGACAACACTCTAAGGCAGAGCGCATGGTATGGACATTACCAATACACTCAAAGGAATAATCAACACCACCATCGGTGAGATCGACAATCACGTCCTGAATCGGATCCCCATATTCCTGTGGATTAATACAATCAGTAGCGCCCAGTTTAGTGGCTAACTCAAACTTATCCGCATTGATATCAACAGCAATGATGCGTTGTGCACCCGCCATTACCGCACCGATCACAACGGAAAGACCAATACCACCAAGTCCAAATATCGCTACCGTGTCACCGGGCTTAACATTGGCTGCGTTGACTACAGCCCCCATTCCAGTGGTAACCCCGCAGCCTAATAAACAGACTTCTTTCAGTGGTGCTTGTTTGTTGATTTTCGCCAGTGCGATTTCCGGCAGGACCGTATATTCGGAGAACGTTGAGGTCCCCATGTAGTGAAAAATCTCATTACCATGCAGTGAAAACCTCGTCGTACCATCGGGCATTAGCCCTTGGCCTTGCGTAGTACGGATTTTTTGACAAAGATTGGTTTTACCAGATAAACAAAACTTACATTGGCCACATTCTGGTGTGTATAGTGGGATCACATGATCGCCAACCGCAACACTGGTGACGCCCTCGCCAATCTCTTCGACAACACCACCGCCTTCATGGCCGAGTATGCTGGGAAAAATACCTTCAGGATCATCACCACTTAGGGTAAATGCATCAGTATGACAGACACCACTGGCGACAATTCTTACTAACACTTCACCCGCTTTTGGAGGTTGTACACTCACTTCTTCAATGGTTAGCGGTTGGCCTGCTCCCCAGGCAACAGCGGCGCGAGATTTTATCATGATTAACTCCCGGTTAATTTAGAAAACAGTATAGTTCAACTACTTCTGGGAGCGCTTAAAATGGGCGGTTTGCTCCAATATTTAGGGAGCAACTGCAGAAACGTTTTTGCTCTCTATCGTAGTAAATGTTTTATCAAACAACACCTTATTATCAAGTGTCATGATCTGCAAGCGCCAGTCACCTTCGATTATCTCGTAGTCTTGAGCAAGTACAAACCGAATAGATGCATCATGTCCGACAGACAGCAGTAGGGTTTTTTCTTCAGAATGCTCTTTGATAGCCTCAGGCAGTGTCCACTTATACTTGACCATTGTTCTGGCCCAACGTTCTACATCATCGTCTGTATCGACTGTGAGTCTGGCACCAAATGTTGCGCCTTTTTTCAGGGGCACACTGGTAAATGACCGGTCTTCGATTGCAATTTCATCGGTTACCAGTGGTTCGCGATTTTCAGCCTTGTATATGCCAAATTCAATGTCATCTAAATAAAGGTTGGTGGTTTTGAGTTCATAGCTGTCAATAATTTGCTGATTAAATTGCTTTAATTGTTCCTGATTAAACGTGTTGTTATGGCTTATGAAGTTCACCGCGCTGCGGATTTCTTCAAAAAATTCTTTTTCAAATGCTCTTTTTTCTTTGTCGGTTTTATCAAGTAGGAACAAGGTGTTAAAACAAGCATCCAAATCTTGCTCAGTTCCGGTACCTAGACATTTTGCTGTTGCGATACCAAGCTCGCCAAACTTATGTTCTTGTTCCAACGCTTTCTGGAAGTAAAGGAAAGATTGATCTACGTCTCTTTCTATCACTAAGCCCTTTTGATAAAGATTCGCTAAACGATAGCTTGCCTCTGCATACCCATGTTCCGACGATTTTTTATACCAATCAATCGCTTTGTTAATGTCCTTATCATATTCCTTCCCCTGATGGTAAAAGCTACCGATAGTGAACATGGCTCTATTTTCGCCAAGACCCGCCGATAAGTTGTAATAGTGTGCGGCTCTAGCAAAATCTTTTTTGGTCGCCATGTCCAAGGTATAACCGTCGGCAATGTTAATAAAATCTTCCGCATAGCTTTTATCGGCATGTTCACCGGTCGGTAGGGGGAGATCTAATTTACGACGAATAAAGTCATCGATAAAACCGAACATGTGCCTATCTCCTTCCCAAACATGATGCCCATGGCCCACGCCCTTATAGAAAAGGTATTCGACTTCTTTATTCAGTTGTTGCAAACGGTACTTCATTCGATTTGCCTGCTCGAAATCGGCGCGTTTATCTTCGGTACCCGCCATAAGCAAAATTGGAGGATGTATTTGTTCGGCGAAATAAAATGGCGAAACGTCTTTTAGTGATTCATCCTGCTCGCCCACTACTTTTCTTATTTCTTTGCGACTTTCTTCCAAAGTCCGGTAATTAGTCGCGTTGAATAATAATGGCAAGTCGTAGATTCCGAATAGGGACACGACACATTCATATTGCGCCGGATGTGCAATTGCTAACATCACGGCTGAGTATCCGCCGTAACTGGCACCAATTGAACACATGTGTTCAAACTTATGTTCCTGTTGTACCTGATTGACTACAGCTGTGATGTCCTGTTCTATGACTTGTCCAAACTGGCCTCGGCCGCTATTTAAAAAGGCCTTACCGAAACCTTTAGAACCTCGGAAGTTGACATTAAGAATGGAATATCCACGACTTGCTAAGTATTGAATTTCTGGGTTGAAGGCAGCAGTATCGCGAACGCCAATCGGACCACCATGAGGATATACTAACAATACGCCATTGCTATTTTTTTTCGGCTTAGTCAGTATCGCCTCGATAGCAATATTGTCTTCCGTCGTTACCGAAAAGGTTTTTGCAGAAGTAAATAGAATATCTTCCAAATCCAAAAATTTACGATGTAACAAGGTCGCTTTATTGTTTTTTGCATCGTAATAATAATAGGTTCCGGGATCATCTGCGGCAAAGGTGGCCACTATTTTGAAATCCTCGTTCAATGAGGTATCGAGAATTGTTAAGTTCTGACCATCAAAAGTTTCTTTGAGTTTTTGCGCCAATTGCTTTTGTTCTGCTGCGATATACTCGGTTCGGGCAATGCCGTGATCCAGATACATTACGGATTTTACGCCTTCGCCCTGTTCATCAAGTGTCGCCCCGGTCAGGTCATACATAGGGTGCTGGTAAAGTATGTTACCAATGGTTTGGGTGTCGATATCGAAAGCGACTAAAGAGACTTTGTCCTGATCTTTATCTGTAAGTACGGCGAATGTATTTTCGTCGAGTAATCCGATGGGTCTGAAGTAGGTCTCATCTTCCATGGTTAAATAAGAGCGCCAGGATTTTGCCCCTGGAGGTAAAAACCAAAATTCTAATTCCTCGTCATCTCGGGTGACTGACAACAAAGATTTGCTTTTTGGATCATAAGCATAATGAATGCCCCTTTTAAGGGGGTTGGCAAAAATAATACTATTTTCCACATTGCCAGTTTCTAGTTGTTCTGGACTGGTTTTGATCAGCTTAGTTTTTTTTCGCTTGCCGGTGTTGTAAGCAAATAAAAGTTGATTTGGCTTATCAGCCAAAGGAGCTATCAGGTAGCCCTCGGCTTTTGCCTTTTTCCAGGATCCTTTTGGGTTTTCTTTAGAGAAATCGATATGAATAAAACCGTAAAAGTCTCTTAATGCCACATACACGGTTTTATTATCAATCCAGGTATATTGATTTATGTTTAAATTTTTCTCATGTTTGTTGAACTTTAACAGGGGGGAGCGTTTACCTGTGATAGGTTCGACCAAATCTAAAACCCGATAGTCATCGCGAATATCATAGCTAAGAATATATTGGCCATCGGGGCTGATTTGCATGGAAATATGCTCGGGATTTCGAAACAGTTTACTTGCTGGTATTGGGTTTACGGCCCACGTTGATGTACTGATTATGGCCGTTAGCAGGAGAACGATAATCGCTTTCATTATAAATCTCCTTTTTCATTGTTATTTAGGACAATGTCAAAGAACTCGTCTTCTCCCGGACCATGATACGTCAGCTTACGGTTTGCCAAAATTGTAGAGAAGTCATCCTGTAAAAACTCCAGGGCAAGAGAGGATTTATTCATCAATTCTACACGATGGCGTCTAGACCACCAGCCGCTGGTTTGAACATCTAGGTGACCGACATAACTTATCACGCCTTTTTCGACCTTAAAATTCCAAAGGTCATCTTCGAAGCCGACAATACTGAACCAATTGTTAAGTTTTATCTTATGAATTTGATATTCACCTTCGGGCAGGTTTATCAGAATATAATTAGTCCCACTGCGCAGATCATCAGCGGTCAGCCAGATGTCTTTTTCTCCACTAATCCAGATTTTGTTTAAGCTAATGCTGGTATCTACAGCAATGAGAAGATAGCCTTCATCGACTTCAAGTTTATTATCAATATCTTCTTTGATACTGGTGACATTAGAGGCACAGCTGGCAGTGAGAATTGCCAGGGCGATGAGAATTAATCTACGGAAATAATCCATTATCCAGTTGCTCTATTGCAGAAGTAAACATTTCCTGAATTATTACTTCCTTGTAAAAAAACGTCATTCATTATATGAACAATCGTTTTCGAAAGTAAAATTATCCTGTGGTATTTTGTCCTTGTTTCAGCAGGTTGGTGAAATATCTGGACATTTGTTGAATTTGTCTAGTCAACGTATAATTCTTTAATAACTTCAATCAGTTTACGGGTAGCCGTTTGTTTTCTTTACTGATCTATCAATTACTATCATTACTACTTCTTCCCCTTTTGCTGTTAGCTCTACTGGTCCGTTCCAGAAAACAAGTGGCTTATCGACAACGCATTGGCGAACGCCTCGGATGGGTTGGTATCCAACAGCACGGTGGCATCATTGTTCATGCTGCCAGTGTCGGTGAAGTGATGGCCATTAAGCCGATTGTTGAAGGTTTATTAAAACAATATCCCGAATTACCGCTAACCGTTACCACGTTTACGCCAACAGGATCGGCGCAGGTGACAAAACAGTTCGGTGACCGAGTTCAGCACTGTTACATCCCGTTAGATAATATGATTAGCGTTAATCTGTTCTTATCGACCTTGAAGCCTAAGTTATTGATTTTAATGGAGACAGAGCTTTGGCCGCAGCTGATTCACAGCACATTTAAACGCAATATTCCGTTATTGTTGATTAATGCCCGCTTGTCGCAAAAATCTTTGGCAAGTTATCAGAAACTGCGTTGGTTGATTTCACCGGCATTAAATAAATTTCATCGAATCCTCGCCCAAAGTGAGGAGAATCGGGATCGCTTTATTTCTTTAGGGGCGGCCCCAGAACGGGTAAGTCATAGCGGAAATTTGAAATACGATATCCGCTTAACGGAAGCGCTGGAAACCAAAGTTGAGGCCTTACGACAATTGCCTATTGCGAATCATCGAGTGGTGGTTGCAGGCAGTACCCATCAAGGAGAAGAAGCTTTAATCATCAAAGCGTTTATCAATGTAAAAGAACTCTATCCCGATTTATTGCTTGTTCTGGTACCCCGTCATCCAGAACGTTTTGATAAAGTACAGGATTTATGCCAGCAACATGGTCTTGCGGTGGCACGTCGTTCTGCCAATGACGCTATCGGTGAACAAACCGATGTTTGGCTCGTTGATACGCTGGGAGAGTTACTCGCATTTTATGGTATCGCCGATATCTGTATTGTTGCCGGAAGCTTTTTTGAGGTAGGTGGGCATAACCCATTAGAGCCGGCGCTATTTGCCAAACCCATTATCGTTGGCCCTAATATGGCGAATTTTAATGATGTATGTGAGCAGTTACTGCGCGCTGAAGGTATGGTTCAGCTTAAAGGGGTTCAGCACGCTCCGCACCAACAACAACTGCATCAACATCTTCAGCATGAGCTTCAGCATTTGCTCGGCGCCCGGGATGAAGCCAAAGCTTTAGGCCAAAACGCCGCAGCACTACTGGCGAAAAATCAAGGCGCGGCGCAACGTACGCAAACTGAAATCGAACAACTCCTGAATTAACATCATTCTGGGTGCAGGCATTTATTGCTCAGCCTAGTTTGCTTGTTTGCTCAAAACCCGGTCGATTTGGCTTTGTACCATATCAAAGGTAATTAAGTGCATCAGTTCGCCTTTTGCGCGAGTGCCAAATGGTATCTGCGCCAGAGGTTTTCCCTGTTGTTGTTCAATGGCTTGCTGGTAGACACTAACTACATTATCTCGATATAAATAAGGCCCGGTGCGTTCGGGATTGGAATGGGCATACAGGCCTATCACCGGGGTATTCACGGTAACCGCCATATGTGCAGGTCCGGTATCCGGCGCAATTACTAACTGGGCATTTTCCAACACTGCCAGCATTTGTTTTAACGATGTTTTACCCACCAGGTTTAGTGGCGCCTGGACGCATTGCGATTCAATGGCTTGAGCAAGCTCAACGTCTAACCGGGCAGGGCCACCACATAGCACAACCTGATAGCCAAGCTTGGTTAAGTAGTCTGCCGTTTGAGCATAGCCTTGTGCATGCCAGTTGCGCTCCGCCTTGCTTGCCGCAGGCGAGATCACTACATAATTTTTATCGTCAATATTTTGCTCGACGAATGCCGTATCTTGTTCTCCGTGGGGCATTAGCCAGTGCGGCGCTTCGGTTTTAACACCGATGGCACGGGCAAAGGCCATAAAACCATCCAAAACATGTGGGTTTTTCTGGGCTTCTACGGTTTTTTTGGTAAATAGCCATTGGCCTTCTTTGGCTCTGGCTTTGTCGAAGCCAATTTTGACACTGGCCGGGATGAATAAACTGGCGATGCTGGCACGCAATGCCACCTGCATATGCAATAACACATCAAATGCACGATCTTGCATTTGTTGTCTTAATTCCTGATAGCCACGCCAGCCTTTTGATTTATCGAAGATGATAAATTCGACACCGGGCAGATCCTGTAATAATCGATATTCAATTTTTCCGAGCACCCAGGTAATTTTTATTTCTGGATAGTGTTTTTGAATTTGTTGTACCATAGCCACGGCGTGACAAACATCACCAATAGCGGATAACCTTAGAATACAAAGAGATTTTAGGTTGGAGAGCTGCGCTGTCATAATTGAAAATCCGCGTAAGGCTGACCACTTTTGACCAGCTGACTAAATGAAAGGCTTATTATCTTGAACCTGCAAAGATTTGTAAAACAATCGTCATTAAATCTTTTCCAACAGGGCGCTATTACCTGTGCCTATTATGGGGATATTTTAGCGGATTTTGAGCCGGGCATGTTTTCAGGCGTATATTGGCAGGAAAAAGGATTGGTTACCGGCACTGCAACAGGGCGTGGCACAACCTACTTTATCGAACACCAGGGCAGTAAACTGGTGCTTCGGCATTATTATCGTGGCGGACTCATTGGTAAGTTTATCGATGATAGTTATGTATTCACCTCAATGATGAATACTCGGGCGGCGCAAGAATTTAGATTGTTAATGCATCTGCAGTCTTTAAACCTCCCTGCACCAGTGCCGGTTGGGTTTGCCGTACGCCGCAAAGGGGTGAGTTATTCGGCAGATATTTTAACCGAGCGGATTGCGGAATCTCAGGATTTGGTCGGGTATCTTGTTGAAAAAAGTCTGACGACAGGGCAATGGCAGGACGTTGGCGCAACCATCGGTCAATTTCATCAAAGTGGCATTTTTCATCATGATCTCAATTGTCATAACATTATGCTCGATAAGCAGGGCAAAGTATGGCTAATTGATTTTGATCAAGGGAAAGTAAAAACCGCGATGGGATCGTGGTGTCATAAGAATTTAGAGCGTTTATTACGGTCGTTTCGCAAAGAACGAGAGCGACTCTCTGGATTTCAGTGGCAGGAAAGTGATTGGCAGGCGCTGATGCAAGGTTATCAGCGCGCGATAACGTCCGAGTGAAAAGGTAAACACCGGACGTCAGTGCTATCAATATGTTTCGCTGAGCCGCGAAACGGCTTATTAAGCCGTAACCGCAGACTCCGCAGCTTGTTGCTCTAATTCACGATAGTGACCGCGGGCTTTCTCGAAATCTTCCCGAGCGCTATCGGTTACGTAAGGGCTAAGCAAGGCGAAAATCTTCATCAAACCTTGATAGAGTGCAGCATCATCGATTTTTGGCTCATCGTGTTGGGTCTGCAGGTAACTCAACCAAAACGTTGTTGTAATACGCAAAAGACACGTTAAATCATCAAGCTCTTCTTCTCTGATATTCAGGATTTCCGCTTCTTTCAGGGAAACCAGCATGCTGGATACCTTTTTGATAATTTCTCTTTGGATCTCTGAATAACGTTTTTTCAACGAAGGATTTTTGCTTAATAAAACCGGTAAGTTGGAATAGAAGAATCGAAATTTTGAGATCAGCTGAAATACAATATCCATGTATTGCAGTATCGAATCCAATGGATTTTCAGTGTCGGACAAACGCTGGAACTGAGAGATTAAATCGTCGGCATATTCCGCATAAATTGCAGAGATGATGTCTTCTTTATTCCGAAAATGGTAATAAAGGTTGCCAGGGCTAATACCCAAATGAGCGGCAATATGATTGGTGGTAATATTACGCTCGCCTTGTTCATTGAATAACTCAATGCTGGCGTGGATGATTTTGTCTCTAGTTTTCATTCCCTTTTAAATCCTGAATGATACAGCCGCTTGCTATACTCAAATATTGTACGAATTTTAACATCATACACTTTAAATTAAGCAAAAGTGAATCTTTTTGAGTATTTACTTTAAGCGCGTTTGAAGATAATTTTGCTTTGCGTAAATCCACAGTTACAATGAGCCTAATATTTCTGTTGAATCAGTATCATGAAAAACAAAGCAATTTATCCCGGTACGTTTGATCCGGTTACCAATGGCCACCTCGATTTAATTGAACGGGCAGCCGATTTATTTGAACATGTGGTTGTTGGTGTTGCCGCGTCGCCCAGTAAAAAACCAAGATTCGAGTTGGCACATCGTGTTGCCATGATAGAAAACATCACCAAACATCTGAATAACGTCAGCGTTGAAGGGTTTAGTGGACTGTTAGTGGATTTTGCTCAAAAAGTTGATGCTAAAGTATTGATACGTGGTTTACGTGCGGTTTCGGATTTTGAATACGAGTTTCAGCTAGCGAACATGAATCGTCGTTTATTGCCCGACTTAGAAAGCGTCTTTTTAACACCAGCCGAAGAAAATTCCTTTATCTCGTCAACCTTAGTGAAAGAGGTTTCACTACACGGTGGTGACGTTAGTGGATTTGTTCATCCGCATGTCAAAGAAGCGCTGGATAAAACCCTGTTTAATAAAGCTGGCAAGGTTTAACCAACCCAATTTTTAAATCAAGGGGTCAGAGTTGTTGAAATATCAACAACTCTGACCCC
Organism: Thalassotalea litorea; assembly: GCF_005843925.1. Taxonomy (GTDB): domain Bacteria; phylum Pseudomonadota; class Gammaproteobacteria; order Enterobacterales; family Alteromonadaceae; genus Thalassotalea_A; species Thalassotalea_A litorea_A. Next base: position 164,081 of record NZ_VCBC01000010.1, read on the forward strand.
TTGATTATCTGGCCTGACATTTGGAGCAATAAACCGTCGCTCGCCCACCTTGTTTAATTTCTTTTAACGTACTGCCGCATACCACACAGTCTTCGCCACCACGGCCATAAACCTGCAGTTCCTGGGCAAAATAGCCAGGCTTACCATCCGATTGGGTAAAGTCTTTGAGTGTTGTACCACCTTGCTTGATGGCTTTGGCCAGAACGTCTTTGACGATAAGGGTTAACGCATCGTAGCGCTTTCGACTGATTTTGCCGGCAGGTGTTGTTGGCCGAATACCAGCCTGGAATAAGGATTCGTTCGCATAGATATTACCAACACCAACCACGATATGATTGTTCATTAAAAAGGTTTTTATCGGCACGCTTTTATTGCGAGATTTCTCATATAAATAGCCTTGCGGGAAATTATCCGTTAAAGGCTCTGGGCCCAGCGCACTTAACAGAGGGTGGGCGCTGACATCCCCTTTCAGCCACAAAATGGCACCGAAGCGTCGCGGGTCGTTTAAGCGTAGCGCTTTGCCTGTTGTTATTACCAGATCAAAGTGATCGTGCTTTTTAAGGGGGAATGCCTTATCGATTACCCGAATGGTACCGGACATGCCCAGATGTAGTAGCAGGGTTCCTTTCACTGTTTTGAGTAACAGATACTTGGCGCGGCGTTCAACCGCAAGAATTTCTTCTCCCTGAACTTCGTCGATATCCTCAGAAACCGGCCAGCGCATTTGTTGATTGCGGACAATCACTTTGTCGACTGTCTGATTTAAAACATGGGGTTCAATGCCTTGTCGGCATACTTCAACTTCGGGTAATTCAGGCATATATAACCATTGATTAATCTTACAATTGACAAATTTTAGCGGCTTTATTCAGACTCTATCCGAGTGCTGGTATCAACATCTGTTTGAGGATTTTCGTCGTTATCTTCATCGCTGTGTGTGTTTGCTTCGACTCTGCTTTTTTTTGCGGGTTCCTCAAACTGCTCATATCCTAAACCTACTTGAGGCTCTGAATTGACGCGATCAATTTTAGCAATGTCTTCAATACGAAATACTAATTCGCCAGAGTTTTCGATATCTTTATAATCATGGATCAGATCACCATCACCCCAATATTTTACATTTTCGAGAAGTATAAAGCCTGAATTTAGTTGATTGTCACCAATCTTTTGATAAATCGCCTTGCTTACTTGTGCGTAATAATAGTACGACTCTATCTCATCACCTTCTTCAGGGACATTAAACTGAGTAAAAACCCATATTTTGGGTTGTTGACCATTGGCGGATAACGCCGTCGCTTCTTCTTCTAATGAGCAGGCGCTTAATAGTAACAGGGTGCTGAGTAATGCAATTCTTTTTAACATGGTTATTGGCTTGTGTTGTTTGAATTTGAACAGACAATATGCGTTTTTAATGATATTTGCAAAGAGCAATTATTTATTCGCTGTTGAATAAAGTTTGCTGGGTTTAAAAGAGAAGTTCGAACAGGAGTTTGGAAAAGTGTCAGGCATAAAAAAAGCCGGTATTAACCGGCTTTTTAAAAGACCAATATCAATTACTTGATTTTGGCTTCTTTGTAGATCACATGCTTACGAGCTTTTGGATCAAACTTTTTGATTTCCATCTTTTCTGGCATGGTCTTTTTATTTTTGTCAGTCGTATAAAAATGACCAGTACCTGCAGATGAAACTAAACGAATTTTATCACGCATGGTTCAGTTCCTTAGATTTTCTCACCACGGGCACGGATGTCTGTTAATACAGCATCAATACCATTTTTATCGATAATACGCATTCCTTTAGGGGTTACGCGCAATTTAACAAAACGGTTCTCACTTTCAACCCAGAAACGGTGCGTTTGTAGGTTTGGTAAAAAACGACGACGTGTAGCATTCATCGCGTGAGAGCGGTTATTACCTACCATCGGTTTTTTGCCGGTTACTTGGCAAACTTTAGACATTTGAGTCACTCCAAAAAATATTTCAGCTCGAGCTATTTTCTCCCCAGGCCGTCGCCTACGGGATCCTGAAAAAGGCCGCAGATTATACAGGCACGATTTCTATTGATCAAGCGTTATCGCCTATAAAATAGACGTTTGTTGCTGGTGGCGCGATTATACTGATCTTTTGTTGAAAACAAAAATTAAAATCGGCGCTTTTTAAAATTATTCGATAAATTTCGTTATTTTACGTAGCAAGCGTAAATCAATTGTTAATCGATAGTGGTTAGTCGATATATCTCGGTATTACAGTTCACCACATTCTGCGAACGAGTAGGTCAGGTGTCCTGCCACAATGATATGGTCAAGCACCCTGACGTCGATTAACCCTAATGCCTGGATTAATCGCTTGGTTATTTGTTTATCCGCCAGTGAAGGCTTTACAATGCCAGAGGGGTGATTGTGACTTAAGATAACAGCACAGCTACCGAGTTGCAGCGCATGTTCAACAATCACTCTTGGGTAAACCGTGGCAGCATCAATGGTGCCATAAAACAGTTTTTTAAAGCTAATAATACGATGTTGGTTATCCAGAAACAGAACGGCGAACACTTCGTGGGGCTCAAGTTTTAATGCGCTAATTAAAAAATGCTTGGTCTGGGTCGAGCTTTGCAGCGCCTGACGCTGACAAAGGGGTTCTTGCAATAAACGCTGCGTCAACACAAGACAGGCTTGCAGTTGTGCATATTTGGCAATCCCGGCGCCATGGCTTTTGCAAAAGCTAACCGCATCGGCACCGAATAAGGCCTGTAAATTTCCAAATTGCTTTATTAGATTCTGAGCAAGGGTTAATACATTCGTATTGCGACTACCGGTTTGGAATATTAATGCTAATAATTCACTGTTGGTCAGCGCCTGTGCACCTTGCGTTATGAGTTTTTCTCTGGGGCGCTCTGCATTTGGCATTTCTTTTATCATCGGATCCATCCCTGAAATTTACAGTAAAAACGACTGATTGAATATTCACTGTGTGTTGGTACTTGCTAACATCCAAAGGACAGGATTAAAATAACCTATTAAATAGGAACCTTTGGGCTTCCTTCTTTAGCTAAAACTAGCAGGTTGCAATGCAATTAACGGATAAAAACATCATCGTCGGCGTCAGTGGCGGTATCGCGGCTTATAAAAGTGCAGACTTAATTCGTCGCCTGAAAGAGCGGGGAGCCAATGTCCGGGTGGTGATGAGCGAAGGTGGTAAGGCGTTTATTACCCCTTTAACCCTGCAGGCAGTTTCGGGGAATCCGGTGTCTGATAGTCTTTTGGATCCGGAGGCGGAAGCTGGAATGGGTCATATCGAATTGGCCAAGTGGGCGGATTTGATTTTAATTGCTCCAGCCAGCGCCGATATTATTGCGCGCATCAATGCCGGTATGGCAAATGATTTACTAACTACAATTTGTCTTGCCACCGCTGCGAAAATTGCCATTGCCCCGGCGATGAATCAACAAATGTGGCACACCCAGGTAACCCAGCAAAATATTGAATCCCTGTTAAGCCGCGATTTTCTAGTGTGGGGACCCGGTCAGGGTGAACAAGCTTGCGGCGATGTCGGGTTTGGCCGTATGCTCGAACCCTTAGAATTGTGTCAACACTGTCTCGATTATTTCGATGCCAGCGATAAGGTCGGTTCTCTGTCAGGCCAAACCTGGGTTATTACTGCGGGACCGACTCGTGAACCTTTGGATCCGGTGCGCTTTATCTCCAATCACAGTTCCGGAAAAATGGGTTTTGCTATCGCTCAGGCGGCAAAACGCTTGGGTGCAACCGTCTATTTAGTGTGTGGTCCGGTAAAGCTGCCTACGCCGATTGGTGTCGAACGTATCGATGTTGAGACGGCCATTGAAATGCAGGAGCATTCGTTGCGGTTAGCGAAAACTGCCGAGGTGTTTGTCGCATGTGCAGCAGTCGCAGATTATCGGGTGGCTGAAATCGCCAGTCAGAAAATTAAAAAATCCTCAGAACAATTGCAGCTTGTGTTGCAAAAAAATCCAGATATTGTCGCCAGTGTTGCAGCATTAAATAATGCACCATTTACGGTTGGCTTTGCTGCAGAAACCGAAAATGTAGAAGAATATGCATTGGGCAAATTGCATAAGAAAAACTTACAAATGATTTGTGCCAACAATGTCTCTGCTCCAGGCCATGGATTTAACAGTGACACCAATGCCCTCACCTTGTTTTGGCCCGGAGGAAGCGTTTCTTTGCCGTTAACGAGTAAACTGAATTTAGCTCGTCAATTGGTGGAGCAGATCTCCAAAAAATTCAAAAAAAGCCCCCAGGAAGCATCTCTATAAAGAGATATGCAGTGTTTAACCTAACTTAAATAAGAATAATTATGTCGGAAAACCCAAAATCGAATCGCAGACAGCAAATTTTAGAATGTCTTGCACATATGCTGGAAACCAGTCCGGGGCAAAGAATCACAACCGCAAAGCTTGCCGCAGAAGTTGGTTTTTCAGAAGCGGCTTTGTATCGCCACTTCCCTTCGAAAGCAAGAATGTTTGAAGGTTTGATTGAATATATTGAAGAGTCTATATTTTCTCGTATCAATTTAATTATGACCGAGCAGAAAGAAGCGTTAACGCGCTGTCATCATATTCTGCACGTGGTGTTGGTATTTGCCGAGCGCAATCCAGGCATGTGTCGGATTCTTGCCGGCGACGCACTTGTCGGTGAAAACGAGCGTTTACGAATTCGGGTGCACCAGTTTTTTGAAAAATTGGAAACTCAATTTAAGCAGATCATTCGTGAACGTAAACTCCGTGAAGGTAAAGCGTTTAGTATTAACGAGTCGGCGTTGGCGAATATTTTGATGGCTTATTGCGAAGGCAAAATTAATCAATATGTGCGTTCGGGCTTTGAGAAAAAACCAAGTGAAAGCTTTAACGAACAATGGCAATTTTTAATGCAGGACCGTTAAGTCAGTCCTGTACCACTAGTTTTTACTATCGACAACATTGAGAGTAAGCATGAAGACATTAGCGCAGTTGTCTCCTCAACCGCTTTGGCAAATTTTTGCCAATATTTGTGAGATCCCACACCCTTCTAAACACGAACAAAAAATTTCTGCCTGGATCCTGCAATGGGCCAAGGATAAAGGTTTGTCGGTAAAAGAAGATGCGGTTGGTAATTTGTTTATCAAAAAGCCTGCGACAGCCGGTATGGAAGATAGACCTGGTGTCATTCTTCAGGCCCATATGGATATGGTTCCACAAAAAAACGCCGACAATGACCACAACTTTTTAACGGATCCTATTTTGGCCTACGTCGATGGCGACTGGGTAACAGCAAAAGGCACCACTCTTGGCGCCGATAACGGTGTAGGTCTAGCCTCAGCGATGGCTGTGTTAGCCAGTGATGATGTTGTCCATGGTCCTTTGGAAGTGTTAGTAACGATTGATGAAGAAGCGGGGATGTCTGGTGCGTTTGGTCTAGAAGCTGGATGGCTAGACGGTGATATCCTAATCAATACCGATTCAGAGCAGGACGGCGAAATCTATATGGGCTGCGCTGGTGGTGTTGATGCCAGTGCAACATTTCCATTAGTGATGGAATCTGTACCGAGTGGTTATCAGTCATTTAATCTGTCTATTTCTGGATTGAAAGGTGGTCATTCAGGCGTTGATATCCACACCGGGCGAGCGAATGCAAACAAGCTTCTCGTGCGATTATTGAATCAGGCGATTGCCAAATTCGATATCCAGTTAACTGAATTGAATGGCGGTTCTTTGCGTAACGCTATCCCACGCGAGGCAAATACCAGTTTTGTGATCCCGACTGCCCAGGTCGATTCATTTAAAACCTTTGTGGAAGAGCATCAGCAACAGATTAAAACCAATCTAGCGATTGTTGAGCCTGACGTTTCTTTGCTGTTGATATCTCCGGAAATCTTTGCGCAAATGTGGACGAAAGATTGCCAGCGCACCATTTTAAATGCACTGAACGTTAGTCCCAATGGTGTGTTGCGTATGTCTGATGATGTGCCAGGTGTGGTAGAAACGTCAGTGAACCTTGGTGTTGTCCGCATGAAAGGCAACAAGTTAATGGCGCTCTCTTTGATCCGCAGCCTCCACGACGATGGCCGCACCCAGGTTGAAGAGATTTTATCTTCTGTGTATGCCCTTGCTGGCGTTGATGTCACATTTTCCGGTGCATATCCAGGCTGGAAACCGAGTACCGATTCGCAAATTATGAATACCGTGCGTGATGTATTTGTTGAACGTTTTGATTATGAACCCAAGATAATGGTGATTCATGCGGGTTTGGAATGTGGCTTATTTAAAACCGAATACCCAAATTTGGATATGGTTTCTATAGGCCCGACGATTAAATTTCCTCACTCTCCGGATGAGAAAGTGGATATCGCCAGCGTCGGAAGGTACTGGCAACTGTTGGTTGCTGTTTTAGCGGCGATCCCAGCCAAAACCCGTTAAGCGATTCAGCCTTAACTTGTATTGGCGTTTGTACGTAAATTGCGGCGCCAATTAAAAATGCCTTGTTTAGCGGTTTGAATTCGACCGTTGAACAAGGTCTTATCGACATCTCGCATCAGTTTTCTACGTTCAAAGTCAGTCTGGATTTTTTTCAGAGCTTTGAGGAGAACCTCATCATTGACCCGTTTCGCCTGCTCAATATTTTCTTTTAGAAATTGATAATCATGAATATCATAAAGTTTAATGTTTGCCAGTTGCGAGCGGGCAACATCATCGGTTAATGGTGGAAACGTATCGACCTTTAGCTCCAGAGCCCTGAGGCTTGCCATGGTTCGTAAGCACTTTTCACATTTACCACAGTTATAGCCATCATCATGCCAGCAGACCCGCAATATTTTTAAGCATTGGGGATCTTCTGCAATGGCACGAATTTTATCCAAACGTGAAGATTGTGCGCCATCGTGTACAATCCGGGTCTGCTGATTTCCCCACAAGTGATCGCTAATATAGTTGGTACCGGACGGATAGATGTAGTCATAGCTCGACCCCGAAGCAATCAGGCATTTTCGGGCTCCAATGGCTAGCGCTATGCTGCTGAGGCCACCGCCACAACAGGCTCCCCATTTCACCCCAAAGTGATGCCCTAAGAAGCGCACATTCGAGATAATGGTGTGTAATGGTTTATTATATTGCTTAAGATATTCTCGATTTACGCGTGATGTTTCAGCGAATAGCGCATCATTTTCTAACTGCATATCAATGCCTTTTACAAACAGTAATGCATCAATATCTTGTTGATTGGTTAGAAACGTGTGGGAGCCATCGACGCCACCGGAGAAAAAACTGACTGTCTTGCAAAAATGGCTGGGAGCTTCTGCAACTGTACCGCCGTGAATATTAATCTTGTTGAGCTTGTAGCCAAGGTATTGTTCCCAGCGGCTGAAAATATCCTGAATTTTGTCAAGGTTCGTCAAAAGTTCAGGTGATATCTGCCATTCCTCATCAATGATAATATCTTCATTGAGGTACATGGCGCTAAGCAAACTGGCAGCAACGAAAGGATCGGCGCAAAGGCGGGGCTTAATGTCTAAAGGAAAGTCATAGTAGAGCTCGAAATCATTACACCAGCCAGTTAATTTGTATCCGGACTCAGATTCAGTCACTGCTAACTTGGAAATATGCATAAGCTATTGTCTTATTTTTCTATCTGGCTGGCGGTGATAATTTACCTGCGTGCCTGATGCGTTGTAAATTTTATGAGTATAAGACAGGAATGAGTTTTTAGCAGATATCCGGGATAACTTCTTGATAATGCTCGATAGAAATAAATTCGCTTATGTCGTTACTGGGCAACTTGCTATCGGGATTCGCAATCGCCAATAAATTGGCGATACCAAAGGTTTGCGCACTTTGTAATATTGGCAGGCTGTCATCCACAAATAAGGTTGTGGATATATCAAACTGTAAATGTTGTTGTAGGCGCTGCCATAACAATTGCGACTCTTTCGTTACGCCAAATTGATGGGTGGAAATCAATTGATCAAAATAGGTATCTAAGCCGGTTCTTTCTATTTTCAATTGCAACGCAGCAGGATGAGCATTGGTAACCAAAATGACTTTTTTATTGGCTTTTTTTAACGCCACAAGAAAATCATGAGCATCGTCCCGCATTTGAATTAAATGCTGAACTTCTTTTTTTAATTCAACAATGGGAAGTTTGGTTTTTTCAGCCCAGTAATCGAGGCAGTACCAGTCAATCGTTCCTGCCACATCCTCATAGCCAGCCATCAGGAAGTTGTGGGCATCTTTTTTGCTTATCTCGTGATGTTGAGCATAGCGAAGAGGAAGGTGTTCTCGCCAGAAGTGATTATCAAAGTGCAAATCCAGCAATGTGCCATCCATATCCAGCAGTACGGTATCAATTTTTGCCCAATCAAACATGGATTTGCCCTATAAAATCGTGTTTGGGCAGTATATTATAAACTCCAATCTTTTCACATTCGTTTTCCTGAGCTTAAACCTGAGCTTGGTGAATAACGGGTAGATAAGCCAAGTTTTCATGATGGATAAATCTAAACATAAACAATTGCCCGAAATCGTGGCCTGCAAAGAAGTCGCCCGAAGCCGATTGGTTGCGGTGGAACAAGTGGATTTAAAATTTAGTAATGGTGCCGAGCGCTGCTTTGAGAAAATTAAAGGTAGTGGTCAGGGAGCCGTGATGGTGGTGCCTTTGCTTGACGCGGATACTTTATTGCTCATCCGTGAATATTGTGCCGGAACTCATAATTATCAGCTAGGGTTTCCTAAAGGCTTAGTCGATCCTGGTGAACAACCACAGCAAGCCGCCAATCGTGAACTTCAAGAAGAAGTCGGCTTTGGCGCGCATGGCTGGACGCATTTGCATCAGGTATGTATGGCACCGGCATTCTTTAATGCGAAGATGGATATTTTTATTGCCAAAGATTTGTTTGCCAGTGTATTAGAAGGTGATGAACCTGAACCTTTGGAAGTTGTGCAATGGCCATTGAGTGACTATAAGTCTTTATTAGCCCAAACAGATTTTACCGAAGCGCGCAGTATTGCCGCGTTATTGTTGCTCAAGGATTTTCTCGAGGTACCTGATGACAAGTGATTTGTTGCAAATTGCAATTGATGCCGCATTAATGGCAGGCGAAAAAGTCATGGAAATCTACCGAAATGGTGATTTCAGTCAATATCAGAAAGATGATTTAAGCCCTGTTACGTCTGCGGATATTGCCGCAAATCAGGTCATAATGGAACAACTGCAGCAGCTGACTCCGAATATCCCGGTAATATCCGAAGAAAGCGAGCTGCAAACATTATCACAACGAGGGGACTGGCAACGTTACTGGCTATTAGACCCGATTGATGGCACCGGCGAGTTTATCGCTGGTAGTGGCGATTTTGCCGTGAACATTGCATTAGTGGTAGACGGTTGGCCGTATCTTGGCGTCATTCACGCGCCATCTCATCAAAACACCTACTTTGCCGAAAAAGGCTATGGCTGTTTCAAAAGAGATGCAAGCGGAGTTGAAAATCAAATTCGCGTTGCTGATTACGACGGTGAGCGCCCTTTAAATATGGCAGTAAGTCGACGTCAGGCACTGAATAATGTAACGCAATATCTTTTTGCGAATGTCTCCTTTGTGAACATTCCTTTTGGCAGTTGCTCATTGAAAAGTTGTTTAATTGCGGAAGGTATCGCGGATTTTTATATCCGTACCGGACCTACCGGCGAGTGGGATACCGGCGCGAGCCAGATTATCCTCGAAGAGGCAGGGGGGACAATCCTGGACAGTGAGTTCAACCCATTAAGCTACAATAAGCGGGAAAGCTTAATGAATCCCGATTTTATCGCCATGGGTAATCAACAGATACCTTGGCAGGATATTGTTAAACCCTATCGATGCCAACGAGACTATTAATCGCAATTACATATATCGCCCGCCTTCAGCCGATTATGGAGAAAACTATGCTCAATCTTAATTTGAAAAAAACAATGTTATCTTTCACCTTGATCACTGCATTAGGGACGTTTGGTGCGATACCTGCAAAGGCGGCCTGGCAATCTGTTGAACACGCATCGTCGCTCAGCTTTATTAGCATTAAGAAAAATGCAATTGCTGAGACTCATGAGTTTAAAAACTTCGAGGCCAACGTCAATGATAGCGGTGAAGTGACAGTGAAAATTGACCTGACCTCGGTCAACACAGGGATTGATATTCGTGATAATCGTATGCAGGAAATGCTATTTGAAACGTCAAAATTTTCCGAAGCGGTATTAACTGCCACGCTACCCAATGGTTTACTGGCGTCTTTGGTTCCGGGGGAAATGAAACAGTTTAACCTCGATGGTAAGCTGGAATTGCATGGTCAGGCACGAATGGTGACGATTTCCTGTGCCGTGTTTATGGAAGCAAAGGATAAATTAGTGGTAACATCGACTCAGCCCACCGTGATTCAGGCAGCGGAATTTTCGCTATTGGATGGTATCAAGCAGTTAGCGGATATCGCAGGTTTAGATGCCATCGCCAGCGCGATACCGGTTTCGTTTGTATTGACTCTCGAAGACATGAAATAGTGTCTTAAGTGATAACGTCAGTTTTCGCTTAGGAGGGATTAGATGCCGATTGTTGTTGAAACTGTTCGGCGAGCATAATATTGACGGTTTCATACGCTTCAGAAAATACAATGACTAATCGCCCCGACTTTAGCTGCGCCTGGATCTGTAAAACTTTTTGCTGATGGGAATATTCCTGCAATCCATAATCCGTCCCCTCTCTTAGAATGAACTCATCAATGATGGCGAGCAATGTCTCTTGTTGCAATTGTTCTACGGGGATTATCATGTCTGTCTCAGTCCTTTATGGTTTTATTCAAAATGTTCGCCAATGTGATCCAGTACCCGTTCTTCCAGCCAGTACATCGGTTTAAACGGATTCGTTCCGGCAATGAAGCCAACATGCCCACCGTATTTACTGACTTCTAACGTGAGGTTGGGATTGCTGACATCCATCTCCATAATATGATCATTGCACAGAAAGGGGTCGTCCTGAGCGTGCAGTATTAATGTAGGGCGGTTGATGCGGTCCAGTACGAAGATACCGCTAGCTTTTTCATAGTAGTCATTGGCATCTTTAAAACCATTTAAGGGTGCGGTGATTTTCTGATCAAACTCATGGATCGAGGTGATTGCCTTTAATTCTTGATGATCAATATGCTTAATCAGTTTCATCGTCACTTTCTCTGAAGTACTGTCTTTTAGCATATCGACCAAATACTTTTGGTATATCTTGGAAAAACCGATGTCGATTTGCTGTGCGCAACTGGCTAAATGCAAGGGGGCACAGATCACAACGGCACTTCGATAGATTGGCGCTGGATCTTCAGCTAAGTATTTAGCGAGTACGTTGCCACCTAATGAAAATCCTAAAATACCATGCTGGCGCTCAGGAAATCGTTGTTGCAGCCATTGGGTAATAAAATGTACATCATCGGTAGCACCGGAGTGATAGGACTGGGCATGACGATTTGGACGCCCACTACAACCGCGAAAGTGCATTAATAAACCGACCCATCCACGTTGCTTGATCGCATTCATCATGCCTTTGGCGTAATGACTGTTGATGGAGCCTTCTAAACCGTGCAAGACCAAAACAATGGGTTTATCCGGTGAATTTTGTGGATCTTCTGTCCATACCAGATCTAAGAAGTCGCCATCGCTCAACTCAATGGTTTCTTCTACCACTTGTATGGATTGCTTTCTTCTTAATATTTTTGCCGCCATGGTCTGTAGGTGGCGGTTCTTTAGCCACCAAGCGGGTTTGAAATTACTGAATTTACTCATGGATGCCTTAATTTTATAACGCCGGAAATTATAAACCGATTAGGTTAAAGCTCCAATGTTTTGATCGTGGAAGTTCACTGGTAGGAGTTGAATATTGTTTGTTAATGTAATGTTGGTCTTGGTTTAATCAGTGCTAAAACTAGAATTTTCGACACTTTAATCGAAAATCTGCCATGTTCCGTATATCTCACTGAGTAGTATTTCTCACCGATATTCTCGGCCATCAACGTCGCTTAATTTGTATTACGTGTGGGAAAGAAAATATTACCTAGAATTTAGCATGGCCTCAAAAAAGACAATGGAGATAATTATGAGTGATAACGCGTTTCAACCGCCGAAAGTGTGGACTTGGGATACGGCCAGTGGTGGTAAGTTTGCCAATATTAACCGACCCATAGCCGGTGCAACTCACAACAATGCATTACCGGTAGGTAATCATCCATTTCAACTTTATTCACTGGCAACGCCAAATGGCGTAAAAATTACGATTATGTTTGAAGAGCTATTGGCAAAAGGTTACGTAGACGCCGAATACGATGCCCATTTGATCGAAATTTCTGAAGGTGATCAGTTCAGCTCGGGCTTTGTTGACATTAATCCAAACTCTAAAATTCCAGCGCTATTGGATAAACGTGGTGAAGAGGATGTTCGCATTTTCGAATCAGGTGCTATTTTGATGCATCTGGCGGAAACGTTTGGTGAGTTCTTACCTAATAGTGGCGCAACTAGAGCCGAGTGCCTGTCTTGGTTATTCTGGCAAGTTGGTAGCGGTCCATTCTTAGGTGGTGGTTTCGGTCATTTTTATGCCTACGCCCCCGAAAAATATGAATATCCTATTAATCGCTTTGCCATGGAAGCAAAACGCCAACTCAGTGTTTTAGATATTCATCTGGCTGAAAATACCTATATGTGTGGAGACGAGTATACCATTGCCGATATGGCGATTTGGCCCTGGTATGGGGCTTTAGTGTTAGGCCGTTTATACGATGCGGCGGAATTCTTATCGGTTGATGAATATAAGAATGTAATACGATGGGCTAAAGCTATTGATGAAAGGCCTGCGGTGATCCGTGGCCGCAAAGTGAATCGCACCTGGGGCGAAGCCCATGAGCAGTTACCGAATCGTCATGATGCCTCAGATTTTGATATGTTGACACAGCGCCAGGACTAGTCTGGCACTATGGCGATGTTTTACCCTAGGAGTTATTCGTCGGATACCGCCAGTGGTCGTGAGATAGGCTGGTAAAGTTCGAAATTGAACTTTGCCATATCGTAGTCATCGTAATATTCAGCGACACGGATTAGAGAGCACTCAATATCGCTGATTTGATATTGGTATGATTGCAGGTAAGCTTCTCTGGTGAGGGCTAATCGTTCAAGTTCGTCAAGATTAATGTGAAGCTTATTATGGATCAGAGAGTCTAGATCCGTTTTTGGGGCGTATTCTACCTCCCCCTCCTGACGGCATTGCTTCGCAACGTATGTTAATACCTGGAAAGCCTGTAGCGCGTCAAAGGCTGAGCTAATCGCATTTCTTTCGATGGCGTCGTAGGGTGCGCTTGTCGCCATGCTCGAAAATGCGGTGAGCAGCAAAAGCTTTTTCATTGTTTAAATCCTATTTGTTTTTATTTTTTACTGCAGCATATTGCGCTAGCATATTTTACTCAGTTATTTCTTCTATTTGCTCTAACAATTCCATCCATTGCTCTTCGGCGGTTTCAATGTTTGGCTTAAGTTTGCCCTGATGTTGCAGTAGCTCTGCAAGATGAGCCTTGTTCTCGGCATCGTAGGTCTCGCTTAATGCGAGTTGTTGTTCAATATCATCTAACTGGCCTTGCCATTGTTCGATTTGCTGTTCCAGTTTGTCGGCTTGCTTCTTTAGCGGAGCTGCTTTTTTGCGAAGCTCAGCCTGTTGCCGGCGTTGTTCTTTTTTATCAACCTTGGGAAGCTCTTTGTCGACTTTGCTTTCTTGCTTTGCTGCTTTCTTGTCGTCATCTAACCAACGCTGATAATCATCGATATCGCCGCTAAATGGCTCTACCTTGCCGTTCCCGACCAGATAAAATTCATCAACACAAGATTCCAGCAAGAACCTATCATGGGCAATCAAAATAATCGCACCATCAAATTCCTGTAATGCCATGACCAGAGCCTGACGCATCTCAATATCTAAATGGTTGGTTGGTTCATCGAGTAAGAGTAATTGCGGTTTTTGTAAGACAATCATCGCCAGTACCAGTCGTGCTTTTTCACCACCGGACATAGTATTGATTTGCCCTAATGCCTGATCGCCACTAAAGCCAAACCGACCTAAATGATTGCGACCTTCTAAATCCGTCATGTCAGGGTGTGTCAGCAATAATTGATTTAATGGCGTTGAATCTAAGGACAATTGCTCAAGTTGATGTTGAGAAAAATAACCAATGGTTAGTTCTTGCGCGCAAAATCTGGTGCCACAATTGAGGGCCAGTTCACCCGCCAAAGATTTAATTAATGTTGATTTACCGGCGCCATTACGACCCAGCAGGCCAATACGAGAACCCGGCACCAGGTTTATTTTTACATCTTCTAATATGGTTGTCTCAGGGCCATAACCACAGTTGCTCTTTTCTAATGTCAACAAAGGGTAAGGCATGTAATCTGGGTTAATAAAGCGAAACTGAAATTGGCTGTCTACGTGCGCGGGCATTAAATCCGGCAATTTTTGTAGACGTTTTAATCGGCTTTGAGCCTGCTTGGCTTTACTGGCCTTAGCGCGAAAACGGTCAACGAACGAGGTTAAATGCTTTACCTCTCGTTGCTGCTTTTGATACATGGCTTCTTGTTGGGCCAATTGTTCCGCTCGCTGACGCTCAAAGCTGGTGTAGTTACCGCTATATAAACGCGCTTTGCGATGTTCAATATGCAAGGTTTGGTTGATGACATTATCAAGAAAATCTCGATCATGGGATATCAGTACTAAGGTACCGGTATACCGTTTTAACCAGCGCTGTAACCACAAAACTGCATCCAAATCCAAATGGTTAGTTGGCTCATCGAGCAACATCAAATCCGCACGACTAATAAGAGCCTGAGCCAGGTTTAAACGCATTCGCCAGCCTCCGGAAAAGCTGCTGACTGGGTCCTGTAATTGCTCCTGCATAAAACCCAGGCCGTGCAGCAGTTCACCGGCGCGTGCGTCGAGACTATAACCCTGAATCACGTCGATTTGATTTAAAATTTCCGCTTCTCGACTACCGTCATTCTTGGCTCTGGCTTGCTCAAGTTTGTGTTCTAACGCGCGATATTCGGTATCGCCATCGATAACATAATCAAGAGCGGACTGAGATAATGCCGGAGTTTCCTGTTTTACCGTAGCAATTTGCCAACCACCTGGCATTTCCAAGGTTCCCTGATCGATGCCAAGATTTCCGGTTAGAGCCGCGAAAAAGGAAGATTTCCCGCAACCATTAGCGCCAACCAATCCAACCTTGTGTCCAGGGTGGATACGAAAACTGGCATCCTGAAACAGTGGGTTGACGCCTCGGGCGAGAGTAAGGTTGTTGGCATTGATCAAGGTGAACTTCCTTTATGGTGTTAATCATTAAAACTGCACTGGTGTTTATTCCAATGTAAATGGATACGTGGTCGATGCCAGAGTCATTCTAAATATTCACTGAATGGGTGGCTACATATCGTAATTAGTACAAATTGCGAGTAAAATAACGCGCTTGAGCAGTTTACCTTTGAATGTTAAATGAAGAAACGATTTATTGCCGGTGCCGTGTGCCCAAAATGTAAAAGCCTGGATACGATGGCATTGACCAAAAGCGATGGTGTAGAACAGGTCACTTGTGTCAGTTGTGGTATGCAAATGACACAGCCTGAAGAACAAGTCGCATCCGATGTTCGTCAGCAAGAACAGGTTATTGGTGTATTTAAGCCAGAATAGCGCTTCACCTATAACCCAAAACCCGAAATATGCGAATTACTGGCAGCTAACGTCTGTGGTCCGGTGTGATGTGCTTAGTAATGAGGCGGAGGCGTTTCATCTTCATCACGTCCAACGACGGATGTATTCATATCCCGCACTTTTTGCCCAATTAAGTGCAATTGCTCATTTAAGTCTTTTATTTTCTGCTGATGCACGCTGATCTCATGATTTAGCTGGTCAATAACATCGTCTTGAAAGGCTAATCGTGTTTCAAGGTTGTCGAGTCTTTGATTCAATTGCGTCGTATCATTTGTCTGGGTCATGGTTAAACTCATAATCATTCGAAGGTTCTAAGAGCGTATTATCGCTAAAGATAAAGTCGCAAACAACTTAGACTCAACTATATTAAGTATTTTGTAACCTTGGTTTGAATCAGTAGTTTGCAGTGGTACGCATGTGGATGTTCGCTGGGGCTTTATTATTTGGGTGTTTAACGCTAGTATTAGGAACTTTTATTACCCGGATAATAACAATAAACCCGAATATATTGGGGATTTCTCTGATATGCGGTTTCTTTTTGGAGAACAATATGAAACAACTTTTCAAACCTACTCTGGTAGCTGTTGCGGTTCTAGCGATGATGGGCTGTCAGGAGAAAAAACAAGAAGCTGAACAAGCTCCAACCACGAAATTGGAAACTCCAGCGCAGAAGCAAGCTTATGCAATTGGTTCTTCAATGGGTGGCTATCTTAGCAAAACATTGAAAGAGCAGCAGGATTATGGTTTTAATTTAGACCGAGATCTAATCATTCAAGGATTAAGCGAAAGCCTGGCTGGTAATAGCCAGTTGACTCAAGAAGAAGTTGAGAAGACCTTGATGGCGTTTGAGCAGGAAGTTCGCGCGAAACAAGAAGAGCAGGCAAAACTTGAGTCGGATAAAAACTTGACCGAAGGCCAGGCGTTTATGGCTGAAAATGCCAAGACTGAAGGCGTAGAAGTGACAGAGTCAGGTTTACAATATCAGGTTCTGACTGAAGGTGAAGGTGACAAGCCAGCAGCAACAGATACGGTTAAAGTTCACTATAAAGGAACGTTAATCAATGGCGAAGAATTTGATAGCTCTTATTCTCGTGGCGAGCCAATTGAATTCCCATTGAATCGCGTTATCAAAGGTTGGACCGAAGGTGTTCAATTGATGAATGTAGGTTCTAAGTACAAGTTTGTGATCCCTTCTGAATTGGCATACGGTCCAAATGGCACAGGTCCAATTCCAGCAAACTCTACATTAGTATTTGAAGTGGAATTATTGGATATCATCAAGCCTGAAGCGGCTGAAGAATCTGAAAAATAATCATTTATGATTTAAGGCAATCGCCTTGCATTGATTGAAAAAGCCCGATGTGCTCTGCACTTCGGGCTTTTTTTATACAGGGATGTATTTCGTCGTGATATTCCCACCCTGATATCCCGACATTCCATAAGTCCTTTTATATTTCGATACGAGCCATGGCACGGGTAATCGATTATCTCTAGGGGGAAAGGTGTTCAATATTACCGGAAAGCTAATGTGGAAAGATCGCACCATGAAAGGTGTGTATGGCGAAATGCTTGGAGAAACATTTCGCCTTAGTAACCTGTTGTAAAGTCGTAAAATAGAAATGGGTGCTGCGCCCCAATCAGAGCGCAGCGTTTCAATGTATTTAAGCGCTTGTTTTATATAACGCTTCAATCAGCTGATCTTCTAAATCAAAGCGTTCTTCCAGAAATTGACCTAAGGCGGAAAGGCTGGCATCGAACCCTTCTAATTCAGTATCTTCATTTAAGTCAGCATATTTATCATTAAAGGTTAGAGCCATGTCGGTCGAACGAGATATTAGTGGGTAGATGCGTTGCGCCAGAGCGAGACTTTGTGGTCCATTCTCTTTGCATTTATTGACAATTTGATCAAAGACTTCGAAATGTCCCGCAGAGATGTAATCTACCAGAACCTGACAGAAGGCTTGAATATCCGAACTTTTCGGCAAAGCGCGGTCGGTTTTATCAAAAGGTGGTAAGCCAGCTAAGCGACAATAATTTACTAATACATCTTGCCGTTCAGTTAACCAATTATCGATGAGGTTTGATGAGCCACCCCATTGTTGTTGTGCTTGTTCCAGACGTGTTAGCATTTTTCCCTCCGACTTCAAAAAAATCGTAATGGTGAGTGAAATATCACTGAATACTACCAGAAAATGCAACAAACTTTTAACATTTGCGTTGCCGAAGACGTTTATAATCATGAACGTTTTTTCTGATCTTCAGTAACTGTTTATTTTTAATTGTAAAAATAAGTATAGATGCTATTTTCCAAATGCAAATGAAAAATCGTTAACTTAAAGAGTCGCTGCTAAATACGCCCTTAATCGTAAGGCCGAAAGAAGTATTTGTTGTTGTAAAAGATGTTTATTTTGCTCAATGTAATGTCTGTTATAGAAAATATCTCCTGCTACTGGGTAGCACCAATTTCCCCCTTGAGTATGACAATACTGTAATCTGGGATTTCTTGTAATGAATAATGATTCGTTGGCCCAGCTTACGACGGTTGGCAAACGTAATTGATCAATAAATTCCAGATTTTGGCTTTTTTGATAGTCGACGAAGCGTATTTGCCATTGCTGGTCCGTCATAGCGATATCCCTTACCAGACAGGTGTCCCAGACTTGATGCAGGTTTGTGCATTTGTTGGCGCTATCGATTACCAAAGTATCATTGCCACCACGATCCGATTGAAAACTAACGTGTAAGGGTTGGTGGATATCCCCAAACCAGTGACTGAGAAACAGTAGTGCTTCGAGGCGATCCGTTACGGGCCGATTCTCACGCCATTGTTGATCATGAGTGATCATCGCCTGAATAATGCAGCCGCGCGGGCAACCAAACCCTGTAGCCCTTAAATCATCGCGTTCAACATTGACATAATGCCACGTGGAAAATGGCTTATATGTATCGATATGTCGTATGGCGTCAGCCCAAACACAGGCATCAGAAAATGTCAGTGTGGCATTTTTATCGCGATGTAAGCGGTGATTAATCTGCGATTTATGTCTTGGTGAAATCTGCGCCACCCAGTTTTGTAGGGATTGTTGTTGTCGATGATTCAGGTTATTAAAAGCCAACTGGCAAACGATTTGATGACCTTGTTGCCCCAGCGCAAAAGATTTGTTCGCGCCAGACATGCAACTGAACAGGATGAAAGAAGTAATTAAAGTAATGCAGACACGCTTCATCAGATAACTTAAATGTTTTTTATTTGGGCTTTATCTGGATTTTAGCAAGTAACTGATGAAAAGAAATTTCGAACGGAAATCTTCAGTTTTATGAGTGTCATGGGGCTGAAAATAAAAAGGCCTTATCAAAAGATAAGGCCGGAAATGCTCGCTGTAAGGTCTAGTTAAAACTAGCTTCTTATTAGTTATTCTGTAAAGCGTGTGAAATTTATAACAAAGGTATATTTCCAGCGCAACACTTTTTTACATTTATTTTTTGAACCTTTTATTTGAGCAAGTGTACGAAAAACCTCGTTTGTCGAGTGTTTTCCAGGAAACCATACTGACAAAAAATCGGCAATTTGTTGATATTCAAAGAAAGTCTTTGAATCCTGGAATCGGTCATAGTCACCAGCCAAAACTTTGGGTAAAATGGCGGCAACTTTTTTCGCGGAAACCAAGATGACTGAACTAAAAAACGACAATTATCTTCGAGCTTTGCTAAAGCAACCTGTAGATTACACTCCGATCTGGATGATGCGCCAGGCGGGAAGATATTTGCCCGAGTACAAAGCCACCCGAAAAGACGCGGGTGATTTTATGGCGCTTTGCCGTAATACCGAGTTAGCTACTGAAGTAACGCTGCAACCTTTGCGTCGATTTCCATTAGATGCGGCGATCCTGTTTAGCGATATTTTGACGATACCGGATGCGATGGGATTAGGCCTGTATTTTGAAACAGGTGAGGGCCCTAAGTTTGAGCGCCCGATAACATGTAAAGCCGATGTCGATAAAATTGGTCATCCGGATCCCGAAGGTGAATTACAGTATGTTATGAATGCCGTTCGCTCTATTCGAAAAGCGTTAAATGGTGATGTACCATTAATCGGTTTTTCTGGTAGCCCATGGACACTCGCAACCTATATGGTGGAAGGTGGCAGTTCCAAGGCATTTACCAAAATTAAGAAGATGATGTTTGCCGAGCCGCAAACTCTGCATTTGTTACTCGACAAACTTGCTGACTCTGTGATTAGTTATCTAAACGCACAAATTGCTGCCGGTGCGCAGTCGGTCATGGTGTTTGATACGTGGGGCGGCGTATTATCCCCTGCGATGTATAAAGAATTTTCATTACAATATATGCACAAAATTGTTGACGCATTAACGCGTGAAAATGAAGGCAGAAAAGTTCCAGTAACCTTATTTACCAAAAATGGCGGCATGTGGTTGGAATCAATCGCAGCAACCGGTTGTGATGCTGTGGGTCTTGATTGGACCATTAATATCGAAGACGCGAAAGCACGTGTTGGTGATAAAGTTGCCTTGCAAGGAAATATGGACCCTTCGATGTTATACGCGCCGAAGGAAAGGATTGAACAGGAAGTTGCGACGATTCTTGCGGGCTACGGCCATGACAATACTGGTCATGTATTTAACCTGGGACATGGGATTCACCCTGACGTGAACCCTGAGCATGCGGGTTATTTTATTGATGCGGTTCATCGCCTCAGTAAACCTTACCACCAGAAATAACCCGTCTCGACATGGCGCTGCTCTTGGCTTACTTCAGGCAAAGTCGCGGCGCTATCATCCTATCTCTTTCCTTTAGCCTATCTTCTAATCCGATTAACCGTGATTTGTGGTTTAACCCATACAGGTTCTGGTTTATCATCATTAGTAAGATTCATCAATAAGCGCTTTCAATGGTTCCACACAAATTCTCATTGCAGTCATTAAGTACGTTTGCACTTCCTGCCTTTGCGAAAAACCTTCTACATCTGCGCCAGCCTGAGCAATTATCCGAGATCGATTTTGATCGACTGGGCGCGTTTTACATTTTGGGTGGTGGTAGCAACAGTATTTTTTTAGAAGACTATGTTGGAACCGTTATTCAACCGGATTTCAAGGGTATTGAAATTAATGAAAGGGCGGAAAGTTGGCAGTTACATGTTGCGGCAGGAGAAAACTGGCATCAATTAGTCTGCTTCTGTCTGGAAAAAAATATGCCGGGCCTTGAAAATCTAGCCTTGATTCCCGGTAATTGTGGTGCCGCACCCATTCAAAATATAGGCGCTTATGGCGTTGAACTGGCGGATTTCTGTCACTATGTCGATTGGTTTGATATTGAAAGCGCCCAAATAAAACGACTGCAAAGCTCGGATTGCGGTTTTGGTTATCGCGATAGTAATTTTAAAAGAATGCTGAAAGGCAAGGGGATCATTGTTGCCATCGGTTTAACATTGCCAAAACAATGGCAACCGCAATTGTCTTACCCTGGGTTGCGAGAACTCGAACAGCCGACACCTAAGCAAGTTTTTGATACGGTCGTTGCGATCCGGCAAAGTAAGCTGCCTGACCCCGACGATATTCCAAATGTTGGCAGCTTTTTCAAAAACCCAGTAGTGGATCAACAATGTTTTCTTGCCTTAAAAGCGGACTATCAATCAATGCCGGCGTTTCAACAAGCCGATGGTACTGTCAAACTCGCGGCAGGATGGTTGATTGACCAATGTGGATTAAAGGGCACGCAAATTGGCGGCGCAGCGGTGCATCATCGTCAGGCGTTGGTGTTAACAAATATCGAACAGTCTAGCGGCGATGATCTCATCACCCTGGCGAAGCATGTACAAACGCGAGTAAAAGAAAAGTTTGCGGTAGAGTTAACACCTGAAGTAAGGCTAATCGGTGCTGATGGCGAAACCAGTTTGGATAAACTTGGCTAATGGGTAAAGTAGTTCGCGAAGAATTAATTCGACGCCTGGCCGGTGGTGAATTTATTTCAGGCCAGGTCTTAGCTGACTCGTTAGGCGTCAGTCGCACAGCTATTTCAAAAAGCATCCAGGCACTGACTGAAATGGGATTGGATGTCTTTAAAGTTCACGGTAAGGGTTATCGTTTAGCGCAGCCTATTCAATTGTTGCAGGCGAATCAGATTCAGCAGCATTTACACTCGCTTGGCGCGAACAACCCAGTTGAAGTGCATACCATCATTGATTCGACAAATTCCTATCTTTTAAGGCGCCTTCCCAATCAAGTCGTCAATGGCCAAACCTGTGTCGCCGAATATCAATCTGCAGGACGTGGACGACGCGGCAAAAACTGGGTATCCCCGTTTGCTTCACATTTGTATCTCTCTATGTATTATCCGTTGGAGCAAGGCGTTGCTGCGGCGATGGGATTGTCCGTGGTGATTGGATTGGCGGTGGCGGATGTTCTGGAAACGTCTTATCAAATCGATGTGCAGTTAAAGTGGCCAAATGATTTATATGTCGATGGCAAAAAAATTGCGGGCATTTTAGTGGAGTTAGAAGGCCAGCCCACAGAGTCGGGGCACAGTGTTATCGGCTTAGGGCTGAATATTCAAATGCCTGCTGCACAGGGGGAGGCGATTGACCAACCCTGGACAGACTTATCAAATCACTGCAATCAATCCATTGACCGTAATCGATTGATTGCAAACCTCATCGTACAATTTAATCGTCGTCTTGCTCAGCATCAGCAATATGGTTTGTCACCGATGCTGGCAGATTGGCAAAAACGCGATATATTTTTGAATCAAGCGGTGGAAATATTCAGCGGCAGCCAAGTTACCCGAGGAATTTGCCGAGGTATTAATGCCAACGGTGCGTTATTGATTGAAGTTAACGGTAAAGTAAAACCTATTTACGGTGGCGAACTAAGCCTGAGGGGACAAAATTGATCATATTCGTTGATGTGGGGAATTCCAGAATCAAGATATGTCAGTTGTCGGACAATCAGCAAATGCGGTTGTCATCGTTTCAATCACAATCAGTAAGCGAAAGTGAAGCGTTGCGGTTTATTAGCTTACATCATCCAGACAAAGTCTTGGTATCGGCAGTTTCCAATGAGGAATTCTGTCACAGCTTGCAGCTTTTGTGTGAGCGGGAACGTATTGGCTTTAAACGGTTAATGACGGCAAAGTGCGAGCATGATGTGCAGGTCGGCTATTCGCAACCGACACAACTTGGTATCGATCGATGGATGGCGATTATTGGCGCGAGTCAGCTTAGCCCCGGAGAAAACCTATTGGTGATTGATGCCGGAACCGCAACCACACTTGATTTAGTGAGTGCCGATAAAAAGCATCTGGGTGGTTGGATTACCCCTGGTGTTGCGATGATGATCTCTTCCTTGTATTCCAATACCACTCAGGTCGACGGTGTTTTCTCGATTCCCGACAACCTTGGATTTGCCGACAATACCAGCGATAACGTGAATCATGGTTGCTGGGCGATGACGGTTGCAGCGATAGAGTTTGCTCAAAAGCAGGCAGCACGATCGAATATTGAGATAGATACAATCTTGATTACGGGCGGAAATGGCAAAGCGTTAATGCCTTATTTAGATAAAAATGCCAGTTATCATCAAAATCTTATTTTTGTTGGCATGAGCCAATTTATCGATAATTAGCCATAGAATACCCCTTGTAGATTCGATAGTGGTGCGACTCATTAATGTTTTCCTTACATATCCGTGTAAAAAAACAGCAAACAAACCAAAAGCCTCAATTTTTTTTGTTTTAGCTATTGCATGGTGTAAAACATTGCTCTAGAATTCGCACCACTTAATGTAGTGCCGACTTAGCTCAGTTGGTAGAGCAACTGACTTGTAATCAGTAGGTCGCCAGTTCGACTCCGGCAGTCGGCACCATTAATACAAAATTTGGAGGGGTTCCCGAGTGGCCAAAGGGATCAGACTGTAAATCTGACGGCTCAGCCTTCGGTGGTTCGAATCCACCTCCCTCCACCATTTTTTTGTTTTAAAGATAGCTTGATAGATATGCGGGTGTCGTATACTGGCTATTACCCCAGCCTTCCAAGCTGGAGAAGCGGGTTCGATTCCCGCCACCCGCTCCAATTAGGAGTGCTGATATAGCTCAGTTGGTAGAGCGCACCCTTGGTAAGGGTGAGGTCGGCAGTTCGAATCTGCCTATTAGCACCACTCCTTCTCAATTCTGAGAAGGTTCTTGAGAAACCATCTATCATTTATCTTTACCGTAAAAAATTAGAAATTGTACTTTAAAGGTAATTGAAGATGGCTAAAGAAAAATTTGAACGTTCCAAACCGCACGTTAACGTAGGTACAATCGGCCACGTTGACCATGGTAAGACTACTCTAACTGCTGCGATTTCAGCGGTATTGACTAAGACTCACGGTGGTGAAGTTCGTGATTT